>CBDCPB010000004.1:0-787500 GCA_965220125.1 Dehalococcoidia bacterium | reverse complement strand
GACGTGGCAAGACTGCGAAAAGCCTCGGCGAGCTGTCTAGCAAGCTGAACCGGGGATTTCCGAATGGGGCAACCCGGCCCGCGTGATGGCGGGTCACGACCGGCTGAACACATAGGCCGGATCGAGGGAACCGGGGGAACTGAAACATCTCAGTACCTCGAGGAACAGAAACAATTCCCCTAGTAGCGGCGAGCGAACGGGGATCAGCCCAAACCGTCCCCCTTTTGTGGGGGCGGGGTTGCAGGACCGGCGACACGGGAGTGCCGGCACGGATAGCCGAAGGACCTGGAACGGTCCGCCAAAGGGGGTGAGAGCCCCGTAGGCGAAATTCGTGCGGCTCCCGCCGGGATCCTGAGTACCACGGGACACGAGAAATCCCGTGGGAATCCGGGGAGACCACTTCCCAAGGCTAAATACCCGTAACGACCGATAGCGAACCAGTACCGTGAGGGAAAGGTGAAAAGCACCCCGGGAGGGGAGTGAAACAGTCCCTGAAACCGTGTGCCTACAAGCAGTCGGAGCCGGGCGTAAGCCGGGTGACGGCGTGCCTATTGAAGAATGAGCCGACGAGTTGCGTTCCGTGGCAAGGTTAAGCGACGGGAGTCGCGGAGCCGGAGCGAAAGCGAGTCTGAACAGGGCGTCGCAGTCGCGGGACGCAGACCCGAAACCTGGTGAGCTACCCATGGGCAGCGTGAAGCGAGGGTAAGACCTCGTGGAGGCGCGAACCTTCCTACGTTGCAAAGTGGTTGGATGACCTGTGGGTAGGGGTGAAATGCTAATCGAACCAGGAGATAGCTGGTTCTCCCCGAAATGCGTTTAGGCGCAGCCTCGTGTGATGTGCACTGGAGGTAGGGCTCTGGTTGGGCTAGGGGGCTTACCGCTTACCAAACCCATCCAAACCGCGAATGCCAGTGCATGAGAACACGGGAGTGAGACAGCGGGGGCTAAGCTTCGTTGTCGAAAGGGAAACAGCCCAGACCCTCGGCTAAGGCCCCTAAATCCATGCTTAGTGTGAAAGGATGTCCGGTCGCAAAGACAGCCAGGATGTTGGCTCAGAAGCAGCCATCATTGAAAGAGTGCGTAACAGCTCACTGGTCGAGTGATCGGGCGCCGACAATGTAACGGGGCTCAAGCATGGTGCCGAAGCCAGGGGATCGCGCCCCCTCGGGGGAGCGGTCGGTAGGGGAGCGTTCCGCGCAGCAGTGAAGCCGGCAGGGTGACCTCCGGTGGAGCGCGCGGAAGTGAGAATGTCGGCATGAGTAGCGTAATTCCGGTGAGAAACCGGGACACCGTAAGCCCGAGGGTTCCTACGCAAGGTTTATCCGCGTAGGGTTAGGCGGGCCTAAGCCGAGGACGAGAGTCGTAGGCGATGGACAGCAGGTTAGTATTCCTGCCCCACCGCGGCTGCGTTCGAGGCAGGAGGGGTGACCTGGAAGGATAGGCTGGGCGGGCCGATTGGACATGGTCCGTTCTTCAGCCGTAGGCGTCCGGGGGTAGGCAAATCCGCCCCCGGGTCAAGCGGAGGGCTGGAGAGAAGCGGAGACGTCAGTCAAAGCGACCCGGTCGAGTCCATGCCAGCAAGAAAAGCCTCGCTGCCGAGCAACCGCGGTGCCCGTACCGCAAACCGACACTGGTGGGCGGCGGTAAGTACCGTCAGGTGATCGAGAGAACCTTCGTTAAGGAACTCGGCAATCTCGCTCCGTAACTTCGGGAGAAGGAGCGCCCCGGCCGGTGAAGGACTTCGCGTCCCGAGCATGGCTGGGGCCGCAGAGAGCAGGCCCAGGCGACTGTTTAACAAAAACACAGGTCTCTGCGAACGCGTAAGCGGATGTATAGGGGCTGACGCCTGCCCAGTGCCGGAAGGTTAAGGAGAGCGGTGCAAGCCGCGAACCGAAGCCCCGGTGAACGGCGGCCGTAACTATAACGGTCCTAAGGTAGCGAAATTCCTTGTCGGGTAAGTTCCGACCCGCACGAATGGCGTAACGATCTGGGCGCTGTCTCAACGAAGGACTCGGCGAAATTGAACTGGCCGTGAAGATGCGGCCTACCCGCAGCCGGACAAAAAGACCCCGTGGAGCTTTACTGCAGCTTGGCGCTGGAGGCCGGGCTTGGACTGCGTAGGATAAGTGGGAGGCTGTGAACCGTTTCTTTCGGGAGACGGGGAGCCAACAGTGAAATACCACTCTTCCAGGTTTGTCCTCCTAACCTGTGAGCAAGCATGGGAACAGCGCCTGGTGGGCAGTTTGACTGGGGCGGTCGCCTCCCAAAAGGTAACGGAGGCGCGCAATGGTCCCCTCAGGGTGGATGGCAATCACCCGACGCGTGTATTGGCAGAAGGGGGCTTGACTGCGAGACGGACATGTCGAGCAGGGACGAAAGTCGGCCAAAGTGATCCTACGGTCCCGAGTGGAAGGGCCGTGGCTTATCGGATACAAGCTACCCCGGGGATAACAGGCTGATCCTGCCCAAGAGTTCATATCGACGGCAGGGTTTGGCACCTCGATGTCGGCTCGTCGCATCCTGGGGCTGAATCAGGTCCCAAGGGTTGGGCTGTTCGCCCATTAAAGCGGTACGCGAGCTGGGTTCAGAACGTCGTGAGACAGTTCGGTCTCTATCCGCTGTGGGCGTAGGAGGCTTGAGGAGCGCTGCCCCTAGTACGAGAGGACCGGGGTGGACGGACCTCTGGTGTGCCGGTTGTCCCGCCAGGGGCATCGCCGGGTAGCCAAGTCCGGAACGGATAAGCGCTGAAAGCATCTAAGCGCGAAGCCAACTCCAAGATGAGGCCTCCCACTGGGTTAACCAGGTAAGACCGCGGGAAGACTACCCGCTTGATAGGCCACAGGTGGAAGCGCAGTAATGCGTGCAGCTGAGTGGTACTAATGGTCGAGGGCTTGACCCTTCATCAGGCACCCTCCGCATTCCCCGCCGTGCCTGCCGCAACCGTCACGCTCAGCTTCCGGCGGACGCCACCGGGCGCCCGCAAACCGGAGCCCCGGAACGCTATACTGGAGCTGCCGGACCCGGAGTGATCCGGAACCGTCGCGGGATGGAGCAGTGGTAGCTCGTCGGGCTCATAACCCGAAGGTCGGGGGTTCGAATCCCTCTCCCGCTACCAGGCAATGACACGGGCGCAGCAACTGCTGCGCCCGTCTTGCGTCCGCAACGCGATCAGCCCCGGGCCGCCGCCAGCGCGAGGTCCCGCGTGAGCTCCGCCTGGCCCGCGTGCTCCGCCATGTGCCGCGCGACCACGATCAGCACCTCGAGCCCGCTGATCTCACCGCGGTGTGGATGGCGCCTCAGTGCCGCGAGGTCCGCCTCGGTGAGCTTGCCGAGCGCCGGGGCGATGCGGGCCGAGAGGGCGCGCCACTCGTCCTCGATCACCGTCGCGGAGCGAACGGCGGCGGCGAACTCCGCCTCCCGATCGCGGTCGACCTCGATGCCGCAGAGGACGGACAGCAGCCGGTGCTCCGTGGCGCCCAGGGCATGGGCGGCCAGCACGTACACGCTGTTCGCGCCGGCGGCCGGAGGGCGCCAGTCGAGCGGTACGCCGGCCTCCTCGAGGTCGGAGAGCGCGTTGATCATGCCCTCGATCGAATGCCTGATGTAGGACCAGAAGACCTGGGGGGTTTCGCTGCGCGCCATCGCCTGCCCCTCTCGTGGGTGGGCGATCTTGCTCGCCCGCCGATCGCGCCGCATACTTGACCGTCCTGGTGGTTAGAGCGCGGTGGACCCACCCGTTCCCATCCCGAACACGGAAGTGAAACGCCGCAGCGCCGACGATACTCCCCGGGCAACCGGGTGCGGAAAATAGGCCACCGCCAGGACTCATGCGAGCCGGTTCCACACGGGGCCGGCTCGCTCCGCGTCCAGTGACGTTGCAACTGGCATCCCAACCGCGCAGCGGAGCGTGTCGGCGACGCGTGCTATGATCTCCCGGCTGCCCGGCGGCCCGTCTCGACGGCCCGCCAGCGGCGAACCCAGGACAGGAGGGCCCAGCAGACCTTGACGAACCCCGACACCACGGAGCAGGCCGACCCACCGGGCGGCGCTCCCGCAGCAGTCGCTGCACCAGAACCGCCTCCCCCGCCTGAAGCGACCATCGCACCCGCACCCCCCGCCGCCCCCGAGCCCGAGCCCGAGGAAGAGATCCTCGACATGGGCGCGCTGCTCGACGCCGGCGAGGCGCCTGAACCGCGCCAGCTGCGTCGCGGCGAGGTCGTCGAGGGCCCAGTGATGAGCATCGAGCGCGACGGCGTCCTGATCGACCTCGTCGACATCGGCTCGAAGTCCGAGGGCGTCGTGCCCGTGCAGGAGATGCACTCGCTCGGCTCTGACCCGCTCTCCCGGCTCAGCATCGGCGAGAACGTGCTCGCCTACGTCATGCAGGCGGAGACCGAGGACGGCCAGGTCCAGCTCTCGATCGACCGCGCGCGCGGCGAACAGGGCTGGCGGATCCTGCAGGAGCGCTTCGAAAGCGGCGAGATCTTCGAGGCGGAGATCACGGGCTTCAACAAGGGCGGCCTGCTCGCCAACGTCGAGGGCGTCAATACCTTCATCCCCATGTCGCAGGTCGTCGGCGCCAAGCCCGGCAGCGACGGCGCCAACCCGCTCTCCGACCAGGTCGGCCGGCGGCTGCGCATGAAGGTGATCGAGATCAACCGCCGCCGCAACCGCGCCATCCTCTCCGAGCGCGCCGCCATGCAGGAGTGGCGAGCGGAGCAGAAGGAGCGCCTGCTGGGCGAGCTCACCGAGGGCGAAGTCCGCCGCGGCAAAGTCACCTCGATCCGCAACTTCGGCGTCTTCGTCGACCTCGGCGGGGCCGACGGCCTCGCCCACCTCTCCGAGCTCAGCTGGGACCGCAACGCGGATCCGGAGCAGCTCTTCAGCATCGGCGAGGACATCGACGTCTTCGTCATGCGCATCGATCGCGAGAACAAGAAGATCGCTCTCTCCGTGCGCCGCGCCGCGCCGGAGCAGTGGCAGGATCTGATCGCCCGCTACGAGGTCGGCGACGTCGTCCCCGGCGTCGTCACCAAGGTCGTCGCGTTTGGCGCGTTCACGCGGCTGCCGGGGCCGGTCGAGGGCCTGGCGCACGTCTCCGAGCTGGTCGACCGGCGCATCAACGCGCCCGACGAGATCCTCACCGAGGGTGACGTCGTGCCGCTCAAGATCGTGCGCATCGAGCACGACCGGCACCGCCTCGGCCTCTCGCTGCGCGAAGGGCGGCAGGAAGCCGAGATGCGCGGCTGGCGCTTCGACGACCACGGGCGCGTCATGGGCGTCGCCGACGAGGCGCGCGAGGAGTTCCCGAACGAGTGCACCGCCGTGGAGGAGCGCTACACCGCCCGGCAGGCCGAGGCAGAGGCCGCGGACCGCGCCCGCGACGATGCGCGCGGTCGCCGCTCCGGCTCCGCCGATCAGGCCGCGCCGCGTCGCCCCGATGCCCCGCCGATGACGGCGATAGCCGCCGCGATGCAGCAGGCGCGGGAGGAACTGGCCTCCCAGGAAGCGCAGGAAGCCCCGGCCCCGGCAGCGGAGGCCCCGGCAGCGGAGGCCCCGGCAGCAGAGGCCCCGGAAGCCTCGGAGGCCGAGGAAGCCACGGAAGCCACGGAGGCCGCGGAAGCCACGGAAGCCTCGGAGGCCCCGGAAGCCTCGGAAGCCTCGGAGGCCCCGGAAGCCTCGGAAGCCTCGGAGGCCCCGGAAGCCACGGAAGCCCCGGAAGCCGAGGAAGCCCCGGAGGCGCCGGAAGCCGAGGAAGCCCCGGAAGCCGAGGCCGACGAAGAGGCCGAGGCAGAGGCCGACGAAGAGGCGCAGGCCGAAGCCCAGCAATAGGAGACGCGTCCGCCGCGATTACCGCGGCCGACGCGCCTCGAGCGGCCCCTGAACGGATCGAAGGCCAAACGGTCCACGGCTTGGGCGGCGCTGCCCCGCGCTCACCTCGCGAGTGACTCGGGCGGAATGGTGCAACGTGTCGTCGCCGGTGAGACGGCGACGACGGCGCTTGACGTAATCGGGCGGCCGCGGGCTGGGCTGAGCGACCTCCTCGAACGCCGGTCTGGGCCGTGGTAGCCTTAAGGGCGCGCGACGGGAGTGCGGGATGGCGGACCGGTTCGACAAATTCACCGAGCGGGCCCGCCGTGTGCTCACCCTCGCGCAAGAGGAAGCGCAGCGCTTCAACCACAACTACATCGGCACCGAGCACCTGCTGCTCGGCCTCGTCCGCGAGGGCGACGGCGTGGCGGCGAAGGTGCTCTCCAACCTCGGCGTCGAACTGAACAAGGTGCGCTCCGCCGTCGAGTTCATCATCGGCCGCGGCGATCGCACGACCAGCGGCGAGATCGGGCTCACCCCGCGCGCCAAGCGCGTGATCGAACTCGCCGTCGATGAGGCGCGCCGGCTCAACCACTCCTACATCGGCACCGAGCACCTGCTGCTCGGCCTCGTCCGCGAGGGCGAGGGCATCGCGGCCGGGGTCCTCGAGAGCCTCGGCGTGAACCTCGAGCGGGTGCGCGGCGAGACCACGCGCATCCTCGCGCAGACGCAGCCGGCGGGCGCGGCGGCGGCGGGCTCGGGCGGGCGCCAGACGGCGCGCACACCCACGCTCGATCAGCTCGGCGTGGACCTCACGGCCGCCGCGCGCAGCAGCCAGCTCGACCCCGTGATCGGCCGCGAGAACGAGATCGAGCGCGTCGTGCAGATCCTCTCGCGCCGCACCAAGAACAACCCCGTGCTGATCGGCGAACCGGGCGTCGGCAAGACCTCGATCGCCGAGGGCCTCGCGCACCGCATCGTGCAGGGCGACGCTCCCGAGACGCTGCTCGGCAAGCGCATGCTCACCCTCGACATCGGCTCGCTCGTCGCCGGCACCAAGTACCGCGGCGAGTTCGAGGAGCGCCTCAAGAAGGTGATCGAGGAGATCCGCTCGGCCAAGAACTGCATCCTCTTCATCGACGAGTTGCACATGCTCGTCGGCGCCGGCGCCGCCGAAGGCGCCGTCGACGCCGCGAACATCCTCAAGCCGGCGCTCGCGCGCGGCGAGCTGCAGGCGATCGGCGCGACCACCCTCGACGAGTACCGCAAGCACATCGAGCGCGACGCCGCGCTCGAGCGCCGCTTCCAGCCCGTGCGCGTCGACGAACCGTCGACCGAGGAGACCGTGGAGATCCTCAAGGGCATTCGCGGCGCCTACGAGGAGCACCACAAGCTGCGGATCAGCGACGACGCGATCAAGGCCGCCGCCGAACTGTCCGCGCGCTACGTCTCAGACCGCTTCCTGCCGGACAAGGCGATCGACCTGATCGACGAGGCGTCGGCGCGCGTGCGCATCCGCCGCCACTCGACGCCTCCCTCCGTGCGCGACGCCACGAAGGGCCTCGAGGCGCTGCGCCGCGAGAAGGACCAGGCGATCGGCAGCCAGCAGTACGAGTACGCCGCCGAACTGCGCGAGCGCGAGGTGCGCCTGCAAGCCAAGCTCGAGGAACTCGAGCAACAGGTCGAGAGCGAGCGCGAGGGCAGCGAGCTGCTGGTCAGCGACGAGGACATCCGCGACGTCGTCTCGATGTGGACGGGCATCCCGCTCACGCGCATCGCCTCCGAGGAGACCGCGCGCCTGATCGAGATGGAGCAGTTCCTGCGCGACCGCGTGATCGGGCAGGACGAGGCGATCAGCGCCGTTGCGAAGGCCGTGCGGCGCGCGCGGGCGGGGCTCAAGAACCCCAAGCGCCCGATCGGCGTCTTCATGTTCCTGGGGCCGACGGGCGTGGGGAAGACCTACCTCGCCGAGACGCTCGCCGAGTTCATGTTCGGCTCGAAGGACAACATCGTCCGGCTCGACATGTCCGAGTTCATGGAAAAGCACACCGTCTCGCGCCTCGTCGGCTCACCGCCCGGCTACGTCGGCTACGACGACGGCGGGCAGCTGACGGACCTGGTGCGGCGGCGCAGCTACTGCCTGATCCTCCTCGACGAGATCGAGAAGGCGCACCCGGACGTCTACAACATGCTGCTGCAGATCTTCGACGACGGGCACCTCTCCGACGCCAAGGGCCGCAAGGTGGACTTCCGCAACACCATCATCATCCAGACCTCCAACGTCGGCTCCGACCTGATCCGCAAGGACAGCCGCTTCGGCTTCAACACGGCGACCGACGACGCCAAGACCGCCGAGCAGATGTACGAGCGGATGAAGGACAAGGTCACGGAAGAGATGAAGCGGGTCTTCCGGCCCGAGTTCCTCAACCGCATCGACCAGTCCGTCGTCTTCCACTCGCTCCAGGAGGAGCACATCCGCGAGATCGTGGACCTTGAGTTGAAGGACGTGCGCGACAACCTGCGCGAGAAGGAAATCACCCTCGAGGTCAGCAAGGCGCTGCTCGACTACCTCGGCGAGAAGGGCTTCGACCCGGTGTTCGGCGCGCGCCCGCTGCGCCGCGTCATCCAGAACGAGGTCGAGGACCGTCTCTCCGACGCCCTCCTCGAGGGCCAGTTCTCCGAGGGCGCCAGAATCCGCCTCGACTACGTCGACGGCGAGGTGACGGCGGAGCAGATCGCCAGCGCACCGCCGCCGGAGCCCCCGGCGGAGGAGGAGCAGGAGCCCCCGGCGGAGGAGGAGCAGGAGCCCGTCCTCACGCCCTGAGCGGGGGCCGTAGCCGTTTCGCAGTCCATGTGTGAGGGCCGCCGTGAGGCGGCCCTCGCTTCGTCCGAACCCGCTGCCGGCCCGTTCCGGCCCCTCTCTCCCTGGGGGAGAGGGCGGGGGTGAGGGGGAAGACTCCCGCGCGCCCTCGAAAGCCGCGGGGGCGCAGCGCAAGCGCCGGAAGGCGGACCCTCCCGCACGCTGTCCCGCACCCTGTCCCTCTCCCTCGTCTGCGGGGGGCTGCGCCCCCCACGCCCCCATCCCGGAGGAGCGTGCGCACGGTCCTGTCGTGACGCGAGGGATACCTCGCAGGGCCGCTCGGCCCACCCACCCGCCCTCGGATGTTCTTTCTGTGGGGGCGGAGCCCCCACACCCCCGCCCGGATCGCCGGCTGGCCGCCGCAAGACCGTCCGGCGCCCTCTCCCTGGGGAGAGGGCGGGGGTGAGGGCGCTCCCTCAGCCGCGGGGGCCCTGCGGGGTATTCCCCCGCGTCCGGTGATTGTCGATCACCGGACGCAAGGCCCGGCTCGGATTCGGCAACGCTGTCGTCGCGTCAGGCTTCGCGCCTCGGCGCCGTGGATGGATCGGGCTGCTCGGAGAGGGGGAGGCGCGGCTGGACCCGGTGGGCGTAGACGCTCTGCAGCAGGCCGACGGCGATGAAGGTTACGAGCAGGGCCGTCCCGCCCTGCGAGATGAACGGCAGTGGCAGGCCCGTCGCCGGGAACAGCCGCACGTTCACCGCCATGTTGAGGATCGCCTGCGCCAGCAGCAGCGCCGTCAGGCCGGAGGCCAGCAGCCGCCCGAACGGATCGGGCGCGTGGCGCGCCGCCTCCAGGCCCCGCCAGCCGATCAACCCGAACAGCACGAGCACGGCCAGCGTGCCGATCAGCCCCAGCTCCTCGCCGATCATTGCGAATATGAAGTCGCTCGAGCGGGCAAGGATGCCGTAGAGGTGCGACTCACTGCCGCCGAACAGGCCGCTGCCCGTGATGCCGCCCTCGGCAAGCGCGGTCTCCGCCTGGCGCAGCGTGTACCCGGTCCCGAGCGGATCGCGCTCGGGATTGAGGAATACGGCGATGCGCTCGCGTTGGTAGTCCGGCACGGCCAGCGCGAAGACCAGCGGCATCAGTCCCGCGAGCCCGGCGAAGAGTCCGC
This sequence comes from Dehalococcoidia bacterium, assembly GCA_965220125.1. GTDB lineage: Bacteria > Chloroflexota > Dehalococcoidia > UBA2979 > UBA2979 > VXMT01. Next base: position 777,714 of record CBDCPB010000004.1, on the reverse strand, counting down.
CGATCGTGCGCAGCGGTGCACCCCAGACCACCACGACGACAAGCCAGCCGACCGTGAAGACCAGCGCCGTGCCCGTATCCGGTTGCGTCAGCACCGGCAGCAGCAGCCCCGCGAGCAGACCGAACGTGACCAGCAGCGCGGGCAAGCTCGGCGTTCTCACGCTCGCGTACGACGCGAGTGCGAGCACGAGCGCGATCTTGGCGAACTCCGAGGGCTGGAACGTCGCGCCCCCAATCGAGAGCCAGCGTCGCGCCCCGTACTCGGTCTCGCCGGCGACGACCGCGAGCAGCAGCAGCCCGGCGGCGACGACGTACAGCGCCGCGCTCCCCTGCCGCAGGAGCCGGTAATCGAACCTCGCCGCAAGCAGCATCAGGGCCGTCCCGGCGACCGCGATCACGGCGTGGCGCGAGGCGGCGGTGGTGAGCAGCGGATGGGGCGGATCTCCGAGGGTGGCCGAGTGCACGCTGACCAGCCCGAAGGCCGCCAGCAGGACGACGGCCGCCCAGAGCGTGATGTCGCTGCGCTGCAGCGGCCCGGCAAGCGCCTCCCGGATCATGGCCGCACGCTCCCGACCGTCGCCCGGCTCCAGTACCACTCGTCCTCCGGACTGATGTCCATCCCGAAGTAGGCCGACAGGATCTCGCGCGCGACCGGCCCGGCGTGTGTGGCGCCGACGCCGTACTCGAGGTAGACGACGATCGCCACCTCCGGGTCGTCGTAGGGCGCAAAGCCGATGTACCAGCCGTGCGAGGCGAGCAGCCCGGCGGCGTTCCGGCTGCCGAACTCAGCCGTGCCGGTCTTGCCGCCGATCTGTATGTCGGTGGGCTCGCCGCGCCAGGCGGTGCCGCCCCTGTCGGCGGCGCGGCGCAGCGCCTCGCGCACGACCTCCAGATGCTCGCTCTCGATGGGCAGGGTGGCGGCGACCTCGCGCTCGAAGGGGATCATGCCCGCGGCGGTCCGCAGCCCGTGGCCGATGCGCGGTACGAGCAAATCGCCGCCGTTGGCGAGTGCGGCCGTCGCGACCGCCATCTGCAGCGGGGTGACCTCGAGGTAGCCCTGCCCGATGCCCATGTTGTAGCTGTCGCCCAGCACCCACGGCTCCCCGATCACCTCTTCCTTCCACTCGGCATCGGGGACCAGGCCGGAGGACTCGCCCGGAAGGTCCAGGCCGGTCGGCGCCCCGAAGCCGAACGCGCGCGCGTACGCGGCGACGCGTTTCACCCCGAGACCCTCGAAGTGCTCGTCGTCCTGATCGTAGCCGCCGGCCAGGTAGTAGTAGTAGACGTCCGAGGAGCGCGTGAGCCCGCCGTAGAAGTCCAGCAAACCGTGCGGGGCCCAGTCCCTGAAGGTGTAGATGACCTCCGGGTCGTAGATCGAGCGGATCGTGATCGCGCCGCTGCTGAAGATCCTGGTCTCCGGAGTGGCGACGCCTTCCTCGAGCGCGGCCGCGCCGACGAAGGGCTTGAAGATCGATCCGGGCGCCGGCGCTTCCATGTACGCGCGGTGAACCAGCGGGCGGGTCGCGTCGTTCAGCAGCGCGCCAAGGCCCTCTCCGCCCGTGTGCCAGGCGAAGGCGCTCACGTCGTACGAGGGGTAGGTGGCCAGCGCCAGCAGCTCGCCGCTGCGCACGTCCAGCAGCACGACCGCGCCCGATCGCGAGAGGTCTTCCGGATCCCGGTTCTCGACATCGACGGCGTAGGCGAGACCCTGCTCGATGCCCTTTGCGAGTGCCGCCGTGGCCGCGCGTTGCATTCGCAGGTCGATGCTGAGCACGAGATCCGCGCCCCCGCGCGCCGGGTCGGCGCCCAGGCTGCGCAGCTCGCGGCCGATCGGATCGGCGATGACCAGCCGCTGGCCATCCTCCCCGCGCAGCTCGGTCTCGTAGGTCAGCTCCACGCCCGAGCGCCCGACGAACGCGTCGAGCCGGTACCCCGCGTCGAGGTAGGCGTCCGCCTGCTCGGCGGTGATCGGTCCCACGTAGCCGATCATGTGCGCCAGCAGGTCGCCACCGCCGTAGACACGCCTCGGCGCCGTGCGCACCAGGGCAGCGGGCACGTCGGCGAGGGACGTGCGCAGCGCAATCGCCTCTTCGCGGCCGAAGCCCTCGCGCAGCGTCAACGGCGCGAGCGGGTCGATCTCCGCCAGCGGCTGGTTGAGCGCCTGTTCGATCGCCGAGCGGGGGACGAGGCCGATCCGCTCGATGGCGCGCAGCGCGGCCAGCCGCGCCGCCGGCTCGCTCGGCAGCTCGCCCGGGACGAGCGCCAGGGAGAAGGTGGCGACGTTGTGGGCGAGGACAAAGCCGCTGCGGTCGGTAATCAGCCCGCGCAGCGGCTCGACGGGGATGCTGCGCACGAACTCGCCACGCACGGTGTTCGGTGAGCCCTCGGGGAGGGCGGCGGCGGTGGGCACCTCGCCATAGAGCTGGAGCCGGACGAGCTGCACGGCAAGCACGATCAGCACGAGCGCGCCGAGGGCCTGCATCGCGCGGAGACGTTGGTCGCTCACTCGAACAGCCCCCGTCGCGCCGTGGGGTCCGGAGCCGGCCCCCGCCGCAGCGCCCACGCTCCGCCGGCGAGAATCGCGGCGAGGGCGAAGGCGGCGACGGCGCTCCAGGCCGCGCCCTCGAACAGCTCGTTCTGCTGCTGGGCGGAGAGCGCGGCCAGGCCGCTGGAGAAGCGGAGCATCGCCTGGAACACCACCACGCCGAGCGCGGCCGCGACCGGCGCCAGCAGAAGCCGCTCCCAGTGCCGCAGCGCCGCCGCGGGAAGCAGCAGGGCGGCGGTCGGAAGCATCGCGAGCAGGAACCAGCCGGCCCGCTCCTCGGACGCCACGCCCAGCGCGATCGCGGCGAGCAAGGCTGCGGGGACGGCCTCGCCCAGTCCGCGCGCGGCGCCCCAGCCTGCTATCACGATCAGGGGGAACACGGGCGCCGCCAGCGGCTGATCGATCCAGATCGGCGTGGCTCCGAGCTGCAGCAGCGCCGCGCCGACGCCCAGCAGTGTCGCCACGGACGCGAACAGCAACCGGACCAGCAGCACGGCGGGCAACTCGATCACTTGGCGGTCCCCGTTCCGGACGCCGTCCGCGACGGCTCCGTGACCACGAGCACGTGCTCAAGCCGGTCGTACGTCGCGAGCGGCTCGACGCGGATGTTCGCGAACAGATCCTGCCCGCTGCGATCGACTTCCGTCACCTGCCCGGCAAGCAGTCCGCCCGGCAGACCACCGATCAGGGCGGACGTGAGCACGAGATCGCCCTCGCTGATCGGATCGCCGATCGGGGCGAACTCCAGCCGCAGGCCGTCCCGGCTCCCGGTGAGCGCCGTCTGGGTTCGCGTGGACTGCACGACGGCCGCGATCGCGGACTGCGGGTCACTGAGCAGGCGCACGCGCGCGCGCTGCTGCTGCACGGAGGAGACCAGGCCGATCAGCGTCGCGCCGCTTCCCAGCACCGGCTGCCCCTTGCGCACGCCGTCGCGTGCGCCGCGATCGATCACGATCACGTCGCGCCCGGGCGCCGGATCGCGCAGCACGACCCTTGCCGCGAGGGTCGCGCCCACACTCCCTGCTCCGGCGGCGGCGGTCAGGTCCGTCAGTTGGCCGCTGCGGATCACGGACTCGCGGAGGCTCGCATTCTCCGCCTCGAGGCGCGCGATCTGCTGGCGCAGCGAGGCGTTCTCGTCGCTCAGGTCGTCAATCCGGTCGCCGTGCTGTGCGGCATCGGAGAGAGTGCGCGCCAGATCCCCGGCGGCGCCGATCAGCGGTGCGAAGATCAGGCCGCCGCGTTCCTCGAACCGCGCCGCGCCTTGCGCGCGCGAGCCGGCGAGCAGGGCGCCCGCGAGCGTCAGGAGTGCGATCAGCCAGAAGGCGTGGCGTATCACAGCCACGGGTATGCCCTCCGTACGATCCGATCAGCAGTGAGGAGCACGAAACGCAGAGATCAGACCGTCAGAACCGGCGGAAATGTGGTGTCGGCGCCCGTTCACCAGCCGTGGCTCAGTCTACCAGATCGCCCCTGTGGCGAGCCTCGTGGCCGCGCGTCAGCGTGCGGGGCGCCGGGTGCTGATCCGGGCCTGCACCTTCCGCAACGTCGAGGCCTCCTCAAGCGTCTCGGCGCACCCGCGGACGACCGAGCGAAGCGGGTCCGTGGCCACATACGTGGGGAAGCGCGTCTCGGCGGCGATGCGGCGGTCGAGGCCTTGCAGCAGCGAGCCTCCGCCCGCCATCGCGATGCCGTGCAGCATCAGGTCGGCGACCAGCTCTGGTGGGGTGCGCTCGATCGTCGCCTGCACCGCGTGGACGATCTCGCTCGTGATCGGCGACAGCGCGTCCCGCACCTCGACCGTCGAGACCTCGACGGACTTCGGCAGTCCGGTTGCGAGGTCGCGGCCGCGAAGGTCGACGCGGCCTTCCTCTTCGAGCGGGTAGGCGGAGCCCGCCTCGATCTTGATCGACTCGGCGCTGCGCTCGCCGATCAGCATGTTGTGGACCTGCCGCGCGTACTGCATCAGCGCCTGGTCCATCGCGTCCCCGGCCGCCCGCACCGAGGTCGACACCACGATGCCTCCGAGGGCGATCACGGCGACCTCGGTGGTGCCGCCGCCGATGTCGATGATCATCTGCCCGGCGGGGTTCATGACCGGCAGCTTGGAGCCGATCGCGGAGGCCATCGGCTCCTCAATCAGGAAGCAGGAGCGGGCGCCGGCGGCGACGGCGGCGTCGTGGACCGCGCGCTTCTCCACCTCCGTCGCGCCGGACGGGATGCCGATCACCACGCGCGGCTTGGGGATACCGATCCCGAAGCGCTCGTGCACCTGGCGGATGAAGTGCTGCAGCATGCGCTCGGTTACGGAGAAGTCAGAGATCACGCCGTCTCGCAGCGGACGGACCGCCACGATCGTCGAGGGCGTGCGCCCGACCATCAGCTTCGCCTCGTCGCCGATCGCCAGTACGCGCTTCGATACCGTGTCGATCGCGACCACGGATGGCTCGTCGACGACGATGCCGCGCCCGCGCACGAAGACCAGCGTGTTGGCGGTACCGAGGTCGATGCCGATGTCGTGCGAGAAGATGCCGAGGAAGCTGGACAGCGGGTTGAAAGCCACGGAGAGTCCCTTTCGCGGCGTTCAATCCCGGTTGTGCCAACGAGCGATCGCCCCACGCATGCGCAGGGGAGAGGCCAGCGGGGCCCCGCCGAAGGCGCCCGCGTCGCCAGTATAGCCTCCCGCGGCGCGCCCTGTGGATATCTCGCGGCGTTATTCGCGAGAGTTAGTGCTCACCTTCCCATCCACGCTCGCGCAGCCGGGCGACGAACTCCTCCTCGCTGAGGATGGGTGTCTCGAGGTCCTCGGCCTTCGTGCGCTTGGCGCCGCCGCCGGAACCCGCCAGCAGGTAGCTGGTCTGCTTCCCGACCGCGCCGCTGACGCGCCCGCCCAACTCCTTGATCAGCGCCTCCGCCTCGTTGCGCGACCAGCGCTCGAGGGCGCCCGTCACGACGAACACGTCGCCCTCGAGCGGCCCGCCGCGCGCCGACGTGTCGTCGTCCATGCGCACCCCGGCCTTGTCGAGGCGCTCGATCTCCGCCGCGTTGGCGCCGTCGGCGAGGTACTCGTGCAGCGCCTGCGCGACGATCGGGCCGACGCCGTCGATCGCCTCGATCTCCTCGACGCCAGCCGCGCGCAGGTGCGCCATGTCGCCGAAGTGCACCGCGATGTCGCGCGCCGTCTCGGCGCCGACGTGGCGGATGCTGAGCGCCACCAGCAGCCGCCGCAGCGGCCGCTGCTTGCTCGCCTCGATCCGCGCGAAGAGGTTGTCCAGCGTCTTCTCGCCGATGCCCTTGAGGGCGAGCAGTTCCTCGCGGCGCTCGTGCAGGCCGTAGATGTCGGCGACGCTGCTGATGAACCCGCGCTCGGTGAGGGTAGCCGCGAGCTTCTCGCCGAAGCCCTCGATGTCCATCGCGCCGCGCGAGGCGAAGTGCTCGACGGTGCGCGCCACGCGAGGCGGGCAGCGCAGGTTCGGGCAGCGCGCGCTCGGTCCGTCCGTGACGACGGGCGTCGCGCAGACAGGGCAGCGCTCGGGTGCCTCGAACGGGCGCAACTCGTCCTCCCGCCCCTCGCGAGCGGCGAGGACGGGCCCGACGACCTCCGGGATCACCTCGCCCGCGCGCTGCACGATCACGTCGTCGCCGATCAGCAGGCCCTTCGCCTGCACCTGCTCCGCGTTGTGCAGCGTCGCCACGCTCACGCGCGCCCCGCCGACCACCACCGGCTCGAGGACGGCGAACGGCGTCAGCGCGCCCGTGCGGCCGACCGAGACCTGGATGTCGCGCAGCCGCGTCACCGCCTGCTCGGCCGGGAACTTGTACGCCGTCGCCCAGCGTGGCTCGCGCCCGACGACGCCGAGCTGCCGCTGCTGCCCGACGTCGTCCACCTTCACCACGACCCCGTCGATGGCGTACGCCAGCCTTCCTCGCAGCTGCGCCCATAGCTCGCAGAAGTCAACCGCTTCGTCGATGCTCTCGGTGGGCCGCCCGGGCGAGACAAGGGCGTCTTCGATGTCCCCGAACCGCTTCCACTCAGGATTGGTTGGGAAGCCGGCCTCGCGCAGCCACCGCAGAGCGGCCGACTGGCTCGTGGGCGGGTCGGCACCCTCGGTCCAACCGATCTGGTAGACGAACAGCTGGAGGCGGCGCTGCCTCGTCACCTTGGGATCAAGCTGGCGCAGCGACCCGGCGGCGGTGTTGCGCGGGTTCATGTAGAGCGGCTGAGGCCGCTTGCCCTCGGCAAGCTCGGCGTTGGCGCTGGCGATCTCCGCGTTGAGGCGATCGAACTCCTCCCGCGAGAGGTAGACCTCGCCGCGCACCTCGAAGGCGGGTGGGGCGTCGTCGCGGTGCACGCGCAGTGGAATCTCGCGGACCGTGCGCAGGTTGGCGGTGATGTCCTCGCCGCGCAGGCCGTCGCCGCGCGTCGCGCCGACCTCGAGCGCACCGTCGCGGTACACCAGCGAGATCGCGAGGCCGTCGATCTTCGGCTCGCAGACCAGGGCGACGCTCTCCGCCTCCAGCAGCCGCAGCACGCGCGCGTACCAGGCGCGCAACTCGTCGCCGTCGAACGCGTTGCTGAGCGAGAGCATCGGCTCGCGGTGCTCCACCACGTCGAAGCCCTCGGCGAGCGCGCCGCCGACGCGCTGCGTCGGGGAGTCGGGCGCGATCAGCTCCGGGAAGCGCGCCTCGAGGTCCACGAGCCCGCGGTAGAGGGCGTCGTAATCGGAGTCGCCGATCTGCGGATCGTCGAGGACGTGGTAGCGATGTTCGTGGTAGCGGACGAGGGAACGCAGCTCCGCGATCTCGCGGCGCGCCGCCTCGTGCGCCCCTGCGGGCTCGGGCGTGGTCATCATGCTGAGTATATAAGCGCGGGCCCTTGATAGAATCGGATCGAGGCTCATCGAGGAGACCCGGTATTGGCTGAGGTTGTCATCGTCGACTACGGAGCGGGCAACCTACGCAGCGTGGCGCGGGCGGTCCGCCACGCGGGCATCGAGCCCGTCATCACATCGGACCCCGAGACCGTGGACCGCGCGCGGGCGGTGATCCTGCCCGGCGTCGGCGCCGCCGCCGACACGATGGCCAACCTGCGCCGCGCGAAACTCGTCGAGCCGCTGCGCGACTACATCGCCGCCGATCGCCCCTTCCTCGGCGTCTGCATGGGTATGCAGGCGCTGTTCGACATCTCCGAGGAAGGCGGGGAGCACGAGTGCCTGGGCGTCTTGCCGGGGCGCATCGTGCGCTTCCCCGGCGGGCTGACGGTTCCGCACATGGGCTGGAACACGCTGCGGGTGGAGCGCCCGCACCCGGTCCTCGAGGGTGTCGAGGACGGCGCCTACGCCTACTTCGTGCACTCCTACTACCCGCGCCCCGACGATCCGGCGCTGACGATCGCCAGCACCGAGCACGGCGTGCAGTTCGCCTCGATCGTCGGGCGGGACAACATGATCGCGACGCAGTTCCACCCGGAGAAGTCCGGCGCGGCGGGCCTGCGGATGTACGCGAACTTCCTGCGCCTCGCGCTCGATGGCGGCTCGATCGCGCCCGAGGCGCCGACGGCCGCCGGAGGGAGCGCCTGATGGAGGTGATCCCGGCGATCGACATCCGTGGCGGGCAGTGCGTGCGCCTTAGCCAGGGCGACTACGACCGCGAGACCGTGTTCGACGCCGACCCCGTCGCCGTCGCCGTGCGCTGGGCCGCGCTGGGCGCGCGCCGCATCCACATCGTGGACCTCGACGGCGCACGCGCGGGGCAGCAGGTCAACGCCGTGCTGGTGCGGCGCATCGTCCACACCGTCGGCGCGGCCGTGCAGACCGGGGGCGGCCTCCGCGACATCGAGACCCTGCGCGCCGCGCTGGACGACGGCGTGAACCGCGTCGTGCTCGGCACCGCCGCCGTCCGCGACCCGGAGCTGCTGCGCGAAGCCGTGGCCGTGGCGCGCGACCGGCTGATCGTGTCCGTCGATGCGCGCAACGGCATCGTGCAGACGCAAGGCTGGACCGAGGGCAGCGACGTCGATGCGACCGCGTTCATCCGCCAGCTCGCCTCGATCGGCGTCGAGCGCATCGTCTACACGGACATCGATCGCGACGGCGTGCGCGGCTCCCCGAACTTCGAGATGTACGAGGCGCTGGTCTCGGAGACCTCGATCGCCGTCATCGCCGCCGGTGGCGTCAGCACGCTCGACGACCTGCGGCGGCTCTCCGACTGCGGCGTCGAGGCGGCGATCGTCGGGCGCGCCCTCTACACGGGCGAGGTCTCGCTTCCCGAAGCGCTGGCCGTCGCATGACGGCGGCGACACCAGCGCCGAGGGCGGAGCGCTGAGCCGATGCTGACGAAGCGCATCATCCCCTGCTTCGACGTCGACCGCGGGCGTGTGGTGAAGGGCATCTCCTTCGTCGAACTGCGCGACGCCGGCGACCCGGTCGAGCTCGCCGCCTCCTACGAGAAGGCGGGCGCCGACGAGCTGGTCTTCCTCGACATCACCGCCTCCTCGGACGGCCGGCCGAGCGTCTACGACATGGTCGCGCGCACCGCGGACCAGGTGTTCGTGCCGTTCACCGTGGGCGGCGGGATCCGCTCGCCCGAGGACGTGCGGGTGATGCTCGAGATGGGCGCCGACAAGGTCTCCGTCAACACCGCCGCCGTCGAGCGGCCGGAGCTGATCAGCGAGGGCGCCCGCGGCTTCGGCTCGCAGTGCATCGTCGTCGCCATCGACGCCAAGCGCCGCTCGGCCGATAACCCCGCCGCGGGCTGGGAGGTCTACACCCACGGCGGCCGCACCCCGACCGGCATCGACGCGCTCGCCTGGGCGCGCGAGGCGGTCGAGCGCGGCTCCGGCGAGCTGCTGGTCACCTCTATGGATCGCGACGGCCACCAGACCGGCTACGACCTGGAGCTGCTGCGCGCGATCAGCGACTCGGTCGAGGTGCCGGTGATCGCCTCGGGCGGCGCGGGCACGCCCGAGCACCTCTACGAGGCGCTCACCGAGGGCGGCGCGGAGGCTGTGCTCGCCGCCTCGATCTTCCACTTCGGCACGTACGACATCGCCGACCTCAAGCACTACCTCTCGGACCGCGGCATCCCGATGCGGCCCGTCGAGGGCGTGGACGACGAGGGCGGCGCGGACGAGGGAGACGCGCGTGATTGACCCATCCGAGGTTCGCTACGACGCGCAGGGACTGATCCCGGCGATCCTGCAGGACCACGTCAGCCACGAGGTGGTGATGCTCGGCTACATGAACGAGGAGTCACTGCGCCAGACGCTCGAGCTCGGGCAGGCCGTGTTCTGGTCCCGCAGCCGCCAGGAGCTGTGGCACAAGGGCGCGACCTCCGGCGACTACGTGCGCGTGCTCGAGATCCGCACCGACTGCGACAGCGACGCGCTGGTGCTGCAGGTCGAGCTGCTCGGCGGCGCCGTCTGCCACACCGGAGCGCACTCCTGCTTCGTCGAGCCGGACGGCGCCGGGCCGCGCCTCGTCGGCTCGCCGCCCGCCTGACGCGAGACCGTCCATGAGCGGCCCGCCCTTCGCCGTCTCGCTCGTCATCTTCGACGTCGACGGCACGCTGGTGGACTTCACGGGTGCGATCGACGCGGGCCTTGAGGCGGTCGCGAGCGAGGTCTCGGCGCGCGCGGGAGGCGTCGAGGTGGATCCGCGACAACTGCGGGCCCTGCGCAACGAGGTGGGCCGCGACCCGGCGTGGCGCGGCCGCCGGCCGGTCGCGATCCGGCGCGAGTCGTTCCGGCGCATCCTCGAGGCCTTCGGCATCGAAGAGCCTCGGGCGCTCGACGAGATGCACGACCGCTACTACCGAGTCCGAGACAAGGCAACGACCGTGTTCCCGGATGTGGAGGCCGTGCTCGCCGAGCTACGCGATCGCGGGCTGCCGCTGCTGGCGGCTTCGAACGGCAACGTCCCGCTCGCCTCGGTGGGCCTCGGCTGGTACTTCGCCGCCACGCACTACGCCGAGGACGTCGGCCTCTCGAAGCCGGACCCGGCCTTCTTCGCCACCGCCGTGGAGCGCATGGGCGGTCGCCCGGAGACGACGCTGGCGATCGGCGACCGCCTCGACAACGACTATCACCCGGCTCGCGCCGCGGGCCTGCACGCCGTGCTCCTCGATCGCGGCGACCGCGTCGAGGACTCCTCGATCCTGCGCGTGCGCTCGCTGAGCGAGCTGCCGGGGCTGCTGACGACTGCCTAGCCGGGCGTGCCCTCGCCGACTGAGGGTAGGGCGCGCTCCTCCTCCTCGAGGACTGCTTCGAGCGAGGCGATCGCAACCTGGATCTGTGCGTCGTCCGGGGGGCGTGTCGTGAGGTGCTGGAGCGCGATGTTGGCGGAGAAGAGCGCCTGCACGATGGGCTGGTCGAGGCGGCGGCCGGCGAAGCGGATCGCCTCGTAGGCGACGGCGGCGATCAGCGGGATCAGCGCCAGCCGCGAGGCGAAGCGCCACCACAGCGGCTCCGAGCCGACGAGGATGAACGCGACCGCCGCGATCACGGCGACGGTCAGCAGGAACGAGGTGCCGCAGCGCGGGTGCTCCTTGGGGAAGCGCCGGATCGCCTGCACGCTCAGCTCGCGGCCGTGCTCGAAGGCGCTGATCGTCATGTGCTCGGCGCCGTGGTACTGGAACACCCGCGCCACGTCCTGCGAGCGCCCGATCAGCCAGATGTAGCCGATCAGCAGCCCGATCCGCAGCACGCCCTCGAAGGCGATCACGAGCGGCCCGGGGAAGCGGCGCTCCAGCCACGCCGTCGCCACCACCGGCCCGGCGAAGAAGAAGGCGAGCGCGACCAGCAGCATCAGCGCGAGGAACGTCCAGCCCGCGACACCGAGCGGCTTCGCCTCGCCGTGCTCGTCCACCTCGTCGCTGGCGACGGCCGAGGACCAGGTGAGCGCGGAGATGCCGAGCGCGAGCGTCTCCCACAGCACCAGCACGCCGCGCAGCAGCGGCACGCGCCGCAGCCTGGCGCTGTAGATCCCGCCGAGCGGCCGGCTGCGGACGGCGATCTCGCCGTCCGGCTTGCGCACCGCCGTCGCGACGGCGTGCGGTCCGCGGATCATGACGCCCTCGACGACCGCCTGGCCGCCGTAGTTCGCCCTCGCCGCGATTGCCGGACCCGTGCTCGCGTTGCTCACGCGCGCAGCCTACGACGCGCGGGCCGAACGGTCCGCAGACGCGCCGGCTACGAGGCTGCGGCTTCGCTTCCGGATTCCGCGCGTTCCCCCTCGGGGAGGTGGCGCGCCGGCATGAACCTCGCGATCAGCACCGCGCCGATGATGGCCACCCCCGCCGCGACGATCACGGCGACGCCGAGCGCGTCGGTGAAGGCGGCCCTGGCCGCTTCCACCAATCCGCCGGCGACCTCGGGGGGCAACGTCGAGGCAACCCTCGATGCGGCGCCGACCGAGTCACTCGCGGCCTCGGCCGCCTCGGGAGGCAACCCTGCCACCGCCTCGCTCATCCTGCCGCCGTACACCGTGTTGATGACGGAGCCGATGACGGCGACGCCGAAGGCCCCCGCCACCTGACGCGTGACGTCGTTCATCGCGGAGGCGATGCCGGCGTTGGCCTCGGGGACCGCGCCCATCACCGCGTCGGTCGACGGCGCCATGATGTTGCCCATGCTGAACGCGAGCAGGAAGAAGGTGAGGCCGACCACCAGGTAGCTGGTATCCGGCTCCCAGAAGCTGATGCTCAGGAGGACGGCAGCCACTCCCGCGAGGCCCATCGCCACCACCTTGTTGCTGCCCAACCTGCCGACCAGGCGATGGCTGAGGCCCGCTCCGAACGCCATGCCCAGGGCGATCGGCACCATCCTCAATCCGGCCTCCAGCGGTGTGTGGCCCTGAACGAACTGAAGGAACTGCGTCATCCCGAAGATCATGCCGAACAGGGCGAAGAACCCGATCGAGATCGCGGCCGCCCCCGCGGAGAATCGCAGGTTCCTGAAGAACGCGAGATTGAGCATCGGGTGGTCGGTCCTGATCTCCCAGTACATGAACGCGGCGACCAGGGCCGCGCCACCCACGAAGCCGGCGATCGTCAGGCCGTCCGTCCAGCCGCGCACCGGGGCCTCGATGATCGAGTAGACCAGCGCCGTGACCGCCGCGATGGAGAGGACGGCGCCGGGAATGTCCAACTTCCTGGGGTGTGGATCCCGGCTCTCGGGGATGAGCAGGAGCCCGGCCCCGAGGGCGAGTCCGACGATCGGCACGTTTACGAGGAATACGGAACCCCACCAGAAGCGCTCAAGCAGCAGGCCGCCGGTGAGGGGGCCAAGCCCGACGCCCAGCCCGGCGACCGCGGCCCAGACGCCGATCGCCTTGCCGCGCTCCTCCCTCGGAAACACGTTGGTCAGGATCGACAGGGTGGACGGCATGATCAGCGCCCCGCCGATGCCCAGCAGGGCGCGCGCGGCGATCAGTTGCGCGCTCGATTCTGAGTACGCGGCGAGGAGGCTCGCCAGGCCGAAGACGAGCAGCCCCGCCTGCAGCGCGCGCTTGCGCCCGAAGCGGTCGCCGAGCGAGCCCATCGTCAGCAGCAGACCGGCGAAGACGAGGATGTACGCGTCGACCATCCACTGGAGCGCGGTCGCGGTCGCGTCGAACTCGCGCTGCAGGGTGGGGATGGCGACGTTCAGGATGGTGTTGTCGAGGCCGATGATGAGCAGGCTCATCGAGAGGATGACGAGGGTCCACCAGCGCCTCCGGTACGCGGCTGATTGCTCCGGGGTCGTGGCTGAGTCCGTCATGGAGTGACCTCTCTGCCAGCAGCGCTACCGTAGCGCGATCGCCAGGCGCGGAGCCGCAGACCGCGAGTGATCGAGGTGAAAGACAGCAGGGGAGTCGGGGCTCGTGGGTCGGACCGGCGCTACTCGGCCTGCTGCGTACGGGCGTAGCGACGCCGGAAGCGCTCGACCTGGCCGGCCGTGTCCACGATCCGCTGCTCGCCCGTGAAGAACGGGTGTGAGCTGGCGCTGATGTCGACGCGCACCACGTACGCCTCGACGCCGTCGACGACGCGTCGCTCCTGCGAGGTCATGGTGGAGCGTGTCAGGTATTCCTCGCCGGTGGAGATGTCGACGAAGACGACGTAGTCGTAGTCGGGGTGGATGCTGTCCTTCATTGCCCCTCGCTACCCTTCGGCCGCGACGGGCAGGATCGAGACCTGCTTGCGCCGGCCCTTGGCGTAGGGGCTGAACTTGACGACGCCGTCCACCCGCGCCCAGAGCGTGTGATCGCGGCCCACGCCGACGTGCCGGCCGGGGTGGAAGCGCGTGCCGCGCTGGCGCACGAGGATCGAACCGGCGGTCACGAGCTGGCCGTCGAAGCGCTTCACGCCGAGCCGCTTCGCGTTGGAGTCGCGGCCGTTACGGCTCGATCCGCCGGACTTCTTGTGAGCCATCGCGCTGCCCTCGCTTCGCTCGCTACGTACTCGCGCTGATGCCGGTGATCGTGATGCGCGTGCGCTGCTGCCGATGCCCGCGCAGCTTGCGCTGCCGGGTCTTGTTCTTGTACTTGAAGACCGTGACCTTCTTGCCGCGCGTGTGCTCGTCGATGCGCGCGGCCACCGAGGCGCCCTCGACGGTCGGGTCGCCGACTGTCACCGCGTCGCCGTCGGAGACCAGCAGCACGTCGAGCTGGACCTCGGAACCCTCGGGCAGGTCGAGGCGCTCGACGGCGAGGCTGTCGCCCTCGCGCACGCGGTACTGCTTTCCGCCGGTGCGGATGATGGCGTAGGAGATGGCGGCGTACTCCGGTTGATCGATGCTGGTGTCGGCGCTGGCGTGTAGTGATCGCAGGCTCGACCGTTACGATCCTAGGCAGGCCCGGGGCGGAGCGTCAATGAAGGCGCGCCGGCGGGCGCCACGGGCGGAGGGCTGCCCTGGAGTTCCTCGAGGTCATCACCGCCCCGTACGACTTGCTGAACTGGATCGCCGACCAGATGTTCCTGGCGGCGAACGACCTGTTCGATCGCTTCGGCGCGCCCGTCGTCTTCGCCTCGGCGCTGATCGAGGCGACGGTGGGCCTCGGCCTGATCTATCCCGGCGTGATCATGATGTTCCTCGGAGGCGCCTTCGCCGACGATCAGGGCACGCCGATCGGCCTGATCTGGGTCCTTGCGGTTGTCGGCACGATGCTCGGCGACACGATCTCCTACGGGCTCGGGCGCCGGGGCGGCGGCCGGCTGGAGCGCTCCCGCTTCGGCAAGCACCTGCGAATTGGAAAGATGATCGTCGGGGGGAAAGCCCTCTGGCTGATTCCCTTCTACCACCTCAACAGCTGGACGCGGACGCTGGGGCCGTTCGGCGCCGGCGCCATCCGCATGCCGCTGCGCATCTGGATGCCGCTCGACTACCTCGGTGCGGTCATCGCCAACTCGGCCTGGGTCGGCGCCGGCTACTTCCTCGGGCAGGCAGTGCTCACCCCCGAGGGCAAGCTCGAGGAGCACCCCGCGCTGCGCATCGGCCTCGGCCTGGGCGCGGCGATCTGGTTCGTCGTCGCCCAGCGCGAGTTCCTCAAGAGCTACCGCAACGCGATGCGCGAAGAGCAGCAGTCGGACGAGACCGCCGAGGCCGCCACAGCCGCCGTGGAGCCATCGCCCGAGGCGTAACGCCGCGCGTCGGCAGGCGGCGATGCATGCACTGGACAGGGTTAACGAGTCGTGTGCGGGAGGCGGGCTACCCGCCGCCGGACGGCGGCGCGGCGCTGGACTGGCCCCAGGCCAGGCCCGGCCGGCCCATCGGCTGTTCCGCCTCCAGGTCCTCGCCCGCGTCGGCGCCCGCGGCGTCCTCGGGCGGGGGCGGAAGCGGCTCGGGCGGTGGCTCGCGGCCTTCCGCCGGGCCGAGCAGCCGCTGCAAATCGTCGCCCTCGAGGGTTTCGACCTCGATCAGCGCCACGGCCACCTCGTCGAGCTTCTCGCGGTGCTCGCGCAGCACCTCGCGGCAGCGCTCGTGCGCGTCCTCGACGATGCGGCGCACCTCCTCGTCGATCTCCTCGGCGGTGCGTTCGGAGTAGTCGCGCTGCTCGGCGATGTCGCGTCCGAGGAAGACCAGCGAGTCGCGGCGGCCGAAGGTGCGCGGGCCGAGCCGCTCGCTCATGCCCCACTGCGTGACCATCTCGCGGGCGATGTGCGTGACCTTGCCGATGTCGTCGTGCGCACCCGTCGTCGGCTCGCCGAAGACCATCTCCTCGGCGACGTGGCCGCCGAGCGCCTGCGCCATCATCGCCTCGTAGTAGGAGCGGTCCTGCAGGCGGCGGTCGTCGGCGGGCATCGAGCGGGTGAAGCCGCCGGCCATGCCGCGCGCGACGATCGTGACCTTGAAGACCGGGTCCGCCTTGGGCAGGAAGTGCCCGGCGACGGCGTGGCCGCCCTCGTGGTAGGCGATGATCCGCTTCTCCACGGGCGTGATCACGCGCGACTTACGCTCCGGGCCGGCGATCACGCGGTCCACCGCCTCGTTGAGATCGTCCATCCCGACGCGCTTCTTGTTGCGCCGCGCCGCGAGGATCGCGCCCTCGTTGACGAGGTTGGAGAGGTCCGCGCCGGAGAAGCCCGGTGTCTGCCTCGCCACCGTCTCGAGGTCGACGTCGGTGTCGAGCGGCTTGCCCTTGACGTGCACGTCGAGCACGGCGCGGCGGCCCTTCACGTCCGGCAGGTCGAGCGTCACCTGGCGGTCGAAGCGGCCGGGCCGCAGCAGCGCCGGGTCCAGGATGTCCGGGCGGTTGGTGGCGGCGACGACGATCACGTTCGAGCTGGAGTCGAAGCCGTCCATCTCCACCAGGATCTGGTTCAGCGTCTGCTCGCGCTCGTCGTGCGAGCCGCCGAGGCCCGCCCCGCGCTGCCGCCCGACCGCGTCGATCTCGTCGACGAAGACGATCGCCGGAGAGTTGCGCTTGGCCTGCTCGAACAGGTCGCGCACGCGGCTCGCGCCGACGCCGACGAACATCTCGACGAACTCGGAGCCCGAGATCGAGAAGAAGGGCACGCCCGCCTCGCCGGAGACGGCGCGGGCGAGTAGCGTCTTGCCCGTGCCGGGCGAGCCGACCAGCAGCACGCCGTGCGGGATGCGCGCGCCGAGGGCGGCGAACTTCTCCGGGAACTTGAGGAACTCGACGATCTCCTCGAGCTCCTGCTTCGCCTCGTCCTGCCCGGCGACGTCGAGGAAGGTGACGGTCGGCGTCTGGCCGGTGGACATCCTCGCCTTGCTGCGGCCGAAGGACATCGCCTGGGAGTTGGAGCCCTGCGCCTGGCGCATCATGAAGATCAGGATCCCGCCGAAGAGGATCAGCGGCAGGAAGTTGAAGAACAGCCCGAAGATATTGCCGAACTGGCTTGGCCCGCCGACCTCGATCTGGACGGCGCCCTCGCCGGTCCCGACGGCGACGCCGCGATCGCCCAGGATCTCGGCGATCGAGGTGCCCTCCTCCTTGCGCGAGCTGAGCGGCTCGCGCTCGCCCTGGAGGTGTACCTCGAGGGTATCGCCGGAGACCCTGATCAGATCGACGTTGCCGGCCAGAGCCTCCTCGACGACCTGCGAGAGCGGGATGTCACGCGAGTTGGTGGATGGGCGCAGGAACATCACGACGGCGAGGATGACCGCGCCGAGGATGATCATGTAGATGAAGGAGTTGCGCATCCAGCGGGATTTCATGGTCCAGGGCCGCTCCTCGTGCTCGGCCGGGCCGCCTGGATTGGTTCGCAGGCTGCGGGCCTGGCCCGCGCAGCGCCAGATCCAGTGTATCACCGGCCCCGCTTGCGGCCCGGCCTCTCCAGCTCCGGCGCGTAGCGCCCGCGCGGGCGCCCCGCTGCGCTCAGTCGAGGTCGTCCTCGTCCTCGTCGTCGTGGTCGATGTAGAGCTTGCCGTCGCTCGCCCAGGACTTCGGCGAATCGGGACTCGGCAGGGGGATGATATGGCGATCCCGCACGCTGCGCCGCGCGGCGCTGAGCCTCGATCGCCACAACAGATAACTTGCCTGATCGGTATCAGCCCGCCTAGCATGCGGCCGTGGCTGCCGTACTCGCCCGACCGCGCCGCACCTCGAAGCCCACGTGGCAGGTTGAGAACGTGCTCTGGCGCGAGGGCTGCGAGCGTGTCGCGGGGGTCGACGAGGTCGGCCGCGGGCCGCTTGCCGGGCCGGTCGTCGCCGGCGCCGTCGTGCTGCGCTACTCGCGCGCCGGCTGGGTCCGGCGGCTGCGCGACTCCAAGCTGCTCGACGCCGCCTCCCGCGAGGAGCTCGCCACGCACATTCGCCGCCACTGCGACTACGGCATCGGGGTCGTCTCCTCGCACGTGATCGACCAGCTCGGCATGACCGCGGCGACCCGGCTGGCGATGCGCCGCGCCGTCGAGCAGCTGGACCGCGCGCCGGACGCGCTGATCGTCGACGGCCGCGAGGTCGTCGAGTGCGAGACGCGGCAGCACGCGGTGATCGACGGCGACGCGCTCTGCCCCTCGGTGGCCGCGGCGAGCATCGTCGCGAAGGTCGCGCGCGACCGCATGATGGATCGCCTCGACGCTCGCTTTCCCGGCTACGGCTTCGCGCGCAACAAGGGCTACGCCACCGCCGAGCACCGCGAGGCGCTGCGCCGCCTGGGGCACTCCAGCGTGCACCGCCTGCTCTTCGCCCCGGTGCGCGAGGTGCTGACGGGCCACGCGCCCCGATGACGAGGCCGACCGACCGGCTGGGGCGCTCCGGCGAGCGCCTCGCCGCGGACTACCTCAAGACGCGCGGCTACCGGCTGGTCGATCGCAACGTGCGCCGGCGCGAGGGCGAGGTCGATCTGATCGCGCTGCACGGCGGCACGCTTGTCTTCGTCGAGGTGAAGCTGCGGCGCCCGCGCCAGGCGGGACGCGCCATCGAGGCGCTGAGCGCGCGCAAGAAGCGCCGCCTGCGCGAGCTGGCTGCGGCTTACGGCATGGAGCACCCCGACCTGCCCGCCGACCAGCGCATCGACCTCGTGGCGATCGATCTGGCTGCCGATGGCTCGGTCGCCTCGTTCCAGCACATCCGCAGCGCCGTGGAGGGGTGAGGCGGGGGCGGGCGGGGCCGGTCAGCCGTCCCGCAGGATGGCCGTGATCTCCTGCTCGCCGACGCGCCCGGTCGCCAGCCCTTCCTCGATGGCGCGGGCAAGGGCGGCGTCTTCCGCCTCCTCGGTAAGGTGCACCTGCTCGTTGGCGGTCACGGAGACTTCCGCGCCCTCTTCGAGGCCGAGGGGCTCCAGAGGCTGGAGCTTGCCGCCCGTGAACCTGGCCCTGACGCTCCGTAGCACCATCGTCGCCTCCCCGGTCAGGCCCCATCATCGCATCGCCGTGGCACGCGTTGGCTCCGCAGCGGCCTGCGGGGGCCTGTTGCGGCGATGGCGCGGCGCGCTACACTTTCAGCATCATGCCTATCTACCAGTACGACTGCGCGGACTGCGAACAGAGCGTCGAGATCTTCTTCCGCTCGGCCGCGGCCGCGAGCGAGCCGAGTTGCCCGGAGTGCGGCGGCACGCAGCTCACCCGGCTGATGTCCGCCTTCGCCCGCCTGCGCAGCGACGCGCAGCGGCTCGCCGATGTCGACTTCAGCGGGCACGAGGCCGCCCTCGAACGCGGCGACGAGCGCGGCTTCGCGAGGTGGGCCCGCGAGGCCAGCGCCGAGTATGACGAGGTGCTCGGCTCAAACTACCGCGAGCTCGCCGAGAAGGCCGAGGCCGGCGAGGACCCCGTCGAGCGGATCGACGCCGGCTACACCTTCCGCCACAAGGTGGCGGAGGCGAAGGCGAAGAAGAGCCTCGGGAACCCGGACTAGTCGCCTGCCGATCTACGAATACCGCTGCGAGGAGTGCGAGCGCCTGACCAGCCTCTTCGTGCGCTCGATGCGCAGCGACCCGGCTGCGCCCGAGTGCGAGCACTGCGGCTCCAGCCGCATGGCGCGCCAGATCTCCTCGGTCGCCCGCCTCAAGACGGACAAGGACGTGATCGACGAGTACGGCGCGCCCGGCCTCGGCGGCCGTCCCGAGGACCAGTATCGCGACCCGCGCCAGATCGGTCGCTGGGTCGAGCAGCGCTTCGAGGAGTACGGGATGGAACTGCCCGACGAAACCCGCGACATGATCGACGCCGCCCGCGAGGGCGAGCTGCCCGACTCCGTGGACGCGTGAGCGCCATGCCCGAGGAGGAGACCGCGATCAGCGCCGAACTGGCGCGCGCCGTCGAGGAGATCCGCGCCGGCCTCGAGGCGACGAACGCCGCGCGCGAGGCAGCGCTGCCGCTCTGCCGCGGCGCCGTCCGCTCCTCGGCGAACTGCATCCGCGCCGTGCACCGCGGCGATACGGAGACCGCCGCGAGCCTGCTCGACGAGGCACGGGCCGCGCTCGCGGAGGCCGCGACGGCGACACGAGACTTCCCGCAGATCGCGCACGCGGGCTTCGTCCACGACGCGCAGAAGGAGTACGCCGAGGCGGCGATCACGCTCGCGCTGATCGCGGGCGGCGCGCTGCCGACGCCGCAATCGCTCGGTGTGCGCGGTGTCTCCTACCTGCACGGTCTGGCGGAGGCGATCGGCGAGTTGCGCCGCCACGTGCTGGACTCGCTGCGCGCGGACGCCCTCGAGCGTTGCGAGGCGATGCTCGAGCGGATGGACGAGATGCAGTCGTTGCTGGTGACGATCGACTACCCGGACGCGATGACCGCGAACCTGCGCCGCGCCACGGACGTGACGCGCGGCATCATCGAGCGCACGCGCGGCGATCTCACGCTGGCGGCGCAGCAGCAGCGGCTCGCGAGCCGGCTCGACGCCCTCGAGCGGCGCGGCGCGGGCGGGGGAGTGGGCGGCTCGGCGGAGTGCCAGCACTGAGGCCCGTTTGACCGGTCTGGCAGAATGCCTTGGCTGTGGCCCATATTGCATAGGCGCTATCGCGTTTTAGCAGACCGTGCTATCCTTTCTGCCCCTAGCGCGTGCGTAGAGCGCGCGCGAACATGCCTATCGGCGGGCCCCATCGGCGGGCTCGATACGCATGGAGTGGAGGCGACATGGAGATCCTCTGGATCGCGATTGCGGCAGCGCTGATCGCGCTGGTGTTCGCAGTCGTGGCGGCTCAGCGGATTCTTGCTGAGGACGAGGGCGACGAGACGATGCGCTCGATCGCCGAGCAGATCCAGGTCGGCGCGGCGGCGTTCCTGCGGCGGGAATACTCCTTCATCGCCGTCTTCGTCGTCGTCGTCGCGGTGGTGCTGCTGCTCTTCCGCGACCTCGACGTGCTGGACAAGCTGGACGGCGGCCGCGGGCAGCTCACGGACTTGCCGCGCTTCGCGATCGCCTATGTCGTCGGCGCCATCGCCTCGGCGGCGGCAGGCTACATCGGGATGTTCATCGCCGTGCGCGCCAACGTGCGCACCACGGCGAAGGCGCGCGAGGGGCTCAACCCGGCGCTGCGCGTGGCCTTCTCCTCCGGCTCGGTCATGGGCATGACCGTCGTCGGCATCAGCCTGGCCTGCCTCGCGGTGCTCTACCTGATCTTCCGGGATGTCGGCCCGCTGACCGGCTTCGCCTTCGGCGCCTCCTCGATCGCGCTCTTCGCGCGTGTCGGCGGCGGCATCTACACGAAGGCCGCCGACGTCGGCGCCGACCTCGTGGGCAAGGTCGAGGCGGGCATCCCCGAGGACGACCCGCGCAACCCCGCGACCATCGCCGACAACGTCGGCGACAACGTCGGCGACGTGGCCGGCATGGGCGCGGACCTGTTCGAGTCCTATACCGGCTCGATCGTCGCCACGATGTCGCTCGCGACAGTCGCGATCATCGGGGCCGGCCAGCGCGACGTCTTCGACGCCGGCGCGATCGCCGAATACGCCGGCGACGCGTTCGTGCTGCCGTTCCTCGTGATGGCGATCGGCATCGTCTCGTCCATCATCGGGACGTTCCTCGTGCGCACGAGCGAGAACGCGACGATGGGCCGGCTGCTCTGGGCGCTGCGCACCGGGATCTTCTCGGCGGGCGGGCTGGTGCTGGTCGGCACGCTGATCGCGGTGACCCTCATGGAGCTCAAGTACGACCTGTTCTGGGTCGTGCTCGTCGGGCTCGTCGCCGGCCAGATCATCGGCACGGCGACGGAGTACTACACGGCGTTCGAGTTCTCGCCGACCAAGAAGCTGGCCGAGCAGGCGGAGACCGGCGCGGGCACCGTGATCATCGGAGGCCTCGGCCTCGGCATGCTCTCCACGGCGATCCCGCTGCTGACGATCGTGGTCGCGATCGGCATCACCTTCGAACTGGCCGGGCTGTACGGGATCGCACTCGCCGCGGTCGGCATGCTCTCCACGCTGGGCGTGACGCTCGCGAGCGACGCCTACGGGCCCGTCGCCGACAACGCCGGCGGGATCGCCGAGCAGGCGGCGCTGCCGCCCGAGGTGCGCGAGCGCACGGACGCCCTCGACAGCCTCGGCAACACGACGGCGGCCACGGGCAAGGGCTTCGCGATCGGCTCCGCCGTGCTGACGGCGATGGCGCTGATGTTCACGTATCAGCAGGTGATCAGCGCGGACGGCGAGCTCTCCTTCGACCTGCTCGACGTGACCGTGCTGGCGGGCTTGCTGATCGGCGCGCTGATGCCGTTCCTGTTCGCCGCGCTGACGATGGCGGCGGTCGGGCGCGCGGCGATGGCAATGGTCAACGAGGTGCGCCGCCAGTTCCGCGAGCACCCCGGCATCATGGACGGCTCGGAGCAGCCGGACTCGGCGCTGGCGGTGACGATCGCGACCAACGGGGCACTCCGGGAGATGATCATCCCCGGCACGCTCGCCGTCGTGGTGCCGGTCGGCGTCGGCATCTTCATCGGGCCGCAAGCGCTCGGCGGGCTGCTCGCGGGCTCGATCGCCGCGGGCGCGCTGCTGGCGCTGATGATGGCGAACGCGGGCGGCGCCTGGGACAACGCGAAGAAGTACATCGAGGCCGGCGCGCACGGCGGCAAGGGCTCGGAGGCCCACGCTGCCGCCGTCATCGGCGACACGGTCGGCGACCCGTTCAAGGACACCTCGGGCCCATCGCTCAACATCCTGTTGAAGCTGATGGCGATCGTGGCGGTGGTCTTCGGGCCGCTGTTCATCTAACGGATCGTCCAGTCGTCTAACCGAAGAGGCGGGGGTGACGGAGCAAGCGGGGGTGTGATGGGAGAGGCACGGTGCCTCCCAGGCTGACCGTCCCATGACCCACACCGCCGGGATCCCCCGGCCCGGCGGTGACACCTCGCCCGCGCATGGGGGAGCGCGGTCGCGAACGAATCCGGCTGCCCCGCCGGTCGCAAGATCACGCGCTACGAGTTGCGCGCGCAGACACGCTCGACACGCCGCGCCAGGCGATCGCCATGGCTAGGCCGAGGAGGCAGCCGTGGACGTGGGCCGCGATCGTCGGTTCGGCGCTCGTGGTGGCTGGCGCCCTCTACGCGTTCGGCGAGGCGCGCGCCCAGACGTGCATCGACTACCAGGTCACCGGGCTCGGCGGCGATGCGTCCTTCACCAACGATTTCCTGTACCGCGCTTCTCCCGGCGCCGTGCCTCAGTACCTGAACATGACGAACAAGGACCCAGGCGCCACCGCCTCGTTCAGAAGCAACCAGCGAGTCGAGTTCGGGATTTACGTTCAGTTCCTGGCCGAGGAGCGCTGGGATCCCCGGATCAATGGTCAGGAAATCTGGTTCGAGGATTGGAACGACGACGACTATGACGACGCCGGGATCAGGGTAGTCACCTCCTCATGTGCGCCGCCTCCGCAGGCCACGCAGGCGCCGCGACCGCCGCCGCAGCAGCCCACGCAGGCCCCGCAGCCTCCGCAGCCCCCGGACGACAGCGAGGAGCAGCCCCCGGACGACGGCGATGAGCAGCCCCCGGACGACGGCGATGAGCAGCCCCCGGACAACGGCGACGAGCAGCCCCCGGACGACGGGGAGGAGCAGCCCCCGGACGACGGCGACGAGCAGCCCCCGGACGACAGCGAGGAGCAGCCCCCGGACAACGGCGAGGAGCAGCCCCCGGACAACGGCGAGGAGCAGCCCCCGGACAACGGCGAACGGCAGCCGCCGGGCGAGGGCGAAACGACGGAGAAGCAGCCGGACGAGGGTCAGACGCCGGGGCCAAAGCAGGACGATGATGAGACGGCCGAGCCGACCCCGACGGCTGAGGCAACCCCCGAGCCGACCCCGACGGGTGAGGCAACGCCCGAGCCGACGCCGACGGCCGAAGCAACGCCCGAGCCGACCCCGACAGCTGAGGCGACGCCCGAGCCGGCGCCTGCCGCGACGCCGGCCGGGCCCGCCCCTCCGGCCGCCGGCCACGGGCCACCCCCACCGCGCCACCGGTAACACCAGGCAGTTCTTGATGACCGTTCCGGATTCGCGTGCGGATGTCCGGATCGGGCGGTACGGCCCGGCGTTCCGGAAGTGACGCTGGCGCGGCTGCCGCCGAGATGGGCGCCCCGCGCCATGACCAACGCGACCGGCAGGCGGCCTGTCGTTGAGGGCAGTGCGGGGCGGTGCTACGCTCCGTCCCGTCCACCAGCGCCAGTCCAGCACACGACCTCACGAGGAGTCGCCGCGTGACCGACGCCGCCCGCGACGCCTCCGCAGCCGCCTCGGTCGAGCTCGAGACGCTGGTCTCGCTCGCCAAGCGGCGCGGCTTCGTCTTCCCGTCAGCCGAGATCTACGGCGGCTTTGCCTCCACCTACGACTACGGTCCGCTCGGCGTCGAGATGAAGCGCAACATCCGCGACCACTGGTGGCGGCGCATGGTCCAGGAGCGCACCGACATCGTCGGCATCGAGGCGGCGATGATCACCAACCCGAAGGTCTGGCAGGCGTCCGGTCACGTCGACAGCTTCGCCGACCCCCTCGTCGACTGCCTCGCGTGCCGCGCCCGCGTGCGCGCGGACCACATCGAGGACAACACGTGCCCGTCGTGTGGCGAGGTCGGGCGGTTCACGGAGGAGCGGCAGTTCAACCTGCTGTTCCACACCTTCGTGGGACCGGTGCAGGACGACGCCGCGGTCGCCTACCTGCGGCCCGAGACGGCGCAGGGCATGTTCGTCAACTTCGAGCTGGTGCAGCAGTCGACGCGGCGGCGGCTGCCCTTCGGCATCGCCCAGATCGGCAAGTCGTTCCGCAACGAGATCACCACCGGCCACTTTACCTTCCGGATGCTCGAGTTCGAGCAGATGGAGATGGAGTTCTTCTGCGACCCGGCGGACTCGATGGAGTGGCACGAGTACTGGAAGCGGGAGCGGCTGAGCTGGTACCACTCGCTCGGCGTGCGCCCGGAGCGGCTGCGGCTGCGCGACCACACGCCCGACGAGCTCTCGCACTACTCGCGCGGCACCTCCGACATCGAGTACCTCTACCCCTGGGGCTGGGGCGAGCTCGAAGGCATCGCGCACCGCGGCGACTTCGACCTGACCGCGCACGGGAGCGCCTCGGGCAAGTCCCTGACCTACTTCGACCAGGAGCGCGGCGAGCACATCGTCCCGCACGTCGTCGAGCCGGCGGCGGGGGTCGATCGCATCCTGCTCACCCTGCTCGTGGACGCCTACGACGAGGAAGTGGACGCCCGGGGCGAGAAGCGCGTGCTGCTGCGGCTGGCGCCCGACGTGGCGCCGACGACGGTGGCGGTGCTGCCGCTCTCGCGCAACGAGCGGCTGGTCCCGACGGCGCGCCGCGTCTGGGAGCAACTGCGCCCGCACTTCCGAACCCAGTACGATGACTCGCAGTCCATCGGCCGCCGCTACCGGCGGCAGGACGAAGTCGGCACGCCGCTCTGCGTGACGGTCGATTTCGAGACATTGGACGACGAGGCGGTTACTATCCGGGAACGCGATACGATGTCGCAGATTCGCGTGCCCCTCGACGGCGTCGTCGAGGCGCTGCGCGAGCGGATCGAGGCGCTGCGGCCGACAATGCAGGAGGCGGGGGACGAGTGAGCGACCAGCAGGGCCGGACCGAGCTGAAGTTCCTGCACACCTCCGATGTGCATCTCGGGGCCTACGACCACAGCCAGGCCGAGCGAACGATGCAGCGCCGGCAGGAGATGCACGACACCTTCCGCGCGGTGATCGACCTGTCGATCACGGAGCGCGTCGATTTCATGGTGATCGCGGGCGACTTCTTCGACAACGCCCGCGTCCAGGAGGACACGATGCAGTTCGCCGGCGAGCAGCTGGCGCGCGTGCCCGGTCCGGTGATCCTGCTGCCCGGTAACCATGACCACGTCGGACCCGGCTCCGTCTACGACCGGCTGGACCTCACGGAGCTGGCGCCCAACCTGCGCCTGATGCGCACGCCCGAGGGCGAGTCCGTGATGCTCCCCGATCTGAGCGTCGAGCTGTGGGGCCGCAGCCACACCGAACTCGACCCCGACTTCCGCCCGTTCGAGGATGCTCCCCAGCGCGGCGATGCGGACTGGCACATCGGCGTCGGGCACGGGCACTTCCTGCACCCGATGTCCGCCGACCACTCCTCGTACCACATCTACGAGGACCACTTCGCGGTGCTGGACCACGACTACTTCGCGCTCGGGCACTGGGAGCAGCAGACGCGCGTCGCCGCCGGCGAGGGACTCGCCGCCTACTCCGGAGCGCCGGACGGCCTCGCTGGCCACACGGGCGGGCGTGTGCTGATGGTCCACCTCGAGCGCGATGGCAGCGTGCGGCTCGAGTCGCACCCGCTGCGCGAGGGCGCCGAGCGCATGGCGCACGACGACATCCCGATCCTCGAGGGCTCGCCGATGCCGTCGCGCTAGCACTCACGCAGGCCCGCGCACATGAAGAAGCGCCGCGTTCGCGGCGCTTCCTTGCGGTTGCGGTCTCTCGACGGGGGGTGAGGCGCCGTCCCGCCGCCGGTCCGGATCGGTGCTAGGCGGGAACCTTCTCGCGCGCGGCGGCCGGATCCTGGAACCAGAGCACGTTGATCTCGGCGAAGGCGGACTGGTCGTCGGGCAGATCGTCCTCGGCGTAGATCGCGTTCACCGGGCAGGCCGGCTCGCACGCGCCGCAGTCGATGCACTCGTCGGGGTCGATGTAGAGCATCCGGTCGTCGCCCTCCTCGAAGTGGATGCAATCGACCGGGCAGACATCGACGCAGGACTGGTCCATGACGTCGATACACGGCTGGGTGATGTAGTAGGTCATCCCGCAGGGCGTCCCTTCATGCGGTCCGGTTACCTCGATTCTAGGTTCGGGTCGGCATCGGGACAAGCGACGGCCCGTGGCCGCGCCCGCTCACTCCGTGCGGCGCCGCCAGATGCGCCGCCACAGGCCGCGCTTCCCCCCGGATGATGCGCCCTCGGAGCGGGGTCGCTCCGCCTCGGCGGCGCGCGCGGCCTCCACCTGTGCCGCCGCCTCGCGGACGGCGGCGTCGAGCCGGCGGCGCAGCATCACCCCCTGCGAGGCGAGGTCGAGCGCACCGCCTTCTTCGGCCGCGTGGTCGGGGAAGAGGCGCGCGAACGCCTCGGCGAAGCCGGGGACGACCGAGCGGCCTTCGCTCATCTCGTACTGCTTGAGCTCGTTGACCGTCCCCTGCAGCGCCTCGCCGAGGCGCGAGAGCTGGTACGCCGTGACGTCGATCGACGTCACGGCGTAACCGAGCTGCTCCTCGAGCTCGGGCTGGAGCGGTCCCAGCCCGAACTCGTGCCGCTGCAGCGTCGCCGCATCCAGCTCCGACCCCGGTCGCCCGAGGTGGTAGACGACCGCCAGCGCGGCGAGGCGCGCGTCGTCCGGCTGGAGGCGTATGGTGGTCATGGAGTACCGTTCAATCAGCAGGCGGGCAGCGCCTGCGCCAGCGTACAGCGCTTCACCTGCGCGAGACGCGAGAGGGGAAGAGCGATGACGACCGAAGCACAACTGGACATGACATGGTCGGCGCTGAGCGATGAGGAGCCGGCGGCGCGGATTTCCGGGATGCGGCAGCGCTTCGATGCCATGGCCGGCCTCGACCAGGCCACGCGCGAGCAGCAGGCCGAAGCGATGATTCGCGCCGAGTACGCGCTTGAGGATGAGCAACTGGCCGACTTCACGGAGAGCCGCCTGCGCTCGTGGCTGGGCCTCGCGGCGGACAATCTCCCGGAAGCGCAGGACGTGGCGAACGCCTACAACATGGCGTTCGAGCGCGTGCCGGGCGGGATCGCGATGCGCCGCGCGGCCCTTGTGCACACGGTCGCGCGCGACCGGCTCACGCCTGAGGACATGGACGTGCTCTTCGAGCTGATACCGCGCCTCGTCGCGAATGTGCCGCGCGCCAGCCAGGAGGCCGTCGAGCACGCGGCCGAGCTCGCCCGGAAGGCGGCGGGCGAGCCGGTAGCGCGTCGCGCCAAGCCCTGGTGGAAGTTCTGGTAGCGCGCGACGCGTGAGCGGGCCGGCCGCGGCTCCATCGGCGCGCCAGGCTCGCGCCCGCGCCTCCGCCGCGCGTCCAGCTCCTACCCCGGCCTCCCGAGGTGGTTGACGACGGCCAGCGCGGCGAATCGGGCGTCCTCTGGCTGGAGGCGGATGGTGGGCGTCAGGTGGTGCTCAGTTAGCCTGGGCGGGCACGGCCTTGGGTGCCCCTTCGTCGGGGGCGTCGGCGTGGCTTCCGTAGACGGATCGCGCTCTGGCGACGGCGAAGCCTCTCGGGCGAGGTAGACGGTCAGCAATCCGGGCGCGATGAGCGCGCCGAAGATCAGACCGAGTTGAAGCAGGATCGTCACTCAGCGTCGTATCAGCTGCTCGATCCGGATCCATCGGAGCTTGGTGGCTCCTTAACCTTCAGGTTCTGCGTGAAGGGGTTCTGCGTGCCCTTCGTCGGGTTCTTTTGCGGACCCTTGCCGATGCCGCCCGCGCGCTTCTCATCAAGTCTGCTCCAGCGCTGCTTGGTCTTGTTGTTCGACCTTGTGGACGCCATGCGGATGCCCCTCTGAGCTTAGCTCTAGAACCTGCGTTCGCCTAGCCTGGCAGATCTGCGTAGGCCCGGCCAACCACGCGCTACGCCCGCGCGGTAGCCTTCCGCGCGCCCTTGCGCTTGCGCGACGGCGCGCGCGGCGACGCGCCGTTGCCGGACGGCGGCCCGGCGCCCTCGGGCATGACGCCGTGCCGGGCGAGGGTGGCGCGCAGGTAGCGGCCCGTGGCGGAGGCGTCGATGGCGGCGACGCGCTCCGGGGGGCCCTCGGCCAGCAACTCGCCGCCGCGCTCCCCGCCCTCGGGGCCGAGGTCGATCAGCCAGTCCGCGTTCTTGATCACGTCCATCTGGTGCTCGATCACGATCACCGTGTTGCCCTGGTCGACCAGCCGCTGCAGCACGCTCAACAGCGCCTCGATGTCCGCGAAGGAGAGGCCCGTGGTCGGCTCGTCGAGGATGTAGACCGTGCGGCCGGTGGCGCGCCTCGAGAGCTCTGTCGCGAGCTTCACGCGCTGCGCCTCGCCGCCCGAGAGCGTGGTCGCCGGCTGGCCGAGCCGGATGTAGCCGAGCCCGACGGCGTGCAGCGTCTCCAGCTTGCGCTTCGCGCGCGGGAAGGCGTCGAAGAACGCGAGCGCCTCGGTCACGGTCATGCGCAGCACTTCGGCGATGGTGTTGCCGCGGAAGCGGATTTCGAGGGCTTCGCGGTTGTAGCGGTCGCCCCGGCAGACCTCGCAGGGCACCGTCACGTCGGGCAGGAACTGCATCTCGATCTGGTTGTAGCCGTCGCCCTTGCAGGCCTCGCAGCGGCCGCCCTTCACGTTGAATGAGAAGCGGCCCGGCTTGTAGCCGCGTGCCCGCGCCTCCGGCACCGTCGCGAACAGCTCGCGCACCACCGTGAACAGCCCCGTGTAGGTCGCCGGGTTCGATCGTGGCGTCCGCCCGATCGGCGACTGGTCGATCACGACCGCCTTGTCGACGTGAGCGAGACCCGAGATGCCGGCGTGCGCGCCGGGGCGTTCGCGTGCGCGGTGCAGGTCGTGCGCGAGGCGCTTCGCCAGGATCTCGTTGACCAGCGTCGACTTGCCGGAGCCGGACACGCCGGTCACGCAGATCATCGTCCCGAGGGGGAACGCGACGGTGAGCTGCTTGAGGTTGTGCGCGCTGGCGCCGCGCACGATCAGCGCTTCGCCGCTGCCCTCGCGGCGCGTCTTCGGCATCGGGATGTTGCGCTTGCCGGAGAGGTACTGCGCGGTGATCGACTTGCGGCTGCGCATCACCTGCTGCGGCGTACCCTCCGCCACCACCTCGCCGCCGTGCTCGCCCGCGCCCGGCCCGAGGTCGATCAGGTGATCGGCGGCGAGCATCATCGCCTCGTCGTGCTCGACGACGAGCACGGTGTTGCCGAGGTCGCGGAGGCGCGTCAGCGTGCCGATCAGCCGCTGGTTGTCGACGGCGTGGAGGCCGATCGAGGGCTCGTCGCAGACGTAGAGCACGCCCATCAGCGCCGACCCGATCTGCGTGGCCAGCCGGATGCGCTGCCCCTCGCCGCCTGAGAGCGTCCCCGAGGCGCGATCGAGCGTGAGGTACTGGAGGCCGACATCACGCAGGAATGTGAGCCGGTTCCCGATCTCCTGCAGGATCTGGCGCGCAATCTGGCGCTCGCGCGCGGACAGCGGCGAGTCCTCCGCGCGCAGCCGCTCGATCCAGGCGAGCGCATCCCCGACGGACTCGCGAACGGCCTCGGCGATCGAGCGGCCGTCGACGGAGACGGCGAGCATCTCCGGCTTCAGCCGCGCGCCGCGGCAGTCCGGGCACGGCGCCGCCACCATGTAGCGCTCGAGGTCGTTGCGCACCCAGTCGGACTCCGTCTCGCGGTAGCGGCGCTCGAGGTTGGGCAGCACGCCCTCCCATGAGATCGCGTAGTCGCGGTCGCGGCCTCGGCGGGTGCGGTAGGAGACCTGGATCTGCTCGCCCGCGCCCTCCATCAACGCCGACCACTGGCGGTCGTCGAGCTGCCCGAGCGGCGTGTCGAGGTCGAAGCCGTAGGCGCGGCCGAGCGCCTCGAGGCGGCGGCGGTACCAGCTCAGCGTGGTGCTGAGGCGCTGGTACGGCAGGATCGCGCCCTCGTTGATCGTCAGCTTGGGGTTGGGCACGACCAGCTCCGGGTCGAGCTCCATGCGCATACCGAGGCCGGTGCAGGCAGCGCAGGCCCCGTGCGGGCTGTTGAAGGAGAAGTTGCGAGGCTCGATCTCGCCCACCGAGTAGGGCGGGTGCGTCGTGTTCGGGCAGGCGAAGTGCTCGCTGAAGGTCTCCTCCGAGCGGCCCTCGGGCGCGAACTGCAGGATGCCCTCGCCGAGCTTGAGCGCCTGCTCGACGGAGTCGGAGATGCGCTGCCGGGTCGCCTCGGCGTCCTCGGCGTCGACGGCGGGCGTGACGAGGCGGTCGACGACGACGTCGATGTCGTGCCACTGGTAGCGGTCGAGGTCGAACTGCTCCTCGATGTCGCGCACGACGCCGTCGACGCGCACGCGCACGAAGCCGGCGCGCCGGATCGCGTCGAAGACCTGCTCGTGCTGCCCGCGGCGGTGGCGCACGACGGGCGCGAGCAGCATCGCGCGCGTGCCGGGCGCCTCGGAGAGGATCGCGTCGACGATCTGCTGGATGGTCTGGCGGCGGATCACCTGGCCGCAGTGCGGGCAGTAGGGGACGCCGACGCGGGCGAAGAGCAGCCGCAGGTAGTCGTAGATCTCGGTCACGGTGGCGACCGTGGAGCGCGGGTTCTTCGAGACGCCCTTCTGGTCGATCGAGATCGCGGGCGAGAGGCCGTCGATGTAGTCGACGTCCGGCTTCTCCATCAGCCCGAGGAACTGGCGGGCGTAGGCGGAGAGCGACTCTACATAACGCCTCTGTCCCTCGGCGTAGATGGTGTCGAAGGCGAGCGAGGACTTGCCGGAGCCGCTGAGCCCGGTGATGACGACGAGGCGGTCGCGCGGAATCTCGACGGAGATGTTCTTGAGATTGTGCTCGCGTGCCCCGGTGACGGCGATGCGGTCGGTCGGCAGAGGCCACCTCGATTGTGGTGGGGGAGGGCGTCGAGCGGAGCGGGCGGCGCCCCTCGGCGGTTCGAATGGGCGTTCGTTGCCATCGTAGCGCCGCGCCCGCGGCGGCGCCAGCGCGCGAGTGCGTTAGACCGGCTCCGTCGGCTCCTTGTCGCCCATCGCCGCCTCGAGTGCCTCGCGGTCCGCCACATCGACCCGCGCCTCGCCCCCGTTCCATGTCGGTAGTGGAGGCAGGTCGTCCGGGAGGCTCGCTGGCGCGGGATCGTCAGAGAGGATGCGGCGCAGGCCCGCCTCGACGAGGGCGGACACGGTCGTCTCGCGCCGGGCGGCTTCGTCGCGTATCCGCTCCATAAGGGCGTCGTCAATGTTGAGAGTCGTCTTCATGTGGAGACCATACGCATCCCGCTACGCGAGCGCCGGCGGCTCCTCGTCGCTATCGAGCTCACCGAGCTGGCGGCGCAGTTCCGCCTCGATCTCGCTGAGGTGGGACTCGGTGATGCCCATCGAGGAGAGCGTCTCGCGGATCAGGCGCTGCACCTCGTCCATCTCGCGGCGCAGCAGCGCGTCGGCGATCTCGAGCTGCGTCTCGACGGCGCGGAAGCCCTCGCGGCGCGGCGTCGCGTCCTCCATCGCCAGGATCGTCGCCATCAGGCGCGTGAACAGCGTAGAGGTGCGGGCGATGCGCACGCGGTCGTCAGGATCCTCGGGGAACTCGCCCGTGACCGTGACCTCGAGGCCGGTGCGCGTGTCCGTCGCCACGTACTGGTTGGGCATGGGCTCCGCCGCGGCTCGTTCGCTCGTCGCGCGCATGGTAGCGCGGGAGCGGGTCGGCGGCTGCTCCCCACCGGGCGGCGGGGCTAGAATTCGCCCGCGCGCGATCACGCGCGGGAGGGGGCCGCGATGAAGCTCGGACTGCAGGCGCCGATGGGGGACGACTGGCGGGAATCGCTGGAGAAGGTACGCATCGCCGAGGACCTCGGCATCGAGTACATCACCAGCGGCGGCGAATCGTGGGGCCCGTCCGCGATCCCCTGGCTCACGCTGCTCGCCGAGCACACCGAGCGCGCGACGATCCTGCCCTCGATCCTCAACGTCTTCTCGCGCAGCCCCGCGACGCTCGCGCAGGAGTTCGCGCGGCTCGAGCAGATCTCCGAGGGGCGGATGGTGCTCGGCCTTGGCTCCTCGGGTCACCTCGTGATCGAGGACTACTTCGGCGTGCCGTTCGAGCGGCCGCTGCGCCGCATCCGCGAGTACGTCGAGATCTTCCAGATGCTGATGGCGGGCGAGCGGCTGGAGTACGAGGGCGAGCTGTTCCAGCTGCAGCGCGGCTTCCGGCTGGACTACCCGCGCGTGCGCGACCGCGTCCCCGTCTGGATCGCCGCGATCACCCCTCGATCGATCCGCCAGACCGGCGAGATCGCCGACGGCATCATGCCGATCCACTGGCCGACGCGGCTGCTGCCGCAGCTGCGCGCGCAGCTCGGCGAGGGCGCGAGCAGCGCCGGCCGCGACGCCTCGGCGATCACGCTCGCCCCGTTCACCAACGTCTTCGTCCTCGACGGCAACGCGGACGAGGACGAGCGCAAGTGGATGGCGGCCCGCAGCCATGTGCACCACTACGTGAACCGCATGGGCGACTTCTACTGGCGGATGCTCACCCGCGCCGGCCACGAGGACGAGGTCGCCGCCTCGATGGCGGCCTGGGGCGAGCGCGACCGCGAGGCCTCGCTGGCCGCGCTCAGCGACGAGATGATCGCCGGCATCCAGGTGATCGGGCCGATCGAGCAGGTGCGCGAGCATCTCGTCGAGCGGGCCCGCCTCGGCGCGGACGTGCAGATGCTCTACATGCCCGACGGCGACGCGTCCGAGGTCGGTGGCGTGCTGGAGTCGCTGCTCGCCTGACCCGCCGTCGCCGAGGAGTTACAGCGCGCGGAAGGTGCGCTTGCCCTCGACGCGCACGATGTGGCCGAAGCCCGGCGCCGGGAAGTGGCAGGCGGCGACGAGGTCGCCGTCCGCCTCCAGCTGCTCCAGCAGTGCGCTGCGCGTCTCCGCGCTGAGCATGCCGTCGCTGTCGAAGCTGGGGCTCCAGCCGGTCTCCTCGGTCTGCGCGGGGTGGTGCATCACGTCGCCGAGGATCAGCGCCCGTTCGCCCGCCGAGGCGATCACGAAGCTCTGGTGTCCGGGCGTGTGGCCCGGAGTGGGGATCGCCGTGATCTCGTCGGTCAGCGCGTACTCGCCGGATACGAGGTCCATCACGCCCAGCGCCTCAAGCGGCTCGATCAGGGCGGTGACGTGCAACTCGTCGCGGAACTGCTCCCAGTCCGCCTGCGGCACCTCGTAGCGCGCGTTCGCGAAGGTCGCCGCGCCGTCCTCGCCGACGCTCCAGCCGACATGGTCGCCGTGCAGGTGCGTGAAGACGACGCGCCCGACGGAGTCCGGCTCGATGCCCTGCGCGCGCATGTCCGGCACCAGGTTGCCCGCCGCGCCGCCGAGGAAGTCAAAGGGCCCCTGCCCGAAGCCGGTGTCGATCAACAGCGTCTCGCCGCCGGAGCGCAGGGCGTAGCACTGGGCGTTCGACCGCCACAGATCGACGCTCTCGCCGGAGTCCGGGTATTGCTCGAAGTAGGGGGCCCATTGCTCGGCGCTCACGTCGGGGAAGACGTTGGCGAACGGGAACCCAAGACTGAGGTCGAGGAGCTGCACGATTTCGACGTTGCCCACCGTGATTGAAGCCATCTCAGCCTCCGTTCTGGTGCCCGAATCCGCCCGTGATCGCGGCCGGGCGCATCCTATCGAACCGCGAGTCAGTTCGCGCGGGCGCGCCGCCGCGCCGGCGTCGTCTCCTCCTCGCGGCTTGGCAGCGCGATCACGGAGCGCGAGGGCATCACGTCCTCCTTGCGCTGGTTGAAGACGGATCCCTCGACCTGGATGCAGTGCTCGCCGTCCTCGTCGACGAATTTGCGCGTGATCGTGTTGCGGAACGTCATCGCGTCGCCGAGGTAGACGAAGCGGCGGTATTCGCAGGAGTTCTGCTTGATCCACGCCTCGTCGCCGAGCGCGTGGAGCAGCGATTGCAGCTGGTAGGACTGCCGCGCCGCGCCGAGGTCGTAGGCGCCCGGCAGGCCGGCGGTGCGGGCCGCCTCGTTGTCGAAGTGCACGATCTCGATCGGCTCGCGCGCGTTGCTCGCCGGATGCAGCATCCCGAGCGCGGGGGTGTCGAGGATGCCGCGGATCGAGCGCGAGTAGCCGTCGAGGATGCCGCGCGCGGAGAACCAGCAGATCATGTCCCACATCCGCAGCGGACCCTTGACCAGCGGCTCCAGCGCGGTGTCTTCCTCCACGTCCTCCCACCACAGCGGCTCGCGCCCGCGGATCTGCTCCGGCTCGCGCGCCGATGCCTCCTCGATGGCGAGCCGCTCCTCGTCCGTCCAGGGGTGCGGGACCTCGAGCCGGGTGTCGCGGCCCTTGCTGCGCGTGCTGCTGCGCTCGACGCGCAGGTTGCGCACGTGCGAGCGCGCGACGACCTCGCCGCGCTGGTTCGTCCACTCGCCGCGGTAGTGCTCGATGATCGAGCGCGCGGCAAAGCGCGACTCGTCCCGCTCCTCGATCTCGTCGAAGGCGATCGAGGTGCGGATCGTGTCGCCTTCGTAGACGGGGGCGAGCAGGTCCCAGGCGGCGCCGATGTTGTAGCCCATCACGCCGCGCAGCCCGTGCATGGCGTTGCCGAGGTGGATGCGGTAGAGCGCGCCGGGCGGCGCGATCGGCGCGCCGTAGGGCCCGGAGGCGGCGTACGCCGGGTCCTGCCAGAGCGGGTTGGAGTCCCCGATCGCGCGCGCGAAGATCTCGATCGCGGAGCGGTCGAGCAGGCCCTCGGACTCCCAGCTGCGGCCGAGCCGCGTGCGGTGCCGGTCGAGCATTTCGTCGCTGAGCACGCCTTCGACCGCCCAGCGCGGCTTCTGCTCCGTCATCGCTGGTCTCCCGTCTGTCCGCTAGCCTCGGTCTGTGTCGCTGCCTCGCCGGATGCCGCAGGTGACACGCGCCTTGGCGTTGATCGCACCGTCCGAGGCGTCGCGGATCTCGACGTCCCCGACGGCGAGGCGGCCGCCGCGGCGCAGCAGCCGCGCCTCGGCGATCGTGCGCTCGCCGCGCGCCGCGGAGAGGTAGGAGATGCTCAGCTCCATCGTCGGTCCGGTCTGCTCGCCGGGCCGCAGCACCGTGCCGGTGCAGAGCTGCATCGCCGCGTCCGCGAGCGTGGCGACGACGCCCCCGTTGAGCGAGTTGCGGACCCCGCGCAGCGGCTGCGAGGCGCGATCGACGCCGAGCCGCGCGTAGCCCTCGCTGAGCTCCTCGATCTCGATGCCGAAAGCGGCGAACAGCGGTCCCTCCCGCCACTCGGCCGCGAGCGCCACGAACGCGTCGGTCGGCGCGTCCGCCTGGCTCACGAGGCCCCCGCGACCGGCCGCAGCGAGTAGGTGGTCAGCCCGCGCGCGACCAGCTCGCCGCCGGGCGCGTGCGCCTCGATCTCGAGGTGTGCGGCGTAGTCCCCCCAGTTCGCCACACGCGCGCTCACCTCGACGGCGTCCGGCAGGCCGCCGGGCGGCCCGACGAAGGAGAGGTGCAGCTCGGCGGTGCCGTTGGCGAGCTGCACGGCCTCGTCGCGCTGCGCGTTGACCGCGGAGATCGCTGCCAGGTCCGCGGCGATCGTGAGCGAGCTGCGGAACAGCAGCTCGTCGGCGTCCTCGGGACGGTCGACGCGCATGCGCGCGTAGCCGCGCTCGACGGTGTCGCCGCGGATGCCGAGCCGCCGCAGGATCGGGCGCTGCCAGTTGCGCAGCCAGTCGTCGAGGTCAGGAACGGGCACGCTGCTCCCTCGGGCGTTACCTGCCCAGGCCGGATTGCTCCGCGAACTCCCGGATAGCCGTGATGTGCTGCTCGGGCGAGTAGCCCAGCTCCATGGTGCTGTAGTGCAGGTGCGTGACGCCCGCCGCCTGCTGGCGCTCGGCCAGCTCGAGTTGCTGATCGGGATTGAGGCCCACGGCGTGCAGGTTGCTGCTCAGCCCCAGCGTCGAGGGGTCGCGCCCGGCGGCGCGGGCCGCGGCATGGAACTTCTCGGCCTCGCCGGCGACCCGCTGCGGGTCGCCGCGGTAAGCGCGCGGGACGTGCCAGCCGTCCGCCAGGCGGCCGGCCCGCTCGACGGCGATATCGGCCATCGCGCCGATCCAGATCGGGATCGGGCGCTCGGGCAGCGGCTTCAGTCCAGCCTTGGTCACGCGATCGAAGCGGCCCTCGAAGGTCACGACCGGCTCGCTCCAGAGCCGGCGCAGCAGTCCGATCTGCTCCTCCATGCGCCGCCCGCGCGTGCGATAGTCCTCGCCCAGCGCCTCGAACTCGACGGAGTTCCAGCCGACCCCCACGCCGAGGATGAGCCGCCCGCCGCCCGCGAGGATGTCGATCTCCGCGCACTGCTTGGCGACGAGCGCGGTCTGCCGCTGCGGCAGCACCAGCACGCCGGTCATGAACTCGAGCCGGTCGGTCAGCCCGGCGAGGTAGCCGAAGAGCACGAACGGCTCGTGGAAGGCGCTCTCGTGCGTGTAGGGCGGTGTGACGTGTCTCCCGTAGGGGCCGAGCCAGGCGTCGCCCTCGGGGCGCTCGGGGTGCGCGCCGAGGACGTGGTCGTAGGCGACGAGGCGGGTGTAGCCGAGATCCTCGGCGGCCTGCGCGAAGTCGCGGATCGCGATCCGGTCGTTGCCGATCTCGTTCGTGGGGAAGACGACGCCCAGCTCCATCTCCGGCTCCGTTCCGCGCCAGCGATGCGGCGCGCGGGGATGGTACCGTAGCGGCGGCCCGCAGGGGCCGGGACGCCCGCAGGACACGCTCGCGGGCGGCGCGCGAGAGGCGGGGACGGTGCTGATCGGGCATTTCACGGAACGGCCCTACCAGGACGAGGAGCACGGCTTCTTCGGCTCCACCACGCGCGAGGCCTACTTCGACCTCGGCCTCAGCAACAAGGACTACGACCCGCGGCTCGGATCGTTCCTCTATCACCGCTACCTCGACGAGAAGCTCGCGGCCGAGGAGGCCGGGTTCGACGCGCTGATGCTCAACGAGCACCACAGCACGCCCGCCTGCATGGGCGGCGTGATGAACGTGGAGGCGGCGATCCTCGCGCGGATCACGACGAAGCCGAGGATCCTGCTGCTCGGCAACATCCTGCCGATCTGGGAGGACCCGCTCTGGCTCGCCGAGTCGCTTGCCGAGATCGACATGATCTCGCGCGGCCGCCTCGTGACCGGGTGGGTACATGGCTCGGGGCGCGAGAGCGTCTCGCACAACGCGCAGCCGCCGTTCAACCGCGAGCGCTTCGAGGAGGCGCACGACTTCATCGTCGCCGCCTGGACGAGACACGGCCCGTTCCGCTGGGAGGGCGAGCACTACAACTACCGCTACGTGAATCCCTTCGCGCGCCCCTACCAGAAGCCCCATCCCGCGATCTGGATCCCCGGCGGCGGCAGCAGGGAGAGCACCGACTGGGCGGCCGCGCACCGCTACCCCTACGTGATGCTCGCCACCGCGCCCGAGGCGACCCGCCAGTCCTTCGAGTTCTACGCCGAGCACGCCCGCGAGCACGGCTACGAGGCCGGCCCGCAGCACCGCGGCTACCTCTTCAAGGTCCACGTCGAGGCGACCGACGAGCTCGCCTACGAGGTCGGCCGCAAGTACATCCAGGGGCCGCCGAACCCGTTCCTCGAGGGCAACCAGGGCGGCGTCCATCGCTACCTGCAGAACCTGCCGGGTCTGGCGCCGCGCAACCGCACGATG
Source organism: Dehalococcoidia bacterium (assembly GCA_965220125.1). GTDB lineage: Bacteria > Chloroflexota > Dehalococcoidia > UBA2979 > UBA2979 > VXMT01. Next base: position 739,399 of record CBDCPB010000004.1, on the reverse strand, counting down.
CCCGCCGCCGCGCTCAACCGCGCCACCGCCTACTCGCGCGGCCTCGCGCCGCCGCCCGAGAGCGGGAAGGCGCTTTCGACGATCGAGCGCTCCGCCGGCACCTACGAGCAACAGGTCGAGCGCATGACGATCATCACCGGATCGCCGAAGACGGTGATCGAGAAGCTGCGCTACATCCTCGAGTTGCTGCGCCCGGGCTCGATCATCCTCTGGGACGGCGAGGGGGCGATGAGCCACGAGGACGCGATGCGCAGCATGAAGCTGATGGGCGAGGAAGTGATGCCGGCCGTCCGCGAGATCGGGCGCGAGCTGGAGCTGCACAGCCCCTTCGAGGTCGACCCCGTAACGAACCAGCCCGTCGAGCCCGTCGCGACGTAGCGGCGGGCGAGGCGGAGCCGCCCGGGCGAGGCCGACCGGATGCGCGGACTACGCGCGCAGGGCGTCGAGGTCGAAGTCGTCCGGCACGGGCACGACGACCGAGCAGCGAGGCAGCTCGACGGTGCGGGTGATGTGACCGCGGCCCGTCAGATCATCGGCCAGCAGCACGTCACCGGCGCCGAGCTGGCGCTTCGAGCCGTCGCCGCACTCCATCTCGGCCCGCCCCTGGACGGTGATCACGAACTGACGGCGGGGTGCGGTGTGGAAGTCCATCTCGTTCTCGACATCGGCCTCGCGCATGCTGATGCTCTCAGCCGGGAGGTGCTGCGTGCGCTTGCCGAGCCCCATCGCCTCGGGGAAGGCGATGTCGATGTCCTCGAAGTGGGATTCCCCGTCGTCGCCGGTGTAGATGCGCGTGATCCGCATCGCGTCATACCCCCTCGCTGCCTGCGTGTTGTGCCGCGGGCCATGCTAGCAGCCGCGGGATCGGACCCACGATGAGCCTCGCCGACGCGCTGCGCCGCCGCCGCTCGATCCGCGGCCTCGATGGCCCGCCGCTCAGCCGCGAGGAGATCGCGAGCCTGGTCGAGCTGGCGTTGCTCGCGCCCGCGCCGCACCACACCCGCCCCTGGCGCTTCGCCTCGATCTCGCAGGGCCGCCGCGCGGCGCTCGCCTCGGCGATGGGCGCGGCCTGGGAGGCGGACATGGTCGCCGACGGCCTCGATGAGGCCGTGCGCCGCCGCGCCCTCGAACGCTCGCGGGGCCGCATCGAGGGCGCGCCGACGCTGCTGCTCGGCTGCCTCGTCGGCGAGGGGCTCAACACCTACCCGGACGAGGAGCGCACCCGCGCGGAGTGGACGATGGCGGCGCACTCGTTCGGCGCGGCGCTGCAGAACCTGCTGCTCGAGGCCAGCGAGCGCGGGCTCGGCGCCTACTGGATGGCCGCGCCGCTCTACACACCGGACGAGGTGCGGCGCGTGCTCGAACTGCCCGAGGACTGGCGGCCGCAGGCGTTCATCGCCCTCGGCCGCCGCCGTGCCGACTACCAGCCGTTCGATCGCCCGTCGCCCGACCTCGGCGGCAGCCTGATCGAGCGCTGAGCAGGCGGGAGCAGGAGCGCGCGGGAGTGCTACGCTCACGCGCGCGACGGGAGGGAGAGGCGCGCCGATGCTGCAGAGCCTGATGAGCGACGACCATCCCCTCACGCTCGCCATGCTGTTCGAGCGCGCCGCGACGCAATTCCCGGACAACGAGCTGGTCAGCCGCTTCCCCGACGGCCGCATCCACCGCTACCGCTACGCCGACTTCGCGCGCCGCACGCGCAAGCTCGCGAACGCCCTCGCCACGCTCGGCATCGAGCCCGGCGATCGCGTCGCGACGCTCTGCTGGAACGAGCACCGCCACCTGGAGCTCTACTTCGCCGTGCCGCTGAGCGGCGCGGTGGTGCACACGCTCAACGCGCGCCTGCACGCCGACGAGCTGACCTACATCGTCAACGACGCCGCGGACCGCGCGCTCTTCGTGCACAGCTCGCTGCTCGACGCCTTCGAGGAGATCCGCGACCGCGTCTCCGTGGAGCACGTGATCGTGATCCCCGACGACGGCGAGGCGCCCGAGGGCTACCGGGACTACGAGGAGCTGATCGCGGACGAGCCCGAGGCGTTCGAGCCGCCGCCGCTGGACGAGCGGCAGGCCTCGGGGATGTGCCACACCTCGGGCACCACGGGCCGCCCCAAGGGCGTGCTCTACAGCCACCGATCCACCTCGCTGCTGGCGATGATGAGCTGCATGACCGACACCGCCGGCGTCCACGAGCGCGACTCGATCCTGCCGGTGGTGCCGATGTACCACGCGAACGCCTGGGGCCTGCCCTACGCCGCGACCTACGCCGGCGCGAAGCAGGTCTTCCCCGGTCGCGACCTCAGCGCGGAGAGCCTGCTGCGGCTCTTCGCGGACGAGGGCGTCACCCTCACTGGCGGCGTGCCCACGGTGTTCCTCGATGTGCTGCGCATGCTCGACGAGCGGCCCGGCGAGTGGGACCTGTCCTCGATGCGCTCGATGCTGATCGGCGGATCGGCCGCGCCGCCCTCGCTGATCGAGGGCTTCGACCGCCACGGGCTGCACGTCACGCACGCCTGGGGCATGACCGAGATGAACCCGCTCGGCAGCATCGCCAACCTCAAGCGCGCGCACGACGGGCTCGACGACGAAGGCATGCTCGCCGCGAGGGCGCGCCAGGGCCACGCGCAGCCGCTGATCCGGTTCCGCCACGTCTCCGAGGACGGCACGGTCCAGCCCTGGGATGGGGAAGCCCTCGGCGAGCTGCAGGTGCGCGGCCCGACGATCGCGCGCGCCTACTACGGCGTCGAGCGCGCCGACGACTTCGTTGGCGACGGCTGGTTCCGCACCGGTGACATCGTGACGATCGACGAGCACGGCTCGATCCTGATCGCCGACCGCGCGCGCGACGTGGTGAAGTCCGGCGGCGAGTGGATCAGCAGCGTCGCGCTGGAGAACGCGCTGATGGCGCACCCCGCCGTCGTCGAGGCCGCCGTCTTCGCCGCCGAGGACGAGCGCTGGGGCGAGCGCCCGCTGGCCGCCGTCGTGCGCACTCCCGACGCGACCGCTGGCGACGAGGAGCTGCGCGCCTGGCTCGAGCCTCAGTTCCTGCGCTGGTGGCTCCCCGCCGCCTACATCGAGGTCGACGAAGTCCCGAAGACCTCGACGGGCAAGTTCGACAAGGTCGCGCTGCGGGAGCGCTACGGGCGGCGGCTGATCGAGGGCGCGGAGTAGGGGCGGCAGCGCCGTGGAGACGAGAATCCTCGACTGGGACGACGTGCAGGGCCTGCTGGCGCAGCTCAGCGACCGTCTCGGCGAGGGCTCGGTGGTGTGGGGCGTGCCGCGCGGCGGCAGCCACGTCGCCTCGATGCTCAGCGTGCGGGGCGTCCGCGTCGCGCTCTCGCCCGTGGAGGCGACGGTCGCCGTCGACGACGTGATCGACACCGGCCGGACGACCGAGCGTGTGCTCGACCGCTACGGCATCGAGACGCTGGCGCTGGTCACCCGCCACGAGGGCGAGCCGTACTACCTCTTCCCCTGGGAGCGCGCGGAGCTCGATGCCGGGTTGGACGCGGACGCCCGCGACCACGTCACGAGGCTGCTGCTGCTGCTCGGCGACGAGCCGCAGCGGGCGGAGCTGCAGCAGACGCCCGATCGCGTCGTCGAGTCGTGGAAGACGCTGTACGCGGGCTACCGCTCGGAGCCCGGCGAGCTCAAGGCGTCGCTGCACTGGTTCAGCGAGCGCACGCCGGAGATGATCGTCGTGCGCGACATCTCCTTCCTCAGCACCTGCGAGGAGCACCTGCTGCCCTTCTTCGGCACGGTCGGCGTGGCCTACCTGCCGAACGACCACGCGCTCGGTGAGAGCAAGCTGCACCAGATCGTCAGCGTCGTCAGCCGCAAGCTGCAGAGCCAGCAGCGCATGACGCGCGAGATCGGCGAGGTGCTCTTCGATGCCGAGCGCACGCGCGGCGTCGCCGTCCGCTCCCGCGCCACGCGCCTCTGCTTCGCCGCCCTCGGCGCCGAGCGCGAGGGCGTGACCGTCGAGGAGACGTGGCTGTCCGGCGCCTTCGAGACGGACCCGGAGACCCGCTCCCGCTTCCTCGAGGCGCTGGGCGACGCCGGGGACGGCGTCAGCGACGCCTGAGCCGCGCTCCTACGCGAACCCGCGGCGCGCGAGGAAGCGCGGGTTGCTGACCCGCGTGGCGTCGAGAGCGCGCGTGCGTAGCCAGGCGGCGAGGGCGGCTCGCTCCGGGCCGGCGTCGTAGCGGCCGGCGCGGATGGCCGAGGCGAGCCGCGCCTCGGCGTCGCGCAGTGCGGCGCGGACGTCCTCGTTCGCGGCTGGCGCGCCCTCGATGGCTGCGAGGTTGGCGAGGGCGCGGCGGGCGGGCGCCTCGCCTGCTTCCAGTTCGCGCGCGGCGATGCCCATCGCGTTGTCGGCCATCAGCAGCGCGTAGCGCTGCGCGCCCGGGACGTGCGGCGCGAGCTCGTCCATGAGGGCGCCGCGGGCTGCTTCGAGCAGCGCCGCGCCGTCGAGCCGGTCGGACGGCGAGGGCGCGTCTGCTGGTGCGGGCGAGGGGGTCGCCGTGTCCGCGCCGCTGCCGTAGTCGCCGCGCTCGCCCTCCTCGATCAGCGTGAGGATCTCGACCTCGATCTCGTCGACGATGCGGCCGGTGAGCGCGAGTTCGAGCGAAGGCTGGCGTCCGCTGCTGTGGCGCTCGCCCTGGTGGATCGCGATCACGGCCCAACGCACGTGCGCCATCACCTCCCAGTAGTGGAGCGCCCTCGGCGGCAGCTCGCGCCCGTAGCCGCGCTCGAAGTCGGCGAGGTCGCCGAGGCCGCCGGCGCGTCGGTCGTAGCGGTTGAAGCGCCAGCAGCGGGCGCTGAACCAGCCGGCGTCATCGAGCGGATCGCCCCAGCGTGCGAACTCCCAGTCGAGGACCCCGTGCAGCCCGCCGTCGCCGACGAGGAAGTTGCCGGTCCGGTAGTCGCTGTGGACCAGCACGAGGCGGTCCGTCTGCGGCGCCTCGCGTTCCAGCCAGCGCAGCCCCCACTCCATGGCAGGCCGCGGCTTCGGGTGCGCGTCGAGGGCGGCCCGGTACTCGGCGACGGCGGAGAGCGCCGGGCTCGGCTCGGGAATGGGCAGCCACTCGAGGCCGGGCCGGCCGGGCTCGATCGTCTGGATGCGCGCGAGCTCCTCGCCGAGGCGTTCGAGCAGCGCCGGACGCGGGCCGCCGAGGGTGTCGTCGCGCACGAGCAGGTGCCCCGCCGCGACGCCCTCGACAAAGCGGGAGATGGAGAAGGCGCGCCCGAGCACGGAGTCGTCGGCCTGCCAGAGCGGCTCGGGCGTGGCGACGCCGGCCTCGAAGGCCGCGCGCGCGATCGAGAACTCCTCGGCGACGCTGTGGCTCTCCTCCATCCGCGCGTCGCCCTCCGCGCGCAGCACGAGGGCGACCGGCTCTCCGCTGCCCTCCAGGGGGCCGCCCTCGAAGGTCGCGTCGATGCGCCAGTGCTGGTGGATCGCGCCTCCCGTGAGCGGCGTCGGGTCGCCGATGCTCACGCGCTCGGCTCCGGCGGCCGCGGCGAGCCAGGCCGCGAGGGCCTCGCGCGCCGCCTCGTCGCCGAGGTCCAGCGGCGCGGGGGCGGAGCTCACTGCCAGCTCCAGAAGTCGTGCTGCTCCTCCATGTAGAGCCGCGCGAGCACCATCTTGTGCACCTCGGACGCGCCGTCGACGAGCCGCGCCTGGCGGGCGTAGCGGTACATCCACTCCAGCGGCGTGTCCTTCGAGTAGCCGCGCGCGCCGCAGAGCTGGATCGCCGTGTCCACGGCGTTGTGCAGCGTCTCGGAGACGTGGATCTTCGCCATCGAGACGTCCTGGCGGGCGAAGTCGCCCTGGTCGAGCCGCCAGGCCGCGCGCATCGTGAGCAGGCGGCCGACCTCGATCGCCATCGCGACCTCGCCGAGCATCCACTGCACGCCCTCGTGCTCGTGCAGCTTCTGCCCGAAGCTCTCGCGCTCGCGCACGTAGTCGGCGGCGATCGACATCGCGCGCTGCGCCATGCCGAGCCAGCGCATGCAGTGCGTGAGCCGCGCCGTGCCGAGGCGGATCTGCGTCGCCTTCAGCCCCTCGCCGACCTCCATCAGGCGCTGGTCGTCGGGGACCACGAGGTCGTCGAAGCGCAGCTCGCAGTGCCCGCCGTGCTCCTCGGGGCCCATGATCGGGATGCGGCGCTCGATCTCCCAGCCGGGCTGGTCGGCGTCGAAGAGGAAGGCCGTCAGGCCGCGGCGCTGGTCGTCGCTGGTGCGCGCGATGAGGATGAAGTGCTGCGCCTCGGCGCCGCCGGTGATGAACCACTTGCGCCCGTTGATGCGCCAGTGGTCGCCGTCGCGCTCGGCGGTGGTGAGCATCATCGAGGGGTCCGAGCCGGAGCCCGGCGCGGGCTCCGTCATGGCGAACGCGGAGCGCACGCGGCCCTCGATGATCGGGTCGAGCCAGCGCTCCTTCTGCGCCTCGGTCCCGACGCGCTCGAGCAGGATCATGTTGCCGTCGTCGGGCGCGGCGCAGTTGAAGCTGACCGGCCCGAACAGCGAGCGGCCCATCTCCTCGTAGCAGGCTGCCATGCCCGCCACGCCGAGGCCGAGCCCGCCCCGCTCGCGCGGCATCTGAGGCGCCCACATGCCCTGCGCCTTGACCTCGCCGCGCAGCTCGTCGAGCAGGTCGAGGCGGATGTTCTCGTGCTCGTCGAAGGAGTCCGGGTCGGCTTCCAGAGGGATGATGCGCGTCTGTGTGAAATCGCGGATGCGCAGACGCAGTTCGTCCACCTCCGGCGAGAGCGTGAAGTCCACTGCCTGCCTCCTCGCGAGCCCCTATCACCCGCGAAGATAGCGCAGCCCGCCCCCCCGCGGCGCGGCCGCCCTCGGCAGGGCCGGGGTGCGAACGTACAATCACAGGGCGCATGAGCGCGCCGGAGGTGCGCGAGGAAGCCGGCGATGACGAACCCCTACCGCGAACTGCCCGCGATCGAGCGGCTGCTGACGCACCCGCGCGTCGCCCCGCTCGCCGAGCGCCACGGCCACGAGGCGATCGTGCGCGTCGCCCGCGAGGTGCTCGACGACTACCGCGCGGAGATCGAGCGCTCCGGTGCGCTCCCGGAGCAGTCCGCCGCCGAGGCCGTCGCCGATCGCGCCGCCAGCCTGGAGCCGAGCCTGCGCCGCGTCGTCAACGCGAGCGGCGTGATCATCCACACCAACCTCGGACGCGCTCCGCTCTCGCGGGCGACGATCGCCGCGATGGCCGCCGCCTCCGAGGGCTACTCGAACATCGAGTTCGACCTCGACGCCGGGGAGCGCGGATCGCGCTTCAGCCACCTCGCTGATCTGCTGGCGAGCGTCACAGGCGCGGAGGCCGGGATCGCCGTCAACAACAACGCCTCGGCGCTGCTGCTCGCGCTCTCCGCGCTGTGCGCAGGCGGCGAGGTGGTGATCGCGCGCGGGCAGCTGGTCGAGATCGGCGGCGGCTTCCGCATCCCCGACGTGATGCGCCAGTCCGGCGCGACGCTCGTCGAGGTCGGCACGACGAACCGCACCTACCTGCGCGACTACGCCGAGGCGATCAGCGAGCGCACGGTGGCGCTGCTGCGCGTGCACGCCTCGAACTTCCGCGTCGTCGGCTTCACCGAGGAGACGCCGCTCCCGGCGCTGGCGTCGCTCGCGCGCGAGCGCGGGCTGCTGCTGCTCGACGACCTCGGGAGCGGGGCGTTGCTCGATCCTCGCGAGTACGGGCTGGCCGAGGAACCGCTGGTGCGCGACTCGGTCGCCGCCGGCGTGGACGTGGCGCTGTTCTCCGGCGACAAGCTGATCGGCGGGCCGCAGGCGGGTATCGCGGTCGGGCGCGAGCGCGCGATCGCGACGATGCAGCGCCACCCGCTGGCGCGCGCGGTGCGCATGGACAAGGCCTCGATCGCCGGGCTGGCCGCCACCCTCGACCACTACGCGCGCGGCGAGGCCGTCGAGGAGATCCCGATCTGGCGGATGATCGCCGCGCCGCTCGACGGGCTGCGGCGGCGCGCGCGCCGCTGGGTGCGGGCCTGCGCCGATGACGCCGGCGCCTCCGTCGGCACGGCGCGCTCGATGATCGGCGGCGGCTCGCTGCCGGGCGAGGGCCTCGAGTCCGCCGTCTGCGCGATCGCCGCGCCGCCCGGCGGCGCCGATGCCTTCGCCGCCGCCCTGCGAGGCGCCGACCCGCCGATCGTCGCGCGCATCGAGCGCGGCGCGGTGCTGCTCGACCCGCGCACGGTCGCGCCCTCGGACGATCGCCACGTCGCCGACGCGCTGCGCGCGCTCTGCGGTCCCGAGGAGGGCGACGTCGGCGGCGGGCCGGAGGGCGGTTCGGAGGCTACTGCTGGACGATAAGGCGCTCGCCGTCCTCGAGTTCCCGGCGATCCGCGAGCGGCTCGCGCGCGAGACCTCGTTCGCCGCCGGACGCGAGCTGGCGCTGGCGCTGCGTCCCGTCGCCGACCGCGAGCGCGCGGTCCGGCGCCAGCGCGAGACCGCCGAGGCGGTCCGGCTGCGGACGCTGCGCGTCGATGTCGGCCTCGGCGGCGTACGCGACGTGCGTTCCCCGGCGCGAGCCGCGGGGCGCGGGCAGGTGCTCGCCGCCTCGGAGCTGCTGGAGATCGCCGACCTCGCGAGGGCGGCGACGCGGCTGCGCCGCACCTTCGCGCGCACGCGGCAGGAGACGCCGCTGCTCTCGACGCGCGCAACCGGGCTCGCGGACCTCGAGGCGCTGCGAGGGCTGATCGCCGCGGCGGTCGACGAGCGCGGCGAGGTGCGCGACTCGGCGAGCCGCGAGCTGCAGGCGATCCGCCGCGAGCGCGACGCCGTGCACGGCCGCCTCCAGCAGCGCATGGAGGCGCTGCTGCGCTCCGCCTCGCTGCGGCCCTCGCTGCAGGATCCGATCGTCACGCTGCGCGACGGGCGCTACGTGCTGCCGGTGCGCTCCGAGGCGCGCAGCGCCGTGCCCGGCATCGTGCACGACAGCTCCGCCTCCGGCGCGACGATCTACGTCGAGCCGCTCGCCGTGATCGACCTCGGCAACCGCTGGCGCGAGCTGCAGGCGCAGGAGCGCCACGAGATCGAGCGCATCATGCGCACGCTCTCCGAGGCCGCCGGCGAGGCCGAGCACGAGCTGGTCGACGCCGTCGAGCGTCTCGCGCGGCTCGACCTCGCGCTGGCGAAGGCGCGCCTCGCCGAGCAGCTCGGCGCGGCCGACCTGACCGAGGCGGGGAGTGACGCGCCCTGGCTCGTCGAGGCGCCCGCGGCGCTGCGGCTGGTGGAGGCGCGGCACCCGCTGCTCGAGGGCGAGGTCGTCCCGGTCACCATCGAGGCGGGCGGCGAGACGCGGGCGCTGCTGATCACCGGGCCGAACACCGGCGGCAAGACCGTCGCGCTCAAGACCGCCGGCCTGCTCTCGCTGATGGCCCTCGCCGGCCTGCCCGTGCCGGCCGACAAGGGCACCCGCATCCCGGTCTACGACGCCGTCTTCGCCGACATCGGCGACGAACAGTCGATCGAGCAGTCGCTCTCGACGTTCTCCGGTCACGTCACGGCGATCATCGACATCCTCGAACGCGCCGGGCCGCGCTCGCTCGTGCTGCTCGACGAGCTGGGCGCCGGCACCGACCCGACCGAGGGCGCCGCGCTGGCGATCGCGATCGTCGGGCGGCTGGTCGAGGCGGGCGCGACGCTGATCGCGACCACGCACCACAGCGAGCTGAAGCTGTTCGCGCACCGCGAGGCGGGCGTGCTCAACGCCTCGGTGGAGTTCGATGTGGAGACGCTCGCGCCGACCTACCGGCTGCGCATCGGCGTGCCGGGCCAGTCCAACGCGCTCGCGATCGCCGAGCGGCTGGGCATGCCGGGCGCGATCGTCGAGGCCGCGCGCGAGGGGCTCTCGCACGGCCAGCGCGACCTCGAGGCGGTGCTCGGCGATCTGCGCACGCAGCTCAGCGCCGCCGAGGACCGCGCCGCCCGCGCCGCCGCCGACCGCGACGCCGCCGAGGAGCTGCGCGGCGACCTCGAGCGGCAGCTCGCGACGCTGGCCGGCGAGAGTGAACGGCTGCGCGCCGAGTCGCGCGAACGCGTGCGCGAGGAGGTCCGCGACGCGGAGCGGATGCTGCAGCGCGCGCGCCGCGAGGTGGAGTCGGCGCGCCTCGAGCAGGCGGCGGCCGACCTCGAGCGCGCCCGCGAGGCCGTCGCGGCGCTCGCCCCGGAACCGCCGTCCGAGCCGAAGCCGCCCACCGATGACTCTCGCTCCCCGCGGGAGCGCGTTGGGGTGAGGGCTCCGCGCACGCTGCCGGCGCCCGAGGTCGGCTCGCGGGTCTGGCTGCGCGGCATCGGCTCACCCGGCGAGGCGCTGAGCGAGCCGGACGCGGCGGGCGAGTTCGAGGTGCAGCTCGGCGCGCTGCGCACGCGCGTGCGCCTCGCCCAGGTTGAGCGCATCGAGCAGCCGGACGGCGCGGTGATCGTGGCGGTGAGCACGCCGCCCGCGCCGAGCGCCCCGGAGCAGATCGAGATCCGCGGCCAGATCGTCGCCGAGGCGCTGCCCTCGGTGGAGGCCTTCCTCGACGACGCCGCGCGCGCCGGGCGCGCGCGCGTGCGCATCATCCACGGCAAGGGCACCGGCGCGCTGCGCCGCGCCGTGCGCGAGCTGCTCGCCCGCCACCCCCTGGTCACCGCCTATGAGAGCGGCACGCCCCAGGAAGGCGGCGAGGGCGTCACCGTCGCCCTCCTCGCCCACGTCCGGTAGCCGTAACGTCCGGCGCGCTGTCCGCCGGGTTGTACTGGGTGACCCCTTTTTATTGCGAATGAGATATACCTGACGAGACATCTTCGGCCGGGAGTGCCTGCGTCTCGCGCGGCGTTGGCGAGCGGTGGGCCGGGACCTGTGAAACGCACGACCGTGGGTACTATCCCTCCCGCGCTGCTGGCGCTCCTCGGAGCAGCCGTCATCCTGCTGGCTGGCGCGCCAACGGCCCTGCACGCGCAGGCCACACCCTCGATTGCGATCGAGCTGTCACCGGGTCAGCACGTCCCGCACACGGTCGCCCTCACGGGCGAGGTGACCCTGAGCAACCTGGCCCCTGCTGAATACTCGATGGTGACGCTCCGCGCCGACATCACCGGGCACGAAGATCGGACGAGCCACTGCTACGGCGAGGACACCGGCAGCGATATCGAACTCGCGGTGGACGAGAGTCTGGAGGCAGTATCGCTCAGGCTGTTCAAGCCCTGCACGAATGCCCCGGGCGGGTTTGGAACCTACGACTACCAGCTCGATATCAGCGTATCCAGGGCCAATCCGATGCAGCCCGGCGACACCATCGAGCTGGTATCGATGCACGTGCCCTTCCTGGTGTCGACATACCTGACTCCCGGGGAGCAAACGCTTCCGGCCCCTGATCCCAGTGCGCTGGCCTGGTTTGACCCCGATCCCAGAACTCCCGCGATGTACGTGGGAGAGTGGCGCCAATTCCGCTTCCGCACGGACATTTCCAGGTATGCCGAAGACCATCTGAACGTGTACGTGGACCCCGGCGATCCGGCTGACTTCGTTGCAAGATCGGGCGAAGTTCCTCCTCCCAGCAGCGCCGAGGAAGCCTGCAACGACTCGCATCCAACGCAGAACTGGCGTCGTGCCATCCATCAGCCTCTCTGGGTTGTTGCCTGCAGGCCGGGTCCGGCAGTCTTTTGGCTGACGCACGAGACCCTGGGCGTGCCGCCCCTCTACACCTACGAATTCGAGGTGTACCCGGCCGACGAATCTCGAGGAGGGCCGATCGTTGGTGGGCCGAGTGGCGGGGGCGGCGCTCCGCCCTCGTCCGGCCCCACGCCGAGCGACGCCGACTTCGGCTGGAACGTCGACAGGGACCTCGACGCGCTCGACGCCGGGAATGACGAGGCGACCGGCCTCTGGGGCGACGGCGCGACGCTCTGGGTGGCGCAGAACGGCGACGGCGCCGGCGACAGCGTCTACGCCTACAACCTCGCAAGCGGCGAACGCCTCGAGGACCGCGAGTTCGAGCTCGACGGCGCCAACGTCGCCCCACGCGGCCTCTGGTCCAACGGCGAGACGATCTGGGTTTCCGACAGCGGCAAGGAGAAGCTCTACGCCCACGACCTGGAGAGCGGCGAGCGCCTCCCGGCGCGTGACATCAAGCTCAGCGATGCGAACGACGACCCGCGCGGCATCTGGTCCGATCGGACGACGATCTGGGTGCTCGACGACAGAGACGAGAGCGTCTACCTCTACGATCTCGCGAGCGGCGAGCAGACGGCCGTCTACGAACTCGACTCCGCCAACGACGACCCGCACGGCATCTGGTCCGACGGCGTCGCCGTCTGGGTCTCCAACGACGACCCCAAGCAGCTCTTCGCCTACCGTCTCGAGGACGGCGCTCTCGTCCGCGAGGGAGCCGAGGACTTCACGAAGCTGACGAGGGCGCGGAACAACAGCCCGCGCGGCATCTGGTCGGACGGCGACGTGATGTACGTCGTCGACGCCGCCGACGCGAAGATCTACAGCTACAACATGCCCGACGCTGCGGACGCGCGGCTCGCCTCGCTGACGCTCAGCCACATCGATATCGGCGAGTTCTCACCCGGCCGCAGGGAGTACACGGGCATCCTCAGTGGGGGCGCGGGCAAGACCGTGATCGAGGCCTCGCCGGTCCAGCCCGGGGCAACGGTCGAGATCGTGCCCAGCGACGTGGACGGCGACCTGGAGAACGGCCACCAGGCGGGGGTGGACGAGGGCACCGTGGTCACGGTCACGGTGACCTCGGAGGACGGCAGCCGGAGACGGATCTACCACGTCCGCGTCGAGGTTCCGCCGTGCCTGGACGGCCTCGGCGAGGACTTCGACCTCGTGACCTACGAGGGCGGCAGCATCGCCTCGCTCGAGGCGTGCGCGCGCCGCCTCTCGGTGCGCGCCGTCTACGGCTGGGACGGCGGTGCCTACGTGTCGTACATCCTCGATGCGCCGGCGTTTGTGAACGAGGCGTTCGTGGCGCTGTTCGAGGGCGGCATCTCTCACGGCACGCAACTGCTCGCCCGCCACCCCCTGGTCACCGCCTATGAGAGCGGCACGTCCCAGGAGGGCGGCGAGGGCGTCACCGTCGCCCTCCTCGCCCACGTCCGGTAGCACGGCTCCGCACCCCTCTGGACCCGTCGGATGGGTTGCACCGCGCTCCCGAGCCTCCGGCGGGAACTGTCCGGCCCTCTCTGCCGTCCTACACTCATCGGGACGTACGGCAGCGGACTGGAGGGTCGCGTTGGCTGACCCACACGCCGGCAGCAAACGCATCGCCCGGCAGCTGGCCCGCGGATGCACGGTTGCGTTGGCGCTGATCGCCATCCTGACGCTCTCGTGCGAGGGTGACGAGGAGCCCTCGCCACCCTCGCCGGTGACGCCCGCGCCGACCACCACCACGGCGCCTGCGGCCACCGTGACTCCTACCCTCACCCCGACGGCTGCCGCAACATTCACGCCAGTCGCGACAGCGCCGCCCACGGCCACCGCTCCCGTGCCAGGAGAGCCGGTAGATGGAACGGCGGCACCAGCGCCAACCGTTACCGAACGGCTCGCGCCCACCCCTGTCCCGACCGCCACCGCGCCGCCCGCTCCGGCGACGCCCGAGCGAGCGGATCCCCCAATACCGCCACCAATTGAGTCCCCCTTGGGCGCGCCTCTCTCTCCGGTGTTCGACGTGCCGCCCGGCGTTTACAAGGCGATCACAGTGGGGGGTACGCACGCCTGCGCCCTGACGGAGGGCGGCGAGGCTGCCTGCTGGGACATCGCGAGGGGCGAGCCGCTGGAGACGCCACAAGGCCCCTACACATCCATCGCGGCCCGTCGTGACGCCACCTGCGCCATCACGAGAGGCCGCGAGATCGTCTGCTGGGGCGGGTCGGGTAGCTTGCTGGGCGTGCCGCCCGGCCCTTACACCTCGTTCAGTTGGGACTCGTGGCACTCCCTTGGCGACCACAACTACTCCTGCGCGCTGGCGGAGACCCGCGAGATCGCCTGCTGGCTGTCCAATAGCTCAGGCGAGAGTACAGAATTGATTCTTCCCGACCCTCCCATCGGACACACGTACACGGCGATCAGCGTGCGGCACGCGTTCTTCGGCTGGGCCATGTACTCTCTGACTGTGTGCGCCCGCACCGCTGCGGGCGACGCTCTCTGCTGGCAGCGAGGCTCTGCGCATTCGACCGTGTACGAGCCGTCCGTTTGGCTCATTCCGGGAAACTATGCGACGGTCGCTGTCTCGGGGAGGGACTTCTGCGGACTCACGGTCGAGGGTGAGATTGAGGGCTGCGGACTGCCCCCAAGCGACCGTACGATCCGCTACAAGGCGGTGAGTCCGGGCGAAAAGCACGTATGCGCGGTCACCGATGCCGGTCGCCTCGAGTGTTGGACCCACGGGACCGGCTGGATCTTCCAGGGCGAGCTGTTTGTGATGAATCCGCCTGCTTCCTCGACGAGCCGCTACACCGAGGTCAGCGTGGGCGGTTCGTACGCCTGCGCGCTCACGGAGGACGCCGAGGCTGTCTGCTGGGGCAGGCTGGAGAACAAGCTTGCGCTTCCTGATCCCGCTCCCGGTCCCTACGTCGCCGTGAGTGATGGCTACGGCCACACGTGCGCCCTCACGGAGGACGGCGAGGCCGTCTGCTGGGGCTGGAACAACTTTGGCCAGACCGAGGTCACGCCGGGCCGCTACGTTGCTATCCACGCGGGATACTCGAGCACGTGCGCATCCACTGGAGCGGACGAGCTCGTCTGTTGGGGATTGGGTCTTCCTCCATTCGAAGGTAACCGACCGACATGCTCCACCACGGAGGCAGGGGAAGCGGTCTGCTCGAACGGCAGGGACAGCTGGTCACCGGACCTCCCGGACGGTCGCTATGTGGCCATCAGCGCCGGGCTTCGCCATGGCTGCGGGCTTACGGATGGTGGAGAAGCCCGCTGTTGGGGCGCGTTTGAACTCACAACGCGTGACGGAGGAGGGGACTATGACTACGGGCCCGTGGATCCCTCACCCGGCCGCTACACGGCCATCAGTTCCGGCTGGTACCGGACCTGCGCCCTGACTGAGACCGGCGAAGTGGTGTGCTGGGGCGACACCGGCTACGAGATGCGGCCGGAAGATTCTCCCTACTAGAGCCCGCTCGCCGACCCGCCCACCTCGCCGCCGTCCGGTAGGCCTCGCCGCACCGCCCACGTGGCCAGCGGATCGCGTTGACGCTACCGGGGCGCGGGTGGACGATAATCTGGCCTATCCCGCCGACCTGAATCCCCAATTCCGGAGGCACCGTGAACCTGCGTACGCCGGGTCCGATTCCCGTTCCCGCGGAAGTCGCACAGGCGGGCGTGGCCCCGATGATCAACCATCGCGGGCCGGAGTTCGCCGAACTGATGGCGGCCCTCGGCGAGGGTCTGCGGTACGCCTATCGCACCGAGAACGACGTGCTCGTGCTGACCGGCTCCGGCACCTCCGGCATGGAGGCCGCCGTCGTCAACCACGTCTCGCCCGGCGACCGTGTGCTGGTCGTCACCGTCGGCGTCTTCGGCGAGCGCTTCCTCGAACTGGTCCGCATCTACGGCGGCGATCCGGTGCACCTCGCCTTCGAGTACGGGACGGCCGCCGACCCGGCCCGTATCGACGCCGCCCTCGCCGCCGACGGCGAGATCCGCACGGTGCTGGTCACGCACAACGAGACCTCGACCGGCGTGACCAACCCGCTCGAGGAGATCGCGCAGGTCGTCCGCCGGCACGACCGGCTGCTGATCGTGGACGCGATCTCGTCGCTCTCCTCGATCCCGGTGGAGACGGACGCGTGGGACCTCGATGTGGTCGTGTCCGGCTCGCAGAAGGGCTGGATGGTCGCGCCCGGGCTCTCCCTGGTGAGCGTCAGCGAGCGCGCCTGGGAGGCGCAGGACCGCTGCACCACGCCGCGCATGTACCTCGACCTGCGGCGCGCGCAGCGGTCGATGCAGGCCGGGCAGACGCCGTGGACCCCGGCGATCTCGCTGATGTTCCAGCTTCGGCAGGCGCTCTCCATGCTGCGCGCCGAGGGCATCGAGAACGTCTGGGCGCGCCACCACGACACCGCCGAGCGCGTCCGCGCGGGCATCCGGGAGCTTGGCCTCGATCTCTACGCCGCCGAGGGCGTCCGCTCCGACACCGTGACGGCGATCCTGCCGCCGGAAGGCGTCTCCGCGAACGAGCTGCGCGCGATCGCCCGCTCGGACTACGAGACCGACTTCGCGGGCGGCCAGGCCAGCCTCGGAGGCAAGATCATCCGCTTCGGCCACCTCGGCTATACGAGCGAGGAGGACGTGCACGGCGCCCTCGACGCGCTGCGCGGCAGCCTCGCGAAGATCGGCCACGCCCCCGTGGCCGCGGCGAGCGGCTAGGGCGCCGACGCCACGGGAGGCTCGATGGCGACCGTCCTCGTCGCGGATCAGATCGCCGAGCAGGGCATCGCGCGCCTGCGAGAACGCCACGACGCCGTAGTCCGCACCGGTCTCAGCGAGGACGAGCTCGTCGCTGCCGTCGCCGATGTCGCCGGCATCATCGTGCGCAGCCAGACCCGGATCACCGAGCGCGTGATCGAGGCCGCCCCGCAGCTCGCGGTGATCGGCCGCGCCGGGGTCGGTGTCGACAACATCGACCTTGAGGCGGCGACGGCGCGAGGCGTGGTCGTCGTCAACGCGCCGCTCTCCAACACCATCTCCGCCATCGAGCACGCGCTGGCGCTGCTGCTCGCCGTCGCGCGCAACGTGCCGCAGGGCCACGCCTCGCTGCGCGAGGGCCGCTGGGAGCGCAGCAAGCTGCAGGGGGTCGAGCTGGCCGGGCACACGCTCGGCATCGTCGGCCTCGGGCGCATCGGCATGGGCGTGGCGCAGCGTGCGCGCGCCTTCGAGATGCGCGTCGTCGCCCACGACCCGTTCGTCTCCAGCGAGCGCGCGGCCTCGATCGGCGTCGAGCTGGTCTCGCTCGACGCGCTGCTGGAGCAGTCCGACTTCGTGACGCTGCACACCGCGCTGCACGAGCAGACGCGCGGCCTGATCAGCCGCGAGCAGCTCGCGCGCATGAAGCCGGGCGCCTACCTCGTCAACACCGCGCGCGGCGCGCTCGTCGACGAGCAGGCGCTGCACGAGGCGGTCGAGGGCGGCGTGATCGCCGGCGCCGCCATCGACGTCTTCAGCGAGGAGCCCGCGATCGGCAACGTGCTCACTACCACGGACGGGGTGGTCGTCACGCCGCACCTCGCTGCCTCGACCGCCGAGGCGCAGGACCGCGCCGCCGTTGACGTCGTCGACGAGGTGCTCGCCGTGCTCGCGGGGCGGCCCGCCCGCTTCGCGGTCAACGCCCCGCTCGTGGACCCGGAGACGATGGCGATCATCGGTCCCTACATCGACGCCGCCGAGGTCGCGGCCTGCGTCGCCTCGCAGCTCCAGGGCGGCCAGCTTGCGCAGTTGAGGATCGACTACCTCGGAGAGATCGCGAACCACGAGACGGGTCCGCTGCGCGCCGCCGCCATCGTCGGCGTGCTGGAGCGCGTCTCGTCCGGCAAAGTGACGATCGTCAACGCCGATCAGGAGGCGCGGGAGCACGGCATCGGCATCGTCGAGGACCGCGGCGCGGCACGCGAGCCCTACGCCAACCTCGTGGTCGTGCGCGTCATCTCCGAGAACGGCGGCACCAGCGTCGCCGCCACGCACACGCCGGCCGGCGTCCGCATCGTCGGCATCGACGGCTTCGAGGTCGAGATCGCGCCCGGCGCGGCGCCCTACGTGCTGGCGTTGGAGAACGTCGACCAGCCGGGCATGGTCGGACAGGTCGGCGGGCTGCTCGGCGAGTGGTCGATCAACATCAACTTCATGTCCGTCGCCAGCGGCGACGGGGGCCGCGCGCTGATGGTGCTCGGCATCGACCGCCCGCTCGACGCCTCCGAGCGGGCCGCCCTCGAGGCGCTCGATGCGATCTTCGGCGTGCGGGTGATCAACCTCACCTAGCTGTTCTTCCCACGAACGTTGTTTACAGGCGTGAGGCGGGGACAGCCCCGCCGATGCCGCCGTGTGGCCGGCGAACATTGTAGCGGTAGAGCCAGCGCGGGAGCTGGTGCAGCCGCTCGGCGTTGGAGCGGTAGGGGCGGGCGTAGGCCCACTCGTTCTGCAGGATCTGGATGAAGCGCTCGGCCTTGCCGTTCGTCTGCGGGCGGTAGGGCCGGGTGTGCCGCAGTTCCACGCCAGCGGCGGCGGCCACACCGCGGAAGTCGCCGGAGACGGTGTAGGCCTTTGCGTTGTCGGTGAGCACGCCGCGCACGCGCACGCCGCGGCGGCCGAAGGCGGCGAGCGCCTGCTTGAGGAAGGCGGCGCAGCTGGGGCCGCGCTCGTCGGGCAGGACGGCGACGTAGGCGTAGCGGCTGTGGTCGTCGACGGCGACGTGGAGGTAGTCGAGGCCGCGGGTGCGCGGGGTCGCGGCGGAGCGGCCGTGCATGCGGTGCCCGCCGCCCTCGGGGATGCGGCCCAGCTTTTTCACGTCGATATGCAGCAGGTCGCCGGGGGCGGGGTGCTCGTAGCGGACCACCGCGCGGGTGACGCGGTGCAGCCGGTCGAGGCGGTTGAGACCGAAGCGCCTGAGCACGGCGTAAGCGGTGGAGCGGGCGATCCCGAGCGCCCAGGCGATGCGGTGCGGCCCGAACCCCTGGCTGCGGCGCACGGCGCAGATGCGCTGCTCGAGCGCGGCTGCGGTGCGGCGGGGGTTGGAACGCGGAGCGGAGGTACGGTCGCGGAGACCGGCTGCGCCCTCCTCCTGGTAGCGGCGCCACCACTTGGAGACCGTGGGGCGGGAGACCCGGAAGCGCCGGGCGACCTCCGCCTGCGACCAGCCGGCCTCGACCTCCAGAACCATCTCCAGCCGGGTGGCCGGAGTCAGACGCGCGTTAGGATGTGCCACGAGGGGCTCCTCTCTGCTACTGGTGCGTTCGTTTCACACACACAGCAGCAGGCGGAGCCCCTCACCTGTCAACAACCTACGTGGGAACTACACCTAGCCGCCGGACCGGTCAGTCGAGGCGGTTGAGCACCATCCCCGTGGCGAGCTTCGGATAGAAGTACGTCGCCTTCTGCGGCAGCACGTCGCCCGAGCCGGCGACGGCGATCACCTGGTCGATGCGCGGCGGATTGACGAGGAAGGCGAGGCGGTTCGAGCCGCCCCGCACCCACTCCCAGGCGTGTCCGGCGTCCTCGCTGAACCGCACGCGCCCGGCCCTCAACTCCGCCGCGTCGATGCCGAGCAGCGGATCGAGGATCGCCGCGTTCAGGATCTGCACGTCCAGCGAGCGCGACGCCTCGGACCAGTCGTCTGGCAGCAGCGCGTCGATCGCCTCCGCTGAGCGCGGGCGCAGCAGGTGCAGTCCGCCGCCCGGCAGTCCGATCAGCCCGAACGTGCCCGGCTGTGGCGCCTCCGCCTGCACTTGCTCCCAGAGCCGCATCGCCGCTCCGCTGTCCGTCGGGGTGGCCGCGTCCGAGGCGCGCGACGCGAGCGGCTCGACGACGTAGAACTCCTCGAGCCGCTCGATGAAGCCCGCTGCGAGGTCCACGTCCGGGACCAGCCGGTGCGTCGGCAGGATGTCGAGGCCGGGGTCGTTCTCGGGGACGAGGCAGGCGAGCATCCAGCGGCGGCCCTCCTCGTCGCGATCCTCGAGGTGCCCGAGCGCCGTCTCGTAGCGGTGGTGGCCGTCGGCGATCAGGACGGGCGCGGCGGCGGCCGCCTCGACAAGCCGCGCGATCTCCGAGGGGTCGTCGATCACCCACAGCCGGTGCTCGTCGCCGCGGCCGTCCGTGGCCGCGAAGGCCGGCTCGCGCGCGGCGACCCCGGCGAGCAGCGCCGAGGTCGTGTCCGTGTCTCCGCTGGAGATCACGAGGATCGGGCTCACATTCATGCGCGTCGCTTGCATCAGGGCCAGCCGCTCCGCCTTCGGGCCGGCCATGGTGCGCTCGTGCGGCAGCACCTCGCCCGCCTCGAAGGGGCTCAGGCGCAGCCGCGCGAAGTAGCCCCGCCGCACGCGGCGCGGACCATCGTCGCCCCCGAGGCGGGTACGCTGCTCGTAGGCGTAGAGCACGGGTGCGGAGTCGCGCAGCAGCACGCCCTCGGCCTCCCAGTTGCGCAGCGCCTCCGCGGCTTCCTCGAAGCGCCCGTTGCCGCCGCGAGGCGACTCGACGTGCGCGATGTTGTGTGGCGAGCGGGCGTGCAGCGCGGCCACGTCGTCCTCGCCGACCACGTCGTAGGGCGGGGCGATGACGGCGTCGGGGTCGACGCGCGAGGGGTCGTAGCGAAGCCCGCGGAACGGGACGATCTCGACGATGGGGCGCCTCCTCCGGTTGTGGCGGGGTAGCCCGTCCACGCGGGCCGCGGTTAGGCTGCGGCGGAGCGGTCCGCCCGGCCGCAGCGTGGCCGCCCGGAAGGTACTTGCCGATCACGTTCGAGCGCTACTGCATCTTCTGCCGGATCATCGCCGGCCAGGCGCCGGCCGACGTATTGCACGACTCGGAGCGGGTGATCGTCTTCCGCAACCAGCTTCGCTGGGTGCCTATCATGCTGCTCGCCGTGCCCAAAGAGCACATGACGCAGCAGCAGCTCTGGGAGAGCGATCTGCTCGCCGAGGTCGGAAGGATCGCCTCGGAAGTGGGCCGCGAGCACTGCCCGAACGGCTACCGGCTGGTCTCGAATGCGGGCTGGGAGGCGAAGCAGTCGCAGGAGCACGCGCACATCCACGTGCTGGGTGGCACGTTCCTCGGCGACTACGTGAACCCCGGCGGCGGATTCTGGTAGGCGGCGCGCGCGAGGCCGCTCAGCGCTGAGCCGCGCGCTCCTCGGCGACTGCCTCGCGCTGCGCCACGAACAGCTCCGCGATCCCCGCCCCGGCGAGCGCCACGACGCGATCGAGGTCGCCTCGTGAGAACGGCGCGTGTTCGGCGGTGCCCTGCACCTCGACGAGCTTCCCGGTGCCGAGCTGCACGACGTTGAAGTCCGTGTCCGCGCTCGAATCCTCGTCGTAGTCGAGGTCGAGCAGCGCCGAGCCGCCGCTGAGGCCGACCGAGATCGCCGCGACCTGCGTCGTCAGCGGGGAGGCGGCGAGCGCGCCGCCGCGGTCAAGCCAGTCGATCGCCAGCGCCAGCGCCACCCAGCCGCCGGTGACCGCCGCGGTGCGGGTGCCGCCGTCGGCCTGGATCACGTCGCAGTCGACGGTGATCGTCTGCTCGCCGAGCCGGTCGAGGTCGAGCGCGGCGCGCAGCGAGCGGCCGATCAGGCGCTGGATCTCCTGTGAGCGTCCGCTCTGGCGGCCCTCGCGAGCCTCGCGGCGGCCGCGCGTGTGCGTCGCGCGTGGCAGCATGCCGTACTCCGCCGTCACCCAGCCGGAGCCGGTGCCGCGCAGCCAGCGCGGCACGCCGCGCTCGACGCTGGCCGCGCAGAGCACGCGCGTATCGCCCATCGAGATCAGCGCGGAGCCCTCGGCGTGCCGCAGCACGCCCGTCTCGATCGACAGCTGCCGCAGTTCCTCGAGGCCGCGTCCGCGCCGCCGGCTCACCATCGCTGGCCCCCGTTCGTTGCCATCGAGTCACCCTAGCACGCGATCAGCGCGAACTCCGCAGCCACAGCCGCTCGCCGTCGGAGCGCAGCGTCACATCGCCGTGCTCGTCGGTGCGGTAGAGGGCGATCGCGGCGTAGCGCGCGACCACCTCCGGGTGCGGGTGGCCGTGCGGGTTGCGCGCCCCGACCGAGGCGATCGCGACCGTCGGCTGCACCGCCTCCACGAACCGCTCGCTCGAGGACGTGCGCGAGCCGTGGTGCGGCAGCACCAGCGCGTCCGCCCGCAGGTCGAGCCCGCTCGAGGCGAGCCACTGCTCGGCGGGGGCCTCGATGTCCGCGGGCAGCAGGATCCGCCGCTCGCCGATCGTCACCAGCAGCACGAGCGAGCGGTTGTTGGCGCCGCGGTGCGCGCGGCCCGCCGTGACGACCGGCGGCGAGAGCACCTCGATCGAGGTCCGCTCGCTGAGCCGGATACGATCGCCGATGTCGAGCGCCCGCGTGCCGCCGTCGCCGTCCTCCGGGGCGACGGCGGCGAGCGTCTCCGCGCTGCCGAGCAGCACGCCGACGCGGAGACGCCGCCGCAGCTTCGTGAGCCCGCCCGCGTGATCGCCGTCGCCGTGGGTGAGCAGCACCGCGTCCAGGCTGCGACCGTCGAGGACGCGCGGCAACGCCGTCAGCACCGCGCCGTCGGCGGGTCCGGTATCGACCAACACCGCGGCGCCGCGATCGCGCACGAGGATCGCCTGCCCCTGGCCGACATCGAGGACCGTCACGCTCGCGAGCCCGTCCGAGGGCGTCAGCACGGCCAGCCAGAGGCCCGCCGCCGCCGTCGCCAGCGCTACCGGCGCGGCGAGGCGCGCCCGCTGCCCCGGCAGAGCGATCAGTGTCGCTCGCCGGTTCAGCAGCCAGACGAGGCCACCGAGCAGCGCGAACCAGCCCGCGCCGGCGAGGGGCGGCGGGCGCAGCTCGACCGTCGCGAGCGGCAGCGACGCCATCGCCTCGACGGCCGCCACGAATGCGGCTGGCGCGAATACCCCCGCGACCTCGACGAGCCGCGCGACGGGCTCGATCCAGCCGAGCAGCGCGGCGACGGCGGCGACCAGCACCGTCGCCTCGTAGAGCGGTGCGACGACGACGTTCGCCGGCGCCTGGAGCAGCGGCAGCGTCCCGAAGGCCGCGGCCTGCACCGGCAGCACCGCGAGCGAGGCGCCGATGGCGACGGCGGCCGCCTCGGCAAGCCCCGCCGCGAGGCTGCCCGGCGCGACGCCGAGGCGGGCGAGGGCGCGGTCACGCAACGGCGGCGCGAGCAGCAGCACCCCGGCGGTCGCCGTCGCGCTCAGCTGGAAAGCCACGTCGCGGATCAGCAGGGGCCGCAGCGCCAGCATCAGCGCGATCGCGTAGACGAGGTAGATCCAGGCGGGCGTGCGCCTCCCGCTGATCGCCGCGATCGCGATGCCGACGGCCATGATCGCCGCCCGCACCACCGGCGGCTCCGCGCCCGTGAGGACGACGTAGCCGGGCAGCAGCGCGAGCGCGATCAGCGCCGCCTGCCGCCTCGCGACCAGCGCGCCGAGCAGCCCCACCGCCGTCCCGAGGAGCAGCGCGATGTTCTGCCCGGAGACCACCAGCAGGTGCGTCGTCCCCGTGCGGCGCAGATCCTCCTCCAGCGCCGCCGGCATCGTGCGCTGCCGTCCGAGCAGCATGCCCGCCGCCAGCGAGGCCTCCGGTTCCGGCAGGGCGCGCTCGATGTTGCCGAGCGCCCAGCGACGCAGCCCTCGCAGCGCGTCGATGATCGCGGGCTCGGCGTCGCGTTCGAGCAGCGTCCAGCGCTGCGGGTAGGCCGCGACGGCGTGGATGCCGCGGCTGCGCAGGAACGTCGCGTAGTCAAACTCGTCGAAGGCGCCCGGGCGCTCGACCTCCAGCGTCGCGACGATGCGGTCGCCCGCCCTCAGCGGCTGCAGCGGGGAGGGCAGCCTGAGCCGCAGCCCGCCCTCCGCCGCCGCGCCGTCGACAGACTCGACCCGGAGATCGAGGCGCGTGATCGCGCCCGAGACCCGCGGGTCGGAGCGCACGACGCCCGTGATCTCGTGCATACCCTCGAGGCTGGCGAGCGGCGGCGGGGCGCGCGAGTCCGCCTCGCTGCCGCGCGCGTGCCCGGCGGCAGCGAGGGCGACGACGGCGACCAGGACCAGCAGCGCTCGCGTTGAGGCCCCGCGCCGGAGGCGCACCAGCGCCACGGCCGCGCCGGCCGCGAGCGCCGCCAGCAGCGTCACGGTCCAGGGCCCGCCGATCAGCGCGCCGCTGATGCAGCCCGCGATGAACGCCACCGCCGCCAGCGGCAGTGCGGGAAGCCGCCCGCTCACCGCGCCGCGATCATGTCGCGGATGCCCTCGTAGACGTGCTCCGGGATCGTTCCGCGCGCGGTGAGGTCATCCGTCGTTGCGTACGGACCCGAGCGCTCACGCTCGGCGACGATCGCGGCTGCGTAGGCCGGCCCGATGCCGGGGAGCGCGTCCAGTTGCTCGAGGGTGGCGTTGTTCACGTCCAGCAGCGCCGCCGCCTCGCCGAGCCGCGGGACGCGCACGGCGTCCTCGTCGACGACGCGGCGCGAAAGGTTGAGCGGGGCCGTGTCGGCGTCCGCGGCGAGCCCGCCCGCGAGGGCGATCACGTCGCTGACGCGGTCGCCGGGCGCGGCGGTCACCACCTGCGGCTCAAGCACCGTGCCGGAGACATCGACGCGGATCTCATCGATGCCCGGCCCGGGATCACGCGTCTCGATCTCGATGCCGCGCGGCTCGCCCGGCCGCAGCGCGAGGACCGCGAGGGCCGCGACGATAGCGAGGCCGAGCGCGATCTGGAGCGCCGCGCGCGCTCCCGGCGCGCCGCGAAGCCTCTGGAGGTGCGACACGCGCCGGGGCTACTCCTCGTCCTCGAGCAGCTGGCGCAGCAGCGCCTTAAGCCGCGGCGAGCGATCGAGTTCCTTGCGAAGCGGGCGCAGCTCGCGCTCGTTGATGATCAGGGAGCGGCGTTCAAGCTCGCCCTCGGGGTCGTAGGCGGCGAAGCGGATCGCCATCTGGCCGGCCTTCTCGCCCGTCTCGTAGCGCATCAGTTGCAGCGAGGGTGCGTGGAGCCCGCCCTCGATCGCCGCCTCCTCGATGATTCTGCCGCCGCCCCAGAGCAGGTTGAACGGGCGCGGGATCCGCCGTTGAGCCATGGTGCATCCCCTCCGCTGCTCGTCGCGCTCCTCGCGCGCCTGCCTGCAGGGCGCGGCGGCGCGTAGCATAGCGCGGGCGGCGTTTCATACGCGCTACCCGCAGCTCGCGCCCGAGGAAAGATTCGCTCCCGTGACAGCTCCCAGTGACCACGCCAACGACCCCGCACGCCTCACCGCCAGCGAGGCCGCGCGCCGCATCGCCGATGGCTCGCTGACCTCGGAAGCACTTGTCCGCGCCTGCCTTGCGCGGATCGAGGCGCGCGAGCCGCTGATCCAGGCCTGGGCGGCGCTCGATCCCGCGGACGCGCTCGCCCGCGCCGCCGCAGCGGACGCCGCGGCCCCGGTGGGGCCGCTGCACGGCGTGCCGTTCGGGGTGAAGGACATCTTCGACACCGCCGAGCTGCCGACCGCGTACGGCTCCCCGCTCTACGAGGGCCACCAGCCGGCCAGCGACAGCGCCACCGTGGCCGCGCTCCGCGAGGCGGGCGCGCTGGTCCTCGGGAAGACGGTGACGACCGAGTTCGCCTTCCGCACGCCCGGCGCGACGCGGAACCCGCACCACCCGGATCACACGCCCGGCGGGTCGTCCAGCGGCTCCGCGGCCGCGGTCGCCGACGGCATGGTCCCGTTCGCCCTCGGCTCCCAGACCGGCGGATCGACGATCCGTCCGGCCGCGTTCTGCGGCATCTTCGCCTTCAAGCCGACCTACGGCTTCGTCAACAGCGACGGCGTGCACCCACTGGCCACGGCGCTCGACACGGTCGGCTGGTTCGCCCGCAGCATCGAGGATCTCGCCCTCGTCGGGGCGGTGCTCAGCACCACGCAGTCGGCCGCGCTCGACGCGCCCTCGCCGCCACTGCGCATCGGCGTCGTCCGCACGGTCGAGTGGGGGCGCGTCTCGCCTGCAGGGCAACGCGCCATCGAGGAGACGGCCGCGGCGATCGAGGCGGCGGGCGGGCAGGTCTCCCAGCTCGATCTGCCGGCCGAGTGCGACGGACTGGGCGGGGCCTGGGACGCGATCGTCGCGGCAGGTGCGGCGAGCGCCTTCGCGCGCGAGTACCGCGAGCAGCGCGACGGCCTCAGCCCCGCGCTGCGCGAGCTGATCGAGGCCGGCCGCGCCCTCGGCGGCCCCGCGCGCAGCGAGGCCGAATCGCTGGCCCTGCACTGCCGCGCGGCGGTCAGCGAGACGTTCGCGCAGGTCGACGCCTTCCTTACGCCGAGCGCGCCGGGCGAGGCCCCCGCCGGGCTCTCCTCCACGGGCGACCCGCTCTGCAACCGTGTCTGGACGCTGCTGCGCCTGCCCTGCGTCGCCCTGCCCAGCGGCACGGGCGAGGGCGGCTTGCCGATCGGCGTCCAGCTCGTCGGGCGGCACGGTGGCGACCAGTCCCTGCTCGAACTCGCCGGTGCTGTCGCCGATCTGCTCCCGCCGCCCGCGCTTCCCGGCGACGCCGAGGCCTGACGCCGCCCGCACTCCAGCCCACTCCCGCGGTGAGCAGGGGCGGGACGCCCTCGATAGCTGCGCCTGCGGCGTCCGATCCGGCGGGGGCGTGGGGGCGCAGCCCCCACAGAAGGAAAGTCCGAGGGCGGGTGGGTGGGCCAGAGCCGCGCGCAGCGCAGGCTCGTCCGGGATGGGGCGTGGGGGCGCAGCCCCACAGGAGAGACGCGCTCGGCCTCGGAGGCTCGTTGCCCCTCGGAAGTCCGGCGTGCCCCTCACCCCAGCCCACTCCCGCGGTGAGCAGGGGCGGGACGCCCTCGATAGCTGCGCCTGCGGCGTCCGATCCGGCGGGGGCGTGGGGGCGCAGCCCCCACAGAAGGAAAGTCCGAGGGCGGGTGGGTGGGCCAGAGCCGCGCGCAGCGCAGGCTCGTCCGGGATGGGGCGTGGGGGCGCAGCCCCCACAGGAGAGACGCGCGCGGCCTCGGAGGCTCGTTGCCCCTCGGAAGTCCGGCGTGCCCCTCACCCCCGCCCTCTCACCCAGGGAGAGGGCGGCCGGATCGGAGGGCCCTCACTCCAGCCCTCTCCCGCGGGGAGTGGGGGCGGGAACGCGCCGCCGGGCGCCGATCAGTGGCCAGCCCTCGGGGGAGGGCGACTGGGGCGTTTGGCGGCATATACTGGATGGCAGCCGACACACCGAATGACACCGGACCAGCAGGAGCTAGCGGTGACTCCCCGCCACTTTTCTTCGATCCTCGATCTCTCGCCGGACGAACTCGGCGATCTGCTCGACGCCGCGCTCGCGATCAAGCGCGACGGCTGCGGGCCGGTGCTTGCCGGGCGCTCGCTGGCGCTCGTCTTCGAGAAGCCCTCGCTGCGCACGCGCGTCTCCTTCGAGGTCGCGATGCAGCGGCTCGGCGGACGTGCGATCTACCTCGGACCGCAGGAGATCGGCCCCGGCGAGCGCGAGCCGGTGCGCGACATCGCGAGGGTGCTCGGGCGGATGGTGCACGGCATCGCCGCCCGCACTTACGCGCATGACACGGTCCTCGAGTTCGCGGAGTGGGCCGGGGTCCCCGTGATCAACGCGCTGAGTGACAGCGAGCATCCCTGCCAGGCGCTCGCCGATCTGCTGACGCTGCGCGAGCGCTTCTCGTCGCTGCGCGGCCTGCGCGTCGCCTACCTCGGCGAGGGCAACAACGTCGCGCGTTCGCTCGCCTATGCGAGCGTGCTCGCGGGCATCGAGCTGCGCTGCGCCTCGCCCGAGGACTACGCGTTGAGCGATTCCGACGTCGAACGCGCACACGCCGCCGCCGGGGGCGGCCGCATCGAGCGCTTCGCCGATCCCGCGGAGGCAGTGCGCGATGCCGCCGCCGTCTACACGGACGTGTGGGCCTCGATGGGCGACGAGGACAAGCTGGTGAGTCGCCTCGAGGCGTTCGAGGCGTTCCGCCTCGATGAGCAGCTGCTCGACGCCGCGCCGCCCGACGCGCTGGTGATGCACGATATGCCCGCGCACCGCGGCCAGGAGATCAGCGCCGGGGTGATGGAGTCGCCGCGTTCGGTGATCTTCGATCAGGCGGAGAATCGCCTGCACGCGCAGCAGGCGCTGCTCGCCTGGCTGCTTGGCGGCGGCGCCGGCTGATAGCGGGCCGCGGGGAGCGCAGCGCCTTCCCCGGCACAGCACGCACGGTCCGGAAGGGGAGGCGTTCAGGTGCCGGAAATCCCGGACGGCGTGCGCGATGTCGCGGAGCGCCTCGATGCGGGCGCGGTGCTCGACATCCTGCTGATCGCGGTGGCGATCTACTGGCTGTTGCTGCTGCTGCGCGGCACCACCGCGATGACCGTGCTGCGCGGCGTCTCCGTGCTGCTCTTCGGCACGTTCCTGTTCGCCCGCATCTTCGACCTGACCGTCGTGAACTGGATCCTCGAACGCATCATCACCGGTCTCGTGATTGGCGTGGTCATCGTCTTCCACCCGGAGATCCGCCGCGCCCTGGAGCGGCTGGGACGGACCGGCTGGCGACCCTCGCTCGTCCGCGCACACCAGGAACAGAGCATCGAGCACGTCGTCCGGGCGGCCCAGCGGCTCTCACGCCAGTCGCACGGCGCGCTGGTGGTGATGGAGCGTGAGACCGGGCTGCAGGAGGTGATCGACACCGGGGTGTCGCTTGGCTCGGAACTGACGCCCGAGATCCTCGGCAGCATCTTCGCGCCCGGCACGCCGCTGCACGACGGCGCGGTGATCGTGCGCTCGAACCGCATCATCGCCGCCGGCTGCACCCTGCCGCTCTCCGAGGCCCCGCTCCCCGCGGACCTCGGCATGCGCCACCGCGCCGCCCTCGGCATCACCGAGGGCAGCGACGCCGTGGTCGTCACCGTCTCCGAGGAGAGCGGCGCGATCTCGCTGGCGTCGCAGGGGCGGATGCTGATGGATCTGGACGAGGAGCGCTTGCGCTCGCAACTCCGCCAGATGTTCGCCCTGGCCGGCGATGATTCGCCATCCGGGCTTTCATCGTCCGACGGCGCCGCGTCCCGGCACGAGGCTTCCTGAGATGGCGCGCTCGCATTTCCCGCGCTCGCCGCTCACCGACCTGCGCGAGATGCTCGCCGGCTTCTGGTGGCGCGCCTTCAACTCGGTGCGCGCCACGCCCGGACTGCTGCTGCTCTCGATCGGGCTCGGCATCGCGGTCTGGTTCTTCGTCACGGAGGAGGAGAACCCGACGCGCAGCGGGCTGTTCGCCAGTCCGATCGAGGTGGTCGCCGTCAACGTCGGGCGCGAGGTCGCCGTCGCCAATGCCCTGCCGTCCGCGGGCATCCGCATCGCGGCGCCCGAGGATCGCTGGGACAGCCTCACCAGCGCCAACTTCCGAGCCATCGTCGACCTCAACGGCCTCAGCGCGCGGGAGCAGACCGTGCCCGTGCGCGTGGAGGTCAACGATGCGCGCGGGGTGCGCGTGATCAGCGTCGATCCGCCGGAGATCCTGGTGAACCTCGAGCAGATCGTGACGCGCGAGATTCCCGTCGCTGCGCGCATTGTCGGCACCCTGCCCCGCGGCTTCGCCGCCGGCGAAGCCGTGCCCGACCCGGACGTCGTCGAGGTCTCCGGCCCGGAGTCGCTCGTCGACCTGGTGGTGAGCGCCGGGGCGGACATCAACGTCACGGGGCTCACCCTCGGAATCGATCAATCGCTCCGGCTGGTCGCCCGCGGCGCCGGGGGCGGGGAGATCCGAGGCGTCACGATCGTTCCGCCCAACGTCCGCATCGAGGTCGCGATCGAGCAGACGGTGCTTACTCGCACCGTGCCGCTCGATGTCCAGCTGCTCGGGCAACCGGCGCCCGGCTACCGCGTCGAAGGCGTCCAGATTCAGCCCGGCGTCTTCGTCGTCGAGGGAAGCTTCGACGTGCTCCAGGCGATCGACAGCCTCAAGCTTGGCCAGGTGCTGCTCGACGGCGTGCGCGCGAGCCTGAGCGTCGTCCGCTCGCCGAGCCTGCCGCCGGGAGTCAGCGCCGTGTCGCCGGAGGACGTGGACGTGATCGTCTCGATCGCGCCGATCCAGGGATCGACTGCCATCACGGTCGTCCCGAGGCTGACCGGGGTGCCCACCGGCCTCAGGGGCGCGCTCGGCCAGTTGGTCGTGACGGTCGTGATTGAAGGAGATCTGCCGATTCTCAACGCGCTCGACGCCCGCGATCTCCGCGCCGAGGTCGATGCGAGCGGCCTCGAGGCCGGCGTCTCACAGGTCGATGTGCTGATCGAGGCGCCGCCGGGGGTTCGCGTGCGAGAAGTGCGACCCCCGCTGCTTGAGCTTACGCTTGAGGCGATCGCGACGCCGACACCGACAGCAACGGCGACGGCAACGCCAACAGAGGCTGTGCCGGACGCCACCGCGGAGAGCGACGAATGACCCGGGAAGCGCCGCTGGTCGCAATCGTCGGGCGTCCGAACGTCGGCAAGTCCGCGCTGTTCAACCGGCTCACGCGCTCGCGCCGCGCGCTCGTCGAGCGCCTGCCCGGCACCACGCGCGATCGCCAGTACGGCAACTGCCGCTGGCGCGGCCGCGAGTTCCGCGTCGTCGACACCGGCGGCCTTGAGGGGCCCACCGACGATCCCTTCGACGCGCCGATCCGGGAGCAGGTCGGGCAGGCGCTTTCGGAAGCGGCGCTGCTGCTGTTCGTGGTCGACGCGGCCAGTGGGCTGACGGCGGCGGACCACGCGATCGCCGAGCAACTGCGCCGCTCCGACCGGCCCGTGCTCGTCGTCGCCAACAAGAGCGACCGCCGCGAGTCGCGCAGCAACGTGCACGAGGCGCACGCGCTCGGCCTCGGCGATCCGTTGCTGATCTCCGCCTACCACGCCGAGGGCATCGGCGATCTGCTCGACCTCGTCTTCGAGGCGCTGCCGGAGGCGCCGGACGAACCCGACAGCGGCGAGGACGGCGCGCTCCCGCTGCGCATCGCGATCGTCGGGCGTCCCAACGTCGGCAAGTCCTCGCTCGTGAACACGATCCTCGGCGAGCAGCGCGTGATCGTCTCCGAGGTGCCCGGCGCGACCCGCGACTCCATCGATTCGCCGTTCGCCTGGGAGGGGCGGTCGATGGTGCTGGTCGATACCGCGGGGATCCGTCGCCGCGGGAAGATCGGGCGCGGCGCGGAGCGTCACTCCGTGCAGCAGGCGGAGCGCGCGATCGCGCGCGCGGACGTGGTGGTGCTGCTGATCGACCCCTCGGAGCCGGTCGCGGCGCAGGACACGCACATCGCCGGGTACGCGATCGAGCGCGGGACTGGGCTGGTGCTCGCCGTCAACAAGTGGGATCTCTCCGAGCCCGGCACCGATCGCCACCAGTTCGCCAAGCGCATCGACCACCGCTACCGCTTCGCGCCCTGGGCGCCGGTCCACTTCACCTCGGCGCTGACCGGCGACGGCATCCCGGAGCTGTTGCAGCTTGCGATCCATGTCGAGGAGGTGCGGCAGCGCCGCGTGCAGACCTCGGAGCTGAATCGCGTGCTGCTGCGGGCGGTGGCGCAGCACCCGCCCCGCTACCAGGGTCAGCGCCGGCTCAAGGTGCTGTACGTCACGCAGGCCGAGGTGGCGCCGCCCACATTTGTCTTCTTCGTAAATGATCCAGACCTGCTCCATTTCGCCTATCGTCGGTTCCTGGAAAACCGCATCCGCGACGCCTTCGGGTTCGAGGGGACGGCGATCCGGATGCGTTTCCGCAGTCGCACGCCGGAACAGGTGGGGGCCCTCGCGTGATTGCCGCACTGCTCGTCCTCGTTGGCTACCTGATCGGGTCTATCCCGTTCGGCGTGCTGGTCGGTCGCGTCTACAGGGGCGTGGACGTGCGCGACTACGGCTCCGGCAAGAGCGGCTTCACCAACACGCTGCGCTCACTGGGCTGGGGGGCGGCGCTGATTGTCGGCGCCGCGGACATCATGAAGGGCGTCGTGCCGATCCTGATCGGGCGCTTCGTCTTCGACGACCCGTGGGCGGTCGCGCTCGGCGGCGTCGCCGCGGTGGCCGGTCACATGTTCCCGCTGTTCGCCGGCTTCCGGGGTGGCCGGGGCGCGGCGACCGCGTTCGGCGCGTTCGCGGTGATTGCTCCCATCGCCGGCCTGATCCTGATTGCCTGCGCCGCCATCGCGTTGGCGGCGACGCGTTACGCGTCGCTGACGACGGTGACCGCCACGGCTGCGGGGTGCCTCGCGATCGTGGCCCTGGTCGCCGCCGGATGGCTGCCGCCGCACTATCTGCTGTTCGCCCTCACGGTGACCGCCTCGA
Source organism: Dehalococcoidia bacterium (assembly GCA_965220125.1). Classification (GTDB taxonomy): domain Bacteria; phylum Chloroflexota; class Dehalococcoidia; order UBA2979; family UBA2979; genus VXMT01. The sequence continues at coordinate 707,372 of CBDCPB010000004.1, read as the reverse complement.
TCGAGCTCAGCCACATCGGCAACATTCGCCGCCTGCTGGCCGGCGTGGAGCCGAAGCTCGGTCAGGGCGGCTCCACGCGTACGGGCGGTGCCTGAGCGCGAGGCGGCCCCGGCGCCGATCCGCCGGGCCGCCGTCGTCGGGGCGACCGGCTGGGGCGTGACGATCGCGGTCCTGCTCGCGCGCAACGGCGTCGCGGTCACCCTGCTCACGCGCAGCGACGAGGAAGCCGAGCGCCTGCGCACGGACGGCGAGCTCCATCGCCTGCCCGGCGTGACGTTCCCGCCGGGCCTCGCGATCTCCTCCGACCCCACCACGCTCGAGGCCGCCGACCTGATCTGCTTCGTCGTGCCGGCGCAGACGATGGCGGACAACGCCGCCGCCGTCGCGGCGCACGTGCCGCCCTCCACGCCGCTGCTTTCCGGCTCCAAGGGCATCGAGAGCGAGAGCGGACGCCGCATGACGGAGGTGCTGGCCTCGCAACTGCCGGGGCGGCCGCTCGCCGCGCTGTCCGGGCCGAATCTCTCTCGCGAGGTCGCCGCCGGGCTCCCGGGCGCGACCGTGATCGCCTCCGCAGACCCCTCGCTGGAGGCGATTCGCGCGGCCTTCCACAGCGCGTCCTTCCGCGTCTACACCAGCCGCGACGTCGTCGGGGTCGAGTTCGGCGGCGCGCTCAAGAACATCATCGCGATCGCGGCCGGAATGGAGGACGCCTTCGGCTTCGGCGACAACGCGAAGGCCGCGCTCATCGCTCGCGGCCTCGCCGAGATCTCGAGGCTCGGCGTGGCCGCCGGCGCCGATCCGCTGACCTTCCAGGGGCTCGCCGGCGTGGGCGATCTGATGGCTTCCTCCTACAGCCCGCTCGCGCGCAACCGCCGCCTCGGCGAGCTGATCGGCGGCGGCGCGAGCCCCGCGGACGCCCTCGCCAGCATCGGCGAGACCGTCGAGGGCGTCTCGACGACGCCGGCGGCGTTGCGGCTCGCGGCGCGCCTCGGCGTCGAGTTGCCGATCGCGTCCGCGCTGCAGGCGATCCTCGACGAGCAGATCTCGCCGCAGGAGGCGCTGGCGGCGCTGCTCGAGCGCGATCCGATGTCGGAACTCGCCTGAGCGCCGGGCCGCTGACGATAGGCGCTGATAGACTCCCCCTCGGAGGTCGCCCATGAGTCCTCCCGATGCGACGGACGGCGCCGGAAGCGACGGCGATCCGTTCGCCGATGATCGGCAGCGCGAGTACCCGGCCGCGGTGGACGTGCTCGCCGCGATCGCGGACGAGACGGGGCCGATCGCCTTCGCCGACCTGCCCGCGCTCAGCAGCCCTGACGACGCCACCGTCGGGCGCGTCTTCGCCCTCTGGAGCCGGCTGACGCCGAACCGGCGGCGCGACTTCCTCGCGGCGCTCCAGCAGCTGGCCGACGAGGCTGCGACGCTCGACTTCGAGCGCATCCAGCTCTCCGCGCTGCACGACCCGGACATCGCGACGCGCATCCTCGCGATCCGCGGGCTCTGGGAGAGCGAGCGCCCCGAGTACGCCGCGGTGTTGCTCGACATCGCCGGCGACGACGCCGAGGCGAGCGTGCGAGCCGCCGCCGCCGCCGGCCTCGCCAGCTTCGTCGTCAGCAACGAGTTCGGGATGCTGCCGCTGGAGCTGGGCGAGCGGATGCTCGACACGCTGCGCGAGCGCATCGAGGACGTGACGGATGAGGACGAGGTGCGCGGCACGGCGCTCAGCGCCCTCGGCGCCTCCTCGGAGGAGTGGGTCGCCGAGCTGATCGCCGAGCACTACGAGACGGGCAGCACGCGCATGCGCTTGGCCGCGGTGGCCGCGATGGGCCGCCACGGCTCCGACGACTGGCTGCCAGTGCTGATCCAGACCTTCGAGGACGAAGACGAGGATGTGCGAGCCGCCGCTGCGATCTCCGCTGGCAATCTCTTGCTCGAGGCCGCCGTCGAGCCCCTCACCCTGCTGCTCGAGGACGAGGAGGAGGAGGTGCAGGTGGCCGCGATCCGTGCCCTGGGCGAGATCGCCGGCGACCGTGCCGAGCAGATCCTGCGGGATCTGCTGCGCAGCCCCGAGCCGCACATCGCCGCGGCGGCGGGACTGGCTGCCGAGGAAGCGCGGATGATGTCCGTCGATCCCGCCGAGGAATCACCCCTCCCATGGGCCGACGACTGATGAGCGCTCAGGACGGGGTGCGCGAGATCTGGTCGGCAGGCGGCGTCGTCTATCGCCGCGGCGGCCCCTCCGGCCTCGAGGTCGTGCTCGTCGCGCGGCCGCGCGAGCGCCTCTGGGCGCTGCCCAAGGGCAAGCCCAATGACGGCGAGAGCATCGAGCAGACGGCGCTGCGCGAGGTCTCCGAGGAGACGGGGCTGCGCGTCGCCATCGACGGGGGCGAACCGCTCGGCTCGATCCGCTACTCGTACGAATCGCCCGGCGAGGGCGGGCGCGTCAACAAGGTGGTCCACCACTACCTGATGCAGCCGATCGGCGGCGGCATCGACGGCCACGACGGGGAGCACGACCTGGTCGAGTGGTACGACGCGCACGAGGCGTGCAAGCGCATGACCTACGCCAACGAGCGCGCGATCGTCGAGCGGGCGATCGAGGCGCTCTGCGCCGACGGGGCGCCGCGATGACGGCCACCGCGCGGCGGGTGATCGCCGAGGGCCGCCTCGTGCGCCTGCGCGAGAAGCAGATCGAGGACGCCCGGCGCGACTACACCTGGCGCAAGGACCGCGAACTCGCCGACTACGACGCGACACGGCCGATCACGATGACCTTCCGCGCCTACAGCGCGACGATCTCGGAGGAGCTGCGCCGCCCCTCCAAATTCCGCCGCACCTTCGCGATCGAGGACCGCGAGAGCGGGACGCACATCGGCAACGTCATGTACTACGGCTACGACTCGTACCTCGCGGAGGCCGAGCTGGGCATCACGATCGGGCACCGCGCGTACTGGTCGAGGGGCTACGGCAGCGAGGCCGTCCGTTGCCTGCTGGGGCACCTCTTCGGGGAACTGGAGTTGCGGCGCGTCTACCTGCACACGCTGACCAGCAACGAGCGCGCGCAGCACGCCTTCCGCCGCGCCGGCTTCCGCCGCCTCCGCTCCGTCCGCCGCGACGGCTACGACTTCGAGCGCATGGAGGTCAGCCGCGAGGAGTACCAGCAGCAAGAGCGCGACGCCGCCTCCGGCGAGGGCCAGCAGGAAGACAGCGGCCCCTCGGGCGCGGCTGGCGCTGGCGCGCTGTAGGGGCCGGTGCTACCTTCTCGCTCGATGCCGGACCGAGCGGTTCGGGGGCCCGTTGGCGGGTCGCGGCGTCCCGGTTCGGGGGACGCGCAGCCCTCTGGCGGGGACCGCTGAGGAGCGCGCCCGGGTGATTCCAGAGCAGTTCGGACGCGTCGGGGTACTGATTCTCTTCGGCGTGCTCTTTCCCGCGCTCCCGCTCATTGCCTCGTTCGGCTTCTACCTGCTGCGCCGCCGGCCCAGCAACCCCGACCCGATCAAGCACGCCACCTACGAGTGCGGCGTCGAGTCCGAGGGCAACGCCTGGGGCCAGTTCAACGCGCGCTACTACCTCTTCGCCCTCGGTTTCGTGATCTTCGACGTGGAGGTCGTCTTCCTCTATCCGTGGGCGCTGCAGCACGGCGTGCTCAATACCGATGCGCTGTTCAAGGCCGCGATCTTCGTCGGCGTGCTCGCCTTCGGCCTCGCCTACGCCTGGCGGCGCCGCGCGCTGGAGTGGCGCTAGCGTGCCGGCCGGCCCCCGGCAGCTGAGCGGCGAGGCCGTCGCGGCGCCCCTCGCCGCGGCCGTCCCGGACGCCATCCTGCGCGCGACCGACGAGTGGGTGGAGGTGCGGCCCGAGCGCATCGCCGACGTGCTGCGCTTCCTCCACGACGACGCCGACCTCGACGCGCGGCAGCTCAGCAGCCTCTGCGCCGTCGACCGCTACGACCGCTTCGAGGTCGTCTACCATCTGCAATCGCTCGACCGGAACCACCAGATCGTCATCAAGGCGATCATCGGCGAGCACGACGAGCCCTCGCTGCCCAGCGTCTATGGCGTCTACAAGGGCGCGCTGCTGCAGGAGCGGGAGGCCTACGACCTGATGGGCATCCGCTTCGAGGGCCACCCGGATCTGCGTCGCATGTTCCTCTGGGAGGGCTACCCCGGCTTCCCGCTGCGCAAGGACTTCCTGCAGATCCCCGAACACCACCCCGGCCTGCCGAAGTTCCCCTTCGAGGAACCCGGGGTGCAGGCGCGATGACGGTGCTGCAATGACCACCGCGACCGAGCCCTACGTCCTGAACATCGGGCCGCAGCACCCCTCCACCCACGGGGTGTTCCGGCTGCGCGTCGTCATGGACGGGGAGCGCATCCAGGACGTCGAGATGGTCGTCGGCTACCTCCACCGCTCGATGGAGAAGCTCGCCGAGGAGCGCACCTACACGCAGAACATCCCCTTCACCGACCGCGCCGACTACCTGGCGGCGATGAGCGGGAACCTCGGCTACTGCCTGGCTGTCGAGCGCCTCGCGGGCGTCGAGGTGCCGGAGCGCGCCTCGGTCCTGCGCGTGATCTTCGCGGAGTTGCAGCGCATCGCCAGCCACTCGATGGCGAACGGCACGTTCGTCAACGACGCCGGCGCCTGGCAGACGCCCCTGATGTACATGTTCCGCGAGCGCGAGCGCATCCTCGATCTGTTCGAGATGACCTGCGGCGCGCGCCTCACCACCAACTACATGCGCATCGGCGGCGTCGCCTTCGACCCGCCGGACGAGTTCTACCCGGCGATCAACTCGCTGGTCGATGAGCTGCCGGAGCGCATCGAGGAGTACGCGGAGCTGCTCGTCGACAACGAGATCCTGCTCGCGCGCGGCCGCGGCGTCGGCATCATCACCGCCGAGGACGCGATCAACGGCTCGCTCGTCGGGCCGATGCTGCGCGGCTCGGGCGTGCCCTGGGATCTGCGCAAGGCCGAGCCCTACTGCGGCTACGAGCGCTTCGACTTCGAGATCCCGGTGGGGCGGCGGGGCGACGCGTACGACCGCTTCCTCGTGCGCCTCGAGGAGGTCCGCCAGTCGACGCGCATCATCCGCCAGGCGCTGGACGCGCTGCCGTCCGGCCCGCACAAGACGCAGATCCCGCTCGCGCTGCGGCCCGATCCCGGCGAGGCCTACGCCCGCGTCGAGGGCCCGCGCGGCGAGCTCGGCTTCTACGTCGTCTCCGACGGCGGCTCCGCGCCGTTCCGCTTCCACATTCGCGCGCCCTCGCTGATCAACCTCTCGCTGCTGCGCGAGATGGCGACCGGCGCCTCGCTGCCGGACGCGATTGTCGCGCTCGGCTCCGTCGACATCGTCGTCGGGGAGATCGACCGATGAGCTCGCTGCGAACCGGCAAGCGGCTCCCGCAGCGCGTGGTGCCGCGCGCGCTGATGGTGCTCGGCGCGCTCGTCGCGCTTGGCTTCCTCGCCGTCAACGTCGCCATCGGCTACGTCGTGATCGACGGCCAGCTCGATGGGCAGTGGTACGACGTGCGCGATCTCGGGATCGGCGTCGAGGCGCTGCGCGAGTGGCTGGACGATCGCAACGCGCAGCAGCCGGGCATCCTCGACTTCCTCGGCCAGCACTGGATCTCGTACGCCGTGACGGCGCTGCTCGGCGCCACCGGCATCCTCAGTCTCGTCGGCGGCGCGCTGCTGATCCTGATCTGGGTCGAGCGGCGGCTGATCGGCCGCATGCAGATCCGCCGAGGGCCGAACCGCGTCGGGCCCTTCGGCCTGCTGCAGCCGGTCGCCGACGCGCTCAAGCTGATCCAGAAGGAAGTGCTGATGCCGCGCGGCGCGGACGCGGCGATGTTCTTCCTCCCGCCCGCGATCATCTTCATCCCGATGATCGTCGCCTGGGGACCGATTCCGTGGGGCGGGCAGATGGCCTACCTCGACGCGCACGTCGGGATCCTCTTCCTGATCGCCGTCAGCTCGCTCACGACGCTGGCGATCTTCATGGCCGGCTGGTCGTCGAATAACCACTACGCGCTGCTCGGCGCGATGCGCACGATCGCGATGATGATCTCCTACGAAATCCCGCTTTCCCTCGCGCTGCTCTCCGTGGTGCTGCTGAGCGGCTCGATGCAGCTCTCGACGATCGTCGAGTGGCAATCGACGCACAACGCCTGGTTCGCCGCGCTGCTGCCGCTGGCGATGCTGACCTACTTCTTCTCGGCGACCGCCGAGTTGAACCGCACACCCAACGACATCGCCGAGGCGGAGTCCGAGATCGTCGCCGGCTTCCACACGGAGTACTCCGGGATGAAGTTCGGGCTCTTCTACGCCGTCGAGCTGGGTAACGCGCTCTTCGTGGCGGCGCTGACGGCGACGCTCTTCCTTGGCGGCTGGTCGCTGTTCGGCCTCGAGGAGTGGATACCGGGCTACCTGATCCTCCTGGCCAAGATCTCGGCGGCGTACTTCCTGCTGATCTGGCTGCGCGGCACGCTGCCGCGCTTCCGCCTGGACCAGTTGATGCGCTTCGCCTGGCAGTTCCTGATCCCGCTCTCGCTCGTCAACCTGCTGATCGTCGCCGCCGAGGCGTCCCTGTTCGCGCGCTGGGAGGTCGAGGGCATCGTCAGCCTCGGGCTCTTCGCGATCGTGAACTGGGCGGCCGCCGTCATCCTCCTGCGCGAGTGGGCGCGCCGCCTCGGCTACCGCCCGGAGCACGAGGCAGTGCGGAAGCCGGTGCTCACCGAGGACGTCGGTGGAATGCAGGCGGCGCGCAGGCTCGGCGCAGCGGAGCCCGGCGTGCTGGAGATGGGGACGGGGGCCTGATGGACTCCGCGGGCATCATCGTCGCGTTCTGGCTGCTCTCCGCGATCGCGGTGGGCTCCGCCGTCGGCGTCTTCCTCGCGAGGAACCTGATTCACGCCGTAGCGCTGCTCGTGCTCTCCTTCGTCGCCACCGCGGGGCTGTTCCTCACGCTCTCCGCGGACTTCATCGCGGTCGCGCAGGTGCTGATCTACGCGGGCGCGATTCCGGTGCTGATGGTCTTCGCCGTGATGCTCACCCCGCTCGCGGGGCGCGACAACGGCAACTCGCTCTTCGTCGTGCCCGGCGTGCTGCTCGGTGGCGCGTTCGCCGTGGTCGTCGCGATCATCGCGATCGATGCCGAGTGGGGCGCGCTCGGCGGCGCCGCGCTTGCCGGCCAGTCCTTCGAGACCACCGCCGACGCGATCGGCGATGCGCTGCTCGGGCGCTACGTGCTCGCCTTCGAGATCGCCTCGGTGCTGTTGCTCGCCGCGCTGATCGGCGCGATCGTGCTGGTGCGAGAGGACGAGCCGGCATGAGCGTCGAGCTGGCCCACTACCTGACCGTGGGCGCGATGATCTTCGGCGCCGGGATCGCCATCGCGCTCTCCAAGCGCAACGCGATCGCGGTGCTGATGGGCGTCGAGTTGATGCTCAACGGCGTCAACCTCACCTTCCTCGCGTTCTCGCGCTTCGGCGGCGCCTTCGACGGCGGCGACGCCCCGCTCGCGGGCCACGTCTTCGTCATCTTCGTGCTCACGGTGGCCGCCGCCGAGGCCGCGGTCGCCCTCGCGATGGCGGTGTTGATCTACCGGCGGCGCGAGACCGTCGACCTCGATCGCATCAACCTGATGCGCTGGTAGGCGGAGGGGCGTATGTGGGTGAAGTTCATGGACGCGCCCGACGGCTACGCCGCAGCGATGTGGTGGGAGCTGTTCAACACGGAAGCCGTCTCCGTACGCATCGTGCCGCCCCTCGAAATCGGCCCGATGTCCGCGCCCCGCGAGATCTGGGCGCCCGACGGCAAGACCCACGTCGCCCGCGAAGTGCTGAACAAGATCTAGCGGCGATGCGCACACCCGCAAGCCCAAGACAAGCTGGCGAGGCCTGATGCTGCTCGGTCAAGTCCCGGAAGCCGTCGTCTGGGCGATCTACTTCGCCCCGGTCGCCTCGACGCTGCTGATCACCGCCGGGCTGATCGCGCGGCGGCTGTTCGGCGTCCAGCGGCTGCGCGACGAGTGGGCCGGACAGCTCACCATCGCCGCGCTCGCCGTCGCCTGGCTCGCCGCGCTGTGGACGCTCGACAGCTCGATCGGTGCGGACGGCGAGGCGCTCGGCTTCCACCCGCACGAGTGGCTGACGCTCTTCGACCTGCACATCGAGATGGGCGTGAGGATCGACGGCCTCTCGGCGATCATGGTCGTGGTCGTCACCAGCGTCTCGCTGCTCGTCCAGATCTACTCGGTCGGCTACATGTACGGCGACAGCGGGTACGCCCGCTACTTCGCCTTCATGTCGCTCTTCACCGCGGCGATGCTCGGGCTGGTGCTCGCATCGAGCCTGCTCCAGTTGTTCGTGCACTGGGAGCTGGTCGGGCTTGCCTCGTACCTGCTGATCGGCTTCTGGTTCCACCGTCCCTCGGCGGCGGCGGCCGCGAAGAAGGCGTTCGTCGTCACGCGCTTCGGCGACTTCGCCTTCCTGCTCGCGGTGCTGCTGATCTGGGGCAAGGCCGGGACCTTCGACATCCACGAGATCAACGAGCTCGCGCTCGGCGGCGCGCTCTCCGCGGCGGTGCTGACGGGCTTCACGCTCGGCATGCTCTCGGGCGCCATCGGCAAGTCCGCGCAGTTCCCGCTGCACATCTGGCTGCCGGACGCGATGGAGGGCCCGACGCCTGTCTCCGCGCTGATCCACGCGGCGACGATGGTCGTCGCCGGCGTCTACCTGATCGCGCGCATGTTCCCGAGCTTCGAGGCCGCTCCCGCCGAGATCCTGGACCTCGTGGCCTACATCGGCGGTTTCACGGCGCTCCTGGCGGCCGTGCTGGGGCTGGTGCAGACCGACATCAAGCGCGTGCTCGCCTACTCGACGATCTCGCAGATCGGCTACATGGTGCTGGCGCTGGGCGTGCTCGGCTACGTGGCCGCGATCTTCCACCTCTTCACGCACGCCTTCTTCAAGGCGCTGCTCTTCCTCGGCGCCGGCTCGGTCAACCACGCGACGTACAGCTTCGACATGCGCCGCATGGGCGGTCTGCGCGGGTACATGCCGATCACCTACGTGACCTTCGTGATCGGCGCGCTCTCGCTGTCCGGCGTCTTCCCCCTCGCGGGGTTCTGGAGCAAGGACGAGATCCTGCTCGACGCCTGGAACCACGACAAGCTGCTGTTCGTGATCGGCGTGTTCGTCGCCTTCATGACCGCGCTCTACATGTTCCGCGCGATCTTCCTCACCTTCTGGGGCGAGTACCGCGGCGGCGAGGAGCCCGAAGCCGGCCACGGCGACCACTCGACCGTCCCCCACGAGTCCCCACCCTCGATGGCGTTCCCGCTGCTGATCCTCGCCGTGCCGGCCGTCTTCGCCGGGCTGTTCGCCCTCGGCGGCGGCTTCACGCAGCTGATCGAGGGCTCCCTGCCGGCCGAGTTGCGGCACGGCAAGCCGCACATCGAGGGCATCGTCGTCGCCGCCTCGCTCGTCGCCGCCCTCGCGGGCATCGGCGTCGCTGCCGCGGTCTACGTCTACCGCAAGCCCGCCGCCGAGGATGTCGCCGCCCGCCTCGGCCCGCTCCCGGGCGTGGTGGAGCAGAAGTACTACCTCGACTTCCTCGCGGAGACGGTCATCGTGCGCTGGATCCTGAACGCCGGGTTGCAGCGCATCGCCGAGCTGTTCGACCGCTACATCGTCGACGCGATCGCGAACGGGATCGGCACCGGCACCCGGCTCGCCGGGGACGCGCTGCGCCGCTCCGAGGCCGGCTACGTGCAGGCCTACACCTCGCTGTTCTTCATCGGGGTGGTGATCGCCGTCGTGGCGGTCGCGGTGCTCGGTACTGACGTGGTGGGTCGCTGATGCTGTCGGTCTTCGTGCTGCTGCCGGCCGTCGGGGCCCTGATCATCGCGACGCTGCCGCGCGCGCGCACGGGCGACGCGCGCTGGATCGCGCTCTTCTTCAGCACGATCACCTTCGTGCTCGGGATCGTGATCTTCGCCCGCCTCGACCGCGCCGCCGAGGGCTACCAGCTGATCGATCGCTTCGACTGGATCCGCGCGGGCGACACCGGGTTCGCGGTGCAGTACGTGCTCGGCGTCGATGGCCTCTCCGCGCCGCTGGTGTTGCTCACGGGGCTGCTCGGGCTGGCCTCGGTGCTGGTCTCCTGGCGCATCGACAAGCGGGTCAAGGAGTATTTCGCCTGGCTGCTGATCCTCGAGACCGCGGTCGCCGGGGTGTTCCTCTCGCTCGACCTGATCCAGTTCTTCTTCTTCTGGGAGCTGGAGCTGCTCCCGATGTACATGCTGATCAGCATCTGGGGCAGCGGGCGGCCGCGCTACAGCGCGATGAAGTTCCTGCTGTTCACCATGGCCGGCTCGGCGCTGATGCTCGCCGGGTTCCTCGTGCTCGGCCTGCAGGCGGGGACGTTCGACATCGCGGTGCTCACCGCGGACCCGCCGACCGAGGCGCTGGTCCCGCTCAGCCTCGTGTTCTGGCTGATCATCGCCGCCTTCCTCGTCAAGCTGCCGGTCTTCCCGCTGCACAGCTGGCTGCCCGACGCCCACACCGACGCGCCGACGGCCGTCTCAGTGATGCTGGCCGGCGTGCTGCTGAAGATGGGCGGCTACGGCATCCTGCGCATCGTGCTGCCGATCCTGCCCGGCGAGGCGCAGGACTTCCGGGTCATCCTCGCCATCATCGCCGCCGTGACCGTGATCTACGGCGCAATACTCACGCTGCAGCAGCGCGATCTGAAGCGGCTCGTCGCCTACTCCTCGGTCTCGCATATGGGCTACGTGCTGCTCGGCGTCTCCGCGATGGGGGCGGCCGGTCTTTCCGGCGCCGCGCTGCAAATGTTCTCGCACGGCGTCATCACGGGCCTGCTCTTCATCGTCGTCGGGCTGATGTACGACCGCACGCACACGCGCCAGATCTCGGACCTCAGCGGCTTGCTGCACCAGATGCCGCTGCTCGGATTGGTCGCGATCATCGCGGGCTTCGCGGCCCTCGGCCTGCCGGCGCTGAGCGGCTTCGTCGCCGAGTTCGCGGTCTTCGCCGGGACGCTGCAGGTGCACCCGGCGGCGACGATCATCTCGGTCTTCGGCGTCGTGCTGGCGGCGGGCTACATCCTCTGGGCCGTGCAGCGCGTCTTCACCGGGCCCGCCGACGAGCGCTGGACCGGCCTCGGCGACGCGACCGAGTGGTGGGAGCTCGCGGCGATGGGCGCGATGCTGGTCTTCGTCATCGGCGTCGGCGTCTACCCGCGGCTGCTGACCGACGTGGTTGAACTCGGCATCGAGCCGATCGCGCTGATCGTGCAGGCGGCCGCATGAACTGGTACGAACAGATCCACTACATCGGCCCGGCCTTCGCGTTGCTGCTCGGCGCGGGCGTCGTGATGACGGCGGACCTGATCGCGCCGCGCCGCGCGCCCGTCCTCGCGCTCACGATCCTCGTGCTGCTCACGGCGGGCCTCTGGGCGATCGTGCAGGCGGCCTCGGGCATCGAGGGCCCCGCGCTCTCCGGCGCGATCGTCGTCGACCGCTTCGCGCTGTTCTTCACCTTCCTGCTGATTGGCGTCTCGCTGGCCGTCGTGATCGCCACCTCCGAGGGCCTCTCGCGCGTCGAGCACCGCCCGGAGTTCTTCGCGCTGCTGCTGACGGCGACCGGGGCGATGGTGCTGCTGGCGCAGTCCAACGATCTGATCGCGATCTTCGTCGCGCTCGAGACGACCTCGATCGCGCAGTTCGTGCTGGCCGGCATCGCCCGCGACGACCGCTCCTCGGAGGCGGGGATCAAGTACCTGCTGAGCGGGGCCGTCGCCGCCGCCGTGCTGCTCTACGGCTTCGCGTTCCTGTTCGGCCTCTCCGGCACGACCTCGCTCGAGGGCATCGCCGCCTTCGTGCAGGCGGGGTCCGCCGAGACGCAGTTGGCGCTCGTGCTCGGCTTCGTGCTGGTTGCGGCGGGCCTCGGCTTCAAGATGTCGATCGCGCCGTTCCATGCGTGGGTACCGGACGTCTACGAGGGCTCGCCGACCACCGTCACCACCTTCCTCTCGGTCGCCTCGAAGGCAGCGGGGTTCGCGGTGGCGCTGCGCATCTTCTACGGCGGCCTCGGAGGCGGCGACACCTTCATCGCCGAGCACTGGGCGGCGCTGATCGCCGTGCTCGCGGCGGCCTCGATGATCTTCGGCAACGCCGCCGCGGTCCTCCAGACGAACGTGAAGCGCCTGCTCGCCTACTCCTCGATCGCGCAGGCGGGCAACATCGCGGTCGGGCTTGCGGCCGTCGCCGTTGGCAGCGTCGCCGGGCCCTCCTCGGTGCTGTTCTTCCTCGGTGCCTACGCCGCGACGAACGTGGGGGCGTTCCTCTGCGTGATCGTCGTCTCGGAGCGCATCGGCGTCGAGGATCTGAGCGGCTACGCCGGCCTGATGAAACGATCGCCGATCGTGGCGGGGGTGCTGGCGCTGTGCCTGCTCTCGCTGACGGGCATCCCGCCGGCCGCGGGGTTCTTCGCGAAGCTGTACGTGTTCAACAGCGCGGTCCAGTCCGGCCACGACTGGCTCGTCTGGCTGGTCGTGATCGCGGTGCTCAACTCCGCGGTCTCCGCCTTCTACTATCTGCGCTGGGTGCGCACGATGGTGCTCGACGAGCCCGAGGACGAGACTCCGTTCCACGCGAGCGCGCCGGTCCAGGCGCTGCTCGGCCTCTCCGCCCTCGCCGTGCTGTTCTTCGGCCTGATCCCCGCGCCGCTGCTCGGCGCCGCCCAGCGCGCCGCCGAGACGCTCGTCATCGCGGCGCCGTAGCGCTGAGAGAGCGCGCTGCGCTCGGCCCTCCCCACCCGCCCGCCCTCGGAGTTTCTTTCTGTGGGGGCTGCGCCCCCACGCCCCCGGCCGGATCGGCAGTGTGACCGCGGGCCCGAGGGCAGGCGCGCGTCCTCTGCGGGGGGCTGCGCCCCCCACGCCCCCATCGCGGAGGAGCACGCGCAGGGTGCTTCTGTTGACGCGGGGATACCCCGCAGGGCGGCTCTGGCCCACCCACCCGCCCTCGGAGTTTCTATCTGTGGGGGCTGCGCCCCACGCCCCTGGCGGGTCGGCAGCGCGACTGCGGGCCCGAGGGCAGGCGCGCGTCCCCTGCGGGGGGCTGCGCCCCCCACGCCCCCATCGCGGAGGAGCACGCGCAGGGTGCTTCTGTTGACGCGGGGATACCCCGCAGGGCGGCTCTGGCCCACCCGCCCGCCCTCGGAGTTTCTTTCTGTGGGGGTTCTGCCCCCACGCCCCCGGCGGGTCGGCAGCGCAACCAGGGCCCCGAGGCCGAGCGCGCGTCTTCTGTGGGGGGCTGCGCCCCCATGCCGCCATCGCGGAGGAGCACGCGCTGCGCGCGGCTCTCCCCACCCACCCGCCCTCGGAGTTTCTATCTGTGGGGGCTGCGCCCCCACGCCCCCGGCGGGTCGGCAGTGCGACCGCGGGCCCGAGGGCAGGCGCGCGTCCTCTGCGGGGGGCTGCGCCCCCCACGCCCCCGCCGGGTCGGCGGCGCAACCGCGGCCCCAAGGCAGGCGCGTGTCTGTTGTGGGGGGCGCGCCCCCCACGCCCCCATCGCGGACGAGCACGCGCTGCGCGCGGCTCGGACCCGCCCACCCGCCCGGAGGTTTTTTCAATGTGGGGGCTGCGCCCCCACGCCCCCGATGGGGGTTGGCAGCGCGCACGTCGCCGCGAGGGCGAGCCCGTATCCTCCGGGGGGCGCAGCCCCCCACGCCCCGATCCCGGATGAGCACGCGCTGCGCGCGGCTCTGCCCCCGCCCTCGCCGGATCGGCAGCGGTACCGCAGATCCAAGGGCGCACCTGGTGCCTGGGACAGCCACCGCGCTGAGGGGCTACGCGGCGCATCGCGCTGCTGTGAGAGCGCAAGCGACTCGGGAGGCCGCTGGGGGTGTGGGGGGCTGTGCCCCCCACATGGAGGAACAATCCGGGGCGGGTGGGTGGGCCAGAGCCGCCCTGCGGGGTATCCCCGCGTCAACAGAAGCACCCTGCGCGTGCTCGTCCGAGTCCCTCGCGGGCAGCACGCTCCGAGGCGCCTCGGAGCTATCGAGGGGCTCCTGGGTCAGACGCCGCCGTGCTGGCCGTGGCCTCCGCCGGCGGCGTGGATCTCGCTGCCGAGGACGGCCTCCTCGCGCTCGCGCATCGCGACGGCGTCCTCGGCGGCGTCGTGGTCGTAGCCGAGCAGGTGCAGCAGGCCGTGCAGCACGACGTGGTGGAGCTCCATTTCGAAGGTGAGGCCAGCGTCCTCGGCCTGGCGGCGCACGGCGGGCGCGGAGACGGCGATGTCGCCGAGGAACGGCGGGGGCTCATCGTCGCTGTGGGGATCGTCGCTCGGCGCTGTCTCGCCCTCCTCGGCGGGGAAGGCGAGCACGTCGGTGAAGTCCTCGATGCCGCGGTGCTCCCGGTTGAGCCGCAGCAGCAGCTCGTCGCCGGCGAAGAGCAGCGCGACGGCGGCGGCATCCAGACCCTCGCCGGCGAGGGCGTTCGCGATCATCACGCGTACGGGCCGCACGTCGAGGCCGCGCGCCGCGCCGTCCAGCTCGATCGATATCTGGTACGCCATGGATCGAGGGTACAGGGGGCCGTGGTTGCGCGCCGCGAGCGCGATTGACGGAGACCGGACGGCTGCCGGCCCGCCGCGCTGCTACACTGGCCGGGCGGCGACGGCCGAGTCCCCCGGCCGGCGCAGGGGGTGTCGGTGAGCCAGGAAGTCCTCTACAGGAAGTGGCGTCCCGGCGGCTTCGCCGAGGTCGCCGGACAAGACCCGATCACCACGACGCTGCGCAACGCGGTCGCCGCGGGCTCGCCCGCCCACGCCTACCTCTTCACCGGCCCGCGCGGCACCGGCAAGACGAGCACCGGGCGCATCCTCGCCAAGGCCGTGAACTGCGAGGCCCCTCGCGACGGGGAGCCGGACAACGCCTGCAACTCCTGCCTCACGTTCAACGAGGGCCGCGCGCTCGACCTGATCGAGCTCGACGCGGCCTCCAACCGCGGCATCGACGAGGTGCGCGCGCTGCGCGAGAGCGTGGGCTACGCCCCCAACGCGGGCAGCTACAAGGTCTACCTCGTCGACGAGGTCCACATGCTGACCGACGCGGCGTTCAACGCGCTGCTCAAGACGCTCGAGGAGCCGCCCGGCCACGTCATCTTCGTCCTCGCCACCACCGAGCCGCATCGCATCCCGCCGACGATCAGCTCGCGCTGCCAGCGCTTCGACTTCCGGCGCGCCTCGCTGCCCGCGCTCGTCGAGCGCATCGGCGTGATCGCGGAGGGCGAGGGCATCAGCGTCGCCGAGGGCGGCCCGGAGCTGATCGCCCGCCAGGCCGGCGGCTCCTTCCGCGACGCCGTGAACCTGCTCGACCAGTTGACCACCTTCCACGGGGCCGAACTCGACCTCGATGCGGTGCAGCGCGGCCTCGGCCTCGTCGTCGACGACCGCGCGACGGCGCTCGCGCACGCCGCGGTCGGCCGCGATCTGGCTGCCGGCCTCGCGCTGCTCTCCTCGGTGCGAGACGACGGCATCGAGGTACGGGCGTTCATTCGCGAGGTGGTGCAGACGCTGCGCACCCTGTTGCTGCTGCGCGCGGGCGCGCGCGAGGAGCTCGGACTCTCCGACGCCCAGCTCGAGGAGCTGCGGCCGATCGCCGAGGAGACCCAGGCCGCGGAGATCGTCGCCGCGCTGCGCGCCCTCGGCGAGATCGATTTCGCGGGTGACGCCTACGACGCGCTGCCTGCGGAGATCGCCTTCGCCTCGTTCGCCGTCGGGCTGTCGGCGGAGGCCGACGCGCTTGCGACGCCGGAGCCTGCGGCGCCCGCGCCCGCTCCCGCAGCGCCGGCCCGGCCTGCGCCGCAGGCGCCACAGGGCCGCCGTGAGGCCGCTCCGCGTCGTGAACGCGCGCAGCGTGCGCCACAGCAGCCGCCCGCGCCGCGCCCGCCGCAGCCGCGCGCCGAGCCGCCAGCGGCGGGCGCTCCCGCGGCCGAGGCTCCGCAGCGCGCCGCCACCTCGCCCGCGCGCCGTGGGCCGCCGCCGCCGGTCCTGCCCGAGGGCGAGGCTGCGTCGCCGGAGCTCGCCGCTTTGCGCGAGCGCCACGCCGAGATCCGCGACGGAGCGCGCGCCGCGCATCAGACAGCCGGCGCGCTGCTGAACTCGCGCTGCTACATCAAGAGCTTCGAGGGCGACACGGTGGAGATCGGCTTCCAGTCGAAGCTGCTGGTCGAGAAGGCGCTGGGCGACCCGGCCGTGCTGCAGGCGATGTGCACCGCCGTCGGCGGCGTCGCCGGCCGCGAGGTGAACGTCGTGCCGGTCGTCTGGGAGGTGTTGCAGAGCGCCGCGCCGCCGCGCGCCGCTGCCCCGGCTGCGGCGCCGCCGGGTGGCGCACCGCCGCCTGCCGGGCCGCCGCCCGCCGGGCCGGCGGCCGCTGCGCCGCCCGCCGAGCGCGGCGGCCATCTCTTCGAGGAGGCGCGCAGGCTCGGCGCCGTCCCAGTCGAGGAGTAGCGGCTGCGTGCGGCTCCTCCCCGGACACACAGCGCGCACGACGGCGCAGCCCCTCCCGGAGCGACGATCGTGACGCTGCGGCACGACGGTGGCGGCTCCTCGATCTCCCGCCTTGTCGAGGGCTTCCGGCGGCTGCCCGGCATCGGTCCGAAGTCGGCGCAGCGCCTCGCTTACCACGTGCTGCGTTCGCCCGCGGCTGAGGCGCGCGATCTGGCCGAGGCGCTGATCGAGGTGAAGGAGCGCACCGTCTTCTGCTCGCGCTGCCAGCAGATCAGCGACGGTGACCCCTGCCCGATCTGCCTCGACGGCCAGCGCGACCGCAGCGTGATCTGCGTGGTCGAGGAGCCGCTGGACCTCGTCGCGATCGAGCGCACGCAGGGCTTCCACGGGCTCTACCACGTGCTGCACGGCGTGATCTCCCCGGCCGACGGCGTCGGCCCCGAGGACCTCAAGATCCGCGAGCTGCTCAGGCGCCTCGACGGTGCGGAGCCGGCCGAGGGCGAAGAGGAGTCCGAGGAGCCCGCGGCGTCCGAAGCCGTGCCCGTCTCCGAGGTGATCGTCGCGACGAACCCCAACCTCGAGGGCGAGGCGACGGCGATGTATCTCGCGCGGCTGATCGAGCCGCTCGGCGTGCGGGTCACGCGCCTGGCGCGCGGGCTGCCCGCCGGGGCGGACCTGGAGTACGCGGACAACGTCACGCTCGAGCGCGCCCTCGAGCACCGCCAGCGCGTCGAGTAGCCGCGTTCGCACGCACAGGGGTGGCGCGCCGATTGACACCCGCCCCCTCCATTGCGAGACTCGCCGCCGCTGCAAACTCTCTCGCCCTCACGACGGGCGCAGTCGGGAGCGGGGCGCGAAGCCGCATGACGCAATACATCATCAAGCGCCTGCTGGCGGCGATCCCGACGGTCTTCTTCGTCTCCGTGATCGTATTCAGCCTGATGCGCCTGATCCCCGGCGACGCGGTCACGAAGATGGCGATCGCCGACGGCGGCGGCGTGCTCGACCAGGAACGGCTGGATGAGCGGCGGAGCCAGCTGGGCCTCGATCGCTCGTGGCCCCACCAGTACAAGTGCTGGGCGATGGGCGACGCCCTCAACGGGCTGCCCGGGCTGGGCGGCTGCGAGGGCGACGGACTGCTGCGGGGCGACCTCGGCGATTCGCTGCGCACGCGGAACTCGATCAACGATCTGGTCAAGGAGCGGCTGCCGCTGAGCATGGAGCTGGTGCTGCTGGCGGTCCTGCTGGCGCCGGCGCTTGCGATCCCGCTGGGGATCATCTCGGCGGTGAACCAGGACCGTCCGATCGACTACGGGGCGCGGCTGTTCACCATCTTCGGGCTATCGGTACCCGACTTCGTGTGGGGCACCCTGGTCATCCTTTTCCTCACGGTCTACATCGACAACGTGACGTTCGGGCTCCTCCAACCGTGGCTGCCGCCACTCTACGAACCGCTCCTGGACAATCCGTGGGCCAACATCCAGGCGCTGATGCTGCCGGCACTGATCATCGGCTACCGGCTCTCGGCGATCAGCGCCCGCATGATGCGCTCGACGATGCTCGAGGTGCTGCGCGAGGACTACGTGCGCACGGCGCGCGCCAAGGGCCTCGCCGAGAGACCGATCATCCTCAAGCACGCGCTGCGCAACGCCGTCATCCCCGTGCTCACGATCATGGCCGGCCAGATCGCCTTCGTGTTCGGCGGCACCGTGATCGTGGAGCAGATCTTCCGCCTGCCGGGCCTCGGTCGGCTCACGCTCGATTCGGTCCGGATCAGCGACTATCCGGTCGTCCAGGCAACGGTGCTGCTCATGGCGGTCGTGTTCGTCCTTGTGAACCTGGTGGTCGATCTCGCCTACGGGCTGATCGATCCGCGCATCCGGTACTCGTAACAGGGGAGCAGGGCGTGGCTGAGCAGTCCGTGGCGGTCCCGGCAGTGCGTGAGTTCCTCGGGACGGGGCGGCATCCCGCCCTCGACGCGGCCATCCGCATCCTCACCTCGCCGGTCGGCGCTGCGTCGTTCCTGGTGCTGGCGCTGGTGATCCTGGGCGCGATCTTCGCAGACGTGGCGAAGGATCCGTACCAGACATCGAGAGCAGTGCTGGTGGGGCCGAGCCTTGCGCACCCGTTCGGCACGGACGACCTCGGCCGCGATCAACTGGCGCGAGTGATGCAGGGCGCGCGGATCTCCCTCTGGGTGGGATTCCTCGCGACCGCCGGCGGATGTCTCGTCGGCGCGGCTTGGGGGTTGATCTCGGGATTCGCCGGAAGCTGGCTGGACCTCATTTCGCAGCGTCTCGTTGATGCGATGCTGGCAATTCCGGGTATCGTCCTGGCGCTCTTCTTCGTCTCGATCTTCAACCCCGGCGTGACAACCGGGATCGTCGCCATCATCCTCGTGATCATCCCCTTCAACGCGCGCGTGATCCGGAGCGCGGTGCTGGCGGTGAAGGAGAACGTCTACGTGGAGGCAGCGCGCGTGATCGGCGCCGGCCCCGGCCGCATCATGCTGCGTCACATCCTGCCGAACGTGGTCGCCCCGATCCTGATCATGATGTCCACCGTCCTCGGGGCGGCGATCCTGATCGAGGCGGGTCTCGCGTTCCTCGGCATGGGGGCGCAGCCGCCCGAGCCGTCCTGGGGGCTGATGCTGAGTGGCACGGGGCGCCAGTACATGGAGCTGGCGCCCTGGCTGGCGATCTTCCCCGCGATCGCGATCAGCGTCACGGTGCTGGCCTTCAACCTGCTGGGCGACGTGGTCCGCGATGTCCTGGATCCGCGCCTCCGGGGTTCGCGCTAGCGGGCGGAACGCTTGACGGAGTTCTGCCGCGGAGCCCCGCGCCGCTGCTAGCAACATGCGTAATCCAGTGACGTGGGCCGACACTTGCGCAGTGTAGAACAGAACCTTAGGGTACCCCGGAGCGTACCGTGATCAGCGCAACTCGCACGCATGCGGGAAGCGCCCGCGATCCAGGAGGGGCCATGACAAGGCAGGGCACTGAGCAACAGAGTTGGTCCAGGCTCATCGGGTCTCGCGTCAGCCGGCGCAGCGTCATCCGTGGCGGCGTCATCGGCGCGGCCGGCCTGACCGCCGCGGCGCTGATTGGCTGTGGCGACGACGACGAAGAGGTGCCCGCCCCCACGGCGGCGCCGTCCACGCCGACCGCCTCGGCGACTGCCGTCGCTACGGCCGCGATCGAGCGGACTTCGACTCCGACCCCGACGCCCCGCGCGGCACCCGTGAGAGGCACGGCCGCGCCGGTGCCGCCGTCCGGCCCCGACTACCCGCTGGAGCCGGCCTACGACTACGTCGGCAACGCGCGCAACGACGGCGCGCCCTTCGCCTACGGCTGGAAGGAGCCGGACAAGACGCCGGTCGTCGGCGGCACCCTCACCTACGGTGCTCGGTACGGCCACGGGAGCTTCGACAACGTCAACACCGGCGGCTACATCACGCAGTCGGTCAACACGATGGTCGGCGACATGCTGGTGGGCTACCATCACGGGCCGGACTTCAACGTCTACCAGATGGAACTCAACCCGGACTTCGGGCTCGCCACTTCGTGGGAGGTCGCGCCCGATGGTCTGACGCTGACCTTCGCGCTGCGCGAGGCGAACTTCCACAACGTCGCGCCGGTCAACGGCCGTGCGTTGGTTGCGGATGACGTGGCGCAGCACTACGCGCGCATGCAGAACGGCCGCCAGGCCGGCCTGCTGATCGGCCTCGGAGCCGCCGAGGCGGCGGACGACCGCACGGTGCGCTTCAACATGGAGAAGCCGAACGCCGACATCCTCGTCGTGGCGGGCAATCGCGAGTTGCCGATTTACGCGAGCGAGGTCTACGACGCGGGCATCGCCGACACCACACCGATCGGCACCGGCGCCGGGATCTTCGACAGGGAGAACACGAGCCAGGACCAGCGGATGGTATTTGTGCGCAACCCCGACTACTGGGGCGGCGCTCCGCTGCTCGACGCCTTCCACTTCGACACGATCACGGACAGCGAGACGCTCAAGGCCGCGTTCCGCACCGGGCAGACCCACCACGGCCTGCCGACCCTGCGGACCGAGGAGGTGGACGCGTTGTGGGACACCGTCCCGAACATGAACGTGATGAGCAACCCGTCGCTGATGGGCATCTCGATCTACGCGGTCAACTCAAACGACGCGCCCTTCAACGACACCCGCGTGCGCCGCGCCATCAAGCTCGGAATGGACGTGGACCGGTACCTCGCGATCCGCTACCCGGGCCAGAAGTGGCCGGACTCGCTGCCCGCCTTCGGCTGGCCGTTCTACTCCGACTCGTACCCGGGCCGCGACGCCTTCGGCAGCACGAAAGATTACAACCCGGACGAGGCCGCCAAGCTGATCGCCGCAGCCGGGGTCGAGCCGGGACACAAGATCCGCCACCGCGCTCCGGGCGGATTCTCGGGGCCCGGCGCGGACACGCAGTTGATCTTCGAGGACCTGCGGGCGCTCGGCTTCGAGCCTGAGCAGTTGCCGGCCGACGGCGCCGCCTTCTCCGACCAGTACTACGCGCAGGGCTTCTCCGACCCCGAGCGCCGCGGATCGGAGATGATCCAGGGCTGGTCGACCGCCGCCCCGACGGCGAACGGCTACTTCTGGGAGAACATCCACTCCCAGTCGTCGACGCAGCACTTCAACATCGTCGACCCGGTCATTGACGACCTCGCCGACAGGCAGTTCGGCGAGTCCGACCCGGACGCGCGGCGCGAGCTGTTCCTGCAGATCATCGACCAGATGAACGACGAAGCCTACTGGATGGACAAGCTGCCGGCCTCGGCGGGCATCTTCATCCTGCGGCCGGAGGTGCGGTTCGTGCGCTTCCACGGTCCGTACATCGGCATCCACAGCTTCTGGGACTGGGGCTACGCTATGCACAAGACGTGGGTCGACCCGGAGCCGCCGGAACAGAGCCTCACGATCGACCTCCGCAGCTAGAGTCCACCGAGGCGAGAGACGCGGGAGCCGGCCTTCGGGCCGGCTCCTTCGCTTAACCTGTAACCATGCCCGCGCGCGCCCCCCGCGTCACCCGCAGCGAGGCGGTGGTGATCCGTCACCGTCGCTTCGGCGACAGCGATCGCATCGTCACGCTGCTCACCCCGGCTCGGGGAAAGCTGGACGCGATCGCCAAGGGCGCGCTGCGCCCCCGCAGCCGGCTCGCGGGGCACCTCGAACCGCTCACCCACGCCGAGGTGCTGCTCGCCCACGGCCGTAACCTCGACATCATCACGCAGGCGCAGACGATCGAGGGCTTCGGGGCGATCCGCGACGACCTCGATCGGCTGAGCCTCGCGCTCTACCTGCTGGAGCTGGCCGACCGCTTCACCGTCGAGCACGCCGAGGCCGACGCTGTCTACCGGCTGCTGCTGATCGCGCTGCTGCGCCTCGCGCGCGGCGACGGGCAGCAGATTGTCGCGAGGTCGTTCGAGCTGGGGCTGCTCGATGCGACGGGCTTCGGGCCGCAGTGGCGCGACTGCGCCGCCTGCGGGGAGGCGGTCTCGCCGGACGCGGCGGCCTGGTCACCGCTCGCCGGAGGTGTGATCTGCGCCGCCTGCCGGGCGTCGCATCCCGAGGCGGGGCCGATCGACCTCTCCGTGCTGAAGGTGCTGCGCTTCATCCAGCAGGAGCCGTACGAGGAGGCCGCCCGGGTGCGCCTCACGCCCGATCTTGCCTCGGGCCTGGAGTGGGTGATGCACGAGCTGATGCGCTCAATGGCCGAGCGCGACCTGGGCAGCGCGCGCTTCCTCTCCGAGGTGCGCCGGACGCCTCGCGTAGCTGCCGACGACGAGGCGGCGGGGGCCCCGCCGGAAGCCGCGGCATCCGTCAAGCAGGAGCCCGCGTATACTGAGCCGGACAGTTTCAACGCCTGACTCACGGATCGAGGAGATGCGGCATGCCGCTCTACGAGTACTACTGCGAAGGTTGCGACGGGATCTTCGAGCTGATTCGCCCCGTGCGCGAATCCTCGAACCCGCAGCCGTGCGTCGTCTGTGACGGCGACGGCCGGCGCCTGATGCCGACCGAGGTGCACGCCTTCACGATGCGCGGCGGCATGCCGCGGCGCATCCCGGACCAGAACCTCTACTGGACGCCCAAGGGCCAGTCCACGAAGCCGATGCAGACTAACGATGTGCGCAAGATGGAGCCCTTCCTGGTGAAGGATCCGCGCATCGTGCCCGCCGCCACGAAGGTCACGCCCGAGGAAGTCGCCGCCAGCAAGGCCGCGGTGCAGGTCCGGGGGCGCGTCAAGGGCAGCGGCTCACGCGGCCGCCGCCGCGCGCGCGGCGAGGGTAAGGGCGCCTCCTAGCCAGCTCCCGAGGTCTGGGGACCCGTCACCAGGCGCAGGTGTCAGCTGCGGCGCGTCAGCACGTACTCCGTCAGCGACTCGAAGGTTTCGCGAGTCTCCCCGGCCGGGAGCTCCTTGAGCGCCTCTCCGGCCTGCGCCGCGAAGCGCTGCGCCGTCTCCAGTGACTCGTCGAGGAGGCCGGACTCGCGGATCTCGCTGATCGCGCGCTGCAGGTTGGCGCGCCTGCGGGTGCCCGCGAAGGCGCGCCGGATCGGGTTGTCGTCCGGGTAGCGCTCCAGGTAGAGCAGCGCCGGCAGGGTCAGCGTCCCGGCGAGCAGGTCGGAGCCGACCGGCTTGCCGAGCTCCTCGGCCGTCGCGCTGAAGTCCAGCACGTCGTCGACGACCTGGAAGGCCATACCGAGCTGCTCGCCGAAGCGGCGGACCGGCTCGATGAGCGGCTCTGGCGCGCCGCAGACGATCGCCCCGCCCTCGGCGGCGGTGGCGAAGAGCGAGGCGGTCTTGCCGTGGATGCGATCGAGGTAGCGGCGCACGTCGGGCGAGTACTCGTAGGCCGCGAGGTCCTGGCTGATCTCGCCGCGCGCCATCACGCGCAGCGTCTCGGCGAAGTTGCGCACGACGCGCAGGTTGCCCGTCTGCGCCACGAAGTGGGCGGCGTGGGCGAACATGTAGTCGCCGAGCATCACGCTCGGCCCGTTGTTGAACTGCGCCGCCGCCGTCGCCCGCCCCCGCCGCTCGTCCGCCTGATCGATGACGTCGTCGTGGACGAGCGTCGCCGTGTGCAGCAACTCGACGCTCGCCGCCATCGGCACGAGCAGATCGAGGTCGTAGCGCCCGAGGCGTCCGGCGAGCAGCGTCAGCGCGGGCCGCAGCCGCTTGCCGCCGCCGCCGAGCACCGAGCCCAGCATCTCGCGCAGCCACGGGAACTCGACGTCGCACAGCGAGTCGAGCAGTTCGTCCACACGCGGCAGATCATCGGCGACGGGGCCGTAGACCTCGAACTGGCTGGCCGGCGCGGTCATCGAGGCAGCTCGAAGCCGAACAGCCGCGCGGCGTTCTCCGCCGTGACGCGCGCGACGTTCTCGGGAGTATCGCCGCGCAGCTGCGCGATGAAGGCGATCGTCTCGAGGATGTACGCCGGCTCGTTGCGCCGGCCGCGGTGCGACTGCGGGGTCAGCGCCGGTGCATCGGTCTCTACGAGCAGCGACTCGAGCGGCGCCGTCCTCGCGACCTGCTGGCGCTGCGTGCCGCCGGGGTAGGTGACCGGGCCGGGGATCGAGAGCAGGAAGCCGAGCGCGCGATAGCGCTCGCCCAGCTCGGTGTCGCCGGCGTAGCAGTGCATCATCCCGATCTCGCGGTCCGGACCCAGGTAGCGGCCCGAGTGGCGCGCCCACTCCTCGATCACCGCGTACGACTCCTCGTCCGAGTCGCGGCTGTGGATCACGACCGGCAGCGAGGCCTCGCGCGCCAGGTCCAGCTGGTAGCGGAACGCCTCGTACTGGATCTCGTGCGGCGAGAGATTGCGGTAGAAGTCGAGGCCCATCTCGCCGAGCCCGACGAAGCGCCCGCTGTGCGCCTGCTCGTGCAGCTGCTCGCGCTGCTCCGGCAGGTCCTTCGCGCGGTGCGGGTGCAGGCCGGCGACGGCGTGGACGCGCTCGTCGGCGGCCGCGACGGCGTACGCCTCCTCGCTGCTCGGCGCGCTGCCGCCGACCTCGACGACGGCCGTCAGGCCGGAACCCCAGGCGCGCTCCATCACCTCGTCGTGGTCCTCGTCGAAGGCGCCGGACCAGGTGTGCGCGTGCGCGTCGACGATCGGGGCGTCGAGGGGGCTCATGGCTACTCGTCCTCCGTCGTGCGCTCCGTGCCGTGCCGCCGGCCTACTGGCCGAGCCGCGCCTCTTCTTCCTCGACCAGCGAGTCGTCGAGCTTGCGGAACAGCGGCGCGGGCTCGGGCAGGGCCGTGCCCGGCGCGACCGGGGTGCGCGTCCAGCCCGCCGCCTCGATGTCGCCCTCGCAGCCGGCGAGCGCCCACGCGCGCGGCGAGGTGAACGGCAGGAACGGCTGCAGCAGCGAGGCCAGCCCCGCGATCGCCTGGATCGCTGTCGAGAGCGTCTCCGCGGCCGAGTCGCGGTCCTCGCGGACGGCCACCCATGGCGCGCGCTCGTCGAGGTAGCGGTTCGCATCCTGCGCGACGCTCATCGCCGCCTGCAGCGCCGCACGCAGGCGCAGGCCGTCGATGTGCGCGCCGACCTCCTCGAAGGCCGCATCGACGCGTGCGAGCAGCGCTGCGGACTCCGGCGAGGGCGGCCCGTCCGTGCCGGGCATGCGCGCGTCGAAGTGCCGCCGCGTCAGGGTGAGCACGCGGTGCACGAGGTTGCCCCAGCGTGCGACCAGCTCGTCGTTGTTGCGGCGCAGGTACTCGGCCCACGTGAAGTCCGTGTCGGAGCTCTCCGGCATCATCGCGGTGAGCCCGTAGCGCAGCGGGTCGGGGTCGTGGCGGTCGAGGTAGTCGGGCATCCAGATCGCCCAGTTGCGAGAGGACGAGGCCTTCGAGCCGGAGATGGTGACGTACTGGTTGGCGGGCACGTCGTAGGGGAGGTTGAGGCCGCCGTAGCCGAGCAGCATGGCGGGCCAGATGGTGGTGTGGAAGGGGACGTTGTCCTTGCCCTGGAAGTAGACGGTGCGCGCCGCCGGGTCCTTCCAGAACGCCTCCCAGGCGTCCGGCTGCCCCGAGCGCTGCGCCCACTCCTTCGTCGCCGAGAGGTAGCCGATCACCGCCTCGAACCAGACGTAGATGCGCTTGTCGTCCCAGCCATCGAGGGGTACGGGCACCCCCCACGCGATGTCGCGCGTGATCGCGCGGTCGTGCAGCCCCTCGCGCAGCAGGCCGAGCGTGAAGTTGCGCACGGCCGGCCGCCAGTGCGTCTGCGGATCGACCCACTCGAGCAGCTGATCGTTGAAGGCGCTGAGCCGCAGGAAGCAGTGGTTCGTCCGGCGCGGCTCCGGCGTCGCATCGGAGAGCCGCGAGCGCGGCCCGATCAGCTCGAGGGCGTCCATCGTGCGCCCGCACTGGTCGCACTGGTCGCCGCGCGCGTCCTCGTAGTCGCAGTACGGGCAGGTGCCCTCGACATAACGGTCAGGGAGGAAGCGTTCGGCCTGCGGGTCGAACAGCATCGTCATCTCGGCCTCGTAGATGTGGCCGCGCTCGTGCAGCCGCAGGAACAGGTCCTGCGTGACCTCGGCGTGGTTCGCCGTGCCGGTCGAGGTAAACAGGTCGAACGCGATGCCGAAGCGTTCGAAGGTGTCGAGGAAGGAGGCGTGCGCGCGCTCGCTCACGGCCTCGGGCGTGGTGCCCTGCTCCTCGGCGCGGATCGTGACGGGGGTGCCGTGCACGTCGGAGCCGGAGACCATGACCGTGCGATCGCCGCGCATGCGGTGGTAGCGGCAGAAGATGTCGGCAGGCAGGTATGCGCCGGCGATCTGGCCCGCGTGCAGCGAGCTGTTCGCATAGGGCCAGGCGACCGCGGCGAGGACCGTCTCAACCATCGTTCGAATCGTAGCACCTGCACCCCGCAGGGCCACCCGCCGTGCGTGCCGCGCGTCGGGTACGCTGAGTGCCGGTGAAGATCACGATCATCGTCCCCGCCTTCAACGAGGAGTCCTACCTCGCGGGACCCTCGATTCCATCGAGGCCGCCGCCACCCACCTCCGCGCCCACTCCGACGCCGAGATCGAGACGATCGTCGTCGACAACAACAGCGAGGACGGGACGGCCGCCCTCGCCCGCGCGAAGGGCGCGACGGTCATCGACGAGCCGCTGCAGGGCATCGCGCGAGCGCGCAACGCGGGAGCGCGCCATGCCGAGGGGGACGTGCTCGTCTTCGTCGACGCGGACGTGATGGTGCCGCCCACGCTCCTCGATGCGATCCACGCGGCGATGAGCGAGCCGGCCTGCCTCGGAGGCGGCGTGGACATCGACTACCGGCCGCGACGCCGCACCGTGCGGCTCTACCTGCGCGGCTGGCGGCTGCTCGCCCGGCTCACCGGGATGGCGCAGGGCGCGACTCAGTTCTGCCGCGCGAGCGTCTTCAAGGAAATCGGCGGCTACGACGAGACGGCGTGGATCGGCGAGGACGTCGACTTCCACTGGAGCCTCAAGCGGCGCGCGAGGAAGACGGATCGCACGGTCGCGTTCATCCGCCATCCGCGCGTCCAGCCCTCGACCCGCCGCTTCGACAAGTGGCCGCTGTGGCGGATCCTGGTCTGGACCAACCCGCTCTTCATCGCGCTGCTGCGCCGCCGCAAGGCGGTCTGGCGAGGCTGGTACACGCACGAGGTGCGGTAGTGCCGGGTGCAGACAGCGTGACCACGCCGTCTGCTCGTTCGTCTGATGACGGCCTGGACCCCTCGGGGCGGCGCCGCTACGGAGACATCGCCCTCAATGTGCCGCTGCGGGCGTCCACGCTGGGCGTGGAGGTGCGGGTCTGGCAGGACGTGGGGGACGACCGGAGCATCTACATCGGTGCTCGCGTTTCGACGGAGTCGTGGGACAGCCTCGGGATGATTCCCCTGCCGCTGGATGACGGCCTGAGCCCCTGGGGGCGATATCGCTACGGTGACATCAGCCTGGACGCCCCGCTGACCAGGCAACGTGTCGTGTCGCTGGCGGGACTGGCGGGCGTCAACGGCTACCGGGACGGACCCGGCGACGGGGCTCGCTTCGGGCAGCGCTCCGGAAGGTCCATGGGGCTGGCTGTGGACCATGACGGAAGCGTACTCGTGGCCGACTTCCACAATGTGGCGATCCGCCGCATCTCGCCGGATGGCCGCGTGAGGACCGTGGCCGGCAGAGGCGAGGGGAACCGCGACGGCTCGCGCGATGCGGCGCAGTTCTCCTGGCCGAGGGGCATCGCCGTCGGTGCCGATGGTGTGATCTACGTCGCCGACACCGGCAACGGTCTCATTCGCAGAGTCGCCTCCGACGGCGCCGTGACGACGGTCGGGAGTCGTGAAGAGCCCTTCATCGAGCCCACCGAGCTGGCCGTCGATCCCGAGGGCAATCTGCTGCTCAGCCAGTTGAGCAGGGGGTCCATCCTTCGCCTCTCGCTCGACGGCGAGGCCTCGGTCGCGGTGGACGCGGGCAATGTCTTCATGCGCGGGCTCGCCGTGGACGACGAGGGACCGTCTTCTACGCGACATCAAGAGGTTCGGCTACGTCCATACGGAAGATCGATGCAGACGGCGCGGTCTCCACGGTGTTCGAGGACCGTCCCGGGATCTATGGAGGCGTCTTCTCGGGTTCCCTGACCGGCCTCGCCCTGGCGCCCGATGGGATGCTCTATGTCGCCGACCGGCAGTACGGGCAGGTCGTACGGATCTCCCCCGACGGGGAAGCCGCGATCGTGGTCGGGCCGGACTCGTTCAACGACTCGCCTCACTTCGACCCGGCGGCGATCCTCATCACCCCGGAGGGCGATCTGCTCGTCGCGGACTCGGGCATGAGCGTGATCTGGAAGCTCACCCTCCCGAACGAGGAAGAGGGCGACTAACCCCGCCCGGCGAGGCCCGGATCGCGGCTCCGAGGGCCGCAACGTTGACCCTCGATCCGGCGGGCTCTACCATTCACAAAAGCAGGGTGACCGTGGCGGGACCCATGCGACAACTTTGGCAACCGATGGCCTCGGGCGCACCCCGGGCAAGACCCCTCCCCAGTGGCGGGGTCTTTGTGTATGCGCCCCATGCGCCTGATGCGCCCTCCCCGGTCGCTGTGCTCGCCGCTCGGCGTCACCTGAGCCACCACCGACGGGGAGGGATACGAGGATGACGGCAGCGCAGCGCAAGAGTCTCGAGCGTGCCTGGGGATTCGACGATGTCGCCATCGTCCCCGGCGCCGTCACCACCAACCCCGATCTCGTGGAGCCCGCCCTGACGCTCGGCGAGCACACCTTCCCGGTCCCGATCCTCGCCTCGGCGATGGACGCCGTCGTCGACCCGTCCTTCGCCGCCGCGCTCACGAAGGCCGGCGGCCTCGCCGTCCTCAACCTCGAGGGCGTGCAAACCCGCTACGAGGACCCCGAGGGCATCTTCGAGGAGATTGCCGCCGCCAACCTCGAGCACTCGACCGAGATCATCCAGCACGTCTACTCTCAGCCGATCCGCGACGACCTCGTGGGGCGGCGCATCGAGGAGATCATCGAGCGCGGCGGCATCGCCGCCGTCAGCGCCACCCCGCAGAACACGAAGCGCTTCGCGCCGATCGCGAAGGACGCGGGCGTGAGCTTCTTCGCCGTGCAGTCCACCGTCACCACCGCCCGCCACGTCTCGCGCTCCCTGCGCGGTCTGCGCCTCGACGAGCTGGTCGAGCAGATCGCCCCCGTCCCCGTGCTCGTCGGCAACACGGTCGACACGGGTGCGGCGCTGGAGCTGATGGAGACGGGCGTGCACGCGCTGCTCGTCGGCGTGGGGCCGGGGGCGGCGTGCACCTCGCGCGAGGTGCTGGGCATCGGCATCCCGCAGGTGAGCGCCACGCTCGACACCGCCTACGCGCGCGACCTCTACCACGAGCAGACGGGCCGCTACGTGCCGATCATCACGGACGGCGGCATCCGCACCGGCGGCGACCTCTCCAAGTCGATCTGCGCGGGCGCAGACGCGGTGATGATCGGCTCCCCGTTCTCGGGGACGAAGGAAGCCCCGGGTCGCGGCTACCACTGGGGTATGGCGACGCCGCACGCGGAGCTGCCTCGAGGCGTCCGCGTGCACGTCGGCCAGCCGCGCACCCTCGACACGCTCCTCTTCGGCCCGACCTCGCGCACGGACGGCACGGAGAACCTCGTCGGCGCCCTCCGCACCTCGATGGCCACCTGCGGCGCCCAGTCCATCGCCGAGTTCCACGCCGCGCGCATGGTGATCGCCCCGTCGATCAAGACGGAGGGGAAGATCTACCAGCTGGCGCAGCAGACGCCGGGGTAGGGGCGAGCACACCGAGGCGGCGGACTGCTAGGCCGTGGTGACACAAATAAACCATCTGCTACACTCCCTGCGCAGTATTGCCAGGGCGGAGGTGGCGCGTCCCGGTAGAGAATCATGCCGAGTCGGTACCCGATACGTGCGATATCTGCGAGTACGTCGTTGAGCACACCGGCGCCGATCTGCGGCTTGAGCACGGGCTGGTGAACCTTGCGGCCGCCCTGCTTCTGGACTACCTGGCAGAGGCTGGTGGGGGACCGTTGCCGCTGCGGGCGTTCGCGATCTACTCAGTGGGCGTGGAACCCGGGCCGATGCATCGGATGGGGCCGCGGCACTGGTACTGGGCGATCTGGCACGAACGGGACGTGGTGCTGTCACTCAGGGTAGGATCGGACGGATGAAACGGAAATCCGCACTGCACGAGGCGTACCAGCAGTACCTTGCTGGCAAGCTGACGCTCGACGAGGTGCTCGAGATGGCCGACGAGGTGTTGGAGCGCTTCTACGGCAGCAAGCCGGCCTCAGGCTGGGCCCTGCCCGTCGGCGGGCGGCAGTAGGGACCTGCGCCTCGGCACCTCGCTGGCCACCTGCGGCGCTCGCACCATCCCCGAGTTCCACGCCGCCCGCATGGTGATCGCGCCGTCGATCAAGACGGAGGGGAAGATCTACCAGTTGGCGCGGCAGACGCTGGGGTAGGGGCAACCGGCGACTGCTTGAGGCCTACTCGGAAGCGTCGGACCCTGGCGCAGCACCAGATGAGGCATTTCTGGCTGCGTCCTTGGAGTCACCGATTTGCTTGACGCGGTTGAGGTGCTGTTCGCGTCGATGGCGGGCTACGTACCATTCCTCGATCAGCATCTCGATCAGCTCGATGAGTGCCGCCGCTTCGTTCGGGTCAACGTCGATGATGACGTTGATGTCCTTCTCCATATGTGCGCCGATCTTTCCGACTTTGCGAACTGCATCGATCGCTTCCCACGTTTCGGAAGAAACCTCAGGCTTGTCCTTGAGTGCTTCGACTTCGTGCCAGAGGGTCCTCTCGCCTTCGACCTTCCAGTAGTCGCGGATCATTCCTTGGAGCGCGCGACGGGCCAAGGTTGCCGCCGCCTTCGGACTGGCTTGCTCGATAGCACAGGCCTCCTCGTAGTCCTGACGTACGGGAGATGGCACGTAGTCTGGATACGATCGCGCTCGCGACGAAGGCACGAGTCGGCTGATAACGGAACCTTGAGAGAATACGAGATTCTCAGGGAGTTGCTGGCCGAGACCCCAATAGCCGGAACCGTGCCTCACCGTAAGCTCGTAGCCCCCGCACTCGGCTGCAGCACAGCAAATCAGTTGGGCGAGGACAGCGTGATCACCCAAAGGGTGGACGCTCAGTAGCGCACCCTCCAAAGCTAGAGCGGCACCAGTCACAACTTGGGGTGACTGGCAGCGTGGGCATATCCAAGACCCAGCCATATGGCCCTTCTCCAACGACGGGGAGTCTGAGTTCAAGCCTACAACGTACGGGGGGAGGGGGGACGGGAGAGGTCTCTCAATACCCCCGCCGCACCTCCAACACCCGCCGGTTCCCCGCCAGATCGCGGTGCACCTCGATACCCACTTCGACACCCCCACCGCCGAGGGCCGCCGTCACCCAGTCGGCGACGAGGGCGGACTGGCCGCCGCCGAGCTCGAGCAGCACGGCGACCGGGCCGTCCGCGAGGTGGTCCGGGAGCTGGTCGGCCAGCCGCCGGACCAGCTCGAGGCCGTCCTCGCCGCCGTCGACGGCCAGGCGGGGCTCGCCGGCGCGGATCTCGGCGGGGAGGCGCTCGTACTCCTCGGTGGGGATGTAGGGCAGGTTCGCGGCGACCACGTCGAGCGGCTCCCCGATCGGCTCCAGCAGGTCGCCGGCAAGCAGCACGACGCGCTCCATCAGCCCCAGCCGCGCGCGGTTGCGGCCCGCCCAGGCCAGCGCCTCCGTCGAGGCGTCCGTCGCGAAGACCTTCGCCGCGGGCGCGTGGCGCGCGATCGCCAGCGCGACCGCGCCGCTGCCCGTGCCCGCGTCGGCGACGCGCACGATGCGGCGGGCGTTGGGGTGCTCGCGGATCGCGGCCAGCGAGGCCTCGACGAGCGTCTCGGTCTCGGGGCGCGGGATGAGCGCGCCGGGGCCGACCTCGAAGGTCAGCCCGTGGAACTCGCGGCGTCCGAGGATGTAGGCGAGCGGCTCGCGCCCCATGCGACGCCGCAGCAGCGCCTCGAAGCGCGCGCGCGCCTCGGGCGGCGGAGTCTCGCGGCCCGCCGCGATCACCTGCGCGCGGCTTAGCCCGGCCGCCTCGCCGTAAAGCAGGTCGGCTTCCAGCCGCGCCTCGTCGAGGCCGTCCGCGGCCCAGACCGCGACCAGCCCGCGCGCCGCCTGCAGCAGAAGCGCGCCGACGGCGCCTCCGGGGTCATGCTGCTGGTCCGGCTGCCCTGGTGGCCCGCTGAGCGCCATCGAGGCGCCCGTCAGGCCCGGGTGGGCTGGTGCTGCTGCTGGAGGAGCCGCGACTGCTCCTCCATCGCCACGGCGTCGATCAGCGCGTCGATCTCGCCGTCGAGGATGCGCGGGAGGCCGTGCTTCGTGAGTCGCACGCGGTGGTCGGTGACGCGGTCGTCGGGGAAGTTGTAGGTGCGGATCTTCTCCGAACGGTCGCCGCTGCCGACCTGCGAGCGGCGCACATCGGCGACCTCGGCGGCGGCCTTCGCGCGCTCCAGGTCGTAGAGGCGCGCGCGCAGCACGCTCTCCGCCTTCGCGCGGTTCTTGGCCTGCGAGCGCTCGTCCTGGCAGATGACGACGATGCCCGTCGGCTCGTGCGTGAAGCGCACGGCGGTCGCCACCTTGTTCACGTTCTGCCCGCCCGCACTGCTGGCGTGGAAGATGTCCGTGCGCACCTCGGACCAGTCGATATCGACCTCGACTTCGTCGACCTCGGGCAGCACGGCGACCGTGGCCGTCGAGGTGTGGATGCGGCCCTGCGACTCGGTTTCCGGGACACGCTGGACGCGGTGCACGCCGGACTCGTGCTTCATGCGCCGGTAGGCGTCCTGGCCGGACAGCTCGAAGGTCATCTCGCGGTAGCCGCCGGGTCCGGCCTCGGAGGTGTTGAGCACCTCCAGCCGCCAGCCCTGGCGCTCCGCGTAGCGCTGGTACATGCGGAACAGGTCGGCGGCGAAGAGCGCGGCCTCCTCGCCGCCCGCGCCGGCGCGGATCTCGATGATCGCGTCCTTCTCGTCGGCGGGGTCGCGAGGCAGCAGCGCGAGCTTCAGCTCTTCCTCGAGATCCGCGAGCAGCGGCGTCAGCCGCTCTTCCTCCTCGCGGGCGAGTTCGCGCTCGTCCTCGTCGCCGGAGCGCAGCAGGTCGCGCGCGTCGGCGAGTGCCTCGCCGGTCTCGCGGAAGCGGCGTCCGAGATCGACGACCGGTTCGAGGCGGGAGCGTTCGCGGGCGAGTTCGGCCATACGGCGGTGGTCGGACGCCACCTCCGGATCGCCGAGGAGCTGCGTCAGCTCCTCGAAGCGCGCCTCGATCTCCGCGATGCGTTCGTGCATGCGACTAGGGTAGCAGGGGCCGCGTACGCGAGCCCGCCGGGGGCCCGGTGCTACGATGTGTGGCAGCGGATCGAGTGCGGAGACCCCGATGGCAATCACTCCGGCCGAGGAAGCCCGACGCATCAAGCGGCATCCTGGCATCGTCTTCCGCGACGGGGCCACGGGACGCCGCCCCGCGACGGCCGACGGGCCGCAGGTCTGGGTGCTGGCGCGCATCTTCCGCGAGCAGCCGCTCGACGGTGAGGCAGCCATTGAGGCCGCGGCTGCGGACACCGCCGAGCAGATGGAACTCCCGACCGGCGTCGTGCTGGCGGCCATCCGCTATTACCTCGAGTACCGCGACGAGATCGACGACTGGATGCGGCGCCTCGACGAGGGAGCGGAGCGGGCCGAGGCCGAGTGGCTCCGCAAGCGGGCGCTGCTCCGGGCTTGAGGCTGCTCCTCGACGAGATGTGGGGCGCACGCATCGCGCGGCAACTGCGTGATCGCGGCCACGATGTGGTCTCCGTCGTCGAGCGGCCCGACCTCCGGACCAAGGTGGATGCCGTCATCCTCGCAGCGGCCCTTGCCGAGGACCGCGCGGTCGTGACCGAAGATCGGGGCGACTACCGCAGGCTCGTCGCGGCCGAGGCCCGCGCCGGCCGCCCCTACCCCGCGCTCATCCTCACGAGCGACCATCGCTGGCCGCGCGGCAACCGGCGCACGCTCGGCCGCCTCGTGAACGCGCTGGACGAGCTCCTCACATCAGGCGCTGCGGTCGAGGGTGAGCACTGGCTTGCTCCACCCGACTGAGGCTGGGGGCCGCGTGCGGGAGCCCGCGCGCGCGGTGCTACGATGTGACGGCGAGATGCATCGCAAGCAGGAGACCACGATGGCCAGCCGGCGAATCTCGATAGGCCTGGACGGCGACTCCCTCGAACGGCTCGACGAGCACAGCCGGGAGACGGGCGAGTCACGCTCCGCGGCAGCCGAGCGGCTGATCGAGGAGGGGCTGCGCATGGCGCGGCACCCCTGGGTCTTCTTCCGTACGGGGCCCGCCGGACGGCGCGCCGTACTCATGGGCGGTCCCGATGTCTGGCAGGTCGCGGGGTACTTCCTCGATGAGCCGATGGACAGCGAACAGGCGATCGAACGTGCGGTCGACCGCACCGTCGAGTTGATGGGCCAGCCGCACCATCTGGTGCGGGCGGCGGTGCTCTACTACCTCGACTACCGCGACGAGATCGACGCCTGGATCCGCCGTAACGACGAGGAAGCGGAGCGGGCCGAGGCCGAGTGGCTCCGGAAGCGGGAACCGCTCCGCGCTTGAAGCTGCTCCTCGACGAGATGCTGGACCCAGCCATCGCCGAACGCCTGAGTAGGCGGGGCTACGATGTGGAGGCGGTGGCGGAGCGCCCCGACCTGCGGACCCAGCCCGACTCCGTGATCCTGGCGGCTGCCGAGGACGAGGATCGTGTGATTGTGACCCAGGATCTCGGGGACTTCCGCGTGCTCGCGGCAACCGAGGCGCGCTCAGGCCGCCCTCACCCCTCGCTCATCCTGATAAGCGGACGGAGTTGGCCACGCGCCAACCGGCGCACGCTCGGCCGCCTCGTGAACGCGCTCGATGATCTGCTGACCTCCGGCGCAACCATTGAGGGCGAGCACTGGCTCGCTCCGCCGGACTGAGACCGGGGGACCGCGAGCGGGAGCGCGCGCGGCCGCCGGTGCTACGATGTGACGGCGAGATGCATCGCAAGCAGGAGACCACGACGGCCAGCCGGCGAATCTCGATAGGCCTGGACGGCGACTCCCTCGAATGGCTCGACGAGCACAGCCGGGAGACGGGCGAGTCCCGCTCCGCGGCAGCCGAGCGGCTGATCGAGGAGGGGCTGCGCATGGCGCGGCATCCGGGCATCGTCTTCCGCGACGGGGCCACCGGGCGCCGCCCCGCGCTTGCTGACGGCCCCCAGGTCTGGGCTCTGGCGCGCATCTTCCGGGAGCGGCCGCTCGACAGCGATGACGCCATCGAGCGCGCTGCTGCGGACACGGCCGAACGGATGGAGCTACGGCCGCACGCCGTGCTGGCGGCCATTCGCTACTACCTCGAGTACCGGGACGAGATCGACGACTGGATGCGACACCTCGACGAAGAAGCCGATCAGGCCAAGGCGGCGTGGCTTCGGAAACGGGAACCGCTCCGCGCTTGAAGCTGCTTCTCGACGAGATGCTGGATCCGTCCATTGCGGTGGAGTTGCGAGCGCGCGGCCACGATGTGGTCGCGGTCGTGGAGCGACCCGACCTCCAGACCCAGCCCGATCGCGCGATCCTGGCGGCTGCCGAGGCCGAGGACCGTGTAGTCGTGACCGAAGATCGGGACTACCGCAGGCTAGGAGCGGAGAGGGTGCTCGCCGACCGTTCGTATCCGGCCTTGATCTTCACGGACGACCGCAGTTGGCCGCGCGCCAATCGGCGGACGCTTGGCCGCCTCGTGACCGCATTGGACAGGCTACTCACCTCCGGCGTGACCATTGAGGGCGAGCACTGGCTTGCTCCACCCGACTGAGGGCCGCGCGCTGCGGCGCTGCTACGATGCCGGACAGTGAGTCGCGACACTCGCTGGCGTCTGGAGGATTACCTTGCACCTACCGGCTCCCCAACCATTCAAGCTGGAACTCGGCTGGCTACAGGCACAGGCCTTTCGATGGTGTGAGCGGGACGACGGCTGGTACTACGGCTTCGTCAAGGGCCATCTGATCAAGGTCTGCAACTCCGGAGACGGGATCGAGTTCCGCAGCGAGGCATCCGAGGTGTCCCTGAAGTCCGATGTCCGGAGCTACTTCCGCCTCGATCAGGACATCAAGCCGGTCCACGACGCGCTGCGCCAGGACGACAAGTTGCGAGGGTTGGTGGACGTGCATGGCGGCATGCGGGTCCTGCGGCAGGATCCATGGGAGTGCCTGGTCGCCTACATCTGCTCCCAGAACAACAAGATCGAACGCATCACTGAGATCGTGAACAAGCTCGCGAAGCGTTACGGCGAGTCCCGCACCCTCGATGGCGTGACCTGGAGTGCATTCCCTTCACCCGAACGCCTGGCGGAGGTTGACGAGAAAGAACTGGAAGCTATGCGACTCGGGTTGAGCCGCGAGAAGCGAATCCTCGCGTTTGCCAGAGACGTGGCTGGACGCGAACTGGACCTGAACGCCCTCGCCCGCTTGTCGTACACGCTGGTTAAGGGCGGGCTGATGAGCTACGAGGGCATCGGGCCGAAGATCGCCGACTGCGTCTGCCTCTTCGCCCTCGGTAAGGACGAGGCGTTCCCCGTGGACAGGCACATCGAGAGTGGCCTGAAGGCGCACTACGGGATGAGCTACACAGCGGGCGCGAAGAACGCGAAGCTCTTTGAGTGGGCGAAGAAGAAGTTCGGCGACAACGCGGGCTACGCCGGTCAACTGCTGTTCCTCGAACAACGCGAGAAGGCCGCCTGACGACCGCTGGACGCTACGCCCCCCGCACAGCCGCCGCCGCATCCCCGACCGCGACCTCGCGCTGCTCCCCAGCGTCCGCGAGCGGCTTGAGCTGGACGACGCCGCGGGCGGCTTCGTCGTCGCCGACGATGGCGGCGTAGCGGGCGCCCGAGGCGTTCGCGCCTCGGAGTTGCGCGCGCAGGGAGCGGCCGGGGGCGCCGGCGCGCACGGCGAGGCCCGCGGCGCGCAGCGTCTGCGCGAGACGCAGCGCCGCGGCCGGGCCCTGCTCGCCGAGCGGGATCGTCACCACGTCCACCGAGGGCGACTCGGGGGCCTCAATGCCGCGCGCGCGCAGGTTGAGCAGCGTGCGCTCGATGCCTGTCGCGAAGCCGGTGCCGGGCGTCGGCGGGCCGCCGAGCAGCTCGATCAGGCCGTCGTAGCGTCCGCCCGCGCCGACGGTCGCCTGCCCGCCGGCCTCGCCGTCCTCCGAGGGCGGCTCGAACTCCCAGACCGTGCGCGCGTAGTAGTCGAGGCCGCGCACGATGCTGTGGTCCACCTCGTAGGCGACGCCGGCGGCGTCGAGCAGGGAGCGCACGGCGGCGAAGTGCTCCGCGTCCTCGCCGGAGAGGTGATCGAGGATGCTCGGCGCCTCGCGCACGGCCGGGTGGGCAGCGTCCTCCTTCGAGTCGAGGATGCGCAGCGCGTTCGTCTCGAAGCGCCGCTGCGAGTCGTGCGACAGGCTCTCGAGGTGCGGGCGGAAGTGGTCGCGCAGCCGCTCGACGTAGTCGCGTCGCGTGTCGGCGGTGCCGATCGAGTTGATCCGCAGCACGAGGTCCCTGCCGGGTATCCCGGCGTCCGGGCCAATCAGCCCCAGCTCGCGGAAGATCGCGTGCTGCAGCTCGATTGCCTCGGCGTCGGCGGCGGGGGAGGCGTCGCCGATGCACTCCGCGCCGAACTGCCAGAGCTGGCGGTAGCGGCCCGCCTGCGGGCGGTCGTAGCGGAACATCGGGCCGAAGTAGTAGAGGCGCACTGGCTGCGGGCGGCTCGCCATGCCGTGCTCGAGGTAGGCGCGGCAGACGGACGCGGTGCCCTCGGGGCGCAGCGCGAGCCGGCCGCCGCCGCGGTCCTCGAAGACGTACATCTCCTTGGAGACGATGTCGCTCTCGTCGCCCGAGGTGCGCGCGAAGACGCGCACGTCCTCGACGATCGGGGTGTTGATGAGGTGATAGTCGAAGGAGCGGGCGACGCGCTCCGCGGTGTCGCGGACGAAGCGCCACAGCGCCTCGTCCTCGGGCAGGAGGTCGCTCATGCCACGCGGCGCCTGAAGCTCCGCCATCGTGTCCCTCCGAGGCCGAACTGCCTGCTCCAAGCCTACGACCTCGCCGCGGCTGGCGCAGTGTTCCGGCCTCGCCTCGGCGGGTCATGCGTTGCGGGGACGCCACATACGGCATACGCTCGGAAGCCATGACCGGCGACGGACGCAGCGAGCAAGGCATCGCGATCCGCGACCACCAGGCCGGGTATCAAGACGGCTCGGCCGAGTTGCTCGATGTGCTCCGCGGCTACCTCCCGGACGACCGCGTCGAGGCCGCCCTCGGGGCCTACAGCTACGCCGCCGACTGCCATGAGGGCCAGACCCGCAAATCCGGCGATCCCTACATCGTCCATCCGGTCTCGGTCGCTCGCCTCGTGGCGGGGTTGAACATGGACGTGCACACCGTCCAGGCGGCGCTGCTGCACGACGTGATGGAGGACTGCGGCGTCAGCGCCCGCGAGCTGACCCAGCGCTTCGGCGCGGAGGTCACCGGCCTCGTCGAGGGGGCGACGAAGATCGAGCACCTGCCCTCGGCGGGCGTCGCGCTGCGCACACGCAAGAGCGCCGAGGACGCCGAGACGCTGCGCAAGATGCTGGTGGCGATGGCCGAGGACGTGCGTGTCGTCATCGTCAAGGTCGCGGATCGGCTGCACAACATGCAGACGATCGAGTTCCTCGACCCGGAGCGGCAGGAGGCGATCGCGCGCGAGACGATGGACATCTACGCGCCGCTCGCCGGGCGGCTCGGCATCTGGCAGATGAAGTGGCAGCTCGAGGATCTCGCGTTCCGCGTGCTCGAGCCGGAGCACTACCGCCGCGTCGCCTCCACGCTCGCCTCGCGCCGGGCGGAGCGCGAGCGCTTCGTGCGCCGCGTCGAGCGCGGCCTGCGCGAGGCCCTCGAGGAGGCCGGCATCGACGCCGAGGTGACGGGGCGCGTCAAGCACCTCTACTCGATCCACCAGAAGATGCAGCGCTACTCGGCGGACGGGAAGTCGCTCGACCAGATCCACGATCTGCTCGCCGTGCGCGTCCTCGTCGACACGGTGGGCGAGTGCTACCACGCGCTCGGCGTGGTCCACCAGACGTGGCACCCGATCCCGAACAGCTTCGACGACTACATCGGCAACCCCAAGGAGTCGCTCTACCAGTCGCTGCACACGAGCGTGCTCGGTCCCGGCGCGCGCCCCTTCGAGGTGCAGATCCGCACACGCGAGATGCACGAGGTCGCCGAGTACGGAGTCGCTGCCCACTGGCGCTACAAGGAGCACGCCGGCGCGCGCGACCGCCAGTACGAGGAGCGCATGGCCTGGCTGCGCCACCTGATCGAGTGGCAGCAGGAGGCATCCGGCACCGAGGACTTCCTCGACTCGGTGAAGACGGATGTCTTCCGCGACCAGGTCTTCGTGTTCACGCCTCGCGGGGATGTGCGCGTGCTGCCCGCCGGATCAACGCCGATCGACTTCGCCTACCGCATTCACACGGACCTCGGGCACCACTGCACCGGCGCCCGCGTCAACGGGCGGCTGGTGGCGCTGAGCACGAAGCTGAGCAACGGCGACGTGATCGAGATCGTCCGCGGGCGGCGCGACGGAGGACCCTCCAGGGACTGGCTGAATCCGGAGCTCGGCTACCTCGGATCGGGCCATGCCCGCCAGAAGGTGCGGCAGTGGTTCCGGCGGCAGAGGCGCGGCGAGAACGTCGCGAAGGGCCGCGAACTGTTGGAGCGCGAGCGCAAGCGCATGGGCATCGCCGGGGTCCCGGACGACCTCCACCGCGAGTTCCACTACGAATCCTTCGAGGACATGCTCGCCGCCATCGGCTATGGGGACGTCTCGCTGCAGGCGCTCGGCCAGAAGCTCGCCGACCAGATGCCCGATCCGCCCGAGATCAGCAAGCGGGCGCTGTCGACGCCCTCGGTCCGGCGCGGCCCGCCGAACGTGCGCGTGCTCGGCTCGGCGGGGCTGCACGTCACGCTCGCGCGCTGCTGCGGACCGCTGCCGGGCGACGACATTCTCGGCTACGTGACGCGCTCCCGAGGCGTCACGGTGCACCGGCGCGACTGCCACAACACCCGCAGCGACGCCGAGCCGCAGCGCTTCGTCGAGTGCGACTGGGGTCGCGAGGGTGATCTCTACGCCGCCGCCGTCGAGGTCCAGGCCTGGGATCGCGTCGGGCTGCTGCGCGACATCAGCACGCTCGTCGCCGCCGAGCGGGTCAACATGGTCGCGGTGCGCACCGAGCTCGAGGATCGCATGACGACGGTCCACCTCACCCTCGAGACGGAGGGCCGCGCCCAGGTCTCGCGGCTGATGAGCCGCCTCGACAGCGTGCGCGGCGTGGTCTCGGTGACCCGCTCCGAGGGCTGACTCCGCCCGCGGCGAGTGCTCCCCCTGCGAGGGGTTGCACGATGTCGAACGGGTGTGCTACAACCGTGCCATGGCACTGGCAAAGGTTCGCAGCGGAGCAGTGGTAGGCATCGACGGGATTCCCGTCGATGTCGAGGTGGATATCGGGAGCGGGTTGCCCGCGTTCCAGATCGTGGGGTTGCCGGACACGGCGGTGCAGGAGGCCAAGGAGCGCGTGCGCGCGGCGATCCGCAACGCGGGCTTCGAGTTCCCGCTGCGGCGCATCACGGTCAATCTCGCGCCCGCCGACGTGCGCAAGCAGGGCCCGCTCTACGACCTGCCGATCGCGGTCGCCATCCTCGTCGCCTCGCACCAGGTGCCGGATCGCTTCGAGGAGATGGCGATGCTCGGCGAGCTCTCGCTCGACGGCCGCCTGCGTCACGTCAGCGGCGTGCTGCCGCTTGTCTCGATGTGCGCCGACCAGGGCATCGGCACGGCGGTGGTGCCGCCCGCCGACGTCGCCGAGGCGCGCCTTGCCGAGCTGGTGCACGTGCGCGGCCTCTCCACCCTCTCCGACGTGCGCGGCGAGCCCGACGGCTGGCCCTGCGAGGAAGACGGCAAGGAGCCGGACGAACTCCCTGGCCCGGCGTTCGACCTCGTGGTGGTGCACGGGCAGGAGCACGTCAAGCGCGCGATCGAGGTCGCCGCCGCGGGCGGGCACAACGTGATGCTGCAGGGACCGCCCGGCTCCGGGAAGACGCTGCTGGCGCGCTGCGTGCCGGGCCTGCTGCCGGAACTGACCGCAGCCGAGGCGCTCGAGGTGACGAAGATCTACTCGGTCGCCGGCATGATGGGCCCGGATCGCCCGTTCATCCGCCAGCGGCCGTTCCGCGCCCCGCATCACACGATCTCGCACGCGGGCCTCGTCGGCGGCGGCAGCGTGATCCGGCCGGGCGAGATCTCGCTGGCGCACCGCGGCGTGCTCTTCCTCGACGAGTTCGCGGAGTACCCCGGCAGCGCCCTCGAGGCGCTGCGCGAGCCGCTGGAGGCGGGCTCGCTCACGATCTCGCGCGTGCGCGGCTCCGTCAGCTTCCCCGCGCGCATCCTGCTCGTGGCGGCGATGAACCCCTGCCCCTGCGGCTACTACGGCGACAGCCGCCGCTCCTGCTCCTGCCCGGAGGCGACCGTCTCGCGCTATCAGCGGCGTGTCTCGGGGCCGCTGCTCGATCGCTTCGATCTCTTCGTCGATGTGCCGCGCGTCGAGTACGACGATCTGACGCGCGCGCCCTCGGGCGAGACGAGCGCGGCGGTCCGCGAGCGGGTGGAGACGGCGCGGGCGAGGCAGCGCGAGCGGCTCGCCGAAGCCGGCGTCGCCTCCCATGGCGCGCTGACCAACGCGGAGATGGGCCCGCAGGACGTGCGCCGCTTCTGCCAGCAGCGCCTCGAGGCGGGCGCGGAGCCGCTGCTCGCGGCGGCGATGGAGCAGATCGGCCTTTCCGCGCGCGCCTTCCACCGCGTGCTGCGCGTGGCCCGCACGATCGCCGACCTCGAGGGCGTGGACGAGATCTCCTCCGCGCACCTGGCCGAGGCGATCCAGTACCGCCGCAGGGGCCGCGAGTAGGCGATACTGCCGCCATGGCGCTGCAGCCCTTCCGCATCGACTTCGGAGAGGCCGCGATCGCGGACCTCCAGCAACGCATCGATGCGACGCGCTGGCCCTCGATTCCGTTCGCCAGCGGCTGGTCCGCCGGCGCCGACGACGACGTGCTGCGCGACCTCGTGCGCTACTGGCGCAGCGAGTTCGACTGGTTCGAGGTGCAGGACTCGCTCAACCGCCTGACCCACTTGCGAGGGCCCGTGGGCGACGAGGGCGAGGCGCTGCACTGCGCCGTCGTCGGGCGGGACGGCGGAGGCCGCACGCCGTTGCTGCTGATGCACGGCTGGCCGGGCTCGTTCATCGAGCTGCTGCCCGCCGCGGAGCTGCTCGCGCAGGGGGTCGGCGGGGCGCCGGGCTTCGAGGTCGTCGTGCCCTCGCTGCCGGGCTTCGGGTGCTCCGAAGCGCCCCGTCAGCCGGGGATGCACCCGGGCCGGATCGCGGAGCGGATGCACGCGCTGATGGCGGAGCTCGGCCACGAGCGCTACGGCGTGCAGGGCGGCGACTGGGGCGCCGTCGTCGGGGCGCGGCTGGCGCGGCAGCAGCCGCGGTCCGTGCTCGGGCTGCACCTCAACTTCCCCGCCGGGCTCGTGCAGGCCCCGCCGGATGCGGAGCCCTCCAGGGAAGAGGCGGAATGGCGCGAGGAGATGGCGCAATGGCGCGACCTCGAGGGCGCCTACGGTCACATCCAGGGCACGAAGCCGCAGACGCTCGCCTACTCGCTCAACGACTCGCCGGTGGGTCTGCTCGCCTGGATCCTCGAGAAGTTCCGGGCCTGGAGCGAGCCGGGCGAGCTGTGGGAGATCTTCGACCGCGACGCGGTGCTGGCGAACGTCACGCTCTACTGGCTGACCGGCACCGCGCTGTCCGCGGCGCGCACCTACTACGAGAGCCGCCGCGAGTCGCCGCCGTTCCGCGCGTCGTCCGCCCCGCCCGTGCCGATGGCGTTCGCGCGCTTCCTCGGCGAGCCGTGGACGGCGCCGCGCGCGGTCGTCGAGCGCTCGTACCGCCTCGTGCGCTGGAGCGAGCCGCCGCGCGGCGGCCACTTCGCGGCGATGGAGCAGCCGGAGTTGTTTGCTGCCGACGTGGCCGCGTTCTTTGGCCAGGTCGCGGCGGGGGAGGGCGGCGCCGGCGGGGCGTAGCGCGCGAGGCCGCTGGCTTGTCAACGCGGCGCGGTTGCCGTCCGCGAAGTCCGCTCCCTACACTGAAGGCCATGCCCTCGTAGCTCAGTGGATAGAGCACCGGCCTCCGGAGCCGGGGGCGCAGGTTCGAGTCCTGCCGAGGGTACCAACCCTGTAGTGGACTTCACTCATGAAGTCCCCCCGGAGGGATTGACTCGGCGTCCTCCATCCCCGGCGTAAGGTGAAGGTTCTTGGATGAGAACCGCAACCAGTGGCCCCGCCGCGTTGTTGCGATCGGTCTCGATCTAGACCAGGTGAATGTCGACGAGCAGCGATTTTGTCAGTGCAAGAGAGCAGCGACTTTGTCAGTCCCGCCGTCTCCGTCGGAGGATGCCGCAGCGCCGTTCCGGCGTCCAGGCACGCCGTTGGCCCGGACGTAGCTGCTCACGGTGTCGCGGGAGATCCCCAGCAGCCTGGCGGTCGCCCGCATCGAGAGCCCCTGCAGTCGCGCCTGCTGGATCGCCTTCCAGCGGGCGAGCTGCCGGGGTGTGGGAGCGCGGAGCTGCTTGCTCCCGGTCTCGGGTCTGGTGGTAGCACCGTTGCTCGCCACCTTCACCGCCGCGGTGGCAACGGGGAGCCGCCGGGGTGCTCCTCCGGAGCCGAGCCCTGAGGCGATGCGCTCGTGGTCCGGGTGCTGGGCCAGCTCGGAGCGCGCCGCCCTCAGCACCCCGGCGCGCGGCGGCGCCTCGCGCGAGGCGATCGTCTCCCCCTGGTGCAGGACGGAGAGCTCGCCGCCCGGCCGTTCCACCACCTCGACCTGCGTCCCGGCGTAGCTGGTCCGCTCGGGCCCGGGCAGCAGCTGGAGCGTGCGCCAGCGATACTTGACCGTGTTGTCGCGCGCGACGCTGCGGGGGTGCCGGAAGCCGAGGACGGCGCCGAGGTCGAGCGCGGGGTCGAGCGGGCGGTAGGCCACCGCGGGCTCTGCCGCCGGGACCCGGAAGCGGGCGTTGAAGCGCGGCAGGAAGCGCTCGAGCACGGTCTGGGCCTCGGCGATGGTGGAAGCCGAGGCGTCGCTGAGTTCGGTCACCAACCGGTCCTGGAACGTCCCTGCGGCACGTTCCACGCGGCCCTTGGCCTGTGGTGAGCGGGCGAAGATCTGGGTGATCCCGAGTTCCCGCATCGCCCGTGCGAATTGGGTTGCGACCTTCAGGCCCCGCCGTCCGTCGGAGGAGGCTTTGAAGACGCCGTGGCGGTCGCTGTAGAGGGCGAGCGGGATGCCGCAGCGCCGGACGATCTCCTCCAGCAGCAGGAAGTAGCCGCGCGCATCCTCGACGGGGCGGAAGAGGGCGTGCACGGCTGCGCCGGTCGCATCGTCGACGGCGAGCAGCAAGGCGAAGCGCGGGCCGCGCTCCTCGAGCCAGGCGTGGTGGCTGCCGTCGATCTGCAGCAGCATCCCCTCGCGGGGCATGCGCTCACGCCGGACACGGTGCTCGGGGGGCCGGCGGCGGCGGGG
Source organism: Dehalococcoidia bacterium (assembly GCA_965220125.1). Classification (GTDB taxonomy): domain Bacteria; phylum Chloroflexota; class Dehalococcoidia; order UBA2979; family UBA2979; genus VXMT01. The sequence goes on along the minus strand of CBDCPB010000004.1, from coordinate 662,578 downwards.
ACTCGCGATGCCGGCCCGCGCCAGGATCCGGCGGACCGTCCAATTGCTCACGTCCAGGCCCTCGTGCTCCCAGAGCAGCTCGGCGAGGTGGGTGTGGTTCGCTCCCGGGTAGCGGGTGCTGGCGAAGCGCACCACGGCCGAGGCGACATCGGCCGGGACGGCGTTGTGCGGACGGCGCCCGCGGTTGCCGTGCTCGAGCGCCGCGGCTCCGCGCGCGCGGTAGGCGGCGAGGAGCCGCCACGCGTGTCGCTCGCTGAGGCCCAGGATCTCGGCGGCCTGCGAGGCCCGCAGATCTCCGGCCATCACCCCTTCGAGTACGTAGCGTCGTGCTTCTTCGGACTGCTGCACCTGTCACCCCCTGCTCGCTGGCTGGGGACTGACAGAATCGCTGCTCCGTTAACTACTGACCGAATCGCTGCTCAACGACAAGGTGATCGGTTCTAAACCAGGCCACCTCCAGGGTGCCTTGGTCTCTGCCAACGATACTCCTTATGCCAAGCCTCCCTCCTGGGACACCAGATCTTCGGGCGGACGATGCGCGTGCCGCGTCCGGTAGGACTGGCCGCGCGTGGTCAGGATCTGGGCGTGGTGCCCGAGGCGGTCGAGCAGCGCCGTGGTGAGTTTCTCGTCGCCGAAGACCTGCACCCACTCGCTGAACGCGAGGTTGGTGGTGACGATCGTCGAGCGCCGCTCGTAGCGGTCGGCGAGGAGGTTGAACAGCAGCTCGCCGCCGGTGCGCTCGAAGGGCACGAAGCCGAGCTCGTCGACGATCAGCAGCGCCACCCGCAGGTAGCGCTGGTGCAGCCGCGAGAGCGTGAGTTCGTCACGCGCCTCGACCAGCTCGCGCACGAGGTCGGCGGCGCGCACGAACGCGACGCGGTGGCGGCGGCGGGCGGCCTCGACGCCGAGCGCGATCGCGAGGTGCGTCTTGCCGGTGCCGATCGGCCCGGCGATCACGACGTCCTCGGCGCGCTCGATGTACGCGCAGGTCGCGAGCTGGGCGAGCTGCGGGCGCTCGACGCCCCGCAGGGCCTCCCAGTCGAGCTGCTCGAGGGTCTTGATGTCGGGGAACCGCGCCTGGCGCAGCAGGCGCGCCACCGCGCCGTCGCGGCGGGTCAGCACCTCGGCCTCGAGGAGTTGCAGCAGGAACTCCTCGTAGTCCCACCCATCGTGCGTCGCCTCGCGCACGAGCTCCGGGTAGGAGCGGCGCACGGTGGGCAGCTTCAGCTCCCGGCAGTGCGCGCCGCCTCGCTCACAGCGCACCGCCCGGGAGCAGACGGTCGTAGTCACGCGCCGAGGCGCGCTCCACTCGGTAGCCGCGCAGCGCCTCGGGCACCACCACCTCGCGGCGCTCGCGGGCCCCGGCCAGCGAGCGACGGAAGGCCAGCTCGTCGAAGCGCCCGTCGCCTGCGAGGCAGGCCTCGAGCGCCGCGCGCACGCGCTCCTCGCCGTGCTCCGCCGGCGCCCGCAGCAGCCGCGCCAGCGCACGGGCAGCCTCATGGCCGCCGCGCTCGCCCTCCAGCAGCGCCCACAGCCGCCCGTAGGGCTCGCCCAGCTCCGCGAGCAACTCCGGCGCCACCTGCCGCAGCGCCTGCGGCTTGCGCGAGAGCTCGCCGAGGTAGTGGCGGTAGCTCACCCGCCGGCCGCCGAAGCGCTGGCGGGGATGGCTCACCCGCTCCGTCCCGAGGCTGAACGTCACCTCCTCCACGCCCAGCCAGGCCATGACCGAGAGCCCCGCCCAGCGCTCCGGCACCGAGTACCAGGCGCCCTCGACGCGCACCAGCGCGCTGCGGCTGACCGAGACCGGCTGCAGCCGCCGTGCCTCGAACGCCACTTCCGGCAGGGGCCGCAGCGCCGGCTCCTCGCTGGCGAAGCGCTCCCAGACCCGCTCAGGCGCGAGGCGGTCGACCTCCCCCTGCATCTGCTCCGAGAGCTCGGGGAGCGAGTCGCCGCGGGGGATCGGCGTGAGCACCTGCAGCCGCACGCCCCTGCCGCGGGACTCCACGCCGCCCTTGTCGTGCCCCTCGCCGGGGCGCGCGAAGCAGGGCTCGACGCCGTAGTGGCTGGCGAGCGCCGCGAAGCGCTCGCTCAGGGCGCGGCGCGGGAACTGCACCCGCCGCACCGCGGCTGCGAGGTTGTCGTAGACTGTGCGCCGGGGCGCCCCGCCGAAGTGGGCGAAGGCGCGCACGTGACCGTCGAGGAAGGCGAGCTGGTCCTGGCGCTCGTAGAGCCGGACGAAGTCGCGCCCCGAGTGCATCAGCCGCATCAGGAAGAGCCAGGCCTTGCGCCGCTCGCCGGCGAGCTCGACGCTGACCTCGAAGAAGTCGGCCTGCGCGCTCTCGCCCGGGCGGTGGACCAGCGGCACGTAGACCTCGGCGCGCCGCCGCCGCCACTCGCGCAGGTACTCGAGCACCAGCGTGATGCCGACCGCGTAGCCCTCCTCGCGCAGCGCCCGCTGCAGCCTCCGGCCCGTGATGCGCTGCTTCGCCGTGGTGCGCTCCGACCACTCCTCGAGCAACTGCTCCAGGCGCGGCCGCACCTGCTCCAGCACCGGCCGCGACCGCTTGCGCTTCCGTGGCTCCGGCAGCGGCGTCGCGAGGTAGCGCCGCACCGTGTCGCGCGCGAGCCCCATCTCGCGCGCCACCCGGCGCTGGCTTTTGCCCTCGACGAAGACCTTGTGCCGCAGCGCGTACACGTCCTCCACTCCGAGCATCCCCTTCCTCCCAACCTCGTGCGGCTCCCGCCGACAAGAAGGTAAGGGGCCATGCCCTGGAGTGGCCGAGTTTTAGACCGATCAGCGTGTCGTTGAGCAGCGATTCGGTCAGTAGTTAACGGAGCAGCGATTCTGTCAGTCCCCAGCCAGCGAGCAGGGGGTGACAGGTGCAGCAGTCCGAAGAAGCACGACGCTACGTACTCGAAGGGGTGATGGCCGGAGATCTGCGGGCCGCGCAGGCCGCCGAGATCCTGGGCCTCAGCGAGCGACACGCGTGGCGGCTCCTCGCCGCCTACCGCGCGCGCGGAGCGGCGGCGCTGGAGCACGGCAACCGGAGGCGCCGTCCGCACAACGCCGTCCCGGCCGATGTCGCCTCGGCCGTGGTGCGCTTCGCCAGCACCCGCTACCCGGGAGCGAACCACACCCACCTCGCCGAGCTGCTCTGGGAGCACGAGGGCCTGGACGTGAGCAATTGGACGGTCCGCCGGATCCTGGCGCGGGCCGGCATCGCGAGTCCCCGCCGCCGCCGGCCCCCCGAGCACCGTGTCCGGCGTGAGCGCATGCCCCGCGAGGGGATGCTGCTGCAGATCGACGGCAGCCACCACGCCTGGCTCGAGGAGCGCGGCCCGCGCTTCGCCTTGCTGCTCGCCGTCGACGATGCGACCGGCGCAGCCGTGCACGCCCTCTTCCGCCCCGTCGAGGATGCGCGCGGCTACTTCCTGCTGCTGGAGGAGATCGTCCGGCGCTGCGGCATCCCGCTCGCCCTCTACAGCGACCGCCACGGCGTCTTCAAAGCCTCCTCCGACGGACGGCGGGGCCTGAAGGTCGCAACCCAATTCGCACGGGCGATGCGGGAACTCGGGATCACCCAGATCTTCGCCCGCTCACCACAGGCCAAGGGCCGTGTGGAACGTGCCGCAGGGACGTTCCAGGACCGCCTGGTGACCGAACTCAGCGACGCCTCGGCTTCCACCATCGCCGAGGCGCAGGCCGTGCTCGAGCGCTTCCTGCCGCGCTTCAATGCCCGCTTCCGGGTCCCGGCGGCAGAGCCCGAGCCGGCCTACCGCCCGCTCGACCCCGCGCTCGACCTCGGCGCCGTCCTCGGCTTCCGGCACCCGCGCACCGTCGCGCGCGACAACACGGTCAAGTACCGCTGGCGCACGCTCCAGCTGCTGCCCGGGCCCGAGCGGACCAGCTACGCCGGGGCGCAGGTCGAGGTGGTGGAACGGCCGGGCGGCGAGCTCTCCGTCCTGCATCAGGGGGAGACGATCCGTTCGCGCGAGGCGCCGCCGCGCGCCGGGGTGCTGAGAGCGGCGCGCTCCGAGCTGGCCCGGAACCCCGACCACGAGCGCATCGCCTCAGGGCTCGGCTCCGGAGGAGCACCCCGGCGGCTCCCCGTTGCCACCGCGGCGGTGAAGGTGGCGAGCAACGGTGCTACCACCAGACCCGAGACCGGGAGCAAGCAGCTCCGCGCTCCCACACCCCGGCAGCTCGCCCGCTGGAAGGCGATCCAGCAGGCGCGACTGCAGGGGCTCTCGATGCGGGCGACCGCCAGGCTGCTGGGGATCTCCCGCGACACCGTGAGCAGCTACGTCCGGGCCAACGGCGTGCCTGGACGCCGGAACGGCGCTGCGGCATCCTCCGACGGAGACGGCGGGACTGACAAAGTCGCTGCTCTCTTGCACTGACAAAATCGCTGCTCGTCGACAATCGGAACACCGCATCCAAAACCTCGGGGAACGGTGTGCGCTACCCCGCTAACTTCAGGTGACCGGGGATCGGCAGCGGGCGCTCCACTCACGGCGCACTGGGTGGCGTAGCCCGGCCATCTTCATTGGAACCCCAGCAGGTGGCCGAGCGGTCGCCCCGGATTCCGCAGCTGTGGTGCTCTCCGGCGTCGACGGAAATGAACTCGCCCTCGGGCGGTGTGGCCTGGCCCGAATCGTTATCGCCCCAGCAAGCGACGGTACCGTCCGCTCGAAGGCCGCACGTATGGTGCTGGAAGCCCACGCTGACGGAGACGAACTCGCCCTCGGGAGGTGAGGACTCACCCCTCAAGTCCTGGCCCCAGCAGACGACGGAGCCGTCGATCGTGATCCCGCAGTTGTGAGCAAACCCGGCACTGATGGAGACGAACTGGCCTTCCGGCGGTGTGGCCTTATCGAAGAAGTCGTCGCCCCAAGAGGCGAGGGTGCCGTCGGTCCTCACTCCACAGGTGTGGTCGTCGCCGGCGCTGACGGACGAGAATGCACCGTCGGGAGGCGTCGCCTTTCCGTCATCATCGTTCCCCCAGCACGCGACGGAGCCGTCGGTCCTCACGCCGCACGTGTGATACTCCCCCGCCGAAGACGGACTACTCGACATACTGCCCGCTGTCTGGATCGTAGACGTACTCCCTGAAGTTTGCGGGGCTGCCTGGGTCAAAGATCCGCAGATGGGTTATCCTCAGGCCGTCCCAACCAGTGTCCCATGTCCTGCTGGTCCTGCCGCAGACCTCGTCAGATTCGTATGTCGGGAGGCGTCCCAATTCTTCCCATTGGACATAAACGCTGCTCGAGCCGCTCAACTCCTCGCTGGCAAAGCTGCAACCTCTAACACTTCCGAGCAACATATACGCGACCGCGCCAAGGCTTGAATCGGTGGTGAATCTCTCGGGGGTTCCCCATACCGTCCCCCGGTCAGTAAGCGTGACTTGAGTGTAGTCCGACGGCGTGGACGCCTCGAACGACCTCCGGGACGTGTCAGACTCGGTCGGCGTTCCAGATTGCTCGGGAGACGGACTGGCCGTTGGCGCTGTTGTGGACGGCGAAGAATCGTCGCCCACAGCCGGATTCTCCTCGTCGATCTCCGAGCATCCCCCCTTGTTGCAGGCGACGACCCAGTAGAAGTTGTGGCTGTCCAAATCGGGACGTGCATGCAAATAGGTGACTTCCCTGACGTCCGTGGCCAATTCGTCGCAAATCAAGACCGTGCCGATCCGGGACAGCCGACATCCTGGCGGTGAATCAGCCGGCGTTTCGTAATGGTGGACCTTGAAATAGTCCGCACCTTCGACAGCGTCCCAGCTGACACGTATCGATGCACCCTCGACCACCGTCCGCAAGTTCGTGGGTGAGCTTGGCCGGTCTTCAAATGGCTTCACAGGGTTCTCGACATCAACATCGGAGCATCCGCCTCTGTTACATGCCGACACCCAGTACTCGTAATCGCCATATCTCGGTTCGGTATGAACAAAGTCAGTCCCGGCGACCGCGTTCTTCAACAGGCGCCTATTGTAGTAGACGTTGTAGCTGTCAGCACCTTCAACTGGCTCCCAGACTACCCGTATCGACGCACCCTCAATGGCGAAACGAACATCGGCAGGCGGCGCGTCTGGCCTCTCTTCAATAGGCAGCGCCGGATTCTCAGCGTCGACCCTCGAACACCAGGTACCGGAACACGCGACCACCCAGTAATGGTTGTTGGAAGTCCACACTCTGCCCGCGCCATCGTGGGCGTAATTTGGATCCCACACTGTGCCCGCGTCATCGTGGACGTAATTCGTTCCCACCACGTTCGATGCCAATTCTTCGCACTGCCGGCGCCCCGCTCCGCAACCCGAAGCACCCAGATAAACGTTGTAGTGTTCAGCACCTGCAACCGCGTCCCAGGTAACCTGGATTGACAATGCATCCCAGTCCCAGGCGTACCGCAGGTTGGATACCGGCTCCAGATCCATCCGAATATGGATCGCGTAGAAGACCGTGGCTTCCACGTCGCCACGCCACGAGGCACGCACCACGAGCGTGTAGTCGCCTAGCCCGGAGGTGAAAGCGTGGGATGCCTCACGCACCGCACCGAGATCGACAGCTTCGAGGTGATCCAGCTCCGCGCGCCATTCGTCCCCTTCCTCTATTCCCGATACATGGACGAGATCATTTCGGTCGAGCCGCGGGTAGAGCCGTGCCTTGACGTCGGCCGGCGCATCCTCGCCGCTCAGTTCAAATCTGACCGGTTGGTCGACCAGCGTCACCAGCACATCATCATCTACCGTGCGGCTGCCCGAATTCCATGATCCTTCTCCGATGCACTCATAACGCGCCGCTTCCGGTGAGACGGCGCCCGCGCTGCCCGACACCGTCAGATTGTCCAACAGAGGATCGCACGTCTCGTCATCAACCTCCGCCGTGCCGCCCGTGCCACCCTCATCGTCGGTCAGCTCGGAAGAATCGTCGCCCAGGCAGCCAGCGGCAGCCAACCGTTCGCGGGCGTCTGCAGGCATGTCATTCAATGCCTCTTGGATTTCTTCGAATAGCGACAGAATCTTGCTGTCGAAGAAGATATCAATAGGATTGAAGAGTTCGTCTTTGGCTTCAGCATCGATCAGCGCCTTCATGGCTTCAATTACATCCAGGGACTTGTTGTGCCAGTCGGCGACTTCAGCCGGCGGGGAGGCCGATTTCATATTCTCGATCACTCCAGCATAGAATGTCGAGACTTCCCCGTAGGTTGAATCTTCGTCGCCTGGAGGTTCTTCCAGGAGCGCCTGGGAACACCACGCTACGTATTCTTCCCACGCCCCGTCTTCGTCGCCGGGGACGGTTTCCTGACTGTCGCTACAGGCCGACAGCATGGCGGCGATGAGCAGGGCCCCGAGCAGGATGCGGAGACGACGCAACGTCCGAGTATCAAGCTTCATCTTGGCCTCCTACGGTCCTTCTCATGCCTACCAGAACCCGCCGAGGATCCCGACGATGGCGCTCCCGACGTCGCGCACCGCCCCGCCGATGTCGCCGAGGACGCCCCCAACAGCGGCAACCGTCGAGAACACCGCATCAACCCCGAGGATGACGGTGTCGGCAACCAATTCGGCGAGGTTGCAGACCAGGTCGGGATTCAGTTCGCACACCGCTGCCGCGACCAGGTTGACGAGGTCCCCCAGCGTGTCGGGCAGTGTTCCGCTCAACTGGTTGTCGTGCAGCGCGAGGATCTGCAGGTTGATGAGATTGCCCAATTCCGGCGGCACCTCACCGCTGAGCTCGTTCTCGTAGAGGAACAGGGTCTCCAGCTTCGTGAGGTCGCCGACCTCCGGAGGAATGTCGCCCGAGAGTTCGTTGGCCTGGAGCGCCAGCACGCTCAGGCTGGAGAGCTTGCCCAGCTCCGGCGGTATCTTGCCGCTCAACTCGTTGTCGCCGAGCAGCAACAGCTCCAGATCGGGGAGGTTGCCCAGCTCCGGTGGGATCTCGCCGCTCAGCTCGTTCTCTGCGAGGAGCAGGCGGACGAGGTTGGAGAGGCCGCCGAACTCTGACGGTATCTTGCCGCTCAGTTCATTGTCGTTGAGATACAGCGCTTCCAGCTGCTCGAGGTCGGCGAGATCCGCGGGGATGGCCCCTCGGAGCTGGTTGTCGCTGAGGTCCAGCTCGGTCACGCGCCCGTTGCTGTCGGTGGTGACGCCGTGCCACGAGCCGAGCGGGGCATCGCTCGCCCAGTTCGTGCGGTTGCGCCAGTGCCCGCCGTCCGTGGCGTTGTAGAGCGCGACGAGCGCGTCCCGCTCGGACTGTGGCGACGCGGGGATGGCCGCGGTCTCACGCACCAGCGGCACCTCGATGATCGTGCTCTGGAGCCATCGGTTTACCGTTGCGCTCGTCGGGAAGAAGCGCCTCGGTGGGAGGACGCGCTCGCCCTCAACGGGGTTGAACCCGAACTCGATCCGTCCGTCCGCACGGAGCCGGGCGGTGATCCGGCCCACCACTTCTCCGTCCGACGCCACTTCGGACGAAACCAGCCAGCGGTCCAACCGCGCATCAGTGGGGAAAAAGCGCCGGGTCGGCAGGATCAGCGCCTCGCCCTCGGGCCGGAAGCCGAACTCGACCCGGCCGGAGGTCCAGCGTCGCGCCAGGATCCGCCCCTCGACGCTCGTGGCCTCGCCTGTCTCGAGGCTCCCGGCGTGGGCCGCCGACGAGATCGCGGGCACGGTGCCGATGAGCAGCGCGGGCGTGCCGCTCTCGATCGTGGAGCAGCCGAAGCTGTTGCAGCCCACCACCCAGTAGAAGTTGCGGCTGGCATTGGGGTCGGCGTGCGTGTAGCTGGCGCCGGTGAGGTCAGTCGCGAGCTCGTCGCAGAAGGAGGGGCTGCCGAAGCTGATGCGGCAACTCGAGCCGAAGAAGTCGTCGTAGTAGACGGTGTAGGAGGTGGCGTCGGCCGATGCGTCCCAGCTGACGACTACCGTCGAGTCCTCGTGCTCGTAGCGCTGGTTGGAGGGAGCCGACGGCGGGGAGCCGCCGAGCCCGGCGGGGTTGGTGCTGTCGATCGAGGAGCAGCCGTAGTTGTTGCAGGCGACGACCCAGTAGTAGTTGCTGCTCGCGTCGGGCTCGGCGTGTGTGTAGCTGGTGCCGGTGAGGTCGGTCGCGAGCTCGTCGCAGAAGCTCGGGCTGCCGAAGCTGATGCGGCAACTCGAGCCGAAGAAGTCGTGGTAGTAGACGGTGTAGGAGTCCGCCTCCGCCGAGGCGTCCCAGGTCAGGGCGATGGCCGAGCCGTCGTACGCGTAGCGCTGGTTGGCGGGGGCCTCAGGCGGGGAGCCGCCGAGCCCGGCGGGGTTGGCGCTGTCGATCGCGGAGCAGCCGTAGCTGTTGCAGGCGACGACCCAGTAGTAGTTGCTGCTCGTGTCGGGATCGCTGTGGGTGTAGCTCGTGCCGGTGAGGTCGGTCGCGAGTTCCTCGCAGAAGGAGGGACGGCCGAAGCTGATGCGGCAGCTTGAGCCGAAGAAGTCGTCGTAGTAGACGGTGTAGGAGTCGGCGTCGACGGAGGCGTCCCAGGTGAGGACGATGGACGAGCCGTCGTACCCGTATTCCTGGTTGGCGGGGGCCTCCGGGGGAGAGCCGCCGAGTTGGGCGGGGTTGGCGCTGTCGATCTCGGAGCAGGCGGCGCTGTTGCAGGCGACGACCCAGTAGTAGTTGCGGCTGGCGTCGGGGTCGGTGTGGGTGTAGCTGGTGCCCGTGAGGTCGGTCGCGAGCTCGTCGCAGAAGCTCGGGCTGCCGCTCGAGCGCAGCCGGCAGCTCGATCCGAAGAAGTCGTCGTAGTAGACCGTGTACGTGTCGGCACCGGCGGAGGCGTCCCAGCTGAGCACGATGGCCGAGCCGTCGTACCCGTAGCGCTGGTTGGCGGGGGTGCCCGGGACCTGGTCCGACCCGTCGGCGGTCTCGTCTGCGCTCGTGGTCGGCGTAGCTGTCGGGGTCGGAGTCGGAGTCGGCGTAGGCGTAGGCGTCGCCGTGGGTGTCGGTGTTGGTGTGACTGAGTCACCTGCGGTCTCGATGAGCCAGGTGCCGTCGCGCTGTGCCTTGGCGACGAAGTTGTAGACCACACCGTTGATGGTCGAATCCTTGATTTCGATGCTTCTCGTGCTGCTGAAGAACAGCAGACGCCCGCGGCCGGACGAGTCGACTGTGAATTCGACGGTAGTGCCTGGGTAGCTACAGCTCTCCCCGGACCCGACGACCAACCCCGCGGCGCATACGCTGCCCGCGGTCGTCGTAGCTGTCGACCTTGGAGTCGGGGTCGCGGTGGGCGTCGGAGTTGGGGTGGGCGTCGGCGTCGGAGTCGCCGTGGGGGTCGGTGTCGGCGTGGGGGTGTCTGAGTCGCCGGCGGTTTCGATGAGCCAGGTGCCGTCGCCCTGTGCCCTCGCTACGAAGTTGTAGACCACACCGTTGATGGTCGAATTCTCTATTGCGATGCTGCTCCCGCTGGTGAAGAACAGGAAGCGCCCGCGACCTGACGAGTCGACCGAGAACTCGAGGCTGCTGCCCGGATAGGTACAGCTTTCGCCTGAGCCGACCACCAGCCCGGCACGGCAGACTGTTTCGGTGCCCTGTGCGCCCACATGTGCGCCCCCGGCCACGACGGGGAGGAGGACAGCGGCAACAATCACCAGCATCCAGCCCAGACGCCGGCCGGCAGCCAGCGACGTTCGCCTGGCGCCGGGACTCCGTCCCCCGGGCTGCCAGCCGGCGTTCGGGAGAACCGCTCTGGCGACAGTGGTCCGGGCCCGCAGAAGCGCATCGAGGACCGCGCCGCCGCGGCGGCGCCGTTGAGAACCGTGAACACCCAACGGCGTTGACCCGGTCATCTTGAACCCCTTCGTGCGCGCGTTCGCGACCCCGAGGCCCACGATGGTCTTGAACGGCGCGTCTGGAGTCACGGTGCGCTCCTGGTTCGGGCGAGGCCGTCTCCGTCGAGTCACCCCGGCAGGCGGCCAGGAGCAGCGCCAATGCTGTCAGCGTTGCCACGGGGGGGCGGCGGATCGAGGCGCCACGCAGGCGCCCTACCGCCGCTGGGAGGTCGCCCTCAACGCGGGCAACATTTCCTGCCGGCCCTTACTGGTGCAGGCAGAACGCGCTAGCCGTCCTCGGCCGGTCTCCCCGACCACCTGGATGAAGCCTGGGGGCGTAACAGGTGCGCATCGAGCCGCTCCTCTTCCCGCAAGCGTGCCCGCATCGTCACGGCCCCAACCCGCCGCAAACAAGTAGCAAATGCCCTAGACGGTCGGGGCATTTGCCATGTCTGAGGCTGCCAAATGCTCGTGGCTCCCGCAGGCCAAGTGCCCAACTCCGTCGACACGCCTCGCCAGAGGAACGGGAGCACTGGAGCTTGGCCACCGAGACCTCTCCGAGCCGTTACCGTGGGATTGGGAGTGACAAGCGATTCTGGCCCCACCTTGATCCTTGAAACTGGCCCCACCCCCGGGTGCGGTCAGCTGGTTGGCGCACCTCCCTTCGCGGCGGCGGTGGCGCGCAGCCGGTAGGACTCGCTGCCGGTCTGGATGATGTGGGCGCGGAAGGTGAGGCGGTCGACGACCGCCGCGGCGAGGCGGGGGTCGGTGAAGGTGCGGCCCCACTCCGAGAAGGGGGCGTTGGAGGCGACCGCCACCGAGGCCCGCTCCTCGCGCTCGGTCAGGATCTGGAAGAGCAACTCGGCGCCGCGCGGGTCGAGGTGGACGTAGCCGAACTCGTCGAGGCACAGCAAGTCGAGCCGGCCGTAGCGGGCGACCAGGCGCGAGAGCGTGCGCTCGTCGGCGGCCTCGGCCAGTTCGTTCACGAGCTGTGCCGCCGTCGTGTAGCGCACCCGCAGCCCGCGCTGGCAGGCGGCCATGCCGAGGCCGATCAGCAGATGCGACTTGCCGGTACCACTGTCGCCGAGCAGCACGACGGGCTCGCCCAGGGCGAGCCACTCGCCGCGTTCGAGTGCGGCGAGCAGCGCCGGGTCGACGCTGGGCGCCGCCTCGAGGTCGAAGTCGGCGAGGTACTTGAGGCGTGGGAAGCGCGCCTCGCGGATGCGGCGCTCGCGGCGCCGCTCGTCGCGGTCGTCGAGTTCGGCCTGGAGCACCTCGGCGAGGTAGGCGAGATGGCTGAGCCGCTCGCGCAGTGCGGCCTCGGCGAGCGCAGCGGCCTGCTGGCGCACGGTCGGGAGGTGCAGCTCCCGGCTGGTCGCCTCGACCGTCAGCGCCGCCGCCTGCTCGGTGACGGGCGCGCTCATCGTGCGCTCCCCGCCAGCAGCGCGTCGTAGCCGGCCAGGCTCGGGGCCGGGCGGTCGAAGCGCCGCAGCGCCGGCCGCTCCACGACCGCGGCACGCTCGCGGCGACCATCGGCGATGCGCCGCGCCTCGATGGCGACCAGCGCCGGGTCCACCGAGCCGATGCGCTCCACCGCATCGAGCGCGGCGTGCACCGAGATGAAGGGCAGGCGGCGGTGCAGCAGCAGCACCTCGATCAGCGCGCGCGTCCCTTCGCGGTCGCCGAGGCGGCGGCGGGCGCGCTTCCAGAAGCGTTCGTGCGCGGCGGTGAAGCTCCCCGCGGCGCGCGCCTGCTCGAGCGCGACCGCGCCGGGCAGCGCCCCCGGCTTGCGTGAGAGCACCTCGAGGAAGTGGTCGAGCACGAGGATCTCGCTGCCCTTGCGCGTGCTGCGCTCGTGGCGGGCGATCACCCGGCCCTCGGCGAGGGCGGTGAGCGTCGCGCCGCCGAGGCGCACGTCCACCGTGCGGCCGGCGCAGGACGCCGGCACCGAGTAGCGCGAGCCGCGCACGGAGATGCGCGCCTTGCGGTCGGCCTTCGCGCGCAGCGGGAGCGTAGGGTCGAAGGGCTCGGCGGGGAGCGGCCCGAGCGCGGACCGCTCGGCCTCCGCCATCTGCCTGACGGTGGTGAGCCTGCCGGCGATGTGGCGGGCATCGTCTGAGCGGTCGGCCGCCTCGAGCAGCGCATTCAACTCGGCCAGGCTCTGCACGCGCGGGACCGGCACGAGGTGGCGGCGGCGGAAGCGGCCGACCTCGCCCTCCACGCCGCCCTTCTCATGCGCGCCCGCGATGCCGGGTTCGCAGAAGAAGCTGTCGAAGCCGTAGTGCGAGCGCAGCGCGACGAAGCGGTCGCTCTCGACGCGCTCGCGCCCGGCGAGGACGCGCGTGACGGCCGAGCTCAGATTGTCGTAGCGGATGCGGCGCGGCACGCCGCCGAGACGCTCGAAGGCGATGGCGTGGCCTTCGAGGAACGCCTCCTGGCCCTCGCCGGCGAAGCACACGTGGACCGCCCGCCCCGAGTGCGAGAGCCGCAGCACGAACATCGGCAGCTCGGTCAGCACGCCGTCCAGCCAGACGCTGACGCCGCCGAAGTCGGCCTCCGCCTCCTCGCCCGGGGGATGGAGCTGGGGGATCGTCACGACCTGGCGGCCGGACTCGAGTTCGCGTCGCAGGCGGGCGACGCAGCCGCGGACCGTCGGCTCGGCGACCGTCGCGCCGTACTCATCGACGAGGCGCTCCCAGACCCGCCGTGCGGTGTGCCGCTGCTTGCGCGGCGCGCTCAGGTCGGCGACGAGCCACTCGCGGATGACGTCTACGTACGGACCGAGCTGCGGCGCCGCGCGGGGTGCCTGCTTGCGCGGCGGCGGCAGCGCCGACCGCAGCGCCTGCCGCACCGTGCGCCGGTGCACGCGGTGGCGGCGCGCCAGCTCGCGAATCGACTCGCCCTCCTCTCGCCGTGCCCGTCGGATATGCTCGAACAACTCCACCCTCGACACACTCCTCTTCTTTCGCTCGGGGGAGGTCTCAGTCGCCCGAGCGTAGCTGCTGGATGGGTCGGGGGTGGGGCCAGTTCAGAGGATCAAAACGGCTCCAAGTGGGGCCAAATCAGAGTAGCGTTTCCATGGGATGGCTTCGCAGTGTGCCGGCCGCCACCGGTCCCAGACCTGGTCGTCCAGTAGTCCGCTCTGGACGGCCCCGAGAACCGGGCCCTGCATCGGCACTACAACGTCCATCACCACCACGTCCGGCAACACCTCGGGGGCCACCCGGGCCGCCCCCTCGCCGTCCCCGGCCTGTCGCACGACCTCGAAGTCGTTGGACTGCTCAAGACCCAGCGTCAGCTCGACTCCTGCGATCGGATGGTCGTCAACGACCATCACCCGTAAGCGCGTGTCCGCTGACACGCTGGTCCTCCTTTCAGCCACGCTCCTGCGGAATCACGCACGTCACGGTCGCGCCGCCCATGGCGCCCCTCGGTTCGACGACAAGACGGCCTCCCAGTCGCTGAGCGTTCCCGTCCATGTTCTCGAAGCCGCGACCGCGCTGCCCGTAGTCGGCGGGAAGCCCTACTCCGTCATCCAACACCGATAGCCGCACCTCCTCCTTCCCGCATGCCAGGTGGATCGCCACACTGCTCGCTTCCGCATGGCGGTAGGCGTTGGTGAGCGCGTTGTGCGCGATCGAGAAGAGCAGGCCCCTGGTCTCTGTCGAGAGGGGCGGCTCGACTCCGGTCTGCGTCAGCTCGCAGGGCACAGAGGTGACGTTGGTGAAACTGGAGGCGTGGGATCTGAGAGTGGAGCTCAACGCGCGGCCCTCGTAGATGCCGCCCATGTGGATGGGGTGTCTCAACTCCCAGATGGCGGAGCGGGACAGCCGGGAGGTCGCATCCAGGGTGGCGGCCAGCTCCGGGTTGGTGTCCCCGGCCTGGGCCTTCGCGGTGTCGATGCCGAGCCCGATCATGTACGCCGACTGTGCTGTGGTGTCGTGAATCAACTGGGAGAACTCGACCCGCTCACGCTGCAGGTCGCGCTCACGCTCGACAGCCTGCCTCCACCTCGCTCTCTCGAACCTGGCGATGATATTCACAATTGCGGCCACCGCATACATGACGCAAATCCGGGCGAGCAGGGTCTTCTCCTCCATCGCAGCAGTGTCGATGCCGTCCCCAACGGTCAGGCTGATGGCCAGATAAATGACGGCCACAAAGGTCGCGCAGGCCATCGTGAGCCGAAAGGACGTGAGAACCACCGCGTACCCGGCAAGCTGAGGGTAGTACAGCAAGTACAGGAAGTAGTGACTGAATCCTCCACCTGCTGCCACGGCGCCCGAGAGTATGAATACATCCAGCGTCGCATTCGCGAGAATCCAACCCCGTGTCACGGTCTTCTTCGTCGCCAGCCGGTAGTGCGTGTATCCGTTGAGCCCTACCAGCAGCAAGAGCCCCGGCACGTACACCGCATAGGTCTCCAGCCAATCCACCGGTCGGTACACCCACAGCACGAGACCGAAGGCGACGATGAACCAGCGTGCCCAGACGAACGTCCTCGCGATGAGTCTCAAACCGTCCGGGTCGCCGTTGCGGCGCTCCCAATCGGTCATGCCAAGGACATTTGCCGCCGTAGTGACTAGTTGAACACCGCGGCTGTAGTGGGATCCTTGAGCCATCTCGCCTCCCGAACACCGGTGAGTCTGCGGGCGCCGTTAGGGGGGCGTGCCCAGGCGCATCGTCCGCAAACCGACTCAGCCGAGGCTGCTTCTTCGTCCCCTTCAGGCTCCCGGCCGACGAGCGAGTGATGAAGACAGCGCCAGGTTGCTCGCACCGCCCAGCTTCGAATTGAAGGGGGGCGCAGAGCCCTAACCCTCCGGGTCATAGTCATCCAGCAGTCCGTTCCGCGCTGTCCAGAGCACCAGGCCCTGCATCGACATGACCCCCAACTTTTGCTGGATGCCGTAGATGGCGTTCCGAACGGTCACCGGCCTGATACCCCGCTGTTCCGCTATCCGCGCGTACGACATGCCCCCTGCGAAGGAGACGAGTATCTCCCGCTCCCTCGCAGTCAGCCTGGCGGCGTCAGCTGCATCTCCCACCTCTGCCGCAGCGCGGACCGCCGCGAACACGCCCCGCACAACCTCAGCGGGCAAGCGAACCTCGCCCCGGAACACGCCTCGCACCGTCGACAGAAGCCGCTCCCTGTCGGTTTCCTTCTGAAGATACCCGGCTGCACCAGCGGCCACCGCCTCCAGCACGGCCGTTTCCTCGTTCGCGACCGTCAGCATGACTACGCGGGTCTCGGGGGCGGACTCCATGATCTCCCGGCAAGCTTCCACTCCGTCTTTCCGGGGCATCATGACGTCCATGACCACTACGTCCGGAGACACCTCGGCAGCCACTCTGACTGCCTCCTCGCCGTCCCCCGCCTGCCCCACCACCTCGAACTCGCCGGACTGTTCCAGGACGAGTTTCAGCCCATCCCTCATGATGGCGTGGTCGTCTACCACCATCACCTTGATGCGCTCGTCCGATGTCATCTCGGCTTCCTCTCAGCCGAACTCCGACAGGGTCACGCAACCCACCATTGCGCTACCCGGATGGTGACCTCCGCGATCGTCTTGATGGTCCGCAAGCGGGGTTCCCAAGCGCCCCAGCCAAGCTAACCAGTCGGTGCTGCCCCCGCAACAGCAAAAGGCCCCGAGCATAGAGCGATGGCGCCCATGGGGGGTTCACACCGCAGCCACCCGGCACCGCCTCCTCTGGATTGCGCCCCAGGCCCGCTCCTGACCGTCGTCGGAGGGTACGGCGGCGAGGGCTTCACTGATGAGTGAAGTTAGCGTGACACATCCTCTTTCGCTGGAGCCGACGACGACAGGACCGGAATCGTCATCGAACCGCCGCTCACGCCGGCCGAATTCGAATGCCCCCTCCGGAGATGGCTCCCCGGCGAGGTTTCAAACTGCCGGTGACCAAACTGAGGTTGGAGCCACTGCTGTGAATTGTCAGCCCCTGCACTGTCAGAACGACAGGACCACGAAGAACGAAGCGCAGCCGGTTTCGCACGAGCGCAGCTTCATACCTTGTTTCCTCGCGTGGTGAGAGATCAGCCGTCGGCGGTCTCGGAGGGGTATCAGCGCCCTCGGTAGGGACGAGCTCGCGCCGCCGAATGTCAGCCTGGAGCCAGCCCACAATCGAGTAGGCGTTCGCGCCTCCAACCTTGAACTGCCCAGACCTATATTCAAGGTTGTCATGTATCCTTGAACGTGGAGGCTAGGATGGCCCGGCTGGAAGTACGTCGCTGGGCGGGTGTTGAGGGCGGCCTCACACGCCGTGATCGCCACCCCTGCAACTACGAAGTCTATATCCCCGACCCCCTTCTTGGTCGGCGGTTCGTGCTCGACGGGGATGTCGCGGCCGATGTCGCCGACGCCGAGGCGGCGCTCGTCCGGCTCGACGCGACGGCCGGCGAGCGCGCCGACACCGAAGTACTGGCCCGGCTGCTGCTCCGCGCCGAAGCGGTGGCCTCCTCCCGGATCGAGGGGCTGGAGGTAGGCGGCCGCCGGCTGCTCCGCGCCCAGGCCGCCCGCCAGCTCGGAGAGGACCCGCGCGACGTCACGGCCTTGGAGGTGTTCGGGAACATCGAGGCCATGCTCTGGGCAGTGGAGGCGGTGCCGCCCGGGGGAGCGATCACCGTGGAGATCGTGCTCGAGGCGCATCGCCTCCTGCTCGCCGGGACGCGCCTCGCGGAGCACGGCGGTCGCACCCGTGCGGTCCAGAACTGGATTGGTGGTAGCGACTACAACCCGTGTGCAGCGGCCTTCGTGCCGCCGCCGCACGAGCTGGTCGACGAGCTGCTTTCCGACCTCGCCGCGTTCTGCAACGACGACTCCCTGCCCGCGGTTGCGCAGGCCGCCATTGCCCACGCACAATTCGAGACGATCCATCCGTTCGTCGACGGGAACGGGCGTACCGGTCGCGCGCTGATCCATCTCGTGCTGAGACGACGCGGACTCGCGCCGCGCATCCTGCCGCCTGTCTCGCTGATCCTCGCCTCGTGGCCCCGCGACTACGTCGGCGGACTCACCGGGACGCGCTACGAGGGCACGCCCGATTCCGAGGCGGCCTTCGCCGGCATCAATCGCTGGATCGCGCTCGTCGCGAGCGCATGCCGGCGCGCGGCCGAGGACGCCGGGCGTTTCGAGGAGCAGCTCAGTGCACTCCAGGACTCCTGGCGCGAGCGGCTTGGGTCCGTCCCCCGCGGGTCGGCGGCTGATCTGCTCATTCGCGCATTGCCTGGCGCGCGCCTGCTGACGGCCACCACGGCTTCAGACCTGATCGGGCGGTCGTTCCAGGCGACGAGCCAGGCGATCGACCGGCTCGTGGAGGCCAGCATCCTCAGGCAGGTCACGGTCGGACGGCGAAACCGCGCGTTCGAGGCCCCCGAGCTCATCGAGGCGCTCACGGCGCTGGAGCGGCAGCTCGCGAGCCCTGAAGGAGACACCCTCGTCTCCGAGCCGATCAGGCGCGTCCCGCGCAGGCGTCGATAGGACCGCGGACGCTTAAGCCCGAAGCCTGAGCGGATCGTCATCCCTGTGGGTCGTGCAGTGGCGAGAAGGCCCGGGTGGGTGGAGTTCATGGCGAAGCGGATGCCCTCATTTCCTCAGGGGAAGGCTCACAGTCACGGTCACGCCCTGGCCAGGCCCGCCACTTGTTGCGGTGGTTGTCCCCCCGTGCGCTTCGACTATTGCTCGCGTGATGGCCAGGCCCAGACCTGTGCCGCCCCTCCTGCGACTGCGGGACTCGTCAGTGCGATAGAAGCGGTCGAAGACGTGGGGAAGGTCTTCGGCGTGAATGCCGATCCCGTCATCGATGATCGAGATGGCCAGCGCCTCGTCGCCTGCCAACCCCGCCCTCAGCACGATGTTGCCGCTGGCCTCGGTGTAGTGGATCGCGTTGCTCAGGACGTTTCCCAACGCCCGGCTCATGTGCGCCCGGTCGAGGTCCATGTCCGGGAGGTCGGCGGATACCTGCAGCGACAGGTCAACCTGCCGGTTCCGAGCCTGTGGGCGCCAGCGCTCGACCTCTGCGGCTAGTAATTCGTGAATCGAAGTGGCTTCGAGCGTGAGCCTCAACTCGCCGTGGTCGGACTCCGCCAAGGAGTTCAGATCAATGACGAGACCACGGAGCCTGTCTACTTCCTCGATGATCTGGTCGGACGCACGCTCAGGCGTCTGAAGTCCATCGCGCAGCCCTGTTGCCTCCAGCTGTATGACGCTCAGTGGCGTGTTCAGCTCATGGGAGACATCGCTAATCAGCCGTCTACGCAGGTCGCGCTGAGTCGTCAGGGTGGCCGCCATGCTGTTGAAGGCAGCACTCATCCGCCCCAACTCATCCGAGGATGTGACCGGGAGCGGGGTCAGATCCCCCTCCGCAATCGCCTGGGTGGCCTCAGTCAACGCCGTGACGGGCGCCGTGATGCGCCTCGACAACCAGGCGGCCAGCAGCACGGCAACGCCAATAGTCAGGACTCCGCCAATGAGGGTGATGTAGAGGAGCGCGCTGAGGAATCCATGCGACTCGGTGGACAGAAACTCATCGTTTACATCCACGTAGACGTGACCGACGGGCTGATTCGTAGTCAAGTCGAACACCGTCTCGCGGTGCCCCTCCAGGTCTCGTACAGCAGCCCCAGGTACCAGCTCGGATAGGTTATCCATCACCACACGTCCATCGACGCCGGTGACGACGACCCGTACCGGATCCTCGTGGAAGAGCTCGAAGGATTCCCCCTCACCTTCTTCGTGCCGCTCCCCCTCCGGTGCTCCATCGTAGATGTATCCGGCCTCGGACAGCGGTCTGTGCACGGTCTCCCAGCCGCCGGCAGTGGTGTACTCGAGGCTCAGCCTCCTGGCCAGGTGGCTCGCCTCGTCATCGCCGATCTCGCTCACGAACGCACTCAGGCGGGACTGCGTCGTCCAATAGCCGACGGCAACGCTGACCGAGACGGTGAGGGCGATGGCAAGGACGATCGCACCCATGATCCGCCAGCGCAGCGACATCATTCGTCCTCGACCACGAACTTGTAGCCCGCACCGTAGACGGTCTGAATGGGCTGGCTGCCATGGCGGCCGATCTGCTTGCGCAGGCGAGCGACCTGGCTGTCGATGGCGCGGTCGAACCCGTGGAATTGGCGGTTGGAGGTCAGCGAGATGAGCTGATCACGGCTGAGCACCTGGTTGGGGTGACGCATGAACGTCGAGAGCAGCGCGATCTGCGCTTGGCTCAACGTCACGGGTTCGTCATTGACCGTCACGCTCCGCGTGGTCTCGTTCAGCGTGATGTGGTCGCACGTGAGGACCTGCTGCACCCTGCCCTTGACGCGACGAAGCACGGCGTTCGCGCGCGCAACGACCTCCTCCGGATCGAAGGGCTTGACGATGTAGTCGTCGGCGCCGCTATCCAGTCCGATGACTCGCTCGGCGTGGCCGTCTCTGGCCGTCAACATGATGATCGGAACGTCCGACTCCCGGCGCAGGATCCTGCACAGCTCCACGCCGTCGAGACCAGGAAGCATGAGATCGAGGACGATCAGGTCTGGAGTGAGCTGACGGGCCAGGGCCAGACCGGACTCGCCGTCGTGGGTCACGTCGGCGGAGAACCCGGCGCGCTCGAGGTACACCTTCACCCAGTTCGCGATCCTCGGATCGTCTTCGACTATCAGTACTGTGCCGCTCACAGCGAGTCCTCCAGGGGGCCCTCCCGGGCGCGATGTCTCACGGGGAGACCGCGGATTCCTGACGGCTACGCCTACGGGCGGATGATCTCACGAGGAGTCTCGACGTCTCCACTCGGTTGACTCCATCAGCTCTAGTCGCCACCCGAGCGCTCACCGCCACTACCGTGTTCGCCGCTTGACTCCTCGCCGTTGCCATGCTCCCCGCCCGACTCGCTCCCCTCACCTCCCCCGCCGACCTCGGCATGTGCTGTCCATCCAGTGAAGGATGCCGACGTCGCAGGCAGGTTGATCGATACCACCTCGCCCGGAGCCATGTCCGTCGGAGTCGTCGGACCGAGTTCCGTTCCGTTCGAGAGGTGTACTTCGACCCTCACCCGCTCCAGGACGCCGTTGGTCGTGTTCTCCACAGTTCCGTTGAAGGAGTTGCCAGGAGCGTCGTACTTCAGGATCAGTCGTGCGCCGCTGCGAACGGCATCATGGGTCTCATCCAGTCCCAGGGCATTGGCGCCGCCACCTTCTTCGCCACCGGCGTCGTGCTCACCGCTGCCTTCGCCACCTTCTTCGCCACCGGCGCCACCACCCTCTTCGCCACCGGCGTCGCCACCTTCTTCGCCACCGGCGTCGCCACCTTCTTCGCCACCGGCGTCGCCACCCTCTTCGCCACCGGCGTCGCCACCCTCTTCGCCACCGGCGTCGCCACCCTCTTCGCCACCGGTGCCGCCACCCTCTTCGCCACCGGCGCCGTGTTCACCGCTGCCTTCAGCACCTTCTCCTCCTGCGTGGGCCGCTGGGCCAGGGCCGTCGCAGTCAAAGACCTCCATGTGAACGACGTAGCCATCGAAGGAGACTCCCGCGAGTTCTGGTTCGCCGGCGACAGTCAGGCTGGACGTTACTTCCTGTCCCGGGCTCAGGTGTCCCAGCCTATCGGGGCCAAGCTCTCCCACGGTCTTCGTTCCCGACTTCAGGTGAGGCTCTGCCTGTACGTAGCAAAGGTCGCGTGAGAGCGTGTTCCGCACCGTTCCGTGGACGGACCGGGTTGCCGGATCGTACTGCATGGAGACGGCCAACCCGCCGAGGACACCGCTCCACGGCTGCCCGAGGGGCGTGATCGGGCTCGACATGGCGGCTTCACGGCTCTCTCCACCGCCCTCGGAACCAGAGCCGTGTTCACCGTTACCTCCACTCCCTTCTCCACCGCCGTGCTCATCTCCAGAGTGGCCACCCTCTCGCTCGGAGCTGGCCTGGCTTGCGGTGGAGTGCTCGGAATCCCCGCTGTCCCCGGGTCCGGTGCCGGCGGTGCAGCCGCTGATGATCACCGCAGCGAGTATGGCCCCCAGGACCCCCCCGGCCATGTACCTGTTTGTCAGCGGATTCCTGCAGCTCATGTGGTTTCGCCTCTTTCATGAGGTATCTGCGATTCCTCCTCACGATGGCGATGAAATGTCGCAGGAATATGTCGCCCGGAGCCGGGCCTGACCAATGCACGGACGCACCAGGCTCAGAGGGAAACGAGACGCTGCGGGTTCGCCTCTCGGGGCGCAGCCCCCTTCACCCGCCGCGCAGCCCATACCCACCGCCATCTCCGTTTTCTACGTTGAGCGAGAGGCGGACATCGATGTCTGGAGGGTCCTGCATGGCGCGCGGGACATTCCGGCGTGGCTGCGGGAGCCACTCGTGGACTGATCATGGGCGCCGCGCGCGACCGGCCTCAGAACGAGAGCGGTAGATACAACCTGGCGCACTCTTTTTCGCACGACCAGAGCTGCATGCCTTCCTTGCTCGAGTGGTGAGAAACCGGCCGTTGGCGCTCTCCGAGGGTAGAGGCGGGGGCGGGACGAGTTCAGGGCCGGGAACCAGACCCAGCGAAACGCCGGAGCCGCAGCCACGTCCCGCAGGCAGTGCCGATCGAGCGCTTGCCCTACCTGCTCTGGAACGACACGCGCATTAAGCGCGACGAGCATGGGCGCGCGTGGGATGCAACACTCACTGGAAGCTGCACAATCTGAAAGTTCTACTTGCAATGTGACCCGCTAGCCGCGGGTCGGCAGCTGATCTGCTCCTTCGCGCATTACCCGGCGCCTACTGCTTACGGCCACCACGGCGTCAGACTTCATCGGACGGTCGTTCCAGGCGACGAGCCTGCGATCGGTCGGCTCGTGGAGGCCGGCATCCTCACGCAGGTGGCCGTCGGACGACGAAACCGTGCGTTCGAGGCCCCCGAGCTCATCGAGACGGCCACGGCGCTGGAGCGGCAGCTGGGCGAGCCCGACGGAGGCGCGCTCGTCTCGGAGCCGAACAAAACGCGTCCCCCCGGGGCGCCCGGTATACGTCGGCTCGGATCTTTCCCCTCGGGCAGAAAAGGCGCGTCCTCCGGTATCGGTTCTCGGAAGACCTCGAATTCACGGCTCTTGAGGATGGGCTAGGAGCGGTGCTGGCGGCGATTGAGCGCGTGTTGGACCGCGTCAGCCAGGAGTCCGGTATCCGCGTCGCGGCAGCCTGCCCGTGTGTGACGGCGCTTCTTGTTGCCGCGGAAACGGTGATCTGGGCTCATCTAGCTGTAGGTCACGCGACCTGTAGCCCCAAGACCGCGAGCGCGTGAGTCACGTCGGGATCGTCGGGCTGGACCGATTCGGCATCGAGCAGGTGTAGCGGCTCGGGCGAGTCTGAGGCCGGTTCGAAGACGGCCCAGTTGGATGTGCCGTCGTCGAGGCGAGAGTGGTAGCGGATGCCGGCGAGCGATTCGGCTCCGGCAGTGCGGCACTCGTAGATGAGCCGCGAGATCTCCTGGGTGAAGCCACGCGGAGTTGTGAGGCGAATCGCGGCTGCATCGATGTCCGTTAGGCCATGATGAATCGCTCTGCCCGCGAGGCGCGCGCGTACCAACGAGAGCGACGCGGCCGTGCCGATGTCCGCGTAGGTTCCGATGAGTTCGGCCACACCCATGAGCCGGTTGTCGAACCACTCGCTCGGAACCGTCCCGGCTGCAATCGGGTCGTCCGGGCCTTCGATCTCACTGAGCCCGGCGATGACGGCAAGGTCCGGGCGGAACCGGGCAAGTGTCTCGAGCAGTGCGCCGAAGCGGGTCGAACTGGCGTAGAGGACGCGGTACGCCCCCTCGGGATCGTCCCAGCGGTTGCCGAAGGTCCCGTCACGACTCGCCTGGCTCCAGTCGGGCCATGCCCAGGGGTCGGGAGCGCGAGCGAGGCGGAAGACCGGACCGGCGGGGGCCACGGTCTCCAGATCGCAACTCATCCGCTGGCGAGAAAAGCGCGCGCGGTGCCGATCACCTCGGGGCCCACCTCGTCGAGATCGCCTTCGCGGAGCAAGCGCAGCGGTGAGCGGTCGTCAAGTTGCGGGTTGAGGCCCTGGAACCAGGCCTGCGCGATGGCGGCCGAGTCCACGGCGGCGATCGGCGCGGCAGCCTGCAGGGCGGTGCGCAGCCGCCGTTGGACATCGGCGCTCGGCTTGCGCGAACCGTCCGCCCACTGGTGGACAGCGCGCGTTTCCTTGACCGAGCCCAGGTACGCGCAGAGCTTGGGGCCGAGGATGTCGCGTACCTCGCGAACTACTTCGGGGAACGTCGAGCGGGTGGCACGCACATGAGCTTCGTAGTCCGGGCGGGCAACGGGTGTCGATGTCACTGAGCCACCTCCTCTGTCCGAACAGAGTGTACCAGTCGATATCCCATGTTGCATCACATGACGATCACAAGTCTCAGCACGGGCGTAGAGCGTTGCTGAGCCGTCCAACGTTCAATCCACTACCGGAGCCCCGTCCGGATGCCGCAGCGGTCCTGGACGGCCCTTCTGACCCAGGGGTGGCGCGGCGTCTTGCCAGACTTGCTAGCGTTGCATCCTGAGCACGATGAACATATCGCTTCCCGAGGCCCTCACGTCCTTCGTGGACCAGCAGGTCAGCGACCGTGGCCACGGCTCGTCGAGCGAGTACGTCCGTGAGTTGATCCGCAAGGACCAGGATCGACACCGCCTGCGCGGCTTGCTACTCGAAGGCGGGGCCACGCCGCCGGCGGTCACGGCCGATGCGGACTACTTCGGCCGGCTGCGCGATCGGGTTGGCGAAGCCGGTCAGCGGTGAGTAGGAGCCGCTCGAGGACTGAGCGTCGGCGCCGCGCGCGACGAGCCTCAGAACGAGAGCGCCAGATACAACCTGGCGCAGCCCTTTTCGCACGACCGCAGCTTCATACCCATGCTCTTGCACCGGTGCGAAAGAGCCTGGGCAGCAGTGGGGCCTCGCGTAGGGCGGTCGCTCTACCCGTCTCGTGGAGGCAACGCCGCCTCCCACGAGTAGCGCGGCCGGCGAGGTGCTTGAGCCGGGGGAACCGGGCCTCGTTAACGCGGCGCTCGCGGCGCGCCTCGCGGTCGTCGAGTTCGGCCCTGGAGCACCTCGGCGAGGTGGGCGAGATGGGTGAGCTGGTCGCGCAACGCGGCCTCGGCGCACTGTGGGGAGGTGCAGGGCCCGGATGGTCGCCTCGACCGTCAGCGCCGCCCCCTGCTCGGTCACGGGCGCGCTCATCGGGCGCTCGCGCCAAGCAGCCCGTCGTAGCCGGTCAGGGCCGTCGGCGCTGCGGTGCGCCTCAATGGCCACGGGCGACGGGTCCGCCGACCCCAGCCGCTCGACCGTGCCGAGCGCGGCGTGCACCGAGGCGAAGGGCAGGTCGCGGTGCAGCAGCGGCATGGCGGTAGCGCTCGGCCTTCGGGCCGTGCGAGGATTGAGACGCGCCGACCGGAGCGAGCTACAAGGAGCGCCACCGCGAGTAGCGCGCGGTCTCTTGGGCGTCCGCTCATAGCGGCACGACCAACTCGAAAGTTCGTAGTACGGTCTCGTTAGGTGTACCAGCGCTCCCACTCCGCTCCCGATGTGACGGTCCCGCGCACCCCTCGCGACCTCGATCGCACACAACTGACGGGGAGCTTCAGGTAGCGGAGCGGCCGCAATCGCTCGGGTCGGGATAGAACTGGGCGCAGTAGTTTCGATAGGCCGCGATCTCGCCGTCGGAACGGTTGAGGCGCGGTGCGGACAGGTACTGTTTGCGGCTCCAGATCACCGCATCCTGCATCACATCTTTGCGCTGCTGGGACGCCATGAACTTGTTGATGATCGGGGCGCGCAGCCTCGGCGGGAGAAATCCCAGGCCTGCAACCCGCCGCTTCAGGTTGCGGATCTCCCGCAGCTGCGAGGCCAGCGACAGGTCGATGAGCGTGCCGTCGACAGGCGTCGCCAGTACCCACAGACGCATATCCATGGGGATCGTGTGCTCGCGGACCTCGATGAACGAGTAGCCCAGCCCAGCGACGCTGGCGCTGGCTTGGAACTCGAAGGTGAGGGTCGCGATTCTGGCGATCTTCCGGATACTCCTGAAGTCCCAGCGGCTCTCGAGATAAGGGCCGTCCATCGACGCTGGCTCGATGCGGTCCACGTTGTCGTAGCCATGGACGTAGCGCAGGTGGGCGAGGTCCACGGCGTTCTCCGTCGTCTCCTGGGGATGGCCGGGGAAGCGCAGGGTCTGGATCTGGCGGCTGCTCCAGCCGGTCTGGTCGGGCTGATCAGGCAGGCCCATCGCGGCTCCCGCCCCCCGATCCCCCACCAGGCGAAGATCAGGCCGCAGACGTCCTGTGTCTCGAAGACTCGCAACCTCGCGGACCTGGGTGGAGCGGCGAAGGGGGTGGCGACGCACGACGCAGACGCGCCCGTCCTCGTCATGCCAGGCGACGATGTTCTCGCCCATCCAGGTCTTCTGGATGAGCCCGGCCTTCACGCGATCCTGAGGGCAATTGCAGGCGAACCAGCTCAGCAGTCTATGGCGCATCCGGGAAACTGCCTGCGCTGGATGGCGCCGATCATTTCGGGTTCCGCAAGGCGCTGGCGCCGGCGTATTCGCGCGCGAGACTCGAGGGGCAGCTCGAGGATCTCTACGACCATACCCGGTCGCAGATGGCGACCTGGAAGGTTGGAGACGTGCTCCCCGCGTTGAGCATGTGCCGGCAATTGATCAACGCAGAGATCTCGCCACTGTCGATCAGCGTTGATTCGCAGGACATCATCGACGATCTGATCAAGCAAAAGACGCGGGCGCTCAGCACTCACGTCCTGAATGTCATGCCCAAGTTCATGCTGAAAACCCCGGGAATGAGACGCCGGGCGAAGAGCATCGGAGTACTGCTGGAGCGCGTCGAGAGTGTCCACACGCCCGCCCAGCGGGCCGGCTGCCCTCGCGATCTCGCGGATGACCTGCTCAGCCTGCACACGAGCGATCCGCAGTTCCTCCCGGAGTCGAATCTGCGCTTCGCGCTCTCGGCGCCGCTGATTGCCAGCGTCTACCTCGGCGATGCGCTGAGCTTCGCGCTCTACGCGATGGCGTCACAGCCCGAGCTCTACGCCAGAATCCAGCACGAAGCCGACGCCCTGTTTGACGACGGCGATCCGGCTCGCGAGGACTTCACCGAGTCCACGATCGACGTCACTCGCCGCTTCATCATGGAGTCCATGCGCGTGCACCCGATCGTCCCGATGTCGGTGCGGAACGTGATGAATGCGTGCGTGGTCGAGGACTACGAAATCCCGGAGGGGTCACGGGTCTTCATCGCCCAGGCAGCCGCGCATTACGTGGACGACGTCTTCCCCGACTCCAGGACATTCGATATCGACCGCTACCTGCCTCCGCGCAACGAACATCTCAGTCCCGGATACGCCCCGTTCGGGCTGGGGACGCACACGTGTCTCGGCAACAGGTGGATGGAGTTGCAACTGGCCGTCAACCTGCTGCTGCTGGCGCACCACTTCACGATCGAGGTGTCACCCGCGAACTACAAGCTCAAGATCAATCCGTTCCCGTCGCTCTCTCCGAAGAAGCTGAAGTTCGCCATCTCCGAGCGGAGGCGCGAGTTCCCCGCCTGGCGCGCCGCGAGGCCGGCCACGCTAGCGAGGTCGCCGGCCTGTAACGCCGCTCCCCCGCTTGCCGTCTACGGCGAGCCCTGCCCCTGCTCGTGGGGCTGGTGCACGGCCGCGATCGCCAGGTCGAGTTCATCCGCCATGCGGGTCACCATCGAGCGCAGCCGCATGTTCTGGTACGCGCCCCAGACCGTCATCGCCGGCGGCACCAACACGACGGAGACGATCAGCGAGTACAAGATCGTGATCGCCGCCGTGATGCCGAACTGCTGGGACGCGGCCAGCGGCGAGGCGACCAGTACTCCGAGCCCGAGCGCCGTCGTCAGCGCGGAGCCCAACAGCGCTGAACCAGTGGTCGCGAGCGTCCGGATCGCCGCTTGCTCCGGGTCGCGCAGGCGGGAGACTCCTCGCGGTAGCGATGGATCACGTGGATCGTGTAGTCCACCCCGATCCCGATCGAGAGCGCCGTGATGATCGAGGTGACCAGTGTGTAGGGGATGCCCAGCAGCGCCATCGTGCCCAGCACGGAGATGAGGACGAGCACGATCGGCCCCACCGCGATGAACGCCAGCGCCGGCTGGCGCACCGTCACCCAGAAGAAGATGGCGAGGACGCCGAGGGCCACCGCGACGGTGGTGCTGATCGCCTGCGTCGGTCGGCCCGTGATCTCGTCCGTGACCGTGATCGAGATGATGCTCAACGACGTCGCCGTGACGGCATCGTCGTCGCCGGACCAGAGCTCGTCGATCTGCTCCTGGATCAGCTTGGTTGCCGCGGGATCGTGCGAGTACGCCGGGAACTGGAGCAGCATTGCGTCGCTACCCGCCGGATCGTTGACCAGACTGTGCGCGACGGCGGGATCCCTCGCCTCGAGTTTGTCGAGGAACTCCTGCATCAGCTCCGGATCGAGTTCCAACCCCGCGGATGCCTCCCGGAAGAGCGCTGCGAGCTCCGGGTCGTACTTGTCGCCGGGCTCTCCGCTGTCCTCGGTCCAGTCGCGCACGAGCAGCCCGTAGGACACCTGGATCGGTCCCGCTGCCGCCTGCGGGCGCCGCTGTTCGTCCTCGAAGGCGGTCGTGAGATCGTGCAGGTTCAGAAGCGTGCGGGTGTCCGAGGCCTCGGCCTTCACGAGTACGCTGGCGATCTCCGTTGAGCCGCCGACGGCTGCGTCGAGGCTCTCCAGATCCTTCAGCACGGTCCCGCTGCTGGGCAGGATGTCGCGGATGCTGAAGCCTGACTCGAGCCCCGTGGCCGCGAACCCGAGCACAGCGGTCACCGCGATCACGACGACGAAGTAGGGCGCCGGCCTGCGCGTGACCGATCTCCCCAGCACCTCCGCCACACGCCCGACGCCGGGCAAGGCGTTCGCGACCGGGCGAGGCTGCGTCAGCGTGCCGCGTGACTCGCGCCGCCCGTCGATGATCATCCGGCCGGCCGGAAGCAGCGTCAGCATCACGATCAGGCTCAGCCCCACGCCCAGCCCCGCGACGATGCCGAAGTCGCCAATCACCGAGATCGGGGAGAACAGGCTCGCCAACAGGCTCACGATCGTCGTGACGGCGGCCAGCGTCAGCGGGATGGTGACGTGTTGCAGACCCGTCCGCACCGCCGTCATCACCGGACCGCCGGCAGCTCGCTGCTCGCGGTAGTGCGAGACGGCCTGGATGGCATAGTCCACCGTGAGGCTGATCACGATGATCGGCGCCAGCGCGGTGAGCGAGCTCGGCGGGCCGATCAGCCCCAGCCCGTTCGGCCCGAGCCAGCCCTCCGCCCCGACGATCCAGATCAGCGAAAGGAACAGCCCCGTCAGCGTGAGCAGCAGATCGGAGAGCGTGCGCAGGAAGACCAGGAGCAGCGCCGCGATCAGCAGCAGCGCCAGTCCGATCAGGGGCGCCATTCCCTCCTCCGTGGCCTTGCGGTACTCATCCTCGACCACCACGGGCGAGACGCTGCTCACGCGCAGCGGGCCTTGAGCCCCGGCCGCCAGCTGGTTGATCCGCCGTTCAGCGTCCTGAACGCTCTCGTCGCCCTCAGGCGGATGGTGGCGATCGTGACCGGCGTGCCGTCCGTATCGGTTCCGGTCATCGCCGCGAGCGCCCCCTCGATCTGCGGGGCGGCGCTCCGGGCGGAGTCGATATCCGCCTGCGTGACCGATTCGAAGCTGTCTACTCCGAGCATGGCCTTGAGCAGCAACGAGGGGCCACGACCGCGTCGCCGGGCGCCAGTAGCTCCTTCACGCCCGGGTCGCTGACGATGCCAGCCATCAGGGCGTCCATCCGGGCGAGCCCGTCGGGCGTCAGTGCCTCCCCGCGGAAGATCAGTGTGGCGACGATGACGTCGCCGGAGTCCCCGAAGAGGTGATCGATCTCAGTTATGGCGTCGGCGACGGCGTTCCCGGGGGAAGGAACGCCAGGGCTGCGCCTTCCACCACCGGCGCGCGCCGCCCCGCCCCCGCGGCTAGCACCACCGTAATGATGACGAGGACGGCGAGCGTGAGGTACGGACGGACCGTGACCAGCCAGCTCAACCGGGGGAGTATCTGGTTCATGGCGCGCCATTCTATCTGAGGAAGCGACGGGAGGCGGGCGCCCGCCGGCATGACTCGCTGCCCCCCTCCCCGTGACCCGCCCGACCCTCCCCGTTGTCGATCCTGCCTCGCCAGCGCCTGTGCGGCGTGGAGAACAGGACGGCTGTCCGGCGGCCAGCCAGACCCCATGGCGACGGGAGTGGGACTCGAGGCAGTCGCTCGCCTCGGCGCTCCCGTCGACTTGAGGCGCGACGGCACAGCAGCTGGCGCTGATGGTCCCCGAAGCGCCCAGCGGCGCTCCGGAGATATAGATGTACCTACCTGGGGGGTACATTGTGACCTGTGCGCTGCTCAGGCAAGACGGTACATTTGCGAGTAGGGACGGCTGCCCGCTCCAGAATGTCTCCAACTCTTTCGCCTTGTTGGGGCTCAAACGAGAGAGGTGCGATCGCACCATAGCCGCGAGGTGGGTTCGCCATTCGGCCTGTGACGCCGCCGGGTCCCAGCTTGGTCGTGGTACTGGATTCGGGGCTGGGTTTGCTGAAGGCTGACTTCAAGGTTCTGCACGACTGGATTCGGCCGGGCATCGGGACCGATCCGGATGGAGTGCGGTACGCCGCGACGATTTCAGTCTGGGTGCGCTGGTTGATTGCGATCGCCTCTGCGATTGTGATGTGGTATCGCCCGTCGTTCACGTGGTCCACCTACATTCCGTACCTGCTCTTGCTCGTTCTGCTGGTGATGCTCAACGGCTCGGTGCACTACCGGCTGTGTGAATCACCAGGATCTATAGACCGGAAAACGGCGAGATCGCCAGGGTCATTGATCCACTTCGCCAGGATCATTGATCCACCCCCGCCAGGGTCTTTTGACCACCCGGTCGCCGGTAGGGCCACCATCGGCTGCATCCCCAGGGGAGGGAGCAGCGATGGCCTACCGGGAGGTGCATCGAGTGGAGATCAGGGAAGTCATCCGCCGCTGGCAGGCGGGATTCAGCCAGCGTCGCATCGCCAGCGGCACGGGGCTGTCGCGCGTGACGGTGCGGCGCTACATCGCGGCGGCCGAGGCGGCCGGGCTCCAGCCAGGTGGCCCCGAGCCGAGTGAGCAGCAACTCGCCCGGCTGGCGACGCTGAGCCGCACCGGCCCGCGCCGCGCGGAGGTACCGAGCGAGCAGCTGCTCTCGCCCTGGGCGGAGCAGATCGAGCGCTGGCTGCAGGCCGAGCGCCTGCAGGTCACGCGGATCCATGAACTGCTCGCCGAGCGCGGCTGCGAGGTCTCCTACAGCACGCTGCGGCGCTTCATCGCCCGCCGCGGCTGGGGTCGCCGGCAGCCTCTGACCGTGCGCATGGAGGATGGGCCGCCGGGCGAGGTCGCGGAGCTGGACTTCGGCCGGCTCGGCCTCATCGCGGACCCCGAGAGCGGGCGGCGCCGCACGGTCTGGGCGCTGATCGTGGTCTGGCGCTACTCGCGGCACTGCTTCGTCTGGCCCACCACCAGCCAGACGCTGCACGCGGTGGTCGAGGGCCTGGAGGCGGCCTGGGCGTGCTTCGAGGGCGTGCCCCGCTACCTCGTGATCGACAACTTCCCGGCCGCCGTGGCCGGGGCCGACGCGCTGCACCCGCGCTTCACGCGGGGCTTCCTCGAGTACGCCCGCCAGCGTGGCTTCATCAGCGACCCCGCGCGCGTGCGCAAGCCTCGCGACAAGCCTCGGGTCGAGCGCAGCGTCCCGTACGTGCGCGAGCGCCTCTTCAAGGGCGCGCAGTTTCGCGACCTCGCCGAGCTGCGCGACGCCGCCCGGCGCTGGTCGCTCGAGGTGGCGGGGCAACGCATCCACGGGACGACCCGCAGGCGGCCGCTCGAGGTCTTCGAGCAGGAGGAGCGCCCGCTGCTCGCCCCCTGGGACGGGGAGCCCTACGAGGTCCCCGACTGGCGCACGGCGAAGGTCCATGCCGACCACCACGTCGCCTGCCAATACGCGCTCTACTCGGTGCCGTCGGCGCTCTGCCCGCCGGGGCAGCAGGTCGAGGTGCAGCTCGGCGCGAAGCTGGTGCGCATCTACCACCGCGGCGCGCTGCTCAAGGTCCACCCGCGCCAGCCCCGCGGCGGACGCGCCACCGACCGCAACGACTACCCGGCCGAGCTCAGCCCCTACACGCTGCGCGCGCCCGAGCAGCTGCAGCGGCGCGCGGCCGAACTCGGCGAGGCCACCGGCGCCTTCGCCGAGCGGCTCTTCGAGGGGCCGCTGCCCTGGGCCAAGCTGCGGCAGGGCCACAAGCTGCTCAGGCTCGCCGAGCGCTACTCCCCCGCCCGCCTCGACGCCGCCTGCCGCCGCGCGCTCGAGGTCGACCTGATCGACGTGCGCCGCCTCGAGCGCATCCTCGTCGAGGCCCTCGAGCAGGAGACCACGCCGCCCCAGCAGCCGCTGCCCCCGCCGCCGGGCCGCTTCGCCCGCCCCGGCGCCGTCTTCGCACTGACCGCCACGCAGACCACGACAGGAGCGTCACGATGACCGCCACGACCGCCGAGCTGCGCCCGCTGCTCAAGCGCCTCAAGCTCGGCCCGATGCTCGACACCCTGCCCGAGCGCATCGCCCTCGCCCGCCGCGACGGGCTCGACTACGCCGACTTCCTGCAGATCGTCCTCGCCGACGAGGTGAGCCGCCGCGACCATGGGCGCCTCGAACTGCGCCTGCGCCAGGCCGGCTTCGAGCAGCTCTGCAGGCTCGAGGACTTCGACTGGTCGGCCGGCATCCGGCTCGACCGCAGGCTGCTCGACGCCGCCTGCTCGCTGCGCTTCCTCGACCGCCGCGAGCACGTCCTGCTCGTCGGCCCCGTCGGCGTCGGCAAGAGCTTCCTCGCCCAGGCGCTCGGCTACGCCGCCGTCCGCTCGGGGCGCAGCGTGCGCTTCGTGACCGCCGACCAGTACTTCCGCGAGCTGGCGCAGGCAAGGGTCGACCACTCCACCGAGAAGACGTTCCGCGCCTTCCTCGCCCCCGACCTGCTGATCCTCGACGACCTCGGGCTGCACCGGCTCAGCGCGCAGCAGTCGATCGACCTCTACGAGCTGATTATCGGGCGCCACCGCAGCTCCAGCTTCGTCATCACCTCGAACCGCGCGGTCGAGGAGTGGCTCGGCCTCTTCGACGACCCGATCCTCGGCAACAGCGCACTCGACCGGCTCGCCAACGCCAGCTACCAGATCGTGATCGAGGGCGAGAGCTACCGCCAGCGACTCTCACCGCACCGCGCCCTGCTCGACGCCCAGGAAGGAGCTGATTGACGAGACGTACTGCTCACTGATACCAAGCCGCCCTACCGGCTGCCCGGGTGGTCTAATGACTGTGGCGACGGGTGGTCCATAGACCCTGGCGATTGACAGGCTGATCTCGAACAGAGTCGTGACATGGAGCTGGGTATTTGCTCTCAGCACCATGGACATCGCCCTGATCACGGCCAGCATTGTCGTCGGCGAGAGCTTCAGGGCATTCTTCTTCCTGTTGTACTATCCTGCTCTAGCAATGTTTGCGGTGGTTCTTGGTTCAGTTAGATCGTTTCTTTTCTTTACGACCATTGTTGCCATCATCTATACTGTCTTGAGCAGGACTGTGGACTCTGGACTGGATGTTGATACGAGTGATAAGAGAATGCTGTTCGCCAGCCTCATCGTGATGTATGCCGTTGTCCTGTGCGTCAATCTGATCATGAGGTTCGAACGGGTCAGGAGGAAGGAGGCGGTGGAACGGGAGCGGGCGCTGCTGCAGGAGCGCATAGAGCTCTCGCAGACGATTCACGACACGACCGCGCAGACCGCCTACATGATCGGCCTGGGCATAGACACCGCGATGGAGCTGGCCGGCGAATCGAACGAGGAACTGAGCGCCACGCTCGCGGCGACGTCTGCTCTGTCCAAGGCAGCCATGCTGGAATTGAGGCGCCCGATCGATGCGGGCGCTATCTTCGAGGGCAAGGAGCTGGGGCGCGTGCTCGAGTCGCATGCCGTGACATTCACGACGATCACATCGGTTCCCGTGGAAGTGGTGGAGTCCGGCGCCGAGCCGCCGCTCACGACGGAGACAAGAACCCGGCTGTTCTCCATCGCGCACAACGCGCTCACGAACTCATTTCGGCATGCCCGCGCCAGCAGGGTCGAGGTTAAGCTCGACTTCGGCGAGGAGCGACTTCGGCTGTCCGTCTCGGACGATGGGGTTGGCCTCCCCGACGACTACGCCGAGAGCGGCCGTGGCTTCAGCAGCATGAAGGCGGATGCAGAGCGAATGGGCGGCCGGCTGATCGTGGACACGGGCGGACCGGGGCGAGGCGCGGCCGTGACTTGCGAGATTCCCTTTGACCAGGGTGGAAGAGACAACTGAGATGTCTTCAGGCAAACGGATCAAGGTGATGCTCGTGGATGAGCATCCCATCGTGCGGGACGGCTTGCAGGAGGTGCTGGAACGTTCGGGCGAGTTCGAGGTCGTGGGGCAGGCCGGAGATGGAGTGGAGGCAGTCGCGACGGCGGAGAGTCTGGATCCCGACGTCATCGTCATGGATGTGATGATGCCTCACAAGGACGGCGTCGAAGCCTGTCGGGAGATCATGGACCTCCTGCCTCACACCCGGGTGTTGATGCTCACGGCATCGACCGAGGAAGACGCGGTTGTCGAGGCGGTCGCCGCGGGCGCGATGGGCTACCTGCAGAAGTACTCCGGGAAAGAGGAGCTGCTGGCCGCTGTTCGGGATGTGGCCGAAGGCCGATTGCGGATACCCGACGAGACCGTGAGGCGGGTCTTGTCGATCATCCGAAGTATGCCTGAACTTACAGGCCGGCGTGGTCCGGACACGTTGACCACGCGCGAGCGGGAGATACTCACGCCGTTCGCCAGCGGCAAGTCATACGCGCAAATTGCTGAGGTCAAAGGCAACAGCCCGGTGACGATTCGGAATGCCGTCTACCACATTCAAGACAAGCTGGGAGTCAGGACGAAACAGGAAATCGTGGTGTGGGCCGTGCGGAATGGCCTGCTGGACGACATGGATCTGAGCCGCTGACGCGACCGCTCCGTGGCGACATCCGCACGCAAGTTCCACGAGAGACCGCTCTCGAGCGGGAGCCGCGGGCGCACAGCGCTATCGTCTGCCTGGCAAGTCATTCCCGGGGAGATGTCGTCCCCTCCCGGCCATTCGCCAGTCATGAGCACCACACCCGCAGGTATCTTCGTTGGTTCGAGTACAGTTCGAACATACCCTTCCAATACAGGTAACAGATCGCTCATCTGATTGATGACTATGACCTTACCAAAGACTGACTCGCGGACTAGGCTCTCGTTGGGCTCAACATTCGAACCGCTCTCTCATCGCACAGGCAGCGGGCCGTTGCTGGGGCCTGGTAGCGGCCGAGCTACGCCCACGCGCTCCCGGTACCGGAGGGACGATGAGTAACGACGGACATGTGCAGCCTCAGGACATGGAGCATCGCGAGTTGGTTGCGCGCCTTATCGATGCTGTTGAGTACCTGAATAGTCAGTTGAGAAGCGATCATGTGGACGAATGGCAGGGCCTGGAGATGACCGTTCCCCAGGCCAAGACCTTGCTGCTATTGGAAGAGATGGGCCCCTCGCGTATGGGGGCGATCTCCGGCCACCTCGGCAGCGCCCTCTCCGCCACGACGAACATCGTGAACCGGCTGGTTGAACGGGAACTTGTTGAGCGCGTCTCCGACCCGAGCGACCGGAGAGTCGTGATCTGCAGACTCACCTCCGAGGGGGAGGAGGCGGCGGAACGGTTCTGGCGTGTCGGGCGGGAGCGTCTCCTGAGGGTTGTCGAGGCCCTGGACCAGGAACAGCTGGCCCTCGCGGTACGGGGCCTGGAGATCCTCCGCGAGGCGGAGGAGACCATCCAGGACCGGCTCAGCTCGACGGAATCTCCCGGCTAGCGGTATTCCCCAGGAAGGTCCTGTTGCAGGCGGGGGCTGGCACGGCCCCGCCGACGCCGGCGTGCGATTGGCGGCATCAGCTTCGCTGATCTGCGAGCATGTCGCAGGCGATCCGTCACATCGAGGCGTTGATCGCCGATTTGCTGGAAGAGCACCGCTATCGCCGCCTCTACCCTGCCGAGGGTTCGTAGTAGAGTCGACCGAGGACGCCGGCGCACCCACGCCGGCGCCACAGGAGCGCCGCCGTCGAGGCGCCACGAGGCGCGAGCGCGGCGCCGCGAACCCGTGCACGAGGGCAGGAGACGCGCGTGAGCAACGATCGCCGCAGGCAGCGACGCCGTCAGCGACAGCGCGCGCGCCGCAGTGGGTTGCGGGGCTACGATCCCGCCGGCCCCGTGGAGTTCCCCGGCGTCTTCGGCTGGCTGCAACGCCGCCAGCGCATGCTCTTCGCGGTCGGCATCATCGTGCTCATCGCCAGCCTCGGCGGGGTGTTCATCACCACGCAGTTGGGGGGTACGTCGCCAGACCCGACGCCGACGCCAACCGAGGCGGCAGCCGCCTTGACAGAGGCGCCGTCCGACGCGACAGCGGAGGCGACTGCCGAACCGACGCCCGAGCCGACTCCGACGCCCGACGCCGATGGGGTTCTCCGCAGCTACAGTGCCGCGCCCGCGATGGTGATCGATCCGGCCAACCGCTACGAGGCGCTGATCCGCACGGAGCGGGGCGATATCCGCGTGGAGCTGCTCGCGGAGGAGGCGCCGGGCTACGTCAACAACTTCGTCTTCCTTGCCCGCAACAACTTCTTCGACGGCCTCACCTTCCACCGCGTGCTCCCCGGCTTCGTCGCCCAGGGCGGCGACCCCACGGGCGGGGGCGCCGGCGGGCCCGGTTACGACCTCGAGGAGGAGACGAACGACCTGCCGTTCGACGCCGGCGTGCTCTCGATGGCGAAGTCCAGCAAAGTGAGCGGGTCGCAGTTCTTCATCACGCTGGCCCCCACTCCGCACCTGCAGGAGGGCTTCACCGTCTTCGGCCGCGTGATCGAGGGCCTCGATGTCGCGCGCTCGCTCACGGCGCGCGAGCCCGCTCCGGGCGCCCCGCCCGCCGACCGCATCCTCAGCATCGAGATCACGGAGACGCCCGGCGGAGGTGAGTAGCGTGGCGCTCCGCTACGAGGCGCCCGAGCCGATGGGGCTGGCCGAGGACGACACCTGCCTCGCGTTGCTCGAAACGGCCCAGGGCGCGATCACGATCCGGTTGCGTCCCGACCTCGCGCCGCAGTCCGTCAACTCGTTCGTCTTCCTCGCCCGCGAGGGGTTCTACGACGGTACGACGTTCCATCGCGTCATCCCGGGGTTCATCGCCCAGGGCGGCGACCCGACGGGGCGAGGCCACGGCGGCCCCGGCTACCGCCTGCCCGACGAACTCTCCGCCGAGCCGTTCGAGGCCGGCGCGGTCGGGCTGGCGAACTCCGGCCCGGGCAGCAACGGCTCGCAGTTCTTCATCGCGCTCGAGGACGCGCTGCACCTCAGCGAGCGCTTCACCTACCTCGGCAGCGTGGAGGAGGGCCTCGAGGCGGCGCGCGCGCTCACGCCGCGCGACCCCGCCGCCGAGGGCGAACTGCCGCCCGGCGATCCGCTGCAATCGGTCACGATCATCGAGTCGCCTGAGGGCGGATCGGGCGAGGGCGCGTAGCAACGAACGCGGCCATGCGGGCGGACCGAAGCCAGGCGTGCGAGCGGGGTGGTCTGGCGACCCCGATCGGATTCGAACCGACGATCTCCACCGTGACAGGGTGGCGTGTTGGACCGCTACACTACGGGGCCGCTCGCCAATCGATGGTAGATGCGAGCGCCGAGCAGGGTCAATCACGCGGACGCGCTGCGAGGGCCATCGCGGCTTCGGAGGCAGCCATCCCGTACTGCGAGCGCCACCCCGACACCGAGACCGAACTGCGTTGCGGACGCTGCGATGTCGAGATCTGTCCGCGCTGCATGATCCACGCGCCGGGCGGCATCCGCTGCCCGGACTGCGCGCACATGCGCCGCCCGCCGATGTACGAACTGGAGACGTCGCACTACCTGCGCGCGGGCATCGTCGCGCTGCTCGGCGCCGTGGCGGTCGGCGTGGCCTCGGCGCTGCTGTTGCCGCCGCGGCCGGTCGGTGGCCTGCTGCTGTTCGTGATCGCACTGCTCGCCGGGATGGGCGCGGCCACCCTCCTCGCGCGCGCGTTCGATGCGGTGACGAACCGGAAGCGAGGCCGGGCACTGCAGCTGATGGCGGCCGGCGCGATCGTCGTGGCGGCGCTGCTGCGGCTGCTGCTCGCGGGGGAGCTCGATCTGATCACCCGCGACGCCAGCGGCATCGTCTTCGTCGTGATCGGAGCGATCGTTGCCTGGAACCGTTTGGCGTAGCGGACGGGCGGTACCGCGCCCGGCTAGCGAAGCCGGTCGATCAGCACGAGCAGCACGAGCAGGGCGCTGCACACCCCGCTGATCATCGCGATGCGCCGCAACTCCTGGCCGAGGAACGGCGCGTCACGCTCGAGGAGTCGCCGCGGGCGCTCGCTGGAGGCCGCCCTCGCAGCGCGGGCGCCGGGAACCGGCGGTCCGGGCGGCGGCGGAGCCGGTGGCGGAGTGCGCCGCGGTCGGTTGCGCTGCCTGCGTGATCGACGGGACATGACGCCTCCGGTTGCCTCTCCGCGAGTGTAGCGGCGGGTCGCGCCTGCGGGCTATCCCGGCAGTGCCGGATCGGGCACGCGGCAGCCGTACGCTCGAGCCGCCTCGAGGAACGCGTCGGTCACGGCATCGGGGAGCGGGATCTCGCCCGGGGGCCGCTCGTCGTCGCGATCGATGCCGTGGTAGTCGGAGCCGCCGAGGGCGAACAGGCCCAGCCCCGCGGCGAGCGCGGCCAGCTCGCCGACGAGCTCCGGCTCGTAGCTCTTGTAGTAGGCCTCGAGGCCGAACGCGCCCACAGCCGCCAGCTTCGCGGCGACGCGGGGGTAGTCGTCCGTGAACGAGGGGTGGGCGAAGACGGCGAGGCCCCCCGACTCGCGGATCATCGCGATCGCCTCGGCGGGGGCGAGTTTCGCGCGCTCCGCGTAGGCGGGGCCGTTGCGCCCGATGAAGCGTTCGAACGCCTCGTCGAAGCTCGCGATGTGGCCGGCCTCGAGCAGCGCCTGGGCGATGTGCGGGCGGCCGACGGAGGCCTCGCCCGCGAGTTCCCGCACCCGCGACCATTCGATCGGCGCGCCCAGCCCTTCGAGGGCGTCGATGATGCGCTGCGCGCGGTCGATGCGCCCCCGGCGGAACTCGTCGAGCTGCTCGATCAGCTCCGGCCGCTCGCGGTCGATGAAGTAGCCGAGGATGTGCACCTCGGTGCCCGGTACGTCGCAGGACAACTCGACGCCGGGCACGAGCGTGAATCCGGGGTGGCGGGCGGCCGCGGCCTCCGCCTCCGCGAGGCCGTCAAGGGTGTCGTGGTCGGTCAGCGCCATCACGCGCACGCCCCCGCTCGCCGCCAGGTCCACGAGCTCGGCCGGCGTGCGCAGGCCGTCGGAGCAGGTCGAGTGCGTGTGGAAGTCGCCGCGGCTCACGAGGCCGCCGTCACCACAGCGGGAGCACGCGATCGACGCGCTCGATGCTGGTCGCCAGGCCGCTGTCGCTGTCGATGTCGATCAGCACGGAGTTGAAGACGCCGTCCTCGCCGGAGGCGACCGGCAGCCGGGTCGGCATGCCGGTGAGGAAGCGGCTGATCACCGACTCGATGTCGTCGCCGATGACGGAGTCGCGCACGCCGACCATGCCGAGGTCGCCGACGGAGGCGGTGCCGGCGGCCAGCAGCCGCGCGTCCGCCGTCGGCACGTGGGTATGCGTCCCGACGACCGCGGCGACCCGCCCGTCGAGGTACCAGGAGAGCGCCTGCTGCTCGCTCGACGCCTCGGCGTGGAAGTCGACGACGACGCTGCTGCCGGGCTCGACGCCGTCGAGCAGCTGGTCGGCGGCGCGGAACGGGTCGTCGACGACGGCGGGCATGAAGACGCGGCCCATCAGGTTGATCACGGTCAGCCCGCCGATGCTGCAGATGCCGCGGCCGGGCACCTCGGGCGGGTAGTTGGCCGGCCGCAGCACGGGCCAGTCACGGTTGAGGGCGGGCACGAACTCGCGCACGTCGAAGATGTGGTTGCCGGAGGTGATCACGTCGACACCGGCGGCGAACAGCTCGTTGGCGGTGCGCTCCGTCAGTCCGCGCCCGCGCGCCGCGTTCTCGCCGTTGGCGATCACGCGGTCGATGGCGAGCGAGTCGCGGAGGCCGGGCAGCGCGGAGCCGACGATCTCGCGGCCAGGCCGGCCGACGATGTCGCCGACCATGAGGACGCGCACGGGTTAGCGCGCGACCGCGCTGGCGCGCGTCTCCCGGACGACCGTGACGCGGATCTGGCCGGGGTACTGCAGGGTCTCCTCGACCTTGCGCGAGACGTCGCGCGCGAGCCGCGTCGCTCCGAGGTCGTCGACCTCCTCGGGACGCACGAGCACGCGGATCTCGCGGCCCGCCTGGATGGCGAAGGACTGCTCGACGCCGTCGAAGGAGTTGGCGACCGCCTCGAGGGCCTCGAGGCGCTTCACGTACTGCTCGATCGAGTCGCGGCGCGCGCCGGGGCGGCTGCCCGAGATCGCGTCGGCGATGATCACGATCAGCGCCTCGGTCGTGTCCGGCGTGATCTCCTCGTGGTGGGCGGCGATGCAGTGCACGATCTCGTCGCCGACGCCGAAGCGGCGGGCGATCTCCGCGCCCAGCGCGGCGTGCGTGCCCTCCATCTCGCGGTCCACGGCCTTGCCGAGGTCGTGCAGCAGCCCGCCGAGGCGCACCGTCTCCACGTCCGCGCCGATCTCGTGCGCGAGCGCGACCGCGAGCCACGATGTCTCGACACAGTGGCGCAACTGGTTCTGGCCGTAGGAGTAGCGGAAGCGCAGCTTGCCGAGCGTCTTCGCGACCTCCGGGTGGAGCGCCGCCACCTCGGCATCGACGAGCGCCTGCTCGCCGGCCTCGGTCACCATCCGGTCGACCTCGCTGCGGGCCTTCTCGACGGCGTCCTCGATGCGGCTGGGCTGGATGCGCCCGTCCTGCACGAGGCGCGCGAGCGCGACGCGGGCGATCTCGCGCCGCACGGGATCGAAGCCGACGACGGTGACGACCTCGGGCGTGTCGTCGATCAGCAGGTCGCAGCCGGTCGCGGCCTCGAAGGCGCGGATGTTGCGGCCCTCGCGCCCGATGATGCGGCCCTTCAGTTCGTCGGAGGGGATCGGCACGACTGAGACCGTCGCCTCCGAGGTGATCTCGGAGGTCATGCGCTGCATCACGGTGGCGAGGATCTTGCGGCCCCGCGTATCGGCCTCGGCCTTGGTGGCGGCCTCCATCGCGCGCACCCGCCGGGCGGACTCGTCGCGCAACTCGGTGTCGAGGCTGTCGAGCAGCAGATCGCGCGCCTCCTCGGCGCTCAGTCCCGCGATCCGCTCAAGCTCGCTGCGGAAGACGGACTCCTGCTCGCGCACTCGCTCCTCTTCCTCGTGGAGGCGCGCCTGAGCGGCTTCGAGTTCCTGCTCGCGGCGGTCCAGACCGTCGGCGCGGTCGCGAACGGACTGCTCGCCGCGCTCGAGGCCCTCGGCGCGGCGTTCCAGCGACTCCTCGCGCTGCTCGAGGCGGCGCTCGACGCGGGCGGCCTCGCGCCGCTCCTCGCGCAGTTCCTCGTCGGCCTCCTCGCGGTAGCGGAGGCCGGCCTGCTGCGCCTCGAGCTGCAGTTCGCGGCTGCGGTTCTCCGCCTGCTCGCGGATGCGGTCGGCGGCCTGCTCGGCGCGGCGCCGCACGTCGCGGGCTCCGAGGCCGAGGACGGCGTAGGCGATGGCGAAGCCGATCACGAGAGCGGCCACGCCCACAAGGGCGCTGAGGACGAGTGAATCCATGGGATGGCCTCGATTCGAGACCCGCGCCTCCGCCGAAGCGGGTCGCGAGACATAAGTCGGCATCTGCGGCGTGGCGGCATCGCTGAGGGGCCAGTGAGCGCCCGCGCCGTCGATGCGCACAGTCTATCACCGCGCATGGTGGCGCGCCCTCACACTGAGCGAGCGCTACGGCCGATCGGGGCGGATTGGTGGGTGTGGGCGGCCTACACGGCCTGCAGGCTGGCTCGGGCGCGCTGGATCGTCCCGGGGTCGAAGCCACGGCGCGCGAGCGCCGCGACGAGGCGTTGCGCGCGCTTTCGGGCGGCGTGCGAGTCGCCGTCGGCGCCGGCGGCAGGGAGCCGCCGCAGGGCAATCCGCGCAGCCGCGAGGGCGGCGCGATCGTCGTCGTGCTCGTCCGTGGCCGCGACGGCGATCTCCCGCGAGATGCCGTGCGAACGCAGTTCGCGCTGCAGCATCCGCGCGCTGCGCAGCAGCGATCGCGGGCGCTCGACGTAGGCGGCGGCCCAGGCGCGGTCATCGACATATCCGAGGGCGCGCAGCCGCCTCAGGGCGCTCGCCGTCGCGGCGGCGGTGAAGCGCCGCTCGATGCGCTCACGGAGATCGTGCTCGCTGCGTGCGCTGCGGCTGAGCAGCCACAGTCCGCGCTGCACGGCCTTGCGCGGATCGTCGCCGAGCGGGGCATCGCTGCCGCGGGCGGCGCGGCGGCGGCGGCGGGCGGGCGGGCGTGCGGCCCGCGCCGCCTCAGGCATCGATCGGCAGCTCGGCCATGGCGGCGGCGCTTGCGGGAGCCTCCGAGGGCGCTTCCGAGGGCGCCTCCGAGGGAGCTTCCGAGGGAACTTCCGAGGGAACTTCCGAGGGCGCCTCGATCGCCACGGCCCCGGCGCCGGGCAGGCCGGCGGCAGCGCGCACGTTCGCCTCGAGCTCGTTGGCGATCTCCGGGTGCTCGCGCAGGTACGCCTTCGCGTTCTCGCGCCCCTGGCCGAGGCGCTGCTCTCCGAGCGAGTAGTAGGAGCCGAGCTTCTTCACGATCTCGTGCTCGACCGAGAGATCGAGGAGGTCGCCGGAGCGGCTGATGCCGTGCTCCTCGGGGGTGAACATGATGTCGA
Organism: Dehalococcoidia bacterium; assembly: GCA_965220125.1. Taxonomy (GTDB): domain Bacteria; phylum Chloroflexota; class Dehalococcoidia; order UBA2979; family UBA2979; genus VXMT01. The sequence goes on along the minus strand of CBDCPB010000004.1, from coordinate 619,664 downwards.
ACTCGGCCTGGCGGAACGGCGGCGCGGTCTTGTTCTTCACGACCTTGCAGCGCACGCGGTTGCCGATGATCACGGAGCCCTGCCTGAGCGACTCGATGCGGCGGATGTCGATCCGCACGGAGGAGTAGAACTTGAGCGCCCGCCCGCCGGGGGTGGTCTCCGGGTTGCCGAAGACGACGCCGATCTTCTCGCGCAGCTGGTTGATGAAGACCAGCGACGTGTTCGAGCGCGCCACCGCGGAAGTGAGCTTGCGCAGCGCCTGCGACATCAGCCGCGCCTGCAGCCCCGGCAGCGAGTCCCCCATGTCGCCCTCGATCTCCGCGCGCGGCACGAGCGCGGCGACGGAGTCGACGACGACCACGTCGACGGCGTTCGAGCGGATCAGCGCCTCGCAGATTTCGAGCGCCTGCTCCCCGGTGTCGGGCTGGGAGATCAGCAGGTCGTCGACGTTGATGCCGCAGGCGGCGGCGTACTCCGGCTCGAGGGCGTGCTCGACGTCGATGTAGGCGGTGGTGCCGCCTGCGCGCTGGCCCTCCGCGATGATGTGCTGGGCGAGGGTGGACTTGCCGGCCGACTCCGGCCCGAAGATCTCCGTCACGCGCCCCCGCGGTATTCCGCCGATGCCGAGGGCGATGTCGAGGGAGAGGGCGCCGGTGGAGACGGCGGAGACGTTGAGCACGGCGCGGTCATCCCCGAGGCGCATGATCGCGCCCTTGCCGAAGTCCTTGGTGATCTGCTCCAGCGTGCGGTCCAGGTCGTCGCGGCGCCGCTGCTGCGGATCGGCCTGCTTGCTCGAGCGCTTGCCGGTCTGCGTGCTGCCCATGGAGCGATCCTTCCGCGTACCCTGCGTCTCTATCGTGGCACTGTTTGTGGTACGGCGGGAAGAATAGAACGCAGGTTCTATAACGTCAAGCGCCCCCTGGACGCCCCGAGGAGGCCCGAGTGGAGACCGCCCGCCTCCCGGTGCGCCTCACGCCTCGCGCCTCCCGCGACGCGATCGCGGGCTTCGAGGGCGAGACGCTGCGCGTGCGCGTCGCGGCGCCGCCCGTCGAGGGGCGCGCCAACCGCGCGCTCGTGCGCCTGCTGGCGAAGCGCCTCGGCGTCCCTCGCGGCGCGGTGCGCGTGGTGGCGGGGCAGACCTCACGCAACAAGGTCGTCGCCGTCGGCGGCCTCGATGCAATGGAGCTGCGCCGCCGCCTCGAGGATGCCTGAGTCAGCGACGTGCTGGGATCACGAGGGAAGGGAGGACAGGTGAGGGTTCGGGAACAGCAGCTGCTGGACCACGACAAGGATCGCGATCGCGACCCACGGTGTGACGTCGAACAGCCCACCCTGTGGAATGACACGCCGCAGGGGCTCGACGATCGGGTCCGCGATCGCGCTCAGGAAGCGCAACAGCGGCGGGTTCTTGTGCTCATGGTTGACCAGTAGCCACCTCAGGAGCGTGCGGGCGAGGATCGCGAGCCAGAGCACGGTCAGCAGCAAGTCCGCGATCTCGAGCAGCACGTCCACCCGGTGCCATCCCCTGTCCGGTCGCGATGACGTTCACAACGGATGCTACACGCCGCGGAGGCGCACCCGAGGGTCCGGGGCGCGGCGACGGAGGGCGATCGGGGCAGGTCTGACCCGGCTAGAGGCTCGAGACGAGCGCCTGCTGGATCACGATGATGATCAGGATCGCGACCATCGGCGTGATGTCGAAGAGGCCCACGCGCGGCACCACGCGGCGCAGCGGCCCGAGGACCGGCTCCGTGATCGCGTCGAGCGCCTTCACGATTGGGCCGTCCTGATCGATCGGGAACCAACTCACGATCGCGCGCGCGAAGATCGCGAACCAGAGCAGGTTCAGCAGCATGCTCACAATCCCGACGAGCGTGGTCATTCCGCTTCCCCCAGATCCAGCGCCCTCGTGAAGGCCGCTTCGATTGCGTCGTCGATGGCGGCTCGCAGGCCGGCGGCCTCCAGCTCGGAGAGCGCCGCCGCGGTCGTCCCGCCCGGCGAGGTCACGGCGTTGCGCAGCGTCGCCGCGTGCTCGCCGGTCGCGATCGCGTAGCGAGCAGCTCCGGCGACCGTCGCCAGCACCAGCTCGGTCGCCTCCGGCCGCTTCATGCCGAGCCGCACCGCCGAGTCCACCATCGCCTCGATCAGCAGGTAGACGTAGGCGGGGCCCGATCCGTGCAGCGCCGTTGCGAGGTCCACCGCCTCGTCGTCGGCCACCTCGACGACGGCGGTCGCGACGCCGCTCAGCACCTCGCGGACGCGGGCGAGTTGTTTGTCGCTGAGCTCGGGGGCGGCGAGGTAGACGGCGGCGCCCTCGCCGATGGCGGCGGGCAGGTTCGGCATCACGCGCACGGATGCGCGGTGCCCGCTGTGGCGCTGCACCTCGGCGAGCGGGGTGCCGGCGGCGATCGAAACGAGCACGGCGCCCGGGGGAATCGCGCCGGCGAGGCTGCGCGCCGTGGCGGCCAGGTCGTCCGGCTTGACCGCGAGCAGCACGAGGTCCGCCCCGATGCAGGCGCTCTCCGGGTCGTCGGTGACGCGCACGCCGTGCTCCGCGAGCGCGAGGCGGCGGTCGGCGATCAGCTCGGCGATGGCGACCGCGGACCGCGTGGCAACGCCGGCGCGCAAGATGCCGCGCAGGAACGCCTCGCCCATGAAGCCGCCGCCGATGATCCCGATTCGCACGCTGCTTCCTCCGCCTGCCGCTACGTGCCTCGCGCTCCGAAGATCACGCGCCCGAGCCGCACGACCGTCGCGCCTTCCTCGACGGCGAGGACGTAGTCGTCCGTCATACCCATCGAGAGGCCCTCAAGGCCGTGGGCGTGGGCCAGTTCTCGCAGCTGCCGGAAGACGGGTCGCACCTGCTCCGGGTCGTCCACGAGCGGCGCGACCGTCATCAGGCCGGCGACCGCGATGTGAGGGCGGCTCGCCGCCTCCCGCAGCAGTTCCGGAAGCTGCTCCGGGGCGACTCCGTCCTTCGATGCTTCGCCAGCGACGTTGACTTCAAGGTAGCAGGGTAGCGGGCCGCGCGCGGAAGCGCCGCTGTCGGCCTCGAGGCGTTCGGCGCGCCGCTCGATCTCGTCGGCGAGGCGGACCGAGCCGAGCGAGTGCAGCGCGGCGATGTAGGGCAGCACGCCGCGCACCTTGTTGCGCTGCAGCCGCCCGATGAAGTGCCAGCGCGGCGCGAGGCCGCGCGCCTCGATCGCCTCGGCCTTCGGCAGCAGTTCCTGCGCGCGGTTCTCGCCGATGTCGGTCAGCCCCGCCGCCAGCGCCTCCTCGACCAGCGAGGACGGGTGCGTCTTGGTCACGCCGACGATCGTGACCCCGTCGGGGTCGCGGCCGGCGCGATCGCAGGCCGCGGCGACATTGGCGCGCACGGCGGCAAGGTTCGCGGCGATGGATGTGGCGGTCGCGGTCATGCGGCAAGGCTACGCCCCCGGCACGGCCTGTCGCCAGAGACAGGTGCCCGACACATGCCCGAAACGCAAACGTCACGGGCTCGCCATGTGACCGTCATCGCCTCGTCATTCGCGCCCGCGAGACTGCGCAGTGCGGCGATGAGGTTCACTCCTGGCGGGGCCGGATGGCCTGGAGGAGTCCACCCGCAACCGAGCGCCCCTGGGCCAGAGTTGTGGGTCGTCTCGTAGGGCGAGTGGTGGCTAGCGATCCTCGGCGGGCGCCCTGAATCGGCAGCCTCGCCATGGCCCCAGCAGGTGTACGTGACTCGCGTTCTGGTACACGGCGCCGCGAGGTTCCCGGATCAGATCGCGATTGCGGAAGTCTGTGTGCAGATCTCGATCCTCCGAGCACAAGAGCCGTGTCCCAGAGACGCGGGCGAGTGCGATGATGTGCTCGTCGTCGGAGACGCACAGGCCCATGCTCGCGACGCTGGCGGTCTCGGCCTCGACTTCCTCGGGTGCGACGAATCCGACGAGACCTGCCTGCGCCCATATCCGGATTTGCTCGGCGGCCCGGCCGATCGCTTCGAGTTCGTCACGCAGGCGGCCCCCGACGACCAGCACGCTCTTCCCGTCGTTGATCCACTTCCAGAGAGGGAGGAGTTCAGGGTCGGGTGGTCTGCTGAAGAAGCGGCCAGCCACGTTGGCATCGACGATGGCGCACACCTCAGTCGACGCCGAGGAAGCGGCGCTGCTCGTCGAGGAAGAATCTACGGTAGCCCGCGGGCACGCCGGTGAGATTGCCTGCCGCATCGATCTCTATCGGGTGGATCTCTACTCCGCCCTTCGCCTGCTCGAAGTAGAGGATCACGGCGTCGCTCCCCTTGATCCGCTCGTCGCGTACATCCATGCGTACGCGGTCGATGAGATAGTCGCTGTGCGTTTCGACGATCATGCGGGTTGGGCTGCTAGCCACGCTCTCTGTGATGAGCGAACCGAATTCCGCCTGCGCGCGGGGGTGGAGATGCACTTCTGGTTGCTGAATGAGAAGGGTGCCCGGCGTGTCACTGGCAACATGCCAAGCAATGTCGGCGATGATCGGCATGATCTGGCTCACGCCGTAGCCGACATCTGCCAAGTTGCGTCGCGGTCCTCCGCTGGGGTGCTTGACCATGACTTGGAACGGAGCGCTGTCTGCCCGGCCCAGGTCGCGAATCCTCAACGAGGAGTAGAGACCGCTGCTCTTCCCAAACTCCTCCAACTCACCCATGATCACCGCCCTGTCGTAGCCTTCGAGCAGCCGGGCGAGCAGGAGCGGCAGTTGCGCGCCCCGCGACGCGTGGACCTCCCTAGTCGGTTCGTAGGTTCTCTTCGGAAGCGGCCGAGTTGGATCGAGCGCGAGCGCGCGGGGCAAGTCAGTAGACTCCGGGATACCTAGCGCATTGAAGAGCATCTCGAAGTTCTCTTTACCGGCACTCGGGAAAAGGCCAACGTGGTCTTCCAACACTGCATGGCGGGCAAAACGGAGGACAGGTTGGATGTTGTCCAAGGAGTCGCGCAGAGGGGGCTCATCTACTCTTTGCTCGCGAAGAACCTCGTTGTCGATGTGCAACGAGACCGTGACCTCACGGTGATCAGGGCTCTTGATGCGCACCGCATACTGCCCCGACCGGATCTGGAACTCTGAGATCACCGACTGGGCGGCCTTGGGCTCGAACCGTGCCGCGATGCAGGTCTCTTCGCCACTGAGTTTCGGGAGCCCGATTATCTTGCCGCCTACCGGGGTGAACTTGTGGCCGACCGTGAAGCTCTTGGCTCGTCCCGCGCGGCCCCCTCGATAGTTCGCGATCTCGTCGTAACTGCCGAGGTTGAATGGCTCCGCGTTGAAGTCAGGCGTGGCTCCCGCCCACAGGTCATGCGCCGCACGCACGGCGGCGAGGAACGAGGTCTTGCCCGTGCTGTTCTCGCCGACGAGCAGCGTCAGCGGGCGGATCGGGATCTCGTGCCGGCCGGCGAAGCAGCGGAAGTCCTCGAGGATCAACGTGTCCATCGTCAGCAGACCCCGCAGAGCTTGCAGCCCACCTCGGGCGGGGGGCAGGCGATGGTGCGGCGCACGCGCTCGTGCTTGTCCATCTCGCGCAGCAGGAAGCGCTCCGTCATGCCGACGTCGACGACGTGCCAGGGTGGGGCCTCGCCCGCCCACGGGCGCGCCTCGTCCAGGCCGTGCTCGCGGATCGCCCGCTTGTAACTGCCCAGCGAGGCGTCCGGCATCTCCGCCAGCATCCCGGCGAGCCGCCCGTCCGCCCTCGAGAGCACGTCGTCGATGCGCGCGGTCTGCGGTGAGTCGCTGCGCAACTCGATGCCTGAGGCGAGGTGCTGCTTGAGGATGCCCTGGCGGGCCTTGATCACCTCGGGTGGCATCTGCGTCTCGTACTGGTAGGCCGTCCACGGCTTCGGCACCAGCGGGCTGACCGAGAGCACGAGGCGCGTGCCGTGGCCCGCCGCGTCGAGGCGCTCCTTGATGCGGTTCCCCAGCGCCGCGAGGGCATGGACGTCGTCCTCCTCCTCGCCGGGCAGGCCGATCATGAAGTAGAGCTTGAAGCGCGTCAGCCCGGCCTCGCCGACGAGGGCGGCTCCGCGCAGGACCTGCTCCTCGCTCACGCCCTTGTTGATCGCCTCGCGCATGCGCTCGGAGCCGGCCTCGGGCGCGACGGTGACCGTCTTCGTGCCGCCGGCGGCAAGCACGCGCAGCACCTCCGGCCGCAGGTTGTCGACGCGCAGCGAGGAGATCGAGACGCGCCCGCCCAGCTCAGCCGCGCCGGTCACCAGCTCCGGCAGCTGCGGGTGGTCGGCGACCGCGGCGCCGAGCAGCCCGACGCGCTCGCTGTGCTCGAGCGAGTGCTCGACGACGCCGAGCAAGTCCTCGAGCGGGCGGTAGCGCGGCGGGCGGAAGACGTAGCCCGCGATGCAGAAGCGGCAGCCGCGGCCGCAGCCGCGCGCGCACTCGATCAGCGTCATGTTGGAGAGCTCGGTGTCGTCCGTGAGGATCGTCGAGTAGGCCTCGGTGGCGCCGATGTCCTCGAGCCACTGGCGCTCGACGGGGCCGAGCGGCGGGCGCTCCGGGACGTAGACGCCGGGGATCGCGGCCAGTTCGTCGAGCAGCTCGTCGCGTCCGCCGTAGAGGCCGTCCTCGAAGGCCCCGGCGAGCGAGGGGATGATCTCCTCGCCCTCGCCGATGATCGCCGCGTCGAGGAAGGGCGCGACGCCGGCGGGGTTGGTGAGCATGCAGGCGCCGCCGGCGATCACGAGCGGGTGCCGCCCGTCGCGCTGCGAGGCCCAGAGCGGGATGTTGGCGCTCTTCAGCGCCTGCACCATGTGGAAGTAGTCGTACTCGTAGGAGAGCGTGAAGGCGATCACCGCGAAGTCGCCGAGCGGGCGCTGAGACTCCATCGAGACGATCGTCGGGGGGCGCTCCGGGGCGCGCTTGCCGCGTTCGGGCGGGTCCACGAAGGCGCGCTCGCAGACGAAGTCCGGGTAGGCGTTGAACAGCGAGTAGACCGTCTGCAGGCCGAGGTTGGACATGCCGATGTAGTAGGAGTTGGGGTAGACGAGGGCGATCGGGATGCGTCCGCCCCAGTCCTTGCGCACGTAGCCGCGTTCGCGGCTCAGGCGCTGGCGGGCGATGACGCGTGGATCCGGCATGTCAAGAGTCTAGCGCACGCCGCCCGTTGGCGAACCGGTGGCTGACCCGGGCGGCGCGGTGGCGTACGCGTCAGTGCGGCAGGTCGAGGTCGTCCAGGCTGCGGTCGGCGGCCCGGTCGCGCCTCGCCGCAGCCTGCGTGGGCGACGAGGGGCTGAGCTCGGCAGTTGCGTCGCAGCAAACCTTCGGTCCTGCGGTAACGTATTGCCCAAGGGCGCGCGCGCGTGGCCGAAGCCACGCCCCCTCTACAGCGGGGGCAGTGCCCGGATGAAGGATCGCTGATGTTCGCGGGCGCGGCCGGAGCGGCGGCCAGGACGGCCCTGGTGGTCACCACGATGGTGCTGGCGGCGATCGGGCTGTCATGTGACGGAGGCGTGCTCGACTTCAATGAAGGGGTGCACCCCTTCGAGCTGGATACTGAACACTACTTCCGCGGCCCGGACGATACCGGCCACTACGGCCCGGCCTGGGGGCGGATCAATGGCGAGGATGTGCTCGTCTTTCGCTGGGGCGGGATCCGGAGCCTGTCCAGCCGCGAGGACGACTACGGCGGGAGCCTGTACACGGTTCGCGAGGACGGGACGGGCCTGGAGTTGCTGAGTCCGACGGTCGGGGACTTCAGCTGGGTTGGAGAGGGTAACGAACTCGCAATCGCGTTCGACACCTCGCCGGCCACCTCCCCGAACGGGACGCGCGTGGCCTACGTGACGCTGCGGCACGGCGGCGGACTGTTCGACATCGTGACGAGCACGCTCGACGGCAGGGAACTGCGGCCGCTGACGCCGGGCACCCGGTCGGGGCGCGTACCGGCCTGGTCGCCGGATGGGACGCGCATCGCCTTCCTGGAACGCTATCGCCTGCACACGATGGCGGCCGACGGTTCGGACCTGCGCGTCATTGCGCCGAGGACCGATGTCGTGCTTGAGCCGCCGGCGTGGTCGCCGGACGGGACGCGGCTGGCCTTCCGCGGATGGGACGAGGCGCTCTACATCGCCGGGGCAGACGGCTCGAACGTGACGCAGGTCGCGGAGGGGGTGGGGAACCGGCCGTTGTGGACGGCGCGCCCGGTGTGGTCGCCGGACGGCCGCCGCGTTGCGTTCCTTACCCCTGATCCACCGAAGGAGAGCGCGTGAGTAGTTGAGAAGGGGTGCTCCTCTGTATCTGGGACAATGGGTTTTGAACGAATCACGTCACAGCGACAGGGAGCACCCATTCGATGCTAGCACCGAGCAGCCCCGACCGGCTCCAGATCGCCTTCGACGACGACCGCCTCGTGGACCACGCGGGCCTGCTACTCCCCGCCACGCTCGCCGGCCGGCTCGGCCTGCGTGAACTGACGGACGCCCACGTCGACCTCGGTGGGGCAGCGGGCCGGGCGAACGCCGGGGACAAGCTGCTCACCCTGGTCGCCTCCGCGCTCGCGGGCGGCGACTGCATCGACGACGCCGCTGCGCTGCGCGCCGGCGGAACGGGGCGCGTGCTCGGCTGCACCGTGAAGGCGCCGTCCACCCTCGGCACGTTCCTGCGCAGCTTCCGCTGGGGCCACGCCCGCCAGCTCGACCGCGTGACCCGCGAGCTGCTCGCCCGCGCCTGGGCGGCCGGGGCGGGACCGGGCGAGGAGCCGCTCACGATCGATCTCGACTCGACGCTCTGCGAGACCTACGGCCTCGCCAAGGAGGGCGCGCAGCGCCCCGGCTACAGCGGCGCGCGCGGCTATCACCCGCTGCTCGCCGTCGCGGCCGGCTCAGGCGAGGTGCTGATGGCGCGGCTGCGCGAGGGCCGCGCCCACACCGCCCGCGGCGCCGCCCACTTCCTGCGTGAGACGGTGGCGCGGGTGCGCGAGGCCGGGGCGGCGGGGCAGCTCACGATGCGCGCCGACAGCGGCTTCTACAACCACGCCGTCGTCACCGCCTGCCGCGCGCTGGATGTCCGCTTCTCAATCACCATTCGCCAGCAGCCGAACGTGCGCACGCTGATCGAGGCGATACCGGATGAGGACTGGACGCCGATCCCGTACTGGCTGCCGGGCGGCGCCGATGTCGCCGAGACGACCTACACGCCGTTCCAGCACAAGGAGGACGCCGCCCCGGTGCGGCTCATCGTGCGGCGCGTGAAGCCGACGCCCGGCTCACAGCTCGCGCTCTTCAGCAGCTACAGCTACCACGCCTTCATCAGCGACCGCGAGGGGGAGCTGCTGGAGCTGGAGGCCGACCATCGCCGCCACGCCGAGATCGAGAACGCGATCCGCGATCTCAAGTACGGCGTCGGGCTGAACCATCTCCCCTCGGGCCGCTTCACCGCGAACGCGGCGTGGCTCGCGGTGCAGGTGATCGCGCACAACCTCGCCCGCTGGACGGCGCGGCTCGGGCTCGGCGAGGGAATCGTGACGACCAGGACGCTCAGGCGGCGCTTCTTCGCGCTGGCCGGGCGGCTCACCCACTCGGCCCGGCGGTGGACGCTGCACCTCCCGAAGCGCTGGCCCTGGGCCGGGCAGTGGGCAGCCGCGCTCGCGCGGTTACGGGCGCTTCCGCTCCCCGCCTGACGCCCGCTCACAGCGCCGGCCCCGGGTCCGAGGCTCGCGCCAGCATGCCCGCGCACGCCTCGCGCACCCTCGCGCACGCGCCCTCAGCGCCCCCGAGCGGCGCTGAGCGAGGGCTCCTCGCTCCAGCCCGCCCCCGGCGCCGCCCGGCGAACGCCGGCACGCCCGCCGAACGCTTCGGCAGCCCGGCATCCCGCCCCGTCAAGCTTCGATCGGTGGATTCGGGCTTACGTTCCGAGAGGGACTGCCCTCGGGCTACGGCATTCTCTCCGTACTACACGTGGACACGGGAACGGTTCAGAATCTGGTCTCAGGGCCATTCGGGCCGTTGATCTGGTCGCCGGACGGCGCCGAGATATACGGCCTGCGGGCGTACTCGGGCGGTGAGGGCTCAGCGCTGTACGGGGTCTCGATCGAAGAGGAGCCGCGGATCCGCCTCGTTGCCCCACCAGTGGACCGTGTCATGGGCTTGGCCTGGTCGCCGGACCGGACGCGGCTGGCCGTCCGCATGGAGCCACATTCGCGTTGCAGCAATCTCGACGCCTGCCCGTACGCCGACGTTGTGCTGTACACGGTCGCCCCCGACGGCTCGGACCTGCGGGTGCTGGTGCGCGTGGGGCGCGATCGAGAACTGGTGGCTGGGCGGGGGGCACCGCGGTGAGGCTGCGGGGCGCGCTCGTTGCCGACGGGTCGGACCTGCGCGTACTCGTGCGTCAGGGGCCTGAGGGCGAGTTGGTGGCGGCAGGAGAGACGGCACGATGAGGGCGCGAGGCGTACTCGCGCTCGCGGTTGAGGTCGCGCCGCCGCCTCAGCGCGGCGGGTCGAGGTCGCCGAAGTCGCGATCGTCGCGGCGATCGCGCCTCGCGATCCAGACGAGCCCGCCGGCGAGCGGGATCAGCGGCAGCAGGCCGAGCAGCGGGTGCGTGGTGAAGAGCACGAAGCAGAGGATCAAGAGCACGAGCACGCCGGCGACGGCGAGCAGCGGGGGGATCAGCACGGAGAAGGCGATGCGCGTCAGCATCAGCGTCTCGCGACAGCCGCCCGGCTCCGGCCCCGACTGTTGTTCGTACATGCCGACAGGATAGGCGCTCGGAGGCTTACGGCAGCGCGGGGGCGCACGCGCGCTTCACGCTCAGCCGGCGTCCTCCTCGCCACGGGCGGCGCGCCGCTCGGCGTAGACCATGATGCCGAACGAGGGCAGGAAGGCCGCGAAGGCGACGAGCGCGGCGAGCACGAAGCCACCCAGCAGCAGCAGCAGCCCGATCGCCAGCGCCAGCGACATGCCGAGGATCGAGCCGATCCGCACGACGAGTACGTAGGGCGGAAGCGTTTCCTGCATGGCGTTCGCCGGTCCTCCGCTTGCGAGGGCCCCTCGCGGGGCTGCTGGACATCGATGTTGGTCGGGGTGCGCAGATTTGAACTGCGGACCTCTGCGCCCCAAACGCAGCGCTCTACCAGGCTGAGCTACACCCCGAGACCGCACCCCGCAGGGTGTGATCCGACGCTACGGCGGGCAGCCTGGACACGTCAACGCCTCGCATGGAGGCACACCCGCGCTTACCCCCGTACCTCGCGCCAGCCGAGGTACCAGAGCGCCAGCGCGACGGCGAGCCCGAAGATCACCCCGCCCGCGAGGGCGGCCTCGGTGCTGTCCACGTCGAAGAACCGGTACAGCACCCGCATCGCGGCCCAGCCCCACGCCGCGCCGGCGAACGCCCCCGAGAGCAGCCAGAGGGCGCCGCCGAGTACGCCTGCAGTACTTCGCATCGTTGTCTCCTCGCCTCAGTCGCGGCGGCGCGCCGCCCCGACGATCTCGTCGAGGCGCTCGACGCCCTCAGCCTCGCACCAGGAGCGCAGTTCGTCGAGCACGCGCCAGGGCGCGGCGGGGTCGGTGAAGGTCGCGGTGCCGACCTGCACCGCGCTCGCGCCGGCCATCAGGAACTCGACGGCGTCGCGCCCGCCCATGACGCCGCCCGAGGCGATGATCGGGAGGCTGGTGACGGACGCGGCCATGTAGACGCTGCGCAGCGCGATCGGCTTGATCGCCGGCCCGGAGAGCCCGCCGAAGATGGTCGCGATCGCCGGCCGGCGGCGCTCGATGTCGATCGCCGTCGCCGGGACGGTGTTGATCAGGGAGAGCGCGTCGGCGCCGGCCTCCTCGCAGACCTCGGCGAAGGGGCGGATGTCGGTGACGCTCGGGGTGAGCTTGACGGCGAAGGGGAGCGTCGTGCTGCGCCGCACCTCGGCGACCACCCCGGCGGTGAGGTCGCAGTCCTGCCCGAACTCCATCCCGCCGACCTCGACGTTGGGGCAGGAGACGTTGACCTCAAGGCCGGCGACGCCGGGGACGCCCTCGAGGCGCGCGGCGAGCAGGCCGAACTCGCGGACGCTGTCGCCCATGATGTTGACGAGGACGGGCGTGTCCCAGCGCGCCCAGGCGGGGGCGAGGTCGCGGATCAGCGCGCCCACGCCGACGTTCTGGAAGCCGATCGAGTTGATCATTCCGGCGGGCGTCTCGACGGTGCGTGGCTGCGGGTTGCCGCGGCGCGGCCGCAGCGTCGTCCCCTTCGAGATCACGCCGCCGAGCGCGTTGATGTCGAAGCGGCGCGCGAACTCGATGCCGTTCGAGAGGGTGCCGGAGGCCGTGAGCACGGGATTCTGGAGCAGCAGCTCCTGCTTGCCGCCGCGGCCGATGGTGAGGCTGAGGTCCATGCGCCGCCTCGCTCCGGGTGTGCTCATGATACCCGGCCTGCACCCGGACCGGAGGCGCACAAGGAAACGGCGCCCCCGGTGATCCGGGGGCACCGCCTCTCGTCGTCCCTGCGTCGGGGGGTCAGTCGCGCACGATCTCGTCGGAGAGCAGGGAGGTGTCCGGCCGGGGGAGGTTGCGGAGCCCGCTGATGGGAGACGTGCTCAAGGTGTTCGTGTGCTCCCACATCACGTTCTCGGTGGCGTTCGCGAAGTTCCGCGTCAGCCCGCAGCGCTTGCAGTAGCCGGCGCTTTCGCGCCCGCTCGGGGACTCGATCACCCAGTGGTGCACGCAGGCCATGCGCGGAGCCGCGCTGGTCTGTACGTCGTTCCCGGTCTGTGCTGCCGTAACCATCGTTCCTCTGCCTTCCCGTGGCGCCGAATTGGTCCCCCCAACGTTTCCCGACGCCTGACTACCCGTACCTTGCGCTCGCTGTGTGCACGAAGCGCACCAGAGACATAAACCTAAGGCGTGACGCCCCTGATGTCAAGCTTAAGTGCACTAAAATGCTGGAAAACTCCGATAAAGCCCTCCTGTCGCTTCCGCGCCCCACCGGCATCGCCGGCAGCGCGGCCAGAATCACGCCTCGAGCCGCTGCCCTAGTGGGAGCGGGCGGCTATACTGGGACCCGAGGCCCCAACGCCGGGGCGTCCAACCCCGTGGGGAGGCGTGACGCGATCCCGGGAACAGTCCACGACCGTGCCCCCTGCATCCCGATGCCTTCCCTGTTGGCGCGTCCATCCCGGATGGCGCACATTCCGTACCTACAGATGAAACGCTCGCGACGGCCTCTTGGTTCCCATCAGCTTGGAGTAACTTCGAGGAATTTGCCCGATCCGGGCCCGTCCACGAGCACTTTCGCAATGTGAGGACATAACATGACAAGTCCCGAGGCCGTGCTGGCCGCTCTCTCCGAGGTCCGCGATCCCGAACTGCATCGCGACCTCGTGTCGCTCAACATGGTGCGCGACCTGACCGTCGAGGGCGCCACCGCGTCCTTCCGGCTGGTGCTCACCACCCCCGCCTGCCCGCTGCGCGAGCAGATCGACGTCGACGTGCGGGCGGCCCTCGACGCCGTCCCCGGCATCGACGAGGTCGAGATCGAGTGGGACGCGGAGGTGCGCGGGCAGGCGAGCCGCGAGGGCGGCCCGGAGCCGGTCGCCGGCGTCAAGAACCTGATCGCCGTCGCCTCCAACAAGGGCGGCGTCGGCAAGTCCACGGTCGCCACGAACCTCGCGGTCGCGCTCGCGCAGCTCGGCGCGGCGGTCGGCATCGTCGACGCCGACATCACCGGCCCCAACATCCCCACGATGCTCGGCATCGAGCAGGGCAGTATGGCCGAGGGCCAGCAGGGGATGCACACGATCGAGGCACACGGCGTGCGCGCCGTCTCGATCGGGTTCGTGCTGCCGAAGGGCACGCCCGTGGTCTGGCGCGGCCCGATGATCGGCTCCGGCGTGCGGCAGCTGATTCACGACATCGACTGGGGCGAGCTGGATTACCTGATCGTCGATCTGCCGCCGGGCACCTCGGACGCCTCGATGTCGCTGGCGCAGCAGGCGCCGGTGGCGGGCGTCGTGATCGTCTCGACGCCGCAGCGGGTGGCGATCGAGGATGCAACGAAGGCGATCGGGATGTTCGACAGGCTCGGCGTCCCGATCTTCGGAATCGTGGAGAACATGACATCGGACATCTTCGGCCGCGGTGGGGCGCGCGCCGCGGCGGACGAGCTGGGCATCGAGTTCCTCGGCGAACTGCCGCTCGCGGCGGCGGTGCGCGAGGCGGGCGACAACGGCGTCCCGCTGGTCGCCGCGGCGCCGGACTCCGAGGAGGCGAAGGCCTTCGTCGAGCTCGCGGAGCAGGTCGCGGCACGCTGCTCCGTGCTGCAGTACGCGGGCGATGCGGGGGTGGCGGCATGAGCGTCGATCGCCCGGACACGCCGGCCTCGGGGGAGGGGACACGTCGCCGCGGGACGCGCGGAGGCCGCGGGCGCCAGCGCGCGGCGGACGCTCCCGAAGGCGGCGAGACGCTCAACGATCCGCGCATCGCCGGCCGTCGCCCGGCCCGCCCCGCGAAGCCCGAGGCGGAGGCGGAGCCCGCGCCTGCTGCGGAGGCCGCGGCCGAGCCGCAGGCCAAGCCTGCGCCGAAGCGCAAGCCGCGAGCGAGGGCGGCCTCACGCGAGACGAACGCGGAGAAGGAAGCCGAGCCGGCGGCCGAGGCAGAGGCCGAACCGAAGAAGCGCGCCCCGCGGCGCCGCCGCGCGGCGGCTGCTGCCGAGGAGGCGACGCCCGAGCCGGCGGAGGCGGAAGCCGAGGCGGAGATAAAGCCGCCTGCCCGCCGGCGAGCGAGCACGCGCAAGACGAGCGCGGCGAGCACCACCGACGCCCCGGAGGCCCCCGCCCTCGCCGAGGAGATGCGCGCGCTGCGCGAGACGCTCGCCACGCAATCGCAGGCGCTGGACGCCCTGCGCGAGATACAGGAGCGCTCGATCCGGCGGCTGCGCCTCGGCGTCTTCGTCGACGTGCCGAACCTGATCTACGGGGCCGAGCGCGGCGAGGGCGCCCCGGAAGGCGCGATCGTGCACATGGGCAAGCTGCTCGCCTACCTCAGCGAGGGCCGCGAGCTGATCCGCGCGACGGCCTACTCACCGGTCTCGGACGACCCCGGGGAGCCGGTGGAGCGCCAGCGCTTCGTCGAGCCGTTCGTGCGCCACGACTACCGCATCGTGACGAAGCCGATGAAGCGCTTCGCCGACGGCTCCGTGAAGGGCAACTTCGACGTCGAGATGGCGCTCGACATGGTGACGATGGCGGACCGCCTCGACGTGGTCTCGATCGTCTCCGGCGACGCCGACTTCGCGCGCGCGGTCGAGCTGCTGCAGACGCAGGGCGTGCGTGTCGAGGTGGTCGCCTTCAGCGGCAGCACCTCGATCGAGATGCGCGCCCTCGCCGACCAGTACATCGACGTCGCGACGATCCTGGACCGCGTGGGGGCGTAGGCGTCGCTTCCGGCTACTCGCCCTCGTAGTCGGCGAGAGCGATTATGGTGCCCCCGTGCGCGGTGGGCGCGACGCGGCGCACGAACTTCATGTCGGCGGTCACCAGGCGCGCGCCGAGCCGATGAGCAAGCGCGAGGTACATGCAGTCGTACGCTGCGTGATCCAGTTCAACGGCGATGCGCAGGGCGTCGCCAAGAATCTGCTCGTCGTTCGCCCAGTGGAGGGGCAGGCCCTGAACAGAGTCCGCGAGGACGCCCGCAGTGGCTGGCTCGATTTCGCCTCTGTCTACCTTCTGCCACAGGGCGTTGGCGACCTCCGCTGCCATGACGCGTGGTGCGTGCAGTTCGGACTCGTCCTGCAGCAAGCGTGCGGCTTCCCGCCCTTGTACTTCATCCACCAGCCACTTGACGGCGATGTTCGCGTCCACCACCACTTGCGTCATGTGGCGTGCCCGCGGTCGTACCCGCGGTCGCGCGCTTCCCGGATCAACTCCTCGGCGGGAGTGTGCTGTCTGTCGGCGGTCAGGGCGCGGAGTTTCGTCGAATAGTCGAGAAACGCCTGCTTCCTTGCCTGGTAGTCATCCTCGGCGACGACGCGTTCGAGGATGTTCCGCAGTTCGGCTTCCAGCGAGCGGTCGTTTGCAGCCGCTCGCTCCTTGAGCCGCTGGACAACGGCATCATCCAGGCGTCGTACGTTCACCGTCGCCATGTCTCGGCTCCCAGGGTGTGCTATCACGATGATAGCATAGAGCGCGGCGCACGTGTCCCGAGCCTCGCTACTCCTCGTCCTCGTCTCGCCCTCGCGGCGGGGTCTCGCCGGGGTAGCTGACGGAGCGCGGGCCGCTGCCGCCGCGGCCGACGAGGGCCTCGTTCGTGGCGAGAGCGGCGATGAAGGCGCCACCCATCAGCCCGGCGCCCGCTCCGAAGAGCCAGCCGAGGAGCGCCGGCTCCGTCCCCGACAGGACGCCGCCGATCAGCGCGCCGGCCACGAGGCCGCCGAGGAGCAGCACGGCGATCGCGATCTTCCCGATCATCAGCCGGCGCGCATCAGTAGAGGTCTCGCAGGTCGAACATCGGGCCGTCCGTGCAGCAGAGCCGGACGCCGCCGCGTTTGGGGAAGACGGCGCAGCCGTAGCAGATGCCCATCCCGCAGGCCATCGTCTCCTCCAGCAGGGCCTGCACCGGCTTGCGCAGTCCGGAGCGCGAGAGCACGCCGAACATTGCCTCGAACATCGGGTTCGGGCCGCAGGCAAAGGCCTGGTCGGCCCAGGGCAGCAGCCGCTCGAAGGGCGCGGTCACGAGGCCGCGTTCGCCCAGCGATCCGTCCTCGGTGGCGACGACGACCTCGACGGCTTCCGGCAGCAGCCGCGGCGGGAAGATCCCCGCCTCGCCGGCCGCGCCGAGGACGAGCGTCACCTCGCGGCCCTGCGCGACCAGCTCGTCGGCGAGCCAGACCAGCGGGGCGCAGCCGATCCCGCCGCCCACGAGCAGCATGTGATCGACGCGCTCGCGCGGCTCGTAGCCGCGTCCGAGCGGCCCGACGACGCGCACCGCGTCGCCCGGCGCGCGGTGCGCGAGCCAGTCCGTGCCGCGCCCGACGGCGTCGAAAAGCAGGGCGAACTCCGGCCCGTGCCGGCCCTCCCTCAGGCGATGGAACGAGCAGGCACGGCCGAGCAGCGGGTCGTCGTAGTCGCCGATGTAGGCCATCACGAACTGGCCCGGGGAGGCGTGGCGGAACTCCTCGGGCATGGTCAGCCAGAGGATGTGCGTCTCGCCGTAGAGGCGGGCGGACTCGGTGACCTCGACGGTGGCGCTTCTCATGCCGGCAGGCTCGCGGCGTGGTAGAGCAGGCCGCCCGCGCCGCAGACGGCCAGCCAGGCGTACGAAGGCAGCAGCGAGCGCAGCAGCACGACGCCGCTCGCGATGAGCACGACGGCGCTCAGCGGGTTGGCGTCGAGGCTCGCGAGCAGCACGACGGCGGCCCCGGCGATCGCGCCGAAGACCGCCGCGGCGACGCCGTCGAGGAAGGCGCGCAGCGTCTCGGACGCGGAGAGCCGGTCGAGCAGCCGTCCGAGCGAGATCGCGAAGACGAACGCGGGCGCGAAGATCGCGACCGTCGCGATCAGCGCGCCCCACCAGCCGCCCGCGGCGTAGCCGACGAAGGTGGCGGTCGTGACGATCGGCCCCGGCGTCGCCTGGCCGATCGCGATCGCGTCGAGGAACTGCGACTCGGTAAGCCAGCCCCGCGCGACGGCGTCGGGCTCCAGCAGCGGGATGATCACGTAGCCGCCGCCGAAGAGCAGCGCCCCGGCCTTGAGGTGAATGAGCGCGATCGGCACGGCCTCGGGCAGCGTGACGGCGAGCGCGGGCAGCGCCAGCGGGAGCAGCGGGACGGGGAGGGCGACGACCGCGCGCTGGAGCCGGCGGCGCAGTCCCTGCTCGCTCGCGAGCAGCGCGACCACGCCCGCGCCGAGCAGCGCGATCACCTCCCAGCGCGGGGCGAGCAGGGCGACGGCGAAGGCGGCGGCCGCGAGGGCCATCGAGAGCGGGTTGCGCGCGGCGGGGCCGCGCAGCCGCCAGGCTGCAAGCGCGACGAGCACGACGACAGCCGGGCGGATACCCGCGAACAGGTCGTCGGCGCGCGGCGTCGTCCCCCACTGGAAGTAGGCCCAGGCGAGCACCGCGACTGCGAGCGCGGCCGGGAGGATAAAGGCGCTTCCCGAGGCGATCGCCCCGGGCACGCCGCGGCGGCGGTAGCCGAGGTGGATCGCCATCTCCGTGGAGTTGGGGCCGGGCACGAGGTTCGTCGCGGCGAGGGCGCGCGCGAACGTGTCGCGGTCGAGCCAGCGCCGCCGCTGCACGAACTCGTCCTCCATCATCGCGACGTGCGCCGCCGGACCGCCGAAGGCGATGGCGCCGAGGCGCCCGAACTGCCCGAGGAGCCCCACGAGCGAGCTGCGGCCCGGCGCCGTGTCTGCCTCCGGGCCGCTCATGCCGGTGCGCTCCCGGTCGCCGGCGCGGCGGAGGGCTGTGCGCCGGGCGCCCCGTCGATGGCGGCGTTGAGCAGCGCGCGGACCGCGAACAGGTCGCGGCAGACGGCGGTCGCGCCCGCCTCGCGCAGTTGCTGCTCGCTGCGAATCACCGTGACGCCGACGCGGACCGCGACTCCGGCCGCGAGGGCGGCCTGCATGTCCTCCTCGGTGTCGCCGAGGTAGGCGGCGCGCGCGCCCTCGATCCCCAGTTCCGCGAGGGCGTGGAGCAGCGGTTCCGGTTCGGGCTTCATGATCCCGGTCGTATCGCGCCCGACGATCGGGCCGAAGTGGTCGCTCCAGCCGAGGTTCGCGATCAGCGTGCGCGCCCCCGCCTCGAGCTTGGAGGTGACGATGCCAAGCGGCAGCCTGGCCCCGAGGTCATCGAGCAGGTCGCCCGCGCCGGGCAGCGGCGGCGTGTCGGGCATGTAGCGCTCGTAGTAGTTCGGCAGGTAGATGCGGTAGAGGCGCTCGGCCTCGGCCTCGTCGACGCCGATGGCGCGCCGGATCACCGATTGCATGCCGGGCCCGAAGTGCGGCATCAGCTCCTCGGGGCTGGTGCGGTGGCCCTGCTCGCCGAGCGTCTCGGCGAGCGCCACGGCGATCGAGGTCATCGAGTCGGCGAGCGTGCCATCGAGGTCGAAGAGCACGGCGTCGAGCTGCCCCGGCTGCACTGCCGGCGTCACCCTGTGCGGCCGTCCCGGTAGTCCGCGATCGGGCGGAC
The DNA here is from genome assembly GCA_965220125.1 of Dehalococcoidia bacterium. Classification (GTDB taxonomy): domain Bacteria; phylum Chloroflexota; class Dehalococcoidia; order UBA2979; family UBA2979; genus VXMT01. The sequence goes on along the minus strand of CBDCPB010000004.1, from coordinate 600,528 downwards.
GTTGTAGGAGCCGGGCGAGGAGAGCCCCTGGATCGAGGCGCGCGCGGTATCGAGCGAGGTGAAGCAGGGGATGCGCATCTCGGTGGCGCTGCGGCGGATATGGAAGCCGTCGCGCAGGTGCGAGGGGCGGCCCCCCTCGAGCGTGTTGATGACCGCGCCGACCGAGCCGTCGTTGATCACGTCGACGACGTTGGGACGGCCCCTGGAGAGCAGCTTGGTGACGAATTGCACCGGGAGGCCGAGCTCGCGAATCAGGGCGGCGGTGCCCTCGGTGGCGAAGAGCGCGCAGCCGGCCTTGTGCAGCGCGTGGATCAGCGGCAAGGCCTCGGTCTTGGTCCGATCGGCCAGCGAGAGCAGGAAGGGCGTGCCGGGCGCGACCGCGAGGTCCGCCGCCATCGCCGCCTTGCGCATCGCCGCATCGAGGTCGTGGTCGATGCCCATCACCTCGCCGGTGGACTTCATCTCCGGGCCGAGGAAGGTGTCCACGCCGACGAGCTTGGACATCGAGAAGACGGGCGCCTTGACGGCGACGAGCGCGCGGTCCGGGACGAGGCCGGACTCGTAGCCCTGCTCGGCCAGCGAGTGGCCGAGCATGACGTTGACGGCGAGCGGCACGAGCGGCACGCCGGTCACCTTCGAGATGAACGGCACGGTGCGCGAGGAGCGCGGGTTCACCTCGATCACGAAGACGCCGGGGCCCTGCGGGTCGGCCTCGGGCGCGACGACGTACTGCACGTTCATCAGCCCCCGCACGCCGAGGGCGAGGGCCATGCGCGTCGTGTAGTCCACGATCGCCTCGCGCTGCTCGGGAGAGAGATTCTGAGGCGGATACACCGCCATCGAGTCGCCGGAGTGCACGCCCGCGCGCTCGACGTGCTCCATGATCCCCGGGATCAGCACCGCCTCGCCGTCGCAGACGGCGTCCACCTCGACCTCGAGGCCTTCGAGGTATTTGTCGACCAGGATCGGGCCGGATCGCTCCTCGAGCGCGGCCGCGAAGTAGCGCGCGAGCTCGCTCTCGTCCTGCACCACCTCCATCGCGCGCCCGCCGAGGACGTACGAGGGGCGGACGAGCACCGGATAGCCGATCGTCGCGGCGGTCGGTACGGCCTCGTCGAGCGTCCGGACGGCGACGCCCGGCGGCTGCGGGATGCCGAGCCCGGAGACCAGCGCCTCGAAGCGCCCTCGGTCCTCGGCGAGGTCGATCGCGTCCGCGGAGGAGCCGGCGATCGGCAGGGCTGCGAGCTGCAGATCGCGCGCGAGGTTGACGGCGGTCTGGCCGCCGAACTGGACGATCGAGGGCGGCGCCTCGCCGCCGCCGGCCTCGTTCTCCAGTAGATCGCGCACCGCCTCCTCGTCGAGCGGCTCGAAGTAGAGCCGGTCGGAGGTGTCGAAGTCCGTGGAGACGGTCTCCGGGTTGGAGTTGGCGAGGATCGACTGGACCCCGGCGGCCTGCAGGGCGTGGGCGGCCTGCACCGAGCAGTAGTCGAACTCGATGCCCTGGCCGATGCGGATCGGGCCGGAGCCGATCACGAGCATGCGCTCGCGGCCGGGCTCGGGCACGGCGTCGTTCTCCTCCTCGTAGGTGGAGTAGAAGTAGGGCGTGACGGCGTCGAACTCGGCGGCGCAGGTATCGACCATCTTGTAGACGGGCCGCAGACCCCACTCCTCGCGCAGCGCGCGCACCTGGTCCGGCAGGCGGTCGGCGAGCGTGCCGATCACGGCGTCGCTGAAGCCGAGGCGCTTCGCCTGGCGCAGCAGCGGCGGCGTCAACTCCTCGGAGAGCAGCCGCCGCTCCATCGCGACGATGCGGGCGAGGCGCTCGAGGAACCACGGGTCGACGCCGGAGTCGCGAGCGATCGCGAGCGGGTCCGCGTCGCGGCGCAGCGCGGCCAGCAGCAGCCAGAGGCGGTCGTCGGTGGCGGTGCCCGGTCCGGGCGGATCGGCGCCCCAGTCGCGGTGCTCCCAGAGGATCGAGCGGCCGCCCATCTCCAGCGAGCGCACGGCCTTCTGCAGGGCCGCCTCGAAGGTGCGGTCGATCGCCATCACCTCGCCCGTCGCCTTCATCTGTGTGCCGAGGCGGCGGTCGCCGAAGGCGAACTTGTCGAACGGCCAGCGCGGGATCTTCACGACGCAGTAGTCGAGCGCGGGCTCGAAGGCGGCGGTGGTGCGGCCCGTGACCGAGTTCGTGATCTCGTCCAGGCGCTTGCCCGCCGCGATCTTCGCGGCGACGCGCGCGATCGGATAGCCCGTCGCCTTCGAGGCCAGCGCCGAGGAGCGCGAGACGCGCGGGTTCACCTCGATTACGTGGTACTCGGGCGCCGAGGCCGACTCCGCGCCGGCCCAGGGCGTCACGTCCGGGCGCGGCGCGAGCGCGAACTGCACGTTGCAGCCGCCCTCGATGCCGAGCGCGCGGATGATCTTCAGCGCGCTGCTGCGCAGCATCTGGTAGTCGCGATCGGAGAGCGTCTGCGAGGGCGCGACGACGATCGAGTCGCCCGTGTGCACGCCCATCGGGTCGAGGTTCTCCATGTTGCAGATCGTGACGCAGGTGTCCGCGCCGTCGCGCATCACCTCGTACTCGATCTCCTTCCAGCCGAGCAGCGAGCGCTCGACGAGCACCTGCGTGATCGGCGAGGCGGCGAGCCCGCTGCGCACGATCCGCTCGTACTCCTCCGCGTCGTGCGCGATGCCGCCGCCCGTGCCGCCGAGCGTGTAGGCGGGCCGCACGACGAGCGGGAGGCCGATCTGGTCGCGCGCGGCGATCGCGGTGTCCCAGTCCTCGACGATCTCGGACTCGGGCGAGGGCTCGCCGATCCTGTGCAGCAGCGAGCGGAACTGCTCGCGGTCCTCGGCGAGGCGGATCGACTCCAGCGGCGTGCCCAGCAGGCGCACGTTGTAGCGATCGAGCACGCCGGCCTCGGCCAGCTCGACGGCGAGGTTGAGCCCGGTCTGGCCGCCGAGCGTGGGGAGCAGCCCGTCCGGGCGCTCCGCCTCGATGATGCGTTCGAGCACCTCGACGGTGAGCGGCTCGATGTAGACGATGTCGGCGACGTCCTCGTCGGTCATGATCGTCGCCGGGTTGGAGTTGGCGAGGACGGAGGTGATGCCCTCCTCGCGCATCGCCTTGCAGGCCTGCGTGCCGGCGTAGTCGAACTCGGCGGCCTGGCCGATCACGATCGGGCCGCTGCCGATGATCAGCACCTTGCGGGGCTTCCCCGGCGCGCCGGACGGCTCGCCGGAGGGCGCGGGGGCGTCGGATGCGGTCGCTGGGCTCAGTTGTGGTAGCCCTTCCGGTGGTCCTTGCCGAAGAGGATGATCTCGGCGACGACGTCGGGGTCCGGGAAGTGGATGTCCGGGTCCGGCGCAACCCGGCCCATCTTGATGTGGCTCACCGGGTACTCGCCCAACTCCGCATCGAGGTGCGGCGTGATCGCCTCGATCACACGCGCGCGGTCACCCTTGCCGGTGAAGTAGGCGAAGGGGATCTCCGGGACGAAGGGGTCGGCGTCGCCGGTCTGGATGCCTGCCTCCCTGAGCACCTGGTAGACCTTCGGCACGCCCTGCGCGATCAGGCGGCGCACCTCGCGGAAGACGAGGCCGTCGTCGACGCCCAGGTAGAGCGCGTCCAGGCCCGCGGAGACGCCGCCGATGCGCAGGCTGAACGGTTCGAGGCGGTGCAGGCGCGGCGCCGCGTTCACGTAGAACGTCTCCACCTGCGACCAGTAGATGTCGGCCGCGCGCAGGAACCCGACCTGCAGGCAGCTGAGGTGCAGGAAGCTGGCCGGAGGCAGCTCGACCTCCTCGAGGCCAGCGAGCGCGTCGAAGAGCGGCTGGATGCGCTCGGCCAGGTCCGGGTAGTCCTTGCCGACGGGCTGGAAGAAGCTGATCGCCGGACGCCAGTCGAACGACTCCTCGGCCCACAGTTCCCAGTGGCTGGCCAGCGGGCCGTCGCCCGAGCTGAACGCCTCCCAGTCGCGCTCGCGCTTGGCGGCGTAGTGGCTGGTGTCCGGGGTTGGGGCGGCCTGCTCGCTCACGGGTTACTCCTCTGCTGGCAGCACGAAGTGCGCGCCGGGGTTGGCGAGCGGCACCAGCGCGCCGATCGACGACAGGTACGAGAGCGCCGGCTCGTTGTCCTCGGGCAGGCGCGCGCGGATCGCCTGGTAGCCGCGCTCGCGGGTGAACGCCAGCGCCTCCTCGGCGAGCACGGTCGCGTAGCCCTTGCGGCGCTCCTCGGCGCGCACCCAGGCGCCCAGCGAGCAGTCCTCGGACGCGCCCTCGAGCGGCTCGACGACGGCGAACGCGAGCAGCCGCCCCGCGTCCTCGATGACGAAGACGGCGGCCCCGCCGTCGTCGTCGCCGAGCCAGGCGTCGCGCACCTCGTCGGCGCTGAGCGCGCGGTCGAAGGCGACGGGCTGCGGCTCCTCGATCAGCTCCGCGATGATCGCGGCGATCTGGGCTGCGTCGCTGGCGGCCGCGCGGCGGCACAGTGGCTGCGAGTCTGCGGCGGCCATCAGCGGCTCCCGTCGTCTCGCACGGTCTCGAGGAAGCGGTCGAACAGGAACTCCGTGTCGTGCGGTCCCGGCGAGGCTTCCGAGTGGTACTGGATCGTGAACAGCGGCAGCTCGCGGTGGCGCAGGCCCTCGACCGTGCCGTCGTTGAGGTGCACCTGCGACACCTCGACGGCGGCCTCGAGCCCGTCGCCATCGACGGCGTAGCCGTGGTTCTGCGAGGTGATGTAGACGCGCCCGGTGGCCTCGTCGCGCACCGGGTGGTTCGCGCCACGGTGCCCGAACTTCAGCTTGTAGGTGGAGGCGCCGAAGAGGCGGCCGAGCACCTGGTGCCCGAGGCAGATCCCCATCAGCGGTGTGCGCCCGATCAGCCCCCGGGAGGCCTCGACGACGTGGTCGAGCAGCATCGGGTCGCCGGGGCCGGGCGAGAGCAGCACGCCGTCCGGGCCGTGCGCGAGCACGTCCTCGGCGCTCGCGGTGCTCGGCACGGCCGTCACGCGGCAGCCGCGGCGGCGCAGGTGGCGCATGATGTTGCGCTTCACGCCGAGGTCGACGACGACGATGTGCGAGCCGGGTTCGTCGCCGTTGCTCGCACCCTCGCCGAACTCGTAGGGGACCGGGGTGGAGACCGCGGCGACATAATCCTCGGTGCCGTAGATGGGCTCGCTGCGCAGGCGGGCCAGCGCCTCCTGCGGCGACTCGTCGCGGGTGATCGTGCCCATGATCACGCCGTGCGACCGCAGGTGGCGCGTGAGCGCGCGCGTGTCGATGCCGGCGATGGCCGGGACGCCCGCCGCGGCGAGGTAGTCATCGAGACGGCCGCAGCTCTGCCAGTGCGATGGCAGGTCCGTCAGCTCGCGGACGACGAAGCCGCGCACCTGGATGCGCGCGCTTTCGTCGTCGTGGGCGTTGACGCCGTAGTTGCCCTGCAGCGGGTAGGTCATCGTCAGGATCTGGCCGCCGTAGGAGGGGTCCGTGAGCGCCTCCTGGTAGCCGGTCATCGAGGTGTTGAAGACCACCTCGCCGGTGGCGGCGGCGGGCGCGCCGAAGCCCTCGCCCTCGAAGACGCGGCCGTCCGCGAGCACGAGGCGCGCGGGTGGGCGCGTCATTACTGCCGGGCCGTCGCTCACAGGGCGACCCCCTCCAGCGCGTGCACGACGCGGCCGCCGTAGACGGTCGCCAGCACGCGCCCGCGCAGCTCCCGCCCGGCGATCGGCGTGTTCCTGCCCATCGAAGCGAAGTCCTCGGGCGTCACCGTCCAGGTGGCGTCCGGGTCGAGGATCGCGACGTCGCCGACGGCGCCCGGCGAGAGCGTGCCGAGGCCCTCGAGGCCGGGGCGGCGGTCCAGCCCCCAGGCGCGGACGGGCCCGGCTGTGAGCCGCTCGATCAGCGTCGGCAGATCGATGCGGCCGTCGTGCACCAGGCTCATCGACAGCCCGAGGGCGGTCTCGAGGCCGCTGATGCCGGGTGCGGCGAGGTCGAACTCGATCTCTTTGTCGGAGATGGCGTGCGGCGCGTGGTCGGTCGCGATCGCGTCGATCACGCCGTCGCGCAGCGCCTCGGCGCAGGCGGCGATGTCGCTGTGCGCGCGTAGCGGCGGGTTCACCTTGGCGTTGGAGTGGTAGCCGATGCTGCGGTAGCCGTTCGCGCCGCCGTCACCGTTGGCGGCGTGCGAGTCCGAGGGCGCGAAGCCGACTTCCTCGTGGGTCAGCGTGAGGTGGTGCGGTGTGACCTCGGCGGTGATGTGCACGCCGCGCTCGCGTGCGGCGCGGATCAGCGCGACCGAGCCGGCGGTCGAGACGTGGGCGATGTGCAGGTGCGCCCCGGCCAGGTCGGCGAGGGCGATATCGCGCGCGACGAAGGTCTCCTCGGCGCTGGCGGGGCGGCCTCGCAGGCCGAGCCGGGTGGCGACCCAGCCCTCGTGCATCTGGCCCTCGTGGACCAGCGCCGGATCCTCGCAGTGCTGCGAGATCGGCAGCCCGAAGGCGCCGGCGTACTCCAGCGCGTGGCGCATCAGCCGCGCGTCGGCGACCGCGTCGCCGTCGTCGGAGAGCGCGACGACGCCGGCCTGCGCCAGCTCGCCGGCGGGCGCGAGCTCCTTGCCGGCGCGGTCGCGCGTGATGCAGCCGAGCGGCAGCACGCGCACGGCGGCGTGCTCCTCGGCCTGGCGCAGCACGGACTCGACGGCGGCCCGGCGGTCCAGCGGCGGGTCCGTGTTCGGCATCGCGCAGACCGTGGTGAAGCCGCCGCGCGCGGCCGCCGCCGTGCCGCTGGTGATCGTCTCCTTGTACTCGAAGCCGGGCTCGCGCAGGTGGACGTGCAGGTCCACGAAGCCGGGCGTCACGACCAGCCCGGTGGCGTCGATGCGGTCCGCCTCGATGACGGCGTCGCCCTCGTTCGGGCCGATGCGCGCGACGCGGCCGTCGACGATCACCACGTCGGCGATGCCGTCGCGCCCGAGGGCAGGGTCGATCACGCGGCCGTTGTGGATGGCGAGCGTGCTCACGAGGCGGCCTCCCCGGCGCGCGCCGCCGCGGTGTCGCGGCCCAGCGCCAGCAGGTAGAGCAGCGCCATGCGCACGGCGACGCCGTTCGTGACCTGCTCCTCGATCATCGAGCGTCCGCCGCCGGCGACCTCGCGGGCGATCTCGATGCCCTCGTTCTTGGGGCCGGGATGCATCAGCAGGTGGTCCGGGTGCGCACGCGCGAGGCGCTTCGCCGTGACCTGGTAGTGCAGCGCGTACTCGCGCAGCGAGGGCAGGAGCCCGCCCTGCTGGCGCTCGCTCTGCAGGCGCAGCGCCATCACCACGTGCGCGCCCTCGATCGCGCGCTCGATGTCCGTTTCGACCTCGACGAAGGGGAGCGCGGACTCGGCGTGCTCCGGGCGGTCGCCGGGCCGGAGGCCGTGAGGCAGCAGCGTGGGCGGCCCGCACACGACCACCTCCGCGCCCATCGCGGTCAGGCCCCAGAGGTCGGAGCGGGCGACGCGCGAGTGCGCGATGTCGCCGACCATCGCGACGCGACGCCCTCGCAGGTCTCCGAAGTGGCGGCGCATCGTGTAGAGGTCCAGCAGCGCCTGGGTCGGGTGCGCGTGCGCGCCGTCGCCGGCGTTGACGATCGCGGCATCGGTGTGCCGAGCAGCGAGGTAGGGCGCGCCCGCCGAGGCGTGCCGCATTACCAGGATGCCGGCGCCCATCGCGCGCAGCGTGCGCACCGTGTCGATCAGCGACTCGCCCTTCTGCACCGACGACGTGCTGGCGCTCACGGAGAGCACGTCCGCGCCCAGCACCTTGCCCGCCAGCTCGAAGGAGGCGCGCGTGCGCGTCGAGGGCTCGTAGAAGAGGTTGACGATGGTGTGCCCGCGCAGCGCGGGCACCCGCGCGATGCGCCGCTCCAGCACCTCGGCCATCTGCCCGGCGAGCTCAAGCACCGTCTCGATCTCGTCGGCCCCGAAGTCGTCGAGGTCCAGCACGTGGCGGTGACGCCAGGGGCCCGGCGTGGGCGCGGTCGCGAGCGGCTCGCCGCTCCCGGGGAGCAGCGGCGCGGCGCTTGGGGCGCCGGTGGTCTCGTGCGTTTCGGTGGTCACGATCTATCCCTTCCGGGGATGACGACGACGGCGTCGCGGCCGTCGACCTCGTCGAGCAGCACCTGCACCTGGTCGCCGCGCGCGGTGGGGATGTTCTTGCCGACCACGTCGGCGCGGATCGGCAACTCGCGGTGCCCGCGGTCGATCAGCACCGCGAGACTCACGCTGTGCGGGCGTCCGAAGTCGTTGAGCGCGTCGAGGGCGGCGCGCACGGTGCGGCCGGTGAAGAGCACGTCGTCGATGAGGACGACGTTGCGGCCCTCGATGTCCGGCAGCTCGCTGCTGCGCGGCACGCTGCGCAGCCCGCGCGAGGCGAGATCGTCGCGGTGCAGCGTGATATCGAGCCTGCCGAGGGGCGGCGCTGCGCCCTCGAAGCCGCCGATCAGGGCGGCGAGGCGCTCGGCGAGAACCGCGCCGCGGCTCTGGATGCCGACGAGCACGAGCTGATCGAGCCCGCCGTTGCGCTCGATGATCTCGTGCGCGAGGCGCCGCGTGGTGCGCCCGATGCCGTCGGCATCGAGCAGCGGCCCGCCGCCGTGGGTGGCCGTGGTGTCCTCGCTGCGCGTGCGTTCGAGTTGCTCAGTCACGGCGGCGCCTCCGCGATCGGGCGGGGAGCTGCTGGTGGGCAAAAAAAGCCCCTCCTCGGATTGGGGAGGGGAGGAAGCGGTGGGACGCGGTGCATCCCGGTACGGCAAACGTCGGACAGTGCATCTGCTGCGTCCTTCCCGGCCTCGCCGGACCGGCTTAAAGAGCGCCTGCGGTCGCTGCCGCGCATCGTACCACCTGACGCCGTCAGCGCCCAATGGCAGAACTGGACCGACGGCTACTCACGGCGTGCGAGGCGGGAGCCGGGGCTGGTACGGACCAAGTATGGCCGCCACGCGTACCTGGGGTGCGCGCGCCCCCGCGCGGGGGCATGCTGCGCCCATGACAACACGGCTCGACGTGGCGCTGCTGCCCTCGGAGGCGGCCGCGATGGAGGCGGATGCCTTCCTCGTGATCGACGTGCTGCGCGCGACGACGACGATCGCCACGCTGTTCGCGCGGGGTCTGGCTGACCTTCTGGTCGTCGACACGATCGAGGCCGCACGGGAGGGGGCGCGGGCAGAGGGACGCATCCTCTTCGGAGAGGTCGGGGGGCTACCGCCGGAGGGGTTCGACCACGGCAACTCGCCCGCGGAGGCTGCCACGCTGGAGCTGCGGGGGAAGCGGGCGGTGCTCTTCACGACAAACGGCACGCTCGCGCTCTGCGGTGTGGCGGGCCGGGGCGAGGCAGCGGCCGCATCGTTCGCGAACGGAGGGGCGACGGCGCGCTGGGCGGCCGGGTACGAGCGCGTGGCGCTCGTGTGCGCCGGGGGGTCGGGAGGGAGGCGGTTCGCGCTGGAGGACTTCGCAGCGGCGGCGCGACTCGTGCGGCTGATCGCGCGGGAGAGTCCCGGGCTCGAGCTGGGGGACGCCGCGCGCGTGGCGGCGCAGGCGAGCGGTACCGAGGGCGGGATCACGCCCGAACTCCCCGAGCGGACGGACCGGAGCGCACGCCTGGTGGCGGGCGCGAAGCACGCGCGCGCCCTGAGGGCGCTGGGGCTGGACGCCGACATCGCCTTCGCGGCGCGAGAGGACAGCTCGGCGGCGGTCCCGCGGGTGGTAGAACACGGGGAGGGCTGGGCCCTGCTGCGCGACGCGCGCTAGCCCGATCCTTCCCGGCGCGTCGCTACGCCGCGCGCATGCCCGACGACGCCGGCAGGCGTTCCGTTCCCCCGGAACCCGGCAAAGACGAAGCCATCACCACAGCGCCACCCGCCGGCGCAGCGTTCCGCACGCGCCGCTCCGGGGCCGCCGCGTGGGGCCCTCCGCCGAAGCACTCGGCTCAGAGGATCGACTGCCGCGACGGCCGCTGATGAGGGCCGCGGCCCGCCGAGGAGCCCGCCCGGCTACTCCTCGCCGTCGCGCTGCTCGCGCAGGAAGCGCTCCAACTCGTCGACCATGTCCTGGGCGTCGGGGAGGCTGGCGCCGCCTTCCGAGGCGGCCTCGTCTGCCTCCGCCTCTTCCTGCTCTTCGAGTTGCTCCTCGATGCGGCGGGCGTACTCGGCCATCGCCGGGTTCTTCGCGATCTCGGCTCCGACCTGTGCGTCGAAGCGGGCGGCGAAGACCTCCAGGTCGTGCAGGCTGAGATCAAGGTTCAGGCTGGCGTTGAGCTGCTCGAGGATGGCGAGCACACCCAACGAGGACGCTCGCTGCCGTCAGCGCGGCTGCGAGCAGAAGCGGAGCAGCGAACGAGCAACGGCTGATCCGCATCGCCATGCCCGTCCTCCCGCCGCGGCTAGACGCCGCTGCTGATGGGCAGCCGCTCGCCCTCGAGCTGCACGCCGTCCGATGCCCAGCGCAGGTAGTCGGCGCTGGCCCAGCCCTCGCGGCCGTCGGCGGTGCGCACGTGCATCCACGGATGGTAGTCGTAGTAGTCGACGGTGTAGCCGTCCGTGTCCAGGATGACGCCGGTGGGGAGGCAGTCCACCACCGTGGCGCGGAGCGACGGCTCCGCGCGCAGGCGCAGGCACGTGTCGACGACCACCTCGACCTGCAGCCGGTCCTCGAACGGCGGCGACTCGATCACGGGGGCGAGAGGCGGCGGGCCAACGTAGTTGCCGCCACACCCGCAACGGCCACCGGGGTACACCGACACCCGGACGCGCAGCTCATCACGCGTGCCACCCCACGAGCCGGAGATGCTGGGGTACCCGAAGAAGGGAGTGCTGGTCTCGACGAAGTGCAGCGAGGCGAGCGATTCCCCCTCGTGGTCTCGGACCGTGATCCTTCTCGCCTTTCGGTCGATCCGGTACTCCGGTTGCTTCAGCACGGGCGCCGGTGTGGCGCTCACAGGAGCAGGCTTGGCGCTCACGCTCGCCGGTCGCGGCGGCTCGTCCGCCCACTGTCCGTCGAGGGTCACGAACCGCGTGCCCCGACTGGTGCTCATGGAGACGCCGGAGCTGTCGGGAAGCCACCGGCCGGGGCCCTCAACGCCCTTGACGCGGTAGACCTCGTCGCCGGTCGTCGTATCGAGGATCGAGACGGCCAGGGCGATTGGGCGGCCCCAGGCGTCGTCTGCGGCGGCCGTTGCCGTAACCGCCGTCAGCCAGTGGCCGTCCGGGGAGATGCGGCAGTCACCTCGGCCGTACAGCGGCACGACCGGGACAGAGACATCGAGCAGCGTCGCCCCGTCCCAGCCGTAGTGCATGACGTGGCAGGAGTCGGGGCCCGCAATCGCCACTTCAATGCTTGGGCCGAGGGAGCTCAGCCGGTAGCGCCCCGCGCTCCAGGTCTTCGCGTCCCCCGGAAGCACCTGCGTTGCCGCCGGCTGGAAGGCCCCGACGGTTTCCTCGCCGAGATCGAAGAAGTGCAGGTATTGGTGCGAACCTCCGTCACGCAGCTGGCCGCGCACCACGAGGGAGCGGTATTCGAAGTTGAGCCACTGGAGCTGGCCTTCCTGCCCGTCGGGAATCGCGAACTGTGCGGCCGGTTGCAGCGTGCCGTCCGTGATGACGAAGAGGTCGCCCCCTTCGTCCGCCAGCCGGAAGAGCAGCCGCCGGTCGTCCAGTGATCCCCAGCGTCGCAACGGAGGCGCGTCCCACTCGAACGTCCGCCCGGTCATGCGATCGTGCTGGAATCGATCGAAGGAGAGGAAGCGGTTCCCCGGCGAGAGACTCACATCGGCAGATACGAAGCCATCCATCGAGTCCGCTGCGGCTGCCTCGGCGGATGCCAGCACCCACCCCTCGACTGCGCCGGTCTCGAGATCGAGCAGGTAGAGCCCGACTTCCTGGGAGACGACCTCCCCCGCCGCGCACCGCACGTAGCGAAGACCAGCAGCCGTGAGCGCCTCGGCGGTGTCGACCTCGCGAATACCGAGGTCTTCCCGGCTGACCAACCCGGTCCCCGTTGCCGCCGTGGCGGAGGTGGATGTGGCTGCCTTGGGGGAAGCGGTTGGTGGGCAGAGCGTCGGAGTGGCCGTCGGTGTGGGATTGGGGGTGGCAGTGGGCGCCGGAGTGGATGTCGGCACGGGTGAAGGGGTGGCTGTTGGCGCAGGCGCGCGCGTCGGCGCGGGCGTGGCTGTGGCGGTGGGCGACGGAGTAGCTGTCGGTGCGGGGGTGGCAGCGGGGGATGGGACGGCGGTCGGGCTCGGCGCGGCTGCTTCGGCGGGCGTGGCGATGGGTGTCGCGGAGGCGGTCGGTGCAAGCGTGGGCGCGCCGGTGGGCGTCGCGGTGGACGCCGGTGCGGGCGTGGCCGGCGGCGCAGACCGCTCGTCCGCTGCGCCGCTGCATGCAACGAGGACGCTCGCCGTCAGGGCAGCCGCGAGGAGAAGGGGGAGCGAGAACGAGCTGAGGGTGATCCGCATCGGGCTGTCCCATCCCCCGCTGCGATGCGGGGTGCAATGGGTACTTGACGTTGCGGGCGGGAGTGCGGTTCCCGATTAAGCCGCCCGGATCAAGCCGCCCGCTGCATTACGGGGCGCTCGAGTGCTGCGTCCGGTGCGGGGATATGGGTGCAGGTAATGCCGAGGGGCGGCGGCCGCGAGGGCGAGCGGCTGTGCGCTACTGCTCGTCGCTGCGCTGCTCGCGCAGGAAGCGCTCCAGCTCGTCGACCATGTCCTGGGCGTCGGGGAGGCTGGCGCCGCCGTCCGAGGCGTCCTCGTCCTCGGCGGCCTCTTCCTGCTCCTCGATCTGCTCCTCGATGCGGCGCGCGTACTCGGCCATCTCCGGGTTCTTCGCGATCTCGGCCCCGACCTGGGCGTCGAAGCGGGCGGCGAAGACCTCCAGGTCGTGCAGGCTGAGGTCGAGCGCGAGGCTGGCGTTGAGCTGCTCAAGCAGGGCGAGCGCGCCCTTGGGGTTCGGCGAGGCGTTCACGTAGTGCGGCACGTTCGCCCACATCGAGGCCGTGCGATAGCCGGCGTCGCGGAGGCGGTTGTTGAGCACGCCGACGATGCCGGTCGGCCCCTGGTAGCCCGTTGTGCGCGGCGGCCCGAGGCCGAGCTGCTCGCGCAGGTCGGCGTCCTCGGAGCTGCCGGAGACGCGGATCGGGCGCGTGTGGCTCGCCTCCGCGAGCAGCGCGCCGAGGGTGATCACCGTCTTCACACCGAGCGCCTCGCAGCACTCCATGATCGTGTCGGAGTACTCGTTCCAGGAGAGGTGCGGCTCCACGCCCTCGAGCAGCACGAGGTCGGGCGTATCGCCCTCGCGGCGGCGGGAGGAGAACTTGTTCTGGGGCCACTCGAGGACGCGCTCGCCGTTTTCGAGCTTCACCTTTGGGCGGGCCTGGGTGAAGTCGTAGAAGTGCTCGGGGTCGATGTGCGCGAACGCCTTGGAGCGCCAGCGGCGCAGCATGAAGCGGATCGCGCCGGTCGCGGATTCGCCGGCGTCGTTCCACCCGGTCCAGGCGGCGATCAGGATCGGCCGGTCCAGTTCTTGCTGTTCGTTGAAGATGAGATGTGCCACGAGGGCAGGATAGTGCCTCGCCGTGCGGTCGCACAGTACCGGGCGCGAAGTCGCGCTGCGCCGTCCCCGCTATTTACACTGTGCCGGCCCTTCGCTACGAACTGAGGAACCGCCGTCGCGGTGCTGGTGCAGAGGAGTGACTCGATGAGCGAAGACTGGACACAAGCCTGGCAGCCCACGGTCGATGTCGTCGGGCAGGACTTCTCCGGCGGCATCGAATCGACCGCTATCGACGCGATCGAGCGCGCCACGATCCGCCGCTACTGCGAGCCGCTCGAGTTCTCGTGCCCGCTGCACTACGACGAGGAGGTGGCGAGGGCGCACGGCTACGCCGGCGTCCTGGCGCCGCACAGCGGCGTCTCCTCCACCTGGATCGACCCCGGCATCTGGCGGCCGGGCGAGGGCACGCGCTACCCGCTGGCGCACCCGCACGTCGACATCCCGCGTGTGCGCGGGCCGGTGATGCCGGAGCCGCCGGACCCGCCGACGACGGCGGGCTTCGCCACCGACATCGAGATCGAGTACCACGAGCCGCCGGTCGTCGGCGATCGGCTCACGGTGAAGGGCCGCGAGCTGGTGTCCTGCCTGCCGCGCGAGACGCGCGTGGGCCGCGGCGCGTTCATGATCTGGCAGCGCCAGGTCGTCAACCAGCGAGGCGAGCTGGTCGCGCTGCTGCGCAACGGCGGCTACCGCTACGTCGCCTTCGATACCCCTCGGCCGTCCGCCTCGGCGCCTCCGCCTGCGGAGGACGACGCCGCCGAGGCCGAGGAGGAGGATCTGCTGGCGATCCGCAACGTGCAGGTCGGCGAGGCGAGCCCCGTCGACTGGTCGCAGCAGCGCTACTTCGAGGACGTGCAGGAGGGCGACCCGGTACCGCCGATCGCGATCAACGTCACGATCGCCCGCCTCGTCGTCGAGGCGGGGGCGAACCGCGACTTCAACCAGATCCACCACAACAGCCCGGTCTCGATCGCGACCGGCGCGCCGGAGATGTACGCCAACAACGGGTTCATCCAGGGCTGGTGGGAACGCTGCGCCCGCGAGTACGTCGGCCTGGCGGGCCGCTTCAAGAAGACCGGCCCGTTCCGCATGAACATCTTCAACGTCGTCGGGGAGACGGTGACCACCCACGGCGAGGTCAAGCGCAAGTGGGTCGAGAACGGCGAGCACCTGGTGGAGTTGGAGATCCGCTCGGAGATGTCGCAGGGCGTCTCCGTCGGACCCGGCCCCGTGGTCGTCGCCCTGCCCTCGCGCGCCGCGTCCTGAGGCCGGCGTGAGGATCGGCATTCTCAGCGACACGCACGTCCCCGAGGCGCCGCGGATCTTCCCGGAGATCATCGAGGCGCTCGATGGCGTCGATCTGATCTTCCACGCCGGCGATCTGGTGGTCGCGCGGGTGCTCGACGAGCTCGAGCAGATCGCGCCCATCTACGCGGCCGAGGGCAACCACGACCCGCACCTGAAGGATGACCCGCGCATCGAGCCCGTCCACTTCCTCGAGCTCGAGGGCTTCTCGATCGCGCTGCTGCACATCTTCGAGCCGCTCAACTGGGAGTTGCAGCGCCTGCTCAACCAGTATCTGGGCGGCGCGCGGCCGGACATCATCGTCTGCGGCGACACACACTACGAGCGGATCGACTGGCTCGAGGAGATCCTCGTGGTCAATCCCGGCAGCGCGACGCTGCCGCGCAACATGAGCCCGCGCCTCGGCCATGTCGCCTACCTCACGCTCGAGGCGGGGAAGCCTCCCGAGGCGGAGATCGTGGATCTCGCCGCGGAGGACTGGCGCGAGCAGGTGCAGCGGATCGCCTCGACCGCGCAGGGGTGAGGCCGCCTGGCGGCGATATGCGTGCGTTGAGCCGCACTGATAGTGTGGATCCGCGAGGTACGCGAACCCAGACGGCGGGTGGCCGCGCGCCGATCTGACAGGGATGCGCGCTCTGCCTGCCTCCTCGGCGATGCGCCCGCGCGTACGGAGGATCCGATGCTTACCCGGGTCGGCGTCTGGTGTTTCAGCAATCCGCGCAAGACGCTCGCGGGCTGGGTCGCGCTGATCATTGCGGTGGTCGTCGCGATGTTCGCGGTGGGCTCGCGGTTCGATACGCAGTTCGACGCGCCCGCATCCGATAGCCGCAACGGCCGGGAGGTGCTCGAGGAGCACTTCGGCGATCTCGCGAGCCGCGCCAGCGGGGCGATCGTCTTCCGCTCCGAGTCCGGCGTCCACGACCCGCAGATGCGCGCCGCGATCGAGCAGATGCTGGACAAGGTGGCGGCGATCGAGGGCGTGACTGTGACCAGCCCCTACGCGCCGGAGGCGCTGCACCAGATCAGCGCCGACGGCCGCATCGCGTACGCCAACGTGAACTTCTCCCCGGATGTCGACTTCGGGCGGGCATCGGAGATCGGAGCCGGGATCGCCCGGCTTGCGCCGGATCAGCCCGGCCTGCAGGTTGAGATCGCCGGCGACGCGCTTGCCACGTTCGATCCACCCGAATCGGAGTTCATCGGCCTCGCTTTCGCCGTCGTCGTGCTGATTCTGGCGTTCGGCTCGGTGCTGGCGATGGGCCTGCCGATCGCGGTGGCGGGCGCCGGCGTCGGCGTCGGCGCGGCGCTCACCTCGCTGCTCTCGAACCTGCTCGCGATTCCCGAGTTCGCGGTATCGATCGGCGCGATGATCGGGCTTGGCGTCGGCATCGACTACGCGCTGTTCATCGTCAGCCGCTACCGCGACGGGATCCACACTGGCGGCGGTGGACCGGTGTGGCCGCTCTCCCGGGCGATGGACACCGCGGGGCGCTCCGTCATCTTCGCCGGGACGACGGTGGTGATCTCGCTGCTCGGCATGATCCTGGTCGGGCTCCCCTTTGTGACCGGGCTGGCCATCAGCGCGACGCTGACGGTCGCCGCCACGATGATCGCGTCGGTGACGCTGCTGCCCGCGCTGATCGGGTTCGTACGCGAGCGCATCGAGATCACGCGCTGGCGCGGACTGATCGCCGCCGGGTTGGGGGCGATGGCGCTGCTCGGCGTCGGTCTGGGCTTCCGGCCGCTGCTGCTGGGCGTGCCACTGGCGCTGCTCGTGTTGCTGGCCGGGTCCGTGCTGCCGCCGCTGCGAGCGATTGTCCCGCGCCGCGCGCCGCGGCCGCTGCAACGCACGCTCGCCTGGCGCTGGAGCCGGCTGGTCCAGGCGCATCCCTGGGTGGGGCTGTCCGTCGGAGTTGTGCTGCTGCTGACGCTGGCCGTCCCCATCCCTTCCCTGCACCTCAACTTCCCCGACGAAAGCAACAACCCCGAGGAGACGACGACGCGGCGCGCCTACGATCTGCTGGCCGAAGGCTTCGGGCCCGGCTTCAACGGGCCGCTGATCGTCACCGCCCAGCCCACTGTCGCGGAGGACCGCGCGGCGCTCGAGCCGCTCCTCGTGGCGCTCGGAAACGCCGAGGGTGTGGCGCTCGCGACCGGCCCGCTGCCGAGCGATCTCTCCGACCCCGCGAACGCTTCCGCCTACCTGATCGAGGTCGTCCCGGAGACGGCCCCGCAGGACGCGGCAACGTCCGACCTGGTGAGGAATCTGCGCGGCGAGGTCGTACCGTCCGCCGTCGCCGGCAGCACGCTCGACGTCAACGTCACCGGCTCGGTGGCATCGAGCATCGACTTCACAACCTACCTGTCCGGGCGCACCCCGCTGTTCGTCGGCGCGGTGCTCGCGCTCTCGTTCGTGCTGCTGATGATTGTCTTCCGCTCGATCATCGTGCCGATCAAGGCCGTGATCATGAACCTGCTCTCGATCGCGGCCGCCTTCGGCGTGGTCGTGGCGATCTTCCAGTGGGGCTGGCTGGGCTCGCTGATCGGCATCGCCGGCGGGCCGATCGACCCGTTCATCCCGATGATGCTGTTCGCCATCGTCTTCGGGCTCTCGATGGACTACGAGGTGTTCCTGCTCTCGCGCGTGCGGGAGGCGTACCAGCGCACGGGCAAGGCGATCGACTCCGTCGCCGACGGGCTCGCCTCGACGGCGCAGTTGATCACCGCCGCCGCCGCGATCATGGTCGTCGTCTTCGGCAGCTTCGTGTTCGAGGATTTCCGCACGCTCAAGATGTTCGGGCTGGGCCTCGCCGTCGCGGTGTTCCTCGATGCGACGGTGGTGCGGATGCTGCTGGTGCCGTCGACGATGGCGCTGCTGGGCGAGCGCAACTGGTGGCTGCCGGGCTGGCTCGATCGCGTCCTGCCGCGGCTGACGGTCGAGGGGTAGTCACCGGAAGCGGGACGCCTCGAACCGTCGATGCCTGCATTGGCGATACCGGGTAGGCGCGTGTACAATACTCAGGCGGTGGGGATGCTCCCAGACGGGGTTATCCCTTGCCGCACTGTGCCTCGCACCCCACGGCAAGCTGTCAGCACCCCAGAGCGGCGGTCACCGGTGACTGGCGTCGCGCGCACTTCGCTCGCGCTCCTCGGCTCGGTGCGGCCGTCGGCGCGCTGCGAGGCGCCTCGTGAACCGCTGGCTCCTCGTCGTCTTGGCAGCGATCGCCGCGCTGGCGATCATGGCCGTGCAGCAGACGGCCCTGGCGGCGAGTCTGCCGGCGACCCCGGTGGATCCGAACGCCTGCGACGACGGGACCATCGTCTCGGACCCCACGAACAACGCCGAGCTCGTTGCGGACTGCGAAGTCCTGGCGGGGTTGAAGGAGACGCTTGAGGGCACCAGCAACGTCCATCGACGGCTCGACTGGAGCGCCAGCAAGGAGATCTCCACGTGGGAGGGCATCACCGTCGGGGGTTCTCCCAAGCGGGTGACGGTAATCATGCTGGACTCGAGCGGTGGCACTCCCACGGCGCCGCGGCCGCTGAACGGGAGGTTGCCGGCAAGCATCGGGGACCTCACCGGCTTGGTCACGTTGGACCTTGAGTACAATTCGCTGCGCGGCCCGATCCCTCCAGAACTTGGCGACCTATCGAATCTTGTAACGCTCAATCTCAGCTACAACGGATTTAGCAACCCAATCAACTACGACGCCCCCTACAATCCCTACGACGAACCCGGAATCCCGTCGGAACTGGGGAACCTCAAGGAGACCCTGCAGCACCTGAATCTCGGGGGAAACAACCTCGGCGGCGACATACCGTCGGAGATCTGGGAGCTCACGGAGCTGCGCTCGCTGCGTCTCCACGGCAACAGGAACAACGAGGGTGGACCCGGGCTTACGGGGACGATTCCAGCCGAGGTCAAGAATCTCACCAAGCTCAAGACGTTGCACCTGCATGGGAATAGACTCTCCGGGCCCATACCGCCGGAGATCGCGCAGCTATCCGAGCTGGAGAGCTTGACGTTATACGAGAACGGGTTCACGGGTACTATTCCTTCGTCCATTGGCAGTTTGACGAAGCTGAACACCTTGCACTTGAACTCGAACGAGCTCACGGGGAGTATTCCACCGGAGTTGGGGAACCTCGCGGCTCTCGAACGATTGAATCTTAGAGCCAATCAACTTACCGGGAGTATCCCGACAGCGCTTGAAAAACTTGTGGATGCTAAACTGTCCGATCTGAACCTGTACAATGAAGGGTTTACGGGTTGTATACCGGCAAAGTTGTTTGACGTCCCTCTCCACGATCTTGACTCCATTGAGCTGCCGACCTGCGGACCGAGCGGCAACACCAACCCGCCACCGTCCGATGTGCCACCGGGACTCGACTCGGCGGTCGTAGACGGGGACACGCTGACGCTCACCTACGACAAGGCGCTCGATGAGGCCTCGCAGCCGGCGTACACGGTGAAGGTGGACACCGTGCCACGCGCGGTGAACACCGTGTCGGTCAGCGGGATGACGGTGACGCTGACCCTGGCGTCGGCGGTCGTCGGTGGCGAGCCGGTCACCGTGAGCTACCAGCCACCGCAGACGAGCCCGCTGCAGGATGACGACGGAACCCCCGCCGGGACGCTGACCAATCACCCCGTCGACAACATCACCAACAACGCCCCGGTCTTCAGCACCATGGCCCTCACGGTCGCGGAGAACACGCAGGTCGTCGGGACGGTGGTGGCCGAGGATCCCGACACCCAGGACAACGTTACCTACATCCTCAAGGCCGCCGATCCCGAGGACGATGGGCGGAAGTTCCTGATCACGAGTGCCGGGGAGCTGTCCTTCAGGGAGGCGCACGTCGCCAACTTCGAGCACCCCGGCAGCGTCGACGGCAGCAACGTCTATCGCGTGACGGTCATGGCGATGAGCGGGAGCGGCGACCGCGAAATGATGACGATCGAGCAGATCACCGTCACGATCACCAACGCCGAGGACGACGGCCGGCTGCTCTTCTCCTCGCTGCAGCCGCAGGTCGGCACGGCGTTGCTCGCCACGGTGGACGATCCGGACGGCAGCGTGTCCGTCACGACATGGACGTGGGAGAAATCCCCGGATCAGGCTACGTGGACGACCCTGACGCATCAGACCACGCCGAACACCCCCTCGTCCTCGTACGCGCCGGTCGCAGCCGATGTCGGCGACGTCATCCGCGTCACCGCCGACTACAGCGACGCGGTGACCGGCGCCGACCAGGTCCAGCAGACACTGAACGCGGTCCTCGCCGAGCCGACCAGCAACAGCGCCCCCACCTTCCCCTCGAGCGAAACGGGACAGCGCAGCGTGCCGGAGGAGACGGCCCCGAACGTGAACATCGGGCTCCCGGTCATCGCCACCGATCCCGAGGGCGACCTCCTCACCTACAGCCTCAGCGGTACGGACGGGGACTCCTTCGACATCGTCCCGCTGTCCGGCCAGCTGCGGACCTCGACCTTCCTCGACTACGAGGAGAAGTCGAGCTACACCGTGATTGTCACGGCGACGGATCCGTCCCTCGCGACTGCCGCGATCACGGTGACGATCACCGTGACCGACGTCACCGAGCACAACTGGGTGAACCCCGGGGACACCGGCGGGAACACCGGCGGCGGCTTTACCGGCTTCGGCGGCGGCCTCCCCTCCGGTCCCACCCCGAGCGACGACGACTTCGAGTGGAACGTGACGGGTGACATCGACCTCCATCCTGCCAACGACGATCCGACGGGCCTCTGGGGCCGCGGCGAGGTGCTGTGGGTGGGCCAGAACGGCGACGGCGCCAACGACGGCGTCTTCGCCTACGACCTCGAGAGCGGTGACCGGCTCGAGGATCTCGAGTTCGAACTCGCCGAGATGAACCTCGCCCCACGCGGTGTCTGGTCCGACGGCGAGACGATGTGGGTCTCCGACAGCGGCCAGAACCACCTCTTCGCGTACGACCTGGAGAGCGGCGACCGCGTCGAGGATGCCGAGTTCGAACTGGGCGCCCGTAACCGCGATGCCCGCGGTATCTGGTCGGACGGCGACGCCATGTGGGTGCTCGACGCCCGCAGGGACATGATCGTCAGGTATGACCTCGCCACAGGCGCGAGCCTCGGCGAGTTCGCGCTGGCCGGCGCCAACGACGATCCGCACGGCATCTGGTCCGATGGCGTCGCGATCTGGGTCTCGGACGACGGAGAGCGGAAGATCTTCGCCTACCACCAGCAGGGGCAGGGCCTCACGCACGTTGCGGACGAGGACTTCGACGACCTGCGGGGCGCGGGCAACAACAGCCCGCGCGGCATCTGGTCCGACTACGGTCTCATGTACGTCGTCGATGCGTACGACGACAAGATCTACACCTACAACATGCCGGCCGCGTTCGACGCGCGGCTCGCCTCGCTGACGCTGAGCGACGTCGACATCGGCGAGTTCGCGAGCTACCGCACCGAATACACGGGCATCCCCGCCGATGGCGCGACCGAGACGACGGTCGAGGCCGTGCCGGTGCAGGCTGACGCCACGATCGTCATCGCGCCCGACGACGCAGACGGCAACGCGCGGAACGGGCGCCAGGTCTTGCTGGACGGCGCCGAGATCACGGTCACGGTGACCTCGGAGGATGGCAGCCGGACCAGGACTTACCGCGTGCAGATCGAGATTGTGCCGGTCGAGCCGCCGGTCGAGGAGCCGGTGGATGTCGAGCCGCCCACCAAGGAGCCGGTGGTTGTCGAGCCGCCGCTCGCGGCGCCAGCAGCCGCGGAACCTGAGGGCGATTGCCTGATCGGTCTGGATGGAGGCCGCTTCGACCTCACCATCTACGCGGGCGGGAGCGTGGCGGAACTCAGGGACTGCATGCGCGAGTTCGAGTTGATGGCGATCTGGGACGATCCCGAAGAAGAGTGGGTGCCGCTGCTCATCGACGGGACCGAGCTCGTGAATCGCCCGTTCGTGGAGTTGTTCCCCGAGGGCATTCCCGCCAGCACTCCGTTCGTCGCCCAGCGCGGTCTGCCGATGCCCACCGAGGCGCCGGCAGCCGCAGAGCCTGGGGTCGATTGCCTGATTGGCCTGAGGGGAGGCCGCTACGACCTCACCATCTACGCGGGGGGGAGCGTAGCGGACCTCAGGGAGTGCATGCGCGAGTTCGAGTTGATGGCAGTCTGGGACGACCCCGAAGGGGAGTGGGTACCGCTGCTCATCGACGGGACCGAGCTCGTGAACCGCCCGTTCGTGGATCTGTTCCCCGAGGGCATTCCTGCCACTACTCCGTTCGTCGCCCAGCGCGATCTGCCGCAGCCGACCCCGGCGCCCACCGCCACGCCGGCCCCGGCGCCCACCGCCACGCCGGCCGCGGCGCCCACCGCCACGCCGGCCCCGGCGCCCACCGCCACGCCGGCCCCGACGCCCACCGCCACGCCGGCCGCGGCGCCCACCGCCACGCCGGCCCCGACGCCAACGCCAGGTACAGGCGTGGAGCCCGATGCGCAGGCCCAGCCAGTGATCGGCAACACCGGCGGCGACGGCGTCTCGCATCGCACCGACTGCGCCGATGAGGCACGCGTCTCCGCGATAGGCGGCTGGTCGGACGGTGCGGAAGTCGAGGTGCTGGGCGAGGGCCGCGGGCGCTGCGAGGGCTGGCTCCTGGTACAGGCCGACGATGCCACCTCGTGGGTGCACACGGACTACGTTCTCGGGTTCTCTCCCGCCGCCGCGGAC
Source organism: Dehalococcoidia bacterium (assembly GCA_965220125.1). Lineage (GTDB taxonomy): Bacteria > Chloroflexota > Dehalococcoidia > UBA2979 > UBA2979 > VXMT01. Next base: position 577,908 of record CBDCPB010000004.1, on the reverse strand, counting down.
GAGCAGACCGGGCGAGTGATCGGGAGCACGGGCGGCGATGGCGTCTCACACCGCAACACCTGCGCCGATGACGCGCGCCTCTCCGAGATCGGCGGCTGGGCGGACGGCACGGAGATTGAGGTGCTCGCCGACGGCCGCGGGCGCTGCGCCGGCTGGCTGTGGGTGGAGGCGGACGGCGTCACCTCGTGGGTGCGCGAGCAGTACCTGCTCGATCCCGCCGAGGATGCTCCGACGCCGAGTGCGACGGACGACACGCCTGCTACGGACGACACGCCAGCTGCGGACGACACGCCCGCTACGGACGACACGCCTGCGGACGCCGCTGCCGCCACCGAGATCTGGTGGGTGATCGCGAACACTGGCAGGGACGGCGTCTCGCATCGCAATGAGTGCTCCGACGACGCACGCCTGTCCGAGATCGGCGGCTGGCCGGACGGCACGGGAGTCGAGATCCTCGAGGAAGGCAGCGGCAATTGCGCCGGTTGGCTGCGTGTGCGGGCGGGCGGCGTCACCTCGTGGGTGCGTGAGCAGTACGTGCTCGAGTACACCGGCGCTGTGGCGATGGCGCCCGCGACACGGCACGTGATCACGAACACGGGCGGGGACGGCATCTCGTACCGCAGCGCCTGCGCCGACGGCGCGCGGGTGTCCAAGATCGGCGGCTGGTCCGACGGCACGGAGGTCGAGGTCCTCGAGGAGGGCAGCGGCGACTGCGCCGGCTGGCTGCGTGTGCAGGCGGACGGCGTCACCTCGTGGGTGCGCGAGCAGTACGTGGTCGAGTACACCCCCGGATCGGGTACGGGCGCCGGAGACTAGCGAGGGCCGCGATCCGGGCAGAGGTCGTGCCGCGCCCACGATTCGCCTCACGCATCGACAATTGCGTTTTCCGGAGTCCGCGCGCTGCGTCTCGCCGATCCTTTAGAATCCTCACCCCGTACACCGGTCGAGGGGTGTGCGTGTCGCGTCTCCCGAAGCCGGACAGGAAGGGCTGCGATCATGGCGGTCGAGGCGAGGACGTATGCCCGGCTTGCGGCCAGCTCGGCAATAGTTGCTCTGGTTCTCCTGTTCGCGCATCTGGGCGGCGCGGTTCCGGCAGTCTCGGGGGACGACTGCATCCTTGACCCCCCTCAACCCGGCTGCGGCGTCACGACGGGACTCTGGTCCGACGGCGAGACGCTGTGGGTAGCCTGGAACGGAGTGGGAGCCGACGACGGCGTCTTTGCCTACGACATCGAGAGCCGCGAGCGCCTCGAGGATCTCGACTTCAAGCTCGCCAGGCGCAACGTGGCCCCGCGCGGCCTGTGGTCCGACGGCGAGACGGCCTGGGTCTCCGACAGCGGCCAGGACCGGGTCTTCGCCTACGACATGGAGACCAGGACGTCGCTTCCGGAGCGGGACATCAGGCTCGACGAACGCAACACCCACGCCCGAGGCATCTGGTCCGACGGCGACACGATGTGGGTGCTGGATGGCGGCACGGACAGTCTCTTCAGCTACGACCTTGAAACCGGGGAAACGCTCGGCGTCTACTCGCTCGATCCGGCCAACAACGACCCGCACGGGCTCTGGTTGGATGGGTACGTGATCCTGGTCTCCGAGAGGGGCAGCGCGAGGCTGTTCGCGTATCAGTTGCAGGGAGACGACCTCGTGCGCGTCCGTGACGAGGAGTTCAGGGTCCGCAACGAGAACGGAGAGACGCGTGGTCTCTGGTCCGACGGAGGCCTGATCTACGTCGGCGACCTCGCCGCCGACCGCGTCTACTTCACCACCGAGCTGCGCGCGAGTGCGGACACCCGCCTCGCCCGGCTGATGCTGGTCGGCGTGCAGATTGGCGACTTCACGAGCAGCCGCACCGGCTACGAAGGAGTCGCGACCGGCCGCGTAGTCATTGATGCACGCGCCATGCGGCCGGGAGCGGCCGTGGCGATCGCTCCCGCGGACGCGGATGGGAACCCGGAGAACGGGCATCAGTTGGCGCTGGAGGAGGTCGCGGAGATCACGGTCACCGTCACCTCCGAAGATGGCCATCGCTCGCGGGTCTACCGAGTGCGAATCATGCATCCTCCAGGCCGCGAAGATGCAGCGGAGCCGGTCGAGACGCCGGAGCCGGTCGAGACAGCGGAGCCGGTCGAGACAGCGGAGCCGGTCGAGCCGGACGGGACGTTGGAGCCGGACGAGCCGGCGGAGCCGGATGGGACGCTGGAGCCGGACGAGCCGGCAGAGCCGGACGGGACGCTGGAGCCGGACGAGCCGGCGGAGCCGGACGGGACGTTGGAGCCGGACGAGCCGGCAGAGCCGGTCGAGCCGGACGGGACGCTGGAACCGGTAGAGCCGCTGGATCCGGGGCCACGCAGGCTGATCGGCAACACGGGCGGCGAGGGCGCCTCGCAGCGCGGCGACTGTGCCGATGATGCGCGACTCGCGGACGGCGGCGTCTGGCCGGACGGCACGGAGGTCGAGATTCTCGCTCAGGGGGTTGGGCGCTGCACGGGCTGGCTGTGGGTGCGCGCGGACGCCGTCACCTCGTGGGCGCGCGCCGAGCACGTCGTCGACTCAGCCGGTGTTCCCGCGTCGGCCCCGACGATCCAGTGGCTGATTGGCAACACGGGCGGCGAGGGCGTCTCGCATCGCGACGACTGCGCCGACGCTGCTCGACGCTCGGGCGGCGGCGGCTGGCTGGACGACACGCAGGTCGAGGCACTCGCTCACGGGGTTGGGCGCTGCACGGGCTGGCTGTGGGTACAGGCGGACGGCGTCACCTCGTGGGTGCGGGGGACGTATCTGGTCGAGTTCGCAGCGGCGGCGCCGGTGGGGCCGGAGGCTCGGAGGTTCATCGGGAATACGGGCGGCAGAGGCGTCGCGCACCGTATCGACTGCGCCGATGACGCACGAGTCACCGGTGGCTGGCTGGACGGCACGGAGGTCGAGGTACTCGGTCAGGGGGTTGGGCGCTGCGTGGGCTGGCTCCTGGTGTGGGCCGATGGCGTCACGTCCTGGCTGCGCGCGGAGTGCGCGCTCAGAACCCCCGAGTTCGCGAATGCGGGCACGGGAGGCCCCTGAGTTCGGTACGGTGGGTCGCCGGAGACCGGCGCCCGTCGCTCTACTCGGGATCAGGACACGCTCAGGATTGTGCCGCTTGACGAGCCTGCCGAAGTGCCTGGCCGCCGTGCCGTGCTCGGGGGCGTGAGCCGGTGTGGCGCCCGCTCATTGAGACAAGACATAATCTGGCTCCCCGACGTGGACTCGAACCACGAACCTAGCGGTTAACAGCCGCTCGCTCTACCAATTGAGCTATCGGGGAGCGGCGAATCCAGTGTGCGCGATGGGGTAGAGAGCGGCAAGACACGCGACATCACGCGCACAGGCCGCCGATGCGCCGCCGCCGCCGCCCCTCTACAGTGCTCGCGACAGGCGCACCAGGCCGCGCGACGTGCGCGCGAGGACGGGAGGCGATGATGGGCCGGCTCGACGATCGGGTCGCGATCGTGACGGGGACCAGCCGCGGCATCGGCAAGGCGATCGCCGAGCTGTTCGCCGCCGAGGGCGCGCAGGTCGCCTGCGTCGCACGCACGCTCGAGGAAGGCGATCACCGCCTCGAGGGCTCGCTGCGCGGGACGATCGAGGCGATCGAGCAGGCGGGCGGAACCGCGATCGCCGTGCAGGCGAACGTCGGCAGCGAGGCCGGCTGCGAGGCGATCGTCGAGCAGACCGTGGACGCCTTCGGGCGCGTCGATGTGCTCGTCAACAACGCCGCGATGACCACCTACCACCCGCTCACGGAGTTCCCGCTGCGTCGCTGGAAGCTTGGCTTCGACGTCAACATCCACGCGCCGTTCTACCTCTCGCAGCTCGTCCTGCCGGGGATGATCGAGCGCGGGCGGGGCGCGATCTGCAGCATCTCGTCGAGCGCATCGGGCGGTCCCGGGCGCGGGCCCTACGCGGAGCAGGAACGCGTCGACGCGGGGACGATGTACGGGGCCTCGAAGGCGGCGCTGGAGCGCTTCACGCAGGGGCTGGCGGCCGAGCTGTGGCCGCACCGTATCGTCGTCAGCGCGCTCTCGCCCTCGAACCTGGTGCCGACGCCGGGTGCGACGGCGAGCGAGCTGGGGCCGGGCGCGAACCTCGATGCGGCGGTGACGGAGCCGGTCGACCACATGGCGCATGCGGCGCTGTGGCTGGTCTCCGAGCCCGCCGAGCGTGTCTCCGGCCGCGTCGTCCACAGCCAGCCCTTCCTCGTGGAGTGCGGCGTCATCGACCACGCCACGGGCGGTGGCGTCGAGCGCCGCGGCTCCGCGTTCTCGGAGACGTAGGCGAGAGCGGGACTCGCTCGGCGGCCGGAGGCCGCTATTCCGCGGGGCGGAAGTAGGGGAGCGTGGTCTCGTCGTTGATGGCGTGGAAGACGACCTCGACGGGGAGGCCGATGCGCACGTCCTCGACGGCGATGTCCACCAGATTCGTCAGCATGTACCAGCCCTCTTCGACCTCGATGATCGCCGAGGCGTAGGGCGTCTCGAAGCTCGGCTGCTGTGGGCGGTAGACCATGGTCCAGCTGTAGACGGCGCCCTTGCCGCTGCTCTGCACCCACTCCAGGTTCTCGCTCTGGCAGTGCGTGCAGGCCGGCTGCGGGATGAAGACGTAGCCGTCGCAGTCCCGGCAGTGCTGCACCATCAGCTCGCCGCGCTTGCAGCCCTCCCAGTGCGGCTCGGAGACCGTGGAGGGAGTCGGGAGCGGGATGCCCTCGGGCTGCGGCTGGAGCAGGGTTTCGCTGGTCATACGGGCTCCTGACGTGGCTGACGCGGCTGGCTAGGAGATCGGCGGCGAGTGCGTCGGGTCGCGCCCGAGCAGGATATCGTCTGCGGCCCCCCTGACGCGATCCCTCTCGCCCTCGGGGTGGGTGAGGATATAGAAGCGCTCGTCCCGGAGTGCCTGGAAGACCAGCTCGCCGACCTCGCCCGGGAGCAGGTAGCCGGCCGCGACCTCCTCGGCGTCCCCGCCCGCGCGCTCGATGTGTTGCGCCATCATCGGCGTGCGGATGCGGCCCGGACAGAGCACCGCCGCGCGCAGCTTCGACCCCTCGGCGACGAGGTCGTGATGCAGCGACTCGCTGAGCGCGATCACGGCGTGCTTCGTCGCGACGTAGGGCGAGATCCCCGGCCGCGACCCGAGGCCCGCCGCCGAGGCGGTGTTGACGATGAAGCCCTCGGAGTCCTGCGCGAGCATGTGCGGCAGGAAGGCGCGGATGCCGTGAATCACCCCGCGCAGGTTGATGTCGATCACGCGCTCCCAGTCCTGCCGCGAGATCTCCCAGATCGGCTCGTCCGAGGAGTTGACCCCGGCGTTGTTGCAGAGCACATGGACCGCGCCGAACTCGTCGAGCACGCGCCGCGCGAGTTCCTCGACCTGATCGGGATCGGCGACGTCGACCGGCACGCCGAGGGCGCTCGCGCCGCGCTCGGCGAGGCGCGACTCGGCTTCCGGCAGGGCGTCTTCGTTGATGTCGGCGAGGACGACCGTCATGCCCGCGGCGGCGAAGCGCTCGGCCATCCCGAAGCCGATGCCGCTCGCCCCGCCGGTGATGACGGCGACTTTGCCCTCGAAGTCCTGCATCTCGCCTCCGGCCCGCCCTACACGTGCGCTTGAAGGCGTGCGCGCGCCGCGTCGACGAACCGGCCGAGCGACGCGACGCTGCGGCCAGCCCGGTAAAGGTCCATGCCTTCCGCGATCTCCGGCCCGTACTCTACTCCGCCTAGGGGTGCGGGCGCCCCGCTCGACAGCGCGATTGAGCGCAGTTCCTTCTTGTACTCGTCCTTCTTGCAACGAATGTCCGGTATAGCAGAGAGACTTGGCGTTTGGAGTAACTGCTGCAGGAGCACAGGATCGGCGAGGTACCAAATCTCGATGTGCGGGTCCGGCTCGGCGACGATGACGTCGCCCTCGTAACCTTCGAGTTCGCATGCGCGGCGGACCTGCCGATCGCGCTCACCTCGCGAGCTGCAGTCCGCGTCAATGCCAACGACGATCAGATCGGGCCGCGTGGGGCTGCCAGTCCTGATGTCGGCGAGCAGTCTCCGCAGGCCGTTAATCGTACGGCCGTCGCCTCGCATCGGTGTTAGTTCCTGCTCGGCGAGATCTACAACTTCGTCTCGCGCAATCCTCCGAAAGAGTGGTGGGACGAACTGCGCATGCGCGTTGTCTTCAAGGACGTACAGAACTCGCACCTAGAGGAAGTCGCCCCGCTCGATGCGCGCAGAGAGCGGCGAAACCGGCGTTGGCTGATTCTCGTCGAGGGCGGCCGAGATCTCGAGGTCCTCAAGCAACGGGAGTGCGCGGTCGATTTCCTCGAAATTCGTGACACCGTTTTCCTTGTAGCAACGAAGGGTGAGCGACTCGTCTCCAGAGAACATCGCGGGAAACTGTGCCGAATGGGTGTTGATTATGAACTGGGTTGTGTCGTCACGAGACGCTTCCTCGAACAACGAGGCGATCCACGAGAGGCGGGCAGGGTGTACACCATTCTCCGGCTCTTCGTAGCCAATGACTGCTGCGGGCTCAGGAGAGTTGGTGATGCCGATCAGGGCCAGGATACGGAGCGTGCCCTCCGACAGTGCGCTCGCCTCGAAACGTACTCCCCGTTCGATGACATAGAGGCGGAGGCGCCCTGACTCCGTGGTCGAAACGCCGACACGTTCGATCCCCGGCAGCACGCCGCGCAGGGCGCGGTTCATCGCGTCGAACACACGCGAGTGCTCCTTCTCCATGGTGTTATAGAACGCAGCCAGATCGGAGCCATCGCGTGGCAGGCGCTCTACTACTCGTAGCGGGGAGTCCCGTCGCATCGCCTCTGGTTCGAGGTAGTAGGTCCGCCACGAGGCTAGTTCATGCCGGAGTGCCACCAGGTGGGGGTGATGCGGCGCGTAGTGCGGGAGTGACACGACAGTTCGATCCATCCCGAGGTCGTGCTCGAAGGGGTGGCTCTGGCGTTCGAGTCGCAGCGAAAGCCGCTTCATGCCGCCGGACTTCTTCTCGGCTGACAGGAACGGACGACGCGACTGCTTCTCGCCCAAGTCCACGTTCAGCGCGTGCAGCGACTCGTCGATCACTTGCAGGACTCCGGAGTCGGTCCGGATTTGCACGTCCAGTGAGTAGCGCAGCAGCGCCTCGCGGACGAGGGCGCGTGCGGGCTCGTAACCCTCGCGCGCCTCGGTGATGGTGCGGTTCACCTGCGCGACAGTGGAGGCCGACAGCTCGATGTCGACGTCGATGCGAAAGGACGCCTCCCCGCGCTCGATGAGACCTTCGATGCCCGTTTCGTCGAAGGTGAACGAGCGCAGAGGTTCGCCGCGGTGTTCCGTGAACGCGGATTGAAGGTCGCCCTCTACCGTGCGGCTGAGCAGTCCGATGGCGTCTAGAAGGTTACTCTTCCCGGCGGCGTTCGGCCCGATGACGATGGTCAGCGGATCCAGGTGCAGGTTGACATCCTGTAGTGACTTGTAGCCTTGAATCGCGATGCGCCGGATCATGGCTACATTCTACGCGCTCGCGCTCGCGCGGGCGGCGACGGCCTCGGCGCGCGTGAGCAGGGCCGGCGCGCGGAGGTGCTCGGCGGTGGCGGCGAAGTCCGGCGTCGGGCCTGCCCAGCGCAGCTCCTCGACAGAGGCGAAGACCTCGGCGTCGGTGCGCAGCGTGGCGAGGTCGCGGAAGAGGAAGGCGAGGTCGCGCTGCTCGGCCAGCGTGGCGGCCAGCTTCTGCGCGCCGCGTACCTTGATGTCCCATAGGTCGGCGTGGGTTGGGATTGCCTCGATGTGGCCGTAGCGGGCGAGCACGACGGCGCTCGACTTGGCGCCCCAGCCCGGCAGGCCGGGGAAGCCGTCCGCACTGTCGCCGACGAGCGCGAGGTAGTCCGGGATCGCGGGCGGGGGCACGCCGAAGCGCTCCTCGACGGCCGCGGCGTCGCGAGTCTCGCGCTTGCGGCGGTCGAGCTGGACGATCTTGCCGCCGACGCACTGCGCCAGGTCCTTGTCCGGCGTCGCGATCACGACGCGGCGCACGGAGGCGTCCTCGGCGGCCCGCACGGCGGCGGCCGCGAGCGCGTCGTCAGCCTCAAGGTCGACCATCGGCCAGACACGCACGCCAAGCGCCTGCAGCGCGTCCTCAAGCGGCGCGAACTGCCCGGCGAGGGCCGGGTCGATACCGTCGCCGGTCTTGTAGCCCGGCCAGAGATCGTTGCGGAACGACTCGACCACGTGGTCCGTTGCGACGCCGAGGTGGGTGACGCCCTCGGCGAAGAGCCGCAGCACAGACTCGAGCACGCCGACGACCGCGCCGGCCTCGCGGCCCTCGCGGTCGCGGTGCGAGGGCACCGCGTAGAAGTGGCGGAACAGCTCGTAGGTGCCGTCGAGGAGATAGACATCCATCGCCGCCAGCGTACGCGATCGCCGCCGGGCGGTTCCGGAGCCTCGCTGCCCTCGAGATCAGGGCACGAGCATCGCGCGCGAGATCCGGGTCTGGCGCTCGTTCCACTCGGCCTGGGAGAACGCCTCGTTGACCTCGGCGAGCGGGTAGTTGTCGGACACCAGCTTGGTGTACGGCCGCTTGTCGAGGTTCTTGACCAGCATCTCCATCATCACCGGCAGCAGGTGCGGCCGGTACATCGAGGAGCCCATGATCTTCTTGCCGCGCAGGATCGTGGACGGGTCGATCGCCACCGTGCGGCCTCGCACGATGTCGCCGATCTCGATGAACGTGCCGCCGTTGGTGAGGTACTCGAGGCCCTCGACGAGCAGCTCGGCGCGCCCGACCAGCTCCATCACGTAGTTCGAGCCGCGTCCGTCCGTGAGCTCGAAGATGCGGTCGCGCCGCGCCTCGAGACTGTCGTACTCGTCGATGTTGATCGTGTGGTCCGCGCCGAACTCCTCGGCGAGCGCGAGGCGCTCGGGGATGCGGTCGAGCACGATCACGCGGTGCGCGCCCATGTCCTTGGCCATCGCGGTGGCGTTGAGGCCGAGGCCGCCCGCGCCCTGGATGACGACGTAGTCGCCCTCGCCCAGGCCGGAGCGCAGCAGGCCCTCGGTGACGGTGCCCATCGCGCAGTTGATCCAGCCGAGCACGGAGTCGGGCAGCTCGTCCGGCACCTTGTAGACGGGGTGGTTGGCGGGGATCCAGAAGTAGTCGGCGTAGGTGCCGGTGAAGTAGGGCCAATCGCCGGCGACGCGAGCGCCGATGCCGGCCTGGCGGTCCGAGCACCAGTTGTGCTCGCCGCGGCCGCACTGGTAGCAGTTGTTGCAGGGGAAGATCGCCGCGTACATCACGCGGTCGCCCTCCTCGAGCGGGCGGCCGAGCGAGTCGGTGCTGCGGCCCGCGCCGAGGCTCCAGACAACGCCGGTGCCCTCGTGGCCCATGTTCTTGCCGGAGGGCGGGAGCGGGACGTTGATCTGGTCGCCGCGCCAGGTGTGGAGGTCGGAGCCGCAGACGCCGGCCTGCGTCATCCGCAGGATCATGCCGCCCGGCTCAGGCTCGGGGACCTCGTACTCCTCGATGGTGAACGGCTCGTTGTACTCCTTGACGACGACGATCCGGCCGGTGGTCATGCGCTACTCCTTCGTGCTGCTTCGCGGTCAGCATGATACGCGGCCCGCAAGGCTCGCTGCGCCTCGCGCGACCGTTGAGGGGTTCTCGCGGGCCTGGTCGGGTCCGGGCGGCTCACGCCTCGAGCTGGTGGACCATCACGATGTCGCCCTGGGTGCGGTAGCCGAGCGAGCGCAGCAGCGCCATGCCGGCGTCGTTCTCCTCGTTGACCATCACATAGATGATCCGGTTGCCGGCCCGCGCGAGGTGGGCGTGGGCCTCGGCGAAGAGCCCCTGCGCGACGCCGCGGCGGCGGCGGGCCGGGACGACGGCGACGTGGTAGACGTACGCCCGCCAGCCGTCGACCGTGGCGACGATCGCGCCGACCATCGCGCCTTCCTCCTCCGCGACGAGCGCGATCGCGCCCGGGCTGGTGATCAGCGTGTCCCACTCGTCCTCGTCGACGGTCTCGAGGCGCGACTCGTTCCAGAGCGCCTGGATGCGCTCGTGGTCGCGCAGCGTGGCGCGGCGGAACTCGAGCCGGCTCGGCAGTTGCGCCTCGATGTGCCGGATCGGCAGCTCGAAGCGCTGCCGCACCTGCTCGAGCAGGTCGAGGCGCAGCCAGCGGGAGATGCTGGCGGGGAGCGTGCAGAGCAGCAGCTCGTCGTAGGCGCCGGGGTGCTCGTCGAGCTCGTCCTCGATCGCGAGCAGCGGGGCGGCGTCGCCGATGGTGGTGCGCTCCACGGTGACGCCCGCGCGCTCCAGCAAGCTGCGCGCCTGCTCGGCGCGTCCGCGCGTGACGGCGTCGAATGGGCCTCCCCGCACGTGCGAGGGCAGCAGCGCCGGCAGCAACAGCGCGAACGTGGAGCCGGGGTGCTCGTTCGACAGCTCAGTCGCCGCCGAGACGAGTTCGAGGCTGGTGGCGGTCTGGTCGGCGACGATCAGATAGCGAGGCATGGCGCCCTCCTCGGCGGAGGGTACCAGCGTGGGAGAGTAGCGTGCACTGCGAGTGCACTCGGTCAGCTTTCGGCGGCGACTCCGCCGGCGCCGGCGCCGCGGCGCTGACCCTCGGTGCTTGGCGGGATGTCGTAGTGCGCGCCGACGCGCGTGCGCCGGAACTCGCTCGCGACGGCGAAGATCAGGAGGCCGCCGAGGGCGCAGACGATGCCGAAGGCGATCTGCGCCGGCTGCACGCCGATCGCGTCCGAGAGGAAGCCGGCGCTCGCCGCGCCCGCGGTCATGAAGGCGCGATCGAGCGTCAGTACGCCGAAGACGCGGCCGTGCATCGATGCCGGGGCCGTCAGCAGCAGCGCCGAGCGCGAGAGCGCCATGTAGCTGCTCTGCAATCCTCCGAGCAGCGCGAGCATTGCGAACGGGATGATCAAACCGAACGGACCGGGGATGTAGCTGGTCAGCGAGAAGGCGATCAGTACGAAGCCGAACACTGCCGCGATCATCGGCAGGATCGTACCCAGGCGGTCCGGCTGCCGGTTGGCGATCAGCAGCGAGGCGAAGAGGGCAGCGACGCCCATCAGCGCCGTCATGCCGCCGAAGCCGACGCTGCCGATTTCGAAGACCTTCTCCGCGAACAGCGGCGAGAAGACCTGCAGGAACGACATCCCGAACATGAAGTAGATCATCGAGAGCAGCAGCACGCCGCGGATCGCCGCGTGCGAGAAGGAGTAGCGCATGCCCTCGACCAGCCCGCTGGTGAGACCGCTCGCGCTGCGCGTCACGGTGCTCTTGACTGGCGTCGCGCGCATCAGGTACGTCGAGGCGACCGGCACGGCGTAGACCGCGGCGATCAGGGCGAAGGCTCCGGTCGCGCCGAAGAGTGCGTAGAGCACGCCGCCGCTCGCGGCCCCGAAGATGCGCATCGTGTTCTGCGTCGCGCTCATCAGCGCGACGGCGTTCGTGACGTACGTCTGGGGGACCACGGAGGGCACGAGGCCCATCCGCGCCGGCTGATCGAAGGCCATCAGCGTGCCTCGAAGCACGCCGTACGCGTAGAGGTGCCAGAGTTCGAGAATCCCGGCCGCGAGGATCGCGACGAAGGCGATGTTGAGCAGCAGCGTCGCCGCCTTGCCGATCAGCAGCACCTGGCGGCGATCGAATGAGTCGGCGATGACGCCCGCCCACATGCCGAATATGAACTGCGGGACCGTGCGCACGGCCAGCACGCCGCCGAGGTGGAGGGCCGAGCCGCCCGTGACATCGAGGATGAGGAAGGGCCGCGCGGCCTGCTCCATCCAGATGCCGGCGGCGTGGCCGGCCTGGCCGAGCCAGAGGTAGCGGAAGTTCGTGATCTGGAGGGAGGCCCAGGTTCCCGGCCGATCCGGAGTCCGCAGCGCCTCGGTGTCCGGTACCTCGCGGGCGCCCGTGGCGCGGTCGTCGCTCAAACGGCCCCCCGGCCCCGCGTGCGGCGCCTCGCGAGCGACGCTGCGCGTCCATCGGCTCGCGCGAACGGGGCGTGGCCGCAGCGTAACACGTCCCCGCCGAGGCTCCGGGGAGGCGGTCAGTCAGCCCCGAGCTCCGACAGCGCCTTGAGGATGCGTGCGCGCTCCGCGGCGCTGGCGGGCCGCGGGCGGTTCTCGTCCGGGTCGATGTACGCCGGCCGGAAGCGCAGGCTCGGGGGCGCGACGCTGCTCAGTTCGACGATCGCGACGGCGGTCGCGAAGGGCCCCTCGCCGAGCGTCGCGAGATCCTCGCGGTCCAGGTCGAAGACGAAGTTGCCGAGGCCGTAGAGGATCAGCGCGTTCCCCCGCCGCTCCCACGGCTGCAGCGTGTGGGCGTGATGGCCGATCACCAGCGAGGCGCCCGCATCGGCCGCGGCCGCGGCCAGCGCGCGCTGCTGCGCGGTCGGCACGGCGTCGTACTCGGTCCCGAAGTGGAAGACCACGATCACGAAGTCCACCGCGGGCGCGATCGAGGCGACCGAGGAGGCCACCGCTTCACGCTCGGCGCGGGCGACGCCGGGCTGGTTCCCCTCCGCGAAGATCGAAGCCTCTACCCCGCTGAAGCCGAGCAACGCGACGAACGCTCCATCCGCGCTGAGGATCAACGGCGCCTCCGCCTCGCCGCGATCGAGGCCGGCGCCGAAGTGCGCGACGCCGAGCGTGTCCAGCGCGTCGAGCGTGTCGAGCAGCCCCTCGGTTCCGAAGTCGAGCGCGTGGTTGTTCGCCAGCGAGACGGCGTCGAAGCCGGCCGCGGTCAGCGTCTCGGCGAGCACCGGCGGCGCGCGGAAGGTGTAGTACTTGTCGAGCCGCTGCCCGCGCTCGGTGAACGTGCCCTCGAGGTTGCCGATCAGCAGATCGCTCCCGGCCAGCAGCGGCGCGACCCGCTCGAACGGGTAGGCGGGGCCGAACTGCTCCATCAGCGTCACGATGTCCCGCGCGAACATCAGGTCCCCGACGGCGGCGACGGTCAGCGTGATCGGCTCCCCGGTTGGCGCCGGGGTGGGCGTCGCTGGGGGCGACGCCGTCGGGGTCGGCGAGGCGGAGCGCGGCGTGGGCGTGGTCGAGGCCGTCGCAGCCGAGGGTGACGTCGCCGCCGGGGTGGCCGCCGCCGGGGCGGGTGTGGACGGAGTCGCTGAGGCCTCGCGATCCTCGCCGGGCAACAGCCCGCCGCAGGCGGCGAGCAGCAGCAGCAGCGCGGCGAGCGCCGGTCCGCAGGCTCGCCGCAGGCCGGGCCGGGCCACGAGGCGGACGCTAGAGGTTGTGCTCTCCCACGAGATCCTCGTCGTAGACGATGTTGCCGGTGTAGCTGCTCGCGTCCTGCTCGCAGATCCAGACGGTCGCCTTGCCCATCGCGTCCGCGGTCTCGAAGTCGAGGTCCGGGTTCTCCGGGTCGTTCTCGAAGAAGAGATTGCCCGGCGTCCTCACACGGCCGTTGGGCGAGAGCACGTTGACGGCGATGTTGTCGGCCTGCAGCGCCATCGCCTGGCGCTGCGAGAAGTGCTCCAGGCCGGACTTCTCCGGCCCGTACAGCAGGTCGCCGACGCGGGCGATCTGTTCCTCCGTGTAGGGGCCGACGCCCGGGAAGGTCGAGCCGCGCGAGGAGACGTTGATGATGTGCCCGCCGCCCGCCGCCTGCATGTGCGGCGCCACGGCGCGCATCGAGACGATCGGGCCGACGAGGTTGATCGCGATGCTCAGCTCGATGTGGCGCTCGCGCGCGTCCACGATCCCGCCCGGGATGAAGATCGCCGCGTTGTTGACGAGGATGTCGATGCGGCCCCACTCGGCCATCACCTGATCGACCGCGTCGGTGATGCTCTCGGCGTCGCGCAGGTTCATCACCACGGGCAGCGCCGTCCCGCCCTCGGCGGCGATCTCCTCGCTGACCGAGTGGATCGTGCCGGGCAGGCGCGCGTCCGTGACCTCGACGGTGCGGGCCGCGACGGCGACCTTCGCGCCGGCGCGGGCGAGGTACTTCGCGATATCCGCTCCGATGCCGCGGCTGGCGCCGGCGACGAGTGCGACCTTGTTATCGAGCGACATGTGCGAATTCCCCTCGTGTTCCCCTCGTGGCCTGGTCACGGGTGTCGTACCGTCAGGCCCGCATCGCGGGCGAGACCTGCGACAGCATATCGGGATGGGGCCGCCGCTGTCCGGCATCCGGGCTGTAGCGGGCGGCTTGAATATGCATGGGAGGGACGAAAATGGCTGAGGGCGGACAGCTCGAAGGACGCGTCGCGGTGGTCACCGGGGCGTCGCGCGGCATCGGCGAGGCGATCGCGGTGCGCTACGCGATGGAGGGCGCGCGCGTCGCGCTTGCCGCGCGAACCGTGAACGAGGGCGACCACCGGCTGCTCTCCGGCAGCCTCAACGGCGTCGTCGCACGCATCGAGGCGGCGGGCGGGGAGGCGCTCGCGGTGCCCTGCAACCTCATCTCCGCCGAGGATCGCGAGCGCCTGATCGAGACGGCGGAGGCGGAGCTCGGTCCCGTCGACATCCTCGTCAACAACGGCGCGGTGACCTGGTACAACCCCACCGATGCGTTCCCCGCCGAGCAGGAGCGGGTGATGTTCGAGATCCAGGTGCACGCCGCCGTGCACCTCGCGCAGCTGGTCGCGGCCGGCATGCGCGAGCGGGAGCGGGGCGCGATCGTGAACATGTCATCCGGCGCCGCGCTGCACCCGGAGCTGGGCGCGGAGGGCAGGGGCGGCACGATCTACGGCATGTGCAAGGCGGCGCTGGAGCGCTTCAGCACCGGCTTCGCCGCCGAGCAGCCGGCGATCGCCGTCAACGCGATCCAGCCGGGCCTGATCGCCACCCCGGGCGTCGAATACTTCGGGATCATCACCGAGGCGAACAAGGACCGCGTCACGCCCGTCGAGCATGTCGCCGAGGCGTGCCTGCGGCTGGCCGTCACGGAGCCCTCGATGATCAGCGGCCGGATCGTGACGACCCCGCAGATGCTCGAGGAGTTCGAGCTGACGCCGGCGGACCTGCCCTAGCAGCTCTGCTGCTGCCGCCTCTCAGTCGCCGAGCAGCGCTCGGCGCAGGGCGTCCTGCTGGTCCGCGGCCCAGCGCTTCGAGATCGGCGAGTCGGGGACGCTGTTCGACGATCCGTGGAAGGCGATCGGGTAGACGTGCAGCTCCGTGTGCACGCCCGCCGCCAGCAACTCCTGCGCATAGCTGACGTCTTCGTCCATGAAGAGGTCGAGCGCACCGACGTTGATGTAGGCGGGCGGCAACCCCTCGAGGTTGGTCGCCCGCGCCGGCGCGGCGTAGGGCGAGACATCCTCGCCGCCGTTGTTGCCCGCGAGGTAGGCGCTCCAGCCCACGATGTTCTTCTGGCGGTTCCAGAGCCGCAGGTCGGTGATGGCGTGGCTGCTGTTGGTGATGTTGCGGTCGTCGATCATCGGGTAGACCAGCAGCTGGAAGCAGATGTCGATCTCACCGCGGTCGCGCACGAGCAGCGCGAGTCCCGCGGCGAGCCCGCCGCCCGCGCTCCCGCCGCCGATGGCGATCCGCGCCGGGTCGATCCCCAGCTCCTCGGTCGATGAGGCGAACCAGCGCAGGCCGGCGTAGCAGTCCTCCAGCGGCGCGGGGTAGGGGTGCTCCGGCGCGAGCCGGTACTCGACGGAGGCGACGAGGATGCCGAGGTCGGCCGCCTGTTGCCCGCAGAAGCCGTCGCTGTTGTCGACGTTGCCGAGGACCATCCCGCCGCCGTGAATCCAGTAGAAGGCCGGACCGCCGGGGGCGAGGCCCTCCGGGCGGTAGAGCCGCACCATCACGTCCGGCGCGCCATCGGGGCCGGGGGCGAAGCGGTCCTCGGCCGTGACGCCCTCGGGCAGCGGCTCGCGCTCACGCAGGGCGGAGCTGGCGCGCAGCGACGCGACGGAGCCGGCGACGTCGTCGACGTCGAGCTCGCGCACCTCCATGCCCTGGTAGGCCTCCAGGTGCATCTCGTCCAGCCGGCTTGCGATGTCGATGCCCCGGTCTGCCATGCTTCACCCCCTGTTGTCGTGCGCGCTGCCTCGCGGATGGTACCGCGTCGCGCGGCGCTCAGACGACGAGGCCCGCCGAGGTGTGGATCGTCTGCGCGGTGATCTGGCGGCTCTCCGGCAGGCAGAGGAAGACGATCGCCGCGGCCACATCCGGCGGCTCGGCGGCGCGCCCGAAGAGATTCGAGAGGTGCCCGGAGCGCGCGTCCGTGTCGATGTCCCGGTCGCCCGTCATCCCCGTGCGGGTCAGCCCCGGCGCGACGGCGTTGACGTTGATGTCGTAGGGCGCGAGTTCCGCGGCCGCGCTGCGGGAGAGCTGGACGATCGCCGCCTTCGAGCTGGCGTAGGCGACGTGTGAGCGCGCGCGGAACGCCGAGCTGGAGCTGACGTTCACGATCCGCCCGCCCTCGCCGCGCTCGATCATGTGCCGCGCCACCTCCTGCATCAGCAGCATCGGCGCCTTGAGGTTCACCATGTGCACGAGATCCCAGTCCGCTTCCGCCAGGTCGAGCAGCCCCCCGCGTGCGCTGATCCCGGCGCAGTTCACGAGGATGTCGATGTGCCCGAAGGCGTCCAGCACCCGGCGCACGACGCCGGGGATGCCTGCCGTGTCGGCGAGGTCGTGGGGGAGCGTCAGCGCGCCGCCTGAGAGCGCCTCGGCGGCCGCCGCGCTGCGCGCTGCGCCCTCGCCATCGCGGTCCAGCACCGCCACGCGGGCGCCGCGCCGCGCGAGCGCCTCGACCGTGGCCGCGCCGATGCCGGAAGCGCCGCCGGTGACGAGCGCCGCCTTGCCCTCGAGTGTCTGCTCGCGCGTCTGTTCCGTGTCGGTCATGGGCTATCTCCTCTCGTCACTGCCGGGAGGGTAGCGCGCCGGCCGCTCCGAGGGCGTCCCGGTCCGCTAAGGTGGCCGCAACGGAGCGGGTTGGAAGGGAGGCAGGCGTGCTGCTGGCAGGAAAGAACGCGGTGGTGACAGGCTCGACGCGCGGGCTGGGGCGCGCCTACGTCGTGGGGCTCGCCGAGGCGGGCGCGAACGTGGTGGTCAACGGGCGCGATCCGGACCAGTGCGAGGCGCTCGCGCAGGAGATCGACGCCGGGCCCGGCGGCAACGCCGTGACCTTCGCCGAGAGCATCGCCAGCTGGGATGCGGGCGAGCGCATCGTCGAGACTTGCGTCGAGGCCTTCGGGAGCATCGACATTCTCGTGAACAACGCGGGGATCGTGCGTGATCGCATGATCTTCAACATGACCGAGGAGGAGTACGACGAGGTGCTGGCGACGAACCTGAAGGGTCACTTCGCCTGCACGCGCTTCGCCTCGCGCCACATGCGGGCGCAGGGGAGCGGGCGCATCATCAACATGACCGCCGACAGCGGCCTCAGCGGCTACACGGGCAACTCCAACTACTCGGCGACGAAGGGCGCTATCGCCACGATCACGCGCGGCTGGGCGCTGGAGCTGATCAAGTACGGCATCACCGTCAACGCGATCTCGCCCTCGGCGCCGACGGAGATGACGGCGACCATCCCCGACAACATTGGCGACATCAAGGGCGCTCGAGGCCTCACGCACGGCGGCCGCGGAGCGATGCGCACTGGCACGACCGAGGAGTGCGCCCCGATCGTCGTCTACCTCGCCAGCGACGAGGCGCAGGAGATCACGGGGCAGATCTTCGGGATGGGCGCGGACCGGCTCTCGCTCTACTCGCACCCGGACCCGAAGATCCGTATCTTCCACGAGGGAGGCTGGACAGTGGATCTGGTGCGCGAGCGCGTCCCCGCGCTGCTGGTCCCCGCCCTCGAGTCGATCGAGTTGCGGGTCTAGCGGAGAGTGCGGCGATCACGAAGACTGTCAGACGTGCACAGCGAATTCGGACGACGCGGCGTCGCCGGCGGCCGTCCGATCGGGAGGGGACTGCTCTGTCTGATGGAGAGTCGCACCGGGAAGCGTGGCGCGTGGTGGCGCACTCCAGCATGGTTGTGTTATGGACGATCTCCCCGGTGTGAGTAAGTCTCTTGGCGTATCGGTAGCACGGGCATGGCATGGTGGGCCGTCGCGTCACAGGACGGACCGATTTCCCACCTGCTGATTGTGTTAACAGGTGGGCGACCTTGAACGCAGAAGGCATCTTCGCACTGCTGAGCCCGGCACCGTTCGGCGTCTACGCGATGTCCCTGGACCAGACCATCCTGTTCTGGAACCCGGAGGCAGAGCGGATCCTCGGCTTTTCACCCGAGCAGGTCGTCGGGCGGCGGTGCTACGACGTGGTGGCGGGGCAGGTGCCAGGGGGCTTCACTCCCGCATGCGTGGAGGGCTGCCCCTCGATCACCGCCCTGAGGGCCGGTGGAGTTCCGGGCGCTGCCACGATGCAGATGCGCTCCGCCTCCGGGGAGCACAAGACGGTCAGGCTCACTCCCATGATCGCGGTCTGTGCCGACATGGACGCGCCCCTGCTGGTGCACCTCTTCGACGATAGCCCCGAGGCCGGGCGCACCACGGACGGCATCAGGAGCGAGCTGAGCGAGCAGGGAGTCGAGATCGTCTCGGGCGCTCCCGCTGCTTCGGACCCGGCCGGCGCCGCGCCGCTGACCGCGCGCGAGCTGGAGGTGCTGCGGCTGGTGGCGCTGGGGCGGGAGACACAGCAGATAGCCGACGAGCTCGGCATCAGCCTGCACACGGTGCGCAATCACGTCCGCCACTTCCGGCGGAAGCTGAACGCAACGACGAAGCTGCAGGCGGTCCTCACTGCCATGCGCCTCGGCATCCTGGACGGGATGTAGCCGGCTCGCCAGGGGCGACTGCCCCGCGACCCCTCGAGCGCGCGGGATACGAGCCGCTCGAGGTCAGTCCCGTCCCCTGATTACCGCCCCTTGAACTCCGGGTTGCGCCGCTCGATGAAGCTCGCGACGCCCTCGCGGAAGTCGTCGGCGGCGAAGAGCCGGCCGAGGTGCCCGTAGACGTGGTCGACCGTCGTGTCGAAGCCCTCGTCGAGGCCCTGGCGCATCATGCGCTTGGTCGCCTGCACCGCCATCGGCGCGTTGGCCGCGATCTCCTGGGCCCAGGCCATCGTCTCGGTCATCAGCTCAGCGTCCGGGACGATCCTGTTCACGAGGCCGTACTCGAGGCACTGCCGGGCGTCGAGGTTGCGACCGAGGAAGAAGATCTCCGCGGCCTTCCCCCACCCCACGAGGCGCGGGAGCAGCCAGTTGCCGCCCGACTCGGGCAGCACGTTGCGCTTCACCATCACCGGCGCGAACTTCGCCGACTCGCCCGCGATGCGAATGTCGCAGAGCAGCGCGAGGTCCATCCCGTAGCCGGCGGCGGCGCCGTTCACGGCGGCGATGACCGGCTTGTCCATGTGGAACAACGTCGAGGGAGGCGTGCCCCGCGTGTCGAACAGCTGTGGCGGCGGGCGCTCGCTCGACTCGTCGTTCAGCGCGGCGGAGCGGTCGACCAGGTCGAGGCCCGAGCAGAAGCCGCGGCCGGCGCCCGTGAGAATGATGCAGCGCACCTCCGGGTCGCGGTTCGCGGCGTTGAGCTGGTCCACCAACTCCTGCAGCATCGGTCTGCTGATGGCGTTGAGCCGGTGGGGCCGGTTCATGGTCAGGACGAGGACGTGGCCATCGCGTTCCGCCAGCAGCTCGTCGGTCGTGGTGTCGGTGGTCGTCATCCTGGTCTCCTCGACTGGACCCGCTCGCTGTCGCGCTCGCGTCCTCGCTGGTGCGTCGGCGCGAGTATCGGTACGCGCGTGAACCCTGTCGAGGGCGCGCGGCCCAGGCCTACCCCGCCGCCTCGGCGGGCAGCCGCTTCGGCGGCGGCTCGCGTGAGGCGAGGATCGCGAGGGCGCCGCTGAGGTAGGCGGCGACAAACACCGCGAAGACGCCCTCGTACGAACCGGCCGCGTCGAAGTACAGCCCGCCGAGAACCGGGCCCAGCGCGCCGAAGACGATCGTGAACGGCGCCCCGACGCCTCGCACGGCCCCGATGTGCACGCGCCCGAAGTACTTCGCCCAGATGAACTCGCTCAGCGGCACCGTGCCGCCGAACCCGAAGCCCCAGCAGAAGAACCCGATGAACATCAGCGGCAGCGCGCCCGCCTGCGCCGCGACGAGCATGATCACCACGCCCGTCGCCGAGATCGACAGCGCGGTTGCCCCGAGGTAGCGGACGTGCACCCGCTGCAGGAAGTAGCCCCACACGAACTTCGAGCTGAGGTTCGCGCCGCCGTTGACCGCAAGCGCCAGCGCGGCCTCGGTGCGCGTGAAGCCGTTGTCCGTCATGAACGGAATGGCGTGCACCAGCACCGCCGAGAGCGCCATGATGTTCAGCCCGTAGCCGACGATGAGCAGCCAGATCGCGGGCGTGCGCAACGCCTCGCCGCGCGTGTAGGAGTTCGCGGCGTCGCGCTCCTGCGCCTCGGCCGCGATGCGGTCGATGTCCGCGGTCGCGCCGGGCTCGAGGCCGTCCGGCAGCAGCCCGTAGTCCTCGGGTTGGCGGCGCATCACGAGCGCGACCGGGACGACGAGCGCGAACACGACGACCGCGAGGATCGCGTAGGCGTCGCGCCACCCGGCCGAGTCGACGATGCGCGTCATCGTCAGCGGCATGATCAGCCCCGCGAACGAGATGCCCGACGAGCCGAGCGCGATCGCCCATCCACGCCGCACGACGAACCACTTCGAGAGCGTCGCGTTCACGACCAGCGGCCCGACCATCGAGAGGCCGGCGCCGCCGGCGATCATCGAGAGCGCGACGAACTGCCACAGCTCCTCGACGCGTGACATGGCGAGGAACGCGGCCGCGTAGATGCAGGCGCCGGCAAGCATCAGCGGTCGCGCGCCGTAGCGGTCGACGAGCGGCCCGATCAGGAAGCCGGCGACGCCGCCGAGCAGGAAGGCGGAGGAGCCTCCGAGGGTGTACTCGGCGGCGGTCCAGCCGAGGTCCTCGGTCATCGGGCGGAGGAAGACGCCGGCGATGCCGCCGCCGGCGCCCATCGCCGCGAACTGCGCGACGACGGCCCCCACGACGATCCACCAGCCCCAGAAGACGCCGCGACGCCTCGCGGCGGCCGGCGGCGGTGATCGCGGCTCGTCGCCGTCCACGGGGGCCGCGCGCTCGCGACTCATGGCGGGAGCATAGCCCCGCGCCGCATCGCCCGGCAGCCGCAGCCGGGGCGGCGGGCCGGCTGTTCCCGGGATACCTCGGGGAACTACGGCGAGGCCGAGGCCTCCCGCAGCGCCACGACCGGTATCTCCCGGTCGGTCTGCGACTCGTACGTCGCGTAGCGGTTCGCCGCGGTCTTGAAGCGCTCGAAGCGGCGATGCCGGTCCTCGCCGGCCGAGGGCTCGGCTCGCAGCGAGCGCCTGTCGGCACGCGTCCGTACCTCGACCGCGGGGTTGGCGACGAGGTTGTGGTACCAGCCCGGATTGTTCGGCTCCGCCCCGTTCGAGGCGACGACCAGCAGCGCGCCGTCCTCCTCGAGGTAGAGCAGCGGTACCGTGCGCTGCTTCCCCGAGCGCCGGCCCGAGGTCGTCAGCAGCAGCACGGGCAGCTCGAACCGGCCCATCACCCGTCCCCCGGTCAGCCGGAAGACGAAGACGTGGAACGGAACGAACAGGCGCAGGAAGAGCCTCATGCCTGCCTCCTGCCCGGCGGGGGTCTACTGATTGAACTTGTCGTCGCGCCAGGCGAGGGCGGCCCTGAGCCCCTGCTCGCGGCCGATCCTGGAGAACTCGAGGGCGGCGTCGGTCTTGTGCGCGATCGCATCCGTCTCGCGCGCCGCCTCCTGCAGCATGGTGCGGCCCATCAACTCGATCGCCTTGTTGACGATCCCCTTGTTCGCGGCGAGCAGGTCGTTGGGGATCATCGCGACCCGCGAGGCGAGTTCGTGGACCTCGTCGGCGAGCCGCTCCGCCGGGACCGCGCTCAGCACGAGCCCGATCCGCTCGGCGGTCGTGCCGTCGATGAAGTCGCCGGTGAGCAGCATCCGCTTCGCCCACTGCGGGCCGACCATGTAGGTCCACATGTGGGTCGGTGGGGCGCCCTGCGCGCGGACGGGTGGGAAGCCGATCTGCGTGTCCTCGGCGGCGATGATCATGTCGCAGTGCATCGCGAGGTCCGTGCCGCCGGCGACGCAGTAGCCGTGGATCTGCGCGATCACGGGCTTGCTGAGTTCCCAGATCAGCGCGAACCGCCGGGTCGTCCCTCGCAGGTTGTTGATGTCGGCCCGGATCGGCGTCTCGCCGCCGGGCGTGCGGCCGCGCGGGGTGATGTCGAAGCCCGAGCAGAACGCCGGACCCGCGCCGCGGATCACGATGCTGCCTGCCTCCTCGTCCTGCTCCGCCGCCGTGAGGGCGTCGAGCAGTTCGTTCTGCAGCTCGAGGCTGAGCGCGTTGCGCCGCTCTGGTCGGTTGAGCGTCACGTAGCGGACGCGATCACGCGTCTCGGTGAGTATCGTCGCGTAGGCCATTCTGTCCCTCCGGTCATCTTCGCCGTGCACCGCGATGATACAGGCCGGCGGGGCCATGACCGCCGCGAGGCCGCTACGATGTTCGTCGCGGGCAACCCGCACCGCACGGTCGCGGGGTCGCGCTACCAGGTCGACCGCAGCCTCACGAAGAAGGTGTAGCCATGCCGACGAAGCGATGGCGGGACAAGTACCAGGGCGAGTTCGGCCCCATCAGCGAGGCCGACATCGCCCGTGCGCCCCTGCCGGGGGACAGCCCAGTGCGGCACGCCCACGAGGACGATGAGCGGCTCATCGCCGTCCACGAGCACCCAGGTGGCGCGGAGCCCCACGAGCACGAGTGGGACGAGGACTGACAGCGGCCCTCGGACCTACGAGCAAGGAGCCCCCGGTGAGAGCCGGGGGCTTATCGTGTCCACGAGGAGAGTCGGGTAAGTGCGCTAGCTGGCGCTAGAGGTAGTCAGCCATGAAGCCACGCACGCCCCTAATGAGCTCAGCCACGTCGGCTTCCTTGAAGTCGTCGAAACGTCCGTGGTCGGCGGCGTTACGCACTTTCACCCAGTAAGCCACTTGCTGCTGGCGGAGCGGATTGTAGACGTCCTTCGCACGCAGCTTGTCGTTGAGCGCGGAGAGGCCGTCGTGCGCCTTCACGACGATATCGTTCCGCTCGGCAAGCGACCGAAGCCCGTTCTCCAAGACTGCTCCCGCGAGCGAGGCCGCTGGCATCACGTAGCTCTTCTGAAGCAGATGGTCGGCCTGATCGATGAAGTCCGAGAAGACTTCAGCGGTAGCAAGCTGCTGAACCGTTTGGAGATGTCCTTGTTCCACGTCCTCGAGCGCGGCGCGGAGAATCCCCACTCCGAGATCGACTTTGGACTTCTGCGGGCGGCTCCCGACTTGCGATGCAAAGCTCTCGGTATAGGTGTGAGCGGGTCCAAACACCTGTGTGAGGCACGCGAGCGCCTGGCTCCGCCACTCCGCGTAGCGCTGCCAATTCAAGCTGGTGGTGGGCTTACCGCGGAGGGCCGTCTGACCTCGCGCTTGGTTTCCCAGGACGGCCTCCCCTTTCCCTATAGCCGCCATGATCCGGCTGCCGACCTGCTCGTCCAGCTTCACGCCTACCCCCGCCCCCAAGCTGGAACCCACTGGGGAGTCCCCTCGACAGCCGTGAGTACTTCGGCCCTCTCGGGGAGCGCATCCCGTCCTGCGGATGGCCACCATTGAATGAAGCCGTCGAGACGAACGAGGAACGCCTCTACTCCGGGTGGTTCGAGCATTCGCTTAAGGTCGCCGTTCTCGATGATTGGCATTTGACCCTGCCGGGTTGCCTGTAGTCGGAAGAGCTCGCCGAGCGCGTCGAACTCAACGCTCGATACGGTCATGCCCCGGACCATCATCTCCTCGACCATCAAGCCGGCCTCCCCTGGATCAACCCGCGAACTGCGCCATGACCGAGGGGAGCCCGTCCTTGGACGTCGGCGGATGACGGCGCATGAAGACTAGCGAACACAAGTTCGCTAGTCAAGGATCTGTGGGAACCGCGCCCACCCGCGCCCTGTACCGGGCAGCGCAATGGACAGCCTGTCCATTACGCGCCCGGCGATACTCGAACTTCGTATGTGGGGTCTGGCTGGGGACCGAGGATTCGAACCCCGACCTACTGATCCAGAGTCAGCTGTCCTACCATTAGACGAGTCCCCAGCGGACCTCTCCACCCTAGCAAAGCCTCGGCCAGTGGTCACGATCCCTCGAGGGCGCGCCGTGCGCCTCGAGGCTGCCGCTCAGGCGGGGTAGGCGGCGCGCAGGGCGGCCTCGGCGGCGGCGAGGCGCTCGAGGGACGGGGCGGGGCCGACGATCTCCATCGTCTCGAAGAGCGGCGGGGTGACGCGCTTTCCGGTGACCGCGACGCGGCAGAGCATGAACAGGTCGCCGGCGCGCACGTCCAGCTCCTCGGCGAGCGCGCGCAGTGCGGCCTCGAGGGTGTCGCTGCGCCAGTCGCCGCTCAGCGGCTCGAGCGCCGCCGCGACGGCGGCCAGCGCGGGCGCGGCCTGCTCCGGCTGCTTGCGGAAGGAGCGCCCGATGAACTCGCCCGGCTCGGCGACCGGGACGTCGTCGGCGAAGAAGAAGTCGGTCAGGCCGGCGACCTCGGAGAGCAGCTTCACGCGCTCGCGGATCAGCGGGGTGAACTGCGCGACCAGCTCGCGGTCGGCCGGCCGCTCGACCGAGGCCGGGAGGTCGCGGTCGAGGCGCTCGGCGAAGCGCGCGGTCAGGTCGGCCTCGGGCAGTTGGCGCATGTAGACGCCGTTCATCCACTCGAGCTTCTCGCTGTTGAAGGCGGCGGGCGCGGGGTTGAGGTCGGCGAGGTCGAAGGCGGCGGACATCTCCTCGCCCGAGAGGATCTCGGTCTTGTCGTCGAGCGCCCAGCCCATGATCGCGAGGAAGTTGAGCAGCGCCTCGGGCAGGTAGCCCTGGTCGGCGTAGTCCAGCACGGACTGCGCGCCGTGGCGCTTGGACAGCTTGCCCCCGTCGGGCCCGAGGATCACGGGCGTGTGCACGTAGATCGGCGGCTCATGGCCGAGCGCCTCGAAGATCCGCACGTGGCGCGGCGTCGAGGGGATCCACTCGTCGCCTCGGGTGACGTGCGTGATCGCCATCGCGTGATCGTCGACGGCGTGGGCGAGGTGGTAGGTGGGGAAGCCGTCCGATTTGAGGAGCACGAGGTCGTCGAGCAGGCGGTTCTCGTAGCGGATCTCGCCGCGGACCAGGTCGCTGAAGACGGTGACGCCCTCGCGCGGCATGC
The DNA here is from genome assembly GCA_965220125.1 of Dehalococcoidia bacterium. Lineage (GTDB taxonomy): Bacteria > Chloroflexota > Dehalococcoidia > UBA2979 > UBA2979 > VXMT01. Next base: position 552,630 of record CBDCPB010000004.1, on the reverse strand, counting down.
GGAAGCGGATCACGTGCGGCGCGCCGCCGGCGGCTCGCTCGGCGGACCGCGCGGCGTCGAGGTCGCGGCAGGCGCCCTCGTAGCCCTGCGGGCGGCCGGCGGCGCGCTGGCGCTCGCGCATCGCGCGCAGGTCGTCCGGCGTGCAGAAGCAGCGGTAGGCGTGGCCGTCGCGAAGCAGCGCCTCGCTCGCGGCGTGGTAGCGCTCGAGGCGCTGTGACTGCACGTAGGGGCCGTAGTCGCCGCCGGCGGCGGGCCCCTCGTCCCACTCGAGGCCGAGCCAGCGCAGCGAGTCCTCGATGCGTTCGACGGAGCCCTCGACGGCGCGCGACTGGTCGGTGTCCTCGATGCGCAGGATGAAGGCGCCGCCGTGGCGGCGGGCGTGCAGCCAGGTCCAGATCGCGGTGCGGATGTTGCCGACGTGCGGGTCGCCCGTGGGGCTGGGCGCGTAGCGGACGCGGACGCTCATCGCGCGCCTCCCCCGTTGGACGCCGCCAGCGGCTGCGCCTCCACGCCGTGGTCGGCGCGCAGCGCCTCGATGGCGCCACTGATGTCCTGCGGGAGCGGCGCCTCGAACTCGCGCCACTCGCCGCTCGAGGGCAGACAGAGCCCGAGGCGGCGCGCGTGCAGCGCCTGCCGCGCGATCCGCGGCGAGGGCTGGCCGTAGACGCCGTCGCTGAGGATCGGGTGGCCGGTCGCCTGCAGATGGACGCGGATCTGGTGCGTGCGGCCGGTGAGGATGCGGACTTCGAGCAAGGCGGCCTCCTCGCCGTACTGCTCCAGCACCCGGTACTCGCTGAACGCGGGATCGCCGCGCTCGACGACGGCGCGGCGCGTCGGGTGCGCCGGGTCGGGGCCGAGCGGCGCGTCGATGTGGCCGCGGCGCGGCTCGACGACGCCCTCGGCGATCGCGAGGTAGATCTTGAGCGTCTCGCGCGCCTTCCACTGCGCGCGCAGCGCGTCGCGCGCGGCGGCGGAGCGTGCGAAGGCGATCACCCCGGAGGTATCGCGGTCGAGCCGGTGCACGAGGCCGGAGCGCGTCCCGCCGATCTCCTGCACCTCCGGGTAGCGGGTGCGCACGGCGTGTATCAGCGTGACCGCCGGGCGGCCCTGCACCGGATGCACCAGCAGCCCCGGCTGCTTGTCGATGATCAGCGTGTGCTCGTCGGCGAACAGCACCTCGAGCGGCACGTCGAGCGCCATCGCGTCGAGGTCCGGCTGCGCGGGGAGCCGGACGCTGATCTCGGTCCCCTCGGCGACATCGCGGCCGGCGCGGGTCCGCGGCTCGCCGGCGACCTCGACGCGGCCTTCCTCGATCAGCCGCTGCGCCTGGCTGCGCGAGAGGTGGACGAGCTGCTCGGCGACGAGCCGGTCGAGCCGGTCCGTGCGCGGTGCGGCGAAGCGTTCCTGCTGCATCAGGCGCTCTCCTGCTTGCTGCCCGGACGGACGAGCGAGAGCACGGCGAGCGCGCACACGCCGACCACGATCGAGGAGTCGGCGATGTTGAAGGAGGGGTAGTGGGTGGGGTCGATGAAGTCCGTCACCGTGCCTCGGAAGAGCCGGTCGATCAGGTTGCCGACGGCGCCCCCGAGCACGAGCGCGAGCGCAGCCTCGTAGAGGCGGTCGCCGGGCGGGGCGGCGCGCAGGAAGATCAGCACGATCACGGCGCCGAGGATCGAGCTGGCGATCAGGAACGGGCCGCCGTCCTGCAGGATCCCGAACGCCGCCCCGGAGTTCTCGACGTGCGAGATGCGGATCAGCTCGAAGCCCTCGGGCCAGGTCTCGCCCTCGCTCAGCCAGGCGCGCACGAGCACCTTCGTCAGCTGGTCGAGGATCACGACCGCCGCGACGATGCCGGCAAAGCGCCGGAGCTGCCCGCGCAACGCGCCCGGGCGCGCGGCGTCCTCGTCCGATCCGGCTGCGGCGACGGCCTGCTCCATGCCTCCATCCTATCGAAGGGCGCCGTTGCGGTCCGTTGCCCCTCGCCTGTGAGCGCGCATCCGATACGATGGTCGTGAGCAATCGGCGCGTGCGAGCAGGACCCTGAGCGCCATGGTGAGGAGCGAGCTTTCGTGACGACGAGCAATCTGCCCGGCCGTAAGCCGGTTCGCCCGCCCGAGGACCGGCTCCCGCCGGGACAGCGGCTGACCGATGGCTGGCCGGTGCTGACCTACGGCTCCACCCCGCGCATCGACCTCGCGACCTGGGAGTTCCGCATCTTCGGCCTGGTCGAGGAGGAGGTGCGCCTCGACTGGGAGGAGTTCAACGCGCTGCCGCAGGCGGAGGACACCTCGGACATCCATTGCGTCACCACCTGGAGCCGCTACGACAACCACTGGCGCGGCGTGCGCTTCACGGACGTGATGGCCCTCGCCAACGTGCTGCCCGAGGCGAAGGAAGTGATGTTCCACTCCTACGGCGGCTACACGACGAACGTGTCGCTGGACGAGCTGCTGCACGAGGGCGTGCTGCTCGCGCACACGCACGACGGCAACCCGATCGAGCGCGACCACGGGGGTCCGCTGCGCGGCGTGATCCCGCAGCTCTACTTCTGGAAGAGCGCGAAGTGGGTGCGCGGCATCGAGTTCCTGCCCGAGGTGCGTCCGGGCTTCTGGGAGATGTACGGCTACCACATCCACGGCGACCCGTGGAAGGAGCAGCGCTACTCCTACCAGTAGGCCGCGACCTGTCCGCTCTCCCTCGGGAGACCTTTGCGAAAACCCCGTTCCGAGGGCGCTCCGGCTCCCTCTCCTCTCGCGGGAGGGGGGATCCGAAGGCGCGCCCTCGAGGCTGTGTTCCGGCTGCCGATCCGGGCGGGGGCGTGGGGGCGGAGCCCCCACAGAAAGAACATCCGAGGGCGGGTGGGTGGGCCGGAGCCGCGCAGCGCGCTCGTCCGGGATGGGGTGTGGGGGGCGCAGCCCCCCGCAGGCGACACGCGATCTGCCTCGGAGTCCCCCTCACCCTGATATGGAGTGACCGGCTGTCAAGCAGCACCGGCGGTGGTCGTGGCGATCCGGCTCCGGAGCGGGGGGAGATGGACGAACGAGGGCGCTGCTGCGACGACGTGTCACTCTGATATTCGCGGGTTGCCTGTGGCCTTGCCGCATGACCGTGCTTCGCCGGGAGGGGTCGCCGTCTAACGTCGCGGGTTGACGGCGCCGGGCGCCGTTGCCGCAAGGGTGAGCCGCGCATCCTCCGGAGCCTGCCCTCGCTCATCCATCCTCTCCCTGCCCCGGAGCGGCGCATCGCCGCTCCCGCTGCCCGTGCGTCCCGCTCCGTCCCGTCAGGCCGCGGCGCGCTGCCCGGCCTGGATGCTCAGTATCGCCCAGATGTAGCCCGCCAGCTCACGCGCCACGGCGACATTGGCGACCACCGACGGCTTGCCGTGGGCGCGCAGGCGCCGCTGACGGCGATGCAGCCGCGACTGCGCGCGGTCGGCCAGCGCCACGGCCCAGCCCGGCTGGCCCTCCCTGCGCTTGCGCAGCCCCGCACCGACGCGCGGCGTGTGGCGGTAGTGCCAGGCGCTCTCCACGAGCAGCCGCCGCACGTGCGTGTTGCCGGTCTTCGTGATCGGCCCCCGACGCTGGCGCGCCCCGCTGCTGTGCTCGCTCGGCGTGAGCCCGAGGAAGGACATCAACTGCCGGGCGCTGCCGAAGCGCGTGATGTCGCCGAGCTCGGCCAGCACCGTCAGCGCCGTCACCGTGTCGATGCCCCGGAAGCAGCGCAGCAGCCCCACCGCTTCCCTGTACGCCTCGCTGGCGGCCTCCCGATCGAGCTCCCCCTCGAGCGCGCGCAATCGCTCCTCGACCGCCTCGAGCGCGCGCAGGTAGTCGTCGAAGGTCGCCTGCGCGGCGGGGTGCTCGAAGCGCAGCGTCAGCAGCCAGCGGCGGTGGCGCAGCGTCCAGTTGCGGCCGTCGTAGGCGAGGCCGCGGCGCAGCAGCAGCTTCGAAAGGCGGTGGCGCGCCCGTGTACGGTCGGCCACGGCGTCCTCGCGCGCGCGGCAGAGGTCGCGCACCGCCTCCTGGTCCTCCGTGGGCGGATGCACCTCGGTGAGCAGGTCCGCGCGCAGCAGCTCGGCCAGCTTGCGCGCGTCGCGGCGGTCGGTCTTGACGCGGTCGCCGGGGCGGCGCGGGATCAGGGACGGGGCGATCACCCGGCACTCGATGCCCGCGGCCTCGAGCCGGCGCTGCAGCGCGAAGCCTGTTGGACCCGCTTCGTAGCAGGCCACGACCGGACCCTCGGCGTCCCGCAGCAGACGCCTGGCGAGGCGCTTCACCGCCCGTGGCTCGTTCGCCAGCTGCCATTCCTCGGGCTTCCCCGCTCCCGGCCGCAGCAGCGCGACCTGGATCGTCCGCGCGTGTGCATCCATCCCTGCGTATGTGGTAGTCATCGTCATGACCGGCTCCTTTCGCATGCGGCTCTGCAGCCCTCGCGTCTGTAACCCGCGAGTTTGCGAACTCGGAGCCGGTCACTCCATACGGTCTAACCCTCCGCCAGGGGAGAGGGGATCGGAGGGCGCTCGGGGGGGCGACAGCCTAGACGAAGACCCGCGAGCCGGGCTGGCGGACGTTGCCGGTGCGGCGCGCCTCCGCGGCGACCGCCGCGGCGACCTTGCGCGCGACCGCCTCGTTGAAGACCGAGGGCAGGATGTAGTCCTCGTTGATCTGGTCGTCGGGGATGACCTCGGCGATGGCGTGGGCGGCGACGAGCTTCATCTCCTCGGTGGTGCGCTTCGCGCCGGCGTCGAAGGCGCCGCGGAAGAGCCCGGGGAAGCAGAGCACGTTGTTGACCTGGTTCGGGTAGTCGGGGCGGCCGGTGGCGATCACGTGCCCCGACGCACTACAGCTATGGCCCCGTGCTACGATCCCGGTCTATGGCAACGACTCCGGCGACTACTCCCGTCGTCCAAGCCACCGGCCTGTGGAAGCGGTTCGGCGACCGGATAGCCGTACAGGATGTCTCCCTGTCCGTGCGGCCCGGCGAGATCATCGGACTGGTTGGCCCGAACGGCGCCGGCAAGACCACTACCATCCGCATGCTCCTCGACATCATCCGGCCGGACGCTGGGGATGTGGCGATATTCGGCGCCGCCGTGACCCCGGAAACCCGTGAACGTATCGGCTACCTCCCGGAAGAACGCGGCCTCTACCGCAATCTCCGGGTCATCCCGAACCTTCTCTATCTGGCCGAACTCAGAGGTGTCTCCCGGGAACCCGCTCTACGCCGTGCCAACGAACTCCTCGAACGTCTCGGGTTCGAGGAGCACCGGGACAAGAAGGTCCGCGAACTCAGCCGGGGACTCGGCCAACTCGTGCAGTTCGCGGCGACGCTCATCCATGATCCCGCATTCGTCGTACTCGATGAACCGTTCAGCGGGCTGGACCCGATCAACGTGCGACTCATGAAGGACATCGTCGCTGAGCGGCGCGCCGCAGGCGTCGCCATCATGTTCTCAACCCATCAGATGACGGACGTCGAGGAACTGTGCGACCGCATCCTGATGGTCGACGACGGCCGCCTCGTGCTCGAAGGCCTTCTCACCGAGATCAAGCGCCGCTTCGCTGGTAGCGAGGTCTTTGTCGTGAGCGACCGGGCGTCGGAAGCGATTGACGGAGTGCTCGGGTCCCGGCGGGAGGGTCCCGGATACGTGCTCAAACTTGCAAGCGGCCACCCCCCGGAGGCGGTGCTGCGGACACTGCTCGACCGCGGCGCGAAGATTGACCGGTACGAGTTTGCAACGCCGAGCCTGGAGGAGATCTTCCTTCGAGTCGTCGAGGACCGTCATGCGTAAGACATGGCTCGTCGCGCGACACGAGTTCTCCGTCACCCTCGGCCGGCTCGCCTACCGCATCTTCGTCGCTTCAATCCCCGTCCTGGCAATACTCGGCCTCGTCGGCGCCGCCGTATTTCAGACGGTGAGGTCTGACACGTCCGAAGAGGACACTCCTTCCGCTATTCCTCCTGAAACGGTAACCGTCGGCTACATCGACCTCACAACTGGCGAGGATGGCCAGCCGCTCTTCACCCGGTTTCGGAGGCAGGGCAGCACGGTCTTCACGCCGTACCCCGACCGGCAGACAGCCACAGGCGCGCTCCTTGAAGGACGGATCGAGCGGCTCTTCGTGTTTCCCGCAGACTACCTGGAGACGGGGACGGTGGTGGAGGTTCGGGAGGAGAGCGCCGGGTTGTTCGGCACCGGCCGACGGGATGGCGCCCTTCACCGATTCGTTGTCGAGAACCTGACATTCGGACAGGTCGACTCGGAGCGGATCGAGCGCATCATCACGCCCTATCGACTCGTGATTGATGAAGTGACCGAGTCTGGTGCGCCCGCCGATGAGGACTCTGACGTGGGCGACAGCCTGCTCTTCGTCGCTGTGAGCTTGTTGTTCCTCGTGTCGGCGTTCACGGCGTCTGGCTACCTGTTGCAAGGTCTGTCCGAGGAGAAGGAGAACCGCATCATGGAGGTGTTGCTCTCCGCGATCGAGCCGGAGCATCTGATGCTCGGAAAGCTCATCGGGCTGGGAGCCGCGAGCCTCTTGCAGGTGGCGGTCTGGGCCGTATCTGGCGTCGGTTTCCTACTCGTACTCGGCCGCATGATCGGGGTGCCCTCCGAGTTGACGCATATGCCCTCGCCCGGGTGGCTCTTTATTGCGTTTGCCTACTTCCTCCTTGGTTACGCTCTCATTGGCACGTTGCTGGCTGCCATCGGGGCGGTCACCACCAACCAACAGCAGGCGGGGAGCATCACCGCGTTCGTGATGCTGCCTGCTATCGCTCCGATGTGGTTCCTGCCCGCCCTGCTGCATGACCCCGACGGGACGCTTGCGAGGGCGCTCAGCTTCGTCCCGATTACTGCCCCAATGGCGAGCCTCATGCGGCTGAGCCTCGGTGGCATGGACGGCTTGGAGGTCTTCGTTAGTCTCGCTGTCCTCTCCCTCAGCGTGGCGATCGTCGTTTGGCTCACGGCCCGCCTCTTCCGGGCGTACTTGCTGGCGTACGGCCAGTCACCCAGGATGGGCGACCTGCTCCGGACGCTGCGCGGCGGCTAGGCTGCCCTATCTCCAGGATCCGGCGACACATCCGGCTGCGTGTCGGAACCATTCGAGCGGCTGGTATGGGCGCGGTCTGAGTTGTAGTGGCGCAGGTCGCGTTCGACATCGCGAAGGAGCCCGATCCGACTGGGGATCAAGTGGAGCGCGAGGGCGGCGCCTGCCGCATCTCCCGAGATCAGGACAGGCTAGACGAAGACCCGCGTGCCCGGCTGGCGGACGTTCCCGGTCCGGCGCGCCTCCGCGGCGACTGCTTCGGAGACCTTGCGCGCGACCGCCTCGTTGAAGACCGAGGGCAGGATGTAGTCCTCGTTGATCTGGTCGTCGGGGATCACCTCGGCGATGGCGTGCGCGGCGACGAGCTTCATTTCCTCGGTGATGCGCTTCGCGCCCGCGTCGAAGGCGCCGCGGAAGAGCCCGGGGAAGCAGAGCACGTTGTTGACCTGGTTCGGGTAGTCGGAGCGGCCGGTCGCGATCACGCGGGCCTTGCCCTGGATCAGCTCCGGCATGATCTCCGGCTCCGGGTTGGAGAGCGCCAGCACGATCGCATCGTCGGCCATGCTGCCGACCTGCTCCGGAGAGAGCATGCGCGGCCCCGACAGTCCGAGGAACATGTCCGCCCCGCGCATCGCCTGCGTCAGGTCGCCCCTGAAGCCGTCCGGGTTGGTGTGCTCGGCGAACCACTCCTTCGCCGGATTCAGGTTCTCGCGGCCGGGGTAGACGGCCCCGGTGCGGTCGAAGCCGATGATGTCGCGCACGCCGTAGTTGAGCATGATCCGCGCGCAGGCGATGCCGGACGCGCCGACGCCGAGCACGACGATCTTCAGGTCCTCGGGCTTCTTGTCGACGATCTTGAGGCTGTTAATCAGCGCCGCGAGGACCACGACCGCCGTGCCGTGCTGGTCGTCGTGGAAGACGGGGATGTCCAGCTTCTCCACGAGCCGCTCCTCGATGTCGAAGCAGCGCGGCGCGGAGATGTCCTCGAGCAGGATGCCGCCGAAGCCCGGCGCGATCGCCTCGACGATGTCGACGATGCGGTCCGGGTCCTTGGTGTCGAGGCAGATCGGCCAGGCGTCGATCGAGCCGAAGCTCTTGAAGAGCATGCACTTGCCCTCCATGACCGGCATCGCCGCCTCCGGGCCGATGTCGCCGAGGCCGAGCACCGCGGTGCCGTCGGTGACGACGGCGACGGTATTGCGGCGCGCCGTGAGCGCCCACACGGAGTCCGGCTCGTCGTGGACCATCATCGAGACGCGGGCGACGCCCGGGGTGTAGACGTGGGAGAGCTCGGCGTTGGTTCGGATGTTCACCTTGTTGGCGATCTCGATCTTGCCGCCCCGATGCAGCTGGAAGGTGCGGTCCGAGGCGCGCTGCACGTCCACGCCCTCGAGGGCGTCGACCTGCTCCACGATCTCGCGGGCGTGGGCGGCGTCGTGGCAGAAGACCCGCAACTCCCGGACCATGTAGTCGCGGCCCGCCTCGTAGATGTCGACGGCCCCGATGTCGGCGCCGCACTCGCCGATCGTGGTGGCGAGCATGCCGAGCCTGCCGGGCGAATTCGCGATCCTGACGAGCAGCAACAGCTGATACCCCGATACGGGGCTCTCGTACTCATCGACAATGCGGGATTGCGGGAGGAACGATTCGGATGTCATACGGCTGCTCCTGGCTTAGAGCCTCGAATGGTGCGGCACGCGGCGCGTGCGCGCCAGTGCCGCAGCGCGTGACTCGGGCCTGAATGCGGGAGATCTCGAGGGGCGTCGCGGCTTCGGACCGGTGTCGCCCTCACCGGCGGCGACTGCGGCCTGTCCTTGGTATGCTCGATCAGCGCTCGCCCCCATCGTCTAGGGGACCAGGACGCCACCCTTTCAAGGTGGAAACAGGGGTTCGAACCCCCTTGGGGGCACCAACGTTTACAGGCTATTCGGCCGCATGCGTCCGTTCAGATGGCTCGAGTGGGGCCTTCTGCGGCCATTCTGGGGCCAATCACCCGATCAAGTGTAGAGCAGCTCGGCCGCAGGACCGTGTTGCGGACTTCCTCGAACACGGTGCGATCACGCCGATACGATCGTGGAGCGGGCGGCGGCGGTTCGGGAGGCAAGCGCCGCCGCGTAGCCCGACGAGGCGGGCGGCCCGGAAGGACTCAGGCCCTGACCGGTCAACGTGACGAGTCGGGCATGGGACTGCTCATAGCGCACGACGGCCAGGCCTGGTCACCGCGCGGATCGAGGTCGGTGCGCGCCGGGGCGACGCTTGACAGCGGATGACGACCACGCCCCCCACGTACCATGGAGGTCTGCATCCGGGCCGGGGTGGACCGATGGCTCCGCCCACGAGCAGGGAGGGTGGCGCCGCCATGACCGTGCAACAGTTGATCGCACTTCTGGCGACGTACCCGCCCGACCTGCGCGTGGTCGTGAACGGGTACGAGGACGGCTTCGACGATGTCGAGTCCGAGCGGGTGTCCGTGACGCGCATCGAGCTCGATGTCGGAGCGGACTGGTGGGATGGACGCCACGCCGCCGCGGCGGATCGGGCTGCGGACGAGCATGTTGGGCGGGTCGTGGATGCGCTCGTGCTCCGGCGAGCCTCGCGCTGATCCACCCGGAGCCGAACGATCGTCGAGCGAAGGGTAGACGCTCCGTCGAAGAACGATCGCCGGCCGCTCAGGGTGCTTCTAGGCGATCGCGTGCGGAGCTGGCGGCCGCAGGTCGATCCGCAGCTCGGCGATGCGCTCTGGCTCTGCGGCGATGCCGCGCCGCTGTAGCGCGGCGATCATGTCCTCCGCCTCGGCTGACCGAACGCCAGCCGGTACAGGGCCAGTGGGCGTCGATGTCCTCGTCTGCCACCCGCGGTTGGTGCAGACTGGCCTCGACCTCGTCGACTTCCCCACGATCGTCTGGTTCGAGGCGGAGGTCTCGGTTGTCCAATCAACACGAAACGCTGCGCTACTCGTGGGCTGCGAGCCTGCCGTCGCTTCGCTGAGGGTTTGTTCTGGACATGCCGCATGACCACTCAAGCACCGAGTGGCGCCGCTACAGACCCCAATATGGAAGCACCCCGGTAAGGTCAAGATCGAGCCGCTCAGCAACCTCTCGCGCTGCGCGAGGGCAGTCACAAAGCTCAATCTCGGCGAGTACGAGAGCGCGCTCCGGGACCTTGATGCCGCCCTGGAGCTCGACCCGGACAACGCCGGCGCCCTGCACAGCCGGGGCGTGGCTCGCGGCAACCTCGGGAGGCCCGCCGACGCGATCGAGGACTTCGACCGGTCGCTGCGCCTCGACCCCGGCAATCTGGAGGCCCTCGCCGCCAGAGGGGCTGCCCATGACAACCTCGGTCAGTACGACCGGGCCATCGAGGACTTCAGCAGGGTCATCGTTATCGACCCCGACGATTCCAGGGTGCGCTTCGCCAGGGGAGTGGCGCGCATGCGTCTCGGCGCCAACGAGGAAGCGATCGAGGACTTCAGCGCCATCCTGAAGGTCAACCCCGAGTCCCGGAGGGCCTGGGCGGGGTGGAAATGTAACTGCCGATACCAGTACTCCCCGTTTGTCTGAAAGCATAGAGGGCGCCGGTTAACCGGCGCCCTCTATGCTTTCAGGTTGTCTTTGGTCACCGGCTAGTCGCAGCGGTCGCGGTGGCCCCTGTAGTTGCCCGCGTCGTTGTCTATCAGCTTGATCGTCCCCGTCTCCGTTCCCGCTCCTCTCGGACCGGCAGTGAGTTTGACCACATAATCCTTGTAGGTCGCGGTGGACGGAACGAAGTCCTCGGGCGTGGCGAACACGCGGTGCCAGGTCGTCCAGCACGCCACCTCCGGAATGCTGGGATAGAACGGCCCGTTGGCGTCCTGCTGCGTGAACACCGACATGCTCGGGAAGCTGTCCCACACTCCATGCACGTAGATCTCATAGACCCTGTCCTCCTGGACGGAGACCTTGATATATTCCACGTCTTCCCGGTGTTCCAGCTCGAATTCCTGGCTGTACTCCTGGTCCAGCACCATGGGCGTGTTGGCCGTGCCGAGCCTCATTGTCGTCCTGCCGTGATGGTTGTCCGGCTCGTTGATGATGCCGACGGTGAGACTGTACGAACCGGTATGGCCGCGTCCCGTAGGGTCGGGCGCACCGGGCGGGACCCATGGTAGGGCGTTGGATCTGACCGCTACGTAGTAGCGGCCCGGACTCTCCGGAGTGAAGACCAGGGCCGAACTTTTGCCGAGGCCGGAGCTTGTGTCCGACGTGTCCGGTATCAGATTGCCGCTGGGGTCGTATACCCCGTGGATGACCGGGTCGTAGAGCGGATCGCTCCCTGCTCCGCTCAGGGCCACCAGGTACTGTGTGGAACCGCTCAGGTTGGCGGTCCTGTGCCAGTCGATGTCGTAGAGACGCTCGATCTTTCCCGAGCCGAAGGACCCGTCCGCTGCGGCGCCGGCTGTGCCCGCGGAGTGGTCGTCTGCTGCAGGCTTGAGGAGGCGCAGCGTGTACTCGTGATTCGCCGACGAATGGCCCTTGACTCCAATGAAGTACCGTCTGGTCGTGTCACTGGGCGTAAACAGGATGTGCCTTCGTCCCGGGGAGAACGTTGTTCTCTGGAAATCTCCCATCGTCTGGTGGTTCAGATGGGACGCCGGCCCGTAGTAGGTCACCCCCGTGAAGTGATAGCTCTCTGCGTCGCTGGAGACCAGGGTTATCTGGTGGGTTTCACCGCCTGTCAGGCCCGTCAGCTCGAAGTAATCGATGTTATCGCGCACGTCCTCTCCGTCCGCGTCCACTCCCCCCTGGATGTGGCCTGTGGCGCTGCCGCCGACTGGCAGGTCCCCGGCATCGTGCCACGGGTAGAACTGGACGACCCCCTCGAACCTGTCCGGCATGACCGGTCCCGATGTCACCTGCTCCGCGCTTCTGCCGGAGCCCAGGGTGTCCGTGTACGTTGCCCGCGCCCTCAGGAACTTGCCGTTGTCGCTGCCTGTGGTCCTGTATTCGGCGCTGGTGGCTCCGCTGATGGTGCTGAACGGCCCCGTCTCGCTGTCCCCCCGGGACCACTGCCAGCGCACGTTTCTCACACCGCCGTCCGGGTCCGTGACGGTGGCCCTGGCCCTGTTGTCGAGCTGCGGCCGTCCCGGCGAAATCCTGACCGCGCCCGCCTCTTCCACGTTCGTGACGTTCACGATCAGCGTCGTTGTACCGGTCAGGCCGTCGGGATCGCGCGCCGTTATGGTCACCACGTATTCCGACTGCTCCTCGAAGTTCAGGCTACGCCCGGTGCTGACCTGGCCGGTGTCCGCAGCTATTGTGAATGCCCTCGAGCCGGCTCCTCCCAGGGAATAGGTCAACGAGTCTCGGTTCGCGTCCCTTGCCGTGATGGGAGCACCGAGGTCCTGCCCGGCGGGGGTATTCTCCCCCACAGTGCGGGTGTAGCCGGTGAAGGGGAACGCGGGCGCCACGTTGTCGATGGGCACGTCTATGACCGGGTTTGCGGACACCGCCTCGGCGCTCCTGCCGGAGCTGAGGGCGTCCGTGTAAGTGACCCGTACCTTCAGGTACCTGTCCACATCCGCCTGAAGCGGCGTGTAGCTCGAGGAGGTCGCCCCGCTGATGTTGCTGAAGCTGCCGGTCGCGGTGTTCCCCCGGGACCACTGCCAGCTCTGGCCGCTCACGCCGCCGTCCGGGTCGGTGAGGGTAGCGCTCAGCGGCAGATTCAGCACAGGCCGAAGTGTGGACAACGCCACCGTGCCGGCCTCCTCACGGTTGGTCACGTTGATCGTTACCGATATGGTGTCGTCGATGCTGGAAGACGCGTTGCCGAACGGGTCCTTGCTGTCTGTGACTCCTATGGTGACCGCGTATGACGGTCTGTTCTCGAAGTCTATGGTCTGTCGTTGAGCAGCGATTCGGTCAGTAGTTAACGGAGCAGCGATTCTGTCAGTCCCCAGCCAGCGAGCAGGGGGTGACAGGTGCAGCAGTCCGAAGAAGCACGACGCTACGTACTCGAAGGGGTGATGGCCGGAGATCTGCGGGCCTCGCAGGCCGCCGAGATCCTGGGCCTCAGCGAGCGACACGCGTGGCGGCTCCTCGCCGCCTACCGCGCGCGCGGAGCCGCGGCGCTCGAGCACGGCAACCGCGGGCGCCGTCCGCACAACGCCGTCCCGGCCGATGTCGCCTCGGCCGTGGTGCGCTTCGCCGCCACCCGCTACCCGGGAGCGAACCACACCCACCTCGCCGAGCTGCTCTGGGAGCACGAGGGCCTGGACGTGAGCAGTTGGACGGTCCGCCGGATCCTGGCGCGGGCCGGCATCGCGAGTCCCCGCCGCCGCCGGCCCCCCGAGCACCGTGTCCGGCGTGAGCGCATGCCCCGCGAGGGCATGCTGCTGCAGGTCGACGGCAGCCACCACGCCTGGCTCGAGGAGCGCGGCCCGCGCTTCGCCTTGCTGCTCGCCGTCGACGATGCGACCGGCGCAGCCGTGCACGCCCTCTTCCGCCCCGTCGAGGACGCGCGCGGCTACTTCCTGCTGCTGGAGGAGATCGTCCGGCGCTGCGGCATCCCGCTCGCCCTCTACAGCGACCGCCACGGCGTCTTCAAAGCCTCCTCCGACGGACGGCGGGGCCTGAAGGTCGCAACCCAATTCGCACGGGCGATGCGGGAACTCGGGATCACCCAGATCTTCGCCCGCTCACCACAGGCCAAGGGCCGCGTGGAACGTGCCGCAGGGACGTTCCAGGACCGGTTGGTGACCGAACTCAGCGACGCCTCGGCTTCCACCATCGCCGAGGCCCAGACCGTGCTCGAGCGCTTCCTGCCGCGCTTCAACGCCCGCTTCCGGGTCCCGGCGGCAGAGCCCGCGGTGGCCTACCGCGCGCTCGACCCCGCGCTTCCGCTCGGCTCCATCCTCGGCTTCCGGCACCCCCGCAGCGTCGCGCGCGACAACACGGTCAAGTATCGCTGGCGCACGCTCCAGCTGCTGCCCGGGCCCGAGCGGACCAGCTACGCCGGGACGCAGGTCGAGGTGGTGGAACGGCCGGGCGGCGAGCTCTCCGTCCTGCATCAGGGGGAGACGATCCGTTCGCGCGAGGCGCCGCCGCGCGCCGGGGTGCTGAGAGCGGCGCGCTCCGAGCTGGCCCGGAACCCCGACCACGAGCGCATCGCCTCAGGGCTCGGCTCCGGAGGAGCACCCCGGCGGCTCCCCGTTGCCACCGCGGCGGTGAAGGTGGCGAGCAACGGTGCTACCACCAGACCCGAGACCGGGAGCAAGCAGCTCCGCGCTCCCACACCCCGGCAGCTCGCCCGCTGGAAGGCGATCCAGCAGGCGCGACTGCAGGGGCTCTCGATGCGGGCGACCGCCAGGCTGCTGGGGATCTCCCGCGACACCGTGAGCAGCTACGTCCGGGCCAACGGCGTGCCTGGACGCCGGAACGGCGCTGCGGCATCCTCCGACGGAGACGGCGGGACTGACAAAGTCGCTGCTCTCTTGCACTGACAAAATCGCTGCTCGTCGACATATGGTCGCCCCGGACTTCACTCTGACCTGTCCGCTGCCCGTGTTGAGCGTGAAGTCCTCGTTGAACGCAGTCAGGTCCGTCCCGCTGACCGAGTAGGTGAGCGTATCGCTGTTGGGGTCGGTTGCCGATACGGCGCCCACGGCGACGTTGGCCGCGGCGTTCTCCACCACGGTGAGGGTGCGCGCGTTCGTGGAAAATGCCGGAGCCTGGTTGGTGACGGTCGCCACCACCGCGTTGTCGGCGGTTTTGGTGGCAGATTTGCCGGAGCCCTGGCCGTCCGTGTAGGTGGCGCTCACCTTCAGGTACTTCCCCACATCCGCCTGAACCGGCGTGTAGCTTGATGAGGTCGCCCCGCTGATGTTGCTGAAGCTGCCGCTCGCGGTGGTCCCCCGAGACCACTGCCAGCCCTGGCCGGTTATGCCGCCGTCGGGGTCGGTGAGGGTCGCGGTCAGCGACGCGCCGAGTTGCGGCTGGGACGCGGACAGTGATACGCTGCCTGGCTCCTCTACGTTCGTCACGTTGATGGTTACGTTAACTGTGTCGTCGACTGTGGGGCTAGCCTGAGTGGTTCCGTCAGCGTTTTCTCTGTCGGATACGTGTACTCCGATTGAGTAGGATGATTTCGTCTCGTAGTCGAGGATTCCGCTGCTCCTGACAGAAATCTCCCCGGTGGCCCTATCGAACCCGAATGCCAGGAGGAACTGATTTGTGCCGGTTACCAAGTATGAGAGCGTGTCGCCGTCCTGGTCCGTAGCCTGAGCGCTGCCGACGACGGTTCCGCGGGCAGCGTCCTCAGCTACCGTGAACGTCTCGGAGCTATTGGGGAAGGCTGGGGTCGTGTGTTGCGGTACTTCTCCGCGAATCCCCATCATCAAAACGAAAGGCCCGCCTGTAGCCTCCGCCCACCTTCCGCTTCCCTCGCTGTAGAGCGCGTTGCCGATGCTCGAGCCGGCCTCGCCGCCGGAGTCCTCGTCGCCGTCGTCATCCAGAACGACTGGCTCAAAGCTACCAATGCCCGATTCCCCCAGCTCGACAACAACCCAGTATTTGGTGTTGCCGTTCAGGATGATGTTGCTTCCCGAGAATTCTTCGAGCGTATTCTTGTAATAGTCTATTATTGAAGGGTTGGTCAGCACATAAAGACTGGAGCCGGGAGAGCCCGAGCTGTCGGAATAGATCGAAACCTTGGGATCCGTCGTGCCCCTCGTAAAAAGCCGTACCGCATGGAGCCTGTAGGTGCCCGTGCCTTCGCCAATGGTAAAGTCCTGGGCCGCTGGCGCATCGTCTCGAATTGCGAAAATGTCTTCGGAGGAAACGTCCGTGCTCTGACCGAGGTTGCTGACGAGATAGGTGGAGGCTGCGCTCACCACCTCAGAGACGTCGCTGGTCACGCTCTCGGCGTTGCCTCCGAGGTCCATGAATGACACCCTCACCTTCAGGCGCTTTCCCACATCCGCTGCCTGGATGGCGTAGGTGTCATTCATGGCGCCCGAGATGATTGAGTCGACACCACCATCAACTCTGAACCACTGAAATTCGAGATTGGTGACACCTTGAGGATCGTCGATAGTGTCGAACGCACCCACCGATAAACCCTGTTCGAGTACGCCGGTAATCGAAACCGTGCCCGTCGCCGGGATGTTGCGGCTCTCCTGGCCCCTGATGGACAGCCGCATGATTGGGTTCGAGGATCCCGATATGGTGTGCTCCGACCAGGTGGGGCTGTCAAATTTATACACGCTGTCTGCGATGCTCCAGCCCGCTGCCACCCCGCGGTCCTCGCCGGTGTCCGTAGCGTATGAGACGGATGTAATGCCGGCGCCCGATACGAGCTCCCATACCAACCAGTAGGATGCGTTAGCCAGGAGAACGGCATCGGTCGCCGTGAATCGTGCACTTCCAGAAGAGCTGGTGGAGAAGGACGGGTTGGCCAGCTCATAAATACTCACACCAGGAGTGCCGACGAAGTCGGTGTATATCGACACCCTGACGACCGAGTCGCCGGCCACCTGGGCCTGCAGCTCAACTTCGTTTACCAGGTACCCGTTTGAGTAGCTGCCCGTCGAGAACTTCTGCGCGAACGCTGTGTTCGTTGTATCGGTAACGAGGCCGATTGAAACCGCCGCCTTGCCCAGGTTGCTGACGAAGATGTCGTCGTGGATCGTGATCCGGCTGGTGTCGCCGTCGTTCCAGGTCAGTCCGGTGACGGGCCAGGTCACCCGGTTCCCACTCACGGTGGCCTCGTGGAAGTGGTAGAAGATCGTGCCGATATGAAGCGTGCCCTGGCTCAAAAGCCTCTGCGTGGGCGGCCTGTCCAGGAGGATCTCCAGCTGGTTGCCGTTTCTCAACACCACTTGCTGTACGACAAAGGTCTGGCCCAACCAGAACTCGCGGTTGGACAGCGCCCCGGCGTTTCCGCTGGTGTAGTAGAAGAACCCTATTGCAGCGGTGGTTAACTCCGCCACTCCCACGTCGGCGCACAGGAGATACTCGCAGCCGACGGTACCGCCGGCTACCTTGTGGGCCGAGTCTGTATTCAGGCCGGCTGTGGTGAGAGTTGCGGCATTACCGGAGCCGTCAACGATTTTGTCGGTGGCGCCTGTCCCCAGCGCGGAGCCGTCCACGGCAATGCCGGTGGTGTCGGCATCTGTGCTTTTGACCTTGTATCTGTACAGCAGCTTGGTGGTGCCGCTGCCTCCCACATATCCGGCGGAACGGTAGTTGCTGTTGTCCGTTTGGTCGCCCACCCGGATGGCAGCCACGCCTCCCTTGTACTCGACGTCGATATTGAAGGTGAACTCCACTTCGATGTTCTCGCCGGCCTTGTAGGTGTCGCCGTCGAGCGGCCTGGAGGTGATTTCCAGGTTTGTGAGCTGGGGGGTGAAATCGGCGAGGACTCCCATTGCTACATGGACGCCGAACAATGACCAACTGCCGCTGCCAACGCGGGTTTGAGTGTCCCCTATGGTCCAGCCTGGTAGGCCCCCAGCGTCTGGGGTCGTCGAGGACGCGCCTTTTACTGCTGTTCCGATTGTCGACGAGCAGCGATTTTGTCAGTGCAAGAGAGCAGCGACTTTGTCAGTCCCGGCGTCTCCGTCGGAGGATGCCGCAGCGCCGTTCCGGCGTCCAGGCACGCCGTTGGCCCGGACGTAGCTGCTCACGGTGTCGCGGGAGATCCCCAGCAGCCTGGCGGTCGCCCGCATCGAGAGCCCCTGCAGTCGCGCCTGCTGGATCGCCTTCCAGCGGGCGAGCTGCCGGGGTGTGGGAGCGCGGAGCTGCTTGCTCCCGGTCTCGGGTCTGGTGGTAGCACCGTTGCTCGCCACCTTGACCGCGGTAGAGGCAGCAGGGAGCGCGGGGAGCCGCCGGGGTGCTCCTCCGGAGCCGAGCCCTGAGGCGATGCGCTCGTGGTCGGGGTTCCGGGCCAGCTCGGAGCGCGCCGCTCTCAGCACCCCGGCGCGCGGCGGCGCCTCGCGCGAACGGATCGTCTCCCCCTGATGCAGGACGGAGAGCTCGCCGCCCGGCCGTTCCACCACCTCGACCTGCGCCCCGGCGTAGCTGGTCCGCTCGGGCCCGGGCAGCAGCTGGAGCGTGCGCCAGCGGTACTTGACCGTGTTGTCGCGCGCGACGGTGCGCGGGTGCCGGAAGCCGAGGACGGCGCCGAGGTCGAGCGCGGGGTCGAGCGGGCGGTAGGCCGGCTCGGGCTCTGCCGCCGGGACCCGGAAGCGGGCATTGAAGCGCGGCAGGAAGCGCTCGAGCACGGCCTGCGCCTCGGCGATGGTGGAAGCCGAGGCGTCGCTGAGTTCGGTCACCAGGCGGTCCTGGAACGTCCCTGCGGCACGTTCCACACGGCCCTTGGCCTGTGGTGAGCGGGCGAAGATCTGGGTGATCCCGAGTTCCCGCATCGCCCGTGCGAATTGGGTTGCGACCTTCAGGCCCCGCCGTCCGTCGGAGGAGGCTTTGAAGACGCCGTGGCGGTCGCTGTAGAGGGCGAGCGGGATGCCGCAGCGCCGGACGATCTCCTCCAGCAGCAGGAAGTAGCCGCGCGCATCCTCGACGGGGCGGAAGAGGGCGTGCACGGCTGCGCCGGTCGCATCGTCGACGGCGAGCAGCAAGGCGAAGCGCGGGCCGCGCTCCTCGAGCCAGGCGTGGTGGCTGCCGTCGATCTGCAGCAGCATCCCCTCGCGGGGCATGCGCTCACGCCGGACACGGTGCTCGGGGGGCCGGCGGCGGCGGGGACTCGCGATGCCGGCCCGCGCCAGGATCCGGCGGACCGTCCAATTGCTCACGTCCAGGCCCTCGTGCTCCCAGAGCAGCTCGGCGAGGTGGGTGTGGTTCGCTCCCGGGTAGCGGGTGCTGGCGAAGCGCACCACGGCCGAGGCGACATCGGCCGGGACGGCGTTGTGCGGACGGCGCCTCCGGTTGCCGTGCTCCAGCGCCGCCGCTCCGCGCGCGCGGTAGGCGGCGAGGAGCCGCCACGCGTGTCGCTCGCTGAGGCCCAGGATCTCGGCGGCCTGCGCGGCCCGCAGATCTCCGGCCATCACCCTGTCGAGTACGTAGCGTCGTGCTTCTTCGGACTGCTGCACCTGTCACCCCCTGCTCGCTGGCTGGGGACTGACAGAATCGCTGCTCCGTTAACTACTGACCGAATCGCTGCTCAACGACACCGCGATCCCACTCATTGTAGTCGGGCAGGCCGAGCCTCATCCGCGATTGGCTGTCCGCGTGTCTCACGATCAGCCAATAGCGGTTGTCGTGGTGGAGTCCAACCGCCTGGATCGTGATTCGGATTCCCGCCGGCACGTCGAAGATGAGGGACGAGTCGAAGATAGAGGACAAGTCGCCTCTGAGTACGAAGGAGCCGTCGGACAGGATTGTATCCCCGTCGGGGTAGGCTTCGATGGGCAGCAGGCAGTCGGGGAGCCCGAGCGAGGTGAGGTCGTTGTCGGCCACGGCGTGCAGCGACGGCGGGATGCAGCGCGTGAGCGCGTTCCCGCCGAGGTAGACGTGCGTCAGCCTGGTCAGTTGGCCGAGTTTCGACGGGATGGCGCCCGTGAGCGCGTTGCCGCCCAACCGCAGCTCCTGGAGGCTCGTCAGTTCCCCGAGCAGGCCCGAGAGCTCGCCCGTCAGGCCGCTGCCGGTCAGGTCGAGCCTCCTGACGCGCAGGGCCGTCCCACCGATGGTGATGCCTGTCCAGGTCGTCATTGGTGTGTCGTGGTCCCAGTCGAGCGTTCCCGTGCCGGCCAGCGTGTCCCTGAGCCTCAGGAGCTGAATGCGGTCTGACAGCAGCCCCGGGTTGCCGGGGACGGTCGCAATCTTGAGGTCGCCGTAGCGATACTGCCCGTCGGGGCTGTGGCCGTCCACGAGCGGTAGCGGCAGCGCCCCCAGCGGGCGCAGATTCGTCGGGGGCCAGGGATTCGGACAACGGTGAGCACACACGAAGATGCTCTCGTCGTCGTGCCTGTCCGCATGCTGCCAGATTCGCAACGTCGCGCCGGCCACTGTGAGGTCGCTATAGCGGTAGCTGTAGATGAAGTGTTGATCGCGTCCCTCGTACACATGCTCGAGCGGGAAGGGGATTGTGCCGAGTGTGTCCCAATCGCCTCCCAGGGGCCGGGCGCTGACCTGGATGTTCTCGGGTTCGTCGACGTGCTGCCAGACGCGCAACTCGACTACGACATCGACGGGGGCGGTCTCACCGTCCTGCTGAGCGGCGACGTCACCCGGCGCGGTCACGACCGTGGCGACGGCCGCGAGGAGCAGCGAGACCGCGAGGACCACGAGGCGCAGGGTCATCGCAAGGACTCCTTCACCCGTATTTCCACCGGCGCGGTCGAGATCAGGTCCCTCTTTAGTACGTTTGAGCCGACTTTCCGGATCTCAACCTGAGACGGGGACAGGTGGCGAGCGGCTCAGGCTACATACAACCGTAACAGTCTCGGCAGAGCGAAGGACTCCCAACGCCCGGTCCGGTGTACCGTGTTCGCCGCCTGCGAACCCGACGAAGGGAGCGACGCATGAAGGCAGCCCTGCTGCGCGCGATCCACGAGCCGCTGACCGTCGAGGAGATCGAGATCGCCGAGCCGAAGGCCGGCGAGGTGCTCGTCCGCATCGAGGCGAGCGGCGTCTGCCACAGCGACCTGCATCGCATCCACGGCGACTTCCCCTCGCCGCTGCCGATGGTGATGGGCCACGAGGGCTCCGGCGTCGTCGAACAGGTCGGGCCCGGCGTGGGCAGCCCGCAGGTCGGTGACCACGTGGTGCTCAGCATCGGGCCCTACTGCGGCGAGTGCCTGGCCTGCGGCGCGGGCCGCTTCAGCGACTGCCCGAAGATCGCCGCGATGCGCCCGCTCGGCGCGCTCTTCGACGGCACCAGCCGGCTCAGCAAGGGCGGCGAGCGGATCAGCAACCAGTCCTTCGTCTCCTCGTTCGCCGAATACACGGTCGTCCCCGCAACCGGCGCGATTCCCGTGCGCAAGGACGCGCCGCTCGACACGATCGCGCTCGTCGGCTGCGGCGTCACGACGGGCGTCGCCGCCGTCTTCAACGACGCGAAGGTCTCGCCCGGCGATCGCGTCGCGGTCTTCGGTTGCGGGGGCGTCGGCCTGAACGCCGTGCAGGCGGCGGCACTGTCCGGCGCGGAGCTGGTGATCGGCGTCGACCTGCTCGACTCCAAGCTCGCGCTCGCGGAGCAGTTCGGCGCGACGCACACCATCAACGCCTCCGAGGGCGACCCGGTCGAGCAGATCCGGGCGCTGACGGGCGTCGGCGTCCACCATGCCTTCGAGGTGATCGGCATCCCCGAGGTGGTGCTGCAGGGGATGCGCTCCCTGAAGCCCGGCGGCCGGATGTGGGTGCTCGGGGTGCTGCCGGCGGACGCGGTCCTCGAGATCCCGTGGTGGCAGCTGATGGCGGGCCGCCAGGGCCTGCAGTTCAGCGGCTTCGGCGCCGCCAACCCGCGCGCCGACATCCCGCGCATCGTCGATCTCTACATGGCCGGCAAGCTGAAGCTCGACGAGCTGATCAGCGAGCGGCTCCCGCTGGAGCGGATCAACGACGCCTTCGGCCTGATGGAGCGCGGCGAGGTCGCCCGCACGCTGGTCTACCCTCGGTAGCCACGTCTCACGAGCCCGTGTCGTCGAGGTAGTCGAGGACGAGACGCAGCGCGGCGGCAGCGGCGCGCTGCTTCGTCTCCTCGCGATCGCCGGGGAAGACGTGGCGCTCGACGCGCTCGAACTCATCGGCGACGAGGGCAACGTAGTAGAGGCCGGCCGGGCGCTCGGGGTTGGCGCGTTCGGGCGGCAGCGCGCTCGCCATGCCCGTCTCGGCGAGCGTGAGGTCCGCGCCGAAGGCAGACCGCGCTCCCTGCGCCATTGCCAGCGCCGTCTCGGCGGAGACGGAGCCGTGCGCCTCGAGGACGGCAGCCGGGACGCCGAGCAGCGCCTGCTTCGGCGGATTCGCGTAGGCGGTGATGCCGCCGGGGAAGACCCGCGAGGCGCCGTGCACGTCCGTGAGCGCGTGCCCGATCAGCCCGCCCACCGTCGACTCGGCCGTCGCGAGCTGCAGACATCGAGCCGTCATGCGCTCGACGACCTCGCGCGCGGCGGCGGCGGTCTCCTCGGCTGGGGTCGCTTAGCGGCAGTCATGGCGTCAGCCAACGCTGCAGCCAGGCGACGGAGCGGTCGTAGTACTCCTTGCGCAGCGAGGCGTGACCGCTGCGCAGGAAGAGGTGGGAGCAGCCGGGGAAGCGCGCGAACTCCACCGTCTTGCCGCGCCGCTTGAGCGCCACGTAAAGCTCCTCGGACTGCGAGATCGGCACGCGGATGTCGTCCTCTCCGTGCAGCAGCAGCACGGGCGTCGTCACGCGGTCGGCGTAGCTGAGCGGCGAGCGCTCGACATAATGGTCGAAGTTGTCCTGCGGCAGCCCGCCCCACTGCCGTTCGCCGAACGATACGGCAATGTCGGTTTGCCCGTACATGGATACGAGGTTCGTGACCGGCGCGCCGATCACCGCCGCGCGGAAGCGATCGCTGTGCCCGACGATCCAGCTGGTCATGTAGCCGCCGTACGAGTAGCCGTGCAGGCCGAGCCGCTGCTCGTCGACGTAGGGGCGGCGGCAGGCAACGTCGACGGCGGCGAGCAGATCGAGGTAGTCCTCGCCGCCCCAGTCCTCGAAGACCTGCGCGGTGAAGTCCGCCCCGTAGCTGCTGGAGCCTCGAGGGTTCACCGCGAGCACGAGGAAACCCGCGCCCGCGAGCACCTGGTGCAGGGGGCTGAAGCCGTCGCCGTGGAACGCGTTCGGGCCGCCGTGGATCTCCAGCACCAGCGGATAGCGCCGCGAGGCGTCGAAGTCCGGCGGGTGCACCAGCCGCGCCTCGATCGACTCGCCGGCGCGGCGCACGCGGAAGCGCTCGGTCCGGCCCGGCGGGTGCGCCTCGAGGTAGTCGGACCCCGTGCGAGTGACCGCCCGGCCGCGCCCGCTGCGCAGGTCCAGCGTGCGCACCTGTGGCGCGGCTCGGGGGCTTGAGGCGACGAGGGCGAGCCGCTCGCCGTCGGGAGTTGCGTCGAGCCCGCCGATCAGCTCGCGCCGCGCGCGCACGGCCTCGATCTCGCCCGAGGGCGTCACGGCGTAGGCGCCTGACGCGCCCGCGGCGTCGGCGAGGAACAGCACGCGCTCCCGATGCCAGACCAGCGGGGGCGCGGGCGCGATCGGGAAGAAGCCCGTCTGCGGATCGATCGAGTCGTCCGTGAGGCGTCTGCACTGGCCCGACGCGAGATCGAGCAAGTAGAGGTAGCGCTGCCAGATGTGCTCCTCGGGCGCGCCGACGAAGGCGATCTGCTCCTCGCCCGGCGCGCGTCCCGGCCGCCAGGCGATGCCGCCGACGGCGACGACGTCACGCGCCAGCCTGCGCACGCGCCCGCCCCCGGCGGGCATCACGCACAGCTCGGCGCCCCAGGGCGCGCGCTCGTGCCGCCTCCTCGAGCGGTCCGAGGCGAACGCAAGCCATGCGCCGTCCGGGGAGACGGCGAGTGCGCGGTGCTGGAAGTCGCCGCGCGTCAGCCGCCGCGCGCGCCCGCCCGCCGTCGGGACGGCGAAGATCTGCCGCCGCGTCCGCCCGCGCCAGCCGATCGTGTCGCCTCGGTAGTAGATCTCGTGCACCTCGCGTACGCGTGGCAGCGGAGGCTCCCGCTCGGCGGAGGCGGGGACGGCGTCCGGATCGACGTCGCTCGTGCAGTAGAGCGTCGCGCCATCCGGCGACCAGGCGAACTCGGCGACGCCGCCGCGCAGCGAGGTCAGCTCGGACGCCTCGCCGCCCTCCGCGGGCAGCAGCCAGATCTGCGGCGCCCCGTCGTCCTCGCGGCGCAGGAACGCGAGCGTGCTCCCGTCGGGCGACCAGCTTGGCGAGCCGTCGCGCGGCCCGGAGGTGAGCGGCCGCGCCGCCCCGCCGCCAAACGGCACGCGCTCGATGTGTGACTCGGTCGCCACTGTCTCGCGATCGACGCGCGAGACGACGTAGGCGACCGCCCCGTCGCCGGGCCGGATCGCCGGCGAGCCCACCGAGGGCAGGTCGAGCACGAAGTCGCTGTCGAACGGGCGGGGCGGTGGCGCTGTCGATGGTGCTGGCTCGGCCACTGGCCGTCTCCTCGTGTGCGGCGCGGGCCATTCTAGCGGGCTCGGCGCCCGAGCTACGCCTCCGCCTCGGGACTGTCCCGCCGGCGCTCACCCGCCTCCGCCTCGAGCCGGGCGATCGCGCCGAGGTAGACGGCGCGCACGGCGAACGCCTGCCGGACCTCGTCCACGATCTCATCGAAGAACTCGTCGCGGTACTCCCGGTTCGCCAGCACGCTGATCGTGAAGTAGAAGCCGGAGAAGGCCGCCAGGAACAGCGCCACCCGGAGCAACTCTTCCGTCACTACCGCTCCCCCCAGCCAGCTCAACTCCGCCAGGACTCGCGGCTCGCTCTCGATCCAGGACGCGATGACGCCTTCGTCCAGGGCGAGGACGCCGAAGACCATGAAGAAGCCTCCGACGAGCATGCTCGCGACGAGCACCTGCAGCGACAGGCTGAAGAGCACGACGATGCTGGCGTTCGTCCACTGGCTTCTGCTCAGCGGCGCGTCCAGGCGCAGCTCGCTCTCCGCAAGCGCGAGCCCTTCGACCGGCGTTCCCCGCACGAGTTCGGCTACCCGCCCGGCGCTTGGGAAGCGCGCGATCTCTCCGATCTCGGCGGGCAGGCGGAAGGCCACGAACACGGTCGACACGAATGCGAACAGCCCGAAAACCAGCACGAGGCGCTCGCCTTCGAGCCTACCCGCCATGCTCCACACCTCGGCGGTGATGAAGAGGAAGGTCACGAACAGCAGCAGCAGCGGCAGCGCCCGCGCGAACAGTCCCAACACGCCGGCGAGGTCGCGGATGAGGAGCCACCCCGCCCAGCGCAGGATCGGCAGCAGGGCAAAGCTCACCGTCACATACACGATTCCCAGGACCAGCGCGTTTACCACCAACAGGAACGGCAGCACCTGCCACGCCCTCTCGAACACGGCGGCGACCACCGAGGGCGCCAGCAGGAAGACGATCAGCTCCACGGCGCCGACTTGCTCGGGCAGCGCGCGCAGCGGGCGCCCTCGGAGGAAGTTGATTCCCGCCCAGGTCGCACCCAGCGCCGCGCAGGCACCCGCCACGAAGGGCACGTTGATCCACCAGGCCCACTCCAGGTTGAACACCA
This sequence comes from Dehalococcoidia bacterium, assembly GCA_965220125.1. GTDB lineage: Bacteria > Chloroflexota > Dehalococcoidia > UBA2979 > UBA2979 > VXMT01. Next base: position 527,358 of record CBDCPB010000004.1, on the reverse strand, counting down.
TGGCCACTTCGAAGACCGCCGTGAGTATGAGGAAGGGCAGCGCCTTCGTGAGCACGTCGCGGCGGGTACTGTAGTCCTCGATGAAGTGGGGGATGCCCCGCCTGCGGAACCACTTCTCCGTCGCTGCGAGCGTTTCGTCAGTCATGCGGCAGTAGCCTGAGCGTCGCTATCCGGTCAGGAGTTGGCGGGCACGGCCGCAGTGTAGCGGCCCTCGCACCTGCTCGTGAGTCGCAGCGCCATCCCCGAACGACGCGCGCCCGCCCTGCGACCCGCTCGCCATCCGCCTTGACCGCGGCGCGACGGCAGTGGACCGTGCTGCCGTCCAACCGGAGGGACTCGATGAGCACAGCGCCTCAGCCGCACGGCCCGCTGCTCCTCGCCGGGCGCACCGCGGCGATCGAGTGGGCCTCGCTGCTGCTGCGCCGCGCCGGGCGCGAGGTGCGCCTGCTTGAACGGCAGGCCGAGGGCTTCACGGTGCGCTCCGTCTGGAGCGAGGGCGGCGAGGGCGACGTCGAGTCGTTCCACTCGATCGCGGACGCCGTCGCGACCCTCGATGCGTCGGCGCTGCTCGTCGACTTCGACGACCGCGCGGGCTGGCCGGATGGCGAAATGCCGGGCAATCTGCCGTGTCCCGCCGTCGTGATCTCCGCCTTCGGCCGCAGGCCGGACGCGCCGAGGGGCGGCAACCTGACGGTCTCGGCGGCCTCGGGTGTGCTGCACCTCACGGGCGCCTCGGGCGACCCGGAGGGCCGCCCGCTGGCGCTGCACGAGCAGCAAACCGAGACGATCGCCGGCTCCTACGCCGCGATGGCGACGCTGCTCGCCGCCGCGCGGGGCCGCCCCGGTCAGCTCATCGAGCTGACGAAGCACGAGTGCTTCTCGATCTGCGCCGCCGGCGAGGTGGTCAAGTGGACCTACGCGGGCGTGGTGCCCACGCGCCTCGGCTCGGCGCTGTTCCAGCCGATGGAGGTGATGAGCGCCTCGGACGGCGATCTCTTCATCCTCTGCACCAGCGAGGAGCAGTGGCAGCGCCTGATGAACGAGATGGGCGACCCGGAGTGGGCGAGTTGGGAGATCTTCGCCCACCGCGGCTTGCGAGGCGAGAACTGGGACGTCCTCGAACCCCGGCTCGCCGAGTGGATCGCCGGCCGCACGTGCGACGAGCTCATGGACCTCGCGCTGCGCGAGCGGCTGCCCTTCGCCTTCGCCCTCGCACCGCCCGGCGTCGAGGAGCTGGAGGAGGAGCTTTCCGGCAGCTCCGACGTGCGTGACTGGCTTTACCGCCTGACGCCGTCGCCGGCGTCCGCGCCGCCCTCGCAAGCCGCGCGCGTGGCGAACCTCGCGCGACCGCTCGAGGGCGTGACGGTGCTCGATCTCAGCACGGTCTGGGCGACACCGCTGAGCACGGCGCAGCTCGCGCACCTCGGCGCGCGGGTGATCAAGGTGGAGTCGCGCGCGCGCCTCGATCACACGCGCGCGCGCATCGGCGAACTCTCGCTGCCCGACGCCGACCTGCCGGAGTGGGACCGCAAGGGCTCGTTCCGGGAGACGAACCAGGGCAAGGAGAGCGCGACCCTCAACCTCACGACCGCCGAGGGGCGCCGGCTGTTCCTCGATCTCGCGAGGAACGCCGACATCGTCGTCTCCAACTTCACGCCCGGCGTCGCGGAGCGCCTCGGCCTGTCGGCGGAGGCGCTGTGGAAAGCGAACCCGGGCTTGATCATCGGCAGGCTCTCCGCCTACCACCCGGACAGCGGCCTCGCCGGCCTCGTCGGTTTCGGCTACGCGATGCTGCTCGCCTGCGGCTTCGGCCACCAGGGCGAAGGTCAGCCGTGGATCGACCGCAGCATCGCCTATCCCGACCCGCAGGCCGGCTTCGTCCTCGCCTTCGCGACGATCGACGCGCTCCAGCGGCGTGAGCGCAGCGGACGCGGCGCGCTGATCGAGGTGGACCTGTTCGGCCCGTCGGCGGCGCTGCATCGCTACCTCGGCAGCGACTACCCGCCGCGCGAGGGGACGCAGCAACTCGACGCCACGCGCGGCTTCGCGCTCCCGTCGCCCGCGTTCAGCGAGTGCCTGCCCTGCCTCCACGACGAGTGGGTCGCCGTCACCTGCGAGTCACACGAGGAGGTCGAGCGCCTCGCGAACGTCCTCGGCGCGGACGGTCCCGCCGCCGGGGAGACGCCGCGCGAGCTGGCGAGGCGTCTCGGCGCGGTGAGCCTCCAGCGCGAGGCGCAGCAGCTGGAGACGCTGCTGCGGGACCGCGGCCTCGCCGCGCAGCGCGTGCTCGACTTGCGGCAGCTCGTGCGCGAGGCCGGGCTGACATCCGCCGCGCACGCCTCGGGCGGCCTCTTCCGTGTGCCGCTGGGCGAGCACCACATGCACGCCGCCAGTCCCTGGGTGCTTGACGGCGAGCGCTACGACTCGAGACGCCGCGCGCCGCGGCTCGGCGAACACACCGCCGCCGTGCTCGGCGAGCTGGCCGGCCGCACGCCGGACGAGATCGCCGACCTCGAAGCGCGCGAGGTGGCGTGGTAGCGGGCTGCCGGAGCGCCGGTGGGCGGGGCTGCGGCTAGCTGTAGTTCCCACGAACGTTGTTTACAGGCGTGAGGCGGGGACAGCCCCGCCGATGCCGCCGTGTGGCCGGCGAACATTGTAGCGGTAGAGCCAGCGCGGGAGCTGGTGCAGCCGCTCGGCGTTGGAGCGGTAGGGGCGGGCGTAGGCCCACTCGTTCTGCAGGATCTGGATGAAGCGCTCGGCCTTGCCGTTCGTCTGCGGGCGGTAGGGCCGGGTGTGCCGCAGTTCCACGCCAGCGGCGGCGGCCACGCGGCGGAAGTCGCCGGAGACGGTGTAGGCCTTCGCGTTGTCCGTGAGCACGCCGCGCACGCGCACGCCGCGGCGGCCGAACGCGGCGAGCGCCTGCTCGAGGAAGGCGGCGCAGCTGGGGCCGCGCTCGTCGGGCAGCGCGGCGACGTAGGCGTAGCGGCTGTGGTCGTCGACGGCGACATGCAGGTAGTCGAGGCCGCGCGTGCGCGGGGTCCGGGCGGAGCGCCCGCGCACGCGGTGTCCGCCGCCCTCGGGGATGCGGCCCAGCTTTTTCACGTCGATATGCAGCAGGTCGCCGGGGGCGGGGTGCTCGTAGCGGACCACCGCGCGGGTGACGCGGTGCAGCCGGTCGAGGCGGTTGAGACCGAAGCGCCTGAGCACGGCGTAGGCGGTGGAGCGGGCGATCCCGAGCGCCCAGGCAATGCGGTGCGGCCCGAACCCCTGGCTGCGGCGCACGGCGCAGATGCGCTGCTCGAGCGCGGCTGCGGTGCGCCGCGGGTTGGAGCGCGGAGCGGAGGTACGGTCGCGGAGACCGGCCGCGCCCTCCTCCCGGTAGCGGCGCCACCACTTGGCGACCGTCGCACGAGCAACCCGGAAGCGCCGCGCAACTTCCGCCTGCGACCAGCCGGCCTCGACCTCCAGAACCATCTCCAGCCGGGTGGCCGGAGTCAGACGCGCGTTAGGATGTGCCACGAGAGGCTCCTCTCCTGCTACTGGTGCGTTCGTTTCACACACACAGCAGCAGGCGGAGCCCCTCACCTGTCAACAACCTACGTGGGAACTACAGCTAGCGGCCCTGCCAGACGGGCGGGCGCTTCTCGGCGAAGGCGCGGGCGCCCTCGCGGATGTCCTCCGAGCTGTCGATGTTGGCCCGGTAGACCCACTCGCTGAGGCGGTACGAGTAGTCCATGTTGTCGTGCCGCCAGGCGCGGTAGGCAGCCTTCGTGCCCTTGATCGCCAGCGGGGCGTTGGCCGCGATCGTCTCCGCGATCTCGATCGCCCGAGGCAGCAGCCGGTCCGGCTCGACGACCTCGGCGACGATCCCCCACTCCTTCGCGCGCTCCGGCTCCACGCGGTCGCCGGTCAGCAGCATGTAGCTGGCGGCGGCGAGGTTGATCATCCTCGGCAGGTGGTGAATGGCGTAGCCGGCCATGCGCCCGCGCTTCGGCTCGAAGAGCGCGAACCAGGCGTTCGTCGAGCAGATGCGGATGTCGCAATCGAGCGCGCGCTCGAGGCCGCCGCCGACGGCGAGGCCGTTGACCGCGGCGATGTAGGGCTTCTGCGCCAGCGAGTAGGGAGCGGACTCGCTGAAGCGCACGGTGGGCTTGGTCTGGCCGGCGGAGAACAGCTCGTTGCTCTCCTTGAGGTCGGCACCCGCGCAGAAGGCGCGCCCCGCGCCGGTCACGATGCCGGCGCGCATCTCCGGGTCCGCCTCGAAGTCCGTGACGGCGCGCTTGAGGTCCTCCTGCATCGCGCCGCCGAGGGCGTTGAGCCGCTCGGGCCGGTTCATCGTGAAGATGGCAAAGTGGTCGCGCTTCTCGTACAGCAGATCGGGCATGGTGAGTCCTGTCTGTGTTCCGGCGCGATCATGACGACGCCCGCGCCGCTTCGCAACCCCTGGCGTGGTTCGCGCCTACGCGCCGAGCGGCCAGCCGCCGTGCGCCTCGATCGCCTCGTCGATACGCTGCATCACGCGCGGCGTCTCGGCGAGGGCGGCGCAGACCCGCCGGTACCAGGCGATGTCGTCGAAGGAGAGCGCGCGCCCCTTGCGGTCCTTCAGCCATTTCTCGGCGGGCCGGTAGCCGCCGATGGTGAGCGCCCACGTCTCCGGCGAGACGCCCTCGAAGTGCTCCTTGCCGTTGATCCACACGCGGCCCGCCGTCTCGCCTGATGGCTCGGCGTAGCGAACGCGCTCGACGTGGTTGTCGCCGGCGACGTTGAAGGCGGGCGCGGACGTGCCGTCCGCCTCCATCAGGTGCAGCGCGGCGAGGCGCGCGCCCAGCCGGACGAGTTCCGCGAACAGCACCCGGTCCCCTGGCGGCGGGACGCGCGGGGAGTCCGACTTCAGGAAGTCGGCGTAGCGGCGACGGTACTCCGGGCTATGGAGCACGGCGTAGATGTAGTGGAACACGTCCTCCGGCCCAAACGCCGCATCGAGGTCGCCCGGTCCGTCCGGCGCGAAGCGCAGCCCGGTCGCGTCCGCGAGCGCCGAGGTGAACGCCGATGAGAGGTTGGGCGTCCGCCCCGCGATACCGAGCTCCATCGCGTCCTCCCCCTGCGAGTAGAGGTAGAGCGGGAACAGGCAGTTGCCTCCCCGTCGGAAGAGGTTGAAGTCTGTTGGGGAGTCCACAGCCACAATGACATCCCAGGCCTCTGAGCCGACAACTTGCCCGGCTCGGCCGACGGACAGACCCAAATTCGGCCCGGCCAGCATGTGGCGCATAACTTGTGGGCGCGGACGACAGATCATGCCGCCGGAGCGTCCGGTGTGTAGGTGGCGCGCACATCGAATGGCCGGTAGAGGATCGGCGCGTCGCGCTCCCGGTCGGAGTGATCGCGAATGTCCTGCTGGGCATCCGCGACACGCCAGTCGCTCGAATCGCGGCCCAGTCCGTGACGCTGCCTCGCATCCGTGACCTCGAGTGCCGCGAAGTCGGCGGCGATGCGACGCATGTCTTCGCGCGTCCACTGGATCGCCAGTTTGTCTCGCGCGGTGACGATGCCGACCGAGTTCACCGGAAAGGCGTCTGTCACCTTCCAGCCCGTCTCGTACTCGTCGGCGAGTGCCTCATCGCGCGGCACGAAGAGGTAGTGTGGCGCCTTCGGAGAAAGTTCGGTCCAGTCCGTGTTAGTGATGTCGTTGGTGGCGAGCCATCCGTACTTGCCGCCGCCGATTCCCGCCTCGCGCTCTCCCCAGAGGTCCGCGTGGAACACGCGCGCAGGGTCATCATCGCCATCCGCGCGCTTGACGAAGATGCCGATCGCGACGCCCTGTTGAATGTCGAACACGTTCTCGTCCGGACCGCCGTCCGGCGCGTGTTCCCGCTTCTTGCTGTTGCCGTGGAGGTCGAGCAGCCGGATCTCGTCGAATGTCGCCATCAGCGACTGACGCATGCCGCGGAACGTCGGGTTGTCGAGGTAGCTGTGGTTGGTGACGAAGCCCAGCACGCCCTCGCAGGTTCGGTCGATGCGCCACTGGGCGAAACGGATGAACTTCACGTAGTCGTCGTTGAGCCACTTGGGATTGCGTTCGCCCAACGGCAGGCCATCCACCATGAAGTAGCTACTGATGGTTTCCTCGGCCCGCAGCAGATTTCGAATCCACTCGCCCTTGTTGGCGGAGTGGCCCGAGTACGGCGGATTGCCGATCACCACCATCACCGGGTGGTCGCGCTTGAGAGCGTCGGCGCCTCGCGCCTCGCGCGCGATCTCCGCGCCGAACATGGGGCCGGTCGCCGCCTCGTGCGCCTCCTCGAGCGAGTTGGTGAGGAAGACGTTGAGGCGTTCGCCCTCCGGCATCGTGAACGCTCCTTGTTCCCCGCCGATCTCGATGGCGAGCTTGAGGTGGCAGATCGCGTAGGGCGCCATGAGCAGCTCGAAGCCGAACAGGCGCGGCAGCAGGTGCTCGCGCACGTAGTCCGGCCAAGCCCCGCCGAGGCCCTTGTCCGCGATCGTCCGGCGGACCTGCGAGACGACCTCGCGCAGGAACGTGCCCGTGCCGGCCGCCGGATCGAGGATCAGTACTCGCGGGCTCGTCCGCGCCTCGCCGTCCTCCGTCGCTACCTCGACGGTGGCGGTGTCGGCGAGGCCGTCGGCGAGGCCGAACTCGTCGCGCAGCAGCCGGTCGACGCTGCGCACGATGTAGGAGACGACCGGCTCGGGCGTGTAATAGACGCCGCGCAGTTCGCGCAGCCTCGGGTCGTAGGCGGCGAGGAAGTCCTCATAGAAGTGGACGACCGGATCCTCCTGCTGGGTACTCTGCCCAAAATCCTTGAGGATCGCCGCCATGTCGGCGCGGGCCAGCAGCAGCGCGAGGTCGTCCATGATCCATGCGAATCGCGCATCGACGTTGGGTCCGGCGACGCGCGTGAACACGTCGCTCAGGAACGGCGTCGTCTGCGCAAACACCGCTGACTGGCGCGTGAAGTCCGCAGGGAGCCCTGCGTGGAGGCAGCGGGCCGCGAACAGTCCGTAGGCCGCCGTCTGCGCCTGCAGGTCGGCGAACTCATCCGCGTCGAGGTCGCTGATCAGTACCTCGCGGTAGCTCGCCAGCAGTTCGCCAAGCGCCGCGGGCTCGTCGTCGTCCTCGAGGATGCGCCGGATGGTCTCGCGGAGCAGTCGTGTCTTGCCTGCCATCCGCCGCGCCAGATCGGCCGGGTCGTCGATCGTGGCGTGGTCGGCGGCGAAGAACGTATCCAGCAACGCCCGCACGGCAGCGCCGCCGCCGCTCTCCGCGGTGTACGCGCCGCCGCTGTCGAATCGGCCGAGGCGAGCAGTCTCGCGCAGCTCGCCCTCGGCGTACCAGCGGAACTCCAGATAGTCGGTGAGGATCAGGTTGGGGAGTGCTTCGCGGTAGCGCTTGAGTTGCTCGCTCCGCTCGGCGGCGTCGAGGTTCTCGCCGACGTCCTTGCACTCGATATGTCCGATTGGCACGCCCCGCCGCTGGACGATGAAGTCGGGCGCGCCGGCTTCGATGCGCGCAGGCTCGTTGATCGCCTCGGCGCCGTCCCCGCCCAGCGCCTCTATCACCGCCTTGAAGGCCGGCCGGTAGCTGTGCTCCGTCGCCTGCCCGCTGGCGTGCGTCTGCCGCACGGCGCCACGGTACGCGCGCAGGGCCTGGTTCGCGGTCTGCTGCTGCGTGCTCGCGCTCATGGACGCAAGTCTATCTGACACCGCCGCGCGCGCCGCTAGCCGAGGTCGGCTACCCTGCTGCAACAACACGGAGGAGCGGTGATGAGTGCGCGCATCGGGCTGGGCATGGCGGCGTTTCCGTTCGCTTCGCCGCGCGCCTTCCGCGAGTGGGTCGAACTCTGCGAGGAGTCCGACATCGACTCGATCTGGCAGTCCGACCGGCTGGTCTCGCCGCAACCGCAGCTCGAGGCGATGAGCACGATGGCCGCGCTCGCCGGGGCCACCGACCGGCTCAAGTTCGGGATGAGCGTCGTCGTCCTGCCGCTGCGCGACCCGCTGGTGCTCGCGATGCAGTGCGCGACGATCGATTTCCTCAGCGACGGGCGGCTGCTGCCCGCCTTCGGCGTCGGCCCCGAGATCGCGCCCGAGTGGGTGGCGACCGGCCGCGCGCCGCGTGGGCGCGGACCGAGGTCCGACGAGATGCTCGAGATCGTGACCCGCCTCTGGCGCGGCGAGACCGTCAGCTTCGAGGGCGAGCACTACCGCTACAAGGACGCCTCGATCGCGCCGCTCCCCGCGCAGCAGCCGCTCCCGCTCTGGATCGGCGGGTCGAGCCCGGCGGCGGTGCGGCGCATCGCGCGCTTCGGCAACGGCTGGCTGGGCGGGCTGCAGTCGCCGGCGCAGGTCGCGCCTGTCGTCGCCTCGATCCGCCGCGTCTCGCGGGAGGCGGGGCGGCCGGTGCCCGAGGATCACTACGGCGCGAGCTTCCCGTTCCGCTTCGGCAGCTGGGACGACCCGGTGGTCGAGCGCGCCTCGGCTGCGATCAGCCGCCGCCCCGGCGGCCCCGACCGCGCCGACCCTCGCGCCTACTTCGCCATCGGCGACGCGGGCGCCATCCTCGAACGCGTCGAGGAGTACGCAGCCGCCGGTGTCTCCAAGTTCGTGATGCGCCCGATCGCCGAGAGCGACGACGAGCTGATGGCGCAGACGCGCATGCTCGCCGAGACGGTGCTGCCCGTCGTCCACGGCGAGTAGCCGACGGACCAGCGATGGCGCCGGCCGGACCCCCGCCGCACCCGGAACCCGTGCGGCGCCACTTCGAGTCGCAGCGCCTGCGCCTTCCTCGCCTGCCACGGCCTCGCGGCCGAGGCAAGTGAGGGCTGAGGCGCGTCTCGCGGGTACGGCCTGCGGTAGCGGAGGGGTGGCAGGCAGGGCGCCGCTACGCCAACCTTGCCGCTGTGAAGATCAGCCTGCGCCTCCCGCTCGGGGACATCGAGTTCATCGACCGGTACCTCGCCGAGCACGACGAAGCGTCGCGCTCCGAAGTGGTGCGGAAGGCGCTGGCGTTGCTGCGCGAGCGGGAGCTCGGCGACGCGTACCAGGCCGCCTGGGAAGAGTGGGTGGAGGACGGCGAGGACAAACTCTGGGATCTGACGGTCGGCGACGGCATCGAGCGCGAGGACTGGTCGTCGGAGCCGAGCCACCCTTCGCGGACTACAGCGCCCTGAGCTCCGCGAGCACCCGCTCCAGCCGCTCGCACAGCACGCCGATGTTCGCCGCCGCGTCGTCGGGAGCGACCCACCACGCACTCAAGGTCGGGCTGTCGAGGTCGCGGGCGTATGCGTCGGCCTCGAACTGCGCCAGGTAGGCCCGGAGGGCGTCGTGCAACGCCGTGTGAGGCTCGGAGTCGAGGATGCGCTTCTCGACGCCGAAGGTGAAGTGCTTGGTACCCCGGAATCCGATCCGGTTCCCGATCTCCTGCGGGTACACCCAGGCGAGCGTGATGGGCCGATCCAGGAGGCGAGAGGCGCCCCTCGGCAGGCGAATGCTCGTGCCGAGTGAGCCGGGCTCGAAACTCGCGCCGGCGGCCTTCGCGCGGTCGATGAGTTGCCGCGCTGCGTCACGGACCGCGCCCTCCGGGAATGCAGCGATGATGTCCGCGAGCGTCGTGCTGGCGCCCGCGCTACTTGCCCGCGGCTTGGCGGAGCGCCCTATGACGCGCGGGACGAACGTCTCGCGGCTGCCGCCCACGTAGCGCTTCACTTCGACAGCCAGGACATCGACGTCCCGCATCTGCTCGTTCAGGAACTCGACGATTCGGGCAAGCGAGTCCGGGATCTCGTCCGCCACGAATAGCAGGCGGAGGTTTGAGGCGCGGAGGTTGGTCTTCACCTTCCTCCAGAACTCATCAGCGTCTGGTTCCTCTTCGCCAAGCAGCGAGCGGAGTAGCCCCTCCCAGCCCTGCTGTGCTTCGAACGTACGGCGCAGGTCGTCCGCGTCCCAACTTCGGCGAGCGTGGGCCGCGTATTCGAGTAGCTGGCCGACGACCGTGCGCCTGATCTCGGGGTTCTTGCGAAGCTTCGTCTCGACGAGCGTGGGCCGGGCCTCCTGGTCGATGAGTAAGTGGTCCACCGACCAGCGATTCCCGGCACCCAGTTCCTCAGGGATACCTTGCTCACGGGTGATCAAGATCCAGCGCAAGGGATCATCGGGGCGGATTTGAGAGCCACTGAGTAGGTCCGGATGCTCCGCGATGAGCTTCTGGAGGACATCTTCCTGCTCGTCGCTGAAGGGTTGTTCCTCCAACTCCTCCATCTTCCCGCCGGCGGCTCTCACGTAGATCCGGTCGCTCATTGCCCCTCACTCCACCCCGTAGCGCGCCTCGAGCTCGTGCCAGTCGGGGGCGCCGACGATCTGCTCGAACTCGTGGAAGCCGGTGAGGGCGTCGATGCGGCTGGCGGTGGTCTTCTCGTCGTGGAGGGCACGGAAGGTGGCGGCGACGGCCTTCGCCGCGCTGAACAGCGCCGCCAGCGGGAACACCACCATCCCGTAGCCGAGCTCCTGCAACTCGGTGGTGGAGAGCAGCGGCGTCTTGCCGCCCTCGATCATGTTGGCGAAGAGCGGCGCGTCCGGGATCGCCTCGCGCACCGCCTTCAGCTCGTCGAGTGACTGCGGCGCCTCGACGAAGACGACGTCGGCGCCGGCCTCGTGGTAGAGCCGCCCGCGCCGGATCGCCTCGTCCAGGCCGAGCGGCGCGCGCGCGTCCGTGCGGCCGATGATCACGAGGTCGTCGTCGTCGCGGGCGTCGACGGCGGCGCGGAGCTTCTGCACCTGCTCCTCGGCGGGGATCACGCGCTTGCCCTCGAAGTGCCCGCACTTCTTGGGCCACTCCTGGTCCTCGAGGATGATGCCGGCGACGCCCGCGCTTACGCACTCGCGCACGGTGCGGACCACGTTGAGCGGGTTGCCATAGCCGGTGTCCATGTCGGCCACGAGCGGCACGTCGACGGCTGCGACGATGGGCCGCACACGGTCGAGCACCTCGGAGGCGGTGAGCAGGCCGTAGTCGGGCGCGCCGAGGGCGGCGGCGGAGAAGCCGAAGCCGGTGGTGAAGACGGCGTCGAAGCCGGCTTGCTCTGCGAGCCGCGCGGAGAGCGCGTCATAGGCGCCGGGCAGCACGATGATCTCCGGCCCGCCGAGCCGGGCCCGCAAGGCGGTCGAGTGGCGCATCTGGTCCTCCATCCGGCCCCGGGCTGCTGGTCGCGGGGCGCGCGCGGAGGATAGCGGACCCGGCCCCCGAGGGTCCCGGCAATCGGCGGTCGCACGACCGTGCCTGTGACGGCTACAGGGGGATCATGCTATAGTTCGCTCTCCGGGCGGGGGTTGTCGCACTCTGAAGGCCAAAGAAGGAGCGGGAGTGTCTCGCACATTGTTGGCCTTAGGGCGACATGAGTACCATGGTTCAAGAGGAACATCAGATAGAGGTTGAAAGCCTTTGGAAGATATTCGGCGAGGACGTCGAGCGTGTCTTTGAACCAGAACACATCAATAAAAGCCGATCTGAGATCCAGGATGAACTCGACGTTGTAATTGGCCTCCGGGACGTATCCTTTGGCGTCAAGCCAGGAGAGACGTTCGTGGTCATGGGCCTCTCCGGAAGCGGCAAATCCACGCTCGCCCGCTGCCTGATCCGCCTGATCGAGGCGACCCGCGGCTCGGTGCGCTTCGACGGCGAAGAGATTTGCGACTACACGGACAAGGAACTCACCGAGTTCCGCCGCACGAAGACAGCGATGGTGTTTCAGCACTTCGGCCTGCTACCGCACCGCCACGTCCTCGACAACGTGGCCTACGGCCTCGAGATCCAGGGCGCTGACGAGGAGACGCGGTACACGGCGGCCACGGAGGCCATCGAGACGGTCGGGCTGGACGGCTGGGAGAGCTACTACCCGCACGAGATGAGCGGCGGTATGCAGCAGCGCGTAGGGATCGCCCGGGCGCTGGCGGTTGATCCCGACGTGCTGATCATGGACGAGCCGTTCAGCGGCCTCGATCCGCTGATCCGCAGGAAGATGCAGGACGAACTGAACGCGCTTCAGGGCCAGCTGCACAAGACCATCGTCTTCATCACTCACGACCTCAACGAAGCGATCAAGCTGGGCGACCGGATCGCGATCATGCGCGACGGCCTGATCGTCCAGCAAGGCCCACCCGAGGAGATCGTCTCGCACCCCGCCGACGAATACGTCGCCGACTTCGTGCAGGACGTCTCGAGCGTCGCTGAGCTTCGAGCGCGCGCTTCGGAGGCTGTCGGCGCGAGCGGGCAGGAGGCCGGGTAGTGGCCGCCACGGATGTCGACGGCGCGCGCGGCGCCGGGATTGCATCGGCCCGCAACGGGCTGGCGAGACTTCACGCCCGCGTGCCGTGGCTGGCGGGCGTCGCGGCAGTACTGGTCATGCTGGTGGCGAGCCTGCTGATCTGGGGCCCCGAAATGGGCTTCCCCACCACCCTCTCCGAGACCGAGTCGCCCACATCAAGCGACAGGACCGTCACGCTGGAGCGGACGGTGCGCGGCGCCACGGGTGACGCGATCGACGACGCCGTCGACTGGCTCACCGACGAGGGCGACTGGCTGTTCGACGGCGTGAGCGATGCCATCGGCTACACGCTCGTGAACATCGAAGACGCGCTCAAGTGGGTGCCCTGGCCGGCGATCATCGTCGCTCTCGGCCTGCTCGCCTTCGCGGTAGGCCGCTGGACGCTGCTCGGCTTCACCTCGGTCTCCCTGCTCTACATCGGGTTCATGGACCTCTGGCCGAACGCGATCGACACGATCGCGCTGATCCTGGTGGCGGTGGTCATCTCGCTGGCGATCGGCTTGCCGCTGGGCGTATTCGGCGCGCGCAGCCGCATCGGCGATAACCTGATGCGTCCGATCCTCGACGCGATGCAGACGATGCCCAGCTTTGTCTACCTGCTGCCCGGTATCCTCTTCTTCGGCCTGGGCAAGCCGGCCGGGATCTTCGCCACGGTCATCTACGCCGTGCCTCCGGTGATCCGGCTGACGAACCTCGGCATCCGCCAGGTCTCGCCCGAGGTGGTCGAGGCTGCCCTCGCCTTCGGGTCGTCCCCGTGGCAGGTGCTGACCAAGGTCCAGATCCCGATGGCGCTGCCCACGATCATGGCGGGCATCAACCAGACCACGCTGATGGCGCTGGCGATGGTCACGATCGCCAGCATGGTGGCTGCGGGCGGTCTGGGCGATAATGTGCTGCGCGCGTTGCAGAAGAACCAGTCGGGGAACGGGCTGATCGCGGGGCTCGCGATCGTCTTCCTCGCCATCATCATCGATCGTCTGACACAATCGATCGGCTCCGGCGAGAAGGGACGAATGAGCGCCGGCTGACCAGGCCGGCCGTGATGAACACAACACAGCGTAGCCTGAACCGCGAACCGATCCGCACGCGCGGAGGCGGTTCGATCGGCGCGATCAGCCGCTGGTACGCCCGCCGCTGCTATCCGCAGTGAGGCGCCTCGACACGATCAAGCACGCGAATCCTTGGCTACAACGGCCACGGAAGGGAGTTGGAATTTGCTGACCAGGTACAAGATGTTCGCTCTCACGATGGTCGCCATGCTCGTCTTTGCGGTCGCCGCGGCTTGCGGGGACGACGACGGCGGCAAGGAGACCCTTGTCTTCAGCGACCTGAACTGGACGAGCGCACAGGTCCAGAACCGCATCGCGCAGTACGTCGTCGAGATGGGCTACGACTATCCGACCGACGTGGTGCTGGGAGCCACGCTGCCCCTGTTCCAGGGTCTGCGCAACGGCGACACGCACATCACCATGGAGATCTGGCTGCCGAACCAGGACGAGGCCTGGAACGAAGCGCAGGCTAACGGCGAGGTCGTCTCGCTCGGCCAGAGCCTTGGCAAGGACTGGCAGTCCGCGTTCGTCATCCCTGCATACCTGCAGGAGCAGTACCCGGACCTCGACAGCGTCGATGACCTCAAGGACCCGAAGTTCAAGGAGCTGTTCGCGACCGCCGAGACCGGCGGCAAGGCGCGGCTGGTCTCCTGCGTGATCGGCTGGTCCTGTGAGGAAGTCAACGCCGCACAGGTCAAGGGCTACGGCCTCTCCGACCACATCGAGATCATCGCCCCCGGCGATGGCGCAGCTCTGAACGCCGACCTGATCGGCGCGTACGAGAAGGGCGAGCCGTGGCTTGGCTACCAGTGGGGCACCAACGAGCCCGCGCTGGTCTTCGACCTCGTCCGGCTCACCGAGCCCGAGTACACCGACGAGTGCTGGTTCACGACCAAGGCCTGCGCCTACGAGGACGCCACGATCCTGATCGCGGCGCACCCCGATGTCGTGACCAACGCTCCGGACGTGGTCTCGGTGCTGAGGGCGTGGACCTTCGACATCGCGCAGTACAGCGCCGTGGCCGCCTGGCTCGGAGACAACCCGGACGCCGACGCCAACGACGCCGCCCTCTGGTGGCTGAGTGGCAACGAGGCCGTCTGGAGCACCTGGGTGACCGCGGATGCAGCCTCGGCGATCCGTGACGCGCTCGACGACGGCGAAATCCCGGAAGGCTGGCCCGAGGAAGGCTAGGCCCGAAGGACTGACCCGGGAATAACCCCGGACCGTGCCTGCGCCGCCCCGCCATGGGGCGGCGCGGGCGCGCCGGGCGTGGCGAGCGCCTGAACACCATGCCAGCCGCGTCCGTCCTCGCTGCTACCGATATCGCCGTCGCGGCGGCGCTCTGCTACGCAGCCGCCGAGGCGTTCCGCTGCTGGAGCTTGCTGCGCGCCGCGTACTGGCGGCTGGCGGCCGCCGGCCTCGGCGTTCTCGCCCTCGACGAACTGCTCGGCCTGCACGAGGCGATCGGATGGGCGATCGCCTCGCTTGGCGCGCCAGCGCCCTGGCACACCTCGCACTGGGACGACGTGGTCCTCGCGGGCTACGTCCTGCTCGCCGCGGCGGTCTCGCTCGCGCACCTCGGCGAGCTGCGCCGCAGCCGCCGTGCGTTCGCGCTGCTTGCGCTGGGCTTCGGCCTCGCGGCACTCGCGGTGCTGCTCGACAACCTCGCGAGCGTCGTCGCGTTCGAGGAGCTGCTGGAACTGGCGGGCGCGGTGGTGATCGCGATAGCCATGCGCGTGCGGCGCGTCGAGGCGAGCGCGACGCCCGAGGGTGACCGGCTGCCCCGTGTGCGAGCGCTCGATGGCCCCGGGTCGTTGCGGGTCGACTCGGTCTGAGCACGGCTCCACCCGAGCCTGGCGCGCTATCCTCGCGCTGTGTCTGGCATCGTCACGCTGACTACGGACTTCGGGACGCGCGACCCCTACGTCGCGCAGCTCAAGGGCGTGCTGCTCGCGCGCTGCGAGGGTGTGCGCATCCACGACCTCACCCACGAGATCGCGCCGCAGGACGTGCTCGAGGGCGCGCTCTTCCTCGCGGCCGCCGTGCCCGCGTTCCCGCCCGGCACCGTCCATCTCGCGGTCGTCGATCCCGGCGTCGGGACCGCGCGCCGAGCCATCGCCGCGAGCGTGGGCGGGCAGCGCGTGGTCTGCCCGGACAACGGGCTGCTCACCCTGCTCGCGAGGCGCGAGACCATCGAGGAGATCCGCTCGATTGAGCGCCCGTCGCTGCGGCGCGAACCCGTCAGCCCGACATTCCACGGCCGCGATCTCTTCGCGCCCGCGGCTGCCTTCCTCGCCTGCGGCGGCGCATTCGAGGAGCTCGGGCCGCCGGTCGCTGTGCCCATCGAACTGCCGCTGCCTCGTCCTCGCACCGAGGGCGATCGGCTCAGCGGCGAGGTGCTGCACATCGACCGCTTCGGCAACGCGATCACCAACCTCGCGCGCTCCGATGTCGAGGCGGTCGGCGCCGGGCGCATCATCCACGTCGAGGCGGGCGGGCGGCAGCTGCCGCTTGCCAGGACATACGGCGACGCGGCGGAGGGCGAGGCGCTGGCGTTGATCGGCAGCGCCGATCTGCTGGAGGTGGCGGTCCGCGGCGGCAGCGCCGCTACGGCGCTCGGCCTCGTCCGTGGCAGCGAGGTGACCGTCGCGGCGGGGTAGGCGGCTCGCGGTTATGATGCGTGCCGGGCAGGCACGTAGAACCACGGAGGACGGATGCAGCAACTCGCCGGCGACCTGCGCGTGATCGATCTCAGCAGCGGACCGGCCGGCGGCGTCGCCACGATGGTGCTCGCCGACTTCGGCGCCGACGTGATCAAGGTCGAGCGCCCCGGCGGCGACCCGCTGCGCCGCTTCCCCGCATCGCCGATGTGGCTGCGCGGCAAGCGCAGCATCGAGCTGGACCTGAAGACCGAGGCCGGACGAGAGCGACTGCACCGGCTCGCCGCCGGAGCGGACATCGTCGTCGCCTCGTACCGTCCGGGGCAGGCGGAGCAGCTCGGCGCGGACTACGAGACGCTGGCGATCGACAATCCCGGCCTCGTCTACTGCTCGATCACGGGCTTCGGGCCGCGCGGGCCGTACGCGGGCTATGCGCCGTACGAGGGCGTCGTCTCCGCCAAGTCCGGGCGCATGCAGTCGTTCACCGGGCAGCCGCGCCGCGAGGGCCCGGCCTACACGGCGGTGCAGATCGGCGTACACGCCGCCTCGCAGTCGGCCGTGAACGGCATCCTCGGTGCGCTGCTCGCGCGAGAGCGCGACGGCAAGGGCCAGTTGGTGGAGACGAGCCTGCTGCAGGGCATGTTTCCGCCAGACCTGTTCGGCCTCGTGCGCACGCAGCTCGCCCGCCGCTACCCACGCGGCTTCGAGGGCGATCCCTACGCCAGGTTCGAGCCGATGCCGACGCTCCAGTACCACCCCGTGGTCGCCAGCGATGGGCGCTGGATCCAGCTGGCGAATCTCCTCGAACACCACTTCCACGCCTACATCAGCGCGATCGGCCTCTCCGAGATCTACGCCGACGAGCGTTTCGTGCATGCCCCGACGGGACTGACGCCGGAGACGCGCCGCGCGCTGAGCGACCTGATGCTGGAGCGGATGCAGGATCGCAGCCTCGACGAGTGGATGGAGCTCTTCAAGGCGGACGGGCAGATCGCCTCGGAGCCCGTGCAGTCCGCGCAGGACAGCCTGCTGCACCCGGACCTCGAGGCCAACGGCGAGGTCGTCGCCTTCGACCACCCGCGCCACGGCCCGGTGCGCCAGCTCGGCCCGATCGCGCAGCTCAGCGAGACGCCGGGCGAGGCGCCGCAATGGTTCGCCGAGCCCGGCGAGCACACGCAGGAGCTGCTCGCCGAGCCGCCGCGCGCGCCCTGGCAGCCGGCCAACGGCACCGCCCCCAGCGACCGTCCACCCCTCGAGGGCCTCACGATCATCGAGTTCGGCACGATC
The DNA here is from genome assembly GCA_965220125.1 of Dehalococcoidia bacterium. GTDB lineage: Bacteria > Chloroflexota > Dehalococcoidia > UBA2979 > UBA2979 > VXMT01. The sequence goes on along the minus strand of CBDCPB010000004.1, from coordinate 510,027 downwards.
ATCGCCGCGCCGCTCGGCATCACCTTCCTCGCGGACCTCGGTGCGCGCGTGATCAAGGTCGAGGCGCCGGAGGGCGACCCCTACCGGGGGATGGGCTACGGGCTCGGCTCCTTCTGCGGCATCGCCAAGACCTCGGCCGGCAAGGAGAGCATCTGCATCGACCTCAAGCGCGAGGAGGGGCGCGCGGTCGTGCGCAAGCTGCTCGAACAGGCGGACGCGGTGATGCACAACTTCCGGCCCGGCGTGCCGGAACGCCTCGGCATCGGCTACGAGCAGGTGCGCGAGATCCGCCCGGACGTCGTCTACCTCCAGGTCAACGGCTACGGCCCGAAGGGACCAAGCGCGGCTCGCCCCTCGGCGCATCCGATCCCCGGCGCCGCCACCGGCGGCCAGCTCTACCAGGCCGGGGCCGCGATGCCCCCGCCAGAGGTCGGCTCGATCCCCGATGCGAGCGAGGCCGCTCGCTGGCTCTACCGGGCGAACGAGGGCAACCCCGACCCGAACACCGGCTGCGTCGTCCAGAACGCGATGATGCTCGGGCTCTACGCGCAGCAGCGCTTCGGCATCGGGCAGCTGATCTCGATGAGCATGCTCGGCGCGAACGCCTACGCGAACTCCGACGACTTCCTCTCCTACGAGGGCAAAGCGCCGCGGCCCACCGTCGACGCCGACCTCTACGGCCTCGGCGCGCTCTATCGCCTCTACCCCGCCGGCGAGGGCTGGGTCTTCCTCGGCATCGTCACCGACGGCGAGTGGGCGACGTTCTGCGAGACCACCGGCCGCAGCGACCTCGCGGCGGACGCGCGCTTCGCGACCGCCGAGGCGCGAGGCGAGCACGACACGGAGCTCTGCGAGGAGCTGCGCAGCCTCTTCACGCAGCGTTCCGCCCTTGAGTGGGAGCAGTTGCTCGCGCCGCTCGGCGTCGGCTGCGTGCAGGCGGACGGAGGATCGCCGGGCGAGTTCTTCGCCGACGACCCGCAGATCGAGGCCAACGGCTGGGACCTCGAGGCGGAGCACGGCCTCTGGGGCCGCTACCGGCGGCACGGCCCGCAGGTAACGCTGAGCCGCACCCCCGGCTCCTACCGCGCGGGCGCGCTCGCCGGCGAGCACGGCGACGCCCTCCTCGCCGAGCTGGGCTACGCCGCCTCGGATGTTGCGAGCCTGCGCGAGCAGCGCGTCGTCACCTCGGAGCCGCTCTTCGACCCCGCGGAGTACGACCCGCCCGGCGTCGGGTTCCCGTAGCGCCTGCTCCGCTTCTCCCGGGTGACGACGGGAACAAACGCGCGCCCGGCGGCGTCCTGATCTTGACGGCATGAAGCCGATCTGGAAGCCACCCCGGAGGTCGATCGAATGGCCGCGATAGTCAAGGCCGCGCTGCTGTACATGTTCGGGGGCTGGCTCGGTCTCATGGCCGTGGTCGGCTGTCAGAGCGAAGCCGTGCCGGACAACTCGACGCTGGAGATCCCCTCGGGCCGGGAGCCCGACGCATCGGTCAGCGGCACCGTCACCTACCGGGAGCGGTTGGCCCTCACGCCCGGCGCGATGCTCGTCGTCGAGTTGCGCGATGTGTCCTACCAGGATGCCGCGGCGCCGCTGATCGCGCGCCAGACCATCACCGCGCCCGGCCAGGCGCCGATCAGCTTCAAGGTCGAATACAGCCGCGAGGACATCGACTCCCGGAACACGTACTCGGTCAGCGCCCGCATCGTGGAGTCCGACGGCCGCCTCGCCTTCACGAACGACACGGCGTACGAGGTCATCACCCGCGGCAGCCCCACCCGGGTCGACATGCTCCTCGTGCTGGTGCAGCCCCCGCCCAGTCTCGTCGGTGACGGCGATGCCTCTGACTGGCGGACCTGGGTCGAGGTCCCGGTTCCGGTCGTCTCGGCCAACCTCATCCCCAGCGAGCCGGAGCTGTTCCTGCGGGTGGCCTACTACCAGTCCACCATCGAGGGCTGCGCGCGCCCCGGCAGCGAGAGCCTCGAGGTGGACGGCGACGCGATCCGCGTCAGCGTGACGCTGATGCAGCCACCCCCGACCGCCTGGGCGATCCCCTGCGACGAGGAGGTCGTCGAGCTCGACACCGTGCTGCCCATTAAGACGCCTCTGGAGGCGGGGCAGACCTACCGCGTAATCGTCAACGACAGGGCAACCACCACCTTCACCCTGCCGGGGCCCGACCTCCGCGACACCTTCATCGCCGAGTCGCCGATCGAAAGCGTCGAGGTGGACGTGCTGGAGAGTTCACCGCCCCAGTACCAGCTGCGCATCGTCTCGGGACTGCCGAAGGGCAGCGGCTGCTCCCGCTTCAACGGCTACGAGATCCGGCGAAGCGACGCGAACAAGATCGAGGTGGCGATCACCCACCACGAGGTCGCCGACCGGCTCGTCGTCTGCACGGCCGACTACCCCTCGGTGGCGACGGTCGTCCCGCTCGGCTCGGACTTCGAGCCGGGCGAGGAGTACGAGGTGCGGGTGAACGGGGAGGCGACATCGTTCGTCGCCCAGTAGGCCGCTCCGAGCGTGGAGACATCTCCGCGCTTTGCTTCGACTTGACTCATGCGCAGTTCATCGAGCGAGCGGTCGTCGCGGTCGGCACCTGCGGGGAGATCTATGAGCGCGCGGTCGGGCTACTGCCTACCTGGCGGTCGGCAGCCTGCACGGCCGGGGCGGCATCCTCTACGCCCTGCCGTACCGCTAGATCGAGGCTCGCACCCCGTCACTCGATGAGCGCGAGGCGCTGGCGGTCGACTGCCCGCCGGGCCAGGGCGGCATCCTCTACGCGCTGCCGTACCGCTAGATCGGTGGCGTCACTCGATGAGCGCGAGGCGCTGGCGGGCGTCAGCGACGGCGCCGGCGCCGCCGAAGAGCAGCAGCCGGTTGCCGCGATGGAGCATCGTCTCGCCGTTCGGCACCACGTCCTCGTCGACGCGGCGCACGAGCAGGACCAGCACCCGCTGCGGCAGCTGCAAGTCGCGCACACGACGCCCAGCGAGGCCTGAGCCGACGACGAACTCGACCGTGAGCCGGTCCTCGCCGCCGGGGGCCAGCGCCTCCTGCAGCACCGGCTGCCCGATTACCGCCATCAGCGCGTCCGCCACCGCCTCGTCCGCGCCGATCGTCGCGATGCCGGCGCGGCGGAACGCCTCGACGGCGTCGGACTGCTCGACGCGCGCGAAGGCGGTCGCCTCCGGGTTCTCGGTGCGCACGTACTGGCAGAACAGCAGGTTCGTGTCGTCGCTGTTGGAGGCGCCGACAGCCAGCGAGGCCTCGCCGCCTCCGAGCTTGCGCAGCAGCGCGACGTTCGAGGCGTCGCCGACCGCTGCGTTCAGACCGTCGGCGCGGGCGCGTGCGACGGCTTCCTCATTCGTGTCGATCAGCATCACGTCGAAGCCACCGGCCTCCAGTTGCTGACCGATCCGCCTCGAGACCTTCCCGGCGCCGGCAATCAGTGCGCGCATCGATCGCACCCCCAACAGCCGCGCGAGAGGCGCGGCATAGCTCGACTGTACGGCAACGGTGAGGGCGACCGTGAGGAACACGAGCGCCGTCAACTCCGGCCCCAGCAGATCCGCGCCGAGCGCCTCGCCCGCGAAGGCGGCGAGCGCGATCGCCACCACGCCTCGAGGCGCGATCGCGGCGACGTAGAGCCGTTCGCGCAGCCGCAGGTCCGACCCGAGTGAACAGAGCGCAACAGAGAGCGGGCGCACGATCACCATCAGCCCGATGACGACCAGCACCCCGTTCGGCCAGAGCGCGCGCAGCAGGCCGAGGTCGAGCGTTGCCGCCGCGAGCACGTAGACCGCGGCGAGCAGGATGCGCGACAGCTCGTCCTCGAATGACCGGACCACGTCGCGGTGGGGCAGGTCGGCGGCGGCGAGCACGACGCCCATCGTCGCCATCGCCGTCAGGCCGGCGTCCGGCAGCAGGCGCTCGGAGAGCGCGAGGATGCCCGCGCTCACGCCGAGCAGCAGCAGCGTCATCTCCGTCGGCGACGGCTTGCGGTTGAGGTAGAGCACGCCCCGCACCGTGAGCACGCCGAGCAGCCCGAATGCCGCACCGCCGATCAACCGCGAGGGCACCCAGAGGAACGGTTCGGTATGGACGCCGGAGAGCACGAACTGCAACACGACGACCGCGAGGATCGCGCCGAGCGGGTCGATCAGCACGCCCTCGCCGAGCAGCACCGCGCGCACGTGATCGTTGAGCCGCACGGAGCGCACGAGCGGCCCGATCACCGTCGGCCCCGTGACGGAGACGAGCGCGCCGAACATGAACGCGGTCCGCCAGGGCAGCACATCCAGCAGCCCCGCCAGCAGCGTCCCGGTGAGGAACGTCACGAGCAGCCCCACCGTCAGCAGGTTGCGCACCACCGCGCCGACGCGCCGCAGGAACTGCACGTCGATCACGAACGCACCCTCGAACACCAGCAGGCCGACGAGCACCTCGAGCACGAGCGGGAAGATCTCGTGGAGATCCGCGGGAGCGAAGAGACCGGACACGGACGGACCGGCGAGGACGCCGATGATGAGGTAGATAAGGATCGGCGGCGTACGCAGCCGCCTCGCAAGCTGGTTCGTGACGGCGACGGCGAAGCCGATGACGCCGAGGGCCGAGATCGCTGCCGTCTCCATCGCACCACCAGAGCCGCCGCAGCGCTCGTCCGCAGCCGTACGCTAGCCCGTGGCGGCCGAACGCGCGACGGACCGCGCCCTCATCCGCGGTATACCCTGCCGTGCACGAGCCTCGTCGCACCGAAGGAGAACCGGCGATGCCGACGCGCGAGCCCGCCCCCGACCCCCGCACCGTCGAGGTCGCCGTCGAGCGCCGCGAGAGCGGGAGCGCACGGGGCGCCCTCGACGACGTGGCCGCCGAGGAGCCGCTCGAGATCGCCATCGACGGCGACGCGATCGCCGTGGTGATGCGTACGCCGGGCGACGACGACGACCTCGTACGCGGCTTCCTGCTGACCGAGGGCATCGTGCTCCGCTCCGAGGAGGTAGCGGCGGTGGAGTTCGACGAGGAGGGGCGCGCCGACGCCCGCCTCGCGCCCGGCGTGGCGATCGACCCGGAGCAGTTCCGGCGCAGCATGTTCACCTCCAGCTCGTGCGGCGTCTGCGGCAAGGCCTCGATCGAGGCGGTGATGCTGCACGCGCCCTCGGCAAAGCGCATCGAGGTGTCCTCGGCAGTCATCGCGCGGCTGACGGACGAGCTGCGGACGCGGCAGCCGGCGTTCGACGCGACAGGCGGCCTGCATGCCGCCGGCATCTTCGGTCTCGACGGCGCGCCGCTGGTCGTACGCGAGGACGTGGGGCGACATAACGCCGTCGACAAGGCCGTCGGTGCCTTCGCCCGAGGTAGCGCCGGCGAGGGCGGGGCGCGTCCGCACGCGCTGCTCGTCGTGTCAGGCCGCCAGAGCTTCGAGATCGTACAGAAGGCCGCGATGGCGCGGCTGACGGGCGTGGTGGGGGTCTCGGCGCCCAGCTCGCTCGCCGTCGATCTGGCCCGGGAGCTGGGCCTGCTGCTCGTCGGATTCGCCCGCGAGGGCGACTACAACGTCTACGCGGGGTCGGATCGCCTCGTCGACTGACGCTCCGCCTCGCGCGCGGCGGCGAGTTGCTCCGGCGTGTTCACGTTGAGGAACGAGCGCCCCTCGGGATCGAGGTGGGCGTAGGCCCCCGGAGGGAGCAGGGCGGCGTCCAGCGCCCCGGCGGCATCGTGGACGGCGCGGTCGCCGGCGGCGATGCGCTCGTGCAGTACGGGCAGCGTGTCGCGCCGCCAGGCAGCGCAGAGCCACTGCGGAACGCCCTCGTGCAACGGCGCGACGAGCGGGCTACCGGCGTCCGCCCACTCGCCGAGCAGGCGCAGCAGCGCCGGTTGGAGCGCGGGCGCGTCGCAGCCGACGGCGATCGCGACGGGCGCCGAGGCGGCATCGAGCCCAGTGACGATGGCGACCAGCGGGCCGGCGTCCTCGAACGGGTCGGGGACGAGGCGCAGTGGCGCCCGGCTGCGCAGTTCGGGCGGCGGACGCCCCGGCGCGTGCACGACGATGATCTCCCCGGCGACCTCGTCGAGGGCGTCCACGACGCGCTGGATCAGCGTGCGCCCGCCGACCTCGAGCGCGCACTTGTCCCGGCCCATGCGCCGCGATCCGCCGCCGGCGAGGATGATGCCGCTCGCTCGCATCGGCGCTGGCACGGCTGCGGAGTCGGGCGTGGCGTCAGTCCTCGAGCGGCTCATACATGCAGCGCCCGTCGCGGGCGGCGCGGCGTCCGAGACCGGGGAAGCGGAAGTGGCCGCCGATCACGAGCGCGCCCTCGTCGTCGACGCGCTGCATGATCGCGGCGCGCGAGCGGTTGCCCAGCTCGTGATCCGTGTCGGCGCGGTCCGACCACTCGGTCTCGCAGACCTGCATCGCGATGTGGCAGGAGTCGCCGAGGATGTAGGCGCCCTCGCCCTCGCTCGCGATCCGCACCACCTGGTGCCCCGGCGTGTGGCCGTAGGCGGCGACGGCCGATATCTCCGGCGTGATCTCGCGGTCCCCGTCCAGCAGCTCGATCATCGAGGCCGCCTCGAGCGGGTGGATGCTGCGCTCGAGGACGGGGCCGGGGAAGCCGCGATCGGTGACGACCCAGTGCTCCCAGTCGGGGCGCTGGATCAGGTGCTTCGCGTTGGGGAAGGTCGGCGTCCAGCCGTCGCCCTCGGGGCGTGTGTTCCAGCCGACGTGGTCGAAGTGCAGGTGCGTATGCACGACGTAGTCGATCGAGGCGGGGTCGATTCCCTCCTGCTCCATCAACACGAGCAGTTGCGAGTGCTCCTCCAGATCGTGGCGGCCCATCGGCTGGTCCGCGATGCCGCTGTCAGCGAGCACGCGCACGCCCTGCGACTCCAGCAGGTAGACGGTCATGCTCAGCTCGGTCGCGCCGTCCTCGTCGATCAGGTGCTGGTAGGGGGCGAGGTCCGCCTCGACCTCGGGACGGAGGATGTCGCGTGGCGCCCAGCGCGCGCGTCCGTCCTGCAGCGCGGTCAGCGCGACGGCGCCGATGTTGCGGTGGTAGACCTGGCCCATCGAGATGCCTCCTCGCCGGCGCGGCTATACGTTCGGCTTCGCCCCGGTGCGCCGCATCAGGCGGTCGATCGCGGCGACCCAGTGGTCCTCGTCGACCTCGCCGGCCGCGGCCTCGCCGGACTTCGCGACGTGGCGCTTGTACGCCTCGTAGACGGGGATGTCATCGTCGGCGAGGGGCTGCATCCACTCCTTGCGAGCGAGTGCGGCCTCGATGTAGGGGGCGAGTTCCTCTTGCTTGCGCTGCTGCTTCTGCTCCTCGCGCTCCTGGAACTCCGGCATGATCTCGTTGGCGAAGGTGCGCAGCGACTCGCAGATGTCCTCGTGGGCGATCTTGCCCATCTGCGCCATGAACAGCACCTCGTCGCAGCCCATGCCCTCGTAGATCTGCATCATCTTGCGCGCCTGGTCGGGCGTGCCGACGGTGCTGGGCGCGCCGTAGCCCTCGAACGACTCGCGCAGGATCGGCCAGGCCTGCTCGTACTGCTCCCAGATGTCGGTGCGGCCGGGCTTGTGCATGCCGTCCACGTAGTGGTGGTTGCTGGCGAAGGTGAAGAAGTAGCGCCCCTTGAATCCGCGCTCCCGCGCCGTCTCCTCGTCCGCGTCGAGCGAGAGCGGCGAGGTCAGGGCGATGTTCGCGTTGACCGTGTGCCCGATCGGCACGCACTCGGTCTTGATGATCTCGTAGTACTCGTCGATCCAGCCCTTCGCGGTCTTCGCGTCGACGAGCGCGAAGCCGAGCGCGCCGAGTCCGAGGCGCGCCGCGAGCTTGATCTGCTCGTGGTTTGAGCAGGCCATCCACATCGGCGGGTGCGGCTTCTGCACCGCCTTCGGCACCACGTTGCGCACGGGCATCGAGAAGAAGCGGCCCTCGTAGCCGGGGTAGGGGTCCATGGCGAGCATGTTCGCGACCTGCTCGGTGCACTCCAGCCACTGCTGGCGCTTCTCCTCCAGCGGCACGCCGTAGCCCTCGAGCTCCGCGCGCGAGGAGGACTCGCCGGTGCCGAACTCGACGCGCCCGTTGGAGACGAGATCGAGGGTGGCGATGCGCTCGGCGACGCGCGCGGTCTGGTTGTAGCCGGGGGGCATCAGCACGATGCCGTGCCCGAGCCGAAGGTTCTTCGTGCGCTGCGAGATCGCGGCGAGGAAGACCTCGGGCGACGAGGAGTGCGCGTACTCCTCGAGGAAGTGGTGCTCCACCTCCCAGACCGAGTGGTAGCCGAGCTGGTCCGTCAGTTCGACCTGTTCGAGGACGTTCTGGAAGAACTGCCGCTCGCCGTCTTCCGGCCACGGCCGCGGGTATTGCAGCTCCAGCAGCGTACCGAATCTCATCGCCGGTCCCCTTCAGTCGCGGGCGCCCTCAGCCAGCCGAGCCTACCCGCTGCCCGCCTTGTGATCAGCCGAGCAGGAAGCCGCCGTCGACCACGAGCGTCTCGCCGGTCACGTAGCTGGCGCCGTCCGAGGCGAGGAAGACCGCGGCCTTCGCGATCTCGTCCGGACCGGACCGCTTGCCGAGCAGGATCGTGCGTGTCGGTCCCGCGGCCATGCGCTCCTTGTCGGCCTCGGTCAGACTATCCCGCAGCTGGGAGGTGCCCTCCGTGCTGATGCCGCCGGGAGCGATCGCGTTCACGCGGATGCGGTGCGGCGCGAGCTCCAGCGCGAGCGCCTTCGTGAACATCACGACGCCGCCCTTCGACATGTTGTACGCAGCGAGGCCGACGAACGTCGGACGGAAGCCGTCCACCGAGGCGAGGTTGATCATCACCCCACCGCTGCCTTGCTCGACCATGCGCCGCCCGACCGCCTGCGTGCAGTAGGCGAGCCCGCGCGAGTTCACCTGGTAGATCAGGTCGAAGGTCTCCCGCGGCATCTCGAGCATCGGCGCTATCGGGTAGACCCCGGCGTTGTTGACGAGGATGTCGATCGAGCCGAGCTCGGCGACGGCGCGGGCCGCCAGCTGCTCGCCGGCGTCGTCCTCCCTCACGTCGAGCCGCATCGAGACGACCGTGCCCGCGTGCTCCTCGGTGAGTTCGCTCGCCGTGCGCGCTGCCCAGTCTCCGTCGATGTCGGCGATCAGCACGTTCGCGCCGGCCTCGAGGAAGCGCTCTGCGATGGCGCGGCCGATGCCGCGCGCGCCGCCGGTCACGATCGCGTTCCTGCCGTTGAGGCTGAAGGGTCCCCAGTCCGCCATCGATCGCTCCTCCCGCCGCAATTGCGGCAATCCCGGCGAGGCTAGCCGGGCAGCATCGTCTCGATCGGTGGCACGTCGGCGGACCAGGCGACGCCGCTCTCGCGGAGCTGCGCGATCTCATCGCCGCCGTAGCCGAGTTCATCGAGCAGCGCGTCGGTGTCCTGCCCCGCGAGCACGCCCGGCCCGTAGCGGCCCGGCGTCTCGGTGAAGGTGACGAGCGGCCCCCAGCGTTGGTGCTCGCCCCAGACAGCGTGGTTCGCCGTCCGGGTGAATCCGTTCTCCCGCACGTGCGGGTCGTCCAGCAGGAACGCCCCGGGGAGGCCGACGTCCGCCCGCACGCAGCCCACGTCGACGGCGATCAGCGCGCGCTCCCAGTCGTCGGCGTCACGCGCCGCGAAGCACGCGGCGAGGGCGTCCGCGAGCGCCTCGGCGTGCGTCTCGCGCGCCTCGGCGCTGGTGAAGCGCGGGTCCGCCGCCAGCGCTCCGTCCGGCCCGCCGTCGAGGACGGCGCAGAAGCGCGCCCACTCCTCGTCGTTGGTGACGGCGAGGAAGACCCAGCCCTCGCGCGCCGGGTAGAGGCGGTAGAGCGGGCCGGGGCCGTGCAGCTCGGCGTCGAGCGGCTGTCGCGGGCGCGCGCCCTCGTAGTCGACGAAGGCGTCGGCGTTGGCGTAGGTGTTCGCGCCGAGCATGCTCACGAAGATCTGCTGCCCGCGGCCCGTGCGCCGCCGCGCGTAGAGCCCGAGCATCGCCGAGGAGGCCACCACCATCGAGGTGTTCGGATCGGGGTTGCCCTCGTTGGAGCGGAACAGCCAGCGGGCGGCCTCACGCAGCTCATCGAGGTCATCACAGTGCGCGGGCGGCATGCCCGACCCCGCCTGCTGCAGCGCGCCGCCGACGACGGCGCCGGGCACGGGGTGCGCGGAGGGCCGCGAGGCACTGGGACCCTTCGGCCCGTAGCCGTTGACGGAGACGTGCACGATGCCGGGATTGATCGCGCTCGCAAGCTCGTAGCCGATCCCGAGCCGCTCGGGGACACCGGGCCGGTAGTTGTGGATCAGTACGTCGGCGCGCTCGATCAGCTTCGCGACGATCGCCTGGCCGTCCTCGGACTTGAGGTCGAGGCAAAGCCCCTCCTTGCCGGCGGTCGTCTTCACGACGCTCACCTGCCCGGGCAGGCCGGGGGTGTTGCCCCGGAACGGCTCGCCGCCGATCGGTTCGACCTTGATCACGCGCGCCCCGAGATCGGCGAGCAGCGCCGCGCCGAGCGGGGCCGCGATCACCGTCGCGAACTCGAGCACGGTGATGCCCTCGAGGGCGTGTGCCGGGGTCGTGCCCGTTCCCGGGCCCGGCGTCCAGGCGGCGCGCGGCGGCTCGGCGAGGATCTCGGTGGTGTCTGCGCCGGGGTCGGGCGCCGGGCCGCCCACGGTCCCCGGCGTCTGCGTCAGGTTGGCGACGAGGCCGAGCTGGCGCACCGGCCCGAGCCGCGGGTGCTCGACCTCGACGACCTCGGCGTTGGCGACGAGGTCGGGGTTCGTGAGGGCGCTGAGGGTGTTCCCGAACGGCTCGGCGGCAACGTTCTGGGCGTTGCGGAAGATCTCCATCCACTCGTCGCTGGTGCGTTCCCGCACGCGCAGCAGCATTCGCTCGCGCAGCTCCTCGCGATCCGCCTCGGCGAGCCGGCGGGGAGCGCCGTTGAAGCGCTCCTCCGTGTAGATGTCCTCGAGGCCGATCGTCGCGATGAAGGCGTGGAAGAGGTGATCGATGAGGTTCGCCGGCTGGATCCACTTGCCGTCGCTGGCCATCACGGGCTGGTAGTAGATCGGCGGCTGCGCACCGTAGGCGCCGAGCTGGTTGCCCGCCATCTGCGCCGGGAAGCTGCGCTCCAGCTGCGTGCGGACCAGGCTGTTCATGTCGTAGGCCATCAGGCCCTGCAGCAGGCTGGTCTCGATCAGTTGCCCGCGCCCGCTGCGGTCGCGCACCAGCAGCGCCCCGAGGATGCCGGTCAGCGCGGACTGCGCCGCCGCATGCGTCCCCGTCTGGACCGCGGCGAAGGCCGGCCCCTCGCGCGCGGGCACCCCGCCGAAGTGCTGCATCCGTCCGGACTTCGCGGCCACGACGCCCTCGTAGCCGGGGTAGCCCGCGTAGGGTCCGCGCGGCCCGAAGCCGGTGATCGAGCAGTAGACGAGGCCGGGGTTGCCCTCACGCAGCGTCGCGTAGTCGGCGCCGAGCGCCTCGGCGCGTCCGGGCCGGAACGAGGCGACCACCACGTCCGCGCCCGCCGCCAGCTCGCGCAGTTGCTCGCGCGATGCGTCGTCGGCGATATCGAGCGTGATCGAGCGCTTCCCGCGCAACCACACCGGCGCGGCGGTGAGACGGCGGAACGGGTCGCCGCCGGACCGCTCGACCTTGATCACGTCGGCGCCGTAGTCGGCGAGCATCATCGTCGCGATGCCGCCCACGGGGCCGCTGCTGAGGTCGATCACGCGGATGTCGTCGCAGGGGCCGCGCAGCGTCCCGTTGCCTGATGCGCCGTTGCCGGTCCCGTTCGTCACGATACCGCCACGCTCCCCTCGGCCGCAGCGAGCGCCCGGTCGAGCGCGTCGTAGTCGGCGATCAGCTCTGCCTGGTACTCCTCGACGACCGCTCGGGTGTCGGGGTGGGTGAAGATGAAGCGCCGGTTCTCGCGCACGCCGTCGAGGATACGCGGGGCCATGATCGCCGGGTCGGCGGGCTCGCGGCGCGGCGGGATCGGCATCGGCGGCTGCGTGAGCGGTCCGCCGAAGCGCTCCTGGCGGTTGCGTCCGGCAGTCGGCAGGCCCGTCGCCATCATGCTCGGGCAGAGCACTGACACGCCGATGCCCTCGGCGGCCAGTTCCTCACGCAGCACGAAGCTGTAGCCGACCACGGCGTACTTGCTGGCGGTGTAGACGCCATGCGCGTTGTCGCGCGCGACGACGCCGTTGAGCGATGCGGTGTTGACGATGTGCGCCTCGCCGCCTCCGTCGCGCGCCCGCTGCTCGCGGATCCTCGGCAGAAACGCGCCGACGCCGTGCAGCTGGCCCCAGAGGTTCACCGAGAGCACCCACTGCCAATCCTGCTCGCTCATCTCCGCAAGCGAGCCGTGCATCGCCACCCCGGCGTTATTGAACAGCAGCTGGACCGCGCCGAACTCCTCGTACGCCCGCTCCGCGAGGGCCTCGACGGAGGAGCGCTCGGCCACGTCGGTTTCGACGGCGAGGCTGCGCACGCCGCGCGCGGCGATCTCCTCCGCCGTCCGCGCCGCGAGCGAGCCGTCGATGTCCGCGACGACGACGTGCGCACCGGCCTCCGCCAGTTCGAGGCCGATCGCGCGCCCGATACCCGACGCTCCGCCGGTGATCACGGCGACCCGGTCCCGGAAGTCCTCCATCGCAACTCTCCCTGGCGCATGGGGCCGGCGCGGTGATCGCACGCCGGGCACGATGATATGCGCTAGATCACCACACCGTCATCGCGCAGCGCCGCGATCTCTTCCTCGCCGTATCCGAACTCGCGCAGCAGCTCGGCGCTGTGCCCGCCGAGCGGGGGCGCGGGGCCCTGCGCGCGCGCCGGCGTCTTCGACATCTCGATCCAGGCGTTCAGCTGGCGCTGCGGCCCGCTCAGCGGATCGTCGAGCTCGACGAACCACGAGGCGGTCTGCGGATCGTCGGCGAGCTGCTCGGGGAAGCGCAGCGGCGCGGCGGGGGCACCCGTGCGCCGCAGCGCCTCGATCCACTCCGCCGTCGTGCGCGTGCGGATGATCTCGGCGACGCCCTCCTTGACCTCGGTCATGCGCTCTCGCGTCGCCTCGTCGAGCGGGTCGAATTCGGGTTCGTCGCCACCCTCGTACTCGAAGCCGATCGCCTCGCGGATCGCCTCGCGGTTGGCCCGCGTGAGCGCGCCGACGACGATGGCGCCGTCGCTGGTCTCGTAGGCGGTATGGTAGATGCGGCGGACGACGGCGGTCGGCGCAAGGCCGCCCTGCCCATAGTTCTCGATGGCGTCCGCGTAGCTGGCGCCGGCCTCGAGGGCGTCGCGCACACGCTGCAGCGCCGGCTCCGTGATCACCGCGTCGCTGACGGGCTCCTGCAACACCGCGCGGCCGATGCCCGCCATCGCCCCGCGCAGCAGCGAGGCGTCGATCAGCTGGCCCTCGCCGGTCAGCGCGCGGTGGTAGAGCGCGGACGCCACGCCGATCGTGGCGGACAGCCCGGCCATCAGATCGGAGACCGGGAGTGCGCGGATGCGCCTCGGGGCGCCCCACTCGTCCACTGCCCCCTCGTCGGCCAGCATCCCGGAGTAGGCCTGCCCGACGATGTCCGAGGCGGCCTGATCCGCCAGCGGACCGTCCGGCCCGAAGCCCGTCACCCGCGCGTAGATCAGATCCGGCCGCAGCGCCGAGAGCGTCTCGTAGTCGATCCGCTGCCGTTCAAGCACACCCGGCCGGGGGTTGGCCACGACCACGTCGAAGGAGGGGACCATGCGGTGCACGATCGCCTGGGCTCGTGGGTCGCGCAGGTTGAGCATCAGGCTGCGCTTGCCGCGGTTGTACCACTGGAACCCCTTGCTGGTTCCCGGCACCACGCTGCCCGTGCGGCGGAAGGCATCGCCCTCGGGCGGCTCCACCTTGACGACGTCGGCGCCGAGGTCGGCGAGGAACTGCCCGATCACCGGGCCGGCAACGACCTGGCAGAACTCGAGCACGCGGATGCCGTCGAAGGGGCCCGTTGTCATCGCGCGTCATTCTCGCCGCTGCGCGGCGTCGTCGCCAGCGAGGCGAGGCACTGCGCGCGGCCCTCGCGCATAACGGATATCCGGCAGACCATGTCTCGCGTAGTAGCGGCGCGCTGGCAGGCGGGGCCGGCTCGCTCGGCGATGGATGTGCCGTGGGCGTTCGCTCGCATCGACCCCGCTCTCTTCTTCTCCTGCCTGCGGCGCTGCTCGCCGCCGCCGCCCTGTTGGCCTTCGCCCTCCCTGCAACTCCCGTGAATGCGGCGGGCCCGTTCGCGGACGGCGAGCAGGCCGTCATCAGCGCCGATGGCGACTGCCTCAACCTGCGCTCGATGCCGGCCCTGGACGGCGCCATCCTCGCCTGCGTCGACGACGGCACGGTGGTCACCGCCCGCGGCGCGCAGCACGAGGCAGACGGGTACTGCTGGGAGGGGGTGACGGCCCTCAACCTGATCGGCTGGATGGCCGACGACTACCTCGCACCCGTCGGTGGTGGCAGCAGCGAGAGTAGTGAAGCGTGCGGCGACACTGACGACGACGGCGACGACGGCGACGACGGTGACGATGGTGACGACGGCGACGACGGTGACGATGGCGACGACGACACGACCACCGGGCAGGACGATGCGAACACCCTCCCGGTCCCGCCCCCCGGCAGGCTGACCGAGGGCGTCGCGGGCACATCGGACATTGACGCCCTGATCGCCGCGCAGACGTTCGACATCGCCAGCATCTGGGTGTTCGAGCCCGCCACGCAGATCTTCCGCGTTCACATCCCCGGCGCTCTTCCCCTCGTGAACACCCTCGACTCGAGCTCGCTGAGCTCCGACAGCATCGTGATGATGCTGCGCAGCGGCGACGCGCCCGAGCGCGGCGAGGCGCCGACCGCCGACGCCGAGCCGCCTCGCGGCGTCGCGAACGTGCTGCCCACGCCCCCGGAGGACGGTCTGACGCTGGGGGTGTCAGGCACGAACGACCCGGCGGTGCTGGCTGCCAGCCAGCCCTTCGAGGTCAAGTTGATCGCGATGCTCGACGTACCGTCGCAACGCTGGCTGACCTACATCCCCGGCGCCCCCCCCATCGCGCAGACGCTCACGCGCGGCCTGCTGCAGCCGGAATCGATCGTCTGGATGCGCGCCGGAGCCGTCCCGACGCCCGAGCCGGAACCCGAGCCTGAGCCCGAGCCCGAGCCGGCCGTGGCCGTCGTCGAGGCGAGGATCACCTACTTCTACTGCAACCAGGGAACGATCTCCGCCGGGATCGGCGACGGCGGCGGGTTCTGCGGCCACATGGCCAACGGCGAGATCGTCCACCAGGGCGCCGCCGCCTGCTCCCGCGACAACTTCGGCCAGCGCTTCCGCATCGTCGGCGACCCACTCGGCCTCACCTACACCTGCAAGGACACCGGCAACGCCGTGAACGGCGAGCAGCGCGACATCTGGTTCGACAACAGCGACGACGGCCTCAACTTCATCCGCCAGGTCGGCGAGACCGCGAACGTCGAGATCCTCGCGGAGTAGCGAGGCCCGCCGCCCGCGGCTACCGTCTGCCCATGGAGCCGCGACCCGATCCACTGGAGCTCTCGCCAGCCGTGCACGCGTTCGTCGAGGCGCAGCCCGTCGCACGCCTCGCGACGATCGACCCGGCGGGGACGCCGCACATCGTGCCGATCTGCTTCGTGCTGCTCGGCGGGCGCTGCTACTCCGTGGTGGACGAGAAGCCGAAGCGCCATGCCCGGCTGCAGCGCCTCCGCAACATCGAGGACCACCACGCCGCCACGCTGCTCTGCGACGTCTACAGCGACGACTGGGAGCGCCTCGCCTGGGCAATGCTGCGCTGCCGCGCCGAGGTGCTCGCCGAAGACCGCGAGGGGTACGCGGCGGCGCTCGACGCGTTGCGCGCGAAGTACCCGCAGTACCGCTCGATGGCGCTCGACGGCCGGCCGCTGGTCGCGTTGACGCCGCTACGTGTCAGCAGCTGGGGCATCGAGGGCCGCACGCCGTGAGCGACGCCCCCTCGCTCGCGGCGCTGGAGGCCGAGATCGTCGCCTGCCGCGCCTGCCCGCGCCTCGTCGAGTGGCGCGAGCGCGTGGCGCGCGAGAAGCGCGCGGCCTTCCGCGACTGGGACTACTGGGGCAGGCCGGTGCCGGGCTTCGGCGATCCGCAGGCGCAGCTCGTCGTCGTCGGGCTCGCGCCGGCGGCGCACGGGGCGAACCGCACCGGCCGCGTCTTCACCGGCGACCGCTCCGGCGACTGGCTGTTCCGCGCCATGCACCGCGCCGGATTCGCGAACCAGCCGCACGCCGAGCACCGCGACGACGGCCTCGAACTCCTCGACGCCTACGTCGCCGCGACCGTGCGCTGCGCGCCGCCCGGCAACCGCCCGACCATCGAGGAGCGCGACCGCTGCCATCCGTACTTCGAGCGCGAGCTGGCGCTGCTCGACCGCGCGCGCGTCTACGTCGCGCTCGGCGGCTGGGCGCTGAGCCGCCTCGCGGTCCTCGAGGACGTGCGCCCGCGTCCGCGCTTCGGACACGGCTCGGAGTTCGCGCTCTCCGGCGGACGCACGCTGCTCTGCTCGTACCACCCGAGCCAGCAGAACACCTTCACCCGCCGCCTCACGGAGCCGATGTTCGACGCCGTGTTCGCCCGCGCCCGCGCGCTCCTCGACGCGCCTACGGGCTGAAGCGGATCGGGAGCCGCGCGAAGCCGCGCAGGGTGAAGCCCGGCGTGTCCAGCCGCTCCGCCGGCTCCGCGCGCTCGAGGCTCGCGTAGCGGTCGAGCAGGCCGTTCAGCACCGCCCGCAGCTCCGCCCGGGCGAGCGGCGCGCCGAGGCAATAGTGGATGCCGTGCCCGAACGCGAGGTGCGAGCCGAGCTCGCGGTCCAGCAGGAAGCGGTCAGGCTCCGGGAACTCACGCTCATCGCGGTTCGCGGAGCCGTAGCTGACTGCCACCGTGGAGCCCTCGGGGATCGCGACGCCGCGCACCTCGACGTCCCGCACGGCGCGACGCCAGAGCAGCTGCAGCGGGCTGTCGAAGCGCAACCCCTCCTCGATCGCCGCGTCCACCAGGGCGCGGTCCTCGCGCAGCCGCGCCCAGAGGTCGGGGCGGTCCGCGAGCACGTTCAGCAGGTTGCTGATC
Source organism: Dehalococcoidia bacterium (assembly GCA_965220125.1). Lineage (GTDB taxonomy): Bacteria > Chloroflexota > Dehalococcoidia > UBA2979 > UBA2979 > VXMT01. Next base: position 492,881 of record CBDCPB010000004.1, on the reverse strand, counting down.
AGGGCCGTGGTGGTCTGGTTCCCGGACACGAGCATCACCTGGCAGATGTCCAGCAACTCCTCCTCGGAGAGCGGCTCGCCGTCGGGCTCCGCGTGCACGAGCACGGAGATCAGGTCGTCCCGAGGTGCGGCGCGCCGGCTCGCGGCCACCTCGCGGAAGAGCGCGTGCATCTCGCGCACGGCGCTGGAGGTGGCCTCCGCCGGGGCGTCGGTGGCGATCACGGCGTCGGACCAGGCCCTGAAGCGCCGGTAGTCCTCGGGGGCGATGCCAAGCAGGCGCGCGATCACGATCACCGGGAGCGGGATCGCCAGCGCCGGCACGAGGTCGACCGGCTGCTCCGTGGCTGCATCGAGGAGATCGGCGACGAGCGCCTCGAGCTCCGGCTCAAGCTTCTCGATCTCCCCGCGCGCGAGCGGCCGGTTGACGAGCCGGCGGATGCGCGTGTGGCCGGGCTGATCCTGCCCGACGAGCACCCGCGCCGAGCGTCGTGGCCCCAGCCGCGAGTCGGCGCCCCTCGTGTTCTCCGAGGAGAACGCCTCGTGGTCGGCGAGGGCGGCGTACACGTCCTCGAAGCGGCTGAGCAGCCAGGCGCCGGTCCGCGGATCGCGGTACACCGGGTGCTGGTCGCGCAGGATGCGGTACGTGGGGAACGGGTCGTGCTTGAACTCGGGGGTGAACAGCTCGACGGGATCCATCGCGACTCCTCGCCGCCGGGTCGCGCCCATCTTCACCCGCGCGCGAGGCCTGTCAAGGCGAAGGTCGTAGCCGAGGCGCAACCGCCGACGCAGAAGAGCCGCCCCCGCCGGGACGGCTCTTCGCGACGCTCGAACTGACGCCCGCAGGGCGTCGCGTTGCTAGCTGACCGGCTTGAACTGGACGATCGTCCAGTCGTCGTCGAGGTCCTCGAAGACGGCCTCGACGGGCATGTCGCAGACGGCGTCCTCGACCTCGCACTGGATGCCCGAAATCATGCGCGGGCCCTCATCCAGCTCGACGACCCCGTAGACGTAGGGGACGTGCTGCTGGAACCAGGGGTCGGCGGCCTGGCGGATCACGGTGTAGGTGTGCAGGCGGCCCTTGCCGCTCAGTTCCTGCCACTCGATCCCCTCCATCGTCCAGCAGCCCGGGCAGATCTCGCGCGGATACCAGACCAGCTTGTCGCAGCCCGTGCAGTGTTGGACTACCAGCTTGTGCTGCTTCATCGCCTCCCAGAACGGCTCGGTCAGCGCGTTCGAGGCCGGGACCGGGCGCTTGATGTCCTGTTCAGCCATGACTAGTCCACGCCCTTTCCGAAGATCAGGGAGGCCTCGACGCTGAGGCCGCCGCCGTTGTTGTTGATGAACGCGTAGTTGACGTCCTTGTGGGCCTGGCGCGCCTCGCCGCGGCCCATCATCTGGCGCACGCCCTCGACGACGTGCGACATGCCGCCGCCGCTGCCGGCCTGCCCGAAGGAGAGCTGGCCGCCGTGGGTGTTCACCGGGAACTCGCCCTTGTAGGTCACGTCATGCGAGGCGAACCACTGGCCGCCCTCGCCCTTCGGCGCGAAGCCGGCGTCCTCGAACTCGCAGATGATCGCGATCGTGTAACAGTCGTAGATCTCGGCGATGTCCATGTCGGCCGGCGTCAGGCCCGCGGTCGCGAAGGCCTTCTGCGCGGAGATCTTGACCGGCGAGATCGTCATGTCGGCGGCGTAGGAGAGGCCGGGCACGCCTCGGTCCGTGGCGCAGCCCGCGCCCAACAGGTACACGGGCTGGTTCGGCGAGTAGTCGACCTCGTCCGAGCGGCTCACGATCACCGCCGCACCGCCGATGCAGGGCATGACGCACTCGAGCAGGCGCAGCGGGTCGGAGACCATGCGCGAGTTGAGGATGTCGTCGGCCGTCGCCGGCTGGCCGTAGAAGACGGCATCCGGGTTGCCCTGCGCGTTCTCGCGCTGCTGCACGGCGATCGCCACGCGGTCCTCGTCGCCGAGGCCGTAGAGGTGCTGGTAGCGGGTCGCGATCTGGGCGTACTCGTAGTTCGCCCCGGGGCCCGGGCCGTGCGCGCGCACGTACTGCGCGCCGTGGCCGTCCGGCGAGGGCTCGGCGCCGCCGCCGAATCCGCCCCACTGGCTGGAGCAGACGATCACGAGGACGTTGTCGGCGAGGCCGGTGGCTACCGCCGCCGCCGCCACCGTGAGGCTCGTCGCCCCGGAGCCGCCCATCTGGTCGACGCTGTGCGACCAGCCCAACTGCAGCCCCAGGTACTCGGCGAACTCGATGTTGTGGGAGTACGGGATGTGGGTAATCAGGCCGTCGATCTGGTTCTTCGTCAGTCCCGCGTCCTCGACGCAGTTCTTGGCCAGCTCGGCGGCCAGTCCGACCGCCGTGCGGCCCGGCTTGCGCCGTTCGGGCTTGATCTCGGCGAAGCCGGTGATCGCGGCGGCGCCGCGGATTGATCGATCGCTCACTCGCTCCATCCTCCCTGCGGCGGCCTCTGCCGGGCCCTGCCGCTCTGAGATTGGAGTCTACTCCAATGTTGCGCCAGCGGCAGCCTCTCCGAGGCCCACGACCACCGCCATCCGCCACAACCGACGGTCCCACGGCCTAGACTGGACGCATGGGCAGCAGCCGTTCGCGCCGCCTTCCGCCCGGCCTCCAGACCGATCTGTTCGAGGGGGATGAGCCGCGCCTGCCGAGCGGCGCCGTCGCTCCCGGAGCGCGGACCGCACCACTCGCGGCGCGGATGCGCCCGGCGACCCTCGATGACTTCGTGGGCCAGGAGGACGTGGTCGGGCCGGGCAGCCCGCTGCGCGGCATGATCGAGCGCGACGAGACGCCCTCGCTGGTGCTCTGGGGCCCGCCCGGCGCGGGCAAGACGACGCTCGCGGCGATCATCGCGCGCACCACGCGGCGCCGCTTCGAGCCGCTCTCCGCCGTCGATTCCGGCGTCGCCGACATCCGCCGCGTCGTCTCCGAGGCGCGCGAGCGCCGCCGCGTTTCCGGCGTCGAGACGATCCTCTTCATCGACGAGCTGCACCGCTTCAGCCGCAACCAGCAGGACGCCGTGCTCCCGCACGTCGAGGAGGGCGCCGTCACCGTGATCGGCGCGACCACCGAGAACCCCTCGTTCCACGTCGTCGCGCCGCTGCTCTCTCGCGCCCGCGTCTTCGTGCTGCACCCGCTCGATGGGGATGCGCTGCGGACGATCGTCACGCGCGCGATCGAGCGCGACGAACGGCTGCGCGAGCAGCAGGTGAGCGTCGACGACGGCGCGCTGAGCGCGATCGTCCACCTCGCGGGCGGCGATGCGCGGGCCGCGCTCAACCTGCTGGAGCTGGCGGCGGCCACGGTGGAGCCCTCGGCAGAGGGCGCGCGCGCCATCACGCGCGAGGCCGTCGATGCCGCGGGCCAGCACCCGACGCTGCTCTACGACCGCCAGGGCGACGGCCACTACGACCACATCTCCGCCTACATCAAGTCGGTCCGCGGCTCGGACCCGGACGGCGCGCTCTACTGGCTCGCCCGCATGCTCGAGGCCGGCGAGGACCCGCTCTTCGTCGCCCGCCGCGTGGTGATCCTCGCCTCGGAGGACATCGGTCTCGCCGATCCGGCGGCGCTCCCACTGGCGGTGGCGGCGCAGCAGGCGGTGCACTTCCTCGGCATGCCGGAGGCGCGGCTGCCGCTCGCCGAGGCGACCGTCTACCTGGCGCGCGCGCCGAAGTCGAACAGCGCCTACGTGGCCTACCAGCGCGCCGCTGCCGACGCCGAGCGCACCCGCAACGAGCCGGTCCCGCTGCACCTGCGCAACGCCGCGACCGGGCTCATGCGCGACCTCGGCTACGGCAGCGGCTACCAGTACGCCCACGACTACGAGGACCACACCCCGCCCTCGCAAACCCACCGCCCACCCCCGGCGGAGGGCAACACCTACTACACCCCCGGCAAGCTGGGGGACGAGGCGGAGCGGTAGTGGAATCAACGGACCATGCTATAAGCGTGTCATGCCATACGAAGATGTCGTTCCGTGAGCGTCGAGGCCACGCTCGAACACCTCGCGACGAAGGCTGATCTGGCGCAGTTCGAGACTCGGCTGACGAGGTGGACGGTCGGGACAATGCTCGCCGGTATGGCCTCGGCCGCCGCTATCGCGGCCGCAGTCGCCTCGATCGTGAACTAGCCGCCGGTACCCGAGACGCCGAGGCCACTCACCCTCAGCAACCTCCGCGCGCGCTACCCCGAGGGCGCGCGCTGCTCGAGGACGGAGCGGAGCACCTCCTCCAGCGTGCGCGGGGGCGGCTGCGCCCCGAGCGCGTCGGCGACGAGCCGGCCGGCCTCGCGGCGGGTGTACTGGAGCGTCACGAGGGCCTCGACGGCGTCGTCACGCACGTCGGGGGTGGGCTCGCGCTCGCCGTCGACGGCGTCGCGCAGCAGCGCCTCCTGGATGAGCTTGCCCCGCAGGTGCGCGACGATGGTCTGCGCGAGGCGTTCGCCGATGCCGGGCAACTGGCGCAGCGAGCGCTGGTCTTCCGCCTCGATCCAGCCGGCGATCTCCGAGACGGGCCGCGTGAGCGCGCGCACGGCCTTGGCCGGGCCCACGTCCGGGACCTCGATGAACTTGCGGAAGAACTCGCGCTCGGCCAGGTGCGGGAAGCCGTAGAGGGTGGGCAGGGGCTGGCGCTCGGTGGCGTGGTAGTAGGTGAAGACCTTCACGTCTTCGCCCGGAGCGTGGGCGGCCACCCAGTCCGCGGCGAAGGCGGGCATGTGCACCTCGTAGGTGATGCCGCCCGCCTCGATCCAGAGCGAGGAGCGCTCGGCGTCCCAGCGCACGAGGGGGCCGCTGAGCGCCGCGATCACGGCCCGCTCCCGCTGCCGGCGAGGCGCGCCTCGAAGCCGACCTCGGCGAGGCGGGTCAGTGCGATCGCGAGCGCGTCGGCTGCGTCCAGTGGCTGCGGCGGCTCGGCAAGCCCGAGTTGCAGCGTGACCATCGCCTGCACCTGCTCCTTGGGCGCCCCGCCGTGCCCCGCCACCGAGGCCTTGATCGTCGCGGGCGGGTACTCGAAGACAGGTGTCGCGTGCGCCGCCGCGGCGATCATCGCCGCCGCACGCGCCTCGCCGATCGCGAGGGCGGAGCGCGCATTCTTCGCCACGTACGGCTCCTCGATCGCGAGTTCCTGTGGGGCGTGCTCCTCGATCAGCGCGGCGACCTGCTCGTGGATGTGGTGCAGGCGCTCGGCGCGGCTCCAGCGCGGGCGCGTGCGGATCGCGCCGTAGGCGATCAGCTCCGCCGTCCGCGAGTCGCCCTCGATGATGCCGTAGCCGGTGGCGGTCAGTCCGGGATCGATCCCCAGCACGCGCCGAACGCCGTCGCTCACCGTGCGTGTACCGCCGCCCCGGTCATTCCGCGAGGCCGGCCGCGGCGAGCACCTCGTCGCTGAAGTCGGCGTTGCTGTAGACGCGCGAGACATCGTCGAGCTCGTCCAGTTGATCGAGCAGTCGCAGGGTCTGGGCGACGTTCTTCTCGTCGAGCTCAACCGTGTTCTTCGCCACCTGCGCGATCTCCGCGCTGGCGATGGTGAACCCCGCCTCCGTCAGCGCCTCGCGCACGGTCTCGAGGTCGCCCGGGCTGGTCAGCACCTCCACGAGCTGCTCGTCGGCGCTGACGTCCTCCGCGCCGGCCTCGATGGCGGTGAGCTGGATCTCGTCGGCGTCGGCGCCGGCGGCGTCGATCGTGATCACGCCGCGCAGGTCGAACATCCAGGAGACGGCGCCGTTCTCGGCGAGCGTGCCGCCGCCGCGGTTCAGCGTCACGCGGATGTCGGCGACGGTGCGGTTGCGGTTGTCCGTCACGGTCTGGATCAACACGGCCGTGCCGCCCGGCGCGTAGCCCTCGTAGACGATCTCATCGAGGGAGGCGCCGTCACCGCCGCCGGTGGCGCGCAGGATCGCGCGCTCGACGTTCGCGCCCGGCATGTTGCTGTCACGCGCCTTCTGGATCGCGAGGCGCAGCGCCGAGTTCATTTCGGGGTCGCCCCCGCCGCGGGCGGCGACGGTGATGTCGCGCGCCAGCTTGGTGAACAGCTGCCCGCGCTTGGCGTCGGTCGCAGCCTTCTTGTGCTTGATCGAGGACCACTTGGAGTGACCGGACACGAACCCCTCCCGAGGATGGCGGCAGCCGCGCCGCATCGAGGCATCACGACAGGTACGGGCATGGTAGCACCGGCGGACAGCCGGGCAGGCCTCAAGGCGGCCGAGGGCGCTACGCCTCTACGCTCGCCCGTCGCGCAGGGTGACGTTGTCGATCAGCCTCGCCGCACCGAAGCGGACGGCCAGCGAGAGCAACGCGGGCGGCTCGACGGCGCCCTCGAGCTCCGCCAGCGTCTCCGAGTCGGCGAGCGAGATGTAGTCGATCTCCGCCAGCGGCTCGGCAGAGATGCGGTCGCGCACCAGCGCGCGCAGCGCCGAGGCGTCGCGCACGCCGGCCTCGAAGGCCTCGGCGACGGCGCTCAGCCCGGCATGGAGCGCGGGCGCCTGCGCGCGCTCCTCCGGTGTGAGGTAGATGTTGCGCGAGGAGCGCGCGAGGCCGTCCGGCTCGCGCACGGTGGGGCAGCCGACGATCTCGACGGCGAAGTGCATGTCCGCCGTCATGCGCCGTAGCACGGCGAGCTGCTGTGCGTCCTTCTCGCCGAAGTAGGCGCGGTCCGGTTGCACCATCAGGAAGAGCCTCGAGACCACGGTCGCGACGCCCTCGAAGTGGCCGGGGCGGCGCTCGCCCTCCAGCACCTCGGTCAGGCCCCCGACGCGCACGCGGGTCGAATCGCCGGGCGGGTAGATCTCCTCGACGGACGGAATGAAGGCGATGTCCGCGCCCGCGTCCCCGAGCAGATCGAGGTCGCGGTCCTCGTCGCGCGGGTAGTCCTCGAAGTCATCGTTCGGGCCAAACTGCGTGGGGTTCACGAAGATCGAGACGATCACCGTGGGGCACTGCGCCTTGGCCGCCTCGACCAATGAGATGTGGCCCGCGTGCAGGTAGCCCATCGTCGGCACGAGGCCCACCGGCGCGGCCGGCGCGCGCAGGGCCATCCGCAGCTCGGCGATCGTGCGCGCGACGATCAGCATCGGGACGTCACTGCCATCGTGGCGTCGCCGGCGACCGGCTAGACGACCTCGTCCTCTTGCAGCATCGCCACTTCCGCGTCGACGCCCTCGTGCGCACTGTCGTGTGCGGGTGCGTATGCACGGTCGGGCGCGCGTACGCTGTCGTGTGCGTGGCGGGCGAGCGTCGCCTCGATGTGTTCGCGCTTGGCGGCGTCGAGGAAGAACGACTCCGCGGCGGTGGGGAAGCTGCGGTTCTCGACGGCCTGGCGGTACTCGCCGAGCGCGCCGCGCACGAGTTCCCCGCCTTCGAGGAAGCGGCGCGCGTGCTTGGGCTCGATGTCCGGGTAGAGGCCGAGCATGTCGTGCAGCACCTGGACCTGCCCGCTGCAGTAGGGACCGGCGCCGATGCCGATGGTGGGGACATTGAGCCGCTCGGTGATCCTCCAGGCGACGATGGCGGGCACGACCTCGAGCACGACCGCGTAGGCGCCGGCCTCCTCCAGGGCCTTCGCGTCGCTGAGCACGCGCACGGCGTCGCGCGGGGTGCGCCCCTGGATCTTGTAGCCGCCCATGGCGTTCACGGATTGCGGGGTGAGGCCGACGTGGCCCATCACCGGGATGCCGGCGTCGACGAGGCGCTTGACGATCTCCGCCGAGCGCTGTCCGCCCTCCAGCTTGACGGAGTTGCAGCCGGTCTCCTGCATGATCCGGGAGGCGTTGCGCATCGCGCTCTTCCAACCGGCCTGGTAGGAGCCGAACGGCATGTCGACCACGACGTGCGCGCGCTCTGCGCCGCGCATTACCGCCGATCCGTGGTGGATCATGTCCTCCACCGTCACCGGCAGGGTCGAGTCGTAGCCGAGCACGACCATCCCGAGCGAGTCGCCGACAAGGATGACCGGGATGCCGGCCTCGTCGGCGAGGCGCGCCGTCGGGTAGTCGTAGGCCGTGATCATCGTGATCGGCTGGCCCTTGCGGTGCATCCGCTGCAAGTCGCTGACACTGACGCGCTTCATGCCTGCGGTCATCGTCCTGCCCCCTCTGCAACTGGCTCGCGCGACTCGGCCGGATGGGCGCCATTCACGAGGTTGGAGTCGGTCAGCTGGGCGACGCGGTTGCGCTCGTCGACGAGCACGATGCGCGGGCGGTGCCCGGCGAGGCGATCCTCGGGGACGCCCTCGTAGGCCATGATGATCACCATGTCACCGGGGTTCACGAGGTGGGCGGCCGCGCCGTTGATCTGGATCTCGCCGGAGCCCGCGGGCGCCGGAATCACGTAGGTCTCGAGGCGCGCGCCGTTGGTCAGATCGACGATGTGCACCTGCTCCCACTCGGCGACGCCAGCCGCGTCCACCAGGTTCTGGTCGATGCTGATCGAGCCCTCGTAGTCGAGGTCGGCGGCGGTGACGGTAGCGCGATGAATCTTCGAGCGCAGCATGATTCGCATCATCGCCCCGCTCCGTTCCAGCCCGGAGTTCGCACGCCTGACTCGTGGGCGTCGGCCGCCCGGCTGGGTGCTGGGTTCATGTGACTGCTCCGTCCCGACGTCGACGGGATTCAGATGAGTACGCATGGGCCACTGGCACGAACGCGCGCACAGTATAGGCACCCACGCAACCCCGCGGATCGCATCGCAATAGGTGTTACCGAAAATCGCGGGGCGCGCATCACGCCCCTGTTACCGAACGACTCCTTAAGCCCGAGCCCTCGCCGAGCGCGCTCGGGGGCGCTGAGGGCGCGGCCGGGTGGGCGTGGCGTGCGCGGGCAGGCTGGGCGCGAGCCCTGGACCGGATCGTCGGCGCGGAGACCGGGGTTCAGTCGCGGACGCGCTTCCCGGTCCGTCTCGCTCCAGCAGGCGCGCCCGCATTCCAACTACCGAACGGCGTTCACTTCAAGCTGCACGCCCTCGTGTTGCTGAATGCGGCTGATGACCTCGAACAGGTTGCGGGCATGGGGATTGCCGGACGGTCCGAACATGCGCATGAGACTCTTGGGTTGCTTGTTCGTGAGGGAGCCAAGCTCCTCGAACCCGATGGTGGCGTTGATGTAGTCACGCAGTACGATCTTGCCTGTATCGACGTCTCCTGCAAGCAGACACTCCACGCCTTCCTTCAGCAACCCTTCCCGAAAGGCCGGGTCGCGTTCGGCGCGGGCCTGCACGGTCTCTTTGAAGTCACGGGTGAGCGGCATGTCATACCTCCTACCGCTTGCGACGCTTGTACTCTTGCCAGAGCTGACGAGCATCTTCGATGTCCCTCTGCTGGCGAGCTTTGGTCCCGCCGCCGAGAAGGACTATCAGGGTGTCTCCGTCTCTGCCGAAATAGACCCTGTAGCCCGGGCCGACGTTTATGTGGCGCTCCAGCACTCCGCTGCCAACGCCTCTGACGCTGGACAGGTTTCCAGCCTCCATGCGGGCGAGGGATGTCCTCACTCTTGCCGCTGCCCTTGCGTCGAGACTGTCAAACCAGCGACCGAAGGGGCTGCGACCCCGATCGTCGATGTACTCCCTGATCTCGATCACGCGGCGATGGTAACGCGTACGGTACCATCGCCGCAAGGTGCCTTGGGCCCGTGTGCCGGAATCCCGTTCCCGAGCCGATGTAGGCCTTACCCGAAGTGCCCATATGGGTCGGGGCTCGCGCCGTCGCCCGGCTCGGTTGGGAGCGACGGCGCGCCCGGGGTCCCGCACGCCTGCGTATCACAGCTACAACGCCAGGCTCGTACTCACAGCGGGTCTGCCCGAAACACTTCTACGTTACCTCGCTTGCCACACGATCTGGCCTGCGGGCCGCGTAGATCTGACGGTAACAGGGGTTGTGGTGCTCAAGGACCTCTCCTGGTAACACCCACTTCTGATGCACTCACCCCGATCACTGCCTCCACTGCATCTGCCCCGCTGGAGGCCGCTCGGCGCTCCGATCGAGGGCGTCGCCTCAGGGGTCCGGAGGGTCCCCTCAGCGTCCCTCTCGCGCCCACTCGGCGGCCGATGGAACGCCGTGAAGGCCATCGGCTGCGTGGACGCCGTTGAGCACCGCGCGCTCCACCGCGCGCGTCGCGAGCGCCTCGAGGGCGGAGTAGGCGTAGCGGTCGATCTCGACGGCACCCGTGGCGATCGCGAAGATCACGTCGCCGTCGCTGCGACGGTGCGCGGGCCAGATCGTGCGCGCGAAGCCGTCGTGACAGACGCTCGCCAGACGGTTCGCCTGCTCGCGTGTGAGGCGCGCGTCCGTCGCGACCACCGCGATGGTGGTGTGTTCGGGGCCGTCCTCGCCATTTGCCGCATCGGGGTCGGGCAGCTCGGGCCAGCGGACGCCGCTGCGCAGATGCGCATCGAGGTCCACGAAGCCGCTGCCGTCGGCGCGCGGCGCGGCAACGAACGATCCGTCGCTCGGGTCGCGAATCGCGCCGGCGGCGTTGACGGCGACGATCGCGCCGACGGTCGCTCCGCTCTCCAGCCGCTCGCTCGCGCTGCCGAGGCCGCCCTTCAGCGCGCGATCGCGGCCCAGCAACGAGGCGACCGTCGCGCCCGTGCCGGCGCCCACCGATCCCTGCGCGACGCGCCCACCCGTCGCGCGCCTCGCCGCGCGCTCGCCCTCCTCGGCGCCGGGACGCCGGACGCCGCTGCCGAGGCCGAGGTCGAACAGGATCGCCGCCGGGACGATCGGGATGGTCTGCTCCGCGAAGCTGAGCCCGATGCCGCGCTCCTCGAGGTAGCGGGCGACACCGCCCGCGGCGTCGAGGCCGAAGGCCGAGCCGCCGGAGAGCACGATCGCGTGGACCTCCTCGACGAGGTTGCCGGGCCGCAGCAGATCGGTCTCGCGCGTGCCGGGGGCGGCGCCACGCACGTCGACGCCCCCGACGGCGCCGGCGGCGCAGATCACGACGGTGCAGCCGGTCGCCCAGCGGCGGTGCGTCCAGTGCCCGACGCGGATGCCGGCCACGTCCGTGATCGCGTCGCGCGGTCCGGAGGTGATTCCTGCCGCCTTCACGCTCGGCATCAGATCGCGCGCGCGGCCGCCGGGCGTGCCGGCGTGACCGACTCGATGAAGCTGAGACAGTACCCGAGATAGGTGGTGGGGTCGGCGCGATACGCTCCGCAATGCTCGTTCGCCGGCGCCAACCAGATCCGGTCGCCCGCGTTGACCGACGCCGCTCCGAGGTTGAGCGTGTGCTCCATCGGCACATCGGGATCGTCCTCGGCATGGATGTAGAGCACCGGCTGACGGAGCTGCGGGATCACCTCGATCGGCGTGATGGCGTCGATGTCGGCGTGGAAGAAGCGCCGGGCCATGACGGCGGCGAGGCGGAACACCAGCTCCGGCCAGTGGCGATACTCATGCCGCAGCTGGCTGCGCATCGACGTGAACGCCGAGTCCGCGATCACGCCGGCGACCGCCGGGTTGTGGGAGGCGGCCACGAGCGCGAGCGCCGCTCCCATCCCGAAGCCGTGCAGCAACAGCGGGTGATGCGGCCCCTGGCTCCGGGCATAGGCGACTGCCGCTTCAACGTCGGCCAGTTCGCCCGCACCCAGGTGATCCTGATTACCCTCGGATTCGCCTCGTCCCCGGAGGTCGAAGCTGAGCACGTTCATGCCCCGGCGCAGGTAGTCCCGCTGGAGTTCGAGCAACCCCTGCCGGGGGTCCGAACGCGTGCCGGCAGCGTCGTGGACCAGCACGATCGTGGCCCGTGCGCCCGGCGATTCGAGATACCAGCCGCGCGTGCTCACGCCGTCGGCCGCCAGGAACTCCACCTCGTCGTGCCGCAGCAGCAAATCGGCCGGATTGCCCTCGACGCGCCCGCGCTTCGTCCGCGTGAGCGTCTCGGCGAGGTAGTAGGCCGCGAGGAGGCAGCCGAGCAGCAGCACGCCCGCAATGGCGACCATCGCGACCAGTAGCACGATCACGCCGTCCCGCCCCGTCTTCAGTCCGGCGCCTGTGACTTGTGGCGCGGACCGTACCAGCGCGCCCCGTGCCTCACAAGCGCGGCGCGAGGCCACGGGCGCCGCCGGCGACGTGCCGGCGGCGCTACTCGGGCGCGCAGCCGTCCGGAATGCGCAGCGTCCAGCCGATGTAGATCAGGTTGGGGTTGCTGAACGTACGGCCATCGTCCATGACGCGATCGCGGTTGGCCTCCCAGATCTCGCGCCAGCGCGAAGCGTCGCCGTAGCAGTGGCCGGCGATCTTGCCCAGGTAGTCGCCGGGCTGCACGACGTAGTCGCTCGCCGGTTCGGCCGGCTCGTCGTCAGTCGAGGTGGTCTCGTCGGTACCGGTGTCGGTCGTCCCGCTGTCGGTCGTCCCGCTGTCGGTCGTCCCGGTGTCGGTCGTCCCGGTGTCGGTCGTCCCGGTGTCGGTCGTCCCGGTGTCCGTCGTCCCGCCGTCGGTGGTCCCGGTGTCGGTGGTCCCGGTGTCGGTCGTCCCGGTGTCCGTCGTCCCGGTGTCCGTCGGCTCCGTGACGTCGGGCCATGTGAGCAGCACCCAGCCGTCGGCGCCGAGGGCGACCACGCGCGTACCCAGCGCCGAGGCGGCGACGAGGTGCGGATCCTCGCTCTGCAACTGCGCGAGCCGCGCCACATCCAGCAGCAGCGTGTCCGGCTCCGGGCCGGAGCGGTCGAAGCCTTCCTCGATCCACATGTCTTCGCTCAGGTAGGAGGCCAGGTAGTAGGTGCGGGTGCCGACCAACCGCGCCGCGTCGGGCGTGGTGTGCTCGGTCTCGCCACTCTCGAGTTCCGCCACCGCCTCGGCAGCGTCGACGGCAGCCCGTCCGCTGGTCGGCTCCGCCGTCGCGTCAGCCATGGCGTCCATCGCGGCGGGCTCGTTGAAGACGAAGTCGGGCTCCTCTGCGAGATAGGACGTGTACGGCGTAACGATGCCGAATTGGTTGGCGATCGCGATGATCTCCTCGATCAGGCCCTCGCGTTGCCCTTCGACGCGCAGCTCGGTCAGCAGGTCCGCGATCCGCCGCTGCGCCCAGAGCAGCGCGACGCCGGCGTCGTCGGCGCTCTCGGGCAGCGACAGCTCGTAGGCGAAGCGCTGTTCGCCCTCCGCGGCCTGGCCCGTGAGCACCACCGTGACGTCGCCGGAGCCCTGGTAGCGCCCGGTGATCAGCGTCTGCTCGCCGGCGAAGATGCCGCCGAGGCTGACGGGCGCGAGCGAGCTGACCGTGGGTTCCGAGGCGCCCTCGGGAAGCTCGAACGAAAGCGCCGTGCCCAGCAGCACCGGTGAGGAGATGCGCTCGCTGAGCAGCCCCACCTCGGTGTCGATCCGCTCGTCGGGCGTGACGTAGTGGCTGGAGCCGGTGAAGCGCGACGTCAGCGAGTCGAGCAGCACCGCGTCGACGTCGTAGCCAACGCCGAAGGCGAACAGCTGCACCTGCTCCGGCGCCGTGGCGGAGGCGGCGGCGACGATGCCGTCCCTGTCCTCAACCCCGGCGGTGGGCAGGCCGTCCGTCAGGAACACGACCGTGGCGGGTCGGTCGCCGGGAAGCAGGTCCATCGCCTCGCCGAGCGCGCCGGAGATGTTGGTGAGGCCCTCCGCGCGGATTCGCTTGACCCACTCCCGGCCCTGCTCGGCGTTGGAGGCGGGGTGCAGCATGCCCTCGAAGGACGATACCGAGCTCGAGAAGCTCACGATCCCGAAGCGGTCGCCGGCGCCCAGTCTGTCGAGGATGCGGATGGCGGCGTCGCGGGCCTGCACGATCTTCTCGCCCTGCATCGAGCCGCTGCGGTCGAGGACGATGACGATGTCTCGCGCGACCTGCTCGTCGGTCTCCAGCGCGGGGGCGAGCAGCAGCGCAAAGTAGCCGTCCTCGTCGGCGTCGGTCGCGCTGCGGTGCGCCAGCAGCCGCGCGTCGACGAGGCCTTCGCCGCCGGCGAGGTGGAGCCGGAAGTCACGCTCCGCCGTCCAGCTGTCGGGCGACTCCCATGACACGCTGAGCTGGCCCGAGCCCTCGCGCACGACGGCGGGCACGTGGCCCGGCGCGATCGCCGATCGCACCTCCCACGGCACGTCGATCTGCGCGCTCAGCGAGGCCGCCGCGGGCCGCGGCGACATCCGCGACCAGGGCGCCTCGATGACCGCTTCGCCGCCTTCCGCCGTCAACGGCGTCGTGACGGTGTAGGTGACCGTGCGCGTCTCGCCGCGCGGCACGGGGAAGGCCTTGATCTCGTAGAGGTCGTCGCCGAGCGAACGCAGCAGTGCGGGGTCGATCAGGCGGCGCACGATCTCCTCGTAGATGCGCGAGGCGTCGTCGGCGTCGAGCAGCCGCCCCTCGAGCGTCTGCGTGCCGTCGCCGAGCGTGAGATCGGTGACGACGCTGTCAGCCGGTAGCGGGACGATCACGCGGCCCTCGGCGGGCCCGAAGCGCACGCCGACGCCACCGCCGCCACCGAGGTCGGCGGGGTGCGCGAAGGTCAGCGTCCAACTGGTGCGGTAGCGCCCGTCTTCCACGTCGACACTGGCGTCGGCACGCGTGAGCCGGGCGTCGGACGGTCCGGCCCACCAGCAATCGAAGCAGGGCGGCGGGATCGGCCGCTGGGCAGCCACCGGCGACGGCAGCGCCTGCACGGCGACCACGATCGCCGCAAGCAAGACGAGGAGGATCGTGTGGCGCATGCGCATGGTGGCCTCTGTTCCGGCGTCCGTGGGCGGGATGCACGACGCACCGGCGCCCTTCAATCAGAGTGTATGCGCGGGCGCGCCGATCCGTTCCCTCAGCGGCGCTGGCAACTGCCGCAGAAGTGCGTGGCGCGCCCGCCGAGGTAGATGCGTCGGATCTCGCGCCCGCGGCAACGAGGGCGCTCGCAGGGCTCATCCTGGCGGCGGAAGACGTGCACGCGCAGGTGGTGCCCGCCCGCCAGTCCGAAGGCGTCGCGGTACTCGTCGAACGAGCTGCCGCCATCGGCCAGGCCCTCGCGCAGTGTCTCCAGCAGCGCCGCGTGCAGCCTCGTGACGCGCCGCGGTCCGATCAAGCCCGCCGGGGTGCGCGGGTCGATGCCGGCGATCCACAGCGCCTCGTCCGCGTAGATGTTGCCGACCCCCGCCGCCACGCGCTGGTCGAGCAGCGCCGACTTCACCGCCACGCTGCGCCGTCCGAGCGCTTCCCGCAGCCAGCGCGCGCTGAACTCCTCGGAGAGCGCGTCCGGCCCGATGCGCGGCATCGCCTCGGCGGGATCTTCGACGAGGTGCCAGGTGCCGAACTTGCGGATGTCGTTGAGGCGCAGGGCGCAGCCGTCGTCGAGCTCGACGCGCGCGCGCTCGAAGCGCTCGCTGGGCGCCGAGCGGTCGCCGATCAGCAGCACGCCGGTCATGCGCAGGTGCATCACCCAGCTGCGGCCGTCGTCGAGAGCGGCGATCAGGTACTTGCCGTGGCGGCCCAGCCCCTCGATGCGCCGTCCTGCCAGCTCGTGCTCGAGTTCGCGCGGGGAGTGGGTGACGGCCAGGCGTTCGGCGCCGGCGTGGATGCGCACCGCCTTGATGGTGCGCCCGGCGATCCGCGGCTCCAGGCCGCGGCGGATCGTCTCGACCTCTGGCAGCTCAGGCATCGCGCAGCGGTGGGCGGTTCACGCCGTCTCGGCCATCTCGCCCCAGGAGCGGCCGTACTTCTCGTCCAGTTCCAGCGGCACGGAGAGCAGGACCGCCGGCATGAGGCGGCAGGCAATCTCGCGCACGCTGTCGAGCTCCTCGCGAGGCAGTTCGAACAGCAGCTCGTCGTGGACCTGCAGCACCATGCGCGCGCGGCCGCCGGCGGCGCGGTGGGCGATCAGCTCGGTGTCGATGCGGTTCATGGCGATCTTGATGATGTCGGCGGCTGCGCCCTGGATCGGCATGTTGATCGCGATCCGCTCCGCCCCGAGGCGGCGGTTGTGGTCCCTCGACCGCAGCTCCGGGATGTAGCGGCGCCGTCCGGTCAGCGTCTCCGCGTAGCCGCGTTCGCGCGCCTCGGCCACGACGGCGTCGCGCCAGTGCGCGACCTGCGGGTAGGCCGCGAAGTAGGCGCGGATGAACTCCTCCGCCTCGTCGCGGGGGATGCCCTCGCGCTGGGACAGGCCGAACGCCGTGAGGCCGTAGAGCACGCCGAAGTTGAAGACCTTCGCGCGGCGCCGCATCTCCGCTTCCACCTCGTCCGGGGCGACGTGGAAGACGTTCGAGGCCGTCGCGCGGTGGATGTCCTCGCCGGCGAGGAAGGCGCGCCGCAACTCCTCGTCGCCGGAGACGTGCGCGAGGATGCGCAGCTCGATCTGCGAGTAGTCGAGCGAGAGCAGCAGCGGGTCCTCGCCACAATCGCGCGCGATGAAGGCGTTACGCACCGCCGCGCCGATCTCCGTGCGCACGGGGATGTTCTGCAGGTTCGGGTCGTTGGAGGAGAGCCGCCCCGTGGCGGCCGTGGTCTGCGAGAAGATGGTGTGCACGCGGCCGGTCACCGGGTGGATCTGCCCCGGGAGCGTGTCCACGTAGGTCGATCGGATCTTCGTCAGCTCGCGCCAGCGCAGCACCGCCTCGACGGCCGGGTGCGCCTGGCGGAGCGGCTCGAGGGCGTTCGCGTCCGTCGTCCAGCCCCTCGCCGTCTTGCGCGTCTTCGGCAGCTCCAGCTCCTCGAACAGCACGTGCGAGAGCTGTTGCGGCGAGCCGATCTGGAACTCGTGCCCGACGGCGGAGAAGACCTCGTCCTGCGCCGCCTCCGACAGCTCCGCCAGCTCCGCGCCGAGGATCGCGAGCGCCTCGCGGTCCACGGCGAGGCCGTACTGCTCCATGCGCGCGAGTACGGGCAGGTGCGGCAGGTCGATCTCGCGGAAGACGCCGTCGAGGTCGTTCGCCTCGAGCTCGGCGGACAGATCGCCCGCGAGCCGCAGCGTCGCGTCGGCAGCGCCGGCGGCGAGGCCCGCAGCGTCCTCGGGGTCGGTGCGCGAGAACGGGATCGCCTTGCGGCCCGTGCCGAGCAGGCTCTTCGCCTCCGGCAGCTCGTGGCCGAGGCGCTCGAAGGCGAGCCCGCGGATGTCGCGCGCACGCTCGCCGAGCACGTACGCGGCGACCGAGGTGTCGAAGTCGATGCGCCCGGTCCAGACGCCGCCCGGCGTCTCGGCGAGGGCGAGCATCTGGTTCTTGCCGCTATTCGAGACGCGCTCGAGCTTTGGGTCGGTGAAGAGCGTGCGGGCCGCCTCAAGGACGGCGTCGCGCGGGAGCTGGGCGATTTGCGCCTCCGGCTCGGGCGCATCCATCGCCATCTCCTGCTGGCCCTCCTCCGGAGGCAGCGGCTCGCTCGTGTGACCGAAGGGCAGGTACCAGCCCGTGCCCGGCTCGATGCTGAGCGCGAGGCCGACGAGGCCGTAGGCCGCGCGCATCGGGTGCTCGTCGTCGGCCAGCAGCTCGAAGCCGAAGCGCCCGGCGGCGCGGACCGCCTCGACCACCTCGCCGAGGCGCTCAGTGGTCGTCACGACCTCGTACTCGCCGCCACGGGTGATGCCGCCCTCGGGTTGCGCGCCATCCGGGGCGGCATCGTCCGTGTGCTGGGGCAGCCGACCGACGAGCGAGCGGAACTCGAGCTCCTGGAACAGCGCCAGCACCGCGTCGCGGTCGTAGTCGTGCACCCTCGACGCATCGAGGTCGAGCGTCACCTCCGGAACGTCGAGGACGATAGTCGCCATACGCTTGTAGTGGCGGGCGTCGTCGACGGCGGCGGCCAGCGCCTTCTGCGCGCGCGGCGGCTTGATCTCGTCGAGGTGCTCGATCATGTCCTCGAGCGTGCCCCACTCCCCGATCAGCGCCTTCGCGCCCTTGTCGCCGATGCCCTTGACGCCGGCGATGTTGTCGCTGTTGTCGCCGACCAGGGCCTTGAAGTCCGGGATCTGGTCCGGCTCGAAGCCCCAGCGCTCACGGACGCCCTCGGTGTCATACAGGACATAATCGCGCTGGTAGGGCCGGTACATGAGCACGCGCACGCCCGGCTGCACGAGCTGCACCAGGTCGTTGTCGAGCGTCACGATCACGGTCTCGACGCCGGCCGCCTTCGCCTGCGTGGCGAGCGTGCCGAGGACGTCGTCGGCCTCGAAGCCCGGCGCCTCGATCAGGGGAATCCGGAACGCGCCCAGCACATCGCGCACGCGTTCGATCTGCGGCTTCAGGTCGTCGGGGGTCGGCCGCCGGGTCGCCTTGTAATCGGCGTCGGCCTCGTGGCGGAAGGTCGGGGTGGGGGCGTCCCAGGCGGCGATGATGTGCGTCGGGCGCAACTCGTCGAGCACGTAGAGCAACGAGTTGGCGTAGCCGTAGACGGCCCAGACCGGCTCACCCGTGCGCCGCACGGTGCTCGCGAAGCTGTCGCGCAGCGCGTAGTACGAGCGATAGATGATGCCGTGCGAGTCGAGGATGACGAGCAGATTTGGGCGGTCGGACAGATCAAGGGCCATCGCCCGCAGTATATCCGCCGCGGGGCCGGAGGCGGGGGGCTACACCTCCACCGGCGCACGGTCGGCCCGCTCGAGGGCCTCGCGGACGTCGGCGAGCAGGCCGGGCGGCAGGCCCTCCTTGCTGCACGTCGGGCAGGTCGGTTCATCCGGCGCGCCCATGTCGAAGAGCCGCACGCGCCGCGGACGGTCCGCGATCAGGATGCCGCACACGGTGTCGACGCGGGCGGTGAAGTAGAGGCGCGGCTCCAGCTCCTCGGCGGCGTGCAGCACCACCCAGTGCCAGTCGTCGGCGAGATCGTCCATCGCCTTGCCGACGATGCGCACCTCAGCCACGCGGCGCGTCCGAGGCTGGCCGGTCCGTGTCGGAGCTGCGGCGCGCGATGCGCCAGCCCTCGGCAGTGCGCCGCCACTCGTCGCGGCAGACGCCGCTGCTCACCGTGCGCGGGTGCTGGTCGCCGGGACCGATGCTCGTGAGCAGCATCATCGTGCGAGTGCGCGCCGCATCGGCGGTCAGCTCGTCGAAGACGGTCGCGCGCTGGTGGTGGCGCGTGAGCACGCCCTCGGGGAGCGCCTCGAAGGCGTCCGCCGCCCACTGGCGCAGCGCCTCGCGGCCCTCGACGGCGTAGACCGGACCATTCGAGCCGATCTCGTGGCGCTCGAACACGCCGTCTTCGGTGAAGAGGCCGACCATGCCCTCGACGTCCTGATCGTCCGCCGCGTAGGAGTAGCGGCCGATCTGCTCGAGGATGGCGAGTCGGTCTTCGGCGGTCACGGGCGCACGATAGCCGATTTCGGGACGAGGATCAGGGTTGGGGATCCTCGCGCGCGATGATCCGCTCCATGCGCGCGCGAATCTGCGCATCGAAGTCGGTCCCGTGCGAGAAGATGTAGAAGCGCTCCGCGCGCAGCCCCTCGACCACGGCCGCAGCGACTCCCGAGGGCGGCATGTTGCGTCCCATGCTCTCGCCGGTCTCGTCGCGCGCGCGAGCGAAGGCGGCCGCGCGATCGGGATCGTCCGTCTCGCCGTCGGGGTTGCGCAGCTCCGCCGGGCGGTTGCGCTCGGCGAGGTAGCTGCGCGTCGCCACGCCGCCGGGGCAGAGCAGGTGCGCGCGCACGGGCGAGCCGAGCTCGCGCAGCTGCATCTGCAGCGCCTCGGTGATGCGGCCGACGGCGAACTTCGTCGAGCTGTAGGCGACGAGGCTCGTCCCGCCCTGGAAGCTCTGCACGGAGCCGGTGTTGACGATGTGCGCGGGCTCGCCCTGCTCGAGCAGCAGGGGGGTGAAGGCACGGATGCCGTGCACGACGCCCCAGAAGTTGACGCCGTAGGTCCAGCGCCAGTCATCGAGCGTCAGATCCCACATCGGGACGCCGCCCTCGGGGTGCAGCGAGCCCAGTCGTTGACGGCGGCGACGCCGGCGTTGTTGCAGACGACGTGCACCCCGCCCCAGGCCTCGAACGCCGCCTGTGCAAGCGCGTCCACCGAGGGCTGGCTGGAGACGTCCACCTGCCCGCCGCGCACCTCGTGGCCCGCGTCCCGCAGCTCCGCGACCGCGGCATCGAGGGCACCCGCCTCGACGTCGGCGAGGACGACGCGCATGCCCTCCTCGGCGAAGCGCTGCGCGAGCCCGCGCCCGATGCCGCTCGCGGCGCCGGTGACGACGGCGACCTTGCCCTCGAAGTCGTGCATGGCCGCCCTCCCGTTCACCGGCCGACGCGTGTCCGCTGGAGTGTATGCGGGCGGCGGTCCCGCCGCGGCTACATCGCGGTGTAGCCCCCATCGACGGGCAGCACGATGCCGGTGATGAACGAGGCCTCGTCGCTGGCGAGGAAGACGGCGGCGGACGCGATCTCCGAGGGCCGCGCGATGCGGCCGAGCGGGTGAATCGCGTCGGCGGGATGCGGATCGCCTTCCTCGTAGTCGCTGCCGCCGCGCAGCATCGGGGTGTCGATGCCGCCGGGCGCGATCGCGTTGACGCGCACGCCACGCCGACCGTAGACGACGGCGAACTGCCTCGTCAGCCCCACGACGCCGGCCTTCGCCGCGACGTAGCCGATCGGCCCCGAGGGCAACGGGCCGCCGTCGCGTGGCAGCCGGTGGTGGCGCAGCGCGACGAGCGCACCGACGGAGGCGGTGCTGACGATCGCGCCGCCGCCCTGTTCGGCGAGCAGCGCCGCGCCGTGCCGCAGCCCGTAGTAGACGCCCTCGAGGTTGACCGCGATCGTGCGCGACCAGTCGCCGGCGCCGCCCCCGACGGCGGCGTTGTTCATCAGCACGTCGAGCCGCCCGAAGCGCTCGACGGCCTCGCGCAGCATCGCCTCGACCTCGGGCTCGCGGGAGACATCGACGCGCCGCGCGACGGCGCTACCGCCTGCGGCGTCGATGCTCGCGACCGTGTCGGCGAGGCCGTCCTCGTTGACGTCGGCGCAGAGCACGGACGCGCCTTCGGAGGCGCAGCGCTGCGCCATCGCCCGTCCGGCGCCGGAGGCGGCGCCCGTGACGATGGCGGCCTTGTCCTGGAGGCGCTGTGTCATCGCGCCGCGTTCGTCGAGGCGGGCTACAGTCCCGCGGCGAACTCGCCGATCAGCTCGGCGATGCGCTCGGGGCGCTCCCACGGGCTGTAGTGCCCGGCGCCGCGCAGCCAGTGCAGCTCCGCGCCCGGCAACATCCTCGCGAGGTCGAAGCCGTTGAAGGGCACGGCCACGCGGTCCGCGGTGCCGTAGATCAGCAGCGTCGGCTGCGACCACTTCGCCCAGTACTGCTCCGCGTTCATCGATCCGAGGATCGAAAGGGAGAGCATTATCTTCTCTCGCGAGTTCCGGTCCTCGAACATCCCGTCGAGCAGCGCGCGCTGCTCATCCGTCTCCCCGAAGCCGGCGCCGCAGTAGGTCTCCACAAAGAGCTTCGCGTAGGAATCGGCGTCGAGGCCCCGCTTGGTCGAGAGCGGGTACATGTTGGCGGAGGCCGCCGGATCGCCGGCGAACAAGCCGCCGGAGTTGAGGAGGACCAGCCCGCGCACGTCGTCCGGGTTACGCACGATGTGGTTGGACGCGACGCCTCCTCCGAAGGCGTGTCCCAGCGAGAGCACCGGGCCGTCGCTGACGTGCGCGATCAGCGCGTGCAGGTCGTCCGCGACGACATCGACGTTCGCGCTCTCGGCCACGATCTCCGTGTCGCCGAAGCCGCGCACGTCGTAGGTGACGACGCGGAAGTTCTCGGCGAGCATCGGGACCAGCGGGCCCCAGAACTTCGAGGGCGTGTTGTAGCCGGCGGTGAGGACGATCGTGTCGCCCGCTCCCTGCTCGTGGTAGTGCAGCCTCGCCCCGTCCACATCGAGCATCGGCATCGCGGTCTCCTCCCGTATCGCGTTGCGAACCCTAGCGGCGCGCCTCTCGCGCGGCAACCGGACGGACGGGACCCTGGCCGCGCATGATGGCGAGGGCTGCCTCGTGGGGAACGCGGTTGCCATCGTCCGCTTCGAGGGCAGCCAGCGTGTCTTCGAGATCCTCGATCCGCCCGATCAGGGCGTCGTACTCCGTCCGTGTCAGGGTGATGGATTCTTCGTTAGTCATGGTCTGACCTCGTCCTGCTCAATCTCGAGGTTACGCGCTGGCCGCCCAGGAGGCTCGCACCCTCGAGCGCCGTCGCAACGAGTCAGGGCCGCGACGCCGTGCCGGACGCGCGGCAACCGCGAGGGCCATCGCCTACACTGCGTAGATGATCGCTTCCTTACGCGAACTGGCAGGCTCAGCCCCCGCCCTCGCAAGCGGTCCCGCTCCGTGACCGCCGCCCCGACACGGGGCGCCCCCGAGCGCCCGATCGATCGACCGCCGCGAGGTGGCGGCGGCCCCGGAGCCGGGCGGCAGCTCCGCACCTTCGACTCCTTCTCCGACCCCGAGTTCCGCTGGTTCTACCTCGCCCTGCTCGGGCAGATGGCCGCGATGAACATGCAGATGCTCATCCGCGGCTACCTCGTGTTCGACCTCACGGAGAGCTTCGCGGCGCTCGGCGTCATCTCCCTCGGAAGCGCCGTGCCGATGCTCACGCTTTCGGTGTTCGGCGGCGTGCTCGCCGACCGTGCGCCGAAGAAGCTGGTGCTCCAGATCGGGCAGTGCGCCAGCGCCCTCATCGCCGTGGCGGTCGGCCTGCTGCTGCTGTTCGACCTGCTTGAGTTCGCGCACCTGATGGTCGCCGGCGTCGCTCACGGCATCGTGATCTCGCTGATGATGCCCTCGAGGCAGGCGATCATGCCGGAGGTCGTGGGCATGGACCGCCTGATGAACGCCGTCGCGCTGAGCGCCGCCGCGACGAACCTGATGCGCCTCATGGCGCCGGCGCTGGGCGGCTTCATGATCGCCTTCATCGGCGCGGAGTGGGTCTACTTCCTGATGGCCGCGCTCTACGGGTTCGCCGTCATCACGCTCGCCCGCGTGCAGCCGCAGCACGAGCCCCCCGCCCGCCGCCGCCGCACCAGCGGGTACGCCGACCTGATCGAAGGCCTCCGCTACGTCCGCACCGAGCGCACGCTCGCGCTGCTCCTCCTCGCGGGCCTGGTCGGTTCGTTGCTGGCGATGCCGTACCAGATCATGCTCCCCGGTTTCGTGCGCGGCGTGCTCGACGGCGGCCCGGTCGAGCTCGGCCTGTTGATCGCGGTGAGCGGCCTCGGATCGCTCTTCGGATCGCTGGTGCTCGCCTCGCTGCCCGCGCGGCGCCGCGGCCTGCTGCTGCTCCTCAGCTCGCTGGTCATCGGCATGGCGCTCGTGGGGTTTGCCGCGACGAGGCTGATCTGGGTGGCCGGCTTCTTCATGATCTTCGTCGGCATCGGCAGTGCCGGGCGGCAGGCGCTCGGCAACGTGCTGCTGCAGCACTACTCGCTGGACGAGTACCGGGGTCGCGTGATGTCGCTCTACATGACGGAGTTCGGCCTGATGGCGTTCGGGGCGGTGCTGTTCGGCCTGTTCGCCGAGCAGGTC
Source organism: Dehalococcoidia bacterium (assembly GCA_965220125.1). Classification (GTDB taxonomy): domain Bacteria; phylum Chloroflexota; class Dehalococcoidia; order UBA2979; family UBA2979; genus VXMT01. The sequence goes on along the minus strand of CBDCPB010000004.1, from coordinate 469,436 downwards.
GGAGGGCAGTGGGCGCTCGGCTCCACCTCCTTCGCGCTGGTCCTGGTCACGATCGCGATGATCGCGTTCCTGCCGCGGCTGCGGAAGCTCGACTAGCCGCGGGGCGTGCCGAGCGGCGAGCGCGGCGGTCCCGGCGGCACGACGCGCACGGGGCGGCGGCGGTAGCGCGCCATCAGTTCCGAGGGTGGCCTCGCCCACAGCACCGCCGGAATCGCGAACAGCGCGACCACCCCCGTCGACGCGAAGCCGATCGAGTAGCCTCCGGTCGCGTCCACGCTCAAGCCCAGCAGCCACGGCCCGAGGAATGCGCCGAACGTCCCGATCAACATCGAGACGCCGTTGATCGCGCCGAACGAGCGTGTCCCGTAGTAGTCCGCCAGCAGCGCCGTGCGGATCGGGTTGGCGCCGCCGACGCCGGCGGCGATCACCGTCAGCACCAGCCCCGCCTGCCAGAGGTTCTGCACCAGCGAGAAGAGCGGCATCGAGAGCCCCGCGAGCAGTACCACCAGCACCAGCACCACGCGCTTGTCGAGGCGGTCCGCGGCCTCGCCGGAGATGATCCGCCCCACCAGTGAGGAGAGCGCGAACAACGCCGAGCCCACGCCCGCCGCCGTCTTCGAGATGCCGACATCGTCCTCCATGAACGGCACGTGCAGCACGACGATCGCCGTGATCGAGAAGAACATCGTGAACTGCGCGATGGCCAGCAGCCAGAACGCCCGCGTGCGCAGCGCCTCGCGCAGCGGCACACCCCAGCGATCGTCATCCTCGTCGTAGTCGTGTGTTGAGCCCGGGGGGCGCGGGATGCCGTCGAGCGGCTGGTGGTGGCCTCGCGGCCGCGTGCGCACGTTGGAGCCCGCGAGGACGCCGCCGACGAGCAGGAACAGCGCCATGATCCGCAGCGCGCCCCGCCAGCCCAGCGCCTCGACGATGAAGGCGATGGCGACGACGAGCACCCCGCCGAGCGTCCCTCCCGCCGTGGCCAGCGCCAGCGCGCGCGCCCGCTTGCGCTCGAACCAACTGACGGTGGAGACCATCGTCACCTGCCCGCCGGAGGTGCTGGTGCCTGCCGCCATGAGCAGCATCAGCACGTAAAAATGCATGATGTTCTGCATGAACGAAAGCAGAAAGAGGCAGCACGCGGCGACGACGAGCCCCAGAATCATCATCAGCCGCGAGCCGATGCGGTCGACCAGCGCCCCGACGAAGGGGGCGGCGATGCCGTTGACCTCGGAGCGAACGGCGAAGGCGAAGGCGGTGGCGCCGTGGCTCCAGCCAAACTCGTTGACGATCGGGTTGAAGATCGGCCCGAGGCCCCAGAAGACCGCGGCGGAGAGGATGAACAGCGCCACCGACGAGGCGCCGACGACGATCCAGCCCTCGTAGACGCGCGGGAAGAGCCTCGCGACCATGCGGCCTCCAGCGGCCCACTCTAGCCCCGGCCGCCGCGCGCCGCAGTCCGCGCCGCGTCACGCTGCGCCGTACGCACTTCGCTAGACTGCGGGCGGCAACGATTCCCGGCCCTCGGGGCGACTCAGGGAGGTCAACGTGAGCAGCGTCTACTCAGCACGGGGCCTCGACCGCCCCGTATCCTGCGAGGCAGCCCCGTGACCACCCCGCCCGTCCACCCCTTCGAGGTGATCGACGCCTACACGCACTGCGGGCTGAGCAAGTACTTCCCGTACGAGACGCTGCGCGGCACGCTCGACGCGGCAGGGGTGAGCCGGGTGGTGATCGTCCAGCACATGGGCGAGTACGACAACGCCTATCTCGCAGGCGTCGTCCGGGAGCATCGCGACACGGTCGCCTGCGTCGGCCTGGTGAATCACCGCGATCCGCGGGCGCGCGATCAGCTCGCGGAGCTGGCCGAGGGCGGCGACCTCAAGGGCGTGCGGCTCACCTCGGAGATGATGTTCGAGCGGCCGGAGCTGGTGATGGCCGCGGCGCACCTCGGCCTCATCATCCAGGCGATGCCCCATCACGCGCCGGCCGACTGGGTCCCGTACCTCGAGGCGGCGATCGCGCGCCACCCGGAGACGCGCGTGATGCTCTCGCACCTCGCGACGCCGCCCCTGCAGGACGCACCCGACTTCGCGCCGCAGCAGCCGGTCTGGGATCTGGCGCGCCATCCGGGCGTCTGGTTCCAGCTCTCGTTCCCGAGCCGCTACGCCCCACACCCGCACGAGGCGGTCTACCCCGTGGTCGCGCAGGCGGTGGAGGCGTTCGGGGCGGAGCGTATCGTCTGGGGCTCGAACTACCCGGCCTCCGGGGGCCTCGACGAGTACCTGGCCGACCTCATGCTGCTGCTCGACGGCAAGCTGCCGGTCCCCGACGACGCGATCGAGGCCATCGCGGGCGGCAACGCCCGCCGCTTCTGGTTCGGCGAAGGCTGAGCCTCGCCTGATCGTTGGCGCGGCGCCTACTGCGCGGTGTAGCCGCCGTCCACGGGCAGCGCCACGCCGGTCACGAACGAGGCGTCGTCACTCGCGAGGAAGAGGATCGCGTTCGCCACGTCCTCGGGCTTCCCGAGGCGGCCAATCGGGTGCAGGCCGATCGACTGCTCGCGCCGCGCCTCGTCGAGAAGCATGGACTCCGTCATCGGGGTCTCGATGTAGCCGGGGTTCACGCAGTTCACGCGCACGCCGCGCACGCCGTAGATCAGCGCGTAGGTCCGCGTGAGGCCGAGCACGCCGTGCTTCGAGGCGGTGTAGCCCGGCGTGGAGCCACCCACGAGGCCCATGATCGAGGAGAGACTGACGATCGAGCCGCCGCCGTGCTCCTCGATCAGCGGCGCGCCGTGCTTCATGCAGTAGTAGACACCGTTGAGATTGACGTCGATCACGGTGTGGTACCCGCTTCCGCGGCCGCTGATCCCGGCGTCGTTGACGAGTATGTGCAGCGCGCCGAGTTCCTCGACCGTCGCCGCGAGGGCGGCCTGCACGGCCGCTTCGTCGGTCACGTCCAGCTCGAAGACCGCCGCGGTCCCGCCGTCCGTGGCGATGGCGTCCGCGGTCTCCTGCGCGCCCTCGGTGTTGATGTCGGCGCACATCACGGCCGCGCCCTCGCGGGCGAGCGTGCGCGCCGTGGCGCGCCCGATGCCCGAGGCCGCTCCCGTGACCATCGCGACCTTGCCCTCGAGCCGCATCGTTCACCTCCCCGGCCTCGCGCCGTGCGCCCCTGCTCCGCTCCGCCGGGCAGCATAGCGCGGGTCGGCGGGAGGCGGGATCACGGCTCGCCGAGGCGTACAATGGACCGCGTGACCACCACAGCGAGCACCGGGTTTGAACTGGTCAGCGACTTCCGGCCGACGGGCGACCAGCCGCAGGCGATCGAGCAGCTCAGCGAGGGTCTCGATCGCGGCCTCACGATGCAGACCATGCTCGGGGCCACCGGCTCCGGCAAGACCTTCACGATGGCCAACATCATCGCCCGCCACCAGCGGCCGACGCTGGTGCTCGCGCCCAACCGCACGCTGGCCGCGCAGCTGACCTCGGAGTTCCGCGACTTCTTCCCGCGCAACGCGGTCGAGTACTTCGTCTCCTACTACGACTACTACCAGCCCGAGGCGTACGTCCCCCGCACGGACACCTACATCGCCAAGGACGCCGCGATCAACGACGAGATCGACAAGATGCGCCACTCCGCGACGCGCGCGCTGTTCGAGCACCGCGACGTGCTGATCGTCGCCTCGGTGTCCTGCATCTACGGCCTCGGCGAGCCGGGCGAGTACGAGTCGTTCGTCGCGAAGCTGCACGTCGGGCGGCACGTCAACCGCAACTCGCTGATCCGCCAGCTGATCGACATGCAGTACGCGCGCAACGACATGAACCTCGTGCGCGGCACCTTCCGCGTGCGCGGCGACACGCTGACGATCTTCCCCGCCTACGAGGACCTCGCCGTGCGCGTCGACTTCTGGGGCGACGAGATCGAGCGCATCGTCACCGTGGACCCGCTCTCCGGAGAGCTGCTCACGGCCCAGGATCGCTTCTCGATCTACCCCGCCAAGCACTTCGTGACCTCCAGCGACCGCCTCGAGGTCGCCATCACCAACATTGAGGAGGAGCTGCGCGAGCGCTCCGTATCGCTGCGCCGCGAGGGCCGCATCCTCGAGGCGACGCGGCTCGAGGAGCGCACCCGCTACGACCTGGAGATGCTGCGCGAAAGCGGCTACTGCTCGGGCATCGAGAACTACTCGCGGCACCTGCAAGGGCGCGGCGAAGGCTCGACGCCGTGGACCCTGCTCGACTACTTCCCGGACGACTGGCTGGTCTTCATCGACGAGTCGCACATCGCGGTGCCCCAGATCCGGGGGATGTACTTCGGGGACATCCGGCGCAAGGAGACGCTGGTCGACTTCGGCTTCCGGCTGCCCTCGGCGCTCGACAACCGCCCGCTCGACTTCGCCGAGTTCGAGGATCACCTCAACCAGGTGATCTTCGTCTCGGCGACGCCCGGCCCCTACGAGCTGGAGCGCTCGCAGCAGGTCGCCGAGCAGGTGATCCGCCCGACCGGCCTTCCCGACCCGATCGTCGAGGTGCGCGGGACGCAGGGGCAAATCGACGACCTGCTCGCCGAGGTGCGCACGCGGGCGGAGCGCCGCGAGCGCGTGCTGGTGACGACACTGACCAAGAAGATGGCCGAGGACCTGACCGACTATCTGCTCGAGATGGACGTGAAGGCGGCCTACCTCCACTCCGAGATCGACACCCTCGAGCGCGTCGACATCCTCCGCGACCTGCGGCAGGGCGTGTACGACGTGCTCGTCGGTATCAACCTGCTGCGCGAGGGCCTCGACCTGCCCGAGGTCTCGCTGGTCTGCATCCTCGACGCCGACAAGGAGGGCTTCCTGCGCTCCGGCGGGTCGCTGATCCAGACGATCGGCCGCGCCGCCCGCCACGCCGGGGGCCGCGTGATCATGTACGCCGACACCGTCACGCAATCGATGCACACCGCCCTCGACGAGACGGGACGCCGTCGCGCGATCCAGGTCGCCTGGAACGAGCAGCACGGCATCGAGCCCGAGGGCATCAGCAAGCAGATACGCGACATCACCGACGGCCTGCGCGTCGCCGAGGAGTCGCCAGCCTACGTCGTCGCCTCGGACCTGCCGCGCGACGAGGTGCTGCGGATGATCAAGGAGCTGGAGTCGCAGATGAAGAGCGCGGCGCGCGAGCTGGAGTTCGAGCGCGCGGCCCAGATCCGCGACCAGATCGTCGAGCTGCGCCGCGAACTCGTCGGCGACACCCCCGAGGGCCTGCGCGCCTTCGACGCCCCCTCGCCCCGCCCGCAGCGCGCGAATGGCGGCGGCGGGCGCCGCGGGGGGCGGCGGCGGGGGCGGTAGGGCGCTCGCGAAGCTAGAGAGGCCGCAGGCTCAGGCCTCGGCGGTAACCCGGAAGCGCGACTCCAGGCTGCGACGTGCGATGACGCGATCGATCAGTGGGAGCAACTCCGGTCTGGCGCCCGAAATCGTGACCGTCCCGTACTTGTCCGCCAGCTGACCGAAGAGCTCATCCAGAAACGACGGACTTGCTGCCTGCACGCCGGACAGGTCAAGGACGAACGGCTCAACGCCGCGCCGCGGTGGGAGCGGCTGGACGATCGACCGCGCTCGCGGGCGTGTCGCGAAGGCCGGTGCCTTGTCAGCCAACTTCACGCGCATAGCGATCCTCTCGGTGGTGGTGCAGCACGATACACCTTCCCTCACGCGTAGTTCGATGCACTTGGAGACGTACCAGCCGGTATCGATATGGTCAGGAGCGTCCCCGGGAACACGTTGTCCGTGTAAGCGGGGATGCGTCCCGCCTGGGTGACTGACACCAGGCCGTGACCGGAATGGATAACGAGTTGGCGGCGGGGGTACTGCACCAGGCGCTCGATCTCCGCGAGACCGAATCCCCTGTGAGGATCGCCGGTTCCCGAGACGCGCTCATCCAGGGCGTGCATGATCGCGTCCCGATCGTCGTGTGCCCCCAGAGATGCCGCAACACCTCGGCCACCGTCGGCGACGGCGATTTCGATGAACCACGAACGCCCAGATGCAGGGCGACGCTCCCGGAGTTGTGCGAGCGCGAAGCCTCCCTCCGGGCAATTCGCGTGCTCGATCGCGTTGTTCGCGGCTTCGGCCAGCGCGTCGTGTGCCGCGAGATTGAGAGGAGGGCTCACCAGATCGCTGCGTCCAAACTCAAGCATAAGCTCATTGACGATCTCTTCGACATCGTCGAGGGCTTTGAAATTCCGCGCGCGAATGATCGGGTGATAGCGCCGTACCTTTTCTGCCGGTTCCCCTGAACGGGTCACGTCGGCGAAGGTGGCGATCGCATCTGCGAACCCGACAGTCTCGAGCATCCTGAGCGGGTACGGCGCACGGGGCATCAATACCTCGATGCCGTGGCCCTCGCGCACCCACCTGCCCATAGTTGCGAGCAGTCCGGCAAGAGGGGTGGGCGAGACATAACGCCAGTGGGTGAGGTCGATTACAAGCGGCCGCCCGTCGGCGGGAATACTGTCGAGATTCCAGCCCCGACAAGACGCGATCGACTGCATCTGCGAGGGCGCCACGAACCGGAACGGTGTGGTCACAGCCTGGGCCGCTACCCGTCCCGATCCACTACCGGCGCAACGGGCGCGACAGGCGCGACAGGCGCCTCCGCGTCGCCGTCGTCCGCGTTGAGGAGGACGGGGCGGCTGCCGGAGCCGCCCTCGGAGGCGCCGACGACGCCCTGCTCCTCGAGCTCGTCCATGACCCGCGCGGCGCGCGGGTAGCCGATGCGCAGGCGGCGCTGCAGCAGCGATGTCGAGATGTGGTCGTGCTCGCGGGCCAGCTCAAGGGCCTTCGTGATCATCGGGTCGACCTCGGAGGAGGCGGGGCCGGCGGCGCCGCCCGCCTCGAGGGCGGCGACCTCGCCGGCGGCTTCGTCGATCAGCTCGTCGAAGCTGGCGGGGCGCAGGTTCTCGAAGCGATCGTGGCTCCAGAAGTTCACGACTTCGTCGATCTCGCCGTCGGAGACGTAGACGCCCTGCAGGCGTATCGGCTTTCCCTGGTCCTTCGGCTGGAAGAGCATGTCGCCCTTGCCGAGCAGCTTCTCGGCGCCGCCGCCGTCGAGGATCGTGCGTGAGTCCACCTGCGAGGAGACGGCGAAGGCGATCCTCGTGGGGAAGTTCGCCTTGATCAGCCCTGTCACCACGTCCACCGAGGGCCGCTGCGTGGCGACCACGAGGTGGATGCCGGTCGCCCTCGCGAGCTGCGCGAGGCGCACCAGCTGGTGCTCCACCTGGTAGGGCGCCGCCAGCATCAGGTCGGCGAGCTCGTCGATGACGACGACCCAGTAGGGCAGGCGGCCGCTCCCGGCCTGCTCGTTGTAGCGCTCGATGTTGCGCACGCCGACGTTCGCGAAGCGGCGGTAGCGCGACTCCATCTCGTGGATGACGGCCTGCAGCGCGCCGACCACCTTGTCCATGTCGATCACGATCTCGCTGAACGCGAGGTGCGGCACGTCGGCGAAGGAGGCGAGTTCGACGCGCTTCGGGTCGATCAGCACGAAGCGCAGTTGCTCCGGCGAGAAGTTCATCAGCAGGCAGGCGATGATCGAGTTGAGGCAGACCGACTTGCCCGAGCCGGTCGCGCCCGCGATCAGCAGGTGCGGCATCTCCGCGAGGTCGGCGACGACCGGCGCGCCGGACACGCCGGAGCCGAGCGCGATCGGCAGCGGCGACGTGCCCGCCTCCTTCGCGAACTCGCGCGACTCCAGCACGCTGCGCAGCGTCACCACCGCCGAGCTGGCGTTCGGCACCTCGATGCCGACGACGGACCTGCCGGGGACGGGCGCCTCGATGCGCAGCGCGGGCGTCGCGAGCGCGAGCGCGAGGTCGTTCTGCAGCGCCGTGATGCGGTTCACGCGCACACGCGTGCGCGAGACCTCGATCTGCCTCGTGCGCGGCTGGCCTTCGTCGTCGAGGACCGCCGCGCCCTCGGGGGTGCGCTCCGCGACGGTGCGGGTGCGCACGTCCCAGCCGGGTTCGACGCCGAACTGGGTGACGGTGGGGCCTTCGTTGATCTGGGCGACGCGCGCCTCGACGCCGAAGGAGGCGAGCGTCTCGACGATCAGCTCGGCGCGCCGCTGCTGGTCGCCCAGCTCGGGTGCGAGCGGCTCCGCCTCGGCGAGCAACTCGATCGGCGGCAGCTGCCAGCCGTCGCTTGAGTGACGCCAGCTGCTGACGTCGTGCTCGAGGTCCATCTCGATCTGCTTCGCCGGCGGCGGCTCCGGGGCCGCGGCTTCTTCCGTGGGCGCGGGCTCGGGATCCGCGGCGGCGGGAGCCGACTCGCTCTCAAGCCGCGTGGGCAGACCGGACCCGAGTGGCAGGTCGGCGCGGAGGTCGGCGTAGGGGTGACTCGCACCCGCGGAACGGCCGCGGCGCATCCGATAGCTGCGGACGTGGGCGACGGCAGCTTGGCCGGCGGGCCTGACGGCGTTGCGCCAGAGCCATGAGAGGCCGCGACCGAGGGCGGGGGGCGCCGCGCGCAGCAGCGCCAACGCCGTGCGCGGCCAGAGCAGCGTGAAGCCGACCACGAGTGTCGCGACCCAGGCGATCGTCGCGAGTCCGCCGCCCGTGAGCGCCTCGCCGACGCTTCCGCCGGCGGAGGCCTCGCCGAGGTCGACTTCGCCGACGATCACGTCGGGGGTCCAGAAGCCGAGCGCGCCCGCGCTGAACACCAGCAGCAGGGCCGCCCCGGCAAGGTGCCGCGCGTGCCCTCGCAGCCGCTTGCCCTGGCGCAGCGCGAGCAGCAGGCCAATCGCCAGCGTGAGCACGGCGAGGGTGAAGACGTGCAGGCCGAACGCGCCGACCAGTTCGTCGCGGGCGTCGTTCACGATGCGGCTGAGCGGGACCTGCGGGAGCAGGTAGAACAGCAGCGCCGCTGCGAGGACGATGAGGACCGTGCCGACGATTTCGGGGCGCAGCACACGCCGCACGATCGACCGCGCGCGCGCGCGCTGCGTGGGACGGCTCGTGCTGCGGCGGGTGTTCGTTCGGGCCATCGCTCCGCTCCTTCACCGGCCGCCCCCCGCCAAGCAGACGGACCGGTTCGAGGGCTGGACTCACTCCTCCGTCGTTGCGCTCCGTTGCAGTGCGCCGCTCCGTCCAGCGGAGGGCGCCTCCACGGTCACCGACAGGACCAGGGGCCGCCGGTGCGTCTCGCGATAGAGGAGGCGAGCCACCTCGTCCTCCAGTGTCTCACGCCAGTCGGTCCAGTCGAGCCGCCCGCCTTCGCCGCCGGCGAGGTCGGCGACCAGCTGGCGCACGCGCTCGGTGATCAGATCCTCTTCCTCGGGGCCGATGAACCCGTGCGAGAGCACCTGCGGCACGCCGACCAACTTGCCGCGCCGGCGGTCGATGGTGACGACGACGACGCAGATCCCCTCCGCGGCGAGCCGCCGCCGCTCGCGCAGCACGATGTGGTCGATGTCGCCGATGCCGATGCCGTCCACGTAGACATAATCCGCGGACACCTGGTCGACCACGGATGCGCCGTCGTCGCGGATCTCCAGCACGTCGCCGTCGCTGAGCACGAACGCGTCGTCCTCGTCGAGTCCGAGCTTGACGGCGAGATCGTGGTGCATGACGAGGTGGCGGTGCTCACCGTGGATGCCGATGAAGTGCCGCGGCTGCACCAGCCGGTGGATGATCTTCAGCTCCTCGCGGGCGGCGTGGCCGCGCACGTGGACGGGCGCGATGCGGTTGTAGACCACGCGCGCACCGGCGCGGAAGAGGTTGTCGATGTTGCGGTCGACGAGCGCCTCGTTGCCGGGGATCGGATTCGAGGAGAGGACCACGGTATCGCCCCCGGTGATGGCGATGTGCTGGTGGTCGCCGTTCGCCATGCGGGTGAGCGCGGCGGTCGGCTCGCCCTGCGCGCCGGTGCTGATCACGACGGTGCGCGAGTCCGGGTGCTCCTTCATCTCGCGCACGTTCATCAGGATGCCATCGGGTACGTCGAGGTAGCCGAGTTCGCGGGCCATCTGCACGTTGTTGACCATCGAGCGGCCCGTCACGAAGACGCGCAGGTCGTGCCGCTCGGCGGCGTCGATGACCATCTGCACGCGCGAGATCAGCGAGGCGAAGGTGGCGACGATGACCCGCCCCGGCGCGTCCCCGATCACGCGATCGAGGGCCTCGGCGACGGTCTGCTCGGAGGGTGTGTAGCCCTCGATCTCGGCGTAGGTGGAGTCCGCGGCGAGCAGCAGGACGCCCTCGCGGCCGATCTCCGCGAGGCGCGTGAGGTCGGTGTGCTGCTCCATCACGGGGGTGTGATCGATCTTGAAGTCGCCGGTGTGCACGACCGGCCCGAGGCCGGTGTGGATGATGAAGCCGACGGAGTCCGGGATGGAGTGCGAGACGGCGAAGGGCTCGACGGAGAACGAGCCCGCCTCGATCGTCTGGCCGGGTTCGATCACCTGGACGTGCGTCTCGTCGAGCAGGCGGTGCTCGCGCAGCTTGACCTGCACGAGCCCTCGCGTGAGCCGCGTGCAGAAGACCGGCGGCAGCGGCTCGCCGCGGTCGCGCAGCGCGCGCATCAGGAAGGGCAGCGCGCCGATGTGGTCCTCGTGCCCGTGGGTGAGGAAGACGGCGCGCAGCCGCTCGGCGTCGCGCAGCAGGTAGCTCCAGTCCGGGATCACGAGGTCGACGCCGGGCATGTGCTCCTCGGGGAACATCAGCCCGACATCGACGGCGATCACGTCGTCGCCCTGCTCGTAGAGCATCATGTTGCGGCCGATCTCGCCGAGTCCGCCGAGGGGGATGACCCGCAGGGTCGCCCCGTTAGGCGCGCTCACAGCAGCGAGTGCTGCCCCGCCGACGGGCGGGGAGCAGCGGCCGCGGTTACCGGCGTGAGAGGCGTAGACGGCTCCGAGGCCTCGCCGTCCGTGCGCGCGCCCTCGCTGCGCGCCTCGGCGAGCAGCTCCGGGATGCGGGCGAAGTCGGCCTCGATCACCGGGCGCAGGTCGCCGCGGTGGAGCGCGGCGGCGGGGTGGTACATCGGCAGCACGAGGCGCTCGCCGAAGCGCTTCGGGCGGCCGTGGATGCGGCTGATCGAGGCGCCCGGAAACCAGCGTGACATCGAGAAGCGCCCGAGCGTGACGATCAGCAACGGATCGACGATCGCGATCTGCCGTTCGAGGAAGGGCGTGCAGGCCGAGATCTCCTCGGGTTGGGGATCGCGGTTCCCGGGCGGGCGGCACTTGACGACGTTGGCGATGTGGACGGTCTCCCGCGAGAGGCCGGCGCCGCCCAGCAACTGGTCGAGGAAGCGCCCGGCCGGTCCGACGAAGGGGAAGCCCTGTTCGTCCTCGCGTGCGCCGGGGGCCTCGCCGATGCACATCACCTCGGCGGGAGCGGGGCCCACGCCGGGCACGGTCTGGGTGCGGTGCCGCGCGAGTTCGCAGGCGGGGCAGTCTGCGATCTCCTCGTAGAGGGTGAGCAGGGCGGGGTTGGGCGCCTGTGGCGGACTGCCGATCGCGTCGCTCATCTGCGGACTATCCTAGCACGCCGCCGGAAACGGCTGCGCTGCGTATACGGCTGAGCCGTCTCGCGATCGCGTGGCCCGCGGACGCTAATCCGCCCTCGGGCGCACGATCCAGGCGAGGCCGATACCGAGGCCGTAGAGCACGATCATCGGGCCGGCCACCAACGACTGCGTCACCGGGTCGATCGTCGGCGTCGCGATCGCCGAGATGACGAAGGCGCCGATGATCGCGACGCGCCACCAGCCGAGCAGCTTGCGCCAGTGCACGATGCGCATCCTCGCGAGCCCCATGATCAGGATCGGCATCTCGAAGACGAACCCGAGGATCACGATCAGTCGCAGCGTCAGATCCATGTAGCTGCTGATCCGCGGGGTGGGGGAGGCAAGGTCGCTCGCGAACTGGAAGAGGAAGCCGTAGGCCGCGGGCAGCACGACGTAGTAGGCGAAGGCCATCCCCGCGAGGAAGGCGAACGAGGTGCCCCCGGCGATCGGGTAGATCCAGCGCCTCTCCTTCTTCGTCAGCGCCGGGGCCACGAAGCGCATCGTCTGGTAGACGAGCATCGGCATCGCCACGGCGAGCCCGCAGGCGAGGGCGATGCGGAAGTAGACGCCGAGGTTCTCCAGCGGCTCGATCGCCTGCGCCTCGAAGCCGGATATGCGCGACCTCGCCGGTTCGAGCAGGAACTCCCAGACCGCGAAGTTGATGGGAAACGGGAAGAAGATGCACATCCCGACGACGATCGCGCCGGCCATCCAGGTGACGCGCGAGCGAAGCTCCAGGAGGTGACCCATGAGGGTCATCTCGCCGCCGTCGCGCTCCTCCTCGGGGTCCGGCGGGGTCTCCTCGTCGGCGTCCGGCGGGGTCTGCTCGTCGGTCGGAGCGGTGGCCACGGCGGGTTAGCCGCCCTCGGCGTCGCTGGCGGGCAGCTCGCGCGGGGTGCGCAGGCCGCCGGCCGCCGCGGCGGGCGGGCTCGCGCCGTTGCCGGCGGGATCCGGCTCGACCTCCTGCGCCCGTGGCTGCGCCGCCGGAGCGTCCTGCACGGCGTCTCCCGCCTCGCGCCCGATGTTCTCGATTTCGCTGCGGGTCTCCGCGATCGAGGTGGAGAGGCCGGTGGCGATCTCCTCGTGCGCGGCCTGGAGCTCGTCCCTCTGCTGCTCCACTTCGGCCTCGAGCTCCGCCATCGCGCCGCGCACGTCGGAGGTGACCTCGGCCGCATAGCGGCGGGCCATGCGGAAGTAGCGGCCCGCTTCGCGGGCAATCTCGGGAAAGCGTTGCGGGCCCACGACGATGAGCGCGATCACGAGGACCACGAACGCCTCGGCGGCTCCGACGCCCAGCAGTTCCATGTCTACAGGATAGTACGCCGGGCGCTGGCCCGGTCGGCTGCTCGCCGATCGCCGCGCCCGGCGAGGGCTCCGCCGCAGCTCCGCGGCTTCGACAGCGCCTGCCGGCGGCGCGGGCTAGTCGTCGTCGATGCCGAGGTCGTGCAGGTAGTCGATCGCGTCCTGGACGCTCTGGATCTTCTCGGCGTCCTCGTCGGAGATCTCGATCTCCGAGCCGTCGCCGGAGAACTCCTCCTCCATCGACATGATCAGCTCGACGAGGTCGAGCGAGTCGGCGTTGAGGTCATCGACGAAAGAAGCGTTCGGGGTCACCTGGGACTCGTCGACGCCGAGTTGCTCGACGATCAGGGCGCGAACGCGCTCGTACGTGGTTGCCACCGTTGCGGTCCTCTCGGTCTGGGCGGGCGCCGGGTCAGTCGGATTCGGCGGAGCGCCCGCTGTGTTCGTTCGTTGTCGCCTCGTGCTTCGTGGCTTCCGCCGCTGCGATGCTTCCGAGCACGCCGTGAACGAAGCGCCCGGAAGACTCCGAACCGTATCCCTTGGCCAACTCGACGGCCTCGTTGATGACGACCGGAAGCGGAGCACGGCGATTATCGAAGCATATCTCGAAGAGGGCAAGGCGCAGCACGTTGCGGTCTATCGGCGCCATCGAGGAGAGCGGGAACGCCGGCGCCTGCACGGCGATCCGCTCATCCAGTTGCTCGAGGTGCGCCTCCACGCCCTCGACGAGCGCGCGGGTGAACTGCGCCGCTTCCGTGGAGAGCCGCGACTCGGCGACCTGACGCTCCAGGATACTCAGTGGGTCGTGGCCGGACTGGTCCGCCTCGTAGAGCACCTGGAAGGCGACGATGCGGGAGCGGCGGCGGGAGCCGGGCGGCATCGCCCGTTACTGCATCACCAGGCCGCCGTCGACGTGCAGCGTCTGGCCGGTGATGTAGCTCGCGGCGTCCGAGGCGAGGAAGGCGACCAGTGGGGCGATGTCCTCGGGCTCGGCGTGGCGGCCCAGTGGAATCAGATCGAGGATCGCCTGCTTCTGGCTGTCGCTGAGCCCGGCCGTCAGGTCCGTGTGCACGAAGCCGGGCGCGACCGCGTTGACCGTGACCCGGCGCGAGGCGACCTCGCGGGCGACGGCGCGCGTGAAGCCGATCATGCCCGCCTTGGCGGCGGCGTAGTTGGCCTGGCCGGCGTTGCCCATCACGCCGGAGACGGAGGTGATGTTGATGACGCGGCCCCAGCGCGCGCGCGTCATCTGCCGCAGCGCCAGCCGCGTCGCGAGGAAGGCGCCACGCAGGTTCGTCTCTATCACTCGGTCCCACGAGTCGTCGCTCATCCGCATCACGAGGCCGTCCTCGGTGACGCCGGCGTTGTTGACGAGGATGTCGATCTTGCCGTAGCGCTGCCGCCCTTCCTCGAACAGCGCCTCCAGGTCCTCCTGGTTGCGCACGTCCACGTGCACGGCGGTGCAGCTCGCGCCGAGGGCGCGGATGTCGCTCGCGACGGCGCTGGCGAGGTGTTCCTCGCGGCGGTAGGTGATGATCACGTTGGCGCCCTGGCGACCGAGCTCCATGGCGATCGCGCGGCCGATGCCACGCGCACCGCCGGTGACGGCGGCGTTGCGCCCGAGGAGCGGCCTCGTGCTTGCCTCGCCGACCATGCCGCTACTCCCCGTCTCCGCCGCGCGCGTCGGCTGCGGTCGCGACGTTGCGCACGGCAGCCGAACGATCGGTACGGCCCACGGTACCCGTCAGCACCCGGCCGGGCCCGAACTCGACGAACGAGCTCACGCCCGCGCCGAGCATCGTGCGCAGCGAGTCCAGCCAGAGCACGGGGCTCGTGATCTGGTCGCGCAGCTCGGCGGCGAGGGCGTCCCCGGCGGTGAGTGGCTGCCCCGTCACGTTGGATATGACGGGCCTGGCGGGATCGCCGAACGGAGCCGCCTCGAGGACGGCCGCCATGCCTTCGGCGGCGCTGGTCATCAGCGGCGTGTGGAAGGCGCCGGCGACCTTGAGCGGGACCACCCGCGTGGCGCCCGCCTCGGTGGCCGCGGCGCTGGCCGCCGCGACGGCCTCGGCGGTCCCGCCGATGCTGATGTTGCCGGCGGCGTTCTCGTTGCAGACGGCCGCGCCGTGATCGGCGCAGATCGTCTCCAGGGCGGCACGCTCGAGACCGAGGATGGCGGCCATCGTGCCCGCCTCCGCGTCGCACGCCTCCTGCATCAGCCGCCCTCGCTCGCGCACCAGCTTGATGCCGTCCTCGAAACTGATCGCCCCGCCGGCGATCAGCGCGGCGTACTCGCCCAGCGAGTGGCCGGCGAGGAGGGTGGGCGCCTCGCTGATGCTGCCCTGGTCGATCGCCGCGGCGAGCGCGGCGATGCCGTGCGCGACGAGCGCCGGCTGCGTGTTGACCGTGCGCAGCAGCTCGTCCTCCGGGCCTTCGAAGCAGAGCGAGGAGAGCGAGAATCCGAGTGCCTCATCGGCCGCCTCGAAGACGGCGCGCGCAGCCGCGATCTCGTCGGCCAGGTCCTTGCCCATGCCGACGTGCTGCGCGCCCTGCCCGGGAAAGAGCCAGGCACTGGCCGCGTCCTCGCTGGCTGGGGGCAGGTCCGGGATGGTGATTGGCGTCATTGGCGTTCTGCGAGTTACTCCGTGTGCCTCGGGAGCGCCCTCGCCGAACCGGCGAGCGCTACTCCGTCTCCTCAGCCTCCGCTGCCGGAGCCGGCGCGGCGGCGTCATTGTAGTCAACCTCGCAGGTCTCGCACACGTGATGGCTGATGTGCCAGGAGTTGCACGTGCTGCAGCGCACCAGGTGCGGAGCGTTGATGCGGTGGTGGCTGCGGCGATGCTGCTGCTTTGCCTTCGGGGTTTTACGTTTCGGTAGCGCCATCGCTCTCCTCCGTGGCGTGCAGCCGCTCGCTCAGCGCGCTCAGCGCCTCCCAGGGCCCCGCCGTGCCTGCCTTCGCGCACTCGCAGGGAGCGAGGTTGCGATTGGACCCGCACTCCGGACACAGCCCGGCGCAGGCGGGACGGCAGATCGGCTGAATCGGGATCGCCGTCTGTTCATACTGCCGGACCGCTTCACTGAGGTCGAGATGGTGCTGCCCGTCGATCCGGAACTCGTCTGCGTCAATCGTTTCCACTGCGACGCCCGTGACAAGGTCGTACGGCGCCACGAACTCCTCGTCGATGGTCAGTGAGACGGCCTGCTCGAACGGCTCGAGGCAGCGCGCGCACTCGACCAGCGGGGCGGTCTCCAGCCGCGCCTGCACCAGCACGCCGCGGTCCGAGCGCAGCAGCCGCACCTCGCCACTGGCGATGGCGTCCCAGCCCGCCGCGGCCACGCGCATCGCCTCGCCCTCGAGGCGCCCGTCGCGGCGGCTGCCGATCGGCTCCTGCAGCAGTGTGGCGACGTTGAAATGCACGACGGCCTCCGGGGCGGCCTCTGGAGCGACCAGACGAGCCGCCGCGAGCCTCGGACACCCGCGGGCGCGGGCAGGTAACGATCGTAGCACCGGGCACGGCTCGGCATATACTCGGAGTGTGGGGCGTACCGGGACAGCGTGAGGCGGCGCGGGACTGCGGGGGAACCCTGGGCGGAATGCGCGCGGCCTGGCGACTCTCGCGATTGCAGCGCTTCCGCGCTCCACTCCCGGCGCTCACGGCGATCGGCGTCCTGATCCTGCTCCTCGGCGCCTGCGGCGGGGACGACGACGAGCCGACGATCACGGTTGCCGCCGCATCCTCGCTGCGCCACGCATTGCCCGACATCGTCGAGGCCTTCGAGCGCGCCTATCCCGGCGTCAGGGTCGAGTTGCGGTTCGCCGGCTCGCAGGTGCTCGCATCCCAGATCGAGGAGGGGGCGGGCGATGATCTGTTCATCTCCGCCAACCCGCTGCAGGCGAGTCGCCTGCTGGGCGCCGGGCTCGCCTCCCGCCCCACGGTGGTGACGGCGAACGCGCTCGTCGTCGCCGTCGCCGACGATGCGCCGTGGCGGAGCCTGCGCGATCTGGCGCTGGCGGACGTGCGGATCGCCGTCGGGTCCCCCGCGGTACCGGCCGGCGCGCTCACGGAGATCGCGTTGCAACTGCTGGAGCTGCAGCAGCCGGAGACCGCGCAGGCGCTGCGCCGCAGGATCGTGACGGAGGATCCGAACGTGCGGATCGTGCTCTCGCGGCTCGAGCTCGGCGAGGCCGATGCGGCCTTCGTCTACGCCTCGGACGTCGAGGCAACAGAGGGGCTGCGTCTGATCGCGCTGCCGCTCCAGACGCCGCCGAATGAGTACGTGGCGGTGCTGATCGAGGAGGCCGACCCCGCTGCCGAGGACCTCCTGACCTGGCTCCTCGCTCCGCAGGCGCAGGCGATCTTCCAGCTCTATGGGTTCCTGCCCAGCGTCGCCGGAGTGCAGGCCCAGTGAGCCGCGGCCTCACGCTCTCGCTGGCCGCGGCGGCTGCGCTGCTCGCGCTGTTGCTGCTGCTGCCGCTCGGCGGCCTCGTCTGGCGCGCCCTGAGCGACGGCGATGTCGCCGCCGAGTTGGGTTCGGGAGCTACCTGGGATGCGCTGCGCCTCTCGCTGGTCACGGCCACGATCACGGCCGCGATCGCGGTGCTGCTGGGCACCCCGCTCGCCTGGCTGCTGGCGCGCAGCCGCGCGAGGGCGGCCCGCCTCGCGGCCTCGCTGCTCGATCTGCCGCTGGTGCTGCCGCCCACGGTCGCGGGCATCGCGCTGCTGACCGCGTTCGGCCGCAGCGGCTACCTCGGCGACGTGCTCGGCGGGGTCGGCGTGACGCTCTCCTTCACCACGGCGGCGGTCGTGCTGGCGCAGCTCTTCGTCTCCGCACCGTTCTACGTGCGCTCCGCCTACGCCGGCTTCAGGGGCGCCGATCCACGCTTCGAGGGCGTCGCCTACACCCTCGGCCTCTCGCGCTGGCGGACCTTCCGCAGCGTGACGCTGCCGCTGGTCTGGCCCTCGCTGGCGGGCGGCGCGGTGCTCTGCTGGGCGCGCGCGCTCGGCGAGCTGGGCGCGACGCTGCTGTTCGCGGGATCGCTGCCGGGCAGGACGCAGACGATGCCGCTCGCGATCCTCGCCGCCTTCGAGTCGGAGGCCGGGATCGCGGGCGCGGTCTCGCTCTCGGTGGTACTGCTCGGCTTCGCCGCCGTGCTGCTGCTCGCTCTGCACCGCGTGACCGCCTCGGCGGGGGCGTACCGATGACGCTGCGAGCGCAGTTCGAGGCGCGCGTCGGCGACTTCGATCTCTCGGTCGCCCTCGACGCCGACGACGAGCTGGTGGTGCTCTACGGGCGCTCCGGATCGGGTAAGAGCCTGACACTGCGCGCTATCGCCGGCCTGCTGCGCCCGCTGAGCGGTCGGATCGAGATCGGCGGGCGCACCGTCTTCGACGCGGCGGCCGGCGTCGACCTGCCGCCGCAACAGCGTCGCAGCGGCTACGTGGTGCAGGAGCCGACGCTGTTCCCGCACCTCGATCTGCGCCGCAACGTGCTGATCGGCCTCGAGCGCGATGTCGATGCGCCCGGCCGCTACGAGCAGTTACTAAGCCTGCTCTCGATCGAGGGGCTCGACGGGCGGCGGCCGCACCAGCTCTCGGGCGGGCAGCAGCAGCGGGCCGCCCTCGCACGAGCGCTCGTGCGCCACTCGGACGTGCTGCTGCTCGATGAGCCGTTCTCGGCGCTCGACGAGGCGCTGCGCGCCGATCTACGCGCGGAGCTGCTGCGCTTGCGCCGCGAGATGCGGCTCTCGATCGTCTTCGTCACGCACGACCTGCGCGAGGCGCACCTGCTAGCCGACAGGATCGCCGTCCTCGACGACGGACGGGTGCTGCAGTTCGCGCCGCGCGACGAGGTCTTCCGCCGCCCGGCCTCGCGGGCGGTCGCGGAGCTGACCGGCTTCTCCAACATTTTCGAGGCCGAGCGACTGATCGAGGGCGTCCTGGTCGCCGGACTGCCGCTACGCGCTGCGGCGCCCTCCGGCCCCGCGGAGGGCGAGATCGTCGATGTCGCGATCCGCGCGGAGCGCTGCGTGCTGCGGCGGGTCGATCCGGACGGTGGGCTGCCGGAGAACTGCTTCGTCGCGCGGATCGTCGACGACCTCGCCTTTGGCAACACGCACACGCTCCATCTCGCGCCAGAGGGCGACGGGCCGCCGGTGGCCGTCGAGGTCGCCTCGAGGCCGTACGAGGTCCTCGGGATTGCGGACAGGGCGCGCTGGGTGGTGGAGCTGCCGCCGGACGATCTGCACGTGATGTCGCGGGCGGCAGGCGGGCCGGAGTAGGATCGAAGCTGGTCAGGGGGCCGGACGGCCGCCGGCGGAACGCCCTCGGGCGGGCCGCGGGAGGAAAGTCCGAACTCCTCCGGACAGGGCGCCGGCTAACGGCCGGGCGGCGTGAGCCGACGGAAAGTGCCACAGAAACATACCGCCGTCGCGGGCCTCGGCTCCGGCGGTAAGGGTGAAATGGTGCGGTAAGAGCGCACCGGCGTCCCGGAGACGGGGCGGCCGGGCAAACCCCGCCCGGAGCAAGGCCAAATAGGGGAGCACACCGCGCCACGTGCGCGGCAGGGGCGTCCGGCTCCGCTCCCGGGTAGGCCGCTGGAGGCGGCGGGCAACCGCCGTCCTAGATGGATGGTCGTCGCCGCCCTCGAAACGAGGGCGGTACAGAATTCGGCTTACAGGCCCCCTGGCCACTTACCCCGCACATAAGTGACATAACTACGCGCGCGACGCAGCGACGGCCGACTGCGCAAGTACGTTGAAGCCCTCCACGGACCAACCGACGCGATCCTCGCCGAGCCGCTGCCGCAGCTCCTGGTGGAGCGCTCGCGCCGCGCGCTCGTCGCGCCAGTCGCCGTAGCCGAGGGCGGCGAAGCGGGCGGGGAGGGGCCGCCGCGCCGTGCGCCGTCCGGTCGCGCCGTCACCCGTGAACGTGTCGACGACGGCGCGGTCGGCGGCCTCGGCGATCAGTCCGGCGAAGCGCCCCCGGTGGTGCGGCAGCACGGGGCTGACGGCGGCCTGCACGGCAATGCCGAGCGCGCGCGCCCGCCGCATCGCGGCGAAGCGGCGCTCGATGCTCGGGCAGGTGGGCGTCAACGCGCGGCGCACCTCGTCGTCGTCGGTCTCGACGGTGATCGAGAGCCAGGCGAAGGGCAGCTTCGCCAGCAGCTCGAGATCGCGCTCGACCAGCGGCGAGCGCGTCTGCAGCAGCAGCAGGCCGACCGGCAGCTCGCGGAACACCTCGAGGATCGAGCGGGTGATGCGGTATCGCGACTCGGCGGGCTGGTAGGGGTCTGTCGCCGAGCTCATGAAGACGCGCACCTCGTCGAGGCGCGGCTGGCGCTCCAGCTCGCGGCGCAAGGCCTCGGCGGCGTTCGTCTTCACGCGCAGCCACTGGCCCCAGGGGCGGCCGGCGAAGCGCCCGATCGGCGACTCGGCGACGTAGCAGTAGACGCCGCAGCCGCGCTCGCCGAAGGCGCAGCCCGCGTAGGGGTTGAGCGTGTGCGAGAAGGCGGAGAGGTAGCCGCCGGTCGGCGTCAGCAGCCTGCGAGTCGGCGCGAGCTGGACCTCCAGCCGGGAGGGAGGAGTCATGCGTGCATGGTAGCGCTCCGGGTCCGCGCGACGGAACGCGATCCGCTCGCCCCCGCGTGTTAAGTTCAATCCATGAACGTCCGTCTCGCCGCTGCCACGCTGCTGCTCGTCGTCGCCGCCCTCGCCGGGTGCGAGAGCGGCGCCGACCCCCGCCCCGCTCCGGTGGCCGTCGCGACGCCCGCCCCGCAGTCGACACCCGCGCCGACTGCGACGGCCACGCCCGCACCGAGCCCTTCGCCCACGCCCACACCGAGCCCTGCGCCGACCTCGACACCCGCGCCGGCTCCGACCTCAACCCCTACTCCGAGCCCGACACCAGGCCCGACGCCCAGCACCGAGGAGCAGGCGGCCGAACTCGCCTCGATCGTGCTTGCGGCGATCACCGAGGAGTTCGGCGAGAACGAGCTCGAGGCGCGCGCGCTGGATCTCGGCTTGCGGGACGCAGACGGCGCGTACTGGGCCGTGCTCACGAACGGCCTGCGGCCGTTCTACGTGAACCGTAACGGCGACCCCATCAACTTTTTCCACCTCGTCGCCGTCCACCGGCTCAACAACGACGGGTCATGGTCCGATGAGATCGACCGGATCGAGATCGACACCGCGCCGTACGGCACGGACGTCGCCGAGTTGGTCGACCTCGATGGCCGCGCGGGCGGGAGCGCGTGGATCGCGATCCGAGACAGCACGGGCGCGCACGCCGGAACGCTGGACGTGATCCGCTTCGACGGCGGACTGGAGACGGTGCTCTCGCACATCAGCTCCAGGCCGAACGCGGGGGAGATTACCGACCTCGACGGGGACGGCCTGCCCGAGTTCGTGCTCAACGCCTCGAACCCCTTCGTCTTCTGCTACGCCTGTGCGGTCGAGGAGCATGCGGTCGACCTCTACCGCTGGGACGGCGCCGCGCTGAGCAGGGTGGCGTTTGCGGTCCCGGCCGGCCTCGCTCCCGGTGTGGCGGCGGACGCCGGGCGCGTCGTGGCCCTCGTCGAAGCCGATCTCTGGCGGGAGGCGGCGGCGCTTGCCGTGCAGACCGCGAGCGGGACGCCGAACGACGACGGCCTGCGCTGGCTCTCGATCCTCGTCAACCAGATGGCCGCAGCTCGGCTCGGGCACGCGGGGTCGCCCGGCCAGCCGCTCCTCACCAGCGTGCTCGCCGGCGAGTACGGGGCGGCGCTCGACCTGATGCGCGCCCATCCGCCGGCCGAGGCGTTCGCCCTCGACGGCCCCTTGGTCGTCGGCACCGCTGCCGAGACGGACATCACGACGATGGCCGTGACGATTCTCGATTACAGCGAGCGCGCACTGGCCGAGCAGCCCGACGACGCCTCGATCCACGCATTGCACGCGCTCGGCCTCGCGCTCGCGTCGCCGGACGAGCTGGACCGGGCGCGCGAGGCGGCCGCGCGCGCGCTTGAGCTCGCGCCGGCGGACGAGTTTCTGCAGCAGGCGTCGGCGTTTCTCGAGTCGGCCGAGCGCGCGCCCGGTCTGCCGCCCGAGGCGCCGCCACTCGAGGAGCTGCTGCCCGCGCCCTCGGCTGAGCGGTTCGCCGACGGCGACACGCTCGGCGCGGGCGACCGAGGGCGCTTCGTGCGCGCGCTGCAGCAGCGGCTCGCGCGCGTGCCGGGACTCGGCTTCCTCGACCCCGGCCGCTACTACGACGTCTACGACACGGCGACCCGTGAGGCGGTGATCCGCATCCAGCTGCGGGCCGACCTCGAACCGACGGGCGTCGTCGACCGCGCCACGTGGGACGCTCTCGAGGCTGCCTGGCAGCAGCCCGAGCCCGTCGAGGAGCCCCCGGATCGGGCGGACCCCGCGCACCCGCCGGCGCACAACCGATCGGGCGCGCCCGTGGCGTACCTGACCTTCGACGACGGGCCCCATCCCACGTGGACGCCCGAGGTGCTCGACGTGCTCGGGCGCTACGAGGTGACGGCGACGTTCTTCGTGCTGGGTCTCAATGTCTCCCGGTACCCGCAGATCATCGAGCGCATGGTCGATGCCGGGCACGAGGCCGAGAACCACACCTTCGACCACATCTGGCTGAGCAAGGCCGCCCGCGAGGACATCGTCACGCAGGTGACGAGCACGGATGACGCCCTCCACGCCGTTGCCGGCACGCGCGTCGATCCGATCAAATGCCTGCGGCCCCCGTACGCGGCGACGAACGAGCGCGCCGTCCGCACCGCCGCCGAACTCGGCAAGTCGATCGTGCTCTGGTCCATCGACCCGCAGGACTGGCGGCGGCCGCCTGCCGAGCAGATCGCCTCGCACGTGCTCGCCAACGTGCGTCCGGGCGCGATCATCCTGATGCACGATGGCGGCGGCGAGCGCTCGCAGACCGTGGCCGCTCTCGAAACCGTGCTCGCTGGCCTGACCGGCCGCGGCTACGCCTTCGGCGTGATCTGCCGCTGAGCCGCACGCGCGTCGCGGCCTCAGGAGCCTTCGGCGGCGCGATCCGGCGTCGCAGGAGTGCGCTCGCGTCTGGCGAGCAGTTGCGTGCCGCGCGGGACGCCGTCCGGGAACAGCGCCAGGAAGGCCTCGTTCACGATCGCCGGCGCGTCGAGGATGTACGACACGTAGGCGCTGCCGTCCCAGGCGTAGACCGCCCGTATCGAGAGTCTGCGCGCGCAGGCCTCCAGGCGGGCGATGCTGCCGCCCTCGTAGGTCACGAGGCCGAACTCGTCGCCGAGGCCGTCCAGGCACTCCGGGACCTCGATGAGGACGCGGTAGACCCGCTTCCGGCTGCCGTCCGCCGAGGTCACGGTGACGGTGATCTCGGTGCCGTCATCCAGCGCGAACTGGTGGCCGTTCTCCAGGTCGCCGTCGACATCGCTGGGCACGATCGCGACGGTGGCCTCGCTGTGGACCGCGGAGGCCTCGATGACGGTCCTGGCCACGCCGTCGACGAGGATGCCGGTGTAGTCCGTGCGGTCGGGCGAGAACTCGCCAAGCTCGACGTGGTTGATCCTGAGCGAGGCGAGCCGCGCGTCGCTCGTGGAGCTGGCGGTAATCCTCAGGATCAGGTCCACGCCACTGCCGTTCGAGGTCGTAACGTAGAGGGCGCCGTCGGGGCCGAGCATCGGCGTGCGGAGCCGGCCGTACGCACCGTCTAGTTCGGGTACGACGACCTCACTCACGAGGGCGCCGTCCGCGGCGAACTCGAAGAGCCGCAGCTCGCGCCTCTTGAGCGTGGCCACCGCCAGCCGTCCCTCCCAGCTGCCCCACTGCTCGCCCTCGAGGAAGATCCCGCCGCTGGTGGCGAGCGTCGGATTGCCCGACGACCACCGGGCCTCGATGGCGTCGGGGAACTCCGTGAGGTCGGTCATGGGGACGCTCTCGTTGTAGCCGGGCACCGGGTTCCAGCCGTAGTTGCCGCCGGAGGTCAGCAGGTTGATCTCGTCGTCCTTCGAGGGGCCGTGCTCCACCGACCACATCTGGCTCGTGCCGGGGCGCAGCGCGAGGCCCTGCACGTTGCGGTGGCCGTAGCTGTAGATCCGGTCGCCGAACGGGTTGCCCGCCGCCGCGTCGCCCGTCGACGAGTCGACACGGAGGACCTTGCCGCCGAGCGAGCTCAGGTCCTGCGGGGTTGTGCCGCGCGCCCTGTCGCCGGTGGAGATCCACAGATGGCCCTGAGGTCCGAAGCGCAGCCGGCAGCCGCCGTGCCGGCCATTGCCGGCGGTGGGCAGTCCACCGACGAGCGGATCGGCGACCCGGGTGGCCTCGGTGTAGGCCGTGTCGATGGTCCAGGCGATCACCTGCACCTCGGGCCCGGTGTGGCCCTGGCACGTGTAGAAACGACGGTTCGAGGCGAAGTCCGGGTCCACGACGATCGCCATCAGGCCGGTCTCGCCTCGGGCGAACAGGTCGCCGAGCTCGGCGCTGACGGTCTGCACGGTGCCATCCGCGAGGCGACTGCTCAGCACGCCACCCCGCTGCGTGAAGAGCATCGTCCCGTCCGGCGCGAAGGCGATGTCCCAGGGGATGGTCAGGCCGGAGACAAGCGTCGTGACCTCGAGAGCGGGGGGCTGGGGCTCGTCGACCGCATCCACCGAGGTCCCACCGTCGATCGTGTCGCCCGCGGCTGGGTTGCTATTGCTCGCCATCGAGGACTGCGCGTGCGAGGCAGTCAGCGTGCCGGCCAGCAGTATGGCGAGCGCTCCGAGAAACCCTGCGAGTGAACGTCGCAGCCAGGCACGTTGGTCTCGGAGCGTGGAGCGCGAATCCATGACGAGAATGTACGGCCTCTCGTGGTAAAGGCGGAAGCATGCGCGGCGCCGTTCCGGCGGTCCGGGCGACCGCCGATGCGGCGGCGGTGCTCGCCCCACGGGGCGGGGAGGCATCGGGACGACGGAGGGCGCTGGCGCAGGTGATGAGTGCCCTCGATGCTACTATCGGCGCCCAGCTCGGGAGGGGTGATGACGCGTGACGGGAGCCTGTAGCGGACTCCGCGTGCTCGATTTCACCTGGGGCATGCACAGCAACCTGGCCAGCATGATTCTCGCCGACTACGGGGCCGAGGTCGTCAAGATCGAGCCACCCTCCGGGGATCCGTTCCGCGGGCATCCCGCCTGGGGTTTCTGGAACCGCGGCAAGGGCAGCCGCGTGCTCGATCTCAAGTCCGGCGACGGCCGGGCCGCCGCCCGCGAGCTCGTCGCCGCCGCGGACGTGCTGATCGAGAACTTCCGGCCCGGCGTGATGGCGCGACTCGGCCTCGGCTACGAGGAAGCCCGCGAACTCAATCCGGCGCTCGTCTACGCCTCGATCACGGGCTTCGGCGCCAGCGGCCCGTGGGCGCGGTTGAAGGGCTACGAGGGCATCGTGTCGGCGAAGACCGGGCGCATGCTCGAGTTCTCGAGCCTGATCCCCGATCGAGGCGGTCCGGCGTTCGCCGCGGTGCCGTCCGCGGGCTACGGCGCACTCCACGCGGCGCTCCAGGGCATCCTCGCCGCGCTGCACGTACGCCGCCGGACCCAGCGAGGCACGCACATCGAGACGAGCCTGCTCCAGGGCAACAGCGCCTACGACATGATCCGCTGGTACGCCATGCAGGCGGCCTCGGTCGACCCGCTCGCTGCCGATCGGCTGAGCTCATGGGGCGCGATCCAGCACCAGATCCCGCGCCCGAACTACCTCACGGCGGTCACGAAGGATGGCGTCTGGCTGCAGTTCGCGAACACCCTGCCGCACCTCTTCATGGCGCAGATGAACGCCCTCGGCCTGACGGATCTCTACTCCGACCCGCGCTACGCCGACCTCCCCGCACTCAAGGACCCCGAGGACAGCGAGGGCGTCTGGGAGGCCGTCCTCGACCGCGTGCGCGAGAAGACCTGGGCCGAGTGGCAGCCGATCTTCGACGCGGAGCGCGACCTCGCCGTCGAGCCCTTCTTCGAGGCGAGCGACGCGTTCGATCACCCGCAGGTCCGGCACAACGAGCACATCATCGAGATCGACGGCGTCGAGCAGGTCGGCCCGATCGTCCGCCAGACGGAGACCCCGGCCACTCCCAGCCGAGGGGCCCCGCAGCTCGGCTCGGCCAACGGCGTCGACTCCGGGAGCTGGGCCTTGACCGAGTCCGGCGAGCCCGGGCCCGCGCCGGCGACGCCCCTGGACGGAACCCTGATCGTCGACTTCTCGACCTTCTACGCGACGCCGTTCGGGAGCGCGCTGCTCGCCGACCTCGGTGCGCGCGTGATCAAGGTCGAGCCGCCCGAGGGCGAGGTGAGCAGGTACACGGCGGGCGGGATGCTGTTCTTCAAGACCACGGCGGGCAAGGAGAGCATCGGCGTCAACCTCAAGACGCCGCAGGGTCAGGAGATCGTGCACCGGCTGCTGCGGCAGGCGGATGTCGTCATGCACAACTTCCGCCCCGGCGTCGCCGAGCGGCTCGGTATCGGCTACGAGCAGGCGAGGCAGCTCAACCCCCGGGTCGTCTACCACTACGGCGCCTCCTACGGCGACTCCGGCCCCTACTCGTACAAGCCGGCGATGCACCCGATTGCGGGAGCGCTCGGCGGCGGCGCGATCCAGCAGATGCCCCCAAGCGAGCTGCACGCCGACGACGCCGAGCTGCCAATGGACGCGCTCAAGCGGAAGGCCTGGCGCCTGCAGAACGCGAACGAGGGCAACCCCGACGTCAACGCGGCGCTCGGCCTCGGGAGCAGCCTGCTGCTCGGACTCCGAGCCGCCGAGGAGCTGGGCGTCGGCCAGTACCAGCTGACGACGATGATCGCGTCGAACCTCTACGCCAACGCCGACGGCGCCGTGCGCGGGCCCGGCATTCCGCCGCGCCAACAGCCCGACGGCGAGCTGCTCGGGCAGGGGCCGCTCTACCGCCTCTACCGCAGCGGCGACGACGCCTGGGTGTTCCTCGCCGCCCCGTTCGAGCACGAGTGGCGCGCGCTCTGCGCCGAGCTCGGGCGCGAGGAGTGGCCGGCGGACCCCCGCTTCGAGAGCCTCGAGGCGCGGGAGGAGCACAGCGACGCGCTCGCCGACGCGCTCGCCGAGGCGTTCCTGACCCGCACGGCCGACGAGTGGGAGCACGACCTCGCCGCCCGCGATGTCGCCTGCGTCCGCGCCGACGCCGCGAACGTCGCCGAGTTCGCCGTAAACGAGCAAGCGAACCGCGAACTCGGCTTCACCGTCCGGGTCAGTCACCCGACGTTCGGCGAGTACTGGCGTCACGGCCCGATCGTCACGCTCGACAGCGCTCCATCGACCATCCGCGCCGCATGCGAGCCCGGCGAGCACACGCGGCAGATCCTCGCCGAGCTGGGCTACGCACCGGCCGAGATCGAGCGCTTCAAGGACGCCGGCATCGTCGGCTGGCCGGAAGGAAGCGGCGGGGACGCCTCCGCCCGCGCTTCCGAGGAGCGTGAGCGCAGCAGGGTCGCCTCGGCCTCACGGCCACCGCGCTAGCCGGGCGGGGTAACGCTTCCGCGCGGGCGAGTCCTCCCCGCACCGGCGCCGGCGCCTCCCCGGTCGTCGACAGGGCTGCGCGTAGACGGCCGGTCGGGGAAGATGCCGACAGCACGCGTCCGCACCCGAATCTCCTCGCTCGGGCCCTTCCCGGCGCGAGACGGACACAACGAGACGGGACCGATGAACTCACGTCTGAGGTCAGTGGTCGTCGTTCTCATCGTCACGCTCTTGTCGGCCGTGCTGGCGGCATGCACGTCCGAACCTTCGCCCGCGCCAACTCCGGCGCCCACGGCCGCGGCCACGCCGGTGGCGGCGACCCCCACCCCGACTCCGGCGCCCACGGCGACGCCCACCCCGACTCCGGCGCCCATCGCGACGCCCACCCCGACTGCGGTCCCGACGGCGACGCCCACGGCGACGCCCACTCCGACTCCGGCGCCCACGGCCACGCCCACCCCGACTCCTGCGCCCACGGCGACGCCCGCCCCGACTCCTGCTCCCACAGCGTCGCCCACGCCGTCGCCGGTTCCCACTGCGACGCCCACCCCGACTCCGGCGCCAACTCCGACGCCCACGCCGCCTCCGGTTCCCACGGCGACGGCCATCCCCGCGCCGACGGTATCGAGGCCCGACGATCCTCTGCCCTTCGATCCCGCGGTGGTCCGGGGCACCCTCAGCAATGGCCTGTCCTACTACATCAGGCACAACGAGGAACCGCGTGACCGGGCGCAACTCTCGCTGGTTGTGAAGGCCGGCTCCGTCCTCGAAGAGGAGGAGCAGCGCGGGCTGGCCCACTTCGTCGAGCACATGGCCTTCAACGGGACGGAGCGCTTCGCCAAGCAGCAGATCGTCGACTACCTCGAGTCCATCGGCAGCACCTTCGGCGCCGACCTGAACGCCTCGACCGGCTACGACTCCACCATGTATTTCCTGGAGATTCCGACCGACGACCCCGACATCCTCGAGAGCGCGTTCCGGATTCTCAGCGACTGGGCCTACGCGATCACGCTCTCGCCCGACGAGGTAGAGCTGGAGCGCGGGGTGATCCTGGAGGAGTGGCGCCTCTTCCAGGGGTTCGGCTCTCGCTTCCAGACCAACCTCTCCCCGCTGCTCTTCGGCTCCTCCCGCTACGCCGAGCGGAGCCCGATTGGCCTCACCGAGGTCATCGAAACCGCCCCCGTGGAGCAATTGAGGGCCTACTACGAGCGCTGGTACAGGCCGGAGTTGATGGCCGTTGTCGCCGTGGGCGACTTCGAGACGGAGCTGATCGAGGCGAAGCTGAGACAGCACTTCGCGCCGCCGCCGGAGGGCGAGGCCTCGCAGGAGCGGGCCGCCGCCGCAGATCCGACCACCCGGCCGAGCTTCGACATCCCCGACAACGACGCTCCGCGCATCGACGTGTTCACCGATCCCGAGGCGCCCGGCGCCCAGCTGATCCTGGTCCGCAAGGTTGCCCCCGATACCGGCCAGGATCTGTCGGCATTCCGGCGCGGCGTGGTGGAACAGCTTGCCTTTATGATGCTGAACGCGCGGCTGTTCGAGCGGGGTCAGATGGCCGATCCTCCTTACCTCTGGGCCGGAGCCGGGCGCGGTGCGTTCGTGGAACCACTGGACATCGCGACGTTCTCGCTACAGGTGGAACAGGACGGCGTCGAACGCGGGTTCGCGGCCTTGCTGGAGGAGCTGCAGCGCGCCGGACAGCATGGCTTCACCGACAGCGAGTTGGCTCGAGAGAAGGTCAACCTGCTGAGCTCGGTGGAACGCGTGTACACGCAACGGGACCAGCAGCGGTCGGGCCAGCTGGCCGGTTCGTACAGGAACCACTTCCTCAGCGGCACGCCGGTTCCCGGTATCGAGGCCGAGTGGGAGCTGTATCAGGCACTGCTACCACAGGTCTCGCTGGCGGAGATCGGTGACGCGGCAGCGTACTGGACGGAGCCCGGAAACACGGTGCTCCTGGTCCTGGGGCCCGAGGCGATCGACCCGACCGGTGGCAGTGCGCTGGCCGCGGCGCTGCGGACACAGCTCGAGGGCGCCGACGCACTGACGGTGGAGCCGTACACGGACACCTTCGACGATGTCCCGCTACTCGCAACACTCCCAACTCCGGGGAGCATCACCGGGGAAGAGCACGTCGAGTCCATTGATGCCATGCGCTGGACCCTCTCGAACGGCATCACCGTCATCGCGAAGCAGACCGACTTCCGCGATGACGAAGTGCGCTTCAGCGCCTTCAGCCCGGGAGGGCACTCGCTGGTCGCCGACGCGGACCATGTCTCCGCCCTGTTCGCCGCCGCGCTGGTTTCCGGCAGCGGCGTCGGCCTGCACGACAGCGTCACCCTGGGCAAGCTGCTCGCCGGCAAGAGGGTTTCCGTGTCCCCCTATATCGGGGAGCTGTTCGAGGGCCTGAACGGCAGCGCATCTCCGGAGGACCTCGAGACCCTGCTCCAGCTGGTCACGCTGTATGCGACCGACCCGCGGCTCGATCCGGCCTACTTCTCGACCTACGAGGCAAGGCTGCGCAGCGTCGCCGAAACTCGCCCCACCCAGCCGGACGCGGTGCTCTTCGACACCGTGAGCACGGTGCTGAGCCAGAATCACTTCCGGCGCCGTCCCCTGACCCTCGAACTACTGGAGGAACTCAGCCTGGAGCGTGCGGAAGCGGTGTACGCCGACCGGTTCGCCGATCTGGGCGACGCGACCTTCGTGTTCGTGGGCGCCTTCGACTGGGATGACCTTCGCTCGTTGACCGCCACCTACCTCGCCAGCCTGCCGACGACCGGGCGCGCCGAGCAGTGGCAAGACGTCGGGGTCGACCCGCCGGAAGGCGTCGAGGACCTCGTCGTGCGCAGCGGCATCGAACCACGCGCTAACACGGTGTGGGTGTTCGCCGGAGATGCGGAGTGGAGTGGTGGAGAAGCGCTGGCACTTCGGGTGGCGGGCGAGGTGCTCGGGATCCGCCTGCGCGAGCGAGTGCGGGAGCAGCTCGGCGGCACCTACAGCATCAGCGTCAGCGCCAACGCCCGGCTCCTGCCGGATTCCGAGTACCAGGTCGCCATCATCTTCGGGAGTGACCCTTCCCGTGCGGAGGAGCTTGCGGCCGAGGTGGCCGTGGAACTGGAATGGCTGCGCGCCGGGGGTGAACAGAGCTACCTGGACACGGTCAAGGAACTGCTACGCACGTCACGCGAGGAACAGCTCCGTGACAACGGGTTCTGGCTGAGTGGGATCCTTGGGGCCACCCAGCTGGGCGAGCCGCTCACGGAGATTGACCGCTTCGATGAGTCGTTGGAGGCGCTGACCCTCGAGCAGGTCGCGGCCGCGGCCCGGCGCTACCTGCCCGAGGACCGCTACGTACGCGTCGTACTGCTTCCGGAGGACGAGTAGCCTAGCCGACCGGGGGTAGCCCTTCCCCGAGCCGGACGTCGTTGATCGTCTCCATGACGCGCTGCCGGAACGGCGCGTACTGGACCTCGAACTCCTCGACGAGCCGCGAGTTGTCCATCAGGTAGAGACTCGACAGATCGCGCCCGCCCTCGTCCTCCTCGAAGGTGATCTCCGCCTCGGGCAGGAACTCGCGCACGAGGTCGGCAAGCTCGCCCAGGTTCAGCGATTCCCCACCCGAGTTGTAGATCGAGTAGTGCGTCTCCTCGGCGAGCGTCACGCGCAGGAAGACCTCGGCGATGTCCTCGACGTGGAGCGGCAGCGTCATCATGTCGCGGTAGGGGAAGTGCACGGGTTCGTTGCGTGCCGGAAGCACCTGGCACTGCACGTGGTTCATCGAACCTCGCACCTTGTCGGGGCCCGTGATGTTCGCGGGCCGCACGCCGGTGATCGCCATGTCGTAGGCGCGGTTGTACCAGTCCGCCTGGTGCTCGTTGAAAATCTTCGAGACCGCGTAGAGCCTCGTGCCGAGCCGGGCTTCGTCCTCGGTCACGAGATGCTCGCCGTGCAGCCGCTGCCCGCCGTAGACGGCGAGCGAGCTCGCGTAGACCACCCGGCGGATGCCGAGGATGCGGGACGCCTCGAAGCAGTTGTCCATCCCGAGGATGTTCAACCGCACCTGCGGGTGCGGGTCGCCCTCCGACTGGCCCAGGGTGTACGCGAGGTTGAGGACGCGGTCGGGCTTGCTCGACACGAGCGCCTCGACGACGTCGTCCATGAGGGTGATGTCGCCGCGCATGATCTGGATCCGGTCACGAAGCGGGTCGAGCGCCGGAGTATCCGGCGCGATGTCCATGCAGTGGACCTCGTGCCCGTGCTCCACGAGCCGACGCATCACGCGCGTCCCGATGAAGCCGCTTCCACCCAGTACAGCAACACGCATCCCGCACCGCCCTTCCGCCGCGTCCCGGCGCCAATGTAGCGCCACCAGGGTGATCTCGCGATGCGGTGCGATGGGCAGCGGCTTCGAGGTCAGCGCGATCCGCCGCGGCGAGCGCCACGCGCTACCCGAGGCAGACCACGCCGGTCTCGCGCGTGAAGCGGTACTCGATACCGGGGTTCTCCCGTCCCTCGGTCTGGCCGAGGCGCAGGATCTGCGCTTCGAGCTTGTCCCCCTCCAGCTCGAGCAGCCCGACCGTCCCGAGGCGAGTGGACCAGAGGTGCGGGAGCGTCGCGCTCCCCGAGTTGATCTGCAGTACCTCGTCCCGGTAGTCGATCCGTTCGAAGTGTGTGTCACCGGTCACCATGATGTCGGCGTGCTCGCCTCGCAGGTGGCGCCGGCGCAGCTCGTCGATCGGCCGGGTCTCGGGCTCCATGTCGTGCACCATCGCGAGTCGCAGCCCCTCGATGTCGAGCAGCTGCAGGTCCTTCATGCGGGGATCCTGCCAGCCGATGTCGTTGTTGCCTCGCGCAGCCAGCACCGGGGCGATCTCCTGCAGCCAGTCGAGCACCATCGGGTGCACGACGTCTCCGGCGTGGAGGATCAGGTCGACGCCCCGGAACGCCGTGTACACCTCGTCCCAGAGGGTTCGTTGCTCCGATGGCTGATGCGTGTCCGAGATCAGGCCGATCAGCACGGGGTCAACTCCACCCGCGTTCACGCCGAACGGGAAGCGGCGAGGCGGCGCAGCCCTCGCCGGCTACCAATTTGCGGCGCTGGGACGCGGTGCACCCTCCGGCGCCGATCCGTAGTCGCCGAATGGGCTGTCGCGCCAGGCAAGCGCCGCGGCCAGGCCCTGCTCACGCGAGATGCGGCCGAACTCCCCGCCACCCGGGCGCACTGAGCTGAGCGTCTGGATGTCGCCGCCGACCGCGAGCGCGGTGCGGATGCCCATGACCTCGTAGGCGCGGTTCAGCTGGCGCTTCGTCATCTGCAGCATCGGGCTGTCGATCAGCGCAATGCGCTCGGCGAAGGCCTCGGTCCCCGCGGCGAGTTCGTCGATCGGGAACGCGCGATTCGCCCAGCCGATCTCGGCCGCCTCCTTCCCGGAGAGCGGGTCGCCCGTATACAGCAATTCCCGGGCCTTGCGCATCGGCATGTGCCACGGGGGGTAGGCAATGTCGACGCTGGTCATCGCACGGACCGGCGGGTAGCCGAGCTGCGCGTCCTCGGCCACGAACATGAGGTCGCACATCGTCGCGAGCTCCGTCGCGCCCGCGAGGCAGTAGCCGTGGACCTGCGCGATCACCGGCTTGGTGAGCTCCCAGATCTGCCAGTAGCCGCTGAGCAGGTGCTGCGGCCACTGGCCCTGCCCGGGGTGGATCGGTCCCACGGCCGGCATCTCGCTCCGCCTGTCGATGTAGTCACGCTCCGAGTCCGTCTCCGAGATGCCCGCGAGGTCGTAGCCCGCGCTGAAGGCGCGGCCCGAGCCGCGGATGATGATCACGCGCACCTCCGGGTCGGCCTCGAAGTCCTTGAGCGCGTCGAAGAGCTCGGCGCGCAGGTTGTGGCTGAGCGCGTTCATCTTCTCCGGGCGGTTGAGCTGCACGATCCCGTGGCGCTCGCTCTTGATCGTCAGGATGTCGCTGTAATCTCGCTCCGTCATGGCAGGTCGCTCCGATTCCGGTCTGCGGCGGCTGAGGTGGTTGCGTGCGACTACGATTATAGGCAGCGACGGCGCGCCCTCGCGGGTTCCCCCCGTCGTCGAGCGGATCGAGCCTGGCTTCGCCGCACCGGATGCCGTCAGGCGTAATCCGGTTCGTCGGCGATCACCCCTTCGTCGTGCAGGCGCCGGATCGCCTCCGGGCTGAGCCCCAGCTCGCCCAGGATCTCGTCGTTGTGCTCCGCGAAGCGGGGGGACGGCCGGCGAACGCTCGCCGGGGTCCGCGAGAGCCGCCACGGGAAGCCGTCCCAGCGCTGGTGCCCGGTGTCGGGGTGCACGATGTCGACGAAGTAGCCGCGCTCGTAGAGGTGCGGGTCGCTCACGATCTCCCAGTTCGCGAGCACCGGCCCCGCCGGGACGCCGGCCTCCTGCAGCAGCTCGGCGGCCCGGTTGTGATTGCGCGGCTCCGACCAGGCTTCGATCGCCGCGTCGATCTCGTCGTGGGCTGCGAGGCGTGCTTCGCGTGTGGGGAAGCGCTCGGCAAGGTCGGGCCGCTCGATCGCCGCGCAGAGCGCCCGCCACTGGTCGTCGGTTTCGACGCCGATCGCGAGCCAGCAGTCCGTCCCGAGCGAGCGGTAGGCGCCCTGCGGTGCGATGCGCGTCGAGCGGTTCCCGCGCGGCCGCGCGACCCGGCCATTCAGCCGGTAGTCCATGATCGACTCCGTCATGAACGCCGCCGCCGACTCTTGCAGCGCCATGTCCAGACGTTGCCCGCTGCCCGTGCGCTCGCGCGCGAGCAGCGCGGCGAGGATGCCGACGGTGGCATGCCCACCGGTGATCGGATCCGCGTAGTACGAGCCCGTACCGTGGGGAGTGCCGTCGCTGTAGCCGGTCTGTGACACCAGCCCGCACGAGGCCTCGATGTTCGAGCCGAACGCCAGGTAGTCCCGCTCCGGCCCGGTGGCGCCGAAGCCCGAGATCGAGCACATCACCACGCGTGGATTGCGCTTCGCAAGCGTCTCGTAGCCGAGGCCGAGCTGGGGAAAGACGCGCGCGCTGTTGTTCTCGAGCACGACGTCGGCATCCTCGACGAGTCGCAGGAAGAGTTCGCGACCGCGGTCGGTTGCGAGATCAAGGCAGAGGTCGCGCTTGTTGCGATTGAAGAGGTTGAAGTAGCCGGACCGGTTGTAGAACGTCTCCCAGCCTTCTCCCCCCGGCGGGTGGCCGACGCGGGTGGCGGGCCGGCGCGCGAGCTCGACCTTCACCACCTCCGCCCCGAGGTCTCCGAAGTGCCTCCCGGTGAGCGGTCCCGACCAGTTGCCCGTGATCTCCAGGACCCTGATCCCCTCGAGGGGCAGTGCGTCCGGATCGCCTCGCCGGGGCTCCGCCCGCTCGCGAGGAGGAGGCACGTACCCGGCGTCGGCGTCGAGGCGAGGCGCCGCGGCCCGTGGACCGGCGGGCGTGCCGGACAGCAGCCACGGCGGGCCGGGGAGGAGCAGGGCGTCGAGCTCCGGGTGCGGCGTCTCTCGCCACCAGCCCCGCTCCCGGAGCTGCCGCGAGTTCGAGAGTTCCTCCACCGTACTGACCCGCGTGATCGCCAACCGCAGCGCCTGCCCCCGCTCGCAGATCTCGGCGCCGGAGTGGTCACGCGCCCACTCCGCGAAGAGGGCGCGAATCTCCGGTATCGCGCCTCGCCAGCCCTCGATCGTCTCCCAGCGCGGGTCGTCGACCAGCTCCGGGCGCTCGACCAGCACGAAGATGTCGAGATTGCGCATCCCCATCCAGATCACCTGGCCGTCGGCGCAGGGGACGAGCATCGAGGGCTCGCGAGACTGGACCAGGCCCTCGTGCGTCCACATGGTCGTGAGCCAGACGTGCGCATTCAGCATCGCTTCGAGGGTGGAGACCTCGACGTGCTGGCCGACGCCGCTGCGGCGCGCGTGCCAGAGCGCCGCCAGCGCCCCCGCGGCGAGCTGCATGCCCGCGTGCAACTCCGCCTGGTGGCCGTGCACCATCAGCGGCGACCGTCCGGGCTCGCCGCCGAAGTACATGTAGCCGCCCATCGCCCAGTCGACGATCTCGGTCGTGACGCGTCGTGCGTAGGGCCCGGTCAACCCGAACGGAGCGTGTGAGGCGTAGACGAGCTCCGCATTGGCCTCGAGCAGCGCGTCGGGCCCGAGTCCCCGGCCCTCCATCGCCCCGGGGCCGGCGTTCTCGAGCAGGACGTCGGCCTGCATCGCCAGCGCGCGGAACCGCTCCCGCCCTGCGCCGGACTCGAGGTCGAGCACGACCGAGCGCTTGCCGGCGTTCAGCGCGAGGTGGAGCCCTCCGGCCTCGAGGTCGGGGCTGTCGCCGGGGAACGGTCCAAGGGCGCGAAGGCTGTCGCCCGACGGTGGCTCGATCTTGACGACCTCGGCGCCGAGGTCCGCGAGCAGCCGGCCGGCGTAGCCGCCGGCCACGCCCTGACTCGCGTCGACGACCAGGACGCCGGCCAGTGCGCCGGCCTCCGTTGCGACCGGCGCCGGCTCGCCGCGTGGTGGCGGGGATCGCCTCGACTCTTCAGAGGGCATGTCGCGCGTTATAGTACCTCCCGCAGTGGTAGCCGTCGGCGGAGGGGACTCTGGGCATGGAGCTCGAGGGAGCGGTAGCGATCGTGGTGGGGGGCAGCCGCGGCATCGGCCGTGGCATCGCCCGCGTGCTGGCCGAGCGTGGCGCCTTCGTCGCGGTGTGCGGCCGGACGACGGAGGAACAGAGCGAGGACAGGCCCGGGAGCATCCACTCCACGGTGGCCGCAATCGAGGACACCGGCGGCCGGGCGAAGCCGTACGAGCT
Organism: Dehalococcoidia bacterium; assembly: GCA_965220125.1. Classification (GTDB taxonomy): domain Bacteria; phylum Chloroflexota; class Dehalococcoidia; order UBA2979; family UBA2979; genus VXMT01. The sequence continues at coordinate 433,246 of CBDCPB010000004.1, read as the reverse complement.
GGACGTGACGGACGAGCGAGCGGTCCTCGGCGTGGTGAACGATGTGATCGGCGATCACGGACGCGTGGACATCAGCGTCTGCAGCACCCTCTCCGGTCCCAGCGACGACCTCACACCTCCGACCTACATGGAGCCCCGCCACTTCTGGGAGCTGCCGCCCACACTGCTGGACCGCCCCTGGCAGGTGACCGTGCGCGGAGCCGTCGTCCTCGCGCGCGCCGTCGTGCCACACATGCGCCGCCAGGACTCCGGGCTGATCGTCCACGTGAGCGGTGGCCCGCCCGGGGGTGGACGCCCCGTGCCGCTGTGGCTCGCCGTCACCAAGGCGGCCCTCGACAAGACCACCGAGAGCATCGCCTATGAGCTGCGCCAGACGAACGTGCAGGCGGTGTCGCTCTGGCCCGGGCTCGTCATGACGGAGCGAGTGCAGCTGGCGGTCTCGCGGGCGGAGCGAACCCGGTCGCGCCTGGCGATCGACGTCTCGCAGCCGAACTCCACACGGTTGGGCGGCGAGGTTGTGGCGTACCTGGCGACCCACGGCGCCGGGGAATACAACGGGCGCGGCGTACCGTCGCGCGCCTTTGCGGAGGACCACGGCATCGAGGCGTAGCGGGGGCAGCCTGCTCGCGGGCGATGGCAGTGCGGCAGGCGTGTCAGATCCGGGCCTTGACGCCGCTGCGGACAGACCTCTAAAACAAACGGTAGTATGAGCGAGCGCTCATACTGCGGGCGACATGCCCGGTCAGCACCCTCAGCGCCGCGCTGTGCCCGAGGAGTCTGATCTGCGTAGGGATCGAGGGACGCGATAGCTCCTCATTGGAGGTTTCGATGGCGCAGGGTCAAAGAGAGATCGCGGTCGTAGGGGTCGGCGGCACCATCTATCAGCCCCGAGGGGTGACCGGCCATGAGGCCATCAGCTACCACGCCGAGGCCGCCGCGCTGGCCATCGCCGACGCCGGCCTCAGCAAGCGCGACATCGACGGCATCCTCGTCTGCGAACACAGCGAGGACGTGAAGATCGCCTATCGCCTTGGGGAGAACCTGGGCATGAGCGGCAGGGCCAAGCCGCTGTGCCTGGCCATCACCAACGGCGGGGTAGCGGCCGCGGTGGCGAACAAGCTGGCTACCTGGGCCTTGCTGTCGGGCGAGGTCAACTATGTCCTGGTGGTCGGCGGTGGTGGCGGCGCCCGCGGCCGGGCCTCGGAACGAGCCACACAGCCCGGAACCTACATGCAGGGGCAGCACCACTTCAGTTGGGAGTTCGACGTCATCAACGGCCCGCTGGGCGCGCCGGGCTTCTACGCCCTGCACGCCCAGCGCCACATGCACGAGTACGGGACGACGGCCGAACAGCTGGCGGCCGTGAAGGTCGCGTCCAGCAAGCACGGCGCGCTGTACCCGAAGACCCTGCTGCCACAAGTCGTGACGGTCGACGATGTCCTCAACTCCCGCTACGTCTGCGAGCCATTTCACATCCTCGACTGCTGCTATCCCACTGGCGGCGGCTCCGACGCCTACATCCTCACGACCGCCGAGCGCGCGCGGGATCTGAAGCATCCGCCGGTCTGGATGCTGGGAGTCGGCCAGTATCACTCCGGCTACCACATCGGAGCGCTCTGCACGGGCTGGGAGGATGGCCACGACCTGATCCGGACCAACGGCCGGGAGGCAGCCGACCAGGCCTTCGGCGAAGCCGGGGTGGAGCGGAGCGACATCGACCTCGTGGAGTTGTACGACAGCTTCACCATGACCGTCCTGATGCAGCTGGAGGACTTCGGCTTCTGCGCGAAGGGGGAGGCCGGGCCGTTCGCCGAAGGGGGCCGTCTGGAGTTGGGCGGCGAGCTTCCCGTCAACACGAACGGCGGCATGTTGAACCTGGGTCAAACGGGCGTCGGCTCGACGGTGATGTTCCAGACCGAGGCGGTAGAGCAGCTGCGCGGCGAGGCCGGGCCACGCCAGGTGCAGGACGCGCAGCTGGCCGTGGTGGGCAGCGTGTCCGGCCCCATGAGCAACTACGGCTGCACGATCCTGGCACGGGACTAGGGGAGCAACTCAGATGGCCGAATACCTCAAGCCGATTCCGGTACCCTCGCTGGTCTCCAAGCCCTACTGGGACGGATGCCGCGAGCATGTGCTGAAGGCACAGCAATGTCGCGACTGCGGCCACCTCTGGATGTACCCGAGCCGCGTCTGCCACCACCCGGACTGCGCGTCGCTGGACAACTACGACTGGGTGCCGTTGAGCGGCAAGGGCGAGGTCTACACGTTCAGCATCCACCACCAGGCTCCGAGCGTGGAGTGGACGGACGACGTCCCGTACGTGTTCGGAGTCGTCCGCCTCGATGAGGGGCTCTTCCTCACCACCAACGTCGTCGACGGCGACCCGGCGGACGTCCACATCGGGATGCCCGTGGAGGTGGTGTTCGAAGACGTCTCCGATGAGATCGCGCTACCCAGGTTCCGGCCCGCGCAGTCATAGCCGTCACCCGCGAGGCCAGAGCCGCCCGAGGACTCGCTGAGCGGCCGTCCTCGCCCTTGCGTGTGCGCGCGATGCCGATCCGGAGAGCGCCGATTCCCTCGGCGGGACTGTCGGCGAACGCCGGACCGGCCGTGCTGGTAAAGTACCCGTCCTCGCACGGGTAGACGCCGCTGCCCACCGCTCTGGAGAGCCCCGGCCGGCCGCTGAACTCGGCCGCGTGGGGACCGATCGCGGTCGCAAGGGCGGGGCGACAGCTGCTGCCCTTGACCGGGGTTGCAGCCAGTGACGTCCGCTCCTCGGTTCGACGTCATCGTCGCCGGCGCGGGCATGGCGCTGGTGAAGCCCTGCTGCGGTTGGTGGTGCTGATGCGGCGTCTGGCCATGCTTGCGGTACCGGCCGTACTCGTGATCGCCGCGGCGTGCGGCGACAACAGCGCCCCGACAACCACTGCACCTCAGCCGATCGGCGACACGGAGGCGCACGAGCTCCTCGAAGCGCTCGTCGCGCCAGCCGGTGAGGCGCAGGCCGCGCTGGATCGGGTCGTCGCTGCCGGGGATGAGCGCTTCACGCAACCTCTGATCGACGTGTTGTGGGCGCGCGGCCGGAGGGTTCTCGACGCCGGGCCGGAACCGGAGTCGGCCCTTGCCGCGCTTGAGGCCCTGACCGGCGCCGAGGTCGGCGCCGACGCGCTCGATTGGATCGCCTGGTACGGCGCCGCCGATCTTGATCCGCCTCCCGGCTACACAAGCTGGAAGGGCCGCCTGCTCGCGCCGATCGATCCCCGCTTCGCCTTGTTCCTCGACGACGAGCACGCCTCCGCGATCCGCACCGAGGAGATCGTCTGGGGCGGAGTCATTGTCGATGGCATCCCGCCGCTCGATCGCCCCATGCTGCTCAGGGCCGGGGAGGCGGACTACCTCGAGCCCGCCGATCCCGTCTTCGGCCTGGTCATCAATGGCGATGCGAGAGCCTATCCCCTGCGCATCATGGACTGGCATGAGATGGCGAACGACGTGGTCGGCGGCGTCCCCATCTCGCTCGCCTACTGCACGCTCTGCGGCGCCGCGATCGCCTACGACGGCCGTGCCCCCGACGGCGAGACCTATACCTTCGGTACGTCCGGGCTGCTCTACCGCAGCAACAAGCTGATGTATGACCGGACCACGCACACGCTCTGGAACCAGTTCACCGGCGAGCCCGTGCTCGGCCCGCTCGTCGGCGCGCTCGACGCCGAGGGCGAGCCCCTGCGTCTCGATCTCTTCCCGCTCGTCGTGACCACGTGGCACGACTGGCGTACCCGGCACCCGGAGACCCGGGTGCTGGACATCGAGACGGGCTACTTCCGTCCCTACGAGAATGGCGCCGCCTACGGCAGGTACTTCGCCGACTACGACACGGCATACCCCGTGTGGAATCGGGGCGATGCCCTGCCGGCCAAGGACTTCGTATACGGGCTGCGCGCCGGCGGCGCGCGGAAGGCCTTCCCGATCAGCGCGCTCGCCGCCGAGGAGGTGGTCAACGACCGCGTCGGCGATCGCGCGGTGGTGCTCGTGACGTCCCGCGCGGTCCATACGCAGGACACGAGCGGCGGCATCGCCATCGTCTACAGTTCCGGCGGCGAAGTCCGGGCCTTCGAGCGCGACGACCTGAGCTTCGCGCCCGGCGACGGCGCAGACACGCTGATCGACGGGGCCGGCGGCGTCTGGCGCGTCACCGAGGAGGCGCTGATCGGCCCCGCGGGCGAGCGCCTCGCGCGCCTGAGCGGACACCTCTCGTACTGGTTCAGCTGGTCGGCCTTCCATCCGGACACGGAGGTCTACGGCCTCGACTGACTGCCGCGCAGCATCGCCCTGAGCGGCCCGCGAGGAGCAACCCGGGCACGGTCGTTCGCTCAGGATTCGAACGACCAGTCGCCGCGCGCCTCGTCCGCCACCTCGATCACAGCGAGCAGCCGCTCGTGCGATCCGCCGAAGAGCCCGGCTTGCAGCGGCGGCCACTGCGGGCCGAGCGTGGCGACCTCGTGAGCGACGGTCCACGGAGTGGTGTCCAGCCACCAGTCCTCGCTCCAGCCATAGCGGCCCATGGGGATCCAGGCCTTGCGCGGAGGCGCGTCCTCAATATCGACGTGGACGAGTCCCTTGAAGTACTCGAAGCGATCGAACGCGCGCTCGTAGTCGGCGGGGTCCGGCAGCTGCTCCCGCAGCGGCTCACGAAGGACATCGAAGAGGCGATCCGAGAGGGCCGTGTGGTGCCGCTCGTAACCCTCGAGCCGCATCGCGAGCGGTGCACTCATCACCTGCCAGGTGTCCAGCGTCACGCCCGCCGGTCTGGCGCCGGTCACCTCGCGCACCTCCATGTCGTAGAGCAGCGCGCGCAGCGTGCCGTAGCGCTCGGCGGCCAGCGCCGCGAGGCCGCCGCCGTACAGGAGCAGCAAGGCAGGGTAGCGACGCAACCGGCGCAGCTCGGCAGGGAGAGCCGGTACGTCCTCTAGGTTCGCAATCCGCTCGATGCAGCGCACCCACAGCGGCGCATCGGCCTCCGCGCCCTCGTGGCATCCGGCGATCACGAGCATCAGCAACTCCTCCGCGGCCCTGTCATAGCGAACAAGGGATTCCGAGGCGTAGCGGCCGAGGTCGTCCGGGGGCTCCTCGCCCGTCCCGGAAATCGCAGCCTCGAGGCGCTCGGTCAGCGCGGCAACGAGGTCGGCGCAGGGGGTCGCCATCCGCCATTCGCTTTCAGGTTCCGAGCCGGCGTGGGTGCGAGACGGATTGTATCGCTGCGGGAAGCGCCCACAAGCGCCGGTGAAGCGGAAGCTACAGACTCGCATCCAGGGGTACGCCTGGATAGCGCTTTGTTGTGGGCGGCCGTCCGCGCGCCTAGGATGCAGGTGGGTGAGCGAGCGCTCCCACGCCAGGACGGCGCAGGCCGTGCCTGCGGATGACACCCGGAATCGGAAGGCGAGCACCATGACTACCTTTGCACCAGTTGAAGTGGCGGCAGTCACCCGGCGCGTCGAAATACTCGATCCTCGCGGCGAGCAGCAGGAGCGCATCGGCGGAGCGTCGCCGCGGCTCGCCTCGCTCGAGGGCAAGACCGTCGGCATCGTCATCGACGGGCCCTGGCGCAGCTGGTACGTGAGCTCCGAGGTCCTCGAGGAGTGCCTGGAGGATCGCGGCATCGACGTCATCCGGGTTGACGTGAACCACGTCGACCTGAGGACCGAGGGGCTGAAGCTCGCCAACGTGCGCAAGGGAAGCAATCGCGACGAGAGCGCGATGGAGCTACTGGCAACGGAGGTGGACGCCGCAATCGTCGGCCTCGCCAACTGAGGGGGATGCTCGGCGGCAGTTGCCGCCCTGACCGTTGCCCTCGAGTCCCGCGGCGTGCCCGTAGTGCTCGTCTACACCGAAGCCTTCGAGACCTTGACGGAGGCCGCGCTCACCTTCTCGAAGTACGGAGACGTGCCCCGCGTGGGGCTGCCGAAGACGCTCGACAACATGCCCGATCAGGAGGTCCGTGCGATCGCGGCGGCCAGCGTGGACGAGATCGTACGGGGTCTCCTGGCCACCACGCCCTCGACCGGAGCCTGAGGCCGCGGACCAGAGGAGTTCGATGGCGCCCGATGCTCCGACGATCGAGATCGAGGATTCCGCCGAAGGTCTCTACGAGTTCATGGAACTCCATGACTGCGGCGATGGCCTGCCGGGCGTTCCCCCAACGCCCGATCGCGTCCGGGCGATGGTTGCAGCGTCCGGTCGTCATCCGGAGGAGCTGATCGGCGTACTGAAGCCCCGCAACGGGCTGGCGACCGTCGAGGCGATCGCCAGCAACGCCGTGATGGCCGGCTGCCGGCCTGAGTACTTCCCGGTGGTCCTCGCGGCCGTGGAGTCAGTGCTCGCAGGCAACGAACGCCAGGGGCACGCCAGCACCACGAACTGCAATACCAACCTGCTGGTGATCAATGGTCCGATCCGGCACGAGATCGGCGTGAACTACCAGGAGGGCTGCTTCGGCGTCGCCGGCCGTTCGAACGCGACGATCGGCCGGGCCGTCCAGTTGTGCTGGACGAACATCGGCGCCGCTCTCCCGGGAGACGGCAGCAAGTCCGTGTTCGGCCAGCCGGGACGCTACACGATGTGCATCGGCGAGTGGGACGAGCAGAACCCCTGGGGCACGCCGTTGCACGTCCAGCGAGGCTTCGAGCCATCCGACAGTTGTGTCACCGCCATCTCCGCGACCGGCACGATCAACATCACGGACATCTGGTGCCGCAGCGGCGAGTCCTACCTCACCACCATCGCGCACACGATCAACAGCGTCAGCGGCGCCTGGATGATCCTCGGCGACGCCGAGATCACGATCGTGCTCAACCCGTCCTGGGCCGGGTTCGTCGCCGACGACGGCTTCAGTCTCGAGGATGTCCGGACCTACCTCTGGGAGCACAGCCAACTGCCGCTGGACCGCTTCCCGCCCGAGCACATCGAGCCGCTGACCAACGGGGGCCGCGTGCTTCCCAATGGCCGGGTGCCGCAGACGGAGACGCCGGATCGCTTCAACATCCTTGTCGCCGGCGGGCGTGGGGGCCTCCACGCGATCGGGATCCATGGCATGGGCCACGGTGACATGAACCTGCCCGCCTCCGTCACGAAGCCGATAGGGCTCCCCGCATAGGCCGCCGCCGCACCGTTCGCCGCAAGCCGGGCATCGTGAGCGGGGATTCCCGTGACCGGCGTCCGCAGCGCGGGAAGCGCCGCTCGCAGCCGGGCATCACGAGCCCGCGTTCACGCCCCGTAGCACGAGGAGCGACCGATGGCGATCGCCGCGCCCGCGACGAACACGGTGTTCCATGCCCTGGCCGACCAGCTTGAGCCGCTGACTCCGAGGGGCATCTTCGGGGTGATGGGCGAGGACACCGCCGCGTTGATCACGGACTTGTGCCTGCGCGGGGCGCCGTTCTACCGGGCGCGGCACGAGAACCACGGCGTCGGCATGGCCGACGGCTACGCCTGGGCCAGCGGGGAACTCGCCGTAGCGACCGTGACACGCGGCCCGGGCCTGATGAACGCAGCAACGGCTGCGCGAACGGCCTCGCAGGGCGGCCGCAAGGTGCTGATCATCACCGGCGACGTCGCGACGCACATGGACGTGGTCGATGACTACAAGTACGTCGACCACGGCCCGATCGCCGCGGCGCTCGGCCTCGAGTACGTACGCGTGACGCGCCAGGAGGATGCCTCCAGCGGCCTGGCGCGAGCGGTCGAGAGCGCCTCGAGCGGCCGCACGACCTTGCTCTCAATCGCCGTCGACGTCCTGCATGCGCCGCTTGGGAGCGAGGCCTCGGGCGAGGCTCCTCCGGCAGCGGCTCCGGCAGCTCCCGTGGAGCCCTCCGACGCCGACATCGCCGCCATCGCGGAGATCCTCTCGCGCAGCGAGCGTCCGTTGCTGCTGGCGGGACAGGGGGCGGCGACGGCCATGGCTCGTAGCGCGCTGGAGGCCCTCGCGGAGCGCGCCGGCGCGTGGCTCGGGACGACGCTGCCGGCGAAGGGACTCTTCTCGGGCAGTCCGTACGACGTCGGTGTCGTCGGCGGCTTCTCCAGCGACCCGGTCGCCCCGCTGCTTGCGGACATCGACTGCGTCGTTGCGCTCGGCGCCAGCCTGCACATGCACACCACGGGTACCCGCACACTCTTCGGGGACGCCACGGTGATCCAGGTGGACACGGATCCCGAGGCCCTGGGCCGCCGCTTCCCGGCGCAGCTGCGGTGCTCGGCGACGCGGAGATCACCGCCCGGCGACTGCTGGCCGAACTCCCCGACACCGGAGGCGGAGCACGGCAGTTGCACGCGCCAGCGCTGCTCCAGCGCCTCCGCGAACCGCTCTACGCCGGTCCGGACGAGAGCACCGGCGACCGCCTGGACCCGCGCGCCGTGGTTCGTGCGCTCGATGAGCTGCTCCCAGCGGAGCGCTCGGTCGTACTCGACAGCGGGCGCTTCATGACCAACGCCACGCGTGCCTCGCTCGCGTTCTACATCGCACGCATGGGCGACTTCTACGCGCGGCACCGACTCGCGCAGCAGGCCGAGGCGGGCATCACGGTGCACCAGGTTGACGTGGACAGCGATGACCCCGGAGAGCTTGGGAAGCGGCTCGCTGAACTCGCCGAATAGCCGCCGGCCCAGGCGATCATCGCTGCGAATCCTCGCCACGCGCGTTGCTTGACATGCCGTTTGGGGGACGACTACGGTAGCGGCTAATGGATTGATCGGCGTGCGCGGAGCGATCGCTCGCCCCGCGGGCTGAGAGAGGTGCCAACCTTGACGATCGAACAGCGGCCACACGCCGGCGAGATCATTCCCCCGGAGTGTCCGGCAGCGCACGACACGGTCCTCGACTGGCTGAAGTACCTTCAAGCGAATGATCCGGTCCACCGCGACGATGACGGACGTTTCATCCTCACGCGCTACAAGGACGTACACGCGGTTCTCAAGGGCTCGGATCTGTGGTCGTCCGAGCATGTGCTGACCACGACGGACACGCCCGTCTCCGACGCGCGCTGGATCGTCTACAAGGACGACCCGGAGCACATGGACTGGCGCAAGATCTTCGCGCGCGGCTTCACGCCCGCCTCGATCGCCGAGCTCCAGCCCAAGTTCCGGGCGCACGCCGTGGCGCTCACCGACGAGTTCGAGCCAGGTGAGCCGTTCGACGCAGTCAAGCTCGGCGCCGAGTACACCAAGCGCTGCTGGGTCGACCTCTGTGGCCTGACCGACCATGGCGGCGAGGCCCGCCTCCAGGCGTGGCTGCCGGTGGTCGCGGGCTTTACGAAGCCGCGACAGCAGCGCCCACCGATGGCGCGGGTTCCGGAGACACCCGCCCACTTCGAGTCGCCGTCGGAGGCGTTCTTCGGTGGCTTCGCGGACATGAAGGCCTTCTTCTCGACCCGTATCGCCGAGCACCGCGATCACGATCCCGCGTACTGCAAGGAAGAGGAAGGGCTTGTGCCCTTCTTGCGGGCCATCGTGGCGTCTTGCAAGGACAGCGAGGAGAACCTCGACATCTTCCTGCGGAACGACTACCCACCGATGATCGCCGGCGGTCTGAGCACCGCTGCGCACTTCTACCCGAACACCCTCGACGTGCTGCTCGACAACCCGCACGTCTGGTCGATGGTGCGCGATGACCGCTCCCTGATCGCACTCAACCAGTCGAGCGAGGTGGTCGAGGAGCTCGCGCGGCTCAAGAGCAACCACCCCGGCCTCAACAAGATCCCGCTCGAGGACGTCGAGATCGACGGCGTGACGATTCCCGCGGGATCGTTCGTCCAGTGCTACTACCTTGCGGCCGACCATGACCCGGAGCAGTTCGAGGATCCCGAGGAGTTCAGGCTGCGCGGCATCACCCGGCACTTCGCGTGGGGCCTCGGCACGCACACCTGTCCCGGGCAGGCCTACGGGCGCGAGACGCTCAAGATCCTGCTCAGCGAGTTGATGGACCGCTTCGAGACGATCGGCCGTGCGCCCGGCCACTCCGACTGGAGCTGGCAGGGTGGCTACTACACCATGGACCAGTTGATGATCGTCGGGCATGGGGCGAGCGAAGCAACCTCCAACGGCCACACGCCGGCCGGCGTCGGCTCATCGAGCGCGGTGTCCAGGGAGTCGGAGCCAATCCTCTAGCGAGCAACCGAGCGATGGTACGAGACCTCCGGGCGCCTGACGGCGCCCGGAACTCTGTCAGGATTGATCGTGCGCGCCACTCGCGCGCTGGAACGTGATGGAGGGGACGGATGCAGCACAGGGTCGCCGCGCGAGACGAGGTGCAGCCCGGCAAGATTCTCGCCGTCAAGGTTGGCGCCGAGGAACTGGCGCTGTACGACATCGGCGGCGAGGTGATCGCCTCGGACGATATCTGCCCGCATTCCTACTGCCTGCTCAGCGAGAACGCGGACATCGTGGGCGATGGGGAGATCGAGTGCTCCTGCCACGGCAGCCGCTTTGATCTCCGGAGCGGCGAGAACATCAACCCGCCGTCGTCCGACCCCCTGCCGCTCTTTTCCGTGGAGGTCCGCGACGGCAACGTCTTCGTCGACGTCGAGTAGCAACCGAACGGCGTTGCGCGCCTGATTCGGCGCCGGGGCCCTCGCGGCCGCGGGGGCCTATTCGGTGATGCCCTTGGCGGCGAGCGAGGCAATCTCCTCGTCGGGCACGCCCAGCACCTCGCTCAGCACTTGTCCGGTGTGCTCGCCCATCCTCGGGCTGGGGTTGGAGCTGGTCAGGCTCCGCGAGAACCTGAACCCGGTGGCATAGTCGAGCACCTCACCCATCACCGGGTGATCGACCATGGTGAGGAACCCGCGGTGCCGCAACTGTGGGTCCTCCACGAGCTCGGCGGCCGTCTGCAACGGCGCCGCCGGCACGCCCGCCGCGCGCAGCGTTGCGACGATCTCGCCGACCGTGAGGGTGGCCGTCCAGCCCGAGACGAGTTCGTCCAGGTCGTCCTGCTCGGCGAGACGGCCGTCCACGCGATCGAACCGATCCTCGCCGGCCCACGACGGCTGCCCCATCGCTTCCTTCAAAGCCGCCCACTGGGACTCTTCCTCGACGGCGATCGCGCACCACACGTCGGTCTCGGCCGTCGGGTAGACGCCATGAGGGGCGGCCGAACGGGAGCGATTGCCGATGCGCGACCAGTCCTTGCCGTTGGCAGCCGCCTCGAGCAGCGGCGCGGCCAGATACAGCGACGCCGCGGCGCACTGTGAGAAGTCGATCCACTGGCCGCTCCCGGTGCGATCGCGGTGCAGCAATGCGGAGACGAGGACGGTGGTGGCGAGCGGCGGGACCGTCTGATCGGTGTAGGCGCCCGGAACGAGCGGCGGGCGATCCGGCCAGCCGTTGAGGTCCGCGAACCCCATCAGGCTCGCGAGACCCATCCCGTACCCCGGCGTCGCCCGCCATGAGCCGCGCTGCCCGAACATGCCGAGGCTCAGTAGCACGATGTCCGGCTTGACCTCGCGCATCCGCTCGTAGCCGAGGCCCATGCGCTCAAGCGTGCCGCCGGTGTAGTTCTCGACGACGGCATCGGACTCGGCGATCAGCTTCAGCGCCAGCTCACGACCCTCATCAGTCGAGAGATCGAGCGTGACGCTCTTCTTGCCTCCATTTTGCGAGCTGAACCCCATGCTCGTGTCGGGGCTCCGTTCCCCCAGGAATGGCGGTGTGATCCGCAGCGGATCGAGGCGCTTCGAGCTCTCGATCCTGATCACCTCCGCACCGCACTTCGACAGGTATCGGGACACGGCCGGCCCGGCGATCACCCAGGAGAAGTCCGTGACCCTGATGCCTGCCAGCGGTCCAGCGGCCCGTGCATCCGGGCCGGTCGTCGATGCCTTGGCACTCGTCATGCGCGTTCCTCCCCGGTCGATCGTTGTCGCTAGATCGCGCCGGCGTTGCGAGCGGCTTCCAGCTCCGCCCCGCTCATGCCCAGTTCGCCGCCGAAGATCGCGTCGTTGTGCTCACCGAGGCTCGGCGCGCGCCCGCCTTCGCTCCAATCCAGCAGCGAAGAGCTGAAGTAGCGTGTCGGCGCGATGATCTCAGCGTGCTCGTCCGCGCCCTCACCTTCGAGCTGTTGCGGCGCCACTTGATTCAACTCGACCAGTGGTTCGAGTGCGAGGATCTCCGAAGGCCGCGATATCGGGAAGATCATCAGCCGCCTCTTCAGGCTTTCGCGCAGTAGCTCGGCGCTCGTCTTCGTCAGAAAGAACTGCTCGAACTCCGCTTCGGCAGTGCTCAGCCCCTCGCTGTCCAGAACACCGTATTCGTAGGCGATCCAGTCGAACTTCGTTACGCCACCGTCCGGCCGCGTTCCGTCATCCGTCCAGCCGCACTCCGTCATCCAGTCGGCCAGGTTCTGAACGAAGTGACTATTGACCCCGCCCAGCACCTGGAAGTTGATGTACCCGTCCGCGCACGTGAAGACACTCCTGCGCGTGCTGAGCCCGAGCCCCACCATCGCCTGATCGCCCTGCCGCTCGAAGCTCTTTTGCTCCGCCTGCCACCTGACGAGCGAGGTCCGGCCAAAGAGCTCCACGAGGACGTCGTGCACGGCGACGTCGATGTGCTGCCCGGAGCCCAGGCGCTCGCGCGCCAGCAGGGCCACCACCGTGGCGGTCGAGGCCTCGGCGGCGCCGAGCAGCATCGCCTGGTCGACGCTGATGCGGTTCGGCGGCCGGTCGGGATAGCCGCTTGGCCCCAGGTTTCCGGCCATCGCCAGACTGATCAGATCGCTAGCCGGGAACCCGGCGTACGGCCCGTCCTGCCCAAACGGCGTGATCGAGGTGACGACGAGTTGCGGCGAATCGCTCGCGAGCTGTTCGTAGCCAAGACCGGCAGCATGCAGTGTTCCGGGTGGGAACGACTCAACGAGCACGTCAACGTTGCTCGCGAGTTGCCTGAATAACGACCGGCCTTGATCGTCGTTCAAGTTCAGCGTTACGCCACGCTTATTGAGGTTGAGAAAGTTCCAATAGAGGCTGACTGGCTGCCCCGGCCGATCGCCATGACTTGCGAACGGCGGGAGCCTTCGCCCGCGATCGCCCTCGGGCGGCTCGACGCGGATCACGTCCGCACCGAGATCCGCGAGGATACGGCCGCAGAAGGCCGCGTCTCCCACGGTAGCATCGAGCACACGCAAGCCAGGTAGCATCGGAACCTGCATCAACTACCGGCCTTTACAGTGATGAAGAGTCCCTTACAGCGATGAAGAGTATAGCCCCGGAGGAGAGCCCGCGGGACCTTAGGGCATTTCTGGAAACGCCGTCAATCACACGAGGCCCGGGCGCGGACTAAGACAGGAGAAGGCATGATCGCGTCCCGATCAGCGGCGCGGCCACTGGCAGGGGGATGTATCAGACCGGCGCCGCGCCTGACTCTTCCCTCGAAGGCGGCTTCGCGCCTCGATAGCCCCGCGTTCAGCCACGGGACCATCCCGAGGGAGCTGAGGGCCCAAGCCGCTGGACAGCACCCGGAGTGCAGCATCCGGAGTACAGCGATGGGCTATCGAGGGGTTCGAAGAACGGTTGACCATGGGCGCGTGCTAATCCAGAGTGAACACTTGCTCAGCGGGACCGCGTACCGCGCGTAGCGTTGTGCGGGGGATGAGCAGGCTCACAAAGGGCCGGTCATTTCGCGAGCGCAGCAGAAGAAGGACGCACGTTACATGGTGAACGGGACGGAACGTCTTGGGTGGCGAGTGCTAGGTAGCTACGCAACGAGGAGGCGCTTCCTCGGAGCGGCCGGCATGGGTGGACTCGGCATCGCCGCGGCCGCGCTGGTCGGCTGCGGCGACGATGACGATGAGGTGCCCGTCGCCACCGCCGCACCGACCGTAGTGGCGACCGCCGCTCCGACCACCGCGACTGCGGAGGCGACCGCTGCGGCAACCGCTGCCGCGACCGCTGCCGCGACTGCTGCGGCAACCGCCGCTCCGACTGCTGCGGCAACCGCCGCTGCGACCGCTGCCGCAACCGAGGCTGCCAGCGCGATCAAGCGCGGCGGCGTAGCCGCCGGGCACGTGGGGACCGGCGAGCAGGACCACCAGGACCCGCACCTCCAGGTCAACACGATCAACCAGAGCCGCGGTTCCGGGATCGCGTACGTGCGGTTGCTGCGGCTCAAGCGCGCCGTGGACATCCCGGGCGCCTCGGCCATCGCCGAGGGCTGGCTCGCCGAGAGCTGGGAGCAGGCGCCGGACCTGGTCACGATCACATTCAACATCCGTCCAGAGGCGAAGTGGCAGAACATCGCCCCGGTGAACGGGCGTGACCTTGTCGCCGACGACGTCGCCTACAGCATGGAGCGGCAGCGGGGCGAGACCTTCCTCGCCCGGCAGATCGCCGACATCAGCTGGGAAGTGATCGACCCCAAGACGATCCAGCTCGTCCTTCCGACCATCGACGCGGACGCGTTCGGCACTCTTGCCGACACAGCGAACAAGGTGATCGCCCGCGAGGCGGTCGACGTCAACGGGGATCTGACGAACGGCCCCACGATCGGCGCCGGCCCCTGGATCATGGAGGAGTGGAAGCCGGACGAGCTGATCCGCTTCAAGGCGAACCCGGACTACTGGATGAACGGCCTGGACGGCAAGCCGCTGCCGTATGCCGACGAGGCGGTCCTGTTCCGCCTGCGCGACCCCGCCACGATCCTGGCGTCGTTCCGGAATGAGCAGATCATCCGCGCAGCCACGGGCACCGGTGGCGGGCTTGTCAGCGATGACGTCGAGCGGCTCGAGAACGACATTCCGGGCCTGCAGCTGATCAGCGGGCAGAACTGGGGCCTCGAGTCGATCTTCATGAATGGCCAGGTGGGCTGGGGCCGCGATATCCGCGTCCGCCAGGCGATCTCGAGGATCGTCAAGCGCGACGAGATCCTTGTCGCGATCGGTGAAGGCTACTGGAGCACGGGTCCGAAGCTGCCGGAACTCGCCTGGCTGCTCCCGCAGGAAGAGCTCGATCAACTCCTGGGCTACGACCCGGACGAGGCGGCCAAGCTGCTGTCCGCCGCGGGCTTCACCAGCTGGGACGCGGCCTCGCCGTTCTACTACAGCGGCAGGGGCCAGACATCGGCCGAGTTGGTCCAGGCCTACGTCTCGGCGATCAACATCAACGCGACCCTGGAGTCGTGGGACGCCAACAAGCTCGTCGCCTGGTTCTCGGAAAAGAACATCGACGGCTTCGTCGTCTCGCCACGGCAGACGGGCGCATCCGCCAACGGCGATCTGCGGACGTGGTTCGATTCGCGAAGCGCACGAGAACTCTCGGCGGTCACGGACGAGTCGGCCCAGGAACTCGATCGGCTCATCGATCTGCAATTCGGGGAATTCGACCTGGAGGCCCGCCGCGAGATCCTCCAGGATCTGCAGCGCGCGAACATCGCGCGAGCGGGCGCGATCCCGCTGATCGGCAACTGGGCGACCGAGGTCTTCCACCCGTGGGTGCGGAACGCCGTGCCGGGCGGATACGGAGACAGCCAGCTCTGGGAGAACGTCTGGTTCGACAAGTAGGGCGCGGGGCCGCTGGCGCGTTGAGCCCTCACGGGCGCGCGCCAGCGGCCACAAGCTCACCAGCGTCCGGCGGCGGGGTTCCGTGACCCGTTGCGAACGATGACGCCTCACCTGCGCCCAGGACCGCCTGCCCGTTTGGCCGCTCCACGTTGTGCGCTTCCCGGCCGCTCGCTGCTGAGCGGCGCGCATCCTTGTATGCTCCGCCCGGCGGCCGGCAGGCCCCGGGGCAGAGCTAACGGGTAACCGCCCGGAGGGCTGGGCATGCAGCAGTACATGATGCGTCGCCTGTTCCTGATGGTCCCCACCATGTTCCTGGTGACGCTGATCGTGTTCTCACTCGTGCGCCTCATGCCGGGCGACGTGATCTTGCAGCAACTGGTCGCGGCCCCTGAGTTCAGCGAGGAGGACATCGATCTGCTTCGCGGAAAGCTCGGGCTCAACAGGCCCTTCGCCGAGCAGTACGCGAGGTGGCTCTGGGACGCCGTCAGGGGGGACTTCGGAGACTCGCTGGTCCGGAACTCGAGCGCGCGCGACCTGATCCTCGACCGCCTGCCGCTCACACTGGAACTCGCGCTCCTCGCCTTCGTGATCTCGACGTCGTTCGCGATGGTGCTGGGGATCGTCTCAGCGGTTCAGCAGGACGGCGTCATTGACTACGTCCTGCGGGTGCTGAGCATCACTGCGCTGTCCGTCCCCAACTTCTGGATCGCGACGCTGGTGATCGTCGCCGGGGCGATCTACTTCAACTACGCGCCACCGCTCGAGTACGCCTTGCCGCACGAAGACCCACTCAAGAACCTGGAGCAGTTCCTCATCCCGGCGACGATCGTCGGGATCAGCAGCTTCGGCGTGACGATGCGCCTCGTGCGCTCGTCGATGCTCGAGGTGCTGCGTCAGGACTTCGTGCGCACCGCGCGGGCGAAGGGTCTGACGGAGACAAAGGTGATCTACCGGCACGCCGTGAGGAATGCGCTCCTGCCCGTGGTCACGCTGATCGGATTCCAGCTCGGCGCGCTGCTCACGGGCACGGTCATCATCGAGATCATCTACGGGCTGCCGGGCCTCGGCACGCTCACGTTCGACGCGATCCTGAAGCGCGACTACACGCTGATCCAGGCGGCGACGCTGATGTTTGGCGCGGTATTCCTGTTCGTGAACCTGATCATCGATCTCAGCTACGCCTGGATCGACCCGCGGATCAAGTACTAGCGGGCAGCGGCCGGAGGGGGCGGATGGCGCAGCAGCAATCCACAAGCGCAGCAGAACCCGCGATCGGCGTACCTGCGTTGGGCGCACGACGCGAGCGCTCGATGCCGGCGCGCCTCGGCGCCGGGTTCTGGCGGTTTTGTCGCCACAAGCCGCTCGGAGCGGCAGGCGGCCTGCTGCTCCTGCTGCTCGTGGTCCTCGCCCTGGGCGCCGGTGTCCTTGCGCCGCATGACCCGCTGACGCCGGCGCCTCTGGACCGGCTGGGTGCACCAAGCCTTCAGCATCCATTCGGCACGGATCATATCGGGCGCGACATGCTGAGCCGGATCATCCACGGTGCGCGGCCCTCTCTCTACACCGGCCTGCTCGTGGTCACGATCTCGTCCGTCATCGGACTGGTGATCGGCGTCTCCTCCGGCTACCTCGGCGGTCGCTTCGACCTGATCGTGCAGCGCCTCGTTGACGGCCTCATGGCGATCCCGCGCCTCGTCTTCGCGATGGCGATGCTCACGGTCTTCAGCTCCGGCATCCAGGTCTGGAAATTCGACCTGCCGCTCGTCTGGAAGACCATCCCGCTGGCGGTCGTCGTGGCGCTCTCCGTGCTACTGGCGCCGACTACCGTCCGTGTGCTCCGGGCGACAACCCTGTCGCTCACCGCCAGCCCCTGGGTCGAGGCTGCGCAATCCACGGGCGCAAGCTCGCTGCGCATCATCTTCCGCCACCTGGCGCCAAACGTGATGGCGCCCCTGATCGTGATCGCCTCGGCGCAGCTCGGCTCGATCATTCTTATCGAGGCGTCGCTCAGCTTCCTCGGCCTGGGGCTCCCACCTCCCCACCCGAGTTGGGGCGGAATGCTCCAGAGCAGCGGACGCCAGTACATGCAGGCCGCCCCCTGGCTCGCGATCTTCCCCGGCCTGGCCATCAGCCTCGGGGTTCTCGGCTTCAACCTCTTCGGCGATGCCCTGCGGGATGTGCTCGACCCGCGATTGCGAGGCACCGGGTAGCGCGCCGGGATCACGCACGGCGGGAGGCTCGCGAGGAGTCCGGACGCAACAGTCCGGACGCAAGATTCCGGACGTAGGGGAGACCGAAACGGAGCCGCAGGCCGGGCCCGCGACGGCTCCCGCGGAAAGGTGCCGCTCCATGCTGTTCAACGCCCCGTTCCAGTGGATGGGCGATGTCGCTATTGTCGACGAGCAGCGATTTTGTCAGTGCAAGAGAGCAGCGACTTTGTCAGTCCCGGCGTCTCCGTCGGAGGATGCCGCGGCGCCGGTCTGGCGTCCAGGCACGCCGTTGGCCCGGACGTAGCTGCTGACGGTGTCGCGGGAGATCCCGAGCAGCCTGGCGGTCGCCCGCATCGAGAGTCCCTGTAGCTGCGCCTGCTGGATCGCCTTCCAGCGGGCGAGCTGCCGGGGTGTGGGAGCGCGGAGCTGCTTGCTCCCGGGCTCGGGCTTCACGGCGGCCCCGTTGGGCGCACCCTCCGCCGCCGGGACGGCAGGCGCCACGGGGAGTCGCCGCGGTGCTCCTCCAGAGCCGAGCCCTGAGGCGATGCGCTCGTGGTCCGGGCGCCGGGCCAGCTCGGAGCGCGCCGCCCTCAGCACCCCCGCGCGCGGCGGCGCCTCGCGCGAGGGGATCGTCTCCCCCTGGTGCAGGACGGAGAGCTCGCCGCCCGGCCGTTCCAGCACCTCGACCTTCGCCCCGGCGTAGCTGGTCCGCTCGGGCCCGGGCAGCAGCTGGAGCGTGCGCCAGCGGTACTTGACCGTGTTGTCGCGGGCGACGCTGCGGGGGTGCCGGAAGCTGAGGATGGAGGCGAGCGGGAGCGCGGGGTCGAGCGCGCGGTAGGCCACCGCGGGCTCGGCCGCCGGGACCCGGAAGCGGGCGTTGAAGCGCGGCAGGAAGCGCTCGAGCACGGTCTGGGCCTCGGCGATGGTGGAAGCCGAGGCGTCGCTGAGTTCGGTCACCAAGCGGTCCTGGAACGTCCCTGCGGCACGTTCCACGCGGCCCTTCGCCTGTGGTGAGCGGGCGAAGATCTGGGTGATCCCGAGTTCCCGCATCGCCCGTGCGAATTGGGTTGCGACCTTCAGGCCCCGCCGTCCGTCGGAGGAGGCTTTGAAGACGCCGTGGCGGTCGCTGTACAGGGCGAGCGGAATGCCGCAGCGCCGGACGATCTCCTCCAGCAGCAGGAAGTAGCCGCGCGCGTCCTCGACGGGGCGGAAGAGGGCGTGCACGGCTGCGCCGGTCGCATCGTCGACGGCGAGCAGCAGGGCGAAGCGCGGGCCGCGGTCCTCGAGCCAGGCGTGGTGGCTGCCGTCGACCTGGAGCAGCATGCCCTCGCGGGGCATCCGCTCACGCCGGACACGGTGCTCGGGGGGCCGGCGGCGGCGGGGACTCGCGATGTCGGCCCGCGCCAGGATCCGGCGCACCGTCCAATTGCTCACGTCCAGGCCCTCGTGCTCCCAGAGCAGCTCGGCGAGGTGAGTGTGGTTCGCTCCCGGGTAGCGGGTGGTGGCGAAGCGCACCACGGCTGAGGCGACGACGGCCGGGACGGCGTTGTGCGGACGGCGCCCGCGGTTGCCGTGCTCCAGCGCCGCCGCCCCGCGTGCGCGGTAGGCGGCGAGGAGCCGCCACGCGTGTCGCTCGCTGATGCCCAGGATCTCGGCGGCCTGCGAGGCTCGCAGATCTCCGGCCATCACCCCTTCAAGTACGTAGCGTCGTGCTTCTTCGGACTGCTGCACCTGTCACCCCCTGCTCGCTGGCTGGGGACTGACAGAATCGCTGCTCCGTTAACTACTGACCGAATCGCTGCTCAACGACATCCCGAGAACCTGATCCGCGAGGCGAAGACGATGGAGAAGCTCGGCTTCTACTCGATCAACGTCGGCGAGCACCTCTTCTACCCGACGAACCTCGATCGCAGCTTCGGTGGCTCACCGCACTCGACGCACCTCGGGCACGCACGCCTGGGTTTCGATCCGGGCAAGGATGCGAACATCGAGATCTTCACCTGCCTTGCCTTCGTCGCCTCGCAGACGAGCAGGATCATGCTGCGGAGCGGCATTGTCGTGCTGCCCTATCGGCCACCCTTCGTCACGGCGAAGCAGGCGGCGACGCTCGACTACCTCTCGAACGGGCGCTTCATCCTCGGCGTCGGGGCGGGCTGGATGCTCGACGAGTTCGAGATCATGAAGGTGCCGTTCAACGAGCGCGGCCCGATGACGGAGGAGTACATCCAGATCATCCGCGCGCTCTGCAACGACGAGCCCTTCGAGGGCCGCTACTACCAGTTCGATCGCGTGCATTTCCTTCCCAAGCCCGTCCAGGAGCCACTGCCGATCTGGATCGGTGGGAGGGGCAGGCCCGCGCTGCGGAGAGTGGCGCGCTATGCGCAGGGCTGGGTGCCGATCATCCCCAGCCTCGAGGACTTGCTCGATGACAGGGAAGTCCTGCTGGAAGAACTGGAGAAGGCAGACCGCGACATCAGCGAGATCCACATCGCCGGACGCCTGGCGATCCGCTTCGGGGATGAGACGGACAGCGCGGATGCAGTCCCCAACGACCGTGATCGCGTGCTCGAGGAGATCGATGTCTGGGAGCGCGCCGGCGTGCAGTCGCTCCAGCTCAGCCTCGGCGACTACCACTACCTGCCGCCGGACGTGATGCTCGAACGGCTGCAATGGTTCTCCGAGGAGGTCATGTCGGCCGCGGAATAGCGCCGGGGCGGTCGCCTGAGAGGCCGGGGCGGCGCGCTCATTGACACCCCGCGCGGCAGCGTGATACTCATCAGTCCGGCGAGTGAGCAAGTGCTCGCTCCGATGCGCCGTGCGTCTGCGCGGCGCATTGTGTATCTGAACGCGACTATCGAGATGGGCGGCGCATGGCTGACCAGCAGACCGAGCAAATGGGTGCGGACTTCCGCACGGGCGAGGAAGAGAACGTCGATCAGCTCGTCCTCTACGAGAAGATCGACAAGCACATCGCACTGATCACGCTCAACCGGCCCGAGCGCCTCAACGCGATGCTCGCGCCCTACAGCTTCCAGGAGCTCGGCCGCAAGATGGCGATGGCCCAGGACGACGACGAGATCAAGGTCATCATCCTCACCGGGGCGGGCCGCGCGTTCTCCGCCGGCGTTGACTTGCGCCGCACCCCGATCGAGGCGGCCGGCCTGCGCCCCGGGCAGCGGCTGCCGCAGTCACTGCGCATGCACCGCCCCGGCGGCGGCGGCGAGCGCGCGAACATCCTCAACAGCGACAAGACCACGATCGCCGCGGTCAACGGCGACGCCGTAGCCGCCGGCTTCCACGTCGTGATGCAGTGCGACCTCGTGGTCGCGAGCGAGACCGCGCGGATGGGCGAGCCGGAGGCACGCATCGGCTTCGCCGGCTTCACGCCGGACATGGTGATGATGCT
Source organism: Dehalococcoidia bacterium (assembly GCA_965220125.1). GTDB lineage: Bacteria > Chloroflexota > Dehalococcoidia > UBA2979 > UBA2979 > VXMT01. The sequence continues at coordinate 412,092 of CBDCPB010000004.1, read as the reverse complement.
CCTCAAGATGGGCATCAATCGCGGCCGCGAGGCGATCCTGACGGGGCGAATGATGCCTGCGAAGGAGCTCCACGAGTGGGGCATCGTCAACTCGGTCGTCCCTCAGGACCAGGTCATGGACGAGGCGCTGCGCTACGCGAAGATGGTGGCGTGGCACTCCACGGACAACCTGATGCTCGGACGGCGCTCCATGCGCCTCTTCTGGGACCTCATGGGCGTCCCTGCGTACAACACCTGGTCCAGCATCGCCCACCCGCTGTTCACCAACGTCGTCTGGCGCGACGACGAGTTCAACTTCCTGCGTGAGCGCAACAAGTCCGGGCTGCGCGGCGCCTTCGACGAGATGAGACGCCAGTGGACGGACATGGGCTTCCCCGACTGAGCGGGCCGCCGCACGGAAACGCCCTCTGAGCCCGCGGGAGCACTGAATGACGAGCGAGCCGGATAGCTCAACGAACGGTCACGAGCTGGAGGACTTCCGCCAGGAGGTCGTCGACTGGCTGGAGCACAACCTGGAAGGTGTGGGATCTCCGCCGGACGGCAACGACACCTCCGAGCAGGAATTCGAGCGCAATCACGAGTTCCTGCGCGAGCTCGCGAAACAGGGCTGGTACGCTCCCGGATGGCCAACCGAGTTCGGCGGCGGCGGTCTCCCCCGGGAGAAGGTCGAGATCGTCCGCGAGGAGCTCGACAACCGCGTCCCCGCCTTCCACAACGTGCGCCTGCCGGGCGACATCGGCGGCGGGCTCGCCGGGCCCGTCTGGCGCCTCGGCACCGAGGAGCAGAAGCGCCGCTTCCTGCCGCCGATCCTGAAGGCGGAGACGATCACCTGGGAGCTCTTCACCGAGCCCGACGCCGGATCCGACTTGCCGGGCATGCAGGCACGGGCCGTCCGGCAGGGCGACGAGTACGTCATCAACGGGACGAAGATCTTCGTTGGCGGCAACTTCCGTGGCGACCAGTACTTCGTGCTCGCAGTGACGGATCCCCAGGGAAGCCGTCACGGGAACCTGAGCGCCTTCGTTGCGCCCTCGGAGCTGTCGGGCCTGACGGTCATGCCGATGGAGATGATCGCCGGCCACAAGAAGAACATGATCACGATGGACAACGTCGTCGTTCCGGCCGAGAACCGGATCGGCAACGAGGGGGACGGCTGGAGCTGCTTCGGCATGGGCGTCCCGGAATTCGGGACGGTCGGGCTGCCGAGCTCCGGTGAGCGCACCCTCTACGTGCTGGACATGCTGCTCGACTACGCGCGGACCACGCGGCGGAACGGCAAACGCCTGATCGACGGCCCACGTCAGCGCGCGGCGGTGACCAACGCCTGGGTCGGCGGCCAGATCAACCGCCTGCTGACGGAGCGCAACCGCCTGCTCGCCATGGGCGGGGACATCCCGGGCGGTGGCTCGCACCTGCGGCACTCCTACCAGGGCGCCCAGATGTCGCTGCACCGCAAGCTCTACCAGGTTGAGCTGTCCGAGGCGATCCAACAGGTGCTGGGACCACTCTCGGTCATCGGCGGCGAAGACTGGGCGCCGTGCGCCGGGGAGTTCGAGTACTTCCAGCGTCAGGCGATCGTGAACACCCACCCCGGCGGCACGATCGAGACGCAGAAGACGCGAATGTTCCGCGGCATGGCTTCAGCACGCAGCCTGCAAGAGATCAGGGCCTCCCGCCGATGACGACAGCTCACGGTGAGCTGCAGCGCGAGCAGCAGGAGCTGATGCGCCGCGCCGCTCGTGACTTCGTCGAGGAGCACTTCACCCTCGGATCGCCGGACGTGCACCAGCAGCGCATCGGCGAGCTCCTGGCGGCCGGGACGGCATAGGCCGGCGGCCGGGGCGCGAGCGGAGGCATCGCGAACCGGAGGACTCGGAATGGTCGATCTACAGCCCGCGGCCCCGCAAGGACCGCTCTCCGAGGTTCAGTACCCCTCGCCCGAGGTCGTCGAGTGCCCGTATCCGTTCTACGACCGGCTGCGTGACGAGGCGCCCGTCCACCCGTGGCCGGGGCAGCCGAACCACTACCTCGTCTCGCGCTGGGAAGACATCACGTACATCACGGAGCACCCGGATCTCTTCCACGTCGGGCTGCCGCCCGGTAGCCCCGAGATGCCGGGTGACTACCCCACGGCCGACGCGGACAGTGAGTCCCCGGCGCACGACTTCGGATACAGCCCGCGCGGCTCCGCCGGCTCGAATCCGCCCGAGCACCGCCTGAAGCGGCGACTCGAGAACCCGCTCGTCGCTCGTGAGCGCCTCAATGCCTACGAACCGCGCCTGCGTGAGCTCTGCAACGGACTGATCGACGCCTTCATCGACCGCGGCGAGTGCGAGTTCATGCAGGACTTCGCGCATCCGCTGCCGATCTTCGTCATCGGCGAGCTGCTCGGCTTTCCCTACGAGGATGGCCCGCTGCTCTGGTCCTGGACCGAGGGCGTCGGGAACTCGCAGCGGTTCCTGCCGCCCGAGAAGCAGGCCCAGCATGTCGACGGGCAGGAGAAGCTCCGGCAGTACTCGCGGCGCGCGGTGCTCGATCGCTACGAGCAGCCGAGAGACGACTTCCTGACCGAGCTCATCCAGGCGCAGCTTGAGCACGACGACGGAGTGTTGAACCTCGAGTTCCTCGCGAACGAGGTGCCACTACTGATCCACGCCGGCAACAGCACAACGGCGTTCATGCTCGGCAGCGCGATGATGCTGCTGCTCGAGCACCCCGAGCAGATGGAGCAGGTCCGGGCGGACCGCTCGTTGATCAGCCACATGCTCGACGAAGTTATGAGGATCGAGACGCCCGTGCAGTGGACGCGCCGCTGGGCGCGCGAGGCAACCCGCATCGGTGAGGTCGAGGTGCCGGCGGGAGCGCTGCTCGTGATGATGTGGGCAGCAGGGAACCGGGACCCGAGGAAGTTCGACGATCCGGAGACGTTCGACGTTGACCGGCCGGAAGTCGTGAAGCACCAGTTGGCCTTCGGACGAGGCATCCACCTTTGCATGGGAGCCCCACTCGCGCGCCTCGAGGGGCGCGTCGCCTTCGAGACAATCTTTGAGCGCCTCGGGGACATGCGACTGCTTGACGGGCGCAACGACTTCCTGCACGTGGAACTCGCGAACAAGCGCGCGCCGCGCATGGTCCACATGGCGTTCGAACGCGCTGCCGGGCGCTGACCGCACACGCCGGCGCGGCTGCCGCGTCTCGCCCTATTCGTAGTCGAAGAAGCCGGAGCCGCTCTTCCGGCCGAGTTTGCCGAGCGAGACGAGCCGGCTGAGAAGCGTCGGTGTCTTGAAGCGCGTCTCGCCCATCGCCTCGAACAGCGCGTCACCGACCGCGGCCAGCGTGTCGAGGCCGATCAGGTCGGCGGTCGCGAGCGGGCCCATCCGGTGGCTGAGGCCAAGCTGGCAGCCCTGGTCAATGTCCGCGGCGCTCGCGACGTTCGACTCGAGCATCCGAATCGCATCGAACACGAACGGAACGAAGATCCGGTTGACGACGAACCCCGGCGTATCTGAAGCGCGGATGGTGACGCGGTCGATCCCGTCGCAGAACTCAGCAGCGCGCTCGACGGCCTCGGGCGTCGAGCTGACCGTTGTGGTGAGCTCGACGAGCCTGAGCACCGTGGGAGGGTTGAAGAAGTGGAGGCCCACAACGGAGCCCGGCCGCCCCGAGGCGGCGGCCAGCTCGGAGATCGAAAGTGACGAGGTGTTCGAGGCCAGAACGGTATCGCCGCTGCACACCTCACCGAGCTGGGCGAACAGCTCCCGCTTCGCCCCGATCTCCTCGATGATCGCCTCGACGACGATGTCCACATCGGCGACGTCGCTCAACTGCTGAGAGCCCGTCAGGCCGGCGATCGCGCGGTCGAGCTGGTCTTGCGTGAGGCGCTCGCGTTCGGCCTCGCGCTCGAGGCCGCTCTTGATCCGCGCCAGGCCTCGATCGAGCTGCGCCTCGTCGGCGTCCACCACAACGACGTCGTACCCTGCGGCGGCGCAAAGCTGGGCGATGCCTGTCCCCATGGCCCCGCACCCGACGACTCCCGTTCGCTCGATGGCCATCGAATCTCCAGATCACGCGTCCACCGGCTGGTGGCGCACCACTACTCGGATGGCATGTGCCGGAGCCGGGCAAGCGCCCGCTCGGCGATACTGTGAACACCGGCCCTGTGCGCTGTCAACGTGACCGGTCCGTGACACCCCTCCCGGACCGCACAACGAGTCGCCAGGGCAACGTCCCGCGTCACGGCCTGGCCGGGATGGCGACCCTCATGGCATCAAGTAGCCTCCGCTGACGTGGAGCGTCTGCCCGGTGATGTAGCTCCCTTGCTTGCTCGCGAGGTAGACGCACATCGAGGCGACCTCGTCCGGCTCTCCCATACGGGCGATCGCGAGCCGCCGATCCAGCTCCTCCTGAGGCATCGGCCAGTGCGGGTAGTTCAGCGGGTCCCGCGTCGTGTTCATGATTCCGGGCACGACGACGTTCGAGGTGACGCCGTCGACGCCGAATTCGACGGCGATCGCCTTCGCGAGACCGACGAGGCCCGCCTTGGCCGTATTGCAATGCGCTCGGTGCGCGGCGCCGCTGTATGGCTCCGGCCGTATCCCGTCCGGGCCCCCCATCAGGATGATCCGGCCGAATCCGCGCTCGCGCATCGATCCGAGTACCAGCCGGGCGAAGAAGAACGACGCGGACAGGTTCGTCCGCATGATCTCGTCCCAGTCATCGAGCGTGATGTCCAGGAAGTCCCGCCGCGGGCGGCGAGAGGCGTTGCTGACCAGCACGTCGATCGGCCCCAGTTCATCGACCGCGCCCCGGACCAGCGCCTCCACATCCGAGGGCTGCCCGACATCGCCGGTGAGGGCGATCGCCCGCCGGCCGAGGTTCCTGATCTCCTCGGCAGTCGCTACGACCTCGGCCTGGGCGTGCTGTGCCGCGACGGCTACGTTGGCGCCGGCGGCGCCAAGCCCGATCGCGATCGCTCGCCCGAGGTTCTTGCTGGCGCCCGTGACGAGCGCCGTCCGTCCTGCAAGCGGTTCAACCATCTACGAACTCCCTTCCAGCGGTGGCGAGCAGGGTTCGCAGGATCTGCACGTAATCCTTCGTGCGGGCGAGCGGCTTGCTGAACGGCACGCCATGGAGCCCCTCGATGACCGCGGGGCCACTGCTGCCCAGGCCGATGATTGCCCTGCCCCCCGAGATCTCATCGAGGCTGGCGAAGTGCTGCGCCAGGGCCGCGGGCGTCCGCGAGAAGGTGTTCACGATACCCGTCGCAAGCTGGATCTGCTCGGTGCGGTCCGCAATCTGCACCAGCAGGCTGAACGCGTCTCGCCCCCACGCCTCTTCCACCGAGACCGAGTGGACGCCCGCGCGGTCCGCGGCCTGGGCTTTCGCGAGGACCGCCTCCCGCTGCGTGGCGAGATCGTCCTGCCATCCGATGTTCAGAGCCAGCCGCATGCCATGGTCTCCTCCGGTTGCCCGGCAGGTAGCGCGCGTCCGGCCACTAGATGACCGCGCCGCTTTCTCGAAGCTCTCGTACCGCGTCCTCGCCGAGGCCGAGGATCTCCCGCAGCACCTCGTCGGTGCTCTGGCCGATCAACGGCGCGGGGACGAACGGCTCCTGCTCAACCGTGCTGAGGCGCCAGGGAAGCTTCGGCAAGGTTGCGGTACCCATCTCCGGCTGATCGACCTCGGCGAGGAATTCGCGCGCCTGGAGCTGCGGGCTCTCCAGCAGATCCTTCACGGTATTGCTGGGCGCTGCGGCGATGCCGGCCGCCATCAGGCGCTCGGCGAGTTCGTGCGCGTTCGCCGACTCCACCGCCGCGGCGATCGCGGCATCGAGTTCATCCTCGTTGAGGTGGCGCAGGTGCGTGTCGGCCCAGCGCGGGTCTTCCGCCCACTCGGGATGCCCGAGGATGTCGGCGAACGTGCGCCATTGCTGGTCGCCCGCCACGGCCACGGCCAGCCACTGCTGGATGCCCTCGCAGCGGTAGCAGCCGTGCGGCGCCATGATCGGGTCGCGGTTCTCCCGGCGGGTGGTCGTTCGCCCCGTGAGGCTGAACTCGAGCAGGGGCTCGGGAACCAGCGAGACGAGCACCTCGCTCATCGCAACGTCCACGTACTGGCCCTCGCCCGTCCGGAGGCGCTGGCGGAGCGCCGCCAGGATCCCGAGGGCTGCGGCCTGACCGGGCGGGATGTCGGCGTAGTACATAAACATCTGTTCGGCTGGCCCGCCGAGGTAGCCCGTCACCTCCGAGAGGCCGCTGAAGGCGTGGATGTTCGGCGCGAAGCCGGCGAACCCGGCGTAGGCGCCGCTGTGGCCGTAGCCGGAGATCGAAGCCATCACGATCTCGGGCTTGATCACCTTCAGATCTTCGTAGCCGAGTCCGAACTGCTCCATTACGCCGGCCTTGAAGTTGTCGATGACGACATCGCTCTCGCGGATCAGGTCACGGCAGAGTTCGCTTCCCCCGGGATTCGAGATATCGATCCCGCAGGTCTTCTTCCAGAGGTTCGTGACGACGAAGAGCGGGCTCTTGTTGACGCTGGACCCTTCGTCCGAGCGCAGCTGCGAGAGCCGCATCGAGTCCGGGCGCCGCGCAGTCTCGATCTTGATCACCTCGGCGCCGAGGCTGGCGAGCCACAGCGTGCAGTGCGGGCCGGCGACGGCCTGCGTGAAGTCGACGACACGGATCCCGTCCAGGGGCAGTGCTGACATGCAGGTCTCCTCAGCGGCTGGCGTTAGATCACGCCGGAGTGCTTCAGGCGGACGAGTTCCTCAGGCAAGAGCCCCAGCCGCTCGCCGTAGATCGCCGCGTTGTGCTCGCCGAGGCGCGGGGCTCGCGCCTTGCGCTGCAGTGGCGTTGCTGACATCTGGATCAGCGGTCCCGGCACGCGCAGCCGGGCCTCGTCGCCAAGGTCGATCTCATCCCAGAAGTCGCGCGATTCGAAGACATCCGATCGCAGGACCTCTTCGCCGTCCTGTACCGGCGCGCACGTGATGCCGCGGCCCTGGCAGAGCAAGAACAGCTCCTGCTTCCCGTACTGGGCCGTCCAGGACTCGAGCTGTTCGACGATGAAGGGCCAGTTCGCGCCTCGTCTCGCCGACGTTGCGGCTCGCTCGTCTTCCATCCACTCAGGGTTGCCCATCAGCTCGCGCAGCGCTCCCCACTGCCGTTGACCGGCGACCCAGAGTTGGACGCTCCCGTCCTTGCAACGAATGTTGCGTGCCTGCGCCGTCCCGCCGGCGCCTCGCCCGCGCGAGAGCCGCCGCCCGAGACCCGATCCGTGAAACGCGTACGATCCGATGCCCTGGCGAAGCACGTTCGTCGACGCCTCGAAGCAGCTGAAGTCGATATAGCTTCCCTCCGGCTCGCTTGAGAGGTCGCGGGCGATGATCGCGGCCACGAGGTTGATCGTCGCGCCGAGCGCCGGAGTGAACGAGGCCTGGTAGCTCCCGGCACGCAAGGGCGCCTGTGTGTCCGGATCCTCGACGAGGCCGGGCGTGGCGTAGCCGAGCCCGCTCGCGTGATAGATGGTGAGGTCGCTGCCCGGGTAGTCCGCCCACGGGCCGGTGTGGCCGAAGGGCGTGATCGAGGCGACGATCAGCGCCGGGTTGACCGCGTGCAGCGTCTCGAAGTCCAGGCCCGCGGCCTGCGCCGCCTCGGACGTCCGGTCATCGACGAGCACGTCCGCCTGCTCCGCCAGGCGATGCAGCAGCGCCCGGCCGCTCGCCGTCTCGAGGCTGAGCGAGATGCCGAGCTTGGCCGCGTTGACGTACTGGAAGAGTCCGCCGGCATCCGGCCCCGGGTCGTCGTGGAGGAAGGGGCCGCGGCCGCGCAACTCGTCCCCACCGGCGGGGTCCTCGACCTTGATGACTTCGGCGCCGAACCCCCGCAGCAGCTGACAGGTGAAGGGAGCCGTGATCGAGGAGCCGCAGTCGAGCACCGTGACTCCGGCGAGGGCGCCACCGCCACTCGCCGTCGTTTGAGGATCGGAAGTCGCAGCTCCTGACGTCACGCCGTGCTCCCCGTTGTCCTGGTCTACTGGCGTTCGAAGATCGACGCGATGCCCTGTCCGCCGCCGATGCAGAGCGTCACCAGCCCGTACTCGCCATCGCTGCGCTCCAGCTCGTACATCAGCTTCACGGCGAGGACGGCCCCGGTTGCCCCTACGGGGTGACCGAGTGCGACCGCGCCGCCGTTCGGGTTCGTGATCTCCGGGTCCAGTCCCAACGCCCCGCCGCAGGCCAGCGCGACGGAGGCGAACGCCTCGTTCAACTCGATCACGTCGAATTGGCCGACGGACATGCCCGTCTTCTCCAGGACGCGGCGCGTGGCCGGGATCGGGCCGCTCCCCATGAGCGCGGGATCGACGCCGGCTTCAGCGCGTCCGACCAGCCGCATTCGCGGCGTGACACCGAGCTCGCGAGCTTTGTCCGCGCTCATCACGACGAGCGCGGCCGCGCCGTCGTTGATGCCCGAGGCGTTGCCCGCCGTCACCCGGCCGTCGTCCTGGAAGACCGGCCGCAGCTTCTCCATCGTCTCGATGGACGCATCCGTGCGGGGGTGCTCGTCGGTGTCGATCACTTTCGTGGAGCGTCGGTCGGGGACGGTCACCGGGACGATCTGCTCAGTGAACCGCCCCTCGGCCATCGCCGTCGTCGCGCGGCGATGGCTCTCCGCCGAGAACTCGTCCATCGTCGCGCGGTCGATCTCGAACTGCGCCGCGAGATTCTCCGCCGTGACGCCCATGTGATAGCGGTTGAACGGGTCGGACAGGAGCAGCGTGATCCCGTCCTCGAGGGTGGCGTCGCCGAGGCGCGCGCCGAAGCGGTTGGTGCGCGAGTAGTAGGGCAGCCGGCTCATGTTCTCGGTGCCACCGGCGACGACGATCTCCGCGTCGCCGGTCTCGATGAACCGCGCCGCCGTGTTGATCGCCTCAAGGCCGCTGCCGCACAGGCGGTTGAGCGTGAGCGCGGGCGTCTCGATCGGCACCCCCGCCTGGATCGCGGCGTTTCGCGAGATGTAGGCGTCCTCCGCGACCTGCCCGACGCAGCCCATCAGGACGTGATCGACCTGGTCGGGTTCGATCCCCGCGCGCTCGATCGCAGCCTTGATCGCAACCGCGCCAAGCTCAGCCGCCGGCTTGTCCTGGAACCCTCCCCCGAAGCGCCCGATGGCAGTGCGCGCTCCGGAGACAATCACTACCTCGCTCATGTTGCGCTTCCCTTCCTGCGGTGGTCGGCGTAGCAGCCGCCATTTCCCGGACGTGCGCGCGGGATTCCTTCACGGGTTGTCCGAACGACACTACGCGCTAAGGCGCAGCCTGCAAGACGACGCCCGCCTCCTGCAACTCGGCGATCCGCTCCCGGGACAACTCGAGCACGTCGCGGAGCACGTCCCCGGTCGAGTCGGCGAAGTTGGGCCCGGGTTGCAGCGGCGGGCGATCCGAGGTGCTGAGCCGCCACGGGAGCTGCGGAAGCCGTGCGGGGCCCGCCTCCTCGTGCACGACTTCCTCGAAAAAGCCGCGTGCCTCAAGTTGCACGTCCGCGAGTAGATCCTGCGCGTTGTTGCTCATCGTCGCCGCCACTCCGGCAGCCTGGAGCCGGTCGGCCAGCTCCCGCGAGTCCCACCCGCTGGTGGCCTCCCGGATGAGTGCGTCCAGCTCGTCCTGGTTCGCGAGGCGCCCCTCGATGTCGCTGAAGCGGGGGTCGTCGAGCCACTCGCGGTGGCCGAGCACATCGGCAACGGCGCGCCACTGGTCGTCGTCCTCCGCGGCGATGGCGATCCAGCGCTCGAGGCCGTCGCACGGATAGCAGCCGTGCGGCGCCATCCGCTCGTCGCGGTTGGCCTGCCGCTGCAGCTCCTGCCCCGTGGCGGAGTAGTGCAAGGAGGGCCCCGGCGCCAGCGCGGCCTGGATCTCGCCCATTGCGGAGTCGATGTACTGGCCCTCGCCCGTGCGCGCGCGATGTCGCAGCGCCGCGAGGATCGGGAGCACGGCAGCCTGCCCGGCGAGCGTGTCCGCAAACGTCTGGAAGATCTGCGCGGGCGGACCGCCCACGTAGCCGGTGGCCTCGGAGAGGCCGCCGAAGGCGTGGATGTTAGGCGCTAACGCCGCGTAGCGCGCCAGCGGGCCCTCGCTGCCGTAGCCCGTCAGCGTCGCCATGATCAGATCCGGCTTGACCTCGCGGAGGTCTTCGTAGCCGAGGTTGAAGCGCTCGAGTACACCCGGCCGGAAGTTCGCCAGCACCATGTCGCTGCGGCGCACCAGGTCCTTGATCAGCGACTGGCCGGCCTCGCCGGTGATGTCGATCGCGCAGCTTCGCTTGCCAAGGTTCGTCACGAGGAAGATCGCGCTCATATTGAGGCTGTTCACGGCGCCACCCCGCGCGTGAGCCGTTCCGCGGAAGGAGTCCGGCCGCGTCGGGCCCTCGATCTTGATGACGTCGGCTCCCAGGCTGGCGAGCCAGAGCGTGGCGTGCGAGCCCGCGACAGCGTGCGTGAAGTCGATCACCCGGAGCCCGGCAAGCGGCAGTTTCGTCATCGTTCCTCGTGTTGCTCCCGCACTCAGATCGTTGCCGCGGCGGAGAGTTCGGCGATGCGCTCGGACGGGAGTCCCAGCAGCTCGCCGTAGACCTCGCTGTTGTGCTCGCCGAGCAGCGGTCCCCGGGTGCGCTGTGTCCACGGGGTGCCGGACATACTCGCGAGGGCGCCCGGCAGCCGGATCGGCCCGGCCTTGGGCACGGCAACCTCGTGCCAGAAGCCACGCGCCTCGAGCTGTGCGGACTCCAGCAGGTCGCTCCCGGAGTTCACGGGTGCGCAGGGCACACCCGCCGCCTGCAGGCGGTGAAAGATCTCCTGCTTGCCGTACTGCAACGTCCACTCCTCGAGCATTGACTCGAGGTACTCCGTTTCGTAGAAGCGCGCCGAGGGCGAGCTGACGCGAGGGTCGCTCATCCACTCGGGACCGCCCATGACCTCCTGCAGGCGGTCCCAGCGGCCCCACAGGATCTGCACGTACCCGTCCTTGCAGCGAATGCTGCGCGCGTCGGCAGAGCCCCCCGCGCCGCGGCCCTTCGCGAGGTTGCGCCCGAGCCCCGTGCCGTGGAAGCAATACGAGCCCATGCTCTGCCGGAAGAGGTTGACGAGCGCCTCATGGCAACTGAAATCAATGTGGCAGCACTCGTGCCCGTCGGGATCAAGCTCAGCGGCAAGCACGGCGACGACGATATTGTTGGCAGCGGCGACGGCCGCGGAGAACGAGGCCTGATAGCCGCCTCCGCGCAGCGGCGGGTGGCTCGGCGGGTCCGGCACGAGCCCGGGCTGGGCGTACGCCAGCCCGCCCGCGTGCGCCAGGATCAGGTCATCCGCCAACTCCTCGGCGCGCGGTCCGGTGCTCCCGAAGGGCGTGATCGAGGCGACGATCAGCGAGGCGTTCGCGTCGTGCAGCGGGCCGGGCGCGAGGCCAAGTTCCGTGGCAACGGACGGCCGGCGATCAGAGACCAGCACGTTGGCCTGCCGCGCGAGATCGAGCAGGAGTTGCCGCCCCTCGGCGCTGCGCAGGTTCAGCGTGACCCCGCGCTTGCCGCCGCTGACGTAGTGGAAGAGCGCGCTGCGCTCCGGGCCGGCGACATCGTCGATATACGGACCACGCTGGCGCGCCGCTTCGCCCTCTGCCGGATCCTCGATCTTGATGACGTCGGCTCCGAGGCCGTGCAGCAGTTCGCAGCAGTACGAGGCGACCAGGGAGTCGCCGCAGTCGAGCACGCGCACGCCGGCGAGGCTGGAAGCGCCGACCGATGCGTTCATGCAATACCCCGGTTCTTGTCTGCGCGCCCGACTGATGGGCGAGCGGTCACTCAGGCCGGGCCCAGCATACCCGCATCCAGGCGGATACGCGGCACGAGCGGCAAGCTACCCGCTCGCTTCGGCGAGCTGCTCGATCGCCGCTTCCCAGGAGTCGTCCTGCGTGATCAGCCGCCGCGTGCGTGCGAAATCCCGAGCGAGCCCGAAGCCAAGCAGGCCGGCGATCCGCTCGCCCGAGCGGAACAGGGCGATGAACTCGCCGCCCTCGAGGGAGCCGCGCACCACGCGGAACTCGTCCGTTCCGTCAGTGCTGCCGGCGAGCTGGATCGATGTGTCGTACTGGTCGGACCAGAAGTAGGGCAGGTGGTCGTAGGGCTCCGCGTCCTCCGGCCCGGCAAGCAGGTTTCGTGCCGCGGCCCTGCCCTGCTCCATCGCGTTCGTCCAGTGCTCGATGCGCATGAGGCGCGCGTACCGCGGGTTGTACCAGCGCGCGACATCGCCCGCCGCGTAGACGCCGGGCGCCGCCATGCACGTCGCGTCGCAGACGACGCCGTCGTCCAGCGTGAGGCCGGAGGACTGGAGCCACGCCGTTGCCGGCGTCACGCCGATCCCGACGACGACGACGTCGGCCTCGACCGTGCTGCCGTCGGAGAGCCGCAGCCGCTCGGCGCGCTGTGCGCCGTCGATCCCCTCCACCATCACCCCGCAGCGCAGGTCGACGCCGTGCGCGAGGTGCAGATCCGCGCAGGCCTGCCCGATCTCGGGGTTGAGCGCGCCCGCGAGCGGGAGTGGCAGCGCCTCGATCAGGCTCACCTCGAGGCCGCGACGACGCGCCGTGGCGGCGACTTCGCAGCCGATGAATCCGGCGCCGACCACCGCTACGCGTGCGCCCTGCTCGAATGCCGCGCGCACCGCCAGGCAATCGTCCAGCGTGCGCAGCACATGGACGCCCTCGATGCTCTCGCTGCCGGGCAACTGGCGCGGCGCAGCTCCCGTCGCGATGATCAGCCCGTCGTACGGCAGGTCCACCCCGCTGGCCAGGCGCAAGGTGCGCTCTCCGAGGTCGAGCGCGCTCGCCGCGCTGCCCAGCCGCAGTTCGACATCGAGCGTGTCCGGCAGGCGGAAGTCGACGCGGTCGGGCTCCCAATCTCCCGCCAGCACTTGCTTTGAGAGCGGCGGCCGGTCGTAGGGGAGGCGTTCCTCCGCGCCCACGAGCGTGAGCGTCCCGTCATAGCCGGCCTTGCGCAACTCCTGGATGGCGCCGTAGCCGGCGACGGACGCGCCAACGACCACGATCCGGGAGAGATCCGCCATCGGGTTGAACTCCGTCTGCGCCGCGCGCCGCGGTCCCGGTTGCCTAACGCCCGCGCGGCCCGGGCAGGGGAAGGGTACCGCCGAGCATCGAGCCTGCCATACCGCCGTCCACGTTGAGCACCACGCCGGTGATCATGGAGGCGGCATCGCTGTTGATGAAGACGCACGCCGCAGCCTGATCCTCGGCGTGCGCGAAGCGCCCGAGGAAGCCCCTCGCGAACGTCACGCCCTCGTCGCTGCCGGTCCGTTCGCGCGCGTTCGCCTTGAAACCCTCGAGCAGCGGCGTGTCGGTCGAGCCGGGCGCGACGGTGTTGATACGAACGCCGTATTGCTCGGCCAGCTCCTTGCACATTCTGGCGGTCCAGATGTTCTGCAGCTCCTTGGAGGTGCCGTAGCCGTTGTACTTGTCCGGGTTCTCATGGAGCCAGGCGTCGGCTTCCTCGAACGTCGATGTCTCGAGCAGTGGCAGCAGTTCTTGCCGCACCGACTCGACGATGTAGCGCACGCCCGCGAGTGAGGAGACGTTGACGATCGCGCTGCCACGGGGCATCACCGGCAGCAGCTTCTCCGTCAGATGGCGGTGGCCGACGAAGTTCACGAGCATGGCGGGAATCTCCTTCCCGCGACCGCTCGCGTGGCCCGCGATGTTGAACAGCGCGTCCACGGGCCCGCCGATCTGCGCGACCGCCTCGTCGATCGATGCGCGATCGCCCAGGTCGACCTGCACGTACGTCCACGGGCCGTCCGCGACCGGCTGGATATCGAGCGCGAGGATCTCGGCGTCCAGGGTCGCGAGGTACTCGACCGTCGCCTTGCCCATGCCGGAAGCCGCGCCGGTCACCACCGCCCGCTTGCCCTTGTAGCTCAGAAGGTCCAGATAGCCCGCCATCGTGTCCGTCCCGTCGCCTCGCGTGCTCAGGCGTCGTACTTGACGGCCTTGAGTTCCGTGTATTCGAGCAGGGCCCACTCTCCGAACTCGCGGCCCAGTCCGCTCTGCTTGTAGCCGCCGTAGGGGAGATCCCAGACGCCCGCGCCCGCGCCGTTGACGGCGACGCTGCCGGTGCGCAAGGCGCTTGCCACGCGCAGGCCGCGGGCGAGGTCGCCGGCCCAGACCGCGCCGCCGAGCCCGTAGATCGAGTCGTTGGCGAGCGCGATCGCCTCCTCCTCGGTCTTGAAGCGCTGCACGATCACCACCGGACCGAAGATCTCCTCCTGGAAGATCCGCATGTCGCTGCGCGTCTCGCTGAAGACCGTGGGCTCCATGTAGTAGCCGGTGTCCAGGCCGGGCGGCCGGCCGCCGCCGGTCACGAGCGTCGCGCCCTCGGCGAGGCCGGACTGGATGTAGCCGTTCACGCGGTCCCACTGTGCCTGGCTGACCAGCGGGCCCATCTCTGTCGCCGGGTCGGCCGGGTCGCCGACCACCACGGTCTTCGCCCGGGCGAGCATGCGCTCCAGCACCTCGTCGTGGATCGACTCCTGAACGAGCACGCGGCTGAGGTGCCCGCAGCCCTGCCCGCAGTGCCGTATCACCAGCCCGCAGTCGCCGGCCAGCGCCTTGTCCAGGTCGGCGTCCGCAAAGATCACGTTCGCCGACTTGCCACCGAGCTCGAGGGTGCAGCGCTTCAGGGTCGCGGCAGCGTTCGCCATGATTCGGCGGCCCGTCTGGGTGCTGCCCGTGAACGTGATCTGGTCGACAAGCGGGTGGCTGCTCAGCACCTCGCCGACATCGCCCGCGCCGCCCAGCAGCACGTTGAGCACGCCGGGCGGGAGGTCGGTCTCCTCGTCGGCGATGCGCGCGATCTCGTAGGCGTCGCGGCAGATGTACTCGGTGGGCTTCAGCACCACCGTGCAGCCGGCCGCCAGCACGGGTCCGATCTTCTGGATGTTCAGGAAGAACGGGTAGTTGAACGGGGTGATCGCCGCGACAACACCCGCCGGCTCGCGCACCACGAGTGCGTGACCGGCCCCGAGCGTGGAGTCCGGTGCGGACGGGCCGCCGCCGACGTACGCGCGCTCGATCGGGTCGCGCTCGGCCAGCTCGGCATAGCGGTACATCGCCTGGATCGGGAAGGCGACCTGCGTGCCCCGCGCCTGCGTGATGGTGCAGCCACCCTGGCGCACGGCGATGTCGATGAGGTCCGCCTGGCGCCGGGCCAGGGCGTCGGCGAACTGGCGCAGGATGCGCGCTCGCTCGCTGCGAGCCATCCGTGGCCAGGGGCCCTCGTCGAAGGCGGTCCGCGCTGCGCGAATCGCATCCTCGGCGTCTTGCGGCGTCGCGCGCGGAACCTCCGCGATCACCCGCTCGGTGGCGGGGTTGCGGATCGCGATCGTCTCGTCGGTCGCAGCCTCGGACCAGCGACCACCGATGTAGTGCCTGAGCCCCGTCTCGACGGCGCCCTCGGGCGCTTCGGCAACCGAAGTCATCACTACTCCCGTCTACGGCGACGTATCCGGACCGCTCAGGCCCATCGTCGCGTCGAAGTGCTCGGCGACCATCCGCGCGGCCGGCAGGTCAACGCCGACTTCCGCAGCCAGTTCGAACGCCGCGCCGAGGTCCTTGTGCACGTAGCCCGAGAGTGACCGCCGCCTCGCGAGGTCCTCTTCGTCGGCCGGGGGACCGGCACGCGTGCCTCGATGGAGGATGCCGATCGCGCCGCCCGACCACTTGTCGCCGGCGTCGCAGATCTCCGCGAGCTTCTCCACGTCGACTCCGCTGGCGGCCGCCAGGGCGGCTGCCTCAAGCACCACGTACCAGGCGCCATAGGTGATCATGTTGCGCGCGATCTTCGCCTGCATCCCGGTGCCGAGCGCGCCCGTGTGGACGACGGGCTCGCCGAAGGCCTCGAGCACCGGCCGCGCGTACGCGACCGCGTCATCCGCGCCCCCGACGATGGCAACGATGCGCCCGTGCTCCCGCAGGCGCGATCCGCCGGTCACCCCGCAGTCCAGCAGCGCGATCTCTCGTGAGGCGGCCTGCTCCTGCGCCCAGCGGATCGTCTCGATGGTCACCGTGGCGAGCACGGCCACGACCCGTGGAGCGGGGGTTGCGGCGAGGATCGAATCGTCTCCGCCGGTCAGCACGTCACGCACCTGTGCGTCGTCGTAGACGGCGAGGAAGACAATGTCCGCCTGCTCCGCCACCTCGCGCGGCGTCGCCGCGGGGCGGGCGAACCCGCTCGCCGCCTCGAGGGCAGCGGGCAGCACGTCGTGGGCGACGACGCTGAAGCCTTCCCGAGCGATCGCCTGCGAGACGCCGCTCCCGATGTTGCCCATGCCGATCATGCCCACGATCGGGCGCGTCTCGTTGCCGCTCATCTGCCCTCGCTTCAGGTTTCTTGCCAGCCGCTCGCTGCCTCGGCGCCTAGCCTCCGAGCACGCGCTCGCCGGGGTCGAACTCGGCGAAGAGCACCTCCGGGACGCGCTTCTGGAAGTTCTCGATGTTGGCGAAGTCGTTCTTGCCGGGCGCGAGCCGGATGTTCTTGAGCCGTGTGATGAGCGCCCCGAGGGAGATCGCCGACTCGACACGCGCGAGCGGCGCGCCGAAGCAGAGGTGTGGCCCGCCTCCGAATGCCACGTGCTTCTTCTGCACCTCCGGACGGTCGATGCGGAACTGGTTGGCGTCTGCGCCCCACACCTCCGGCTCGCGATTCGCGGAGCCGTAGAGCAGCACCATCGTGGACCCGGCCGGGATCGGCACGCCGTTGACCTCGGTGTCCGCGACAGAGGTCCGGTTGGTCCACTGCGTCGGCGCCTCGAAGCGCAGGGCTTCCTCGATCGTGTTCTGAACCAGGGAGAGATCGGCCTGCAGCTTCGCGAGTTGGTCGGGGTTGCGGAGCAACAGCAGCAGCGCGTTCGTGATCAGCCGCGAGGTTGTCTCATTCCCCGCGACGAGCAGGAGATTCGTCTCAGTGATCAGGTATGGGAGATTCAGCGCGCCATCGCGCTCGACCTGGTTCGCGATGAACCTGCTGAGGAAGTCGTCGCGCGGGTTCTCGTAGCGCTCGATGATCAGGTCGTGGCAGTACTGGGCCTCCGCGGGCCGGTCGCGGTCCTGCTCGGCGAGCTGCTCGTCCGTGAGGTAGCGCCTGCCGGCGCCCGTGCCGATGCGCCTCCATCCGAGGAAGACGTCCCGATCCTCCGCCGGGAAGCCGACCATGTGACAGATCGTCAGCACCGCCATCCTGTCGGCGAATTCCGAGCGTAGCTCTGCGTCTCCGCGCTCGATGAAGGTGTCGATCAGCTCGTGCGCCAGGCGTTCGATGTGCGGTCGCTGCTGCTCGAGATACGCCCTGGAGACGACTTCGAGCGCCGGGCGACGCTTGAAGCGGTGCTCGGGCGGGTCAGTGCTCGCCATCGAGTGCGGGTGGCTGATCGGACCCTCGGGCATGTCGGGCAGGTCCTCGAGCAACTGCCCGGCGGCGGAGGGGCGCCGCTGCTCATCCGGCGATCGCCAGCTCTCACTCGAGAACGTCCGGTAGTCGCTGAGCACCGCGAGGATGTCCTCACGCCTCGAGACCAGGAAGTCGTTACGCCCCGGCAACTTGTAGATCGGCGCTTCACGGCGGGCGGACTCGTAGAACGGGTAGGGGCACTGCGCCAGCTCGTCCGAGGGGAAATCGTAACTGGCGAGGTCTCGCGCGGCCTGGCAGAGTTCGGAGCCGATCGTGAGGGATCCGTGCGGCGCGTGCTCGCTTGCGGCCTCCGATGCGGGCTCCGTGGTCATCGGCGGATCCTTCTCTGACTCGGTGCTTCCGCTGCGGTCTCGCCTTTATACTCCGTCCGGCAAACGAGCGCTCGCTCCCGAAGCCGGAGGCTACGATGCTTGCTCGGTCCGACATCGAGAACGTCCTCTACTGGTACGCCTGGGCGTACGACATGAACGACCTCGACACCATCGGCGAGTGTTTTGCCGAGGACGCCGAGGTCGCGTTCGGAACCGGCATCCAGCACGGACGAGAGGCCGTAGTCGCCGAGCTCACGCGGCGGCGCGGCCTCTACGAGAAGGACACGACGCCCTGGCACGTGATCTCGAATGTCATGATCGTTGAGGAGACCGAGCTCGAGGCCGTCGTCACGTCGTTCTACACGTTCTTCATCAAGCCGGCCGGGGAGCCTGCGCAGTTCACGAGCATCGGCTACTACGACGACCGCCTCGTGAACGACAAGGGCATCTGGCGCATTCAGTGGCGTCGCGTCCTCGGGGCGGGCGAACGCGCACTCGATGCGCCACCGGCGAGGACAGAGCCGACTGCGTAGTGGGCGGCTGCACGCCCCCTATGGTGGGTCGACGACGAGCCCATTGATCATCAAGGTCCTCGGTTGGCGGAGCTGAGCCGGGTCCTCGCCACCGGTTCGCATCGGTCAACTCGCGCGACCCAATCGGGAGGTGGTGCTCCTGCCGGCCCGCGAGTGTCGCGTGGACGTGCGCGTCGACCAGGCCGGGCAGTACGTATCCGCCTTCCGGAGCGAGCTCGACGGCGCCGTCCCGCGGCTCGAGCGTCAGCCGTCCGCCGATGACCCAGAAGTCGATCGGCCGGTCGCCCGCGGGCAGCGGCGTCGCGCGCAGGTGGTAGGACGGGCCGCCGGCCACGTGCGGCCGGTAGGCTGCTCCCAGTGCTAGCGGCCCTCGAACGCCGGCTCGCGACGCTCGACGAAGGAGCGCAAGCCTTCCGCGCTGTCTTCGGTGTTTCGAGCGAGCGCGGAGGCCCAGCCCTCGAGCTGCATCACGCGCCGGAGGTCAGTCGTGGCCATCGCGTCGTAGATCACCTTCTTGTCGAGCTCCTGCGTCACGGTGGGGCCGCTCGCGATCTCGTGAGCCGTCTCAAGCGTTCGGGGGAGCAGCTCGTCGGCCGGGATCACCTCGCTGACCAGGCCGATCTCTTCTGCGCGCCGCGCATCCACGGGCCGGCTGGTCCAGAGCATCTCAAGCGCGCGCGCCGTGCCGACGGCGCGCGGGAGGTAGTACGCCATGCCGCCGTGCGCCACCATGGCGCGCTTCATGAAGATGGTCTGGAAGCGCGCGGACTCCGAGGCGTAACGGATGTCGCAGGCGAGCGCGAGGGCGAGTCCGAGCCCGGCGGCGACGCCGTTCACCGCGCAGAGCGTCGGCTTGCGGGACATGCCGAGTGTCTCCACCACCATCGGGAAGAAGCCGGGGTGCTCCTTCATCCGGCGCTCGCCGAACAGCGCCTGGTACTTCGCCAGCTCCTCGGTCTGTCCGAGGTTCACGCCGGCGCAGAAGCCACGGCCTGCCCCGGTCAGCAGGATGGCGCGCACGCCGTCGTCTGCCTCGAGTTGATCGAGCGCGGTGATCAGTTCGTACCCCGCGCGCGGCGTGAGCGCGTTCAACTTCTCCGGTTGATTCAACGTGAGCTGCGCGACCTGACCTTCGATCTCGACCAGTAGCTCTTCGTACTCCACGCAACTCTCCTTCACCAGCGCCGCCATCCGGCCGTCGAACCGCGATGCTAGCCGAATTACGTCCACAGTAGCGGCCGGCCCCATCCGGCGGGGAGCTTGACCGCCGCGCCGCACGACCGAAACACTGCCCGCCACGCGGTCCGCAGGGGGAACGATGCCGCCTTCCTCGTCCACCCGCCAGCCAATCGAGCTCGCCGAGCAGGGCAGCTTCATGGCGGGCGGGAGCGTCGAGCACCAGGATGGCGAAGAGTTCCGCGGAGGCCACGCCTACGTCCACTATCAGATACCTGTCGGGGCGCGGGCGCTCCCGCTGGTGCTTGTGCACGGTGGCAGTACGACAGGCCTGTGCTGGGAGAGCACGCCCGACGGACGCGAGGGCTTCCGCGATCTGCTGCTGCGGCTCGGCTTCGCCGTCTACGTCATCGACCTGCCGGGCCGTGGCCGGGCCGGGGGCACGGCCGCGGGCGACTCGCCCCGCCGCCAGCTCGGCGATGTCCAGACCTGGAACGTCTGGCGCCTCGGGCGCTGGGTTCCGCCCGATCCGAGGAGCCTGTTCGACGGGCTCCAGCTCCCCGACGACGAGGCCGTGCTCGACCAGCTGCTGCGCCAGCGGAGCGCGAGCGTGGTCTCGCGTCCGCCCCAGGAGGACCGGGAGGTCGCGGCGAACGCGCTCGCAGCGCTGATCGATCGCACCGGTCCGTGCGCGCTCGTGACGCACTCGAACGGAGCACAGTACGGATGGCTCGCCGCGATCCGCCACCGCGATGTGCGCGGCATCGTCGCCTACGAGCCGGGGACGTTCGTGTTCCCCGCCGACGGGCCGCCCGCGGCGATCGACACCGAGGTCGAGGCGGTCGCGCGGATCAACACGCCGATCGAGGTGACGAGCCAGGAGTTCCAGCGCCTGGCGGCGATCCCGGTGCAGCTCGTCTACGGAGACAACATCGAGCGCGTGCGGCCGAGCGCGGTGACCGGCGTGGAGCTGTGGCGGGTCAACACGCGGCGCGCCCGGCAGTTCATCGAGGCGCTGACGGCGCGAGGGGGCGACGCCGAGCTGGTCGATCTCCCCTCCCTGGGCATGCACGGCAACACCCACTTCCCGTTCTCCGACCTCAACAACAGGGAGGTCGCGGCGCTGCTGGGGCAGTACCTCGAGAGCCGGGGCCTCGCCGAGCCGGGTTTGCCCTAGCGGGCGCTCGCACGGGACACTCGCGATGAGCGGACTCACTCCGCACGCAATCCGGAAGGGCGGGTGCTCCGTGGATTGGGAAGACAGCGCCGCGCAGTCCAGCTTCCGCGAGGACGTGGCGAACTTCATTCGCGAGCGCCTGCCGGCGTACTACGCCGAGCGTGGCGACAGCGTCGAGACGGCCATCGCCGGCCCCATGACCTGGTACACCGACCGCGCGAGCGAGGACGAGGAGGTCCGTGCCGCCGCGAAGGACTGGGCCGACGCGCTCGCGGAGCGCGGCTGGATCGCGCCGCACTGGCCGAAGGAGTACGGAGGCGCCGGGCTCACCCAGGTGGAGCTCGTGATCTTCCGCGAGGAGATGTCGAAGGCGGCCGCGCCCGGTGTCGGTGGATCGGGAGTCTCGCTGCTCGGGCCGACCCTGCTCCTGCACGGCAGCGATGAGCAGCGGCGCAAGTACCTGGGGGACATTCTCTCCGGCGAGGTTGCCTGGGCGCAGGGCTACTCGGAGCCCGGCGCCGGCTCGGACCTTGCCTCGCTGTCCACGCGCGCGCAGCGCGACGGCGACGAGTACGTCGTCAATGGGCAGAAGATCTGGACCTCCGGAGCGCACGACGCGGACGCGCTGTTCGCACTCGTGCGCACGGACCCGGAGGCGCCGAAGCACCGCGGCATCTCGTTCCTGCTGATCGACGACATCCACGCGTCCGGCATCACCGTACGCCCACTGATCGACGCCACCTGGAGCCACCACATCAACGAGGTCTTCTTCGACAGCGTGCGGGTTCCGGTCTCCAACCTGCTCGGCGAGGAGAACCGCGGCTGGTACGTCGCGATGACGCTGCTCGACCACGAGCGCTCCGGGATCGGGTCTGCCGCGGCGCTGCTCAGCGAGATCACGGCGCTCATCGGCGAAGTCGCGGAAGACGGGCGCTCGCAACTTGCACGCAACCCGGTGCTGCGCTCACGCCTCGCGGATCTCGTGATCGGCGCCGGGATCACGCACAACTTCGCGCTTCGCGTCGCCTCGATGCAGGCGGCGGGTCTGGTGCCGAACTACGAGGCCTCGATGACCAAGCTCTTCCATAGCGAGCAGAGCCAGGAGCTGCACCGCGTCGCCCTGCGAGCGTTCGGATTGCACGCGCAGATCTGGCCGGGCGACGGCCGGGAGGTGCTCGGCGGCCGGCACGTGTTCCTCTACATACGAACGATTCCGGCGACGATCGCAGGCGGCAGCTCCGAGGTGCAGCGCAACATCATCGCGACGCGCGGGCTCGGGCTGCCGCGCGGCTAACCGCGGACCGCGACGCCGGCTGCGGAGACGGGGCGGCTACTCGACCGCGTCGAAGGCTTCCATCTGCTCGCGGTGCCGCTGCTCGACGAAGGCCCGGCGCTCCGGGTGCGAGAAGATGAATTTCCGGTTGGCGCGCACCCCCGCAAGGATGTGATCGCCTGCCTGACGCGGCGAGAGCACCAGGGGACGCACCTCCCGCTGTGCCTCCCGGTCCTCGGGGCTCCGCGGATCCGGGGCGCCCGGCCCGCCCAGCCCATCCGGGCGGTTCCGGCTCGACTCCCCGATGCGGGTCGTGACACTGCCGGGGCAGAACATCGAGACGCCAATGCTCTGCGGGGCGAGCTCGACACGAAGCATCTCGGCAAACCCGACCACCGCGTACTTCGAAGCGGTGTAGGCGCCGATCTCCAGGTCGTCGGCAGCGTACGTCCCGGCCACCGACGCGGTGATGGCGATGTGCGCCTCGCCGCCCTGCGCCCGCATGCGCGGGACAAACGCGTGGGCGCAGTGAATGGCGCCGAAGAGGTTCACGTTGAGGAGCCACTGCCAGTCGTTCGCTGACGTCTCCATCAGCGGCCCTACCGTCAGCACGCCGGCGTTGCTGCAGAGCAGGTGCACGGCGCCGTAGGCCTCGTACGCCTGATCGGCGAGCGAGTCGACCGAGGCCTGGTCCGTGACGTCGCTCCGGACCGCGACCGCGTCGCCGCCCAGCTCCCGCACCGCCTCGGCGACACGCTCGGCCTGCGCCTGCTCGATGTCGGAGACCACCAGCCTCATGCCGGCGGCATGGCAAGCGTGCGCCAGCCCCTCGCCGATCCCGGAGCCCCCGCCGGTGATCACGGCTACGCGACCGTCAAGTTGCTCCACATGCGCCGCCCTTCCCGGGTGTGCTCACTCACGGGCGCCGATGAGGCTCGATGCTTCCTAGTCGGGCGGGAACAGCAGCTCACCGCTCTCGGCGTCCTCGACCGTGATCGCCTCGACGGGGCAGCTCTCGGCCGCCGCCATGATCTTCTCCAGTGTGTCGCCCGAGGCGTCGATCACCTCGGCGAGGCCACCGGACACCCTGAACGTCCCGGTGGCCAGATTCTCGCACTGGGCCGTGCCGACGCAGACGGCGGCGTTCACGGTCACTTCGAGCTTGCGGCCTGCCATGCTGCGACCCTCCCCGGGCAACGCCGGACTGCGGCAGCGAAGCCTATCACGCGGCGGGCGGAGCGATCGCTCGCCCGGCCGTGCCGTATATTGCCGGTGACCGCTGCTGACGAGCCCGCCGGCGGATGCCAGGAGTGAAGCCAGTGACCAACGCACCGCCTCGCACCTACCTCGCGAACCCGTCTGCGATCCTCGCGGACGATCCGTACCCCATCTACAAGAAGTTCCGCGACGAGGCGCCGGTGTATTGGGACGAAGAATCGCACTGCTTCATGCTGACGAGGTACGACGACATCGAGTCGGTGCTCCTTGACCACGAGCGCTTCTCGAACATCTCGTTGCCGCTCCTGAAGGGGGACGTGCCGCGGCTGAGCCCGCTGATCGAGCGAGACCCGCCGCAGCACACCTTCCTGCGCGAGATGCTGATGCCGCTCTTTACGCCGGCGGCGATTCGCGCGCGCAACGAGTCGTTCCGGGCGATCGCGATCGAGTTGTGCGACGAGGCGGAGCAGCAAGACACCGTCGATGCACACTCCGAGATCGCGATCCCCCTGCCCGGGATCGTGACGATGGACGTGATCGGGCTGCCGCGCAGCTCGAGCGAACGGTTCCTCGCGCTGACCGCGGAACGCCTCACGAGGCTCAGCGATCGCAACAACCCACCGCCAGACGCGCGGCCGTGGGAGGAGATCCAGGCGGACCTCTGGGATGTCGCCCGGCCGGCCGTCGAGGAGCGGCGCCGGGAGCCCCGGAACGATCTCATCAGCGTGCTCGTCGCTGCCCAGGAGAAGTACGGCGACGAACGCATCCTCGATGACTTCCTGTTCGACCAGGGATTCATCATCGACATGCTGCTGCACATCATGACGGGCGGCTTCCACACGACCCAGCACCTCATCGAGCTGCTGATCGACTTCTACGCCGACCATCACGAGATGTGGCAGCGAATCCGGGACGACCGCAAGCTGATCGACGTGGCGATCGAGGAGATGCTGCGCCTCGAGGCCCCGGTGCAGGCGCTGCGCCGCCGGGCGAAGGAGGATCTGGTCATACGCGACGTGACGATCCCGAAGGACTCCAACGTCCTGGTCGTCTACGGGTCGGCGAACCATGATGAGCGCGTGTTCGAGGACCCGGACAGCTACAGCCTCGATCGGCCGCCAAAGCGCCACATGACGTTCAGCCTCGGGATCCACTACTGCCCCGGCGCACCGGTCAGCCGCGCCGAGGTCAAGGGGCTGATGAACGAGATGCTGGACCGCTATCCGGTCATCGAGCGGATGGGGCCGTCAAAGCGCGACCCCACCACCTTCATGCGTGGATGGGGCGAGGTCCCGGTGCGGCTGAGGCGCGGCTAGGGACTCGACGGCCCCGCCCTTCGCGCCAGCTGATCCGGAAGCAGGCGGCCTCGGGCGCAATATCGAGCGCCACCCGCGCGACTGCGGCCGCGCGGCCGGCGGCCGCATCCCGGAGCGCGCGCTCGGCAGGGCCAGGGTTGAAGTGGTGGAGACGGGGGAGAATCGAACTCCCCGTCCAGTGAGCGTCCGTCACGAATCTACTACGGGCGTAGTCGGTGAGAAGGTCTCACCGGCCTGCCTTCACCGACGAGGGGTGGGCCGGCCAGCCGCAGTAATCTTGGCCGCGAGACCTGTGGCGCGTCTTCGCGGTTGCAGCCCGGCGTAACGTCGCCGCCTCCCGGTCTGCCGGGCTGAGCCCGGGGGCGACGTCACCGCCTGGTTAGGCGGCGAGGGCGAGTTCTCTTTCGCCAGTTACGGTTTGCCACCTGTTTAACGAGGTTGGTGGCGCCTCGGCCCGCAATCCGTGTCCGTAAACTCCTGTCGACTCCTATCGTCCCCACGTCTGTTCGCGCTGCCGCACGTCCGGCCTCGCCTGCGCTGCCGCCGGCTCAGCGCAGTTCCCTGCGCAGCGCCCGCTGCATCGTCCGCTCGGCCTCGCGCGTCGCGATCGCCTGCCGCTTGTCGTAGCGGCGACGGCCGCGACCGAGCCCGATCTCGACCTTCGCCAGCCCGCGGGTCAGGTAGAGCCGCAGCGGGACGATCGTCGTGCCGGGCTGCTCGCGCAGCGCTCGCTCCAGCCGCTCGAGCTGGCTGCGATGCAGCAGCAGCTTTCGCGGACGCGTCGGCTCGTGGTTCTCACGTGCAGCCGCGTACGGAGCGATGTGTACATTATAAAGCCATAACTCCCCGCGCTGGAAGCGCCCGAAGCCCTCGGCGATGTTGGCCTGGCCACCGCGGATCGACTTGATCTCGGAGCCGGTGAGCACGATCCCGGCCTCGATGTTCTGCGTGAGGTCGTAGTCGTAGCGGGCGCGGCGGTTCGTCGCGACGGCGCCCCCGTCGCGAGCCTTGCGCTGCCCGCGTGATCGCTTCTTCGCCATGGCGCTGCTCCCCTGGCGCCACCACGCCCGCGAACCGTGCGCCGGGCGGGGAGGGGTGGCGCTCAGGTTACATAACTACGAGCTGGCTGAGCTCTGCGCTGCGACCTGCGCGCGCAGCGCGTCGATCGCCCGATAGAGCGCGACGTCGCGCCGCTCCTCGATGTCCTCGACGGTCAGTTCCACCTCGATGTCAGGAAGAACGCCGCGACCCTCGATCAGGTTGCGATCGGGCGTCAGCCAGCGGGCAATCGAGACGTAGACCGCGCCGCCGTTGCTGAGGTCGCGGGCGTGGCTGACGGTGCCTTTGCCGAAGGAGGGGGCCCCGACCACGATCGCGCGGTCGTTCTCCTGCAGCGCCGCCGCCAGCAATTCGGAGCCGGAGGCGGAGAACTCGTCCTGCAGGATCGCCACCGGGATGTCCGTGACCGTGCCCGGCTGCGCGTTGTAGACCTGCTCGTTCCCGTCACGATCGACCTGCACGAGGATCGTCCCGCCATCGAGGAACAGGTCCGCCGTCTGCGCCGTCTCCACCAGCAGGCCGCCGGGGTTGCTGCGCAAGTCGAGGATCAGCCCGCTGACGTCGCCGGCCGCCTCGATCGCGCGCCGCAGCTCCGTCGGCGTGCGCGCGGTGAAGGTGCGGATGCGGATGTAGGCGAGGTCCGTGACCTCGTTGTCGTCGCCGTCCTTGAGCACGCCGCCCGGCGGCGAGGCGCCCACCGAGGCCACGAGGATCTCGTCGCGCGTGATCGGGATCAGCTCCTCGCTGCCGTCGGCGTGCCGCACCAGCAGTTCGACGGTGGTGCCGGTGCGGCCGCGGATGCGCAGCACCGCCTTCTCCACGCTCCAGCCCTCGGCCGACTCGCCGTCGACCTCGAGGATGATGTCGCCGGCCATGATGCCGGCGCGCTCGGCGGGCGTGCCGGGCAGCGGCCCCACGATCACGACGTAGTTGTCCTGCCGCGCGATCGTCGCGCCGATGCCCTGGAAGGCGCCTGAGAAGTCGCTTCGCGAGACCGCGAACGTCTGCGGGTCGATGTAGGTGGAGTGCGGGTCGTTGAGCGCGGTGAAGATGCCGTTGATCGCGCCCTCGAACAGGAACTGGCGGTCGATGCGCTCCGGCTCGACGAAGTCCTCGGCGAGGATGTCGACGATCTCTTCGAAGATCCCGGCGTGGATATCGACGCCTCCGGCGGCGGCGCTCGTATCCGGCGTCGGTGGGGCGTCCGCCGCAGGCGTCGCGGTGACCTCGGCGACCGCGGCGGGCGGCGCGACCTCGTCGCCATCGTCGAAGACGATGACGGCGGCGAGGAAGCCGGCCGCGATCAGCAACACGCCGATCACGGCCGAGAGCACTGCGACGAGAGCGTTACGAGCCGCGTTCGAGTTCATGCCGGGCTCCCTGCGCCGGTCTGCTTCCGGACCTTGCGCGGACGCCTCAAGTCTATCACTGCCCCGGTGAACCGCCGGGTCCATGGGGACGTAACCGCAGCAACTGCATCACCGCGCGCGCGGATCGCGCGGCGGGACGGGGAGGGCAGATCGTGTTACATAACTACACCACTGTTACTCAGCGTGAGCGAGCGTCTTCGCCATGCAGAGGCTCAGGGGGGAACCAACGTATGGCCCAAAGTTTGGAATCACGTCGAACGAATGCCGCCGATAGAGAGCCACGGCCTCCGGCTGTCGTAACCCGGTCTCCAATACAATCCTCTTCGCCCCCAACGCCAAGGCCTCGGCCTCGAGCTCCGCGAGAATCGCACGCCCCACGCCGCCTCCTCGGGCGGTGGGCGCCACGTACATACGCTTGATCTCGGCGTCGGCTCCGTCGAGGCGTCTCACGGCCCCACACCCAATCGCGACTCCATCGAGCCATGCGAGAACAAACAGGCCTCGTCCGGGAGTGACTTCGGAAGGGTCCAAGCTGAAGAAGTTCGCGCCCTCCTCGGGATAGCGTTCTGACAGCTCACTGTTCAGTCGTTCGAGGAGTTCCTGCGCCGGGGCCGAACTCAGGTCGGCGCGAGATATGACGGCACGCATCGGAAGGCTCCCATCCGCAATGCCACGTCGCCCGGCCGCGCCGGAGATCCTCGTCGGGGGTTCGACGGCCCTGACCGAGCCAGTTCAATCCTAGGCGACCCGCGGACGCTTGAGTCACCGGCTTCCTCGATCGCGAGCCGCAGCTCAGTGGGCGTACGCGCAGCGAAGGTGCGGCTGCGGATGTGAGCGAGTTCCGTGACCTCGGCGCGCCCGCCGATGATCGGCGGGACAAAGCCCCGTGGCAACATAAGAAAGATAGGGCGAAGTTTACCGACGTGATCCGGCACGGCCCGATCGCCGGGGAGTGCCAGCCCCTCCCGGAGCGGCGTCCGAGGCCGTGACCCACGGGCCTCGGTGACGGCGGGAACCTCAATGCATCAATCGTCGCTTTGGGTGGCTCCGGAGCCAGCGCCGCGCTGGCGGCGTGGCGCACGGCGCCGCGATTGCGCTGCGGGGTCCGAAGCCCAGCCACTACCGACCGGGAAGCGTTGGGGTAGCGACATGGCTGAGAGCGGCGGAGCACTGCCCGCGCGGCGTTGCGTTGACGCCTCACGAACCCGCGGATCCAGCAGAGCCAGAGTTATGTCGAGGGCAATCCCCGCGCAGGCCCCGTCCGGTCGCTACGACCGCGCGGCGAGGGCGCGCAGCGCCTTGAGCACGGTCTCGCCGTGGTCGGCGGCGCGGGCGCGCTTCCAGACGCGCAGCAGCTTCCCGTTGGGCCCGATGATGAACGTCGCGCGCGTCATGCCGATGCTCTTGCGGCCGTAGAGGGTCTTCTCTCCCCATGACCCGTAGCGCGTCGAGACCTTCGCGCCCGCGTCCGAGAGCAGCGGGAAGCGCAGGGCGTGCTCCTCGCGGAAGCGGCGGTGCGACTCCTCGTCGTCGGTGGAGACGCCGAGGACCACGGCGCCCTCGGCGGCGATCTGCTCGTTCGTGTCGCGCAGCGAGCAGGCCTGCTTCGTGCAGCCCGGCGTGAAGTCGCGCGGGTAGAAGTAGAGCACCACCGTCTGCCCCCGGTAGTCGCTCAGGCGATGCGTCGCGCCGTCCTGGTCCGGCAGCGTGAACGCCGGAGCGCGGTCGCCGGCCTCGAGGGTGATCGCCATCGGCTGCCTCCTCCGGGCGCGTCGGGCGCTACTGGTCGGACTGCGGGTTGTCGCTCGGGAACGCGACGAGCGAGGTCGTGGACTGGATGCCCTCGATGGTGCGGATTTCGCCGGAGAGGATGGGCGGGATCTCGGTCAGGCTCTCCGCCACGATCTCGGCGACGATGTCGTAGGGGCCCATCACCTCGCTGACGGAGCGAATCCGCGGCAGCGCCGCCAGGGTCTCGGTGACGTGGCGCGTCCTTCCGGGGTCCGTGACGATCAGCACGTACGCCTTGATCACGCTGTCCCCTCCCCGGGCGCTTCGCGTCCGCCCCTCGCCGCCATCATACGAAGGCGAGGCGGTACGGGCAGTGTTGCCGTGACGATGTTATGTCCACAAGTAGGAGGCGCGCCGCGTCCGCGGGTCGTCATCCCTCCCGTGCTACAGTTCGCCCGCGTTCGCCCGGCGTCAGGCGCGGCGCGGGGCACGAGGGGGCGCACCATGGCAACGGTCCCGACCGCACGAGGCGACATCGACACGAGCGAGCTCGGCTTCACGCTGATGCATGAGCACATCAAAATTGAGTCCCCGAATGTCCGGGCGAACTGGCCTCACCTCTTCCCCGGCTACGACCGCGCGGCAGAGATCGAGTACGCGATCGAGAAGCTCGAGGAGGCCTACGAGGCCGGCATCCACACGATGGTCGAGCTGACGACGGTGGACCTCGGCCGGGAGATCGGGTTCGTCCAGGAAGTGGCCGAGCGCTCTCCCGTCAACATCATCGTCGCCACCGGGATCCACTCGCACCCGCCGCTGTTTCTCAGCCGCGGCGATCCCGAGCTGATCGTGCCGCTCTACGTCCACGACATCGAGGAAGGCATCGCCGGCAGCGGCATCCGCGCCGGCGTGATCAAGATCGCGACGGACGAGGCCGTGACCGAGGCCAACGCGGTGCAACTCCGCGCCGTGGCGAGGGCGCACCGCCGCACCGGCGCGCCGATCATCACGCACTCCAGCGCGGCTCACGAAACCGGACGGGACCAGCAGGACCTCTTCGAGGCGGAAGGCGTCGATCTCACGCGCGTGCTGATCGGCCACGTGGGCGACACGACGGACCTCGACTACCTCACGAGCCTCATGGAGCGCGGCAGCCTGATCGGCCTCGATCGCTTCGGGCTCACGAGGGTGAGTTTGGAGGATCGCATCGCGACCGCGGCGGAGCTGTGCAAGCGCGGGTTCGCCTCGCAGCTTGCGCTCGCGCACGATGCGAGCACCTACCTGGATGTCTCGCCGCGGGAGACGCGCCAGGGGCCCGTGGCCGAGGACTGGAACTTCCTCACGGTCTCCCGCAAGGTCCTCCCTGCCCTCACCGCGCTGGGCGTGAGCGAGGAGCAGCAGCACACGATGATGGTCGAGAACCCGCGTCGCTTCTTCGAGGCGCAAGGGGCTTACTAGCACGCCTCGGCCCGCCTCCCCTCGCGGCGGCGGAACCCCCGGGACCCAGCGCAATATCATCGCGACGCGCGCGCTCGGACTGCCCCGTTCCTGACGTTGTTGACGCGTCGTAGATTCCGGTGGATAACCTCACTCACGCGAATTGCGCCAGAGGTGGAGAGCAGACCGGCGCGGACGGTTGAACGTAGCCGTACGCGGGAACGATACTCCTTACTTGGAAGCATCGCGTACGATGCAGCGGGAACCTCCCCAGGATAATCGCGAGGCCGGACGCCACGATGACGGCACTCCGGATCACAGGCCACACATCACGCGCAAGGCGTACGTCGCTCCGGCATTGCCGATCCGTGTACCCTCGCGCGCGATTGGCCCACCTGGCTCCCCGTTCGAATGGACCCGCGATCTCCCAGGCGCCACTCCGGGATGAGGACAGATGAGCACAGACCTGATCGTCCGGTTCGCAGGTGAAGGTGGCCAGGGTCAGGTCACCGCCGCCGAGGGGCTCGCGCAGGCAGCCGGCCGCGTCGGCTACCACGTGCAGACCTATTCGACCTATCCGTCGCAGATCAAGGGCGGCCCCACCTGGGCGCAGACACGCATCTCGACGAGTCCGATCCAGCACGACGGCGACGCCCTCGACATCCTCGTGGTGCTCAACCGCGAGGCCTACGAGAGTCACGTCCCCGAACTGCGCGACGGCGGCGTGCTGGTCTACAACGCGCAGGACTTCGAACTGGACTCGAACGGCAGCGCCGTCGGCATCGCCGTCGACGAGCTGGCGCGCTCCACGGGCAACCCGCGCGCAGCCAACATGGTTGTGATCGGTGCGGTCGCCGCACTCGGCGGGATGCCGCCCGAGTACTTCGAGGACTTCATCCGCGAACGCTTCACGCGCGGGCGCGACAACGACCAGCAGATCATCGACGCCAACATCGAGGCGCTGAAGCTCGGCGTGCAGGAGATCGAGCGCGCCGGCTTCAAGGTCTCCGACCTCGACGCCCCGCCGGCCGGGAACGGCCCGCGCGTGGTGATCAAGGGCAACGACCTGCTCTCGCTCGGGGCGATCACCTCGGGCCTCGACATCTTCGTCGGCTATCCCATCTCGCCGGCGACGACGATCCTCGTGTTCATGGAGGACTATCTCGTTGGCGAGGGCAAGTCGGTCGTCCAGGCCAGCTCGGAGATCGAGTCGATCTCGACGATCATCGGAGCGGGCTACGCCGGCAAGAAGGCGATGACCTCGACGGCCGGTCCGGGGCTGAGCCTGATGGGCGAGGGCCTCGGCTTCGCCTGGATGGCGGAGATCCCCTGCGTGGTGGTCGACGTGCAGCGCGGCGGCCCGGCGACGGGCCTGCCGACGAAGACGGAGCAGTCCGACCTGCTGGCCTGCCTCAACCCCGGCCACGGCGACCTGCGAATGCCGGTGATCGCGCCGGGCACCGTCGAGGAGTGCTGGACGGCCGGCATCATGGGCCTCAACTGGGCCGAGCGTTACCAGGGCCCGGTGATCGTGCTCAGCGAGATGCAGCTCGCCGAGCGCGCGCAGGACATCCCGCGCCCCAACCCCGCCGACGCCGTCGTCGAGCAGCGCGTCGTCTCGGACGGCTCGGTGGGCAACCGCCGCTACGCCGGCGACGGCGTGACGCCCTTCCCCGTACCGGGCGGGGTCGGCGCCTACGTCGCGAACGCCTCCGAGCACGACGAGCAGGGCGACACCGTCCACCAGCCGGACACGCACCCGACGATGACGGCGCGCCGCTTCAACAAGCTCAAGATCCTCGAGGACGGCGACTACGAGGCCGAGAACATGGACTCGCCCGTTGCGCTGATGCCGTGGGGCGGATCGAAGGGCGCGGCGCGCGCGGCCTACGAGGAACTGCGCGCGGCGGGCGTGGACATCGGCTGGTGTTATACGATGTACCTCAACCCGCTGCCCCCGGCGCTGCTCGATCACTTGCGCAGCAGGGAGTTGGTGCTTGTGCCGGAGCTCAACTATCTCGGACAATTCTCGAGCGTCTTGCGGCAACTCGGCGTGCCTGCGGAGTCAATCACGCAGTTCACCGGGTTGCCGTTCAAGGTGAGAAACCTCGTCGCACGAGTCCAGGAGCGCTGCGGCGCCGGAAGGCTGGCTCAGGTATGACCAAGCGCAATCCCGACTACGACTTCAAGTGGTGCCCGGGCTGCGGGGACTTTGCGGTGGTTCGCGCCGTCGAGCTCTCCCTCGCCGAGTGGGTCAACAACACGAAGCGGCCGATCGAGGAGACCGTGATGGTCGCCGGCATCGGCTGCTCGGGGAACCTCGTGCATCTGCAGGAGGGCCCGCAGCCGTTCGGCATCCACGGCATCCACGGCCGCACGCTGCCGATCGCGCTCGGCGTGAAGTCGTCGCGGCCGGACCTCAACGTCGTGGTGGTGGCCGGCGACGGCGACTTCCTCAGCATCGGCGCCGAGCACATCGCCCCGGCGGCGAAGCGCAACCTCGATGTGACCTGCATCATCATGGACAACGGGGTCTACGGGCTGACCAAGGGTCAGGCCTCGCCGACCACCGAGTTCGGCCAGATCACACCGACCACGCCCTACGGCAAGCTCGACGACCCGATGAACCCGCTGCTGCTGTACCTCTCGTACGGAGTGCCGTTCATCGTCTCCGCGGTCTCGACGCAGCCGCGTGTGATAGCGGCGCGGATCGGTGAGGCGATGGACTACCCAGGCTTCTCCATCGTCCATGTGCAGTCCCCCTGCACCCAATACAACGACACCTACGAGGCACTCAAGGGCAACCCGGCCAAGGGCATCGACCCCGGCGCCTGGGACATCCCGGAGAGCCACGATCCGAACAACCTCGCCGCTGCGCTCGACCTCGTCCGTCAGGACGGCATCCCGGTCGGCCTGCTGCACCGCGCGAACGACAGCGTGCCGATGCACGAGCGCCTCGTCGAGGCGAAGCAACGTCTGCGCGTCAAGGAGCGCAGCGTCGACCAGTTGCTCGACATGGTTGCCGTCTGAGCAGACGCAGCGAGCGATGAACGTCACGAGGGCAGCCATGCGGCTGCCCTCGTTCGTTGGGCGGGACGCTGAACCAGCCGGGGCAGGGCGATGAGCGGAGCAGGCACGGAACAGCGCGCGGTCACCGTCGAGGGCGTGCGGCTGCGCTTTGCCGCGGCGCACATGGCGACGCTCGGCGACGAACTGGAGCCGCTGCACGGACACAACTACATCGTGCGCTGCCGCGTCGAGGGCGTGCTGACCGCGGACCGCTGGGTGATCGACTTCAGCGTGCTCAAGCGCCTCACGCGCGAGGCCTGCGAGCGCCTCGATCACCGCTTCCTGCTCCAGCGCGACTCGACGCTGCTCGAGATCGAGGAGCAGGGGGACGCGTGGGTCGTGCGCTTTGGCGACCGCGAGTACCGCTTCCCGGCCGCCGACGTAGCCGTGCTGCCGATCGAGAACAGCACCGCCGAACTGCTGGCGCAGTGGCTCTGCGAGGTCGTTGTCGCGGGCCTCGCGGCCGAGGGGGCGGACAACCTCACGCGCATCGCCGTCGAGGTCGAGGAGATGCCGGGTCAGTCCGGCAGCTACGAGCGCGAACTGGCGGCGGGCCGGCAGGGCGGGTAGCGCCCTCGGGCGGCCGGGCCGCGATGCGGGCTGCGCTACTCGTCGAAGACTGCGCTCACCGCGCAGCTGAAGCCGGGCAGCACGTCCTCGCCATCGAGGGCGTCGCCGGCGGCGAGCATCACGCGGCGTTCGCCCGGCCGGTGCACGGCGACCGTGCGCGACTCGGGATACACGGCCCACGCGAGGCGCACGCCGCTGGACAGCCACATATGCGACTTGTCGAAGATCGCGTTGCGGCCGTCTGTGAAGGACTCGACCTCGGCCACGAGGTCGGGGAGAACCTCAGCGTAGCCGGTCACGCGCCCCTCCAGCCGCCCCGGCGCGAAGTACGCGATGTCGGCCTTGCGCACCGTGTCCGGGTCGTGGTCGAGCCAGATCCCGGATCCCATGGCCAACCGCCCCAGCCGGCGGGTTTGGACGAAGCTGGCCAGCAGCGCGCCCAGAGTGGCCAGCACGCGGCCATGCTCGGCCCCCTCCGGCTGCGTCTCGCAACACACGCCCCGGATCAACTCGCCGCGCTCACCCTTGCTGTAGAGCCGCAGCAGTTCGCCGGCGGTCAGCAGCTTCGTTTCGGTGGCCGTCATTGCTGTTCGCTCCCGTGCACCGTCATGGTACCCGCTCACAGGCGGCCATCTGCGCTCGCGAGGCGCCGTTCGCGCGGTCTGCCGGGCGGGTAGCACCCTCGCGGCAACCACGCCGCGTTGACAGTGCCCGGGCCGGGCGTACCATCCAGTGAGCCCGACCGATGGCGCGGAGGGGTGAGTGGTGCGTATCAACTGGCAAGAGGCGATCAACCAGATCTTCGCGCGGCGACTCACCTGCCCGCGCTGCCAGACCGACTTCGAGGCCCTCGTCGTCGGCTACTCCCGCAAGCCCGAACTCTCGCCCTTCGCACCACGCCACCACAACTGCCCCCGCGGCGACGCCTGCGAGGCGCGCAAGCTCGTCACCCTCTGCGAGGACTGCGCACGCCCCGAGCGGCTGCGCGGCTCCACCGCCGACGCCGGTCAGTTGCTCGAGACCTACATGCTAGACTGCCGCCGCGACCTCGAGGACTCGCTCGACTACCTCGCCGAGTACTGGCGCGACGAGTTCGACCTCGACGAGGAGAGCTTCGATCGCCGCTTCGAGGAGGTGGACCCGGACGCCTACCGCGAGGAGTCGGAGTGGCGGCGGCGGCTCGAGGAGGAGTACCTGCGCTACCACCGCGAGTTCCGCGAGCTGCACCGCCGCATCCCCGCGGCCGGCTGGCGCGCCGAGTACGTCGAGGAGATCCGCTCCCTCGGCTACGAGACGGTCCTCGGAGACTGACAGGGCGCGCCGACGGCGCCGGAGCTGAGGAGACGATGGCCTACGACAAGCCGCTGCCACAGGCGACGCCGGAGACCCAGGAGTTCTGGGACGGCCTGAAGCGGCACGAGCTGCGCATCCAGCGCTGCCTGGACTGCGATCGCTTCTACTTCTACCCCCGCCCCTTCTGCCCGCACGCGGGCTGCCGTTCCGGCAACGTGCACTGGGAGACTGTCTCCGGCCGCGCGAAGCTTCACACCTACGTAATCTCACATCGCGGCGTCGGCGGCTTCGCCGAGGAGACGCCCTTCGTGATCGCCGTCGTCGAACTGAACGAGGGCCCGCGGATGCTGACCAATCTCGTCGAGGTGGAGCCCACGCCCGAGGCGCTGCCCGTCGATATGCCGCTGGAGATCGTCTTCGACGCCGTCACCGACGAGGTGACGCTGCCGAAGTTCCGGCCGCTCAGGACGTAGCGAGGAGTCGACGATGCCCGCATCAAGCCGCCTCAGCCGCAAGGTCGCGATCGTCGGCGCCTCGGAGACGGAGCTCGGCGTACTGCCCGACCGCTCGATGATCCAGCTGCACGCCGAGGCGGCCCGGCTCGCTCTCGCCGACGCCGGGCTTACCGAGGACGACGTCGACGGCATCGCCACCGCGGGCGCGACGCCGGCGCATATCTCGGAGTACCTGAACATCAGGCCGCGCTGGGTGGACGGCACGGCGGTGGGCGGCGGCTCCTTCCTCATACACGTCGGCCACGCGGCCGCCGCGATCGAGGCCGGCTACTGCGACACGGTGCTGGTCACGCACGGCGAGTCCGGCCGATCGCGGGTCGGCATGCCCCCGCGCGACAGCGGGCCCTCGAGCATCGCGGGGCAGTTCGAGGAGCCGTTCGGCGGCTGGGGCGCGCCGAGCATGTTCTCGATCCCGCAGGTGCGGCACATGCACCACTTCGGCAGCACCGAGGAGCAGTTCGCCGCCGTGGCGGTCGCCACGCGCCAGTGGGCGACGCTCAACCCCCGCGCGATGATGCGCGACCCGATCAGCGTGGAGGACGTGCTGAACTCACGCGTGATCGCCTGGCCGCTGCGTCTGCTCAACTGCTGCCTCGTCACCGACGGCGGCGGCGCGCTGGTGCTGGTCAGCGAGGAACGCGCGCGCGACTTCCCGAAGCCGCCCGTCTGGCTGCTCGGGCGCGGCGAGGCGACGGCGCACCAGGCGATCAGCTTCATGGACGACATGACCGAGTGGACGTCGGCGAAGT
Organism: Dehalococcoidia bacterium; assembly: GCA_965220125.1. Taxonomy (GTDB): domain Bacteria; phylum Chloroflexota; class Dehalococcoidia; order UBA2979; family UBA2979; genus VXMT01. Next base: position 375,771 of record CBDCPB010000004.1, on the reverse strand, counting down.
ACACCGGCGCGGACGCCTTCGCGATGGCCGGGCTCGACCACTCGGCGATCCGCCACCTGATGCTCTACGACGCCTTCACGCACGTCCCCATCTACGGCCTCGAGGCGCTCGGCTTCGTGCAGCCGGGCGAGGCCGGCCCCTACTTCGCGGAGATGCGCAGCGCGCCCGGCGGCGAGCTGCCGATCAACACCAACGGCGGCGGGCTCTCCTACACGCACACCGGCATGTACGGCATGTTCGCGATCATGGAGTCGGTCACACAGCTACGCGGCGAGGCCGGCGAGCGCCAGCTCCCCGACCTCGAGCTGAGCATGACGCACGCCCCGGCCGGCATGTTCTCCGGCACCTCCACCCTGATCCTCGGAAACCAGTAGCGTCAGCCCGTCGGCGCGACGACGGAGGCCTGTGATGGATCTCGGCGTGATGATCGAGGGGCAGGAGGGGCTCGGCTGGGAGCTGTGGCGGCGCATCGTGCGCGCCACGGAGGACGCCGGCTTCGAGTCGCTCTGGCGCTCCGATCACTTCCACTCGCTCACCGGGGCCCGCGACCGCGACGCGCTGGAGACGTTCATCTCCTTCGTCGTGGCCGCCGAGGAGAGCGAGCGCATCCGTTTCGGGCCGCTTGTCGCCTCGATGACGTTCCGCCATCCCTCGCTGCTCGCACGGATGGCCGCGCAGCTCGACGACCTGAGCGGCGGACGCTTCGTCCTCGGCGTCGGCGCCGGCTGGAACGTCGGGGAGCACGAGGCGTTCGGCCTGCCCTTCCCCAGCCTGCGCGAGCGCATGGACCGCCTCGAGGAAGGCATCCAGGTCGTGCTGGCGCTGCTCGGCGACGAGCCGGCGAGCTTCGAGGGGCGCTACTACCGGCTGCACGAGGCGGTCTGCTATCCGAAGCCCGCGCAGCACCCGCTGCCGCTGCTGATCGGCGGCCGCGGCGAGCGGCGCACCCTGCAGATGGCCGCCCGCTACGCGCAGGAGTGGAACTTCGCCGGCGTCGATCTCGACGAGTACCGGCGGCTCGCCGGAGTGCTCGCCGCACATTGCGAGGATGCCGGGCGCGACGCCTCCGAGATCCGCCACTCGCAGATGGCGGGGTTCGTGGTCGGGCGCGACGAGGCGGAGCAACGCGCCCACCTCGAACGCGTCGCCGCGCAGGTTCCCGCGTTCGGGGGGCAGCCGTTCGAGGACACACTCGCCCTGCTCGAGGCGCGAGGCTGGCTGGTCGGCACGCCGGACGCCATCGTCGAGCAGATCGGGCGCTGCGAGGAAGCCGGGATCACGCGCATCATGCTGCAGCACCACGCGCTCACGGACTTCGCCTCACTCGAGCTGATCGGCGCGCGGGTGCTGCCGCAGGTACAGCGCTGACCGGGGTGCGCTGCGAGGCCCGCTACTCGTCCGCGACGACGGTGAAGCGGCTGCTGTCGCTGCGTCCGAAGACCTCGGGGAAGAAGGTCTCCTCCGCGTGCACGGGAGCGACGAAGAAGTCGCCCGGGGTCGTTGCCCGCGCGTAGTAGACGTACTCGTGCACGCCCTTCGACAGGCGATCGGCGAGCAGCACGACCCGGTCGTCGCGCAGGTCCACCTGGTCCCACGGGCTGTAGTACCAGCGGTACCAGGGTGCGTAGTACGCCGGTGCTCCCCCGCGCAGCGCCTCGCTGCGGTCGGCCCGCAATCGCTCGCGCAGATCGTCCCCGACGATGTTCAGCCGGGGGTCGATCGGCTCCAGGCCCGCGGGCAGGAAGTCCTCGACCTTCGCGAAGACGCGGTCCGTGGGCGCGATCACCGTCAGCTCCACCCGCACCACGTCGCCGATGGTCGCGCTGCTGATGGCGGTCTCGGGCTCGTCGAGCAGCGAGTAACGGTGTGAGACGGCGAAGCCGCGGTTCAGCGCCTCGATCTCGCTCGCGGGCGTGACGTAGCGCAGGTTGAGCCCGTAGTACATCCGCCCCTCGGTACCGGCCTCGCGCTCGAACTGCACGCGGCTGACCTCGCCGAGCGGCAGCTCCGCGATCGCGATCGACGCGCCGTCGACGTAGTCGCGCGCGGGCACGTCGAAGTCGCCCTCGATCACCTCGCGGGTGTTGAGCCAGACCGCGTAGTCGTACTGACCGAGGTGCTCGCCGGTCAGTTCGGCGAAGGCGCCGAGCGAGGCCATGCCCTGCGCGATGCCCACGCTCGTCCTCCAGTCGCCGGCCGTACGGGCGAGCGCCAGCCAGCGTGCGGTCTCCTCGATCAGCGGGTGATGCGGATCGACCTCGATGAGCGCGCGCAGGACGAGCGCGGTGGTGCGCACGCTGCCGTTATGCATCGAGCCCCCGACCCGCTCGTCCTGCCAGTGGTTGCCGTTGGCGCTGGCGATGGTGTCCGCGGTGAGGTCGTTGAGCAGCGCGCGCACGGCCTCGTGACCAGCGTCGTGCCCGGTCGCGAGCAGGCCGAGCAGCAGGTAGGCGCGCCCCCAGCTCGTGAGGCTCGCGCGGTGCTGTTCGACGATGGCGCGCATCGTGCCTGCCTGCTGCAGGGCGAGCGTGCTCGCCGTGTCGCCGCGATTCGAGGCGTCGGTGAGCGCGTAGAGCAGGAAGGCGTGCTGGTTCGGGTCCGAGGGGTACTGGACATCGGTCCTGCGGTGCACATGGTTCGTGATCAGCTGGGTGGCATTGGTGACCACGCGGTCCGGGACGGAGTAGCCGGCGTCGCGCGCCTCGCCGAGCGCGATCAGCACCCAGCCGCTGCACATCAGGCTCGTGCGGCAGGTCTGGCACCAGGCCCAGCCGCCATCGTAGCGCTGCCGGCTGATCAGCTCCGTCACGTCCCTCCGGAGCTGGCTCTGCCAGCCGGTGCTGAGGCCTCCGGCCGTGCCGCGCTCCACCGCAGTGGACGCGATCACGCGGCTGGCGATGCGCACGCTCGATTCCCGCCGGGGCGGCGGGGGCGGCGCGAACGAGCCCAGCTCGTCGTCGAGCGCCCCGACCAGCGAACCCTGGAGTGATATCTCCAGCGAGCCGGTCTCCGTGATGACGTAGTCCGGCAGGTACACCGCCTCCACCGCCAGCGTGCCGTCGAGGACGCCGCCGGTCGCGGTCGTCTCCGGCGTCACGTCCAGGTACACGGGCAGGCTGATCTCGACGGCGTCGTTGTAGCCGCCCGAGGCGTACGCCCGGAAGAGGACGGTCGCCGTGCCGTTCGTGAGCACGCGCGCGGGCCATTCGAAGACCGCCGACACGTCGGGCTCGATGCGGGCGGAGCGCGTGGCCCCGCCCTCGAGGGTGACACCCTCGACCTCGATCGTGACCGTCACGTCGCGAGGGCCCGCCGTCCCGTTACGCACGAGCGTGCGCAGTACAACCTCGTCGCCGACGCGCAGGAAGCGCGGCAGCGCGGGGCGCACGAGCAGCGGCTGCGTGACCAGCAGCTCGCTTTCGCCCTCGCCCACCTGCGTCGAGCCGCTGACGGCGCGGGCCTGCGCGCGCCAGGTGGTGGCGTTGTCCGGGAGGCGCAGCTCGAAGCTGGCCCTGCCCTGCTCGTCCGTCTGGAGTTGCCCGATCCAGAGCGCCGTGTTCTGGAAGTCGCGGCGCACGTAGGTACCGCGAGACCCGTAGCTGTCGCCATCACCGCCCTTGCCGCCCTCCTCGGCCTCGCTGTAGATGTCGTTGCGGCGATCCACCGAGGCGGAGAGCGACGAGGCCGTCCGGACGCCCAGCGCGCGCTGGTACCAGAACGCACGTAGGCCGTCCGGCCCCACGTCGTTGGCAAGCGCGAGCACCGCCTGGTCCACGATCGCGACCGAGACCTCGGCCGCGGCGCCGCGGCCCTGCCAGTCCGTCACCTGCACCTCGTAGCTCACTGTTTCGCCGGGCGCGGCCCGCTCCCGGTCCGGCGTGATCCGCACGTCCAGCACGCGCGGGGCCGTCGAGACGGTCAGCTCGACGTAGCCGACGTGGTAGCGCGGCAGCGGGTCGGCCTCGGTGGGCGCACGGTAGAGCACGACGCCCACGTAGATGTTGGGCAGGTGGGCGTCCTCGATCGGGATGCGCAGCACCTCGCTGTTGGTCTCGAAGACACGGACCTCGCTGCTCAGCACGCGCCCGCGCTCGATCGTCACGAGGCCGACCGCGCCCTCGAACGGCGCGGTCACGAGCACCTCCGCGACGTCCCCGACCTCGTAGCTCTCGCGGTCGGCGACCAGCTCGATGATGTCGTCGTTGCGCACCCGCCACTCCGCGCGCTGCGTGCCGCTCACCCAGAGGAAGCGTGAGGAGCGCGCGCTGCGGCCCTGCTCGTCGGTCGACTCCGCGACGATGCGGTATGTGCCGGACCTGGGAGGCGTGAACGTGATCGATGCCTCGCCGGCCTCGTTCGTGGTCGCCGTGTGCACCTCGATCTCGGTGTCGAGGGGTTCGCTGCGGTAGATGCGGCCGCCGCTGGAAGACCGTTCCTTGGTCGTGATCCAGGTGCGCTCGAAGATGCGCACGGTCACGGGCCGCTGTGGTGCGATCTCACCCTCGATATCGACGGTGACGAGGTGAATGCTGGTCGGCGTCCCGGTCGTCGCGATGTACGACTCGGGGCGAACGCCCGCGTACCAGGAGGCGGGATGCACGGTCACCGAGCTGCTGCTCGCCACGGCCTGACCGTTCGCGTCTATCGCCGTCGCCCGGATCGCGAAGTACTGCGTGCCCTCGTTGGCGCCCAGTGCCGCGGGAACGTCGAAGCGCGCGACGCCCAGCGGGTCCGTTCGCGCGCTGCCCTCGGCGCGCAGCGGTCGCTCGTACGTCGCCCAGCGGTAGCGGTCGGAGTCGTTGAAGGAGTACCGCTCGTAGCCTTCGACGCGCATCCGGGTTGGCGACGACACCACGGACCAATTGACGCGCGCGTCCTGGACGGGCCCGCCGAAGAAGAAGCGCGCATGCGTCGCGGTGTCGATCGGCTCGCGGTCGATGTAGTTCGCGAGCGACGTCTCGACATCCACCTCGAAGTCCGGGGCGCGGAACTCCGCCACGGTGAAGCTCGTGGAGGTGATGTAGTCACTTCCGTCGGACAGCTCGATGTACCAGGCGCCCGTCGGAGCGTCGTCCGGCAGCACGAACTCGACGTCGAACGTGCCGAGCTCGTTGACGAGCGTGGTCGTGGACGACACCCGGTTGTAGTGCGAGTCGCGGATGCGCAGCGTGAACTTCTCGTACTGCTCGGGAATGGAGTACGTCGCGTCCTGCTCGTGGCGCACGACGCCCTTGTAGAAGACGGTCTCGCCGGGCCGGTAGATCGGCCGATCGGTGTAGAGGTGCCCCAGTACGCCGGGCCAGTACGCGGAGGTGGGCACGCCCAGTTGCCACCGTGAGCTGCCCTGATCCCACCTGGTGGAAGCCACGCCGTACCTGTCGGCGCCCTCGATCCGCACGAGCTGATCGTCGTAGGAGGAGACGGCGAACCGCGCCAGCCCGTCCTGATCGGTGCTCGCCGTCCCAGCGGGGACGTTCGCGCCCCGGCTGGCGCGCACCTCGATGCCCGCGAGCGGCTCGCCTGTCTCGTAGTCGATTGCCCAGACGAGCAACTCGGCGCTCGACAGTTTCGTGACGATGGCGGTGTCGACGATGCTGAACACCAGCTTCTGGCCGCCCGCGGCGAGGAAGTAGTCGCCTCGGGGCAGCGGTTCGCCGTCTCCGAGCGTGGTCGAGTAGATCCGCCGCGCGTCGCGCAGTTCCTCGGCAATCTCCCGGGTCCAGTCGCGTATCGGATCGCTGGCGGGCCAGAACGCGTCACGCCGCCCGTTGCGCCACCCGTCGATGTGGCCGCGATGCAGCAGCATGTCGGCCTCGCTCTCGGAGAGGCGGTAGAGGCGGAAGCGGACACTCTCGGAATGCCTCGCGTGGTAGTAGAGCTGCTGCGGACCGTTCGCCGACCAGGTCACGAAACTCCCCTGTACGGCGAGGTTCACGGAAGGCGTTGGAGGGGGAGGCGCGGACCTGGTGAACGTGAACTCGGCGGCGGGCAGCGGGCGGCCGCCGCGGTCGCGGACGCCCTCGGCGATCCGGATGGTGTACGTGGTCGAGTAGTCGAGCCAGACGCGTACCGAGGCCTCCTGGTAGTACGCGTAGACCGTGATGTCATCGGGGTCGATGCCACTGATCGAGACGCGGCCCTTGAAGGACTCGGGGTCCATCGGGTTGTTGTAGTAGAGCCGGATGTCGTACCAGCTCACGCCCGTGGCGCCGTCCCTCGGCGACGTGCGCACGAGCCTCGGCGGATCGATCGTCTTGAAGTGGGCGACCCGTGCCGAGGGGGTCTCGCCGCCGCTCGCGCTGCGCAAGCCGGCGGGTGCGGTTACGCGGTACGAGGCGCTGAGGGCCAGCGGTCCAGCGGGTGTGATCGAGACGACCGTGTCGTTCGTGCTCCACGCGAACGACACCGGAAGCGGGGCCCCGCCCGCCTCGAGCAGCACGAGGCCCGCCTCGACCGAGGCGCGGTCCATCGGTTGGTTGAACGTGACGCTGAAGGGGCCGTCCGGTTCGACGTAGAACGTGCCGTCTCCGGGATGGAAGCGCGTGACCGCCGGCTGGAACGTGGCGAAGCTCCACGCGAAGTCGGACAGGAGCACGCCGTCGGCTGCCGAGGTCAGCCCCGCCGGAATGCGCACGCGGTACTCGGTGCTGGGCCGCAGGTCGCTCGGGATGAAGCGGTAGAGCGAGGTGTTGAGCCACTCGCCTTGACCGGCCAGGGGGGGATCGAACTCCAGCACCTCCGGCGCGGGCCCCTCCTGGAGCACCGTCAGCGCCGCGACGGAGCGATTGAACTGCACGAGGATCCGCGCCTCGGTCGGGACCCCGCGATCCCCGTCGCCGGGGATGACGTAGGCCACCTCGAGCTGCCCCTCGACAGTGAACGCGTGCACGTAGTCGTCCGCGATGCCCGCGGCCGAGGCGTCCACGAGCAGCTGGTAACGCTGGCCTCGCTGCCAGCCGGGGAAATCGGGCTGGAACAGCAGGGTGCGATCGTCGGCCCAGACGAAGGAGCCCTCGGCGGGCGGATCGATCCGCACGAGTTCGTCGCCCTCTGCTTCGGGGGGCGGATCGCGGAAGGCGATCTTCACGATCGCGAGCCGCGGCGCCTCCTCGCCTCCGGGCGAGACGGCGACCGGGGGCAGGGCCTCCCTCGAGACGGTGGCCGTGGGCGAGGGCGAGGCGGTAGGCGTGGGCGAAACCGGTGGGGCGACCGTTGGCGAGGCGGGTGGGACGATCGCGGGCGTCGCAGTGCGCGTGGGTGAGCCGGTAGCCGTGGGCGAGGGTGCGCTCGCGACCCCGGGCCGCGACGGAGCGACAATCGTCGGCGAAGGCGAGGCCGCGACCGTGACCGTGGGCGTCGCGTCCGCCGCGGGCGAGGCGACCGCGGAGGGCGAGGCGACCGCCGGCGGAGAGGGGGCTGCCGTCGGCGCAGGCGGCGCGTCCGGCCCGCTGTCGCATGCCAGCAGCGCGGTCGCGGCCACCGCGAGGGCCGCAAGACTGGCGATGGTGGTCATCCAGAGCCGCGGTCGCTCCCGTGCAGGTCCGGATCTGTTCATCTGTCTTGCACCTCAAACCGCGAGGAGGCCATGGCCGTGCCGCCGTCGTTGAGCGTCGCCACCACGTCGAGCCGGTGGAGACCGACGGCCAGGGTCCAGACCACCCGCGCGTCCGGCCCGGATGCGCTGCCCACCGGGACGCCGTCGATGCGGAACTCGATTCGTTCGGCGCCCGCCGGCGCGGCCGCGCGCAGCAGCGCCTCCTGCCGCGCCAGTTCGGGCGCGATGTAGAGCACGGCTCCTTCCGCCGGCTGCACGATCGTCAGCCCGGCCTCGGTTGCTCCGTCCTCGTGCATGGCCAGCCGAACGCCGGCTCGCGCGGCCCACGGGCGCGCCTCGGCGGGCGGGTCGATGGCAAGCGCTCCGTCCGCGCGTGGCAGGTAGTACGTCTCGGGCTCGGTGGGTTCCGTCCCGGCGATGAACCACTCGCGCACCGGTGAGGGACAGTGCGGACCGGGCAGGAGCCCCGTGGGCGAGCAGACGACAATCTCGACCATCGTCTCGGGAGGCGTGAACCCGAGCACGGGCCGGTCAGCCGTCGCGGCCTCGATCACGTCGCGCCAGATCGGCGCGGCCCCGGCGAGGCCCGGCAGGTCGATCATCGGCGCGCCGTCGGCGTTGCCGACCCAGACGCCGACCGCGCGGTCGGGCGTGAATCCCACGGCCCAGCTGTCGCGGAACTGCGAGGTGGTTCCCGTCTTCACGGCTGCCGGGAAGGGTGTCTCCAGCACCGAGCCGAAGCCGAACGCCGGGGCGCGAGCGAGCGGGTCGCTGAGGATGTCCGCCAGCAGGAAGGCGTGCTCCGCGGTGACCACGCGCTCGGGCGCGCGAGGCGCACGCTCGTAGAGCACCTCGCCCGTAGCCGCGTGGCGCACACGCTCGATCGCGTAGGGCTCGGCGCGGAGGCCGGCCGCGGCCAGGGCGCCGTAGGCCGCCGTCAGATCGAGCAACGGCGCCTCGCCCGATCCGAGCGTCAGCGAGAGCCCGTGGTCCGCGAAGTCGGCGAGCCCGTGCAGGCCGGCGCGATCCGCGATCTCCAGCAGCGCGTCGACGCCGATCCGGTCCAGCGTGCGCACCGCCGGCACGTTGAGCGACGAGGCGAGCGCAACCCGCAGCGGCGTGGGGCCGCGGTAGCGCAGGTCGTAGTTCAGCGGCTGGTAGCTTCCGGCCGGGGTCACGAAGCTCGAGGGCACGTCCAGCAGCGGCGTGGCGGCCGTGTAGCCGCGCTCGAACGCAGCGGCGTACAGCAACGGCTTCAGCGCAGACCCCGGCTGCCGGGGCGCAAGCGCCATGTTCACCTGCCCCGAGCGCTCCTCGGAGAAGTCCGCGCTGCCGACGAGCGCGAGCAGGTCGCCGCTGGCCGTGTCGAGCACGACGACGGCGCCGTTGCCCGCGTTGCGGTCGCGGATCCGGCTCAGCTGCGCGCGCAGCGATCGCGTCGCCTCGCGCTGCAGCGCACTGTCGAGCGTCGTTTCGATGATCAGGCCCGGCTGCCCGGCGAGGTCCGGCCGCAGCCGCGCCAGCTCCTCGTCCACCATCGTGGTGAAGTGCGGCGCGAGCACCGGCTCGCTCTCGGCGGCGAAGGCCAGCGGCGTGCTGGCCGCGTTCGACGCCTGCCGCGGCGTGATCACCCCGTCCGCCGCGAGGCGATCGAGCACGTAGCGCTGCCGTGTGCGTGCGGCGGCGGACTCGCCGCCGTACACGCTCGGCAGTTGCGGGAGGCCGGCGAGGTAGCTCGCCTGCGCGAGGTCGAGGTGGCGTGCGCTGACGCCGAAGTAGAGCCGCGCCGCCGCTTCGATGCCGTGCGCGCCGCGCCCGTAGTAGACGTGGTTTAGATACGCCTCGATCAGCTCGCGCTTCGGGTGTCGTGCTTCGAGTTGGAAGGCGATCAGCGCCTCACGCGCCTTGCGCAGCAGCGCGGGCGAGTCCGTAGCGGACAGGTACAACCGCCGTGCAAGCTGCTGCGAGAGTGTCGAGGCGCCTCGCGGTTGCCCACGCCCCGTGGCCGCGTCGGTCAGAGCTCTCGCCACGGCCAGGGGGTCGACGCCGGGGTGCTGCCAGAAGCGCTGGTCCTCGGCGGCAACGGTGGCGCTGACGGCGATCGGGGCGATCTCATCGAGGCCTACGGGGATGCGCATACCCTCGGACGCATCACGCAGCAGCGGCGCGCCGTGACGATCGACGATCACCGTGCCGGCGGGCGGCGCCTGCCGCTCGAGCGGCGTCAGCGGAGCGAGGTGTGCGTAGGCCAGTAGTGCGCAGGCTGCCCCGAGGACGCCCGTTCCGGCCACGAGGCCGATCCGCAACAGCGCACCCGGCCGGTCGCGCCGCAAAAGGCGAATCGCGATCGTCCGGATCATCCGCCCCTGCACGCGCTCATCCTCGATCGTCTCCCCCCGGGGCGTCTGCCCGCGGATCGCGGCCGCGGCTCGACTCGACGAGTTCGGAGGGGCCGCGTGCTCTTGAGACGTTGAGGCCGGCCCGAAGGTTCCCGGACCTCCGGGCGCGCGGTCAGCTGCTCGTGGGTGCTGGTGCTGGACCCGCGCCGACCCGGGGCACTCCGGGCGGTGAGCACCCGCCCGATTTCACGTCGATGCAACATTGGCTGAACACGGCTGTCACGCGGCGCGCCGATAGTACGGTTGCGCCCGGAGGGAACAGGCAGATGCAGTCAGCGCGAGTGACCCGCAACCCACAGCCCGCGCCACAGCGCCGCCTGCTGATCAGCAGCCGACAGATGCGCGCCGGTGGCCTGCGCACCCCGCAGGCTCGCTAGACGATCTCAGCGGCGCCCCGCGAACCTGCCGGGCCCGGATCGATCAGGCCCTTCTCGCCACGCTTCACCTCCACAGCCACGCCTCCAGCGCCGTATCCCGTCCGGGTGACATCCGCCATGACGGACATGCTTTCGGCGTATGAGCAGCTGGCTGGACAGGATGAGATGCTCGACCGGGACGGTCGGCCGCGCCCCGCCTACGCCGAGTTCGCCTCCAGGCTGGCCTCGTGGACCATCGAGGACATCGACACGCGCCAGCAGCGCTCCGAACTGGAGATGCTGACCGGGGGCATCACCTTCACGGTCTACGAGGACGACGCGGGCGCCGAGCGCATCTTCCCCTTCTCGATCCTGCCGCGGGTGGTCGCCGCGGCGGAGTGGCGCATGATCGAGGCCGGGCTGACCCAGCGCGTGCGCTCCCTCAACGCCTTCCTCGCCGACGTCTACTCCACGCGGCGCTGCGTCACCGACGGCGTGATCCCCGGCGAGGTGCTGTTCGCCGCTGCCGCCTTCAACCTGCGCATGGTGAACCTCCAGCCGCCGCTCGGCGTCTACGCGCACATCGCCGGCAGCGACCTGATCCGGGACCAGGAGGGGCAGTTCCGCGTCATCGAGGACAACGTGCGCACGCCCCTCCGGCGTCTCCTACGTGATCGAGAACCGGCGGGTCATGCTCAACGCCGTGCCCGATCTCTTCCCGGAGGGCGCGGTCCAACCCGTCGATGCCTACCCGGAGCGCCTGCTGGAGACGCTGATCGCGGTCCGCCCTGAGCACGTGTCCCATGACGAGACGCGCGTCGTCGTACTCACGCCGGGCGGCTACAACTCCGCCTACTTCGAGCACGCCTTCCTCGCGCAGGAGATGGGCGTCGAACTCGTCGAGGGCCGCGACCTGATCGTGCACGACCACACGGTCTACCTGCGCGCCACCACCGGCCTGGAGCCGGTGCACGTGGTCTACCGCCGCATCGATGACGACTTCCTGGACCCGCTCGCCTTCCGGCCGGACTCGATGCTCGGCGTCGCCGGTCTCACCGGTGCCTATCGGGCGGGGCGCGTCACGCTCGCGAACGCCCCGGGCGTCGGCGTCGCCGACGACAAGGTCGTCTACCCTTCGTGCCGGACTTGATCCGCTACTACCTGAGCGAGGAGCCGATCCTCCCGAACATCGAGACCTTCGCCGCCGTCCTGCCCGAGGACCTCGAGCAGATGTGCGCGCACCTCGACGAGCTGGTCACGAAGCCGGCGGGGGAGTCCGGTGGGTACGGGATCGTGATCGGGCCGCAGGCGTCCGCCTAGGAACTGCGCGCGCTCGAGGAACGCGTGCGGGCCGATCCCCGCAACTGGATCGCGCAGCCGCTGCAGGAGTTCAGCACCATCCCCACGCTGCTCGATGGCAAGCTGCGGGCGCGCCGCTCCGACCTGCGGCCGTTCGTCCTCACGGGCGCATCCAGCTGGGTGCTGCCCGGCGGCCTCACGCGCGTCGCGCTCAGGGATGGCTCGTACATCGTGAACTCCTCGCAGGGCGGGGGCAGCAAGGACACCTGGGTGCTTCGCACACCGCTCGGAACGAGGAGTTAGGCCGTGCTGAGCCGCGTCGCCGAAAACCTCTACTGGCTGGGCCGCAACCTCGAGCGCCTCGAGAACATCGCCCGCATGGCGGAAGTCTCGTACTACGCCTCGGTGGAGGCGGGCGGACTCCACACGGACCCCCAGGTCTGGGACGCCGTGATCACCGCCACCGGCGGCCACGCCCGCTTCGACGAGGCGAGGGAGGCCAACCCGAGCGTCGGCCCCGGCGAGTTCCTGCTGCTCTCCACGGCGAACCCGAACTCGCTGCGATCCACCCTGCACCACGCCCGCAGGCTTGCTCGCGAGCTGCGCGAACAGCTATCGCGTGACGTCTGGGAGGAGATCAACCAGCTCTATCTGGAGGTGCGGCGCGCCGGCCCGATCGGCGGGTCCGGCATGGCCGACTTCTACGACTCGGTGCGGCGCGGCATCGCCGCCGTCTGCGGCATCTTCATCGAGCGCGCCGACATGACCAGCCGCATCCTCGACGCGAAGTCGTACGTGGTGCTCCCGGCCGGTCAGGACGTCGGCGGCTCTGTTGACCGTGTGCAATGGACCTCGGTGCTGCGCTCGGCAGGCGCGAGGCAGGCGTTCCGCATGACGCACCGGGTCCCCCCGAGCGGCCCCGTGGTCGCTTCGATGCTGGTAATGAGCGGGCGCTTCCCGCGCAGCCTTCGCTTCTGCATCCGTGCCTTCCGCCGCCACTACGAGGGGGCGACCGCGCTCACCCCACCCTCCGTCTCCGTTCACGTCTCGCGCGAACTCGCGCTGCTGGACCTGGATCTCTCTTCGCTCGACGAGCAGCGGCTGAGCGGGGAGCACCTGCACGAGTTTCTCGACGGCTTCCAGGCGCGGCTGATCGGGATCGGCGAGCATCTGCCCGAGCAGATCTTCCGTCTCATCCCTTCCTCGGTGGGTTAGGACGGCCATGCACATCTCCGTACGCTGGGAATCCTCGTATCTCTACTCGCAGGGCGTGAGGCTGCTGCACACCGAACTGCGCGTAATACCGGTGGACGGCTTCGGGGCAGCGCCGGCTCAGCGCCGAGTTCACGCTGACACCGGACGCGCCCCTGCGCCAACTTGGAGACGCCTTCGGCAACGGATACCACCACGTCGACTTCCTCGAGGAGGTCGACCACATCCACGTCGCGCTCCGGGCGGAGGTGGGAACGGAGCAGCCCGTTGAGCCGGACGACCCTTCGCCGCTGATGCGGCACCTCTACCTGAGCCCCACGGCTCGCTCGCCCTTCGAGCCGGCAGTCGCGGAGCTGTGCGAGGGCATCCCCCAGGACCTTGATCCCGTCGCCGCCGGCCTCGCGATCTCCTCGCTCCTGCACGAGCGTTTCGGCTTCAGAGTCGGAACCACCGACGTGGGCTCAACCGCGCTCGATCTGCTGAGGTTGGGCCACGGCGTCTGCCAGGACTTTGCGCACCTGATGCTTGCCGCGCTGCGGATGCGTGGGGTCCCGGCGCGCTACGTGAGCGGCTACCTCGCTCCCCACGTCGGCGAGGAAGCCGCCCCGGCCAGCCACGCCTGGGTGCAGCTCCTGGCGCCCGACGGCTGGCATGGCTTCGACCCCACCAACAGCGCACGGCAGGACGGGCGCTACGTGGTTACAGCCGTGGGCCGCGACTACGATGACGTGCCGCCAATCCGCGGCGCCTTCACCGGCTCCGCCACCCAGCACTGGAGCACGCTGGTGCGGGTGCGCTCGGAGTCCCAGCAGCAGGAGTAGCCCCCCGGGGAGCGCCTCCCCGAGAATCCAGGAAAGGCCCGCGCGTGACGTTCTGCCTCGGTATGAAGTGCGAGGAGGGCCTGCTCGCGATCGCCGACACCCGCATCACGAGCGGCGCCGAGACCTCCATCGCGAGGAAGATCGCCGTGCATCAGGGCGACGAGCACTGCCTCTTCATCCTCACCAGCGGCCTGCGCTCGATCCGCGACAAGGCCCTCACCTACTTCGAGGAACGCCTCGACGACGAGGAGTCCGGCCTCACGAAGCTCTACGAGGCCGCGAACGTCCTCGCCGACGAGCTGCGGCGCGTGCGCGAAGAGGACGCCCGCTGGCTGATCGACAGCGGCCTCGCCTTCGACCTGCACTGCATCGTCGGCGGGCAGCTGAGCCGCGACGCCGAACCGCACCTCTACCTGCTCTATCCCGAGGGCAGCTGGGTCGAGGTGCGATCAGGCACGCCCTACGTGATCATCGGCGAGTCGCGCTACGGGAAGCCGATCCTCGACCGCGCGTGGAGTCACGATCAGCCGCTGCTGCACGCCCTCCGCGACGGCTTGCTCGCCTTCGACGCGACGGTCACGAGCGCGTCCGACGTCGACCCCCGGTCGACTGCGCGCTCTACCTCCGCGACAGCTTCCGCGTGCACGAGGAGCGCTTCGATGCCGCCGACCTCGAGGCCGTGAGCAGCTACTGGAGCGCGGCCCTGCGAGCGGCCGTGGACGACGCGGTCCCGCTGGTCCAGCCGCTCATGCAGCCGCTCAGGGAGGCTGAACCCTCCCCTGACCGCATCAGTTCGCTCGGACCAGAGGCGTAGGGCCTCGACCTCGCCTCAGCCGGGCGAACGCTATGCCGGGGCGTACTCGCTGATCGAGCGCATGTAGGGCGCGCGCTGCGAGGCGGCGCGGACCAGCCGCTCGTCGGCCGACCAGCACTCGACGCCCAGCTCGGCAGCCAGCGCCACGTATGAGGCGTCGTACGCGCTGATGCCCAGCTCGCGCGCGAACTGCAGCGCGGCGAGTGGCGCCGGCTCGTGCAGCTCGATGCCGGACGCCATCAGGTTGGCGAGCGCTTCCGTGGTGAGTTCGGGCGAGAGACGGAAGCGCCGCTCGGCGGTCCGGAGGGCGTTCGTCAACTCGTATGCGAGCATCATCGGGGCGTGCAGTTCGACATCGCCCGAGACGAGGCAGGCGTCACGCAGCGCGAGCGCCTGCGGGACATCGTCCTCATCGTCGAGCTGCCACTTCAGCACGACCGAGGTATCGACCACGTAGCGCCGGGGCCCAACGCGGTATGTCACCACGGCAGCATCCCGCCGGCCGGGCGCCGGTTCACGCTGGTGCGCGCCATCAGAAGCGGCGCCCCTCCTCGATCAACTCGCGCGCGGAGGCGTCCACGCGCCCGATGCGCGCGCGCAACGCGTCCATACGGCGCGCCAACTCACTGCCGCCGCCCTCGTCGGCGCCACCGATGCGATCCAGGTAGTCGCGAATGGTCACGATCGTCCCGTCCTGTTCCTCGTGCGGGTAGACATCGACCGGGCGTCCGTTCTCCAGCACCACCAGCGCCGGAACCGCCCCCCCGAAGTACTGCCCGGAGTACTTGTTCGTCCCGAAGACCCGCCGCACCCGGTAGCGCTTGCTGACCGAAGGCCGCACGGCGCGGGTGACGTACGCCTCCTCGCGCTCTTGCTGTGTCAGGCCGTCCACCACCCGGTACTCCACTCCCACCTCCCGGATTTGCCGCTCCAGGAGGGGCAGGTCATTGGCGGACAGCCCGGCGTTCACCGGATCCCCTTCCTGCACCTCACCGGCGCTGTAGTAGACCTCGATCTCCGACATGGTACCCCATACTGCTACTGGTACCCCTCCCGGTAGCTGGTATTAGCATAGCGCATCCTCGTTCGCACAACAACCCGGTAGGCCTCACGCGACGGGTCGTCGGCGCATGGCAGTACGCAGGTGCCCTGACTCTTGCAGACGGGGCCGCCCACCGGCGGATGGCCGGACCAACGGCGGTCCCGTGGCGCGAGCGCGGGTTTGCGCGTCTACCCGCCTCCGAGCGCAGGCAGGATGTGAACCTCGGAGCCTTCGGGCACCTTGCCCATCAGCCCCGTCGCCGAGAGCACGCCGTCCACCGCCAGTTGCAGCCCGGGCCGGACGCGACCGTCCTCGACGATCAGTGCCTTGATGCCCGGGTACTCCGCATCGAGGTTGTCGACCACCTGCCGCAGCGTGGCGCCGGGCACCTCGACGGTCTCGCGATCGTCCGTCATCTTGCGCATCAGCGAGGGAATGAAGACCGTCGCCATTGCTGTTATGTCTCCTCTGAGAGCAGCTCGTCCAGCACCGCGCGCGGCGAGGCCGGGAGCTTCTGCATCCGCACGCCCGCCGCGTCGTGGATCGCGTTCGTGATCGCCGCCAGCGGCGGGACGATCGGCGCCTCGCCCACGCCCCGCACCCCGTAGGGGTGTCCGGGATTCGGGACCTCCACCAGCACCGCGTCAATCATCGGCGTGTCGAGGGCGGTCGGCATCCGGTAGTCGAGCAGGCTCGAGTTCCGCATCACGCCGTCCTCGTCGTAGAAGTACTCCTCGCTCAGCGCCATGCCGATGCCCTGCAGCGCCCCACCCTGCAACTGGCCCTCGACGTACGAGGGGTGGATCGCCCGACCCACGTCCTGCACGGCGGTGTAGCGCAGGATGTCGACCTTGCCGGTCTCCGGATCCACCTCCACGTCCACGACGTGTCCGGCGAAGGCGGGGCCGACCGTGGTGGGGTTCACGTCCGCGCGCGCCTGGATCATGCCGCCGCTGCCGGCGAGCTGTCCCGCCAGCTGCTTGAACGTCAGCGAGCGCTCGGCGCCGTCCTCGTCCTCCGGTCCGCGCAGCACGCCGTCATCGCCGTAGCTCACGGCCTCGCGCTCGACGCCCCAGATCTGCGCGGCGCGGGTCTCGAGTTGCGCCCGCAGATCCTGCGCCAGTTCGTGCATCGCCCAGCCGCCGGCGAAGGTGCTGCGGCTGCCGCCGGTGACGGAACTGCGCCCGACCGCGCCGGTGTCCACCACCTGGGGGCGGATGTCGTCGTACTCGAGGCCGAGCGCCTCGGCGAGCTGCATCGAGTGCGTGGCGCGCAGCCCGCCGATGTCGACGGTGCCGACGACGAGGTTGATGGTGCCGTCGGCGTTGACGACCGCGTAGGCGCTGGTCTCCATGCCGCCGTTGCGCCAGTAGCCCATCGCCACGCCGCGGCCGCGGTTCTCGCCCTGCAGCTCGGAACGGTAGTGCTCGCTGCCCTGCACGCTCTCCATCACCTCGATGTTGCCGATCACGCCAAGCGGCGTCCCGTCCGAGAGGCGGGTGCCCTCGCGCGCGGCGTTCTGCAGGCGCAGGTCCATCGGATCGCGATCGAGGAGCGCCGCCAGTTCGTCGACGAGGGACTCGACGGCGAACGCGGTCGCGGGGGCGCCCGGCGCGCGGTAGGCGGCGACCTTCGGCTTGTTGACGCAGACGTCCCAGCCCTCGACGCGCTGGTTCTCGATGTCGTACGGACCCAGCGCGCAGAGCGCGCCGGCGGAGAACGGCGACCCGGGGAACGCCCCCGCCTCGAACGCCAGCTCCACCTCGGCGGCGACGATGCGCCCGTCGCGCCGGACGCCGAGCCGCGCACGCACCCAGGTGCCGGAGGTCGGGCCCGTCGCCTCGAGTACCTCCTGGCGGGTCATCGTCATCTTGACCGCCCGCCCGCTCTTCTTCGAAAGGATCGCGGCCATCGGCTCCATGTAGACGGGAATCTTGCCGCCGAAGCCGCCACCAATCTCCATCGGCACGACCTTCACCTTGGAGAGCGGCAGATCGAGCAGCACGTGCAGCTGCTCACGCACCACGAACGGACCCTGCGAGCTGTTCCAGACGGTCAGCTCACCGTCCTCGCTCCACATCGCCGTGCCGTTGTGCGGCTCGATGTAGCCCTGATGCGCCATCGAGGTCTCGAACTCACGCTCGACGACGATGTCGGCTTCCGCAAAGCCGGCGTCGATGTCGCCGCGGCGGAGCTCAAGGTGCTTGCCGATGTTCGTCGGCGCCTCGCTGCCGGGCCCGCCGCTGAGGTCCTCCGTGTAGAGGTCGTCGTGCAGCAACGGCGCGTTCGGGTCCATCGCCTCGCGCACGTCGAGTACCGGCGGGAGTGGCTCGTACTCCACCTCGATCAGTCCGAGCGCGTCCTCGGCGATGTGCGGGTCGGTGGCGCAGACGGCCGCGACGGCGTGGCCCTTGTAGAGGGCCTTGTCGCTGGCGAAGACGTTGCGAGCCATCCAGCGCGACGCGGCCGCGCCCTCGCCGAGGTCGGCCACCTTGCTCCAGTCGCGCGGCGGCAGGTCGTCCCAGGTGGCGACGGCGCGAACCCCGTCGAGCGCCTCGGCCTTCGAGGTGTCGATGCTGAGGATGCGCGCGTGCGCGTGCGGGCTGCGCAGCACACGGCCGTAGAGCATCCCGGGCAGCAGCACATCCGCGCCGTAGCGCGCGCGTCCGGTGACCTTGTCCGTGCCGTCTGGGCGGATCGGCCGGCTGCCGATGACGCGGTACCCCGCTGCGCCGCCTGACGCCGCGGGCTTGTCCGTCGTAACCATCACACCCTCCTCGCACACCTCTGGCCTCACTCGCCTCGGTCGTTACGGATTGTATACGCCCGCGCGAGTGCTGCTGGCGTCTGCCGCCGCGGCCCGGTGGCTCCCGGCCCCGAACGCAGCGGCGGCGCCCCTGGGGGCGCCGCCGGTTGGTCGCTTGCTTGCTGCCCTCCCGGGCAGCTCGTTACTCGTCCTCGGGGAGCAGCTCCTCGAGCATCGCGCGCGGCGACATCGGCAGCTGGCGCATCCGCGTGCCGATCGCATCCGCGATGGCGTTCGCGATCGCCGGCGCCGGCGGGATGATCGGCACCTCGCCCACGCCACGCACGCCGTAGGGGTGCCCGGGGTTGGGCACCTCGACGATGTGCGTCTCGATCATCGGCAGATCGAGCGCCGTCGGCATGCGGTAGTCGAGCAGGCTCGAGTTCAGCAGCCGTCCGTCATCGGCGTAGAAGTACTCCTCCGTCAGCGCCATGCCGACGCCCTGGGCGACCCCGCCCTGGATCTGGCCCTCGACGTACGAGGGGTGGATCGCGGTGCCGGCGTCCTGAACGGCGGTGTAGCGCAGGATGTCGACCTTGCCGGTCTCCGGGTCCACCTCGACATCGACGATGTGCCCGGCGAAGGCCGGTCCGGCCTCCATGCTGTTGACGTCGGCGCGGCCCTGGATCATGCCGCCGCTGCCGGCGAGCTGGCCCGCCAGCTCCTTGAACGTGAACGCGCGCTCGTTCCCGTCATCGTCGGCGGGGCCGTGGACGCCGCCGTCGCTGTAGGAGACCTCGTCGCGGTCCACGTCCCAGATCGCGGCCGCGCGCTCCTCCATCTGGCGTCGGATGTCCATCGCCGACTCGTAGGCGGCCCAGCCGCCGGCGAAGGTCGTGCGGCTGCCGCCGGTGACCATCGTGTAGCCGACCGAGTCCGTGTCCACCACCTGCGGCTTCACCTCCTCGGCGGCGATGCCGAGCGTCTCGGCGAGCTGCATCGCGATCGAGGCGCGCGTGCCGCCGATGTCCATCGAGCCGAGCGAGAGGCTGACGGTGCCGTCGGCCTGCACGCTGGCGTAGGCGCTGGACTCCATGCCGATGTTGAACCAGAAGCCCATGGCGACCCCGCGGCCGCGGTTCTCGCCCTGCAACTCGGAGCGGTAGTGGTCGCTGCTCTTGACCACGTCCATCACTTCCACGTTGCCGATCACGCCGAAGACGGCGCCGTCGGCGCGCCGCGATCCCTCGACCGCGGCGTTCTTGAGACGGAGGTCCATCGGGTCCATCTCAAGCTGCTGCGCGATCTCGTCGATCACGGTCTCGACGGCGTACTCGGAGGCCGGCGCGCCGGGGGCGCGGTAGGCCGCCACCTTCGGCTTGTTGACGACGACGTCGTAGCCCTCGACGTGGGCGTTCGCGATCTGGTACGGCGCGAGGGCGCACATCGCGCCTGCCCCCATCGGCGAGCCCGGATAGGCGCCGGCCTCGTACACGAGGTAGCAGTAGGCGGAGACGATCGTGCCGTCGTTCTTGGCGCCGATCTTCACCCGCATGTACGTCCCGGAGGTGGGGCCGGTCGCTTGCAGTACCGCCTCGCGGGTCATCGTGAACTTGACGGGCTTGCCCGTCTTCTTGGACAGCAGGGCTGCGAGCGGCTCCAGGTAGATGCCGATCTTGCCGCCGAAGCCGCCGCCGATCTCCACCGGCTCGCACTTCACCTGCGAGACGGGGACCTGGAGCAGGCCCGCCGTCATGTCACGCACGCCAAAGAGGCCCTGCGTGGAACTCCAGATGGTGATGTGCCCGTCCTTGTTGTAGAAGGCACTGCCGTTGTGCGGCTCGATGTAGCCCTGGTGCGCCATCGTGGTCGTGAACTCGCGGTCGACGATCACGTCCGCCTCTTCGAAGCCGGCGTCGGTGTCGCCGGCCTTGAACTCGAGGCGCTTGGCGACGTTGCTCGGCTGGGTCCCGACCATGGAGCCGGGCATGAAGGCGCCGGCGATCTCCTCCGTGCGGAGGAACTCGTGCAGCACCGGCGCGTTCTCGTCCATCGCCTCGCGCACGTCCAGCACCGGCTCGAGGACCTCGTACTCGACCTCGATCAGGTCGAGCGCGTCCTCAGCGATGTGCGGGTCGGTGGCTGCGACGGCGGCCACGGCGTGGCCGCTGTAGAGCACCTTCTCGCCGGCGAGCACGTTGTCGAGCATCCAGCGGGCGCTCGTCGTCGCGCCCTCGCCGATGTCGACCTGTGAGTCGTCGGGCTGAGGGAAGTCGGCGTTGGTGATGACGCCGCGCACGCCCTCGAGGGCCTCTGCCTTCGAGGTGTCGATGCTCTTGATGCGGGCGTGGGCATGGAGGCTGCGCAGCACGCGGCCGAACAGCATCCCCGCTGCCTGGTAGTCGCCGCCGTACCCGGCGCGACCGGTGACCTTGTCCGTCCCGTCGTGGCGGATTGGGCGGGTCCCGACGACCTGGTAGTTGCCGGGCTTCTCGGTGGCGACCATGTGCTTCTCCTGCCTGCTCTCTGAGTGCCTGCGTTCCGGGTGCCCTAGGCCTCGGCGGCCTTAAGGACCGCGCGGATGATCTTGTCGTAGCCCGTGCAGCGGCAGAGGTTGCCGGCCAGCCAGTAGCGGGCCTCGTACTCCGTCGGGTTCGGGTTGGCGTCGAGCAGCGCCTTGGCGGCGATGAGGAAGCCGGGGGTGCAGATCCCGCACTGCAGCGCCGCCTCCTCCAGGAAGGTCTGCTGCAGCGGGATCAGCCCGTCCTCGGTGGCGAGGCCCTCGACGGTGGTGACGTCGGCGCCCTCGACCTCGGCTGCCATGACCAGGCAGGAGTTGACGAGGCGGCCGTCCATGAGCACGGAACAGGCGCCGCAGTTGCCGTCGTTGCAGCCCTCCTTCGTGCCGGTCAGGCCGATGCGCTCGCGCAGCGCCTCCAGCAGGCTGTCGCGCTGGTCGGCGAGGAACTCGAGCGGCTCGCCGTTGATGGTGGCCGAAACGATCATGCGATCCGTCACGTTAGTGTCCTCCCACCGACGGGATGTCCTCGCCGCGCGCGCGCGCCGCTGCTTGCTGCAGCGTGCGCCTGGTCAGCACCGCGGAGAGGTGCTTGCGCTGCTTGATCGAGCCCCGCATGTCGTCGATCGGCGTCGCGGCGTCCTTGGCGGCTTCCGCGGCGGCCTCGATCGTCTCGTCCGTGAGCGGCTTCCCGACGAGCGCCTCGGCCGCGCCATCGACGAGCAGCGGAATCGGCGCAACGGCCCCGATCGAGACGCGCGCCCAGCGCACGGTGTCGCCGTCCAGCTTCACCGCCGAGGCGGCGTTGCAGACCGCGATGTCCATCTCGTTGCGCGGAATGAAGCGCAGGAAGCGCGCGCCGCCGTTGGCGTCCGGCGCCGGGAAAAAGATCGAGACCACGAACTCGCCCCGCTCCAGCACGTTGCGGCCCGGACCCGTGCAGAAGTCCTCGACGGGCACGGAGCGCTCTCCGTTCGGGCCGGCGATGTTCGCCACGGCCTCGAGCACGATCTGCGTTGGGATCGTGTCGCCCGACGGCGAGGAGTTGCAGAGGTTCCCGCCGAAGCTGGCGCGACCCTGGATCCCCGTCCCGCCGATCAGCGTCGCGCAGTCGATAATCGCCGGGTAGTTCGCCACGATGTCGGCGTTGCCGTAGATCTCGTAGCACGGCGTCGCCGCGCCGATCGTGAGGCCCGTACCCGGATCCCACTCGATCGCCATCAACTCCGGAATCTGCTTGATGTCGACCAGTACGTCGATGTTCCGGACACGCGCCCGGGCGATGACGATCACGTCAGTCCCACCCGCGAGCGGACGGGCGCCGTCGCCTCCCTCGTTCAGTTGTTCGATGGCCTCCTGGACGGTGGTAGGCCGGACCACCTTTAACGCCTGCAAATGCGTATCCCTCCTGCGCTGGCGAGCGAATGCACGCCGCCGCGCAGCATACCGCAAGGTGGCGGAACTGGGCAGTACGCCAGCGCGGCGCGAGCCACCGCGATCGCAGCGAGGGCGGCGTGCTTGCTGTACCCCCTCCCACACGGGCCGTACGATTACGGCGGACCAGTCGCACGGAGGGCGCATGAACGAGAAGCAGCAGTTCGGCCTGGCCGCCGCCGCGTTCGTCGCGGGCGTCGCCTGGGGCTCCTTCCGGCACCGCCAGAACGGCCACGCCGGCGTGCTCGCGCTGCTGCAGGGCTGCGAGTGGTTCATCGCCTACGGCGGCGCGGCCGTGCTGATCGGCTGGCTGCGCTCCGCCCTCGACCCGGCCGGCGAGGACGGCCCGGACGAGCTCGTCGACGAGCGCGTGACGCGCATTCGCCGGGTCGTCAGCGAACAATCGAGCGCGGACTGACGGCGGCGGCCCGGCACGCCCGATGACGCAAATCCTGCTCGTCTATGACAGCCGCGCCGGCCTCGTGCAGCAGCTCGCGGACGCCGTCGCCGAGGGCGTCGGCAGCGTCGAGGGCGCGGAGCTGCGCAGCCGTCGCATCGGCTCCGCCGACCCGTCCGAGTTGCTGCACTGCGACGCGCTGATCCTCGGATCCCCGAACTGGACCGGCATGACGGGCGAGTTGAAGCTCTGGCTCGATCAGTCGGGCGACCTCTGGGAGTCGGGCGAGCTGGCCGGCAAGCCCGGCGCGGCGTTCGCCGCGGGCTGGTCGCCGCACGGCGGGCTGGAGGCGACGCTGCTGCAGCTGATGCACCTGCTGGTCGGGCACGGCATGATCTTCGTGGGCATTCCCTGGAGCGAGCGCATGCGCCGATCCGGTTCCTACTATGGCGCGACCGCCGCGGGCGCCGTCACCGACGATGACCGCGAGCAGGCGCGCGCCCTCGGGCGGCGCGTAGCCCGCCTCGCGGTCCGCCTGGCGGACGCCTCGTGAGCGAGGGCGAGGCTGCCGAGGGCGGAGCGCCCGCCCTGCCGGTGGCGGCGCGCGTCCGCGCGCTGATCGAAGCGCCGCCCTGGAACGACCGGCCGTACGCGCTCACCCTGCTCGCCGTGGAGCCGCCCGAGGGCGTTCCGGCGACCCCGCACCGGCTCTGGCTGGTCCTCGACGTGGCCGACGCGCGCGACCTGGACGACGAGTGGCGCGAGCCGCTGCTGCGGCATCGCCTGCGGCGCGTGCGCGACGAGGAGATCGAGACCACGGTCGCCACCACGGACGGCGTCGAGGCGCTCCTGGAGGGCGTCTCGCGCCGCGCGCTGGAGGTCCGCTGGGAGTTCCGCCACGCCGCCCCGCTGCACGATCCAAGCGGACGCGCGGAGCGCCTCACAGCGATTGCCCGGCGCTTCCCGGACGACGCGCTGGAGCGGCTGGCGCGCCCGCTCTACCTGCAGGCGGGACGCGCGCTGGAGGCACTGGGCCGCGCGCATGCTGCCTCCGCCGACGCGCCCGGCGGAGCAAGCGCAGCGATCGCCGCCGGCGAGGCCGCGAGCGCGCTCACGCGGCTGGCCTGCATCCTGGAGGAGGGCGCGCACCCGACGGCGGACTGGCTGGACGCCGCGGCGCGACAGACCGCGCTGGGAGGACGCATCGCTCCCTGGCTGGACGCGCGCACCCCTGCCGTCGCCGACTCCGTCCTCGGCGAGGCGGCACGGGCGCTGCGCTCCTACTTCGCGGACCGGGAGTGGCTGCGCGAGCCGGAGATCTACGCCCTGCGGCCACCGCCGCGGCGCTAGCAGGCTGCTGAAAAAGTCTTCCCGGGCGGGCTCGGCCCTGAATCGGCTGATTGCGGCTCACGCGAAACCCTTTGTTTTCAAGGGTTTTTCCGAGCGCCGCAGTGCCGCGAAACGCTCCGTTTCCCGACTTCAGGGGTTTTTCATCACCCTGCTAGGCGCCCGGCTACTGCTCCACGTCGACCACGTACTCCTCGCGAACCCACGAGGCGACATCGCCCGCCTGGGCGAGCAACCACCCGTCGCAACGCCCGCTTCCTATCTCGATGACCTCGATCTCCTGGCCTTCCGGCCAGCCCCCGCCGGCAACGGAGATGCGTGCGCCGTCCTCGCAGTCGTCGCGGATGGAGACGCCATCGCCGTCGGAGTTCCCGATCGCCCGTTCGAGCGACAGGGTGGTTCCAGGAGTCTCGGTCGGCGTCGCTGTGGACGTCGGCGTGGGCGTCGGAATCGCCGTGGGTGTGCGCGTCGGCGTTGCGGCCGCTGTCGGCGAGGGCGTCGCCGTCGGTGTGCTTGGCGCGGGGGTGCTTGTCGCGGTGGCGACCGGCGTGGCCGTCGCTTCCGGCGGCGCCGTGCCACTGATCCCGTCGACGAAGTCGCCGACCGCCCCGGCGGCGGCGCTCGAGGTGTCCAGCGCCCGATCCACGGGCCAGGTCCGGACACCGAGCACGGCGAGGCCGACCAGGATGACCGCGATGGCGACCGCCCCGGCGAAGGCGACCACGACCGCGCAGGTGAAGTAGTCGCCCACGCTGACCCGGCGGCCCCGTGGCTCCTCCGGGGCGGACTCTGGCTCCTCCGGTCCAGCAGCCTCCGGGTCCGGGACCGGCTCAAACAGGGCGTCGACGGCGTCCGCGACCGTATCGAGGGCCTCCTGCAGCCACTCGGACGCCTCGTCGACATGGGAATCCGGGAACTCGCCGCTCGCGGGGCGCTCCCAGTTGCGCCGCACCCGGAGCACCGTGCGCAGCAGCCAGCGCTCGTGGCCGCTGAGCTCGCAGTGGTCCAGCACGATGGCCGTGAAGTCCGCCGGGCCGAGCAGCCCGACCAGCTCATCGGGCGTCAGCTGCAATGTGTCGCCGATGTAGCGCTCCGCTGCCGCACGCCGCTGCTCGCCGACGCGCTGCTCCCACCATTCCCCGGGCGACTCGCGTTCGGCCCAGTCGATGAAGATGCCGCGCAGACCTTCGCTGTAGCCCTTGAGTTCTTCACTGAGCCGTACGTAGGCGCTCTCCGGTACGTCGCCGCCCTCGCGCAGCGCCTCGAGTTCTGCGGCGACCGGCAGCTGGTAATACGCCAGCGTCTCCTGCATCGCCTCGAGTGCGCTGTCGACCTCCTCCGCGCCGAGATCGCCCTCCGGGGGGTCGGCCCAGCGCTCCTGCGCCTCCTGCACCTGACGCATCAACTGCGCGGTGCGCTCGCCGGCCCGGAAGCGCTCGCTGAAGATGGCCGCGAAGTGGCGCGCATCGAGGAACTCGACGCCGGCCTTCGGCAGCACGCCCTCGCGCTCCTCGTCGATGTCGCTCGCGTGCTGCCTGCGTTCCCGATCGAGCACCGCGATCTGCTCGGCGGAGAGGCTCGTGCGGACGTGTTCCTCCCACCAGTCCTCGCGCACGCGATGGTCGATGTAGCGGCGCAGCGCGTCGCTGTAGCGCTTCAGTCCGTAGCTGAGCCGGGCGTAGTTGGCGGCGGGGCTCACGCGCGGCTCCTGTCCGTCATGGCTCGCTACCCCTCGCCCCGCGCCTGCTCCAGCAGGCGGCGTGCGATGACGAGACGCTGCACCTCGTTCGTGCCCTCGCCGACGATCAAGAGCGGCGCGTCACGGAGGTAGCGCTCGACCGGCAGGTCCTGCATGTAGCCGGCGCCGCCGTGGATGCGCATGCCCTCCAGCGCGCACATCTGCGCCGCCTCCGTGGCGAAGAGCTTGGCCTGGCCGGCCTCGAGGTCGACGCGCTGCCCGGCGTCCTTCAGCCGCGCCGCGCGCTGAGTCAGCAGCCGCGCCGCCTCGATCGCCACGGACATGTCGGCGAGCTTGATCTGGATCGCCTGGTGCTCGGCGATCGGCACGCCGAAGCTGTGGCGCTGCTGCGCGTAGGCGAGGGCGTCCTCGTAGGCCGCGCGCGCCAGCCCGACGCCGCGCGAGGCGACGTTGAGGCGCCCCAGCTCCAGGCCGGCCATCACCTGCTGGAACCCCCGTCCCTCCCCGCCGACGAGGTTACCCGCGGGCACCGCGCAGTCCTCGAAGAACAGCTCGGAGGTCTCTATTCCGCGGTAGCCGAGCTTCTCGAAGTCGCGACCGACGCTGAAGCCCGGCGTGCCGCGCTCCACGACGAAGACGGCCATCCCTCGATGCGGCGGTTGGGCGGCCGGGTCCGTCTTGGCGAGGACGGCGACGTAGCGGGCGCGCCGGCCGTTGGTGATGAACTGCTTCTGGCCGTTGAGCAGGTAGCTGTCGCCGTCGCGGCGCGCCGTCGTGGCGATCGCCTGCACGTCGCTGCCCGCGCCGGGCTCGGTCAGCGCGAGTGCGCCCTGCGCCTCGCCGGAGGCGAGGCCGGGCAGGAAGAGCGCGCGCTGACCGTCGCTCCCGAAGCGCTCGATGATGTGCGCGAGGATCAGGTGCGAGTTGAAGACCCCGGCGAGCGTCATCCAGCCGCGCGAGATCTCCTCGACGGCCGCCACGTAGGTCTCGTAGCTCAGGCCCGCGCCGCCGCTGGCGGGGTCGAGGACGGCGCCGAACAGCCCCAGATCGCGCAGGTCCTGTATGAGCTCGGCCGGGTACTCGTCGCGCAGTTCGTACTCGCGGGCGACCGGCAGCACGCGCCGCCGCACCCAGTCACGCAGGTTCGCGACCAGCAGGTCGCGCACCTCATCGGTCGAGGGCGTCGCGGTCATGGGGCGGGCGTCCTCTCCGGTCCGGCGACGACGCCGCCCTCGCGCAGGGCGGCGATGCGCGCCGCATCGTAGCCGAGCACCGAGGACAGCACCTCGTCGCTGTCCTCGCCGAGCGTCGCGGCGCGCCGGTACTCGGGCTCGTCGCCCGCGAAGCGGAACGGCGTCGCGATCTGCTGGATCACGCCGAAATCCTCGTGCTCGACCTCGACGATGTCGCCGCGCTCGCGCAGGAAGTCGTCGGCGAGCGCCTCCGGCAGCTCGCGCGGCACGGCGACGGGAACGATCCCTCGCAGCGCTTCCATCCAGTCCCCCGTCGGGCGCTGCTCGAACACCTCGGCGAGCAGCCCGACGAGCGTCTCGCGGTGCTCCAGCCGGGCGGCGGCGTTCGCGAAGCGGGGGTCCGAGGCGAGGTCGGGCCGCTCGATCACCTCACAGAGCGCGCCGTAGAAGGACTCCTTGTTGCACATCACGAAGATGTGCCCGTCCGCCGTCGCGAACACCTGCGAGGGCACGAGGCTGGGGTGCGCCGAGCCCGGCAGCCGCTCCGGCTGGTAGCCGCGCGTGAGGTGCCAGGACGCGACGTAGTTCAGCATCCCCAGGCCGATCTCGTAGAGCGAAAGGTCGATGTCGGCGCCTCGGCCCGTGCGCTGCGCCTGCTGCACTCCGGCCAGCAGGGCGAACGCCGCGGCGTAGCCCGCCGACCAGTCGACGACCGAGACCCCGGAGCGCGTCGGCGGCCCGCCGGGCTCGCCGGTGATCGCCATGTAGCCGAGTTCCGCCTGGATCAGGTAGTCGAAGGCAGGCTCGCTGGCCCGCGATCCGCTCGCCCCGTAGCCGCTCAGCGAGCAGCAGACGATGCGCGGGTTGCGGTGGCGCAGCTGCTCGTAGGTGAGCCCCAGCCGCGCCGGGCCATCACCGCGCAGGTTGCAGAACAGCGCGTCCGAGACCGCGACGAGGTCGCCGAGCACGGCGCCGCCCTCGGGCGAGCGGAGGTCCAGGGCGCGGCTGCGCTTGCCGCGGTTGAGTGCCTGGAAGAAGAGGCTGTCCTGCTCCGAGGTGTAGGGCGGTACGTAGCGGCCCGTGTCCCCGCCGGCGGCCGGGTCCTCGATCTTGATCACGTCCGCGCCGAGGTCGGCGAGATGCAGCATCGCGAACGGCCCCGCGCCGTACTGCGAGACCGCGATCACGCGCAGCCCCTCGAGCGGCCGCCCCGGCGTCTGGTCCGCGCTCACGCCGCCTCCCCATCCGGCGGGCGGCGCGGCAGCAGCACCGAGCGCCGGAACGACAGCACCGGCTCGCCGCGCTGGTTCTCGGCCACCGTCTCCACCTCGAGGACGCCGCGGTCTGGGCGGCGTTCGCTGGGGCGCACGTCGAGCACGGTGGAGCGGGCGTAGATGGTGTCGCCGTGGAAGGCCGGGCCCAGGTGGCGCACCGCGTCGTACTGCAGGTTCGCGATCGCGCGTCCGGAGATGTCGCGCACGGTCATGCCGACGACGAGGCTGAAGACGAGCGTCCCGACGACGAGGCGCTGCCCGTGCTGCGTGCCCTCGGCGTAGGCCGCATCGCTGTGCAGCGGATGCTGGTTCATCGTCAGCGCGGCGAAGAGCGTGTCGTCGTACTCGGTGATCGTACGGCCCGGCCAGTGCGCGAACTCGTCGCCCGTCACGAAGTCGTCGAGGTAGCGTCCGAAGGCGTCGCGGCCGTCGTGGCGCTGCGGCTCGCGTGCCTCGGACGGTCTGGCTGTGTCGCCCATCGTGCTCCTGTTGCCGTGAGCCGCACGGTCCGACCCGCGAAGCCCGCTGTGAGGATAACGCCGTCGCCGCCACTGGGGTTCCGGAACGCCGCGATCATGCCCCCGCGGAGTGCCGCGATCAGCGCGAGGCGGCCAGCGCCATCGCCGGCGGGCGCTCGCCGAAGAGGTCGAGCGCGAGGCGCTCGCGCAGCGCGTCGATGCCCCAGCCGCGCAGCGCCGAGACGACGAGCGTGCCGGCGTGTGGCAGGTCCGGGTGCGCGAGGGCGGACTCCTGCGCCGGGTTGTCGCCGTCGAGGCGCGCGAGGTCGGACTCGGCGCCCGGCCGCGAGCCGTCGGGCAGCTCCAGCTCGTCTGCCTTGTTGAGGACGGTGAGCACCGGTCGCCCCGCCAGCTCGAGGCCGACGAGCGTGTCGAGCACGGTCTCGCCCTGCGCCGCCGCCGCCGGCGAACTCGCGTCGACGACGTGGAGCAGCAGATCGGCGGACTGCAGCTCCTCCAGGGTGGCGCGGAAGGCCGAGATCAGCTGCGTCGGGAGCTTCTGGATGAAGCCCACCGTGTCGGTCAGCAGGAAGGCCTGGCCGCCAGGCGCGCCGACTCGCCGCGTCAGCGGGTCGAGCGTCGCGAAGGGCGCGTCGGCGGTGAACGCCTCGGCCCCGGCGAGCGCCTGCAGCAGCGAGGACTTGCCGGCGTTGGTGTAGCCGACGAGCGCGACCACGGGCACGCCGTCGCGCTCGCGGCGGCGGCGGTGCAGCGCGCGCTGCTTGCGCACGGCCTCGATCGAGCGCTTGAGGTGGCTGATGCGCGCGCCGATCAGGCGGCGGTCCGTCTCCAGCTGCGTCTCGCCCGGTCCGCGCGCGCCGATTGCGCCCTCGGTGCGTTCGAGGTGCCGCCACTGCCCGCGCAGGCGCGGCAGCAGGTACTCGTGCTGAGCAAGCTCCACTTGCAGCGTCGCCTCGCGGGTGCGTGCCCGGCTCGCGAAGATGTCGAGGATCAACGCGCTGCGGTCCAGCACCTTGACGTCGAGTGCCGATTCGAGGCGCAGCTGCTGCGCGGGCGAAAGCTGCTCGTCGAAGATCACGAGCGAGTAGCCCGTGGTCTCGCGCGCGGCCTGGATCTCCTCGAGCTTGCCCGCGCCGATCCAGGTCGCCGGGTCGGGGCGCGCGCGCCGCTGCAGCGCCTGCCCGACGACCGTCGCGCCCGCGGTGCGCGCGAGCCGCGCCAACTCGCGCAGCGACTCGCGAGGCGGCATCAGCGGCCGGCGCTGGTAGTCCAGGCCCACGAGGAAGGCGCGCTCCTGCACCGGAGCGGTCGCGTGCCCGCGGCCGTTCCTGCGTGCACCGCCGGCTCCACCGTTGCGTCCGTTGCGAGTGCGCTTCCTCGGGATGTGTTCCCCCTCTGGGGTGCGGTCTGCTGCGCGACGAGGGCCGCTGCGCGCGCAGGCCGCCGCCCGACAAGGATACGGGCTGGGAGGGCGGCCGTGTCGGGAGGTGGGTTCGAGGGCTGCCTCAGCGCCCGCTGGTCATCTGGAAGCGGATGCTCGCCTCGGGCGCCTTGAACTGGCGGCTAAGCTTCACGCCCTGCCGCTGGAAGTGCGATCCGAGCTCGCTGCTGCCGTAGAGGACCGGGGGTGGCTCGGCCATCCGCTCGAAGCCGAGGCGCGCGATCGGCTGGCCGTCCTCAAGCATGAACGGCACGTCGTGCGCCCGCACCTCGAACACGGCCTGCGTGCCGTGCAGCTCCGCGCCGTAGCCGAAGCCGGGGTCGCAGAAACCTGCATAGTGCGTGCGCAGTTCGCCGTTCGTCGGGTCGTAGGCGACCATCTCCGCCGCGACGTCCGGCGGGATGCTCACGAACTCCTTCGAGATCAGCAGGTGGAAATCGTCCGGCTGGATCACCAGCCGCCCGCCCGGCTCCGCGAAGACCGGCTCCCAGTAGTCGAACGGGTCGTAGGCGGCGGTCCTGGCGAGGTCGAGGAGCGCGCTGTTGCGCTTCGCGCGCCAGCCGCAGAACTCCCCGCCGGGCAGATCGACGCTGAGCAGCAGCCCGCGCTGGCCGATCGTCGGCGCCTCGATGCGCTCGCGTGGCGCGCTGTCGCTCGCCCCGCGCTCGAAGACGAGGCCGTCGCGATCGTGCAGCTCCCGGATCGCGGCGGCGTCGAGCCAGGAGTCGGACGAGGAGATGCGCAACTGCGTGAGGGCGAGACCCTGGCGCACGTTCACGGTGAAGGTGTTGGAGTAGACCTCGAGCCAGAGCGGGCCCTCGTAGCCCGGCTCGATCTCGTCGAACTGGGTCCCGCGGTCGCTGATCACGCGGGTGAAGACGTCGAGCCGGCCGGTGGAGCTGCGCGGGTTGGTGCGCCCGACGGCGTCCTCCGGCAGCCGCACGCTCTCCATCAGCCGCACGAGGTAGGGCCGCCCCGGCTCGAGCACGACGCCCTCCGGGTCCGCGAGGTCGAGCGGCGCGCCCATCTGCAGCTCCGGCAGCCGGTCGCCCACGCGCGCCGAGGCGCCCGGCAGGAAGCTGCTGCGCAGCCGGTACGCCTTGGCGCCCAGCCGGAGATCGATGCTGGCCGGCTGGATCTGCGCCGCCGGGATCCGCTTCGGCGAGATGCGTCCGCTCGCGATCGCCTCGCGCAGCATCCGCGAGGAGTAGACGCCCCGGCCGGGGGCCGGCGTCTCGGTGCTCGCGGTGCCGGGGGCTGCGGCGGTCGTGGCCATCGCTGTGGTTCCTGAGGGGAGAGAGAGGCGATGATAGCGCGTGCTGGCCCCTCACCCCAACCCTCTCGCCAGGGAGACCCTTGCGAAACGCCTGCGAAACGGGGCGCAGCGCGCGTCGGGTACAGGGCGCGCGGGCGCTCCGGCTCCCTCTCTCCCCTCGTGGGGGAGGGCGGGGGCGAGGGGCGCCGCGCCCCAGCGCGGCCATCGAGGGCAGTCCGGTTCCCTCTCGACGCGAGGAGGAGCAGGGAGCAGCGAGGGATCGCGAGAGACGCGCCGTCGTTCGGTCGGGGGCGTGGGGGCGCTGCGAGGTATCCTCGCGTCCGATCGAAACAGCCCCCACATGAAAGAAGAATCCGGGGCGGGTGGGTGGGCCGAGCCGCCCTGCGGGGTATCCCTCGCGTCTACGACACGACCGTGCGCGTGCTCCTCCGGGATGGGGGTGTGGGGGGCCCTGCGAGGTATCCTCGCGTCCCGATCGAAACAGCTCCCCGCAGCAGACGCTCTCGCTGTCGCGGCGCGTGTTCGCGCCGCCGATCCGATCGGGGCAGGCGGCTCCATCTCGCCGCGCCGGCGCGGCGGACCCCTCACCCCCGCCCTCTCCCGCAAGGAGACCTTTGCGTAACGCGGCGGCGGGCGGCATGGTGGGGGCGGCGGGGCGGACCGGAGGGGAGCCATGCATCAGCAGACCGGCGCGCCGACGTTCGCGGACGCGTTCCTGCCCGAGGGGCTCGGCCGCAACGAGACGCTGGAGCGGATCGACGCCCTGCTCGACTGGGAGCCCATCGCCCGGCTCGTCGCCGCGATCCACGCCGCGCCCCAGGGCCGCCCCGCCTACCCCCCGCTCGCGATGTTCAGGATCACGCTGCTCCAGCAGTGGTACGACGCCTCCGACCCGGCGATCGAGGAGGCGCTGCGCGACCGCCTCTCGTTCCGCCGCTTCGCCGGCTTCGGCCTCGACGACGCCACGCCCGACCACTCGACGATCAGCCGCTTCCGCACGCAGCTCACCCGGCGCGGCCTCGCCGCGCCGCTCTTCGCCGCGGTCGGGCGCCAGCTCGAGGCGCGCGGCCTGCTCGTCAAGCAGGGCACGCTGCTCGACGCGACCCTGCTCGAGGCGCAGGCGCGGCGGCCCCCCTTCGCCGCGGGCCCGCGCGCGCGCAGCAGCACCGACCGCGATGCGGCCTGGGCGCGCAAGGGCGGCGCGGCGCACTTCGGCTACAAGGCGCACGTCGGGATGGACGCCGGCTCGGGGCTGATCCGCCGCGCGCGGCTGACGCCGGCCAACGTCAACGAGACGGAGGTCGCCGAGGAGCTGCTCGGGGGCGACGAGGCGGCGGTCTACGCCGACAAGGCGTACGACACGAAGGCGCGGCGCGCGCGGCTGCGGGCGCGGGGGGTGAAGGACCGGATCATGCACCGCCCGAACAAGCACCATCCCGAGTTGCCGCACTGGCAGAAGCGGCGCAACGCGCTGCTCTCGCGCGTGCGGGCGCCGGTGGAGCAGGTCTTCGGGACGCTCAAGCGCGGCTATGGCTACCGCCGGGTGCGCTACCTGGGGCTGGAGCGCAACGCGACCGAGCTATGGCTGAAGTGCACGGCCTACAACCTGAAACGGGCGGTCCGTCTGCTCCCCGCCTGAGGCCCGTCCCGGGGCGGAGTGCGCCCCGGGCACGGTCTGAGGCCTCCGCCCCGCCCCGCCCCAAGCCGCCAACGGCCCCCGCAGGGCCGCCCGTCGCCCCCGGCTTCCCCGGATCTGCCGATTTCGCCAGTTACGCAAGGGTCTCGCAAGGGGAGAGGGAGCCGGACCGCCCTCGAAACGGGAGTTTCGCAACCCTCTCCCCAGGGAGAGGGAGCCGGAGCTAGTCCTTGCGGCTGGGGGCGTGCGCCATCTTCATGTAGACGCCGCCCTGCTCCAGCTCGTCGAGCATCTGGGCGAGGCGGCGCTCGCGCGTCTCGGGGCGCTTCGCGCGGGCGATCCACGCGAGGTAGTCGTTGCGCTGGTAGAACGGGCGCGCCTCGTAGTCCGCGAGCAGGCCGCGCGCCTCGAGGGCGTCGCGCACTGCGGGCGGCATCGACTGCGGCGGGCGGCGGGGCATCGGCGGCTCCGGGGTCCGGCTACCCCTGTCGCGCCCTCGCGAACGTGCTGAGGCGCGAGAGCGCCTCCTCGAGGCGCTCGTCGGCAAGCGTGAGCGAGATGCGGATGTAGCCCTCACCCGCGTCGCCGTAGCTCACGCCCGGCGTGACCACGACGCCGGTCTCCTCGACCAGCCGCTGCGCGTACTCCGCCGAGGAGTGTTCCCCGTCAGGCAACCGCGCCCAGACGTAGAGCGAGGCTTTCGGCGGATCGACGTGCAGGCCGAGCTCGCGCAGCACCTCGACGACACGGTCGCGGCGGCGCTGGTACACCTCGTTATGTCGCACGATCGAGTCGCGCGGGTCGTCCAGCGCGGTGATCGCCATCTGCTGCACCGCCTGCGGCACGCCGCTGTCGAGGTTCGACTTCACGCGCCGCAGCACGCCCACCAGCTCGGCGTTGCCGACCGCCATGCCGACCCGCCAGCCGGTCATGTTGAAGGTCTTGGAGAGCGAGTTGAACTCGATGGCGACCTCGCGCGCGCCCTCCACTTCGAGGATCGAGGGCGCGCGGTAGCCGTCGAAGCAGACGTCCGAGTAGGCGAGGTCGTGCGCGATCACCACGTCGTTGTCGCCCGCCCAGGCGATCGCGCGGGCGAAGAATGCCTCGTCGGCGATCGCGCCGGTGGGGTTGTTCGGGTAGTTGAGCCAGATCAGCCGCGCGCGTTCCGCCTCGGCGGCGGGGACGTCCTCGAGGCGCGGCAGCCAGCCGTCCTCCTCGCGCAGCGGCAGCGAGAGCGTCTCGCCGCCGGCGAACATCGTCGCGATGTCGTAGACGGGGTAGCCGGGCTGCATGCCAATCGCGAGGTCGCCCGGGTCGATCAGGCAGAGCGGCAGGTGCCCGAGCCCCTCCTTCGAGCCGATCAGCGAGACGACCTCGGTCTCCGGGTCCAGCGTCACGCCGTGGCGCGTCTGGTACCAGCGCGCGACGGCCGCGCGGAACTCCGGCAGTCCCTCGGTCTCCGGGTAGCGATGGTTGGCGGGGTCCCCGGCAGCCTCGCGCAGCGAGTCGAGGATATGGGGCGGCGTCGGCAGGTCGGGGTCGCCGATGCCGAGCGAGATCACATCGACGCCGGCGGCCTGCTGTGCGGCGATCAGCTCCGAGATGCGGGCGAAGAGGTAGGGCGGGAGTTGCTCGACGCGGCGCGCCAGTCTCATGCCGCTACCGCCAGTTGCCGAAGCGGACCTTCATGCCGCGCACGCGCGCGTCATCACGCACCTTCTGCAGCACGGCCTCGTCGGAGTCGCGCCGCAGCTCGATGCCGCGCCGCCCCACGAGGTAGCCGAGCGCCGTCGCGGTGCGGGCCGCCGTAGGGATGTCCGGCCGCACGCGCACGGCGGCCTCGCGCCCGTCCGAGGCGGCGAGCTGGTAGGTGGCCGCTCCGAGGATCACCTTGCCGAGGCCGTCGCCCTGGGCGTCCGGCGCCACCGCGCAGGACATCACCTCGCCGCGCCCGTCCTCGACGGCGGTGTTGATCGCGTAGGCGATCACCTCGCCGTCGCGCTCGAGCACGCCCGTCCAGGCAGCCTCCTCGATGCGTGCGAGGGTGGCCGCCTCGCCGTCGGTCCAGTCGCCGTAGGCGGCGCCCTCGATCGCGGCGATCGCGGCGCTGTCGTCGGGCTGGGCGCGGCGCATCGTCAGGCCCTCGGGAATCTCGGGCGGGACGACGTCGCGCAGGCCGGGGTGCACGAGCTCAAGCCACTCGCCCATCGCCTCGAAGTCGCACTCGGCGAGCAGGTTCTCGATCCAGCGCCGGTTGATGTGCTCGACGAGGTCGATCGTCACGTAGGGGAAGCCGGAATCGGCGATGCTCGGGCGCAGCGCGTCGAAGCACGGATGCCAGGCGGCGGTCATCGCCTCGAGGTCGTCGAAGGCGTAGTGGAGGTGGAGCTGGCCGCGCTCGCGCGCCAGCACCATCTCGCCGACGTCGGTCTCCACCACCTCGGCGGCGTCGCTGTCGAGCAGCGCCTCCCAGCCGTCGATGCTGCGAGGCGCGTTGCGCGTCTGCAGCGCGTCGCCGAGTTGGCCGCCGGTCCGTGCTTGCGTCATGGCTTTGTCTCCTCGGAACTCACTGGAGTCTCATACTGACGTGTTGCTTCACTATGGGCCCGGCTCGCGCCAGACCGACTCGAATACCTTGACGGCCGGGCCCTCAAGGGTCACCTCGCCCTCGCCGTCCCACTCGATGCCGAGCGTGCCACCCGGCAGCGCGACGGCGACGCGGTCGCCGGCGAGGCCGTGCAGCCGCGCGGCGACCACGGCGGCGCAGGCGCCGGAGCCGCAGGCGAGCGTCTCGCCTGCCCCGCGCTCCCAGACGCGCATCTCGATCGCCTCGCGATCGAGCACGCGCACGATCTCGACGTTCGTGCGGTTCGCGAACAGCGGGTGATGCTCGATTGCCGGCCCGATCCGCTCGAGCTCGAACGACTCGACCGGATCGCCGCCGAACATCACGGCGTGCGGGTTGCCCATCGAGACGAGCGTCACGCGGTGCTCCCCGCCCGCCGCCTCGAGCGGCAGGTCGAGCACCGGCGGCGCCTGCTCGACGAGCGCGCCGAGGGCGTCCGGCTCGAAGCGCGGCGTGCCCATGCCGACGCGCACACGCTCGACCGTCCCGTCCGCGCCGAGCGTCGCCACCGCGTCGAGCACGCCCGCGAGCGTCTCGACGCGCAACCCGCCGCGCGAGCGCAGCGCGTCGTCCTGGTCGAGCATGAACTTGACGAGGCAGCGGATGCCGTTGCCGCACATCTCCGCCTCGGAGCCGTCGGGGTTGAACATCCGCATCCGCCGGTCCGCGACGTCCGAGGGCAGGACGGCGATCAGCCCGTCCCCGCCGACGCCGAAGCGCCGGTCGCAGACGCGCTGCGCGAGCGCGCCCCACTCCTCCTCGGAGCGTGTCGCGTCCTCCTCGGCGGCGAGCACGACGAAGTCGTTCCCCGCGCCGTGCATCTTCCAGAACGGCCACTCGTTCATCCAGCCATCGTACGTGCGCCCGCGCGGCGGGCTCAACAGGCGGGGCGGGGGCTTGTGCCGCGAGTGGCTCGCAGGGGGCTGGCGCGCAGCGGCGCGGATGGCACACTTGGACCATGCTGAACGAGACCCCGACAGGTCTGCCCGACGGGTGGCCCGATGCGTTCGGGGAGGACGCCCGCGACTTCCTCTACGAAGAGAGCCGGCAGCGCCTCCTCGAAACCATCGAGTTCGGCAACCAACAGGAGGCGAAGGCCCTCGCACTGCTGCACGTCTCGCTGATCATCATCGCCGCCAGCGGCATCTTCGGGGACCTCCAGGTCGTAGCTCCCTCACCACTCGAGTGGGGACTGATCACGTTGGTCTCGGTGTTGGCGATCCTGTCCTCGGTAGTGGTGAGCGGCCTCGCACTCTGGATCCTCCACCCACATGCGTGGCGGACGGGAGCTGACGTCGAGTGGTTGGCGCAATGGTCGGGCGCAAGCACGCGAGAACTGAAGGACGCCACACTGGATGCACTGGTGGACGGCTTCATCGCGAACGGCGAGATAGCGCGGAAGCGCGGGAATCGACTCGTGTGGCTGCTTCGGGTGGTGGCGATTCAGACGCTGTTCGTCGTCCTCGTGCAGGTCGCCGCCGCAGCTGACGTGCCGGCCTGAAGGGTTTCCGGGTGGTGGAAGCGGTCGCTGCCGCTAGCCGATTCCCTTCTTCATGATCGTGATCGGCTTGCCGGGAGGCCGGGGCGCCTTCGGCCGCTGAGGCGGCACTGGCTCGTTCGGCGGCACGCCTGTGGTGCGTTCGGCGCTGCCCTGATTCTCGGCGCTCATGCTGGGTGCAGCTCCTTCGGGGACACAAGTGTACCACCTGGCGGTGCGACCCGCGTGCGCAGCCCGGCATTCGGCACCTTCGCACCCCAACCTCCCCTCCCGGGAAGAGAAAGCACGTCGCCCCCTGCCCGCCACTCCCGCCGGTGCTACGCTCGCGGCGATGTACCCGAAGACGGAACGGCAGGCCGGCCTGCTCGCCCTCGCAGGGCGGCTGGCGCCCGCGTTCGCGGAGCGCGCCGCGGAGCACGACCGCGAGGGCTCGTTCCCGTTCGAGAACTTCGAGGAGCTGCGGCGCAGCGGGTACACGGCGGCGTCCGTGCCCGCCGAGTACGGCGGCGGCGGCTACGGGCTGGACGATGTCGCGCTCGCCCACCTCGCGCTCGCGAAGGGCGACGGCTCGACGGCGATCGGGCTGGCGATGCACCTCATGCTCTGCGGCGGCGAGGGCCAGTCGCGCGCCTGGCCGGAGGCCGTCCGCGCACGCATCTTCGATGAGGTGGTGCGCGACGGCGCGCTGCTCAACAACGCCGCCGCCGAGCGTGAACTCGGCTCGCCGCAGGGCGGCGGGCGGCCTCGCTCGAACGTCACCCCGGACGGGCCGGGCCGCTGGCGGCTGAGCGGGCACAAGGTCTTCACCACGGCCGCGCCCGCGCTCACCTACTTCATCACCTACGTCGCGGTCGAGGACGGCTCGGGCGAGACCGCGCGCGTCGCCGTGCATCGCGATCTGCCCGGCGTGCGCGTCGAGGAGATGTGGGACGCGCTCGGCATGCGCGCCAGCGGCTCCGACGACGTCCACTTCGACCGCGTCGCCGTCGGCGACGCCGACTTCCTCTCGCGCAGCGATCCCGCCGCCCGCCGCGGGGCCGCCCCGGCCGCCTGGTTCCCGATCCTCGTCGGCGCCACGAGCCTCGGCGTCGCCGAGGCCGCGCGCGACTATGCCGTGCGCTTCGCGCGCGAGCGCCGCCCGCTCGGCGCGGCGGGCCCGATCGCGTCGATCCCCCACGTCCGCGAGCAGATCGGCCGCATCGACGCGACCGTCATGGCCGCCCGCGCCCTGCTGCTGCAGACCGCGGAGGACTGGGAACAGCACCCCGGCGAGCGCGGCCGCATGGGTCCGAGCATCGCCGCCGCGAAGCGTCTGGCCACCAACAGCGCCGTCGAGGTCGTCGAGATCGCGATGCGCGTCGTGGGCGGTGTCGCGCTGCACCGTTCCGCGCCGCTCGAGCGCTACTTCCGCGACGTGCGCAGCGGCCTGGTCAACCCGCCGATCGAGGCGCGCGCCCTCGAAACGATCGCGCGAGCCGCGCTGGATGGTCCGGAGGGCGACCCGGAGTAGGGACGCGCCGCCCTACCTCTCCGCTCCCGCGAACGCCGCCTCCACTGCCGACACGACGCCCTCGAGGTCCGCGCCGTCGCGCCAGTCGATGCGCCGGTCGGAGGGGCGGAACCAGGCGGTCTGGCGGCGGATCAGGCGGCGCGTCGCCGCCTGCGTGCGTGCGATCGCCTCCGCCTCGTCCCACGTGCCGTGCAGCACGCCCAGCGCCTCGGCGTAGCCGATCGAGCTCAGCGCCTCGAAGTCCTCGCCGCAGCGCGCGACCAGCGCGCGCGTCTCCTCGACGAGGCCCGTGGCGTACATGCCCACGGCGCGCTCGCCGGCGCGGCGACGGAGCGCGCTGCGTGACCACTCGAGGCCGACGGCGCGCCACGGCCAGGGCGGCGGCACGCGCGGCAGCGGGGCGATCGGCTCGCCGGTCGCCTCGATGATCTCGAGCGCGCGGATCAGGCGCCGCCGGTTACGCCGGTCGATG
Organism: Dehalococcoidia bacterium; assembly: GCA_965220125.1. Taxonomy (GTDB): domain Bacteria; phylum Chloroflexota; class Dehalococcoidia; order UBA2979; family UBA2979; genus VXMT01. The sequence continues at coordinate 336,727 of CBDCPB010000004.1, read as the reverse complement.
CGCTCCGCGGAGCGCGGGTCGAGCGAGGCGAGCCGCGCGTGCAGCGCCTCGGGGCCCTGGTCCCGCCACTCCGTTTCGAGGCGCGCGCGCAGCGCCGGGTCCGGCGCCACGGCGGGCGGCTGCCAGCCTTCGAGCAGCGCCCAGACGTACTGCCCCGCTCCGCCGACGAGCAGCGGCAGCCGTCCGCGCGCGTGGATGCCCTCGATCGCCGCGTGCGCGCCCTCGAGGAAGTCGGCGAGCGTCCACGGCGCGTCCGGCTCGGCGACCCCGACGAGGTGATGCGGGACGGCGGCGATCTCCTCGTCGCTGGGCGCGGCCGTGCCGATGCGCATGCCGCGCCGGATCTGGCGCGAGTCGGCGGAGACGACCTCGATCGGGAGCCGTGCGGCGACGGCGACGGCGGCCGCCGTCTTGCCCGAGGCGGTCGGCCCGACCAGGGCGACGACAGCGGGCGCGCTCAGCGGCCTACTCCCCGGCCGCGGCGGCGACGGCGCGGCAGATCGTGGCGAAGGCCGAGGCGTCGAGCGAGGCCCCGCCGACGAGCGCGCCGTCGATGTCGGGCTGGCCCGCGAGGTCGGCGACGTTCTCGGCGTTGACGGAGCCGCCGTACTGGATGCGGCATGCCTCGGCGCTCGCCTCGCCGAAGCGGTCGGCGACCATGCGACGGATCCCGGCGACGGTCGCCTGCGCGATCTCCGGCGTCGCGGTCAGCCCCGTGCCGATCGCCCAGACCGGCTCGTAGGCGATCGTGAAGCCCTCGGGCAGCCGGTCGACGCTCGCGAAGGCGGCGTCGAGCTGGCGCTGCAGCACCTCGGCGGTGCGCCCGCCCTCGCGCTCCTCGCGCTGCTCGCCGACGGCGAGGATCGGCTGCAGCGCCAGTCCGAGGACGGCGTCGAGCTTGCGGCCGCTGTCCTCGTCGCTCTCGCCGAAGACGTGGCGGCGTTCGGAGTGGCCGACCAGCACGTAGTCGGCAGTGCCGAGAAGCATCGCCGCGCCGACCTCGCCCGTGTAGGCGCCGTGCGGCAGCCAGTAGGCGTTCTGCGCGCCGACGCGCAGCGTGCTGCCCTCGAGCGCGTCGGCGGCATCGCCGAGCCACGGCGCGGGTGGGAAGATCACGACGTCGACGCCCTCGAGGCCGTCGAGCTGCTCGCGCAGTTGGCGCAGCAGATCGCGCGCGCCGTTGCGGTCGAGGTGCATCTTCCAGTTGCCGCCGACGATCGGCGTTCGCGTGGTCACGGCTCCGTCCTCACTGGGGGGCTCCCCTCAGGCGCCGAACTTGGTGAGCCGCATGGCGTGGGCGAAGGCGAGCGGGAGCAGCTCCTTCGCGGGCATCGTGCCGAGGCCGCCCCTCGCGCACTCGCGCTCATGGAAGTGGTGCGAGGCGTCCGTGCGCACGTTGTCGCCCCACAGCAGCAGCGGCACGGGGTGCCAGGAGTGCGCCGCCATCGTCGCGGGCGTCGAGTGGTCGCCGGCGATGATCAGCACGTTCGGATTGAGCGCCAGCAGCTCCGGCAGGCAGGCGTCGAAGTCGTGCAGCGCCTGCCGCTTGCGCGCGAAGTCGCCGTCCTCGCCGGCGGCGTCGGTCGGCTTGAAGTGGAGGAAGAAGAAGTCGTAGTCGTCCCAGGCGCTGTGCAGCCTCGCGACCGCCGTTTCGAAGGATTCGCCCGCGTCGAGCACGTCCATGCCGACGAGCCGCGCGAGCCCTCGGTACATCGGGTAGACGGCGATGGCGGCGGCGCGCAGTTTCCAGAGCTCCGGCAGTTGCGGCAGATCGGGCAGGCTCGACCAGCCGCGCAGCAGCACGTCGTTCGCCGCCTCGCGGCCCGCGAGGCGCGCACGCGCCTCCCGAGCGAACTGGTTGACGAGCGCGGCGGTGTGTTCGCCCCCGAACGCGGTGGCGACGGCGTCGAGCGGCGGGACGCCCTCGGCCTGCGGATCGGTCTCGCTGATCTGGTCGCTCAGCGGCGGGCTGCCCTCGCTGGCGCGCAGCACCAGCACGAAGCGGTGCTCGCGCACGGCGTGGACGGCGACCTCACAGCCGGGCAGCTCGATCGCCGCGAGCTCCGCCGCGATCTCCGTGGTGACCTCGGTGGCCACGCGGCTGGCGCGGCGGTCGGTGATGCGCCCGTCGGCGTCGACGGTGCAGAGGTTGCCGCGGGCGGCGAGGTCCGAGGGCCGCAGCGCGATGTCGATGCCGGTCGCTTCGAGGACGCCGCGCCCGACCTCGTAGACGAGCGGGTCGTAACCGAAGAGCGCGAGGTGTCCGGGCCCGGAGCCGGGCGTGATGCCGTAGCCGACGGGGATCGTCTGGCCGAGCGCGCCGTCGGTGGCGAGGCGGTCGAGGTGCCGGCTATCGGCGGATTCCAGCTCGCTGCGCCCGAGCGGCCCGGGGAGTCCTCCGAGCCCGTCGAGGACGCAGAGCAGCACCTTGCGCTCGCCCGGAATCGACAGTCGGCGGATCAGATCGGGGTCCATGGCTACATGCTATCGGGCGCGCTGCTATCGCGCGCGGTGCGCCCTCGTGGCGTGCGAACGCCGCGGGCTATTCGAGCCAGTTCTCGACGGCGAGGCCGGGGACGCGCTGGAAGTGGCGCACGTTGCCGGTGACGACGGTCAGGTCGTTCGCGAGCGCAATCGCCGCGATCTGCGTGTCCTGGTGTCCGATCGGCGTCCCCTGAGCCTCCAGGTAGGCCCGCAGCTGCCCGTATTGGTCGGCCGCAGCCGCGTCAAAGGCGAGGAGTTGCATGTCAGCGGGTACCGCACGACCGATGCGCTGCAGTAACTCCTCAGATCGCGATCCTGCTTTGTGCGCCCCGAACAGCAGCTCCGCGAGCGATACCGTCGATGTCGCCCTGTCCTCGATGGCGGTCATTGCCATGCGCTGCACCAGCGCCGGTGAGCGAGTGGTCTTCATCAACCCGCTGAGCGTATTGGTGTCGAGGAGGTACCTCACGCAACCCAGTCGCTCGTGTCGATGTCGCGGGGGACATCTTGTTCGCGATCCGCGTAGATCGCGTCGACCATGTCGTCGATCTCTTCGTCCGTCATGATGTCGCTCAGCAGGCCAATCAACCCCCAACCCCCGGTCGGGCGCCAGGCCGGTAGCCGGTCGGCCTTAAGGCGTTCGAGTTCCTCGACGCTGACGAGGGCGGCGGCCGGCTTGCCGTGGCGCTCGATGACGTAGCGCTCCGAGCGGTGCTGCACGCCCTCGATCAGCGCCGAGAAGGTCGCCTTCGCCTCGGCGACGCCGACGTGCCTCGGGCCGGACTCCGGGTTCTCCCGATCCGCCGCCTCGCGGTCGTTGGCGGTTCCGTATCGCGCCGCGTCGTCCGTCATCACTTCGCCCCTCACCGCACCGAGGGCCACCCGCGGCCGCGCGCAGAACTCCAGCGCGCGGATCGACGTTCTGTGCTCTCTGACCAATATGACCTGTCTGACCTGAAACGTGCAAGAGCTGGGCCGCTGCGGGAAGTGCCAGCGGCTACGATGCAGGTATGGGACCACGACTGATCAAGGCATTGACCCGGCTGCAGCAGCCGCTGTTCACGCTGATGCGTGGGCGCTGGCAGGGGCCGCCGACCCTGCGGCTGTGGACGAGGGGACGGACGTCGGGCCGCGAGCGGTCGGTGCTGCTGCTGTATCTCGATGATGGGCCTCGGGTGGTCGTCGTGGCGTCGTACGGGGGGCACTCGGAGCATCCGCAATGGTGGAAGAACCTGTTGGTTGAGCCAGCCTGCCGGATCTGGTCGGCGAAGCGAGGCGCCGAGGTGATGGTGGCGTCGCAGTTGGAGGGGGCAGAGCGGGACGATGCCTGGGAGCGTCTGATTGCGATGTACTCGTCGTACGAGGCTTATCAGCAGAAGACTCCGAGACGGATCCCCCTGGTCGCGTTGTCGCCGGCGGAACGAGAGGCAAGCGCACCCTAGCTGGGAGAGAACTCGCGGAGCCGCGGCGATTCGTACCGATGGGAACGGCGCCGATCGGCCACACCACAGGGGCGCTCAGGCATCGTCCAACGCCGCCTCGGCCGGCAGTGGCTTGCCCTGCAGCATCGCCAGGGAGGCCGCGCCACCCGTCGAGACGTGGCTGATGCGATCGGCTACGCCGGCCCGCTGAACGACGGCGGCCGTCTCGCCTCCGCCGACCACCACGGTAGCGTCGAGGTCGGCGAGCATCTCCGCCATTGCCAGCGATCCGTGGTCGAACGGCTCGCGCTCGAACCAGCCGAGCGGCCCGTTCCAGACGACCGTGCGCAACGGCGCGAGGGCGCTGCGGAACAGCTCGATCGTCGCCGGGCCGATGTCCAGGATGCGCCAGCCCGAGGGCACATGATCGACCGGCGCACGGCGCACGTGATCGCGGTCGGCGGCGCCAAACCCGACGACCGCGTCGACGGGCAGGTAGAGCCGCAGATCGGGGCGCGCCTCCACCTGCTCGATGACGCGCTTCGCGTCCGGCACGCCCTCGGCGTCCCACAGCGAGTCGGCGATGTCGATGCCCTGGGTGCTGAGGAAGGTGTTCGCCACGCCGCCGCCGACGCAGATCACGTTCGCCTGGTCGCAGAGGTGGTTGAGGATGCCGATCTTGTCGGCCACCTTCGCGCCGCCGAGCACCAGCCCGAAGGGGTGCTCCGGGTTCGTCGAGAGTCTGTTCAGGTACTCGATCTCGCGCTCCATCAGCAGCCCGGCCACCGCCGGGAGGTGCTTCGGCACGCCAACGATCGAGGCGTGCGCGCGGTGCGCCGTGCCGAAGGCGTCGCCGACGTAGACGTCGGCGAACGAGGCGAGCTGGCGGGCGAACTCCGGGTCGTTCTCCTCTTCCCCGGCGTGGAAGCGCACGTTCTCCAGCAGCACGATGTCGCCCGGCGCCAGCGCATCCACGGCCGCCTCGACCTCGGGGCCGATGCAGTCGCTCGTCGATGCGACCGGAGCGCCGAGCAGGGTGCTGAGGTGCCTGGCGACCGGTGCGTTGCGCAGCGTCTCGACGACCTGGCCGCGCGGTCGCCCGCGGTGCGAGTAGATCGCGATCCGTGCGCCGGCTTCGCGCAGGTACTCGATCGTGGGCAACGACTCGCGCAACCGCAGGTCGTCGAAGACGAAGCCGTGTTCGTCCAGCTGCACGTTGTAGTCGACACGGAGGAAGACCCGGCGCCCGTGGAGGTCGATGTCGCGGAGCGTGCGCTTCGAGTGTGCCGGGCTCACGGCCGGGATGATAGGTGCGGTGTCCGGGGCGGGCAATCGGGCCGGCTACGCGTCGCGAGCCGAGAGCAGCTCCGCCAGCTCCGCGAACAGCGCGCGGTCGTCCCCGAGCGAGAGCGGCGCCAGGGCGGCCATCGCCGCCTCGACCTGCTCGGCGGCAAGGTCTTCCGTCGCCGCGCGCGCGCCGGCCGCCTCGATCTCGTCGGCAAGCGCGCCGACATCGATCGCGCCCCCGGAGCGGTCCCGGTAGGCCGCATCGAGCGCCGGCGCCTCGCCGCTCTCGATGGCGGCGATTACGGGGTAGGTCTGCTTGCGGGAAATCAGGTCGTCGCCGACGGGTTTGCCGGTCACCGCCGGGTCGCCCCAGATGCCGAGCAGGTCGTCCGCGGCCTGGAAGGCGAGCCCGACGCGCCGGCCGAACTCGCGCATCGCGTCCACCGAGGCATCCGGCGCGCCGGCCACCCGCGCCCCGATCGCGAAGCAGGCGGCGAGCAGCGCCGCCGTCTTGCCCTCGATCATCGCGAGGTACTCGTCGCGGGTGACGGAACTGCGGTCCTCGAAGGAGATGTCGAGCTGCTGGCCCTCGATCAGCCGCAGGCAAGCGTGCTCCAGCTCCGTGATCACCTCGAGCGTGCGCTGCGCGTCCAGGCCGCGATCGCGGAGCCGCAGCAGGGCGAGTCGGGACAGCGTGTACATGCCATCGCCGGCATTGATCGCCTGCGCGATGCCGGTGATCGTCCAGAGCGTGGCGCGCCCGCGTCGCGTCTCGCTCTCATCCTCGATGTCGTCGTGGAGCAGCGAGAAGTCGTGGACGAGCTGGACGGCGGCGGCGGCCGGGAGCGCTTGATCGAGCTTGCCGCCGAGCGCCTCCGCGGTCAGCAGCACGGATGCCGGACGCAGCAGCTTACCGGGCGAGGTCTCTGCGGGATTGCCCAGCGGGTCCTCCCACCCGAGGTGGTAGCGCATCCACGAGTAGAGCCGGGCGGGGTCGTCGGCGACGATGTCGCGCATCTCAGCGACGACGTGCGGGCGGTAGATCGCCAGCCGATCGTTGATCGCCGTCATCGCTCCGCCTCTCCCGTCGTCGTCGCCGGCTGGAGCAGCAGGCGGTGCTCCGCGTGGGCCTCGACGGCCTCGCGAGAGTACAGCAGCGGCCGTTGCCGTCCGGCACGGAACTCCTCGATCGAGTCGTCGTAGCGGGGGTGGCCGGGAATGCCCGAGGCGCCCGTCGGCAGCTGGAAGGTGGAGCGGTCCCAGCGCCCCAGATCCAGCACCTGGCGGTAGCCGGGGCTGAAGCCGGCGGGCGAGGTTCCACCATCGGCGGCGGCGTATGCGCCCTGCCAGATCGTGTTCACGTCGCCGCCGGCCGGGTACGGGCCTCGCGAGAAGGCGCGGCCGACGACCGGCACGACAGCCAGCATGTGCGGCACGAGCTGGCGGTTCAGCGCTCCCCAGCTCCAGGCGTCCGGGTCGTGCCCAAGCCGCTCGCGCAGCTCGCCGAGGGCGCTCCACCAGGCCGCGCGCAGCACGCGGTCGCGGTCCTCCTCGCCGTCGAACCAGGGCGAGGCGGCGCGCTCGCAGGCCTCCACCACGGGACCCTGCAGGCGGTAGGAAAAGCGGCTCTCGGGTGTGAAGACTCCAGCGGGTCCCTCGACCTTCGCTCCCAGCACGAGCGGCGCGAGCGTCCCGGCGATGCGCCGCGCCAGGCGACGCGCGATCTGCCGGTAGGCCGTCTCCAGCATCGCCGCCCCCGCGCTGTCCGGCCTCGCCTGCCCGTCCCAGGCCGCGGCGACGCGCGCGGCGTGCGGGTCGCCGATCGCCTCGCGAGCGATCGAGAGGTCGCGCAGCCGGCGCAACGGCTCGCTGTGGAAGTCGTTCTGGATCGCCTGCATCGAGGCGACCGTGTGCGGGCCGTCCGCTGCGAGCAGCTCCGCGATGCGTAGCGCGCGCCAGGGCTCCGTGAACTCCTCGCCCAGTTCGAGCTCGCCGCCCGGGTGCTGATTCGCCGAGACCACGACGCCGCCCTCGGGATCGAGCAGGCCCGGCAGCTCGTGGCCGGGAATCGGCGGCGGCGGGTCGTCCGCCGTGTCCCCGTCGGCGGGGAACAGCCCCTCGCCGCGCCCGCGCGCCGGGATCGCGCCGGCCAGGCGGTAGCCGACCCGTCCCTGGTCCCCACCCTCGCGCGAAGCGAAGACGAAGTTGAAGGTCGCTCCCGGCCAGCGCGCGATCGCCGCCTCGAACTCCTCGATCCCGCACGCGCGGGCCATGGCGAGCATCGCCGCCAGCGTCTCGGACGCTTCGAGGGCCGTCGAGCGCAGCGCGATCGCGCGCTCGCCGTCCGGCGCCGGGCCGATCACCGGACCGTGGCGGGTCTCCAGCACGCGCTCCTCGACGGGCTCGGCGTCGCGCACGCCGATGCGCTCGATGCGCACGCGGCCGCGCGCCCAACCCTCAGGCGTGCGGTAGAGCCCGGGGTCGTCGCGATCGATGGTGGTGAGGTAGCAGTCGCTCACGTCGGCCATCCCGGCGGTGAGGCCCCAGGCGAGATCGCGGTTGTGCCCGGCGATCACCCCCGGCAGACCCGGCACACCCGCCCCGATCACGTCGAGCCCGCCGCCAGTAAAGTGCGCGACGTGGAAGAGGCCGGGAATGGCGGGCCGAAGGTGCGGATCGCAGGCGAGCAGAGGCGTGCCGCTGGCCGTGTGCTCGCCCGTGACCGCCCAGGCATTTGATCCGCCTCCCGCCGGAGCACCCGCCTCGATCGCGCGCTGGTAGGCCGCGATCAGCCGCCTGGCGGCGTCGAGGACGGGTGCGCCGCTCGCGGTGGGCGCGTCCTCGGGGTAGGCGACGTCGACGAGGGCGGCGCGGGCGGGGCCGATGGCCTCCAGCAGCTCGAGGCGCTGCAACTCCGTGTCCCAGTTCGGGGCGAAGCTGAACATCAGCAGGCGGCCGAGCAGCAGCGAGTGCTCGGGGTGCCACGGCTCCGGCCGCGTCTGCAGCAGCGCGTACTCCGGCGGCAGCGCACGCAGGCTGCGTATCCCTGCGTTGACGCCGGCCGTGTAGGCGATCAGCAGCTCGCGATCGTCCGGATCGAGCGAAGGCAGGTCGCGCCCGGCGCGGTCGGCGAAGCCGAGGCGCCGCATCAGCCGGTCGGTCTCGACGCCGCGCTCGCCGACCGTCTCGGCGAGCCGCCCCGCCGCAACGCGGCGCTGGACGTCGATCTGGAAGAGGCGGTCCTGGGCGTGGACGAAGCCCTGCCCGTAGATCGCGCCCGCCTCGGTCGCCGCGTAGACGTGCGCCACGCCGAAGCGGTCGCGCACGATGCGCACCGGCTCGCGCAGCCCCCTCGCCGCAACGCGGCCAGCGAGGCGCGGATGCGCCCGCCCGCTGCTGGCCACGGCGAGCGACCGCGCGGCGGCGGCCGCCTGCCCGGGAAGTGAGCGCAGGTCCTCAAGGCGAATCACAGTCGCTCGACTGTACCGCAGCGGGCCTCGGCGGGCCGGGCGGCCGTCGGCCGGTCACGCGTCGAGCGTGCGCGCGTCCTCCTCGGTGGCCACGCGCGCCCCTTCCGTTACGTCAACCCACCTCAGCACGATCGTGCCCGCGATGATGATCAGCAGGATCGAGGTGACCGCGACGCGGGTGTCGAACACCGCCGTCGCCACGATGTAGATCGTTGGGCCGATCACGGATGACGCCCTGCTGATGAAGCCGAAGAAGGAGAAGAACTCGCCACTTCGGCGTTCGGGCGTGATCTGCGCGTAGAGGCTCCGCGCGAGCGCCTGGCTGCCGCCGATGATGCACCCCACCAGCACGCCGAGCAGCAGCCACTGGTAGCCGACATCGATGCCGAGCGGGCTCCACAGCACGCCGCGCACCAGCGACGGCCACCAGTCGATCGGGCCCGCGCCCAGCTCCGAGGGGTGAGCGGGGCCGATGGCGGACTCGCCGTCCATGCCCCCTCCGAGGATCGAGAGGCTGTACTCGACGTCCTCGGATTCCCGTACGGCCTCCGGCAGGTTGCGGAGCGCGCCGACACCGAGGGCGGCGCCCTCCTCGAGGGACCAGTACTCGCCCTCCCAGCGCAGCTCGAAGGCCTCGTCCAGGTCCGGGGCGGCCTCGACGACGTAGTCGCCGGACGCCTCGCGGTAGCTGAGCTGGAAGTCGTGGTCGGCGTGCCCGCCCGGGGGCAGAGGCGCCAGCGCGACGCCGAAGAGGACGATGCCGATCCAGCCGACCAGCGAGACGATCAGCGCGGCCTTGGTCGCGATGCGATCCGCCAGCCAGCCGAAGGCGAGCGCGCCGGGCACGGCGACGAACTGGATGATCGCGATCGTCGCCATGTTGAAGGCGAGCGGGATGCCCAGCGTGTCGGCAGCGAACGCTCCGGCTATCGCGAGCACGGTCTGCACGCCGTCGTTGAACAGCAGGTAGGCCACGAGGAAGACGAGCACCACGCGGAAGCGCCTCAGTTCGCGGAACGTCTGCCCGAGCTCCCGAAAGGCGGTCGCAACCGCCGAGGCCGCCGTCAGGCCGCGGGCGGGCTGCAGGACCGGCGGCTCCGGCACCACCCGCAGCGTCCAGATCGCCCACCCGAACCACCAGAAGCCGACCGATGCGATGGCGATGCGGGTGGCGAGGTCCTCGAAGTCCGTGCCTCGGGCCGCGAGGATCAGCGCGAGGTGCACGACCAGGAGCAGCCCGCCGCCCGCGTAGCCGTACGCGAAGCCGCGGCTGCTGATGTCATCGAGCAGATGCCTCGGTCCAAGGTGGGGCAGGAACGAGTTGTAGAAGACCAGGCCCCCGGCGAACCCGATGTTGGCGATCGTGAACATGGAAAGCACCCAGAGCCACGGCTCGGGCGTGTAGGCGGAGAAGAACGCGAGCAGCGTGAAGAACGAGCCGATGATCGTGTACGTCCAGAGCAGCGCCCGCCTGATCGGAGCGCGGTCTGCGATGACGCCGATCAGCGGGCTGGAGAAGGCGACGATCGCGGTCGATAGCGCGACCCCGAGGCTCCACATCGAGCTGCCGGTGAAGGTGATCCCGAGGAACACCTCGCTCTCGCCGAGCGAGTCATTGAAGAGGTGCACGAAGTAGACGGGCACGATCGCGACGAGGCTGGTGGCGAACGCCGAGTTGGCCCAGTCGTACATGCACCAGGCGCGGATGATCCTCCGCTGCGCAGCAGGCAGGTCGCTGATCGAGGGCAGGCTCATCCCGCTACCCCTCCAGCGCCGCGAGCGCCACCGCCGCGTCGATCGGCCCCTCGCGGAGGACGGCGGGCGGGCGCACGGTGAGGTCGATGACCGTCGAGGGCGGGCGGCGGCGCGGGCCGCCGTCGAGCACGGGCAGCGCGTCGCCGAACATCGCGATCGCCTCGGACGCCTCCTCGGCCGGCGGCTCGCCGCTGCGGTTCGCGCTGGTGACCGCGAGCGCGCCGCCGCAGGCGCGGATCACGGCGAGGGCGATCGCGTCGTCCGGCATGCGCAGGCCGATCGTGCCTTGCGGCGTCACGGCGGGCTCGACGAAGGCGTGCGCCGACGATCGCGCCACCCGCACCACCGCCGTCAGCGGCCCCGGCCAGAACGGATCAAGCGCGTCGAGGGCGTCCGGCTCCTCGACGGCCGCGCGAATCGCCTCGATGTTGTCGAAGAGCACGGCGAAGGGCTGTGCTTCGGGGCGTCCCTTGAGCGCCGCCAGGCGGCGCAGCGCCGCCTCGTCGTCGGGCAGCGCGGCGAGGCCGTAGACGGTGTCCGTCGGGATCGCGGCGACCTGCCCCGCGCGGATCGCGCGGGCGATCTCCTCGATGCGCTCCTCGGTGGACCCATGGCCGTCCGGAGGCGTCACGAATCCGGCTAGTGCGCGTGCGCGTAGTGCTGCGCGAGGATGTCCGCGCCGAAGTCACCCTCCGGGTCGCGCCAGACAGAGTGGATGTGGTTCACGTCGCTCTGCACGTTGTCGAACTCGATCAGGAAGCGCGGCGCCTGCAGCCGGTAGTAGTGCGGCTTCTGCCGCTCGCCGGGGCCGGCCCAGGCGAAGTGGATCGCGTCGAACGTCGGGCCGTCGATCTTCGCCCACTCGAGCTCCGCGATCTCCTCGGGCATGCGGTCCACGTACTGGCGCACCAGCGCCGTCAGCAGCTCGCGCTGCGGCGCGCCCATCGCCGAGGCGACGAGGCCGCGCGGGTCCGTCGAGGAGTAGCGCAGCACCTCCTCCATCGCTTCGGTGAGGCCGAGCGCGGCGCGCTGCCGCGCCTCGCGCTCGATCGCCTCGGTGCGGGCGGGCTCGGTGCGGTCCATCAGCCGGGCGAGCGGGATATTCATCGCGCCGTCGACCACGCGAGGGCGGTTCGACTGCACGATGTCCGTGGGCGCGGCGGGCGAGATCACGGCGGTGGCGCGCTGCTCCTCGTCGAGCGCGTGCAGCAGCTCGCGCGCGAGATCCTCCTCGGCGGCGAGGGGGCGCAGCACGTGCGTGCCGACCTGCCGCGCCTCGGCCGGGTGCGCGCCGAAGAAGGTCGGCGTGGGGCTGACGATCCGGCCCCCGGCGATCGTGTACTGCAGGGCGACGTGGTGGCCGCCGATGCGCCAGCCCCACGGCGCCTCGCCGCCCGGGTCGCCGAAGACGGCGGCGTAGTACATGCCGGGGTCGCGGAACGGCACATCCGGCCGCGTCTCCGCGTAGGCCCGCGCCGGCCAGCCGTCGAGGCCCTCGAGCGTGGCCTCGAGGCCGATGATCGTGCTGGCGGTGACGAAGCCGCCGCGACTCAGGCCGGAGCCCATCAGCCGCATCGCGAGGCGGCGCTGCTGCGGGCGCATCTCGTTCAGCGTGAGGCCGCAGCGCTCGATCGGCGTGTAGTGCCAGGTCTGGCGCTCCGCCTCGTCATCGAAGGGCAGCATCGCGAGCGCGCGCTGCCCCTCGTCGAGGGCCTCGAGGAAGTCCGTCGCCGCCTCGGTCATGCGCTCAGCGGTCTGCGGCGCCGTGCTCGCCATCCTCGTCACCCTCTCGCTCGCCATGCCCGTTCGTGCGGGGAGTATAGGGCCGTGGGGCGCGCATGCGTTGACCGGCGGCGGGCGCGCCGATACGATCGCGCCCTGACGGGCTCCCCACCCAGCTAAAGGGCTCGATGGTCGACACGAGCGAAGCGTCCGCGACGGTCGCAGGGTCGGGTGATCGCATCCGCACCTCGGGCGATAGCGAGGTCAGTACCTACCTCGAGATCGCCGAGGCGCGCGAGCCCGGCCAACTCCTGACGCCCGCCCCCGAGGCGCCCGAGACGATCGTCGTACTCGACTACGGCTCGCAGTTCTCGATGCTGATCACGCGCCGCATCCGCGAGGCCGGCGTCTACGCCGAGCTCGCGCCCTGGGACACGCCCTCGGAGAAGCTCTCCCACCTCAAGGTGAAGGGCTTCGTGCTCTCCGGCGGCCCCGCCTCCGTCTACGACGAGGGCGCGCCGACGCTTCCGCCTTATGTCGTGGCCTCCGGACTGCCGGTGCTCGGCATCTGCTACGGGATGCAGTTGCTGGCGCAGTCGCTCGGCGGGCGCGTCGCTCCCGCCTCGCGGCGCGAGTACGGGCACGCCGTGATCACGCTCTCCGATCCGGCGCACGGGCTGCTGCGCGAGCTGCCGACGACGATGCCCGTCTGGATGTCGCACTCCGACCGGATCGTCGAGTTGCCGCCCGGCTTTCGCTCCGTCGCCTACTCCGACGACTCGCCAATCGCGGCGATGTCGAACGACGCGGGTTGCCTCGGCATCCAGTTCCACCCGGAGGTGGTGCACACGCCGCAGGGCAGCCAGCTGCTGCGCAACTTCCTCTTCGAGGTCGCCGGCTGCGCGGGCGACTGGACCGCGGCCAACTTCGTCGAGGAGTCGGTCCAGACCATTCGCGCGCAGGTCGGCAGCGGGCAGGTGATCTGCGCGCTCTCCGGCGGGGTCGACTCGGCCGTGGCGGCCTCGCTGGTGCACGCCGCAGTCGGCGACCAGCTGACCTGCATCTTCGTCGACAACGGGCTGCTGCGCGCCGAGGAGCCGGAGCGCGTGGTCAACACCTTCCGAGGCCACATGTCGATCGACCTGCGCCACGTCGACGCCGCCGATCGCTTCCTCGCCGACCTCACCGAGATCACGAACCCGGAGACGAAGCGGATGCGCATCGGCGAGACGTTCATCCGCGTCTTCGAGGAGCACGCGCGCGGCATCGGCGACGTCAACTACATCGTGCAGGGCACCACCTACCCCGACGTGATCGAGTCCGCCTCGAGCGGCACGGACGCGACGGCGAAGATCAAGACGCATCACAACGTGGGCGGCCTGCCGAAGGACATGGAGCTCTCGCTGATCGAGCCGCTGCGCAACCTCTTCAAGGACGAGGTGCGGCGCGTCGGCAAGGAGCTGGGCCTGCCCGACGAGATGGTCTACCGCCAGCCGTTCCCCGGTCCCGGCCTCGCGATCCGCGTGATCGGCGAGGTGACGCGCGACAAGCTCGACATCCTGCGCCGCGCCGACTGGATCGTGATGGACGAGATCAAGAACGCGGCGGTGTACTACGACCTCTGGCAGTCGTTCGCCGTGCTGACGGACACGCGCACGGTCGGCGTGCAGGGCGACGGCCGCACCTACGGCTACTGCGTCGCGCTGCGCTGCGTCACCGCCGAGGACGCGATGACGGCGGACTGGGCGCGCCTCCCCTACGACCTGCTGGCCGTGATCTCGCGCCGCATCGTCAACGAGGTCCCCGAGGTCAACCGCGTCGTCTACGACATCACCTCGAAGCCTCCGGGCACGATCGAGTGGGAGTAGGCGGACGTGGCGAAGTCGGTGCGGGAGCGACTCAAGAAGCTTGCCGAGGGGTGCGAACGCCGCTGTGAACACGTGGGTTGGGTGGGGCCGAGAACGGGGAAACCGAACTACCGCCTGCTGTACTCGCACACGTCGACGTATCGCCCGGGTGCCGGTACAGGGCTCATGTTCCTTGGCACCAACCCCGGGGGCAGTCTCTCCGTTGCTGATGTCGACGATCCATGGAGGCCGTTCGGCAAGGAGCGCAATTACTGCGCATACCTGGACGACACGTGGTGGCAGCACCCAATCCAACAAACAGTGCTCGACCTGGCTACTGAACTCACTAATGAAACGAACCTCAGCGGAGAGGCGCTGCTGCGTCAGACGCCCTGTGGGAACTTAAACCCATTTCGCTCAGAAAGATACGGCAGTTTGCACAGGGATCTAAAGCCAGAAGGTCTGCGCATTGGATTCGAGATAATCGAGATTGCGCGACCTCGTGTTCTGATACTTCTCTCTAGTGTCCTGAGTTGTTAACGCGATAAACAAGCGGGTATGATGTTGGTACAGCGGGGTGTTGCCCGTGTGGGGCAGACGCTGGAGTGTCATGAGTACCCGACTTGGCCGGCCGACGGTGGCGGTTGTACTGAGCGACGATGAGCGTGAGACGCTGGAACGGTGGGCGCGCCGACCGACATCGGCTCAGGCGTTGGCGCTGCGCTGCCGGATCGTGCTCGCTGCGGCAGAAGGGACCCCGAATACCGAGATCGCCGCGGCGCTTGGTTGCCATCCGGTGACCGCGGGCAAATGGCGCAGACGCTTTGCGCAGCGGCGGCTCGATGGACTGAGCGATGAGCCGCGCCCCGGTGCACCGCGCACGATCAGCGACGCCCAGATTGAAGCGGTGATCGTCAAGACACTGGAAGAACAACCGCACAACGCGACGCAGTGGTCGACCAGATCGATGGCCGCCGCGGTGGGGATGTCGCAGACGGCGATCTCCAAGATCTGGCGCGCCTTTGGCCTCAAGCCACACCTCGTGGAGCACTTCAAGCTGTCGCCGGACCCGCAGTTCATCGACAAGGTGCGCGACGTGGCTGGACTCTATCTCAACCCACCGGAGGCAGCGGTCGTCTTGTGTGTTGACGAGAAGACCCAGATCCAGGCACTCGACCGCACCGCCCCGATGCTGCCGATGATGCCGAGCGTTCCGCGACGCCAGACCCACGACTACGTCCGTCACGGCACCACCAATCTCTACGCGGCGCTTGACGTCGCCTCGGGCCACGTGATCGCGGACATGACCCCCAGGCACCGTGCCCGGGAGTTCAAGCAGTTCCTCACCCTCATCGACCGCAGCGTGCCCGACGAACTCGCGGTGCATGTCGTGTTGGACAACGTCGCCACGCACCGCACCCCGGAGATCCAGCGCTGGCTCCGGCGTCATCCCCGGTTCACGTTTCATTTCACCCCGACCTACAGCTCCTGGATGAACCTCGTGGAGCGCTGGTTCGCGGAGCTCACCACCAAATGGCTCAGGCGCGGCACTCATCACGGCGTCGCTGACCTGATCCGTGCAGTGGAGGCCTGGGTCGCCGACTGGAACGAGCACCCGCGCCCCTTCATCTGGCACAAGACCGCCGACCAAATCTTCGACAACCTCACCGGATATCTCAATCGCATTCCCAACTCAGGACACTAGCAACAAGTTGATCTGGAACAAACTGATGGCCGAACTCGCCCATCGCCCCAAGCCGGATTGGTGTAAGAACCTGCGCCCCGGAAAGGACGGCGGGCCCGGAGCACGGTACTACTTCCGAGAAGCAGTTATCCGAGGCATGAGCCCCAGACCAGAGTTTGTTTGGGCTCTCCCCGGTATGAACAAGTCCACAGCTGATCGGGAACCAATCAGTTTGCTCCTCAAGAGGATGAGGCGCCGCAGGGTACAAGTGGCTGACGACGGCACTAGACCGTATGGAGTGACCGGCTCCGAGTTCGCAAACTCGCGGGTTACAGACGCGAGGGCTGCAGAGCCGCATGCGAAAGGAGCCGGTCATGACGATGACTACCACATACGCAGGGATGGATGCACACGCGCGGACGATCCAGGTCGCGCTGCTGCGGCCGGGAGCGGGGAAGCCCGAGGAATGGCAGCTGGCGAACGAGCCACGGGCGGTGAAGCGCCTCGCCAGGCGTCTGCTGCGGGACGCCGAGGGTCCGGTCGTGGCCTGCTACGAAGCGGGTCCAACAGGCTTCGCGCTGCAGCGCCGGCTCGAGGCCGCGGGCATCGAGTGCCGGGTGATCGCCCCGTCCCTGATCCCGCGCCGCCCCGGCGACCGCGTCAAGACCGACCGCCGCGACGCGCGCAAGCTGGCCGAGCTGCTGCGCGCGGACCTGCTCACCGAGGTGCATCCGCCCACGGAGGACCAGGAGGCGGTGCGCGACCTCTGCCGCGCGCGCGAGGACGCCGTGGCCGACCGTACACGGGCGCGCCACCGCCTTTCGAAGCTGCTGCTGCGCCGCGGCCTCGCCTACGACGGCCGCAACTGGACGCTGCGCCACCGCCGCTGGCTGCTGACGCTGCGCTTCGAGCACCCCGCCGCGCAGGCGACCTTCGACGACTACCTGCGCGCGCTCGAGGCGGTCGAGGAGCGATTGCGCGCGCTCGAGGGGGAGCTCGATCGGGAGGCCGCCAGCGAGGCGTACAGGGAAGCGGTGGGGCTGCTGCGCTGCTTCCGGGGCATCGACACGGTGACGGCGCTGACGGTGCTGGCCGAGCTCGGCGACATCACGCGCTTCGGCAGCGCCCGGCAGTTGATGTCCTTCCTCGGGCTCACGCCGAGCGAGCACAGCAGCGGGGCGCGCCAGCGTCGGGGGCCGATCACGAAGACCGGCAACACGCACGTGCGGCGGCTGCTCGTGGAGAGCGCCTGGCACTACCGCCACACGCCGCGCGTCGGTGCGGGGCTGCGCAAGCGCAGGGAGGGCCAGCCGGGCTGGGCCGTGGCGCTGGCCGACCGCGCGCAGTCGCGGCTGCATCGCCGTCAGCGGCGCCTGCGCGCCCACGGCAAGCCGTCGGTGGTCGCCAATGTCGCCGTGGCGCGTGAGCTGGCGGGCTACATCTGGGCGATACTGAGCATCCAGGCCGGGCAGCGCGCCGCGGCCTGACGGGACGGAGCGGGACGCACGGGCAGCGGGAGCGGCGATGCGCCGCTCCGGGGCAGGGAGAGGATGGATGAGCGAGGGCAGGCTCCGGAGGATGCGCGGCTCACCCTTGCGGCAACGGCGCCCGGCGCCGTCAACCCGCGACGTTAGACGGCGACCCCTCCCGGCGAAGCACGGTCATGCGGCAAGGCCACAGGCAACCCGCGAATATCAGAGTGACACGTCGTCGCAGCAGCGCCCTCGTTCGTCCATCTCCCCCCGCTCCGGAGCCGGATCGCCACGACCACCGCCGGTGCTGCTTGACAGCCGGTCACTCCATATCAGGGTGAGGCGACGAAGGAGTCGCCGTAAGTGAGCACCAACGCCCTGCTTGTTGGCGGCCGTAGCCGCGACCGTGCGATCGCGCGGTGGCACGAGACTACCTCGGAACCTCCCGGCACGATCGAGTGGGTGTAACCGACGTGACTGCTATCTCGCGCCGCTGGATGGCAGCTTCGATTCTCGCGGCGGCGTCTCTCGCTGTCGTGACGGCATGTGGCGGTCAGGGCGGTGACCCCGGGCAGGAAGCTTCGGGCGCATCCCGTCCAGAAGATCATCTCGCGGCCGCCATGCTGCTTACGCTCACAGACTTCCCGGAAGGCTGGTCGGAAGAAATCGCAAGAGATACGGGCGGCAACAGCCCCTACGAGGATTGCCCCGCTCTGACGAAGGATGGGCGCACGGGGTACGCCAAGACAGCGAGGTTCTCGCCGGGGGGAGACCCGCGCATCTTTCACGTCGTTATTCTCTACGAGGAATCTCCACCTAGTACGGCGTTCGAGACATGGGAGTCGCACCTTCGATGCCGGGTCGAAAAGACCAATTCCGGTGCCCTCGATGATGAGGATGCGAAGTTCAGTCATGCAGCACTGGGGCGGACTTCCCTGCGTGTGCCAAGGTATCGTACCCAGTCGCACCGGCTGAGCGTGTTCGGGGAATCAAGAACTCGTAGCGGGTCCGGTTCAACTGCCTCGGTGTACTACGACGTCACGATGATCCAAGTTGATAGATCGCTGATATGGATCGATAGTTGGACCACAGGATCACCCCTTGATTCGGGCACGATGCGGCGGCTGATCGAGATAGCCGTCTCCCGAGCGGAAGCTGAACTTCGAACGCTGAGGCGGGAGGCGCGATGAGCAGCAACGTCCTCCTGCTCGGCGGCGGCGGGCGCGAGCACGCGATCGCCTGGAAGCTCGCACAGTCCCCGCGCCTCGGCAGCCTCACGAGCGCGCCGGGGAACGCCGGCACGGCGCAGTACGGCGAGAACCTCGCGAGCCTCGATGAGAACGAGGGCGCCGCGGTCGTCGCGGCGGCGGCGCGGCTGCGCGCCGACCTCGTCATCGTCGGGCCGGAGGCGCCGCTCGCGGCGGGCGTCGCGGACGCGCTGCGCGCCGAGGGCATCCCGGTGTTCGGCCCCTCGCGCGCGGGCGCGGAGATCGAGTTCTCGAAGTCGTTCGCGAAGGAGCTGATGAGGGACGCCGGCATCGAGACCGGCCACGCCGCGACGTTCGACGACCCCGAGGCGGCCATGCATTACGTGCGCCGCTTCGGGGGCGAGCACGTGGTCAAGGCCGACGGGCTCGCCGCCGGCAAGGGCGTCACGGTCTGCGATACCCCCGCCGAGGCCCTCGCGGCGATCGAGGAGGCGATGCTGGAGCGCGCGTTCGGCGAGTCCGGCGCGCGAGTGCTGATCGAGCAGCGGCTGCGCGGCCCGGAGACCTCGGCGCACGCCTTCACCGACGGCACGACTGTCGTGCACATGCCGTTCAGCTGCGACTACAAGCCGGTGTTCGACGGCGACCGGGGCCCCAACACCGGCGGCATGGGCGTCTACTCGCCGCCCGGCTGGCTCGCCGAGGCGGACGCGGGCCGGATCGAGCACGAGGTGACCGAGCGCACCGTTGCCGCCCTCGCCGCCTCCGGCCGCGAGTACCGCGGCGTGCTCTACCCCGGGATGATGATGACCTCGGACGGCCCGAAGGTGATCGAGTTCAACTGCCGCTTCGGCGACCCGGAGACCGAGGCGCTGCTGCCTCGCCTGCGCTCGGATCTGCTCGAGATCTGCGAGGCCGTCGCGCACGGCCGCCTCGCCGATGTCGATGTCGAGTGGTCGGACGAGGCCACGGTCGGCGTGATGATGGCCTCGGGCGGCTATCCCGGCAGCTACGAGACCGGCCTCCCGATCAGCGGCGCCGAGGGCGCCGAGGACGGCGTCCAGGTCTTCCTCGCCGGCGCGCAGCGCGACGCGGGCGGCGTGCTGCGGACCGCGGGCGGCCGCGTGCTCTGCGTGGTCGCCAGCGGGGCGAGCCTCGCCGAGGCGCGCGAACGCGCCTACGACCGCGTGCGTGGCATCAGTTTCGAGGGCGCGCACTACCGCACCGACATCGGAGCCCGCGCGAGCGAACCCGCCCGGAGCGGCGCATGACGACGCGCGACCCGAGCCCGCTGCGCTGCCCGATGCGCGAGTGCCGCCGCGCCCTCGAATCCGAGTTCTGGTCGACGACGGGCACGCGCACGAGCGAGCCGTGCATGCACTTTGTCGCGATCTGGCCCGAGGGCGCCGGGAGCGAGGCGGCGATGGTCGAGGCGGTCTTCCAGGGACTCGCCGGCGACCGCGAGTTCGTGATCCGCAACGTGCGCGCGGGCGACGAGGAGGTGCGCCGCCGGCTGCGCGCCGCGGACGCGGAGGCGCTCGGCGCGATCGTGCGGCAGCGACTGCACGTCGTGATCGAGGACGGCGGCCGGCTGGGCGCTGCCTTCGGCGACCGCCACGAGCGCTCCGCCGCCAGCCGCGAGCTGGCGCAGATCATCGCGGGCCCGGATCCGATGCTCGGCGGCGGCGCGATGCGGCCGGCCTGAGACGAGCGTGAGAGACTGCGGACAGGAGCGGCGGACAGGAGCCGCGCGTGGGGGATGGATTGATGGCTGACGGTGCGCTGGTCGCGATCGTGATGGGCTCGGCTTCGGACGAGGAAGAGATGTCGGGCTGCGGCCAACTGCTGGAGCGCCTCGGCATCCCCTACGAGCAGCACATCATGTCGGCGCACCGCACGCCCGACGTGGTGCGCGAGTTCTGCCTCGGCGCCGCCGACGCGGGCATCGAGGTGATCATCGCGGGCGCGGGCGGGGCCGCGGCGCTGCCCGGCGTCGCCGCCGCCTACAGCCCGCTGCCGGTGATCGGCGTGCCGCTGGCATCCTCCGAGCTGAAGGGCGTGGACGCGCTGTACGCGATCGCGCAGATGCCGCCGGGCGTGCCCGTGGCGGCGATGGGCATCGGCAGTTGGGGGGCGCGCAACGCCGCCGTCTACGCGGCGCGCATCCTCGCGCTCTCGCACCCGGAGATCGCAACGGCGCTGGCGTCGTATCGTGAGGAGCAGGCGCGGCGTTAGCCGCGCGCGGCCAGGCGGGAGCAGCGCGATGAGCGAGATCCGGATCCGCAGCTACGAGAACCTCAACCCGATCGACCAGTTCCCCGGCGTGACGCGCCGCACGCTCGTCTCCGGCGACCGCCTGACGTTCGTCGAGATCCAGCTCGAACCGGACGCCGAGGTGCCCGAGCACACGCACCCGCACGAGCAGGCCGGGCACGTCGCCGCGGGGCGCGTCCGCTTCCGCATCGGCGCCGTCGAGTCCGAACTCGGCCCCGGCTCCTCGTACCTGATCCCCGGCGATATCCCGCACCACGTCGTGGCCCTCGAGGGCGCCACGCTGATCGAGGTCTTTTCGCCCGTTCGCGAGGACTTCGCCGATGACTGATCCGGCCACCACTCCCGGAACCGTCCGATGATCCCCCGCTACAGCCTGCCCGAGATCGCCTCGATCTGGTCCGACGCGTTCAAGTTCGAGCGCTGGCTCGAGGTCGAGATCGCGGTCACCGAGGCGTGGGCCGACGCTGGCGTCGTGCCGCGCGAGGACGCCGAGCGGATCGCACGGAACGCCGCCATCGATGTCGAAGCGATCGGCCGCTACATCGAGGAGACGCACCACGACGTGACCGCATTTCTGCGCTCGGTCGCCGACTCGCTCGGCGAAGAGTCGCGCTGGGTGCACTACGGGCTCACCTCGAACGACGTCTGGGACACCGGCACCTCGCTGCAACTCGGCGCCGCCGCCGACGTGATCGCGGGCCTGCTGGGCGAACTGCGCGAGGCCGTCGCCCGCCAGGCTGTCGAGCACAAGGGGACGGTCTGCGCCGGACGCACGCACGGCATGCACGCCGAGCCGACGACGTTCGGCCTCAAACTTGCCGTCTGGGTCGCCGAGATCGATCGCCACGCCGAACGCCTGCAGGCGGCGCGCGACACGGTCGCCGTCGGCCAGATGTCCGGCCCCGTCGGCACGCACGCGACCGTGCCTCCCGAGGTCGAGGACGCCGCCTGCCGCCGCCTCGGCCTGCGCGTCGCCGAGGTGACGACGCAGATCATCCAGCGCGACCGCCACGCCCACTACCTCTCGGCGCTGGCCGGCATCGGCGCCTCGCTCGAGAAGTTCGCGACCGAGATCCGGGGCTTGCAGCGCACCGAGATCGGCGAGGTCGCCGAGCCGTTCGCCGCGGGCCAGACGGGCTCCTCCTCGATGCCGCACAAGCGCAACCCCGAGCTGTGCGAGCGCGTCGCCGGCCTCGCGCGCACGTTGCGCGGCTACGCCTCGGCCGGCCTCGAGAACGTCGCGCTCTGGCACGAACGTGACATCTCGCACTCCTCGGTGGAGCGCATCGTGCTGCCGGACGCGACGGGCCTGCTGGCCTACATGCTGCGCATCTTCAGCGGCGTGATCGCCGGCCTCGAGGTCTACCCGGAGCGGATGCGCCGCAACCTCGACGCCACGCAGGGCCTCGTCTTCTCGCAGAAGGTGCTGCTCGCACTGATCGAGGCAGGCCTGAGCCGCGAGGCGGCGTACGCGATCGTGCAGCGCCACTCGCTGACCGCGCAGGACGAGGGCGTCCCGCTGCTCGGCCTGCTGCTCGGCGACGCCGAGGTGCGCGCGCGCATCGACGAGGCCGCGCTGACGGCGATCTTCGATGCCGGGGCGTACCTGGTGCACGTCGATGAGTCGTTCCGCCGGATCGGGCTACTGGACGCGGGGTAAGGGAAACGAGGAAGCGAATGGCAACGGCTCCACTGCTCGGGACGGCTTTCGGGGGCAAGGTCCACACGGGCAAAGTACGCGAGTTGTACGAGTTGTCCGACGACCGCCTGCTGATGGTCGCGACCGACCGCATCTCCGCCTACGACGTGGTGATGCCGAACGGCATCCCGCACAAGGGCGAGGTGCTGACCCGGCTCTCCGCGCACTGGTTCGGACGCACCGCCGCGGTCGTCCCCAACCACATGGTCGCGGTCCTCGAGGCGGGCGAGGCGGCCGCCTACGGGGCGCCCGACGACCCGCGGCTCGTCGGGCGATCGATGGTGGTGCGCAAGGCCGAGCCGATCATGGTCGAGTGCGTCGTGCGCGGCTACCTCGTGGGCTCCGGCTGGGCCGAGTACCAGCGCTCCGGCTCCGTCTGCGGCATCGAGCTGCCGGAGGGGCTGCAGGAGGCGCAGCAGCTGATCGATCCGCTCTTCACCCCTACGACGAAGGCGGAGGAGGGCCACGACGAGCCGATGACCTACGAGGAGGTCGAGGCGCTCGTCGGCGTGGAGACGGCCAACGTGCTCAAGCTGCGATCGCTGGCGCTCTACGGCTACGCCGCGGGCGTCGCGCGCGAGCGCGGCGTGATCATCGCGGACACGAAGTTCGAGTTCGGCTGGCTCGATGGCGAGATCACGCTGATCGACGAGGCGCTGACGCCGGACTCCTCGCGCTTCTGGCCCGCCTCGGAGTACCAGGCGGGCCGCGACCAGCCCTCGTTCGATAAGCAGTACGTGCGCAACTGGCTGACCGATGCCGGCTGGAACCGCGAGCCGCCCGCGCCCGAGCTGCCGCCCGAGGTCGTCGCGGCCAGCTCCGAGCGCTACACCGAGGCCTACCGCCTGCTCACCGGCGAGACGCTGCCGGGGGCGAGCTAGCGATGCCAGCGTACCTCGCGCGCATCGACGTGATGCTCAAGCCGCTGGTCAACGACCCGCAGGGTCTCGCCGTCGCCGACGGCCTCCGAAACCTCGGGTTCGAGGGCGTCCGCGAGGTCCGCGTCGGCAAGCGCATCGAAGTCACTCTCGAGGCCGCCGACGCCGCTGCCGCCGAGGCCGCCGCCCGCGAGATGTGCGAGCGGCTGCTCGCCAACCCCGTGATCGAGGACTTCGCCCTCGAGGTCACGGAGGCGGCTGCGGCCGGGTAGGTAGCGGCGTCAGCGCCCATTGGGCGTCAAGGGCCGATGAACTGCCCTTGATGGTCATGTGGGATCATCGAGTCGTCCGCCGTGCCACGCGAGCGGAACGTCAGTATCAGCCTCATGAGCACCGTACAGCAGTGGCGGGCCTAATGGCTCGGCTCGGGCTTCGTCGAGTTGTGCCTGTGTCAGGCCTTCCGGGGGAGTTCTCCCGTCATCGGTGAAGTCGGCCCCCGTCAACGCAGCGTCGGAGAATTCGGCGCCGTAGAGTTCCGCACCCCATAGGATCGACTTTGTCAGTTCCGCCTGGTGGAGGACCGCTCCATACAGCTTCGCTCCGCGCAAGTCCGCTTCTACCAAGTCAGCTCTGTGCAGGTCGGCTTCGTCCAAGTTCGCGTTGCAGAGTACCGCCCCGTGAAGGATTGCTTCGCCCAAGTTGGCTTCATAGAGGGATGCGTCCGACAAGTTCGCGTGATTCAGCTGTACTCCGGATAGATTCGGAGCGCGGAGCCAGAGCCCCCTCAGGTCAGCACCACGCAAGTCAAGCCAATAGTCTGCTTCTCTCTCTATGTGCAGCTGACGCCGATGGCACTCGGCGATCGCGTCCATGGCAGACTGGACATCTGCGCGCAGCTTCACGTCATCATCGTCCCCGCCCAGTGCACGACCAGTGTGCCCGTCCTCCACCGGATGTCGCACAAACGCGCAAAGCAGGCGCATCACCTCGATGTGGTACTCGGTTGGATACTCGTCGGCGAGATGCTGCAGCGCGTAGATGCCGGCCAGGCGAACCGCGAGAACCTCGCTGCCAAGCATCGCAGCGCCTTCTTGATATCGAGCGTTTAGCAGCCCACGCCGTGCCGTGATGGCCTCCTGCTGAGCCAGGAGGCTGCGCCAGACGGCAATCGCGAGTGCGGCGATACCACCAGCGACGAGCCCGAGGTTCCGAATGGTCGTGCTGCCAGACTCACCTGTTCGCGTACCGTTCGACTCCCCGGCACTCAGCCAGTCCCAAGAAGCGATCGAGAGAGCCACCCCGCCGACGATCACCACGCAGATGGCCGCAGCAAGCGGGGTGTACTTGAGGGATCGCCGGGCGCGCTGGAAGATGCGCGCGACCGCCGGGCGAACACCAACTGACCATCGCCGGATCACCTTCATCGGTGCTGACAGTGTAGGCACTGAGCCTCACAATCGTACCGGCACGTCGGTGTTACACTCTGGCTTGTGTCGCTGGCTCCGCTCAGTAGGGAGCTGTGGCTGCAACGTCTCGCTCCCGCCCCAAGGAGGCCAGCGTGTCCGACACGGTGAACGAGCGGTGCACGGACCGCGAGAAGCAAGCCG
The DNA here is from genome assembly GCA_965220125.1 of Dehalococcoidia bacterium. GTDB lineage: Bacteria > Chloroflexota > Dehalococcoidia > UBA2979 > UBA2979 > VXMT01. The sequence goes on along the minus strand of CBDCPB010000004.1, from coordinate 311,919 downwards.
CTCGGAAGAGCACGGTGGACACTGCCGAGCTCATGGAACGAATCCGGCTGCGGTGGGAGACCCTCGGCGACATTGATGTCAGCCCCGAGACCATTCGAGAGTTGCGCGACGCCGGCCGCCCCTGATCTCCGCTCCCGCTACTCCGTCACAGCGCGCACGGCCGCTGAAATCGCGTCGACGATCTGGTCGATCTCCTCGGGCTGCACGACCAGCGGCGGGGCGAAGACGATCTCATCGACGACGAAGCGGGTGATGACGGAGCCCTCCTCGCGCATGTGGCGCGCGACGCGACCGCCAGTGCCCTCGCCCGGGTCGAAGCGCTCGCCGCTGACGCGGTCGCGCACCAGCGAGAGGCCGGCCATCAGACCGAGCCGGCGGATGTTGTCGACGTGCGGGTGGTCGCCCAGCTCCGAGGTCAGACCCGCGCCGAGGCGCTCGCCCATCGCGGCGGCGTGCTCGACCAGGCCTTCGTCCTCGATGATTTGCAGGTTGCGCAGGGCGACGGCGCAGGCCGTGGGGTGGGCGCTGTTGGTGTAGGCGTGCATGAAGCGCGCGTCCGGCGGCAGATCCTGCAGCGCATCCATGATCCCGCCGCTCACGAGGAAGCCGCCGAGCGGCACGTAGCCGGAGGTGATCGCCTTCGACATCGTCATGATGTCCGGCTCGACACCCCAGTGTTCGAGGGCGAACCAGTGGCCCGTGCGGCCGTAGCCGGTGATCACCTCGTCGGCGATGAACAGCACCTCGTTGCGGTCGCAGATCTCGCGCACCTGCGCAAAGTAGTCGTCCGAGGGCGTCCAGACGCCGCCCGCGCCCTTGACCGGCTCGGCGATGAACGCCGCCACGGTCTCCGCGCCCTCGCGCTCGATCGCCGCTTCCAGCCAGCAGGCGCACTCGCCGTCGGCGTTGGGCATGCACTCGCAACTCGCGTCGGGCTGGGCGGTGTGGACGACCTCGGCGGGGAGCGGGCCGAAGTACTTCCAGAAGGGAGCCAGGCCGGTCATCGCCGTCGTCAGCAACGTGCCGCCGTGATAGGCGCGAGGCCGGGCGATGATCTTCACCTTGTCCGGGCGCCCGCGCAGGTTCCAGTAGAAGCGCGCCGTCTTGGCCGCGCCCTCGTTCGCCTCGGATCCCGAGTTCGTGAAGAAGACGCCCTGCAAGTTGTCGTAGGCGAGGCCGCTGAGCTTCTCCGCCAGCTCGATGGCGGGGACGTTGGAGTAGCCGGTGTAGTTGTTGACGAAGGCAGCCTTGCGCATCTGCTCCGCCGCCGCGTCGGCGAGCTCGGCGCGGCCGTGGCCGACGGCGACATTCCAGAGCGAGGCGAGCGCGTCGATGTAGCGGCGTCCGCGCACGTCGGTCAGCCAGACGCCCTCGCCGTGGTCGTAGATGACGGGGTGCGTGTGATCCGGCGCGTAGTACTGCGGGTGGAGCAGGTGCGCGAGGTCGCTCGCCTCGAGGCCGGCGATCGTCTGATCGTCGAGGCTGCCCGCTGCGGACAGCTCGTCCGCGGCCCAACTGTCCGTGGTCATCGCGTGCGCTCCCTTCGCGCAGCCCGTGCGAGCGTGCGCCCGCGAGCCGGTACGAGACTGTATGAGCCTATGGTCAATCGTCGGGCTCGGCAAAGCGCTCGCGCAATGCCGCGCGCGCGGCCTCGACGTCGTCCCAGGGGTGCGAGCCGTCTGCGCGCTCGATCGTCGGCTCGTGCCCCTTGCCGGCGACCAGCACCACGTCGCCCTGCTCGGCCAGCGCGATCGCCCTCGCGATCGCGGCGGCGCGGTCCGGCACGCGCTCGAAGCGCCGCCCCTCCTCCGCGCCCGCGGCGCTCATCGCCCGCGCGATCTCGTCGATGATCTCGTCGGCCGGCTCGGAGCGGGAGTCCTCCTCGGTGATCACGGCGTAGTCGGCGTGGCGCGCGGCGGCCTCGGCCATGCCGGTGCGCCGCTCGTGCGGGCGCTCGCCCGCCGCGCCGAAGACGGCGATCAGCCGCCCGTCCGTGAGTTCGCGCAGCAGTTCGAGGACGTTCGTGAGCGCGTCGCCGGTGTGCGCGTAGTCCACCACGACGCCGAACGGGCTGGTCAGCACGCGCTCCATCCGCCCCGGCACGCCCGGCGTCTGCGAGATGCCGACGCTGGCCATGTACGGATCGAGACCGAGCGCGATCACCGCGCCGAACGCCGCGAGCGCATTCGCGACGTTGAAGCGGCCCGGCAGGCGCAGCTGCGCCAGCAGCGAGGCGTCCGGCGTCACCAGCTCGAAGCTCGACCCGTCGCCGACATTGTCGATCCGCCGCGCGGTCAGATACGCATCGGCGCCGTCGAGGGCGTAGCTGAGCACGGGCGCGCTGCTGGCCTCGGCGAATCGCGCGTACTCGGGGTCGTCGGCGTTGAGGACAGCCATGCCCGCGAGGCGCTCGAACAGCCGCAACTTCGCCGCGCGATAGGCCTCGAAGCTGCCGTGGAAGTCGAAGTGGTCCTCGGCGAGTTGCGTGAGCACGCCGACATCGAAGGCAACATCCGCCAGCCGGTCGAGCGCGAGCCCGTGCGAGGTCGCCTCGACGACGGCGTACTCGCAGCCGGCTTCGAGCATCTCGGCGAGCAGGCGCTGGATGGCGGGCGCTTCGGGCGTGCTCATGCGGCTGTCGTTCATCGACTGGCGCGAGCCGATCCGCGTCTCGACGGTGTTGATCAGCCCGGCCTCCTCGCCGGCGGCCTCGAGGGCGGCGTGAATCAGCAGCGAGGTCGTCGTCTTGCCGTTCGTGCCGGTGACACCGACGACGGTGAGGCGCTGCGACGGATTGCCCTCGTGCGCCGCGGCGATCGAGGAGAGCGCGCGGCGAGTGTCCGGCACGGCGACCGCGGGCACGGCGAGTCCGGCGACGGCGGCCTCGTGGCCCTGCTCGACGACGAGCGCGGCGGCGCCAGCGGCAACGGCGGCCTGCGCGAAGTCGTGCCCGTCGAAGCGCTGGCCGGGGATGCAGACGAAGAGATCGCCGGGCTGCACCTCGCGGGAATCGAGGTGCACGGCGTTGACGGGAGGCAGATCCGCCCGATCGCCCGCCTCGGGGGGCAGTCCCGTCCGCCAGTCGCCGCGTGCACTCATCAAGGCCCTCCGCGATCCCGTCGCCGCGCCTGCGTTAGACTACCGCGCCCACGGCCTGGCCTCCGCCACCCCCGCCGAAACGAGGTGCCCCGATGATCGTACTCAGCGACGAGATGCGGCGCGCCATCGAGCGCGCGCTCGACGACGGATGCCCCGTGATCTCGAGCAGCGTCGATGGCGGGGGGCAGCCGAGCCTCTCCTACTTCGGCAGTGCACAGGTTCACGGCGACGATCAGCTCGCGGTCTGGGTGCGGAACCCCGCGGGCGGCTTCCTGCGCCGCATCGCCGCCAACCCGCACGTCGCATTCCTCTATCGCAACCCCGATCAGCGCCAGATGTGGCAGTTCCACGGCCGCGCACGAGTCGTCGAGGACCAGGAGTCGCGCGACACGATCTACGAGTGCTCGCACAAGCTCGAGCGCGACCGCGACCCGGAGCGTATCGGTGTCGCCGTCGTCGTCGACCTCGACCGCGTGATGGAGCGGGGCGCGCTGGTGATGGAGCGCTGAGGGCGAGTTGCTGCTACTGCGGCGCGCGCCGGCGCGGCAGCGAGACCTCGACGGCGAGGCCGCCCCCGGGCAGCGATCGCGCCGTCGCCTCGCCGCGGTGGGCGCGCACGATCGCCCGCACAATCGAGAGGCCGAGGCCATGGCCACCGCGGCCGCGTGTGCGTGCGGCGTCCAGCCTCGCGAAGCGCTCGAACAGGCGCGGCGCCTCCTCCTCCGCGATCAGCGGGCCGCCGTTGGAGACGCGCAGCGTCGCCGTCTGCTCGTCCTGCGCGCTGGCGATCTCGATCCAGCCGTCACGTTCGTTGTGCTCGACAGCGTTGTCGACGAGGTTGCCCGCAAGCCGGTCGAGCAGCATCGGATCGCCCTCGACGCTCGCCTCGTCGAGGTCGAGCGTGACGCGCAGGCGGAGTTCGTCGCTCTCCGCCGCGCGAGCGTCGAGGGCGCGACGTACGGCGTCGGCCAGGTCGCTTTCCTCGTCGCGCTGCAGCGGCTCCTCGGCGCGGGCGAGCACGAGCAGGCGGTCGATCAGGCCCTCGGTCCGGGTGATCGCGCGGCGGACGACCTCGGCGGTCCTCGCCAGTTGCTCGCGTCCGGCGTCCGGGTCGTCGAGCGTGACGTCGATCTCCGTGCGGATGATCGTGAGCGGCGTGCGCAGCTCGTGCGAGGCGTTGGCGACGAACTCGCGCTGCGCCACGAAGGCCGACTGCAGGCGGTCGAGCATCGCGTCGAACTGGTCGGCGAGGTCCTTGAGTTCGTCGGACGGCCCCGCGAGGGCGATCCGCTCCTCGAGGCGCTCGTCGCTGATGCGGCGCGCGGTGGCGGCGATCTCGTGGACGGGCCGCAGCATCCGCCCGGCAACGAACCAGCCGAGGCCGATCGAGACGACGGCCATCAGCGCCAGCGCGATGCTCGACTGCCAGACGATCTGCTGCAGCGTGTCCGTCTTGATGTGGGAGACGACGCTGTTGAAGAGCGGCGTTGCGGCCACGCCGCGCAGCCTGCCGCTGCTGGGTTGGCGCTGCACCAGGAAGACGAACTGGCCGCGCAACTCGCCCGGCTCCAGCTCGAGGCGGTGCTCGAGGGTCTCCCGCAGGTCGGCGCCGTCCGAGGGGAAGTTGCGCGCGACGAGCGCGAAGTTGAGCGCCAGCAGCACCGTCCCGGCGAGCAGGAAGAGCGCGCCGTACCAGAGCGTGAGGCGCAGCCGGATCGACGGCTTCGGGACCGCGGCCCGCGGCAGGCGCATCAGGGGATGCGGTAGCCGACGCCGCGCAGGGTCTCGATCAGCGGCGGCTCGCCGAGGCTCTTGCGCAGCTTCATGATCGTCACTCGCACCACGTTTGTGAATGGGTCCGTGTGCTCGTCCCAGGCGCGGTCGAGCAGCTCCTCGGGGCTGACGACGGCGCCCGCGGCTTCGAGCAGCACCTGGAGCACGGCGAACTCCTTGCGCGTCAGCTTGAGCGCCCGGCCGTCGCGGCTGGCGCTGCGCCGCGCCGCGTCCAGTTGCACGCCGCCGCGCTCGAGCACCGGCAGCGCCGCCGGGCGCGAACGCCGCCCGAGCGCGCGGCTGCGCGCCCGCAGCTCGCCGAAGTCGAACGGCTTCGCGAGGTAGTCGTCCGCACCGAGGTCGAGACCCTCGATGCGGTCGTGGACGGCGGCGGCTGCGGTGAGCATGAGGATGCGGCAATCGCCCTCGGCGGCGACGATCTCGCGGCACACCTCGTCGCCGTGGACACGCGGCAGGTCGCGATCGAGCACGACGACGTCGTAGGGGTGGACCGTCACCTTCTCGATCGCCGAGGCGCCGTCGAAGGCGACGTCGACGGCGAGGCCGTCGCGCCGCAGTCCCCTCGCGATCGCGTTCGCGAGGTCTCGCTCGTCCTCCACCAGCAGCACGCGCATTGGGTCTCCTCGTCCCGGCCGCCGTGCGTCAAGGTACGCCGTCGATCCTAACGCGAACGTAACCCACGCGGCTCGCGAGGTTACGGCAGCGTTATCCGCTCTCCCGCACCGTGCGCGCATCCCTGGCCGTACCCACCGGATGAGAGACGAGCATGAGTGATGTAGACATCGACCTGCTGATCCGAGGCCGCAGCTCACGCAGGCGCTGGCTGCTGCTGGCCGCCGTGGCGGTACTGGTCGCCGCAGCGGCAGCCGGCTACGTGCTGCTGGGTTCCGAGGAGTCCGATGTGGTGGTCGAGCCACAGCGCGCCGAGGCCGTCACGGGCCAGCTGAGCAGCACGGTCGATCTCTCCGGCTCGGCGGCCGCGGAGCGCAGCGCGACGCTGAGCTTCGACAGCGCCGGCGGCGTCGCCTCGGTCGAGGTCGAGAGCGGCGACGCGGTGCGTACGGGCGATGCGCTCGCCACGCTCGACGACGCCGAGGCACAGCGGCGTGTCGAGACGGCCGAGGTGCAGCTGCGCCTCGCGCAGTTGCGCCTCGACGCCCTGCTGGCCGATCCCGAGGCGTCCGACATCGCCTCCGCCAGACAGTCGATCGAGTCGGCGGAAGCGCAGGTCGTGAACGCCGAGCAGGCGCTGGCGCGGCTCTCGGAGCCGCCGGGCGCGAGCGATCTGGCCAGCGCCGAGCAGGCGCTGGCGAACGCCCTCGGCCAGCTCTCGAGCGCGGAGGAGGCGCTGGCGCGGCTCTCGGAGCCGCCGGGCGCGAGCGAGTTGGCGAGCGCGGAGCAGGCGCTGGCGAACGCCCTCGGCCAGCTCTCGAGCGCGGAGCAGGCGCTGGCGCGGCTCTCGGAGCCGCCCGGTGCGAGCGAGCTGGCGAGTGCGGAGCAGGCGGTGGCGAACGCTCTCGGCCAGCTATCGAGCGCGGGAGAGGCGCTGGCGCGGCTCTCGGAGCCGCCGGGCGCAAGCGATCTGGCGAGTGCGGAGCAGGCGCTGGCGAACGCCCTCGGTCAGCTCTCGAGCGCGGGAGAGGCGCTGGCGCGGCTCTTGGAGCCGCCCGGTGCGAGCGAGCTGGCGAGCGCGGAGCAGGCGGTGGCGAACGCCCTCGGCCAGCTCTCGAGCGCCAAGGAGGCGCTGGCGGCGCTGGTCGCGGGGCCGAGCGAGGCCGAGGTCGCCTCGTCGCGTTCGGCCGTGACGCAGGCGCGGGCGCAGCTCACGAGCGCGACGAGCCAGGAGGGCGCTTCCCGCGACGCCCTCACGGATGCGTTCGATGAGTTCTGCGAGCGCTACGACCACCTGACGGATGTCAGGGAGGAGACCTGCGCCGCCGAACTGCCGCTGTCCGACGAGCAGATCGCTGCGCTCCGCGACTCGTTCGAGGACAGATCGGCGAACTACCAGCGGTATGCGAACGGGCTGATCAACGCCAACGTCGCCTTCATCGGCGCCGCCGCCACCCGGGAGTCTGCCGCCAAGTGCGCTTGTATCGGCCGAAGAGCGGCTCGGCAACCTGCTGGCGCCGGTCTCAGCCGAGGATCGCCAGCAGGCGGAGTTGGCCGTGGAGGCGGCGCGCGCGAACCACGCCGCGGCGGTCGCACGCCTCGAGGACTTGCGCGCCGAGCCGAGCGAGGAAGACGTGCGCCAGGCGGAGCTCGCCGTGGAGGCGGCGCGTGCGAATCACGCCGCGGCCGCCGCTCGCCTCGATGACCTGCGCGCCGAGCCGAGCGAGGAAGACGTACGCCAGGCGGAGCTGGCGGTCGAGGCGGCGCGGGCGAACCACGCCGCGGCCGCCGCGCGCCTCAATGACTTGCGCGCCGAGCCGAGCGAGGAAGACGTGCGTCAGGCGGAGCTGGCCGTGGAGGCGGCGCGGGCGAATCACGCCGCGGCCGCCGCGCGCCTCGAGGATCTGCAAGCGGAACCGAGCGCGGAGGATGTGCGCCAGGCGGAGCTGGCGGTGGAGGCGGCGCAGGCGAGTCACGCCGCGGCCGTCGCGCGCCTCGAGGACCTGCGCGCGCCCGCAGACGAGGGCGACGTCGAGCAGGCGCGCTCCTCGCTTGAAAGCGCGCGCGCGGCCCTCGCCAGCGCCCAGGCCCGCTACGACGAGCTGTCGGCGGGCGCGACCGCGAACGCGATCGCGCAGCAGGAGCAGAGCGTGCGGCTCTCCGAGATCTCCCTGGAAGAGGCTCGCGCCGCACTCGCGGACCTCACCGTGCTGGCGCCCTTCGACGGCGTCGTCGAGGCCGTGAACGTGCAGCCTGGCGACCGCGTGACGGCGAACCTCGCCGCGTTCTCCCTCGGCACGCCCGACCGGATGCTGATCGAGCTGACGGTGACCGAAGCGGACCTGCTCAGCCTGGAGGTCGGGCAGGCCGGGCTCGCCTCGTTCGACGCGATCGATGACGTCGAGTACCCCGTACGCATCGCCTCGATCAGCCGCGTGCCCAACGCCGCGCAGGGCGTGGTGACCTACGGCGTCGAGGCGCGCATCCTCATCGGCGCCGAAATCGCCGAGGTCGCGACCGAGATCGCCGCGCTCGGCGGCCAGGCCGGAGGCGTCGCGGCGCTCCTCGACGCCGCTGGAGGTGGCGCAGGCGCCGCAGGCGCCGGGGGTCGCGGGGCGGGCGCCGCGGGCGGCGCGGCACGCGACCCGCTCGCCGGATTCGAACTGCCCGAAGGCGTGACGATCCGGGAGGTGCTGCAGGCGCTGGCCGACGGCGAGCCCCTGCCCGAAGGCGTCACCTTGCCCGAGGGCTTCGAGATCCCGCCACAGCTCCTCCAGCGTCTCGCTGCAGGCGCCCTGGGCGCAGCCGGCGAGCAAGGCGCCGCCGGGCAGGCGGGCGCAGCCGCACGGCCACTGCCGGCGCCCGGCATGAGCGCCAGCGTCACTATCCTCACCGAGCTGCGCGAGGAGGCGGTGCTCGTCCCCGTCTCGGCCGTCCGCCAGCTCGACGGCGCATGGTTCATCACCGTCCCGGCGGCGGACGACGGCTCCGGAATCACCTTCGAACGCGTGACCGTCGAGGTCGGCGGGTCCGACGGCGTGAACGTCGAGATCACGAGCGGCCTCGAGGCCGGCGCGGTGCTGCTGATCGGCGCCGACAGCGCGGGTGTCGCCTTCAGCGCGACCCAGCAGCAACAGCAGCAGCTTCCCGCGTTTGGCCCGCAGAGGGGCGCCGGTTTCGGCGGGGGTGGCGGAGGCGGCCTCGGGGGTGGCGGGGGTGGCCAGTGATCCGCCTCCGTGACCTGACGCGCGTCTACGCGACCGGCGGAACCGCGGTGCACGCCCTCGCCGGCGTGAGCCTCGAGATCGGGCGCGGGGAGTTCGTCGCGATCATGGGGCAGTCCGGCTCGGGCAAGACGACGATGATGAACATCATCGGCCTGCTCGACCGCCCCAGCGGCGGTGAGTACGCCTTCGGCGGACGCGACGTCTCGCGACTCTCCGAGGACGCCCGCGCGCGCCTGCGCGGCAGCGCCTTCGGCTTCGTCTTCCAGTCCTACAACCTGCTGCCGCGCATGACGGCCCTCGAACAGGTCGAGTTGCCGCTGATCTACCAGGGCGTGCGGGACCGCAGGCGGCGCGCCGCCGAGGCGCTCGTGCGCGTCGGCCTGCGCGACCGCATCACGCACCAGCCGACCGAGCTGTCCGGCGGCGAGCAGCAGCGCGTCGCGATCGCGCGATCGCTCGTCGTCGACCCGCTCGTGCTGCTCGCCGACGAGCCGACGGGCGCCCTCGATACGGCGACGGGTCACGAGTTGATGACGCTGCTCGCGGAGCTGGTCGATCAGCAGGGCCTGACCGTGGTGCTGGTCACGCACGAGCCGGAGGTCGCCGCCTACGCGCGCCGCAGCGTCCGCATGCGCGACGGCCGGATCATCGAGGACAGCGGCGCCGCCGAGGCCTGCGGTACGTCCGAAGGCGGCGACCCGCAGGGCGCGCCCGTGGCGGCGGAGGAGCTGGCGAGGTGAGCCCGCTCGACTCCTTCCGCATCGCCCTCCGCGCGATCTTCGCGAACCGGCTGCGCAGCGCGCTCACCTCGCTCGGTCTGATCATCGGCGTCAGTTCGGTGATCGTGCTGATCGCGGTCGGACAGGGCACGCAGAAGGGCGTCACCGACCGCGTCCGGGGGCTCGGCACCGATCTGATCTTCGTCGAATCGAGCGCGGCGGCGACGACATCGCAGGGCGGCGGCCTCGCCGGCCTCGCCACGTCCACGCTCGTCCAGGGCGACGCAACCGCGATCGCGGCCGACGCGATCCCGGGTGTCGTCGCCGTCGCCGCGCGGGTGGCGGTCGACGCGCAGGCGGTCGCCGGCGCGAACAACGTCGGCGCCGGGATCGTCGGCGCCTCGAGCGGGTACGCCGAGGTGCGCGATCTGGCGATCCGCTCGGGCTCGTTCATCACGTCGCTGCACGACGAGGACCGCTCGCTGGTCGCCGTGCTGGGCGCGCGCGTCGCCGAGACGCTCTACCCCGGCCTCGATCCGGTAGGGCAGGAGGTGCGACTCTCCTTCCTCAGCGGGCGGATCACACTCGCCTTCGTCGTCGTCGGCGTACTCGAGGAGCAGGGCGGCGCGAGCGAGGCGAACGACCAGGTCTTCGTGCCGCTGAGCGGCGTCGCCGGCCGCCTGCGCTTCAGCGGCGACCTGCGCGTCACGCAGATCGACATCCAGACGGCCGACGGCGCCGACGAGGAGCGCGTCAAGCAGGAAGTCAGCGAGCTGCTGCTCTTCCTCCACGAGACGCGAGCCGGACTTCGTGATCCAGAGCCAGGACGACCTGATCGACGCCGCCACCGAGGTCAGCAACACGCTCTCGATCCTGCTCGGCAGCATCGCCGGGATCTCGCTGCTGGTCGGCGGGATCGGGGTGATGAACATCATGCTCGTCTCCGTCACGGAGCGGACGCGCGAGATCGGCATCCGCCGCGCCGTGGGCGCGACGGCGGGCGACATCGTGAAGCAGTTCGTGACCGAGGGCGCTGACGCTCAGCCTCTTCGGCGGCATCGTCGGGATCGCCCTCGGCATCGGCGCCTCGCTCGCCCTCGATGGGCGCGAGCTGGGCGGGCAGGAGATGACGACGCTTGTCCAGCCCTGGAGCATCGCCGCGGCGTTCCTGGTGGCTGCCGGCGTGGGCTTCGCGAGCGGCAGTTACCCGGCCTACCGCGCCACGACCGTCGACCCGATCGCTGCGCTCCGCAACGAGTAGTCCGGCTCGCGTCCGAGGGGCAACGAACCTTTAGCGGAAAGTCAACAGAGGGCTTACGGAGACCTTACGCGGTCCTCGCTACCCTTCCCGCATGCCCCTGGAGCAGCAGGCTCCGCCGGACGGAAGGAAGCGCCGCATGAGACGAAAGAAAGTCATCGCCACACTCGTCGGAGGGGCGGCCGCCGTGCTGCTCGTCGGCAGCGCGATGGCGCACCCCGGCGGCATCGTCGACCGCGTCGAGGTGCTCGCGGAGGCGCTCGGCATCACCTCCGAGGAAGTCGAGACCGCGAAGGAAGACGGCGCGCTGAAGGACCTGCTCGCGGATGTCTCGAAGGACGACTTCAAGACGGCCTACGAAACCGCCGCCGACGAGGCCATCGACACTGCATCCGAGTCCGGAGACATCACCTCGACGCAGGCCGAGCGCCTCAAGGAAGTCGTCTCGGCGGACCGCGGGGACCTCGACGAGAGCGACATCGAGGAGCTGAAGAGCCTGCGCGGCGTCATCGAGGTGGACGTGATCGCCGTCTACGCCTCGCTGCTCGACATGACCAGCGAGGAGGTCGAGGCGGCGAAGGACGACGGCACGCTGCGCGACCTGCTGGCCGGCGTGAACCGCGTCGCCCTCGCCGCGGCGCTGGTCGACGCGCGGGACGCGGCGATCGATCAGACCGAGGAGGACGGCGAGATCACCGAGGCGCAGGCGGAGCTGCTGCAAGACGCCGGCGCGAAGTTCGGCGGCGGCCACAGGGGCCGCGGTCACGGTGGCGGCCGTGGGCATTGGGGCCGGCGCGGTCACGGCTGCGACGACTCCGACGGCGGCGGCGGCAAGAAGGATGCGACGGACATCGCCACCGGCGGGTCCGCGTAGGCAGTCTTCCCCTCGGGCTGCCATTGCAGAGGGGCGCCCGCTGGGCGCCCCTCTTGCCGTCTCCGGCGTCTCGCTCCCGGGGCGCCGGCGCCCTCGGGGTAGCGCGCTCGCGACTGGCTATGACTCGTTCCAGAGCCGGATGCCAAGCGGCACGAAGAGCAGCGGCAGCACGACGTCGATGAACACCCAGACCTGGCCGTCCGGCGTCTGGTCTCCGGCAGCCCAGCCGATCTGCACGGCGTTCCAGAGGAAGAGCAGCGTCAGCGCCGCCGCGACGTAGAACTGCACGTTCGCCGTGAGGTAGTCGCGCACATCCGACCCGCCGTCGAGCCCGCGCTTCGCCTCGAAGGTGACGAGCAGCGCAATCGCGAGACCGGCGGCCATCAGCCAGTCGAGGACGATCCAGAGCACGGGTGTCCCGTCGCCCTCGGCCCACTCGTAGATCAGCGGGTCAATCACGAAGTGGACGGCCACGGCCGCTCCCACGATCGCGAGGTACAACCCCGCCAGGCGCTTCACCATCTCCACGGTCGGACCTCCTCCCGCTCGCGGCCGCGAGCATCTGATACCCGGTCGCCAGTCTACAGACGTTCCTTGCTGATTCATGGGTGCCGTGTCGGCGGCGAATCGCCAACATGGCGGCGCTGTGCTAGCGTGCGCGCAGGCGCAGAGATCGGGGAAGCCGGTGCAATTCCGGCGCTGTCCCGCAACTGTGAGCCGCGCAACAGCCCTCGAGGCGAGGCGCGGTGAGCCAGAGCACCGGCCTGTGCCATGTCGTGACCCTGCGAGGACAGGCGTCGGCATGCTGCACGAACCGCCCGCCGACGGGCGACCCCCGCTGTAGCATCGTCACACTGCCTGCCCCCTCGCACGGAGGGGGTTTCAAGCGCCGTACGGCGCGCGCCCCCTCAAGTGCCGGGAGGCGTGCGCGCATGCTGGATCGAATCCGTCACAAACCCCCCGCCCACCCGAGGCGGCGCCGGCTGCTGCCGGCGCTGCTCGCGACGCTCGCGCTCCTCGCCGCAGCCTGCGGCGGCGACGACCCGCCCGCCGCGACGGCAACGCCGGCCGCAATCGCCACGACCGCGACGGCCACAGCGACGGCCACTCCTTCGCCTGCTGCAACGGCGCCGCCGACTCCGGCGACATCCACGGCGACCTCGACACCCGCTGCGGCAGCGCCAACCGCGACTTCGACGCCGGTTCCGGCGACGTCAACGGCGACTCCGACGGTCGCCGCCTTCCCGCTGACGATCGGGGACTCTGCCGGGACCATGGTGACGCTGGAGGCGGCGCCCGAGCGGATCATCTCCTACTCGCCGGGCGCAACCGAGATCCTTTTCGCCATCGGGGCCGGCGATCGCGTCGTCGCGACCGACGAGTTTTCCGATTTCCCGGCCGAGGTGCAGGCGCTTCCGAAGCTCGCCTACTCCAGCCCCGATCCGGAGCGCGCCCTCGTACTCGAGCCTGATTTGCTGATCCTGGCCACCCAGCAGCGCGAACAGGTCGAGCAGTTCCGCAACCTGGGGATGACGGTGTTGTTCCTCGACTCGGCGCAGGACGCCGGCGGCGTGTTCGGGATGGTCGCGCTGCTCGGCGAGGTCACGGGCAACCACCGGCAGGCTGCCGAGCTGTCCGCGTCGATGCTCCAGCGGATCGGGGCGGTGACCACGGCCCTTGCCGATGTCGAGGAGGGACCGCTCGTCTTCTTCGAGCTGACGGCGGACCTCTACAGCATCGGCGAGGACACGTTCGTGGGCGAGCTGCTGGCGCTCGCGAAAGCGCGCAACGTCGCCGCGGGGGCCCCGTCCTCGTACCCGCAGTTGACTGCCGAGGCGATCATCGACGCCGCGCCGGACGTGGTGCTGCTCGCCGACGGCGAGTGGGGCGAGAGCTACGAGACGGTCTGCGCGCGCCCCGGCTGGGACGCGATCCCGGCCTGCCTCGACGAGCGCGTCCACCCCGTCGACGGCGATCTCAGCGGCCGGCCCGGCCCGCGCATCGTCGACGGCCTCGAGCAGATCGCGCGGCTGCTCTACCCGGATCGGTTCGAATGAGCCGCGAACCGGTCGGCGCGCGCGCCGTGGAGGGTGCCCTGGACCCGGTCGCCCGGACGGGTGGGCCGGGATCGAGACTCGTGGCGCGGGTCCTCGCGCCCGTGCGCGGCCTCGGACCGGCCTCGGCCGCGGGGGCGCTGCTCGCGGCGGTCGCGCTCGCCGCACTGACGCGAGGCGTGGCCGAGATCCCGCCGGAGGTCGTGCTGCGAATCCTGCTCGACAGCCTCCCGCTGATCGAGGTCGACGTGAACGCCCCGCTGACATGGGAGCGGATCGTCGTGGACATCCGGCTGCCGCGGGTGATCGCGGCGGGCGTGGTCGGTGCGGCGCTGGCCTACTCGGGCGCCTCATACCAGGGGGTGTTCCGCAACCCGCTCGCCGGGCCGTTCCTGCTCGGTGTCGCCTCCGGCGCGGCGCTCGGCGCGGCGATCGCGATCGTCTCGCCGCTGCGGGTCGATGCCTACGGCTTCGGCTGGGTGCCGGTCTTCGCCTTCGCCGGTGCGCTGCTCACGGTGGTGCTCGTCTACCTGCTCGCGACCGGCAGCGGGAGGCTGGACAACGTGACGCTGATCCTCGCCGGAGTCGCACTGTCCGCCGTGTTCGGCGCGGCGACCGCGTTCATCATGCTCACCGGCGGGGAGCAGGCGCGGCCGATCTTCTCGTTCCTCTTCGGGGGCTTCAACACCGCGAGCTGGGAGCGCGTCGCCTGGGCGGCGCCCTACATGGCCGTCGGGGCGCTGATCGTCGCCGTCCACGCGCGCACGATGAACGTGCTCCAGCTCGACGAGGAGCAGGCCGCGCACCTCGGCGTGGACGTGACGCGCACGAAGCTGATCGTGCTGGCGGCGGCCTCGCTGATGGCGGCGACGGCGGTGGCGATCGCGGGCGTGATCGGCTTCGTCGGGCTGCTCGTGCCGCACGCCGTGCGCCTCGTCTTCGGAACCGACCACCGGCGGCTGCTTCCGCTCTCCGCGCTCTTCGGCGCCTCGTTCCTGATCGCGGTGGACACGTTCGCGCGCACCGTGCTCGCGCCGCAGGAACTGCCGGTCGGCGTGATGACGGCGCTGATCGGCGGGCCGTTCTTCCTCTGGCTGCTGCGCACTCGCCGCGCCGAGGTGCTCTGATGACCGCCACCGCTCCCGCCCGCTCCGCCGCCCGCACGCCAGCCGCACCGGCGCTGCTCCTCGAGGCGCGCGGCATCGAGGTCGAGATCGGCGGCAACGCCGTGCTGGACGGCGTGAGCGTCGAGGTCGGCGCCGGCGAGATCGTCGGCCTCGTCGGGCCGAACGGGGCTGGCAAGAGCACGTTGCTGCGCGCCGCCACCGGCATCGTGGCGCTGCGCAGCGGCCGGATCCGCGTCGGCGGGGACGCCCTCGACTCGCTCTCACGCCGCGAGCTGGCGAAGCGCATCGCCGTCGTGCAGCAGCTGCCCGAGGCACCCGCGACGCTCGGCGTCCGGCAGCTCGCCCTGCTCGGCCGACATCCGCACCTGGGGCTGCTCTCGCGCGAGTCCGCCCGCGACCTCTCGATCGTCGAGGGCGCACTGCGGCAGGCGGGCTGCCTCGAGCTCGCCGGGCGCGAGCTGGGCACCCTCTCCGGCGGCGAGCGCCGCCGCGCCTTCATCGCGCGCGCGCTCGCGCAGCAGGCCCCGCTGCTGCTGCTCGACGAGCCGACCGCGAACCTCGACGCCGGCGCGCAGCACGACGTGCTGGAGTTGGTCTCGGAACTGGCGGGGCGCGGGACGGGCGTGCTGCTGGTGGTCCACGATCTGACGCTCGCGATCGCCTACTGCGACCGCCTCGCACTGCTCGACCGGGGGCGCGTCGTCGCGGCCGGCGCGCCCGCCGAGGTGATCACCTCCGAGATCGTTCGTCGTGTCTACGGGGAGTCGGTCTCCGTGGTCGCGCACCCACTGACGGGCGTGCCGCTGGTGCTGCCCGCGCGGCTGGGGCCCTGAGACGGCCGCCGTCGAGCAGCCTCGAGGGCGGCACGAGGGCCTGGTCCGGAAGCGCGAGCCGCTGGTGCTGCTCTACACCGGACACGGCACGGGCAAGACCAGCTCCGCCCTCGGCGTCACGATGCGCGCCTGGGGCCGCGGCTGGAAGGTCTGCTGGCTGCAAGTTCATCAAGTCGAAGACCGCGAGCTACGGCGAGACGCGCGCGGCGGCCCGCATGGGCACCGAGATGATCCCGCTCGGTGACGGCTTCACCTGGCTCTCGAAGGACGTCGAGCACGACATCGCGCTCGCCCGCGAGTGCTGGGCGCTGGCGCGCGAGAAGATCGAGTCCGGCGCCTACGACCTCGTGGTCCTCGACGAGATCGCGTACCCCATCAGCTACGGCTGGCTCGACGTGCACGAGGTGATCACGGCGCTGCGCGCACGCCCCGCCGATGTGCACCTGATCCTCACAGGCCGCGACGCGGCGCCGGAGCTGGCCGAGTTCGCCGACCTCGTGACGGAGATGGCCGAGGTCAAGCACCCCTTCCAGCAGGGCATCAAGGCCCAGCCCGGCCTCGACTTCTGACGCCTCGCGCCCGCCACCGGGGGAAAGGGGACCAGTCCGGCGCCCTCGCCCCTTGTGGGAGAGGGCGGAGGGTGAGGGGTCCGCCGCGCCCCGGCGCGGCCACCGAGGGCGGTCCGGGGCCGGCGGGCCGGGGTGACAGTGCATCCGCCGGCGTGCTGGAATGCCGGCATGACCGACGACCAGCGCTTCGAGGATGCCGTCCGAGAGTTCGCCGACACCATCGCGGCCAACTTCGCGCTGCCGGTCGTGGCGCAGCCCGAGGACCAACTCAAAGCCCCCGTCCGCGAGCTGCTGCGCGCCTGCGGCGACGTGTGGGGCATCGAGACTGCGTCGCGCAGCGAGGCGCGCGCCGAGGGCGGAATCGGCCGCCCGGACCTGGGCTTCACCGCCGGCGGGCTGCTCTGCGGCTACGCCGAACTCAAGGCCCCCGGACGCGGCGCGAGGCCGGAGCGCTTCCGGGGCCGTGACCGCGAGCAGTGGCAGCGCTTCCAGGCGTTACCCAACCTGATCTATACCGACGGCTCCGAGTGGAGCCTCTACCGCGACGGCGAGCGCGTCGGCGCGCTCGTTCGCATCGCCGACGACGTGAGTGCGGAGGGGGCGCCCGGCCTTGACGCCGCCGCGATCCCGAAGCTCGCGATGCTGCTGTGGAACTTCCTCATGCACGAGCCGGTCACGCCGAACACGGCGCGCGGGCTTGCGGAGTTCCTCGCCCCCCTCGCGCGCCTGCTCCGCGACGAGGTTCGCGAGGCGCTCGACCGCGAGGGCAGCGCCGTACGGCAGATCGCCGGCGAGTGGCGGGGCGTGCTCTTCGCCGACGCCGATGCGGCCCAGTTCGCCGACGCGTACGCGCAGACGGTGACCTACGCGCTGCTGCTCGCCCGCTTCGAGGGCGCTGAGAACCTCCGGCAGGCCCTCGCCGTGGACGCGCTCCGCCAGAGCGAGCACGACCTGCTGGCGACGGCGCTCGATCTGCTGGAGACGGCTCGCCCGGAACTGTCGGTGCCCATCGATCTGCTGGAGCGAGCCATCGGCATCGTCAATGCTCGGGCCTTGCTCGCAGAACGCGGCCGCCAGGGAGCCTTCAATCCCTCGCAGGAGATCGACCGGGATCCGTGGCTCTACTTCTATGAGCACTTTCTCGGCGTGTACGACCCCGCGCTCCGCAGGGACCGCGGGGTCTACTTCACGCCGGTCGAGGTCGTTCGTGCACAGGTGCGATTCGCGCACGAGTTGCTCCGGGACCGCTTCAACAAGCCGACGGGCTTCGCCGACCGTGGTGTAGAGGTGCTGGACCCGGCCTGCGGCACGGGCACCTACCCGCTCGCCGTGCTCGAGCAGGCCGTAGAGGCAGTCCGCGAGCGATTTGACCCGCACACCGTACCGGAGCGCCTGTGGGATCTGGCGGGCAGGCTTCACGCCTTCGAGATTCTCGTGGGGCCGTACGCGGTAGCGCAGTTACGCCTCACGCAGCGGCTGCGCGAACTGGGCGTGACCGACCGCAACCCGCTCGTGTATCTCGCCGATACGCTGGAGTCACCGAACCTCCAGTCACGCTTGCCGGACAGGGCGTTCTACGCGCCCCTGACCCGGGAGCACGAGCGCGCGCGCCAGGTGAAACGTGCGACGCCGATCTTCGTCTGCCTCGGTAATCCGCCTTACGACCGCGAGCAGCACGATCCGGGCGAAGAGGTCGAGCGACGCAAAGGCGGCTGGGTGCGATACGGAGACGAAGGTGAGGACACTCCGCCGCTGTTGGAGGACTTCCTCGACCCGGTGCGCGAGGCGGGCGGCGGCGTCCACCTGAAGAACCTCTACAACGACTACGTCTACTTCTGGCGGTGGGCGCTCTGGAAGGTCTTCGATTCAACCGACGACGGAGGAATCGTCACGTTCATCACCGCGTCCTCGTATCTGCGCGGCCCGGCCTTCGCGGGCATGCGCAGCAAGATGCGCGAGGTCTTCGATGAGTTGTGGATCATCGACCTTGAGGGCGACAGCCTCGGTGCCCGCAAGACTGAGAACGTCTTCGCGATTCGCACCCCGGTAGCCATCGCGATTGGCATCCGTAACGGCAAGCCAGACCTCGATAGCCCGATCGCCCCCGCGCAGGTGAGGAAGGTGCGCCTCACGGGCAGCGAGCAGGAGAAGCTCGGCGCGCTCGACGCCGCCGAGGAGCTCGCTGACTTCCAATGGCGCGACTGCGCAGCGGAGTGGAACGCGCCGTTCATGCCTACCGAGGCAGGTGGTTACTTCGACTGGCCAGCCGTCACCGACGTGTTCCCCTGGCAGCACTCGGGTGCACAGTTCAAGCGGACCTGGCCCATCGGCGAGACCCCTGAGGTCCTGACCGACAGGTGGCGCGCCTTGCTGGAGCATGCTCCCGAAGGACGCGCGGCCCTGTTCAGGGAGACAAGAGACCGTACCGTCCGAGGGGAGTACCCAAGACTCCTGGGCGGCGGGAGTGCTCCGCCGCTCATCACGCTTGGTCGCGACGAAGTGCCGCCGGAGATCGTCCCGTATGCGTACCGGTCCCTGGACCGAGAGTTCATTGTGCGCGATGCAAGGCTGGGCGACTGAAGTCGCCCAGCCTTGCATCGCGCACATGGTGAACAGCAGACCTACATCACGGGCCTACTTACAGACACTCTGGGTGCGGGTCCAGCACTCATGGCGGCAGCCGCGATTCCCGACCTCCACTACTACTGCGGTCGTGGAGCGAAGGACGTCATCCCCCTCTACCGCGATGCCGAAGGGGCTGGTCCCAACGTCACCGGAGGGCTCCTCCAACGCATCGCCGAAGCGCATGGCGCGGCGGCGACGGTGGAGCGCCTCTTTGCCTACGCCTACGGCGTGCTCGCGCAGCCGGCTTACGTCGCACGCTTTTGGGACGAGTTGGAGCAGCCCCCGCCACGGTTGCCGATCACGAAGGACGCGGGGCTGTTCGCGTGCGTCACCGATCTCGGCGAGCGGTTGCTGCACTTGCACACTTACGGCGAGCGCTTCCGCAGCCCGGATCGCGCGACCATCCCGCAAGGAGAGGCGCGTTGCACAAAGGCGGTCCCGCCGACGCCGCTGCCGGAGGGGCACTCGTACGACACTGAGACACGCACCTTGCACGTCGGAGACGGCGAGTTCGCGCCGGTCAGCCCGGAGGTCTACGGCTACTCGGTCTCCGGCTTCCACGTCGTCAAGTCGTGGCTGGACCGGCGCAAACTCAAGCGGTCGGGCCGGAAGTCGTCGCCGCTCGACGACATCCGGCCGGAGCGCTGGGAGTTCACGGGCGAGTTGCTCGAGCTGCTGTGGGTGCTGGAGGAGACGATTCGCCTGCAGCCTGAGGGCGCGGCGCTGCTCGACGAGGTCTGCGCCTCGGAGCTCTTCACCGCCGACGAACTGCCGACGCCGACGGACGCCGAGCGGCAGCCGCCCGGCGCGGCGCGGCAGGCCTCGCTTCGCCTCTGACGCCACGCCGCGCCCCGCCCGCACACTCGACCGCGGGCGCGCGCTGTCCGACGATGGGGCGGACCCGGAGTGCGGGCCCGTGCGCGCCGGGCAGCGGGAGGGCCGGACGATCAGCAGCGGCGAAGGCGCCGGACGGCGCTTCTACCTCGATCTGCACTCGCACTCGACCGACGCCTCCGACGACGCCGGCGGCACCGTCGAGGGCTACCTCAAGTGGATCGCCGCGCGCCGCAAGCGCGGCTACCGCGTCGACGGCTTCGTGCTCACGGAGCATCGCCAGTTCGACCACGCCGTCTCCTACGACGCGCTCGCCGAGCAGTACGAGGTCGTCGTGCTGCGCGGCGCGGAGCTGGAGACCGAGGTCGGCCACGTGCTGGTCTACGGCATCAGCGAGGAGTTCTCGCGGCGCTTCGATCTCTCCTCGGTGTTCCTGCCCTCCGCCGAGGTCTTCCGCGTGGCGCGCGAGACGGGCGGGTTCGCCGTCGGCGCGCACGCGGGGCGGGCGAGCATCGGCCTCGCGGAGCACGTCGCGGCGGGCTACCGCCTCAATGGCGTCGAGGCGCTGGAGACGCTCAACGGCGGCAGCTCGGACGCCGAGAACGCGCTCGCGCTGGAGCTGGCGCAAGCGCACGGCCTCGGCTGCGTGGGCGGCAGCGACGCGCACTACGTGAGCGCGATCGGCCGCTGCATGACGGCCTTCGCCCGCCCCATCGCCAACATCGAGGCGCTGGTCGCGGAGCTCGCCTCCGGCGACTACCACCCCGTCACGATCGAGGAGACGCGGGAGGCTGGCGGCGGGTAATCGGGGCCGGGCGGCAAGCCCCGGACGCGCAATATGGTCTAGACTAGACTAGACGACTATGCCACCGGGGGACCCATGACCACACCACGAACCGAACCTGACCGTGTCTGGACCGTCGCCGAGGCGAAGGCGCGGCTGTCCGAGATCCTGCGGCTCGCCGAGGAGGAGGGGCCGCAGCGGATCGGCGCGCGGAAGCCGTTCGTCGTCGTGCCCGAGCACGTGTGGCGCGAGCGGGCGGAGCCTCGCAAGCCCCTCGGCCAGTGGCTTGTCGAGAACATGCCGCGCGGGACAGAACTCGAACTCCCCAGCCGTCGCGAGCCGGACAGGAAGATCCCCTTCGTTGACGATGACGAAGAGACGGCATGAGCGGCACCCTGCTCGACACCAATGTGGTCTCGGAGATCATGAGGCCCGTGCCTAACCCTCGAGTTCGCACGTTCCTGATGGCGGAGCGGGATCTGTGGCTCTCCGCAATCGTTATCCATGAACTGGAATTCGGTCTGTCCCGGCTCCCTTCCGGCGGTCGTCGTGATCGAATGCGCGCCGCCATGGTGGGCTTCACGAACATGTACGAAGATCGCGTGCTTCCCCTTCAGCGCGCGGAGGCAGAGCAAGCTGCCGTGCTCCGGGCAAGGGCCCGCCAGTCGGGCCGAACGCTACTCCTCGCGGATGCCCTTATCGCTGGCACGGCTGTGGTGAATGGTCTCGCGGTAGCCACGCGCAACATCACGGACTTTGAGTACCTCGACATCGACATCGTCAACCCATGGGAAGGGCTCTGACCGCTCACAACGTTGCGTGCGGTCGCTCGTTGGTAAAGGTTACGACGTAGCCTTTACTTCACAAGCACCGTGAAGGGCTCCGATCCGAGCCCGGCGCCCTCCCGGCGCGTACGGCATGACCCCCGCTCGCGCTAGTCGAACACCAGCAGGCTGCGCGCGCCGTCCCCCTCGTCCATCGCGCGGAAGGCGTCGTTGATGCCGTCCAGCGGGATGCGGCGGCTGATCATCTCGTCGAGGCGGAGGCGGCCCTGGCCGTACAGCTCGAGGTAGTTGGGGATGTCGAAGCGGAAGGCGTTCGACCCCATCCTCGAGGTCTGCAGGCGGCACTCCGGACGCAACGCCTCCCACGGGAACTCGATGTTCGCGCCCGCCGGCAGCACGCCGACGACCGTCGCCGTCCCGTGGATCGCGAGGCTGCGCACGGCCTGGCTGACGAGCATCGGGAGGCCGACGGCCTCGAAGGCGTGGTCGACGCCTCGGCCGCCTGTCAGCTCGCGGATCGCGGCGACGGGGTCGGTCCCGGTGGCGTTGACCGTGTCGGTCGCGCCCAACTCGCGCGCGAGTTCGAGCTTCGCGTCGAACTTGTCGACGGCGATGATCCGCCGCGCCCCGCCGACGCGCGCGCCCTGCACGATCGAGAGCCCGACGCCGCCGCAGCCGTAGATCGCCGCCGTCTCGCCGGGCTTGAGGCCGGATGAGCGGATCGCCGCGCCGAAGCCGGTGGTGACGGCGCAGCCGACGATGGCGGCCGTCTGCAGCGGGTAGCGCTTGTCGATCTTCACCACCGAGTTCTCATGCAGCAGCATCGCCTCGGAGTGGCTCGCGATCTCGGAGCCCTGCCGCACGGGCACTCCATCGATCGACAGCCTCGGCGGCTCCCCACTGCCGCGCGTGACGACGTCCTCCTTGCCCGTGCAGAGGTTCGGCCGCCCCCGCAGGCACTGCTCGCAGCTCCCGCAGAAGCCGGAGAGGCAAGCCACGACGTGATCGCCCGGCTCGACGTAGGTCACCTCGGGCCCGATCGCCTCGACGACGCCGGAGCCCTCGTGCCCGAGGACGACGCGGTCGAAGCCGCTCCAACGCGCACCGACGAGGCCGTCGAGGGAGTGCTTGTCGCTGTGGCAGACACCGGAGGCGGCGGTGCGGACGAGCACCTCCTTGCCGATCGGATCGGCGATCTCGACCGCCTCGATGGTCAGCGGCTCGTGTGGCCTCCGGAAGATCGCCGCGCGCATCTGCATCTTCGCCATCCCTCCGCTTGCGTTCCGTGAGCAGCATATCCCGCGCGCATCCCGCCTCGCGCTCGGGCCCACGCGCTATCATGACTGCGGTACGCACTCGCGGACGCAGCACAGGCACGGGGAGCACGTCATGGACTGGAGCGACAGCGCCGAGCAAGCCGAATTCAGAGCCAGGGTACGCAGCCTCGCCACGGAGGGCCTCTCCCCGCTCTACCGCCGGCTGGCCGAGGAAGGCCGCAACGAAGCGAACTGGCAGTCCGACCGCGGCTCCGACGATCCCGTGCGCCGCGAGGCTGCCGAGGGATGGGCGAACGCCCTCGCCGGAAACGGCTGGATCGCGCCGCACTGGCCGAAGGAGTACGGCGGCGCCGGCCTCGGCCCGATGGAGCAGTTCATCTTCAAGCAGGAACTGGCGATGGCCGGAGCGCCGGAGGTCGGCGGCCACGGCGTGATGACGTTCGGCCCGACGCTGATCGTGCACGGCAGCGAGGAGCAGAAGGCGCGCTACCTGCCTCCAATCCTCGCCGGCGATGTCGCCTGGGCGCAGGGCTACTCTGAGCCGAGCGCCGGCTCCGACCTCGCCTCGCTCCAGACCTCGGCGGATCGCGACGGCGACGAGTATGTGATCAACGGGCAGAAGATCTGGACCTCCGGCGCGCACGTCTCGGACTCGCTCTTCCTGCTCGCGCGCACCGACCGCCACGCGCCGAAGCACCGCGGCATCTCCTTCATGATCGTCGACGACATCCACACCAACGGCCTGCAGGTCCGCCCGCTCGTCGACATGGGCTGGCGGCACGAGTTCAACGAGACCTTCTTCGAGGGCGTGCGCACGCCGACAACCCACGTCATCGGCGAGGTCAACCGCGGCTGGTACGTCGGCATGACGCTGATGGACTTCGAGCGCTCCGGGGTGGCCGGCGCCGTCCGCCTGCGCGCCGACCTCGATCGCTTCGTCAGCGAGCTGCGCGGCGAGGAGCGCTGGCGCTCGCGCCTCGAGCGCTACCCGGTGCTGCGCTCCGCGGTCGCCGAGCGCTTCGCCGAGACCGAGGTGGGTTTCAACTTCTCGGCGCGGACCGCCTCGATGCAGGACCAGGGCATCGTGCCCAACTACGAGGCCTCGATCGCGAAGGTCTTCGTGAGCGAGACCGGGCAGCGCATCGCACAGACGGCGTCGCGCGCCTTCGGCCTCTACGCCAACCTCTGGGATCCCGACGACGAGCGCGCGCCGCTGCACGCCGGACCGACGCAGGAGTACGTGCGCAGGGTCGCCACGACGATCTACAGCGGCACCTCCGAGATCCAGCGCAACATCATCGCGACGCGCGGCCTCGGGCTGCCGCGCTCGTAGCGGCGGGCACCCGCAGCACGTGAGTCCGCCGCGCACCGTCCGCCTGCTGGGCGTCGATGTCGGCGGCACGTTCACCGACTTCCTCTACTGGGACGGCGAGGCGCTGCGCATCGCCAAGCGCCCCTCGACGCCCGACGACCCCTCGCGCGCCGTGCTCGCCGGAATCGCCGAGGCCGGTTGGACGCCACAGGAGGTGGTGCACGGCTCGACGGTGGCGACCAACACGCTGCTCACGCGCAGCGGCGCGCGCACCGCGCTGATCACCACCGAGGGCTTTCGCGACACGCTCGTGATCGGTCGCCAGGCGCGTCCCGACCTCTACGCCCTCCACCCCACCCGCCCGCCACCGCTCGTGCCCGACGAGCTGCGCTTCGAGGTCGCCGAGCGCATCGCCGCCGACGGCGCGGTCGTCGCGCCCCTCGACGAGGCCGCCGCCGAGCGCGTGCTGCGCGCGATCGCGGACGCCGGAGTAGACGCGATCGCGATCTGCACGCTCTTCTCGTTCGTGAACCCGGACCACGAGCGCCGCCTCGCCGAACTGGCCGGCGACCTCGCGGGGACATCCGGCCTGCACCGCTCCGTCTCGCACGAGGTGCTGCCCGAGCACCGCGAGTTCGAGCGGATGAGCACGACGGTCGCCAACGCGTATGTCGCCCCGGCGATGACGCGCTACCTCAGCGCCCTCGAGGCCGGCCTCGCGGACGCCGCGTCGGCGGGTGGCGCGACGCCGCGGCTTCGCATCATGCAGTCGAACGGCGGCAGCATCAGCGCGGCGCAGGCCGGGCGGGACGCCGTGCGCACGGTGCTCTCCGGGCCGGCGGGCGGCGTCGCCGGCGCCTTCGAGGCCGCACGCGCCTCCGGCATCGAGCGTGCGATCACCTTCGACATGGGCGGCACGTCCACCGACGTCAGCCTCTGCCCCGGCCGCATCCTCGAGCGCGGCGACCACGACGTGGACGGCATGCCGATCCGCACGCCCGCCGTCGATGTGCACACCGTCGGCGCGGGCGGCGGCTCGATCGCGTGGATCGACGACGGCGGCGCGCTGCGCGTCGGGCCGCAAAGCGCGGGCGCCGACCCCGGCCCCGCCGCCTACGGCCGCGGCGAGCTGCCGGCGGTCACCGACGCGCACGTCGTGCTCGGGCGGCTGCGGCCGGATCGCTTCCTCGGCGGCGGCATGGCGCTCCATCCCGATCGCGCCGAGCGCGCGCTCGCGACGATCGCTCCCGCCTTCGGCGACGACGTGCGGCGCGCCGCGCGCGCGGTGATCGAGGTCGTCAACGCCAACATCGTCCGCGCCCTGCGGCTGATCTCGGTCGAGCGCGGCTTCGACCCCGCGGACTTTGCGCTCGTCGCCTTCGGCGGCGCGGGCCCGCTCCACGCCTGCGAGGTGGCTGCCGAGCTCGGCGTCGCGACGGTGATCATCCCCGCCGCGCCGGGCGTGCTCTCCGCCTCCGGGATGCTGCACGCCGACGTCACCAAGGACCTCGCGCGCGGGCTCATGCTGCGCGTCACGGCCAGCGCCAGCGGGGCGCTCGACCCGCTGAGCGCGGCCTTCGCGGACCTTGATGCGCAGGCGCGGGCGGCGCTCGCGGCGGACGGCTACCGGCGCGGCGTGCGCATCGAGCGCAGCGTCGATCTGCGCTACGCGGGACAGTCGCACGAGCTGACCGTGCCGCTCGGACGCTCGCTCGGCGCCGCGGCGCTGCGTGGCGCCCTCGCCGAGGCGCACGAGGAGCGCTTCGGCCACGCCGATCCAGACCGCGACGTGGAGATCGTCGTCGCGCGCGTGAAGGCGCGCGCCGCCGGCTTCCGCAGCGAGGCGCAAGCGAGCCCCGAGCACGGCGAGACCCTCGACGAGGCGGTGAGCACCGTCGTCTGGGACCGGCCGCGCCGCACGCGCATCCTCGACCGCCGCAGCCTCGGGAGTGCGGGTATCGAGGGGCCCGCGATCCTGACGCAGCTCGACACCACCACGCTCGTCCCGCCGGGCTGGCGCGCGCAGCCCGACCGGGAGGCCTCGGGCAACCTGATCCTGCGCGAGATCGGGGGAGAGCCGCGATGAGCGACATCGATCCCGCGCGGCTCGCGATCTTCGACTCGCTTGTCTCCTCGGCGGCGGAGGAGATGGGCGCGACGCTGCGGCACACCGCGCTCTCGCCGAACATCAAGGAGCGGCAGGACTTCTCGTGCGCGGTCTTCGACGCCGCCGGGCAACTGCTCGCGCAGGCCGCGCACATCCCGGTGCACCTCGGGGCGATGCCGGAGTCCGTGCGCGCGGTCGAGTCGCTCGCCCCCTGGGCCGAGGGCGACATCGCGATCCTCAACGACCCGTACCTCGGTGGGACGCACCTGCCCGACGTGACGATGGTCTCGCCCGTCTTCGCGGAGCAGGGGCCGCGCGCGCCGCGCGGACGGCGCGCCCGGCCGATCGGCTTCGTCGCCAGTCGCGCGCACCAGGCCGACATCGGCGGCAGCGCACCGGGCTCGATGCCGGTCGCGCGCGAGCTGATCCAGGAGGGCATCGTGATCCCGCCGGTCCGCATCTACCGGGCCGGCGAACTCGTCGAGGAGACGCTGGCGCTCGTGCTGCGCAACGTCCGCACCCCGGACGAGCGCCGCGGCGACTTCGCGGCGCAGGTCGCGGCGCAGCGCGTCGGCGGCGAGCGGCTGCGGGCGCTCGCCGCACGCCTCGGACTCGCGAGCTTCCGGCGCTCCGCGGCGGGGCTGCTGGACTACGGCGAGCGGCTGGCGCGCACGACGATCGCGACGCTCCCGAACGGCAGCTACCACTTCGAGGACGCGATGGACGACGACGGCTTCGGGGACGGTCCGCTGCCGATCGTCGTCGAGCTGGCGATCTCGGAGCGCGGGCTGCACCTCGACTTCAGCGGCACGGCGCCGCAGCGGCCAGCCTCGATCAACGCCGTCGCCGCCGTGACGCGCTCGGCCTCGTACTACGTGCTGCGCTGCCTGCTGCCGCCGGGCGCACCGACGAACGCCGGGCTGTTCCGCCCCTTCAGCTTCACCCTGCCCGAGGCGAGCCTCGTGAACGCGAGGCCGCCCGTCGCCGTCAACGCCGGCAACGTCGAGACCTCGCAGCGCATCGTCGACACGGTCTGGGGGGCGCTCAGCCAGGCGCTCCCGGAGCGCATGCCGGCCGCCTCGAGCGGCACGATGAACAACCTCACGGCCGGCGGCATCGACCCGAGCAACGGCCGCCCGTGGGCCTACTACGAGACCACCGGCGGCGGGCTCGGCGGCGGCCCGGACGGCCCCGGCCTCGCGGCGGCGCACAGCCACATGACGAACACGCTCAACACCCCCGCCGAGGCGCTCGAGCTGGCCTACCCGCTGCGCGTCGTCGAGCAGAGCGTGCGCCGCGGCAGCGGCGGCGCGGGACGCTCCGGGGGCGGCGACGGCATGATCCGCCGCACGCAGTTCCTCGGCGCCGCCACCGTGACGATCGTCAGCGAGCGCCGCACGACCCAGCCGTGGGGCGCACAGGGCGGCTCACCCGGCACTCCGGGCCGCAACGCCCTCGAACGCGACGGCGAGGAGTTGCCGCTGGCCGGCAAGGACACGTTCGACGCGCTGCCGGGCGACGTCGTGCGCGTCGAGACGCCGGGAGGCGGCGGCTGGGGCGAGCCCGCCGCCTCGTAGGCCCGCCTGCCTCGCCCGGCTTGCTAGGGGGTGTTTACGAAAACTGCGTTGACGACGCAGTTCCCCTCCACATATGTTATCGGCCAACGCGAGGACGGGAACCGTGGATCGCGCGGCGCCCTGCTGCGCCGGTGGTTCTTGATGGTCGGGGCCGCAGTGGGTGCGCTGGCCTTCACGTTGCTGATGGGGTGGCCATGGTTCGTGTACATCCCGATCTTCCTGGTGGCTAGTTGGGTGCTCGACAGGGTGTTCCCGTGATGTGGGGGATGGATGCGCCTGAGTAGCTACTGGCTCGGGGTCGGCTACATCTTCCTGACCATCGTTCTTGCCGTGGTTGCCGTCGGCATCGTGGCCTTCTTCGTGCTGCGGGCGACTGGCCACATGCACACCCACGAGGAGTTGGTTCTGCCATCGGAAGAACCGGGGTGGCCGGAGCCACTCAAGGCTCAGATGATGGGGAGCTGCGAGTCGTACGCCGATGCTGACGAACGGGAGGCGTGTACCTGCATCTTCGATTGGTACTCGCAGAACATGACGATCGAGGACTTCCTCACGTGGAGCGCCATCCTGGGTACGGGTAAGGCGCTCCGGCCCGAGATTCAGAACCTGTTCAACAAGGCGTCCCACCACTGCGGGACGACCGAGTACTTCCACCAAACGACACCCTGATCAGCCTCCCTTCCGTGTCGCCAGCATCCAGCCCCCGAGGCAGAGCAGTTAGGCTGATGCGCGGCGCATCATACGCGGCGAATGCCTAACCACAAACGAATATAAACACCCCCTAGAAGCGCGAGTAGGTGTAGCTCTGCTGCGTGATGAACTCGATCAGCGCCGGCCTGCCTGCCTCCGTGGCCGCGATGCCGCGCTTGATCGCCGGGATGATGTCCGAGGGCTGCTCGACGCGCTCGCCGTAGCCGCCGAGCGCCGTCGCGAAGTCCGCGTAGTGCCCGGAGATGTCGGTCGAGTTGTACTTCTCCTGCGAGACCGGCATGACCGGGATCTCGATCGCCATCGAGAAGTTGTTGAACAGCACCGAGAGGATCGGGATGCGCTCGCGCACGGCGGTCTCGAAGTCCATGCCCGTCATGCCGATCGCGGCGTCGCCCCAGACGTTGATGCAGAGCTTCTCCGGCCTCGCGATCTTCGCCCCCATCGCCAGCCCGAGGCCGTAGCCGAGCTGCGTCGTCTTGCCCCAGCCGATGTAGCTGAGCGGCTCGGTCGAGCGCCAGAACGGCGAGAGCTGGTCACGCGGGCTGCCCGCGTCGTGCGTGATGATCGTGTTCTTCCCGTCGACGGTGGCGAGCAGGTCGCGGATCACGCGGTAGGGCGAGAGCGGGACACTCTCGTCGTCGAGCATGGGCTGCCACTGCTGCATCCACTCGGCGTGGTGCTTCTGGATCTCCGCCGCCACCGCGTCGGCGCGTCCGCGCCCGCCGCTGCCGACGCGCTCGCGGACGGCCTCGATCAGCGCGCGCAGCGTGAGCTGCGCGTCGCCGACGAGGGCGTGCTGGACCTCGACGGTGTTGTTGAGGTCGGCCGGGTCGAGGGTCGAGTGGATTACGGTGCGGCCGCTGGGGAACGAGATGCCGTAGCTGGTCTGCGCGAACGAGCAGCCGATGCCGAAGATCACGTCGGCGTGCTGCAGGAAGTGGTGCAGCTCTCCGCTCAGCGAGCGTCCGCCGGAGCCGAGCGAGAGCCGGTGATCCTCGGGGAAGGCGCTCTTGCCCTGCAGGCTCGTGGTGACGGGCGCCTCGAGCAGCTCCGCGAGTTCGCGCAGCTCGGCCCACGCCTCGGCGTAGTGGACGCCCTGCCCGGCGTAGATCAGCGGGCGGTCGGCGTCCACGAGGGCCTGCGCCGCCTCGTCGACGGCCTGCGGATCCGGCGCGGAGCGCGCGGAGACGACGGGCCGATAGTCGAGCTCGCCGAGGTCCTCGCCGAAGAGATCGCTCGGGATCTCGACCAGCGCCGGCCTCGGGCGGCCGTTGCGCGCGGCGTTGAAGGCGCGCCGCAGCGCGGGGGCGACCGCGCCGGGCACGGTCACCTGCTCGATCGACTTCACGACGTGCTGGAAATTGACGAGGGCGCTGAAGTGCGGCGGCACGTTCGTGGCGCCTCGCGGGTAGCCCGCGGGCAGCACGACGATTGGCACGGAGTCGCCGAAGGCCTGGGCGACGCCGCCGAAGGAGTTCTCCGTGCCCGGCCCGGCCTGCGAGGCGAAGACGCCGATCTTGTTGCCGGAGTTGATGCGGCTGTAGCCGTCCGCCATGTGAATGCCGGTCCGCTCCTGGCGCACGATGATCGTGCGGATGTCGACCTTCGCCGCCGCCTCGATGATCGGGTTCACCGGGTAGGCGGTGATGAACTCGACCCCCTCGCGCTTGAGGATTTCCGCGATCGCGTCGTCAACCTTCATCGAAGCTGTGCTCCCCTCGCGTACACCGTGCGGCCCGCGCCGCCATGCGCGGGCCGCCTGTTAGCATACGGGCCTGAGCCGAACAATCCCGCGATTCCGCCCATCCGCGGCCTCGCGCGGGCAATGACCTGGGGGCAGCACGCGATGACTGAGCAGATGGGCATCTTCGACGTCATCCACCACTGCCGATCGATGCGGCGCCTCAAGCCCGACCCCGTCCCCGAGGAGCTGCTGCTGCGCATCTGCGAGGCCGGCAACCAGGCCCCGACCGGCTCCAACATGCAGGGCGTGCGCTGGATCATCGTGCGCGATCCCGAGCAGCGCGCCCGCCTCGCCGCGCTCAACAAGCGCAGCGTCGAGAGCTACATCACCGTTCGCCGCGCCGACATGCCGCACCACGACCCGGAGAAGCGCCAGCGGATGCTCAACGCCGTGCTCTGGCAGGCCGAGCACCTCGGCGAGGTGCCCGCGCTGATCGTCGCCTGCCAGCAGTGGGCGGAGCCGCCCGCCGACGCGGCCGCGCGCGCGGGCGCGGGCGGCTCTGTCTGGCCGGCGGTGCAGAACGCGCTGCTCGCCGCGCGCGCCCTCGACCTCGGCGCCACGGCGACGACGCTGGGCCTGGTCGACAAGCCGGCCGTGCGCGAGATCCTCGGCACGCCGGAGACGGTCGAGCCGTACGTGCTGATCCCGGTCGGCTACCCGATGGGCAACTTCGGTCCCGTGACGCGCCTCCCGGTCGAGCAGACGGTGCGGTACGACCGGTGGTAGCCGCGACGAACGGCGGCTCGCTCGCGGGCAAGGCGGCGCTGATCACCGGCGCCGCCTCCGGCATCGGGCGCGCCACGGCGCTGCGCTTCGCTTCCGAGGGCGCCTCGGTGGCCTGCGCCGACCTCGACGGCGACGGCGCGGAGGACACCGCCGCGCGCATCGCCGAATCCGGCGGCGCGAGCCTGGCAATCCAGCTCGACGTGACCGCGGAGCAGGAGATCGTGGACGCGCTGGCGCGCTGCATGTCCGAGTTCGGAGCGCTCGACGTGCTCTACAACAACGCCGGAATCGGCGGGGGCGGCAGCTGGGAGGAGACGCTGGGGGTGAACCTCAGCGGCGTCTACTACGGTCTGCTCCACGGCGCTCGGCTGATGGCCGAGCGCGGCGGCGGCTCGATCATCAACACCGCCTCGATCCTCGGCCTCGTCGCCTCCGTGCCGCGCCCGCACCGGCCCGAACCGGACGCCGAGGGCCCTCCGGCGGCCGGTGCCTACGTCGCCGCCAAGCACGGCGTGGTTGGCCTCACGCGCAGCTTCGCGGTCCGCTACGGGCCGCTCGGCGTGCGCGTCAACGCGATCTGCCCCGGCTACATCGAGACCCCGATGACCGCCTCGATCCGCGAGACGCCCGAGGACATCGCCCACCTCGTGGCGCTGCATCCGATCGGCCGCCTCGGGAAGCCCGAGGAGATCGCCTCGGCGGCAATGTTCCTCGCGAGCGACGCGTCCTCGTTCCTCACGGGGTGGCGCTGCCGGTCGACGGCGGCTACACCGCGCGCTGAGCGGCCCTCCCATCGAGCCGGTGTCGAGCGCCGTGCCCGGCTGTCGCATAATGCGCGCGTACGGAAGGGGGCCGCGATGAGCGGCGCGCTCGACGGCATCCGCGTGCTCGAGTTCTCGCAGATCATCGCGGGGCCGGTGGTCGGCATCAGCCTCTCCGACCTCGGCGCGAACGTGGTCAAGGTCGAGCCGCCGGGTGGCGAGCCGATCCGCAACTCCGGCTCCGTCGTCCCCGGCGAGAGCAAGGCCTACCAGAGCTACAACCGAGGCAAGCGCGGCATGGTGCTCGACCTGCACGACCCGCGCGGCCTGCAGACCGCCTACCGGCTGATCCCGCACATGGACGTGGTGGTCACGAACTATCGCCCCGGCGTCGTGCAGCGGCTCGGCATCGACTACGAGACGCTGCGGGAGCTGCGCGAGGATCTCATCTACCTCGAGGCGACGGGCTTCGGCACGACCGGGCCGGAGGCGCACCAGGGCGGCAACGACGGCGTGATCCGCGCCTACTCCGGCATCGCCGGCGGCGACGGGCAGAGCGACGAGCACGGCGCGCCGATCATCATCGGCGCCACGCCGATCGCCGACTACTCGACGGCGATCGCGGGTGCGATGGGTGTCTGCGCGGCGCTCTTCCACCGCGAACGCACCGGCCAGGGCCAGTACATCGGCGCCTCGCTGCTGCGCTCCTCGATCTTCATCCAGGGCTACACCGTGATGCGCGAACCGGTCACGGACGCCAGCGTCGCCGACGTGATCCGCGCCAACATCGTCGAGGCGCGCGCGCGCGGCGCCCCGTGGACCGAGGTGGTGGCGCTGCGCAAGGACCACTTCCGGCTGCGCGCCTCCGGGCGCATCTACTACGGCTCCTACAACGCCAAGGACGGGCCGCTCGTCCTCGGTGCGCTGACCACGCAGACGCGCAACATCATGCGCCGGCTGTTCGACATGCAGGACGAGCGCTCCGACTCGCCCGACTTCGACGCGGCCGATCCCGACAACTGGGAACGGGTCGAGCAGTGGCAGCAGTACGTCCGCGACCGGCTCGCGCAGAAGACCGTCGCCGAGTGGATGGAGATCTTCGACAAGGCCGGCGTGCCAACCTCGCCGTTCTACCTGCCCGAGGAGGTCGCGGACATCCCCCACGCGCGCGAGACGGGGATGATCGTGGAGCTGGAGCACCCGATCACCGGCCCGCAGCTGCACGCCGGCCCGCTGATCGAGATGTCGGAGACCCCGCCGACCCCCGCGCGCCCCTCCCCGGCGACCGGCGAGCACACGGCCGAGGTGCTGCTGGAATGCGGCTTCACCCCCGACGAGGTCGCCGAGCTCCTCGCGGAAGGCGTCGTCGAGTAGCGCCTCCTCCGGCTTGCGGACAATCTTGAGGGCAGGCGCGCGTCCCCCGCGGGGGGCTGCGCCCCCCACACCCCCATCTGGACGAGCGCGCTGCGCGCGACTCGGCCCACCCACCCGCCCTCGGATGTTCTCTTCTGTGGGGGCTTCGCCCCCACGCCCCCGCCAGCTCGGCAGCCGACAGACAGCCCCGAGGGCGACCCCTCCGGCCCCCTCGCCCCTTGCGGGAGAGAGGGCGGGGGTGAGGGGGTCCGACACCCGCCGGGCTACAAGCCTTCGAGGGCGCACGGGCAGCGTCGCGCCGCGCCCCGCGCAGCGCTCAAGGGCGGGCGAGGGTTTCGAGGTCCGGCGGGGACTGCGAGGGGGGCGAGGCTTCCCCCTCATCCCCTCCCGCAAGCGGGAGGGAGCGACAGGAGACGGCGCTCCCGATCCGCGGCGAAGGCCAGCGAGGCCCGGATATCCTCCTGCCGCAAGTCCGGGAAATCGGAGAGGATCTCGTCCTCGGACATCCCTGACGCGAGGTACTCGAGCACGTCGTACACGGTGATGCGCAGGCCGCGGATGCACGGCTTGCCGCCGCGCTTCCCCGGCTCAACGGTGATGATCTTCGAGTAGTCCTGCGACATGGCTGAGCCTCCCGAGGGCGGCAACCATGGTACCGCGCCTCAACCCGGAATGGTCAGAAGGGCCGCTGACGTGACCGTGAGTAGCGGCCGCGGTCTGCGCGCTATTCCGGCGCGCCCGGCAGGCGCTGCTCCTCGATGCCCGGCATCACCCACTGGCCGCGGCGCGGGGCGTACTCGTCGAAGGTCTGGCCGGGGCGGCCGGGGCCGGCGTTGAGCAGCGTGATGCGCTCCTCTTCGCTGTAGCGCACCGCGCCGCCGCTGAGGCGGAACGGGCGATCGTGGCCGGGGTAGATCAGCGCGCCGTCACGCTCGCTCGACTGCGCGACGCGGCGCACCGAGGCGTCCGCCTGTTCGGCGTTCCAGAAGACGAGCGGGTTCTGCCCCGCCACGGCGACCCCGGCGTGGTGCACGGCGTCGCCGGTGATCAGGCAGAGGCCGTCGTCCGTCTCCACCTCGAGGCCGATGCTGCCCGGTGAGTGCCCCGGCAGCTCGATCACGCGGCAGCCGGGCATCAGCTCCGATCCCTCGGCCACCTCTTCGATGCGCATCAGGTCGAGGATCGCGCCCGTCCAGGGCGGCGTCGCCCAGTCATTGCGGTGCGGCTTGTGCGCGTACGCGACCTCCGAGGGGTGGGCGAGCAGCGGGGCGTGGTCGAACAGGTCTGCGTTCTGGACGTGGTCCCAGTGCGCGTGGCTCATCACCTGCGCGTCGATGTCGCGCGTGGTCAGCCCTCGCTCCGCGAGCTGCTCCTCCAGGTAGACGCGCCGCCCGACGTGCGCCGAGTCGAAGAGGATGCGCCGCTCGCCCTCGATCAGCACGACGGCGCAGAAGCCGACGACGCCGACGTTGGTGCTGAGGCCGGAGCCGTGCATGACGACGTCGATCGAGGGCATCGCTCCCCCCTAGCGCTCGAACAGCTCCGGCAGGCCCTCGCGCCGCCTGCGCCATTCGAGCAGCGTGGCGACGGCGCGCGCCGCCCGCTCCAGGGTCGGGAAGACCGCGACGCCACGCTCGTAGGCGGGCTGTCCGGCGTCCTCGATCTGTGCCTCGCGCAGAACCAGTGCAACCGGCACGTGGTGCTCCTGCGCGATGCGATCGAGCTCGTCGGCGGTCAGTTCCAGCCGGCGCCGCCTCGCGTCGCGCGAGTGGTCCTGGCCGTGGTGCCAGCGGGTGCCGACGGTGGTGAAGATCAGGTCCGTCGTCGGCGAGTTGGCGATCAGGTCGAAGGCGCGGCGCGTGAGGCCGGTGTCGCTGCTGAAGTCCATCGGGTGGTCCCGCCCGAAGTTGGCGTCCACCGGGTTGCGCACGCTGGTCCCGGCGATAGGGATGAACTCGTGCAACTTCTCCTGCACGTCGTCGGGCAGCGGCGGGACGGTCAGGCCCTCCATCGCCATCTGGTCCGAGGACAGCACCGCGTAGCCCCCGCCCGCGCCGACCAGCGTGACGTTGCGCCCGCGCCCGTGGCGCAGCTCCGTGGTCGCGGCCACGGCGAGGTCGAGCAGGTCGTCGAGCGTGCGCACGCGCATCGCGCCGGCCTGGCGGCAGAGCGCGTCGAAGACGTCGATCGATCCGGCGAGCGAGCCGGTGTGCGAGCGCGCGGCGCGAGCGCCGTCCTCGGTAATCCCGCCCTTGAGCACGATCGTCGGCTTCACGCGCGCGAGGCGCTTCAGCGCCTCGAAGAACGCCCGCCCGTCGCGCGGCCCCTCGATGTAGGCGACCACCAGCTCGGTCTGCGGGTCGTGCAGCGCGTAGTCGAGGAAGTCGTGGGACTTGAGGTCGGCGGCGTTGCCGTACGAGACGCCCTTCGAGAAGCGCAGCCCGCGCGCGCCGAGGCCGGTGATGATCGCGCCGGCGTTCGCGCCCGACTGCGAGAGCAGGAAGACGTTGCCCTCCTCGGTCGGCGATTCGGAGTTGAAGGAGAGGCCGGGGCCGGGCGCGTAGAGGCCCATGCAGTTCGGGCCGATCAGCCGCATGCCGGCCGCGCGCGCGCGCTCGACGAGCTCCCGCTCCTGGCGCGCGAGCTCCTCGTCGCCGGTCTCGGACAGCCCGGCTGTGAAGAAGTGCAGCGAGCGCACGCCGCGCTGGATGCAGTGCTCGACGAGCTC
This sequence comes from Dehalococcoidia bacterium, assembly GCA_965220125.1. Lineage (GTDB taxonomy): Bacteria > Chloroflexota > Dehalococcoidia > UBA2979 > UBA2979 > VXMT01. Next base: position 276,408 of record CBDCPB010000004.1, on the reverse strand, counting down.
CGGGACGCCCTCGGCGGGAATCTGCGAGATCACGTGGTCGAGCGGGTCCGGGATCTCGAGCACGGACGGGTAGCAGGCGACGCCGCGGACCTCGGTCATCTTCGGGTTGACGGCGTAGAGCGCGTGCGTGCGGTCGTAGCCCTGCTCCAGCAGGGCGTTGAGGAAGTTGCCGCCCATGCGCCCGTCCGGGCCGGGCTGGGTGGAGACCCCGACGACGGCGACGCCGCGGGGGTGGAAGATCACGTCGAGGGGATGCGGGTCTGGACTGGCGCCGTCGGCTCCGTCGCTGTCGCTCACGGGAATCTCGTGCTCCATTCCGTAGGCTCGGCACGCGTCCGGCGACGCTGCCGCGCTGATTCTATGGCGGCACGCGCTCACGCACGAGGCAGCCGCGCGCCCGGCGTGGCACGATGCCCCGATGCCGCGCCTCTTCTACGGCTGGTACATCGCGATCGCCGGGTCGTTCAACAACTTCCTGGTGCTCGGGTTCGTCATGATCGGGGCGAGCATCTTCATCGAGCCGATTCGCGCCGAGCTCGGCTGGAGCGTCTCGGCGATCGCCTTCGGGTTCTCGTTGCGAAGCTTCGAGCAGGGCCTGCTGGCGCCGCTCACGGGGATGGTGATCGACGTCGTTGGCGCGCGGCGAATGGCGTTCGCGGGAGCGATCTTCATCTCGGCGGGCCTGCTGATCTTCGCGCAGTCCCAGGAACTCTGGCACTACTACGCGGCAAGCCTCGTCATGTCGTTCGGGCTCAGCGTCGGCTCCGGCGCCGCGTTCCCGGCCGCGATCATGAAGTGGTTCGAGGCCAAGCGCGGCCGGGCCACGGGCCTGATGAACGCCGGGAACGCGGCAGCCTGGCTCGCGGCTCCGGTGCTGGCGCTGCTCGTCGAATCGATCGGCTGGCGTTCAACCGTCACGCTCGGCGCCATCGCGATCTTTGTCGTCGGCATGGCCAGCGCGCTGGTGGTGCGCGATCGTCCCGAGGATCTCGGGCTGACGGTCGACGGAGTGGTCGGAAGCCGCTCGCAGTCCAGTATCGCCATCTCCCAGGGCGGACTCGGTGCGGCCGAGGCGCTGCGCACGCCCGCGCTCTACCTGTTGGCGATCGCCTCGGCGCTCGGCGTGGCGGCGCTTATCACCTGGACGATCTTCCTGATACCGCACCTCCAGTCGGTGGGCTTTTCGCTTCGCACGGCGGCGCTCATCACGGGATTCTACGGGGCGTGCCAGCTGGTGCTGCGCGTCTCCGCGGGTTGGGTCGGCGACCGCTTTGGACGTCGCCGCGTCTTCACGCTCTCGTTCGTCGCCATGGGAATCGGGCTGCTGGCCTTCGCGAACCTGAGCCCGGACCGCATCTGGCTCCTGCCGGTCTACTACCTGTTCTACGGCTTCGGCCACGCCGCCTGGCTGGTGATGCAGATGGCCGTGATCGCCGACTACTTCGGGACGCGCCGCTTCGCGACGGTCCGGGGACTGGTCTCGGCGCTGCAAATGCCCGTCAACGTAGCCGCTCCGCTGCTCGCGGGCTGGTCGTTCGACGTGACGGGGAGCTACCACACCGCGTTCACGGCCTTTGCGATCGGCACGTTCGGAGGGATGATCGCGGTCATGCTGATCCGCCGCCCCGCCTGGGCGGACCTCCCGGCCGCGCGGCGCGCTCAGCAGAGCGAGGGTCAGCCGGGCGACGCTCAGTCGAGCGGCAGCTAGTCGAGAGGATCGGGCCCGAGGTCGTAGTCGACGAGCAGATCGGCGAGCTGCCGCCGGTGGTAGCGAGGGCTCCCCAGCTGGTGGTAGAGCGATCGCGAGAGCGTCGTGTAGAGCGTGAGCCCGTACTCGTGCATCACGCCCACGCCGGCGTGCACCTCGTGCGAGTAGTTGACCGCGTGCACGAAGCCCTCGCTGGTGACCGCCTTCGCGAGGTGCGCGGCGACCTCCGCGCCCGGCTTCCCGGAGTCGAACCGCCACAGGGCCTCGTAGGTAGTCCAGCGCGAGGCGTCGACGTGGTTGACGAGCTGGATGATGTGGTTCTGGACGTGCTGGAAGCGCCCGATCGGCTGGCCGAACTGGTGGCGCTCGCGGCTGTAGTCCACCGCCATGTCGAACGCCGCCTGCCCCCCACCGACCTGGTAGGCGGACAGTACCGGCGCCGCCTTCGTCAGCGCCCGCACCAGCGGCGCCTCCGCCGCTCCGGCCTCGCCGAGCGCCGCCGAGGTTGGCACGCGCACGCCCTCGAAGCGCACGACGCACTCCGAGCCGGTGAAGCCCTGCAGCCTGCGCACGGAGACACCCGGCGCGGAGGCGTCGACGACCAGCAACGTCAGCGCGCCGTCGTCGCCCGTGCGCACGGCGGTGATCAGGTGCGTGGCGCCGATTGCGTCATGCACGAAGAGCTTGACGCCGTCCAGCACGTAGTCGCCGTTGCTCGCCGCGGCGCGCAGGTGCACGCCCTCGGGGCCCCAGCTGTAGCCGGGCTCCGTGAGCGCGAGCACGGCGATCGACTGGCCGCTCGCGATGCGCGGCAGCAGCTCGGCGCGCTGCTCCTCGCTGCCCGCTTCCTCGACGATCAGCGCCGAGACGACGCCCGAGGAGATGAACGGGCCCGGCAGCGCCGCGTAGCCGAAGGCCTCGAACAGCACGGCCGCGTCCGTCAGGCCGAGGCCCGCGCCGCCGTAGCGCTCCGGGATGGCCGCGCCCAGCCAGCCGAGCTCCGCGACGCGCGCGTAGTGCTCCGGCGAGTAGCCGAGCTCGCTCTCCGAGAGCTCGATCACGGCCTCGCGTGGGGCCTCGCGCGCGACGAAGTCCTCGACGCCCTGCTTGAGAAGTTGCTGCTCTTCGCTGAGGGAGAGATCCACCGCGCGCCGCCTATTCGACCGTGCGGCCGGCGCGTTCGCGCTCGCCGCGCCCGATGCCGATGCGGCGGGCCATGATCACCTTCTGGATGTCCGCCGTCCCGCCCGGATGCAGCGAGACGATCGCGTTGCGCAGGTAGGAGTCGAAGCGCCCCCCGGTCGGGTCGAACTCGGCGTCGTTGAGCAGCGCGTACGGGCCAAGCAGCTCGAGCATGATCTGCGAGGCGCGGAGGCCGCTCATCTTGCGGTAGTACGAGGCCTGCGGGCCCTCGTAGCTCATCTCCTGGTGGGTGCGGTTCATCCAGAAGTTGCGCAGCTCGAACAGCCGCTGCACCTCGGTCTCCATGAACAGGTCGGCGAGCAGCCCGCGCGTCTCATCGTCCTCGAGCGGGTTCACGCCGTTCGTGGGCAGCGAGCGCAGGCGATCGCGCGTGCGCTCGAACCAGACGTTGCGCGCGATCCGCCCTCCCGAGCCGTGCTCCAGCTCGAGGTGGGTGCTCGCGACGCGCCAGCCGTTGTTCTCGCCGCCGACGAGGTTCTCCGCCGGTACGCGCACGTTGTCGAAGTAGATCGTGTTCTTGTAGCCGCGGCCGATGCCCTCGCGGCCGTCGCTGAGCAGGTACATGCGCTCGACGGTGATGCCCGGCAGATCCGAGGGGATCATGAACCAGCTCACGTTCTGGTGGCGCGCCCCCTCGCGGTCGGTGCGCACGATCGTCCAGAACGAGTCGGCCCCGTGCGAGCCGCCGATGAAGATCTTGGTGCCGTTGATCACGTACTCGTCGCCGTCGCGCACGGCGTCGGTCTGGGTCGAGGCGAGGTCGGAGCCGGCCTCGGGGCCGGTCAGCAGCTGCCAGGTGACGGTCTCGCCGCGGAAGATCGGGGGCAGCAGGCGGCGCTTCTGCTCCTCGCTGCCCCAGACGAGGATGCTCGCGCCGCCAAGGCTGCCGCCGCTGTCGTAGTAGGGCGGGCTCGTCAGGTCGTGGCGGTCCATCTCCTCGGCGAGCACGATCGCGTGGTCGATGGAGAGTCCGCCGCCGCCGTACTCCAGCGGCGCGGTCGGGCGCAGCCAGCCTTGCCCGCCGAGGTCGCGTCCGAGCTGGCGGTATTTCGCGTAGTTCTCGTCAGAGTCCTGGTCGCCCTCGACCTTCGGGACGTGCTCGTCGAGCCACTCGCGCACCTCGGTGCGGAAGGCGCGCTGCTCCGGCGTGTAGGCAGGTTCGAAGTCCACGCGTCGCCTCCTTGCAGCGCCGCGAGCGTAGGCACGGGCGCGGCGACGGTCAACGCGAGGAGGCTCAGTCGAGGGCGGCGACGACGGCGACCGCCACGGCAGCGATGGCGCTCAGAGCCACGACGATCGCAGCTCCATGAATCCAGAGCGCCCGATGCAAGTCCGACCGGAACTCCTGCAACGTCAAGCGGAAGATGTCACGCGTGACGAGTGGGCTCGCGGATTCGCCGGCTCGCGGCTGGTGGCTCAATCGACGATCGTAGCGACAGCAACTGCGATCGCTCCCAGGCCGCTGATGGCCGCCACGATGCCCGCTCCCTGGATCCAGAGCGCCCGATACATCTCTGAACGAAACTCGTGCAGCTCCGAACGAAGCTCGCCGAGCTCCAGACGGAGGATGTCGCGCGTGACGAGTGGGCTCGCGGATTCGCCGGCTCGCGGCTGGTGGCTCAATCGACGATCGTAGCGACAGCAACTGCGATCGCTCCCAGGCCGCTGATGGCCGCCACGATGCCCGCTCCCTGGATCCAGAGCGCCCGATACATCTCTGAACGAAACTCGTGCAGCTCCGAGCGAAGCTCCGAACGAAGCTCGCCGAGCTCCAGACGGAGGATGTCGCGTGTGACGAGCGGGCTCGTAGCTTCTTCCACGACCTCCACGATACCCTCGGCCGCCTGCTCGTCGACACCCGCGCCGCGCAGCTTGCGGACGGCGTCGTGCGTGTCGAACGTGGGAGCCGCCATCGCGAACCATCGCTTCCATGGGCCGCATTGAACCCCTCGAAGCACATCGTAGCACGAACATGTCAGAGTGAGACAACTGTCGCCAGCCCTCCCGCGTCCGTACCTGCTCGGTGGTACCGTGACGCCGATGTCAGACCCCACCCCCGACGCCGACGAGGCCCGACGCACGCTGCGCCCGACCGAGGCGGAGGCGCTCGCCGCCTGGCGCGCGCTCCAGCGCGCCGCCGCCGAGCAGGGCGCGCGGATGCGCGAGCAGGCGCCGCCCGCCGACGAGTGGGGCGCGATGGCCGACATCTTCGCGCCCGGCCCGGACGCCTACCCCGCGCCCGAGCTGCCGCTGCTGGAGGCGCTGGCGAGGCCTGACGACCACTGGCTCGAGGTCGGCGCGGGGGCGGGACGCCTCGCGATCCCGCTCGCCCGCCGCGTCCGCCGCATGAGCGCCCTCGATCGCTCGCCGGGGATGACGGCGCGGCTGCGCGAGGAGGCCGCCGCCTCCGGCCTCGACAACATCGAGGTGCTGCCAGCCACTGCCTGGCCGCCAGCGGGCGCGCCCGGCGAGGCCGCGCCGGTCGTCGATGTGGCGCTGACGGCGAGCGTGCTCTTCTTCATTGAGGAGATCGGCGCCTTCCTCGACGCGCTCGAGGCGCACGCGAGGCGGCTCTGCGTGGTCGTGCTGATGGATCGGATGCCGGGCACGCCGCTGGAGCCGCTCTGGTCGGGGCTGTACGACGAGCCGGCCGCCGAACTGCCCGCGCTGCGCGAGTTCCTCGCGGTGCTCGGCGCGCGCGGACGCGCCTTCGACGTGCGCACGACGCCGCCCCCGCCCGAGCCGCCGCTGCCACTCGACGAGGTGATCGACTCGAACCGCCGCCGCTACTTCGTCGGCCGCGGAACGGCGCGCGAGGGGCGCATGCGCGAGCTGCTCGCTGAGCGCTACGCAGGCGCCGACGGCCTCGTGGCGCTGCCACTGCCGTTCAGCCAGACCGCCGTGGTCAGCTGGGCGCCGCCGTCGCGCTGACGCCTCCGCCCCGGCGCTATGCGCCCCGCCGCCGATGCGTCACGATGCGCGCGTGACGCAGACGCACGAACGCGCCGGGACGCCCCAGAACCCCATCCCCGTCGACGAGGCGGTCGCCGGGGGCGAGCGGCGCTTTCGCACCTTCGAATCGTTCAGCATCGTCAGTTTCCGCTGGTTCTTGGGATCGATGTTCGCGGGCTTCGCGGCGATCGGCGTGCAGATGTTCCTGGCCGGCTGGCTCGCATTCGAGCTCACCGGATCGTTCGCCGCGCTCGGCGTGCTGCACCTCGCCGGGGGCATCTCCAGCCTGCTCGCCTCGGTGCCGGCGGGCGTGCTCGCCGACAAGATCCGGCACCGCAAGCGATTCATCCAGACGGGGCAGGCCGCGGGCGCGCTCGCCTCGCTCGCAATGGGGCTGCTCGTCACGAGCGGCAACCTGCAGTTCTGGCAGGTCGCTGCCGGTGCCTCGATGATCTCCGCGGCGCACTCGCTCACGATGCCGACGCGGCAGGCGGTGACGCCCTCGGTCGTGGGGATGAAGCACCTGACGAACGCGATGGCGCTCTACACCACCGGGCAGAACGCCTCGTTCCTGCTGATGCCGGCGCTCGCCGGCTGGATGATCGGCGCGCTCGGTCCCGCCGGCAGCATCGACGGCACCCAGTACGTCTACTACCTGATGGCCGCGTTCTACGTCGGCGCGCTGCTCCTGCTCGTCCCGGTAAAGATCGGCCCGAGGGCGGCTGCGGCGCCGGCGCGCGCGATCGGCCAACTCGCCGACGGGCTGCGCTACGTGTGGCGCGACCCGGTGATGCGACCGCTGCTGGTCTACAACGCCTCCGTCGCGCTCTTCTGGATGACCTACATGACGCTGCTGCCCGGCTACGCCAAGGAGGTGCTGGGCGCCGGCGCGAGCGCGCTCGGGGTGATGCTCAGCATGGGTGGCCTCGGCGCGGTCGCCGGCTCGCTGATCGTCGCCTCGATCCCGGCGAGGCAGCGCGGGCGCGTCTGGATCCTCAGCGTGACGGTGATCGGCGCCGCGATGCTCGTCTTCTCGCTGAACACGGCCTACTGGGTCGCCCTCGTGTGCGCGGTGTTTATCGGCCTCGGGCAGGCGGGCTACCTCGCACTTGGCAGCGTGCTGCTGCAGGCTTACGTGGACGACGAGTACCGGGGGCGCGTGCTGAGCGTGTACCTGATGCAGTACGGGCTGATGTCGCTCGGTACGCTGCTCGTCAGCCTCGTCGCGAACGCGATCGGACCCCAGATCGCCGTCGGCCTCGCCTCCCTGGCGCTGCTCGCGATCACCGCCGCCCAGTTCATCGCACGCACGCCGATCAGCCGCCTGCGCTGACGGCGGGGAGGACAACGTCATGCCGCCGCCTGCTGACTCCGAGGCCCCCGAGCGCCAGCCCTGGGATCTGACGATCGCCGAGGCAGCCGCGGCGCTGCGCGACGGCTCGCTGAGCGCGCTCGCACTGACCGAGTCCGTCCTCGCGCGCATCGAGGAGACCGAGCCCGCGCTCAACGCCTACATGCTCGTCACCGCGGACCTCGCGCGCGAGCAGGCCGCCCGCGCCGACGAGGAGCTGGCGAACGGCCTCGATCGCGGCTCGCTGCACGGCATTCCGTTCGCGCTCAAGGACCTCTTCGACACCGCCGGCATCGTGACGACGGGCGGCTCCGGCTTCCTGCGCGACCGCGTGCCGGAGGAGGACGCGTTCGTCGTCGCGAAGCTGCACGAGGCGGGCATCGCGCTCACCGGCAAGCTCGGGATGCACGAGTTCGCCTTCGGGACCACCAGCGACAACGCCCACTTCGGCGCGATCCGCAACCCCTGGAACCCGGACCACTCGCCGGGCGGCAGCAGCGGCGGGAGCGGCGCGGCGGCGGCGGCCGGGTCCGCCCTCGGCACGCTCGGCAGCGACACCGGCGGCTCGATCCGCATGCCCGCCGCCGCCTGCGGCGTCGCCGGCCTGAAGCCCACACGCGGCCTCGTCAGCCGCAGCGGCGTGGTGCCGCTCTCGACCACGCTCGACCACGCCGGCCCGCTCACAAAGACCGTCGAGGACTCCGCGCTGATCGTGAACGCGATCGCCGGATACGACCCCACCGACCCGCAGTCGCTCGACCGCCCGCCCGAGGACTTCACGCGCGAGCTCGGCCGCGATCTCGCCGGGCTGCGCCTCGGCGTGCCGCGCCACCCGCTCTGGGCGGACTGCGACGACGTGGTCGCCGAGGCCTGCGAGGCCGCCCTCAAGGAGCTGCGCGCGCTCGGCGGCGAGACGGTCGAGGTCGAGTTGCCGCAGTACGCCGCCGCCGGGCGGCTGCTGATCAGCCAGGTCGAGGGCGCGGCCTTCCACGAGCAGTGGCTGCGCGATCATCCCGAGCGCTACAGCGACGAGATCCGAGGCAAGGTCGAGCCCGGCCTCACCCGCCTCGCCATCGACTACATCCGCGATCTGGAGAAGCGCCTGGCGATCGAGCGCGAGGCGCTCGCCGTCCTCGGGACGGTCGATCTGCTGGTCTCGCCGACGATGCCGCGCACCGCGCCGACCATCGCCGAGGGCGATCCCCGCTCGCGCCTCGCGAGCTACACGCGCGCGTACAACATCAGCGGCCTGCCGGCGATCAGCGTGCCCTGCGGCCTCGATGGCAACGGGCTGCCAATCGGGCTGATGATCGCCGGCCGCCCCTTCGCCGAGGCGACCGTCTGCCGCGCCGCCCACGCCTACGAGCAGGCGGCGGGCTGGCCGCGCCGCCCGCCGCTGTAGCGCGCCCCGGGGCTCAGGCCGGCAGCGGCTCGCCTGCGAGGATCGCGCGCGCCTCGGCGACCATGTCGGCGATCACCTGGCTGGTCGGGCGGATCTCGTCGATCAGGCCCACACCCTGACCGGCGGCGACGTTCATGAACTCCTCGACGTGGTGGTCGTCGACCGCCTGCATGAGCTTCGCCATCAGCATCGGCTGCAGCGGCATGCCGAGGGGCTCGGGCGCGTCGGGCTGCTCCCAGGCGTCGATCATCTTCGAGCGCAGGCGCGCGGCGGGCTTGCCGGTCAGCGCGCGGCTCTTGGTCGAGTCCTCGGTCGCTGCCTTGACCAGCTTCTCCTTGAGGTAGGGGTCGATGTGCGACTCGGTCGTCGCCTGCCAGATCGTGCCGCACCAGACACCCACCGCGCCGAGGGCGAGCGCGGCGACGAGGTGCTCGCCGCGCGTCACGCCCCCCGCCGCGAGGACCGGCGTGTCGTACTCGCGCGCCATCCTCGTTACCGCCGGGACGAGCGAGAAGGTGCCGATGCGCCCGGAGTGGGCGCCCGAGTCGCCGCCCTGCGCGATCACCAGGTCAACGCCCGCCTCGAACTCGCGGCGCGCCTGCCGCGTCATGCCGATCAGCCCCCAGACCTTCGTGCCGGCCGCGTGCGCGCGATCGAGGATCACGGCGGGGTTGCCCAGGCCCGAGGCGAAGATCGGTACGCGCTCCTCGAGGGTCACGTCGATGTGGTCGCGGGCGCGTTGCAGCAGGTCCGCGCCGACCGAGGGCTGCCACGGCGGCGGCGTGCTCGGGTCCGGGATCTCGTTGTCGAGCTGCAGCCGCTCGACGAAGGCGCGGTGCTCCTGCGGGATCATCGCCTCGAGGTCCTCGACGTTGCCCTCCTGGAAGGTGGCCGGGAGCAGCGTGTCGATGCCGAACGGCTTGTCGCCGACCTGGTCGCGGATCCAGCGCACATCGCGGCGGAACTCGTCCTTCAACAGCTGGGTGGTGCCGAGCACGCCGATGCCTCCGGCGTTCGACACGGCGGCGACGACCTCCTTGGTGTGGCAGAAGGCGACGATCGGGTACTCGCAGCCGTACTCCTCGCAGAGCCGCGTGCGCAGTGCGTCCTCGTTCATCGCTCACATCCGATCACTACAAGGCTGGCGTCCGTTCTGCGCGCAGGATACGGCCCGGCGCGGGTGCTATTCCACCGAGGCACGGGACACCTCCCGGACTGGCGCTCAGTCCTCGAACTCGAACAGCACGGGTGCGTGGTCGGAGGGCTTCGGCCCTTTGCGGAAGTCGCGATCGATGCCCGCCGCTCGCAGCCGCCCGGCGAGGTCCGCACTCACGAGCGCGAGGTCGATGCGCATGCCCATCCCGCGGTGGAAGTGTCCCTGCCGGTAGTCCCACCAGGTGTGCTGCACCGTCTCCGGCTCGACGACGCGGAAGGCGTCCGCCAGCCCTGTCCCGAGCAGCGCGCCGAGGCGCTCCCGCTCCGGCGCGCTCGCGTGTGTCGAGCCCTCGAGGGTAGCCGGGTCCCAGATGTCGATGTCCGCGGGTGCGATGTTGTAGTCGCCGGCGATCACGAGCGGCTGGCCCGCGAGCTGCGCCGCGCGCTCGGCCATCGCGTCGAGGAAGGCGAGCTTCGCCTCGTACATCGGATCGTCGAGCGCGCGGCCGTTGACGACGTAGACGCTGACCGCGCGCAGCCCCGCGACGGTCGCCTCGATCCAGCGCGCGTCCTCCGGCAGCGGGCTGCCGAGAAGGCCGTGCGCTACATCCTCGATCGCGTGGTCCTCGCGGGCGAGGATCGCGACGCCGGCCCAGCGCCCGCCGGACTCGTCGGCGGCGGCGTAGCCCGCCTCGCGCAGCGCCCCGGCGGGGAAGTCACCCGCCGCGGTCTTCGTCTCCTGCAGGCAGACGACGTCCGGCCGGTGGACGGCGAGGAACTCGAGCAGGCGCGGCATCCGCGCCCGCACCGAGTTCACGTTCCAGGTCGCGAGTTTCACGCCTGCTCCGTTGCCAGCTCCCGGGACTCCCGCGGCGGCGCACCGGGCGGGGGTGGCCAGTAGCGCCAGCGTACCCGGCCGAGCAAGGCGTCAGGCGGGAACGTGCCGAACGTGCGGCTGTCGGTGCTCGCGGCGGCGTTGTCGCCGAGCAGCCAGAGGTCGCCGCCGGGTTCGCGGACGCGGATGCGCTTGACCAGCGTGCGGCGCGGGTCGCGGGGATCGCGCGCGAGCGCGATCTCGCCCTCGCGCGGCTCTCGATACGCGTAGGCGCGCCGGTCGACGAGCACCCAGTCGCGCGGGCGCAACGCCGGCAGCATGCTCTCGCCCGCGATCTCGTAGCGCGTGAAGCGCCGCCCGAGGCGCAGTGCGAGCCACGCGATCGCACCCGCCGCCGTGCAGCAGGCGAGCGCGAGCACGAGGCCGCGCCAGGGCGACCGGCCGGCCGTCGGGTTGCCCGTCCGGCTAGCCGGCCAGGTAGAACGGAACGTCGTCGCGGCCCTTGGAGGCCCAGAAGACGTTGTGGATCTCCTCGATTGTGGCGAGCAGCTCCTCACCGGCCTCGACGCTCAGTTCCGTCTTGTTGCGGGAGCAGAGCTTGGCGGCGTTCCAGAACGTCTGCCAGAGGTCCGGAGTGTCCGCGGTGCGCGCCGGGTTGAAGTAGTCCGTCCAGAGGATGTTGAGCTCGCGCTTGGCCAGCTCCGCCTGCTCCTCCTTGATCGCGGTGAAGCGAGAGCGCGTGTTGTTCGTCGCCGCGTCGTCGGCGTCGCCGAGGTCGACGATCTTGCGCGCCATCGAGACCACCGCCTCGGCGGCGATGCGCGCCGACGCGGGGTCGTAGACGCCGCAAGGGCCGTCGCAGTGGGCCTCGGCGACGCGCCGAGGGCGCAACAGGGCGGAGAGGAGGTGCATGCGGGGGGCTCCCTTCGCGGGCGCACCGCTCGTGCGCCCAACAGCTTCCGTGCAGGCGCCGGCCGCGACGTTGCTCGCCGCCGGCCGACGCTGCCTATTGTCGGCACGCCTGCGAATAACGCAAGCGCGCTGCTCGCCGCCATCCGTACGCGGGCAATGTGCTAGAGTCCACCCAGCCAGCAACGAGCGGAACATCGAGGAGCCAACCTTGGACCTGCAGCACGTCATCACCGAGAAGCTCGGCCACATCTACCACATCCGCCTGAACCGGCCGGAGCGCCTCAACGCCATCGGCGCGCAGATTCGCCACGACCTCGGCCAGGCCTGGTACGAGTTCGAGAACGACCCTGAGTTGCGCATCGCCGTCGTCAGCGGCGAGGGCCGCATCTTCTCCGCGGGCCGCGACATCCGGGAGCAGGCCGGGGGCCGCCCCGACATCAGCAACCCCGACGCTCCCGTTGCCAAGACGGGCTTCTACGGCGTCCCCGACACCGACAAGCCGATCATCACCGCCGTCCAGGGCGGCGCCTGGGGGGCGGGCTTCTACATCGTCTGCGGCTCCGACATCTGCGTCGCCGCCGAGGGCGCGCGCTTCGCGATGTCGGAGATTCCGACGGGCATCATCGGCCCGGCGCTGTTCGTCATCCTGCAGAACCTCTACTGGCTGCCCGGCTCCGAGATCGTGATCCGCGGCCACCAGTTCGATGCGCAGCGCGCCTACGAACTCGGGATCATCAACCACGTCGTGCCGGCGGAGCAGTTGATGTCGACGGCGATGGACATCGCCGAGGAGATCGCCGCGCTTCCCCCGGTGCACGTTCAGGTCACGAAGCAGCAGCTGATGATGGCTCGGCCGCGACCAACTGCCTACCAGGCCGAGATCGCCTTCCCGCAGGCGCTCAGTGGGCTCATGGATCTCGAGGACACACGCGAGGCGGCGATGGCCTTCGCCGAGAAGCGCACCCCGGTCTTCAAGGGCCGCTAGCAACCAACCCGCGAGAGCACCAAAGGGCCGGCCGTTGGGCCGGCCCTTTGCGTGGCGCCGGGCCACGCGGCGCCGAGCAGCAGCGGAGGCCGCCGGCGTGGTTTGACACTCGTGGGGTTCGTCGGGATGCTGGCCTGCGGTACGCGGCTCGCCGGCTGGGTTGCGCCCGCCGAGGGCGCGCGCGCAGCGATTGCGAGCAGGAAGAGGAGCAGCGTGTGAAGGTCGACATCTTCTCGGAGATGCAGCAGCCGAAGGAACTCTGGGGCCCCGACGTCGAGAACCACGAGCACCGGCTGTTCGAGGAGACCCTCGCGCAGGCGAAGCTCGCCGATGAGATGGGCTACGGGATCTGGTGGGAGGTGGAGCACCACACCGCCGTCGAGTTCAGCTACAGCTCGGCGCCGGAGATCATGCTCACCAACATCGCCGCCAACACGAAGAACCTGCGCGTCGGCCACTCCGCCGTGCTCTCCCCCTTCCGTTTCAACCACCCGATCAGGATCGCGGAGCGCGCCGCCTTCCTGGACCACGTCAGCAACGGCCGCTTCGAACTCGGCCTCGCCCGCTCCACCATCCCTGAGTGGCGCACCTTCAACATCGACCCGGACGACACGCGCGACCAGATGCAGCAAGCCTTCGAGATGATCCCGAAGATGTGGACCAGCGACGACTTCTCCTGGAAGAGCGACTTCTACGAGATCAACAACATCTCCGTGATCCCGAAGCCCTACCAGAAGCCGCACCCGAAGCTCTGGCAGGCCTGCTCCAGCCCCACCTCGTTCGAGCAGGCGGGCCGCAACGGCGTCGGCGCACTCGGCGTCACCCTCTGGGCCTCGCTCGACCAGGTCGCCGAGTGGATCGGCCTCTACCGCGATGCGATCAAGGAGTGCGACCCGGTGGGCGAGGAGGTCAACGACCAGGTTGCCTTCTTCACCTTCGTGCACGCCGCCGAGAGCGAGCAGCAGGCGATGATGAACGGCGCCGCCGACGCGGCCGCCTGGTACACCAACGGCGCCTTCACCTTCTTCGAGGCGAAGGAGTCCTTCGTGCTCACCGCCAGGGAGCTGGAGGCGGCGGCGGCCGACCCCGCGGGCGGTGGCCTCACCGGCCAGTTCCTGCGCGACCACGCCGACGACGCCGTGACCGAGGCGCAGCTGATCGTCGCCAAGGTCATGGAGGGTGAGGACGTCACCCCCGAGGAGGTCTGGGAGGTGCTCTCCAAGCAGCACTCCCTGATCGTCGGCAGCCAGGACCAGGTGCGCGAGGGCATGAAGGTCTACCAGGAGGCCGGCATTGACCGCCTGATGTCCTTCCACCAGGTCGGCGCGATTCCGCACGAGGCGATCATGGAGAGCATCCGCCTCACCGGCGAACTCATCCCCGAGTTCGACCCCGACGCGCGCTAGACCCCTCGCAGACTCGCAACCTTGTCCTTGCGGCGGCGATCGGGCGAAGCGGGGAGGTTCACACTGTGGGCCGGCTGAGGCGACTATTTGGCCGGCAAGGCCCGGGTAGCAGTGCCGGCGCCACACCGAGTGGCGCCGGTCCAGTTCGCGCAGGTGGGTCACGGAATCGCAGGCCCCCTAGCAGCAGTACCGACGCCACTCTGAGTGGCGCAGATCTGATGGTCCTCAACGGGTCGCACGATCCCGACAATCGTCGCGACAAGGACTACTGGGGCGAGTTCGAAGTTAGAGTTGCAGGTGTCTCGCACTACCAAGCCGCCCTGAGGGAAGTGGCAACGCACGCGCGTCACCTCCGGAAAGAACGGTTAGCCAATAACGAGAAGGCTAGACCCATCCTCGCGACGATGGCTGACGGGGGAGGCGAAGTTCGGTGGGATGGCCGGACCTACAACATTGACCGAGACGGCCATGTACTCACGAAGAGTGGCGCACGACACAAGACGATGCGTCCGCTGCTCGACAGGATCGACGACGGCGACTATGTGCGCGTCGCACTGCTTCCCGATCCCGGTAACCGCTACGACAGGAACGCGATCATGGTGTTGGCCGAAACTACCGCTGGCTATCAGCATGTTGGGCACCTCCCACGTGAAGTTGCTGAAGATTTGGCGCCCGACTTCGCGAGTATGAGGCGGGGTGGAGCGAAGGCTGGCCTGTGTGAAGGGCTCATCTTTGAGGCTGAAGAGGGCTCGCGCAGCGATACCCTCGTCTCGATGCGACTGAATCTGCCAACTGAGTACGGGGGGCCTCTGTTCCCCCGCAGGGGCCAGAGGCCAGTTGGCCTGGTTACTCCCTTGTTGGAAGAAGCCGCCGGCGGCTAGGCTAGCCCACTCCCAAGTACTCGCAAGGAAGGCCGCCCGAAGGCGGCCTTCCTGCTGTCCGGGGTCCGCGGCCGGGCGCGCCCGGCCGCCTCGTGGCCGGCTACGTCAGCGCGTCGAGGAACGGCGTGACCGCGTCGAGGAAGCCGGGAGTGTTCTGCGAGTGAACGTTATGTCCACAGTCGGGCACGGTCCGCAACTGCCCCCGCGGCAGCGCCGCGGCGAAGTCGTCGGCGCCCTGCTCGGTGAGCACGTTCGAGTCGCCGCCGCGGATCACGAGCGCGGGCAACTCGAAGCCGCGCACCACGTCGAGGCCGATGCTGAGCGGGACGCCGTCGTTGTCGCGGGCGCGGCGGAAGCCGGGGTCATGCAGGATGCGGTCCGACTTCGTGATGTACTTGCCGTCGGAACGCTGGATCAGGTTGTAGCGCACCGTCCGCGTGATGTGCTCGCGCGTGCGGTACGGGTCGTACTCCGCGACCCGCTCGATGAACGCCTCGAGGTCGTCGAACTCGATGTTGCGCTGGATGAAGTCGCGGATCGCGCGCGTGCCCGCGCCGCTGATCTCCGGGCCGACGTCGACGAAGACGGCGGCGCGCGCGGTGCCCGGCCGGCGCTTCAGCACCTCCATGGTCACGCGCCCGCCCATCGAGTGCCCCATCACGATTGGCTGCTCGAGGCCCTGCTGCGCGATGAAGGCGATCGCGTCCTCGGCCATCGCGCCGATGCCGTAGGCGGCGTCGCGCGCCCACTCGCTGTCGCCGTGCCCTCGCTGGTCGAGCGCCAGCACGCGGTAGCGCCCCGCCAGGTGGAGGCTGACGAGATCCCAGGAGTGCGCGGACTGGTTCCCGCCGTGCAGCAGCAACAGCGGCGGCGCGCCGGGATCGCCCCACTCCAGGAAGTGGAAGCGCTGCCGCTGCACCACGGTGTTGCGCGAGACGTAGCGCACGCCCGGCTGGTGCGGGATGCCGAGATCGCTCGCGCTCTGCAGCAGGCTGCGGAACTCCTCGGCATCCGTCATGTCGAGGGCGTCGAGGCCCTGCGCGAACTCGTTCAGATACATCGCAACTCCCGCCGGTCAGCTTCCGCCAACGTTGGCTCGTCGCGGCCGCGACCGGCGGCCGGCGGTTACTCCTCCGGGTACAGCTCGGCGAGGATCGCCTCCGGCGTGGCGGGCAGCTTGCGCATGCGCACACCGATCGCGTCCTCGATCGCGTTCGCGACCGCCGCCAGCGGCGGCACGATCGGCACCTCGCCGACGCCGCGCACGCCGTAGGGGTGACCCGGGTTGGGCACCTCGACGAGGATCGTCTCGATCATCGGCAGGTCGAGCGCCGTCGGCATGCGGTAGTCGAGCAGGCTCGAGTTGCGCATGCGGCCGGTCTGGTCGAAGTCGTAGCCCTCGCTCAGCGCCATGCCGACGCCCTGCTGGACGCCGCCCTGGATCTGCCCCTCGACATACGAGGGGTGCACGGCCGTCCCCACGTCCTGCACCGCGGTGTAGCGCAGCACGTCAACCTTGCCGGTCTCCGGGTCGACCTCGACGTCGACGATGTGGCCCGCGAAGGCGGGGCCGACGGTGGTGGGCTTGACGTTGGCGCGGCCCTGGATCATCCCGCCGGTCCTGCCGAGCTGGCCGGCGATCTCCTTGAAGCCCATCGCGCGCTCGTTGCCGTCGTCGTCCGCGGGGCCGTGGAGCATGCCGTCGTCGCCGTAGCTCACCGTGTCGCGCTCGACCTCCCAGATCGCGGCGGCGCGCTCCTCCAGCTGGCGGCGAATGTCCATCGCCGCCTCGTAGGCGGCCCAGCCGGTGGCGAAGGTCGTACGGCTGCCGCCCGTGTTGCCGGTGAAGCCGATCGAGTCGGTGTCCGACGCCACCGAGGGGTGCACGTCCGCGGCCCCGAGGCCGAGCGTCTCGGCGAGCGTCATCGCCAGCGCCGCCCGCTGCCCGCCGATGTCGACCGAGCCGGTGACGAGGCTGACCGTGCCGTCCGCGTTGACGTTGGCGTAGGCGCTGGACTCGTTGCCGCCGTTGAACCAGAAGCCCATGGCGACGCCGCGTCCGCGGTTCTCGCCCTGCAGCTCGGAGCGGTAGTGCTCGCTGTTGCGGATCTCCTCCATCACGTCTTTCGCGCCGATCGAGCCGAAGGCGGCGCCGTCCGTGCGGCGCGTGCCCTCGACGGCGCTGTTCATGAGGCGCAGGTCCATCGGGTCCATCTCGAGCCGCTCGGCCAGCTCGTCCACCAGCGACTCGACCGCGAACTCCGAGGAGGGCGCGCCGGGCGCGCGGTAGGCGGAGACCTGCGGCTTGTTGAGCACCACGTCCCAGGCCTCGACGAACTGGTTCGGGATGTCGTACGGGCCGAAGGCGCAGCGCGCGCCGGCGACGTAGGGAGAGCCGGGGTAGGCGCCCGCCTCGTAGGCGAAGTGGCCCTCGGCGGCGACGATCGTGCCGTCGTTCTTCGCGCCGATCTTGACGCGGTGGTGTGTCCCGGAGGTGGGGCCGCTCGCCTCCAGCACCTCCGTGCGCGTCATCTGCATCTTGACCGGGTGGCCGGTCTTGCGGGAAAGCAGCGCCGCCAGCGGCTCGTAGTAGAGCTTCAGCTTGCCGCCGAAGCCGCCGCCGATCTCCGTCGGGATCACCTTGATCTGCGAGACAGGCAGCTCGAGGATCATCGCCAGGTTGTCGCGGATGCCGAACGCGCCCTGTGTCGAGGTCCAGACGATCAGCTCGCCGTCCTGCTGCCACATCGCCGTCGAGGCGTGCGGCTCGATGTAGCCCTGGTGCGCCATCGTCGTGCCGAACTCGCCCTCGACGATGATGTCGGCCTCGGCGAAGCCCGCCTCGGTGTCGCCGAGCACCATCTCCAGGTGCTTGGCGATGTTGGTCTGCTGGTCCGCCGGCTTGTCGCCCTGGGCGTTGTAGGCGGCCTGCGCCAGCTCCTCGGTGCGCAGGTCGGGGTGCAGCACCGGGGCCGCGTCGGACATCGCCTCCTGCACGTCCAGCACGGGCGGCAGTTCCTCGTATTCGACCTCGATCAGGTCGAGGGCGTCCTCGGCGATGTGCGGGTCGGTCGCGCAGACGGCGGCGATCGGGTGGCCGCGGAAGACCAGCTTCTCGTTGGCGAGCAGGAAGCCGCGCAGCCAGCGCAGCGGCGTCAGGCCGCGGATCGTCGGGACGACGCGGTCGCCGGGGTCCGGCAGGTCCGCCGCGGTGAGCACGGCGAGCACGCCGTCGAGCGCCTCCGCCTTCGAGGTGTCGACGCTGATCAGGCGCGCGTGCGCGACGGGGCTGCGCTTGACGCGTCCGAAGAGCATCCGCGGCAGCCGCACGTCGGCGCCGTACTGCGCCCGTCCGGTTACCTTGTCGGCTCCGTCGTGGCGGACGGGGCGGGTTCCGATCACCTGGTACGGCTTGTCTGTGGCGACCATGCGCGGCACTCCTTCTTCGGGCGCTGGCGTGCGCGGCGTCTGCGGCGCGATCCGTCGTGCATTGTAGCGAATCCGCCCGCAGCGACGATGCACCGCCCAGGTTCGGGCGGGCAACACGCGACAGGCTATCTCCGCTTGTGCTAAGTCTGGCCCCGGAGACGACCAGCGACGCGCGCCGGATCTACCTCGATCGCGGCGGAAGGAGCAGCGGTATGACGTCACCACTCGATGGGATTCGCATCCTCGACTTCACCCGCTACCAGAACGGCCCGCACGGCACGCAGCTGCTGGCCGACATGGGCGCCGAGGTGCTGAAGGTGGAGCTGCCCGGCGACGGCGACCCGGGCCGCTCGGTGATGCGGCTGCCCGACGGCTTCTCCGCCTACTTCGAGGCGCTCAACCGCGGCAAGCGCAGCATCACGCTCGAACTGCGCACCGACGAGGGGCGCGAGGTCATCCAGAAGCTCGTCCCGGAGATCGACGTGATGGTGGAGAACTTCCGGCCCGGCGTCATGGACCGCCTCGGCATCGGCTACGACGACTCGGTCAAGCTGAATCCGAAGCTGATCTACGCGGTCAACAGCGGCTTCGGGCCGGAGGGCGAGTGGAGCACGCGCGGCTCCTTCGACCACGTCGCGCAGGGCATGAGCGGCGCCCTCGTCGCGCAGGGCGGCGGACCGGGGAGCACCCCCACCTCCGTCGCCTGGGGGCTCGCCGACCAGGTCGGCGGGATGACGCTCGCCTACGGCGTGATGACCGCGCTGCTCGCCCGTGAGCGCTTCGGCGTGGGCCAGAAGGTCGATGTCTCCCAGCTCGGCGCGATGATCTCGCTCCAGGGCTTTTCGGTGCTGACCTACCTGCACACGGGCAAGCAGGAGCGGCGCAATCCGGGCGCCTCTCGTAACGCCGCCTTCAGCTGGTACCAGGGCTCCGACGGCGAGTGGTTCACGATCGCGGGCCTCGACCCGAAGTTCTGGCCGAGGATCTGCCGCGTGATCGAGCGCGAGGATCTGATCGACGACCCGCGCTCGGCCGAGCCCTTCGCGCGCTTCGACAACGGGCCGTGGCTGCTCGAGGAGTTCCGCGCGGTCTTCGCCACGAAGACGCGCGAGGAGTGGCTGCACGCCCTCGCCGAGGCGGAGGTTCCGTGTGGGCCGGTCTACGACTACGCGGGCGTGACCGCCGAGCCGCAGCACTGGCAGAACGGGTACCTCCTCAACCTCGAGCACCCGACCTTCCCCGGCCACCGCACGATCGGGATCCCGGTGCAGCTCAGCGAGACGCCGGGCGGCGTGCGCGGGCCCGCGCCGGAGCTGGGACAGCACACCGAGGAGATCCTGCTCGACCTCGGCTACGACTGGTCCGACATCGAGCAGTTGCACGACCGCGGCGTCACCGCCGCACGCTGAGCGCACCGCACGGCGAGGCGCAGCGCCAGGAGAGGACAGAGCGATGGAAAAGCTGATCATCGAGGCCTCGATCAACGAGTCCGCGCGCAAGGAGGACAATCCCAACGTCCCCTACGGCCCCGAGGAAGGCGCGCGCGACGGCATCGCCGCCGCGAAGGCGGGCGCGGCGATCATCCACTACCACCCGCGCGACGAGCAGGGCGAGAACCTGTGGCAGCACGGCACGGAGATGTACCTCGAGTGCTACCGGCTGATCCGCGCGGAGTGCCCGGACGTGATCGTCTACCCCACGCAGCGCGGCGCCCACCCGGAGAACACGCCGCACCTCTTCGAGCTGGCGCGCAATGCCGAGGAGGGCCTCGAGCTCGCGACCGTCGACATCTTCCCGGAGGGCGGCATCACCGGGCATGACGGCAGCGTGGTTGCGACGCTGCTCGAGGATCTGCGGGCGCTTAACACGCGCTACAGCATCGGCGTGCGCCACACCGGCCACATGCGGCACCTCGCCCGCTTCCATGAGCAGGGGCTGATCGGCGACACGCTGATCATGAAGATCTTCTGGAACGAGTTCTCGCTGGGACCGCCGCCGGGCATGGACGGCCTGAAGATGTACCTCGATCTGCTGCCGCCGGGCGTGAACTGCCAGTGGTTCAACACCGTCTACGACGGCGCCCCCGGGGAGCCGACGCTGCGCCGCACCAGCATGCTCGCCGCCGCCACCGGCGGTCACATCCGCACCGGCATCGGCGAGAACCCGATGCTCGACGGCAAGCGCGGCAGTGACGCCTACACGAACGTCGACCACGTCGAGATGGCCGTCGAGCTGGCCCACCACGCTGGCCGCGAGGTCGCGACGCCCGACGAGGCGCGCGCGATCCTCGGCATGCCGCCTCGTGAGATCGGGATGCGAACGGAGGCGTAGCGGCGCGCGGGCGGAGCGGCTACTCGTCCACGCAACAGTTCGGGGCTCTGTGCGTGATATCCGGGCGCGGAACGAGCACGGCTTCTGACCGCTACGCTCGTGTTGGACTAGCGACCGCTCAGCTAGGCTATCTCGCCGTCCATCGACTCAGAGACGCGTTCGACAAGCTCTCGGTTGCGACACCGCATGTGAAGGAGGCCGCCTCCCACGCCGGCGAACGGGCGGACGATCGTCCACTTGCCGTCATCGCCGTAGAGCCCCACGGCACCTCGACCGCACAATCCACCTGCTTGAGCTTCGCTGTCCACGATATCCGCTCACGACCCGGGCCGCCGCCTCGGATGACGATGCTCGTTTCGAAAGGCGACGATAGATCGAGTTACCCGCGAGGCCGGTCTCTCACCACCAGTCTCTTAAAGCGATTCGTACACGACACCGTACATGGGAAACTGTGCTTCCTGTTCGCGAATCGACTTCCGCTGAGCACCGGTCAGCTCCGCGCTGTTCGCAGCCAGTTCCTCCACGGATTCGATGATTGCCTGCATCCAAGGCAGCTGTAGATGTGGGATGTCGAGCGGACCTAGGACTTCGTGTCCACCGATATTGAATCGGTGTAGGTGTATGGACTGAACAGGTCTGCCGGGTGAGCTCTCGTGGCTCTCGTGGCAGTTGTCGAATCGAAACAGGTTACGCTTCTCGTGGGCTTCGAGTCTCGCATGATAGCGGTATTGTTTGGCAAGCACGTTACCGCGCTCATCTGGTTGAAGCCACTTAGTGACGTCTAGCACGCCGCCACTCTTTGTGTACACGCTTCCGCTTAACACAAAACCATCTGCGTGAGTTAGCGGATGTGGCCCGCCTTCAAACTCCAGGTCATCGCTTACAACAACCTCTGCTTCACGCAGTTTGTTCATTTGGCGGACGTGGACTTCCTGGTAGTTCTCGTAGCGGTGCGGCTTTCGCGCGTACGGCTCCCCGCTGTCAATCGCCAGGGTCTATGGACCACCCGTCGCCACAGTCATTAGACCACCCGGGCAGCCGGTAGGGCGGCTTGGTATCAGTGAGCAGTACGTCTCGTCAATCAGCTCCTTCCTGGGCGTCGAGCAGGGCGCGGTGCGGTGAGAGTCGCTGGCGGTAGCTCTCGCCCTCGATCACGATCTGGTAGCTGGCGTTGGCGAGCCGGTCGAGTGCGCTGTTGCCGAGGATCGGGTCGTCGAAGAGGCCGAGCCACTCCTCGACCGCGCGGTTCGAGGTGATGACGAAGCTGGAGCTGCGGTGGCGCCCGATAATCAGCTCGTAGAGGTCGATCGACTGCTGCGCGCTGAGCCGGTGCAGCCCGAGGTCGTCGAGGATCAGCAGGTCGGGGGCGAGGAAGGCGCGGAACGTCTTCTCGGTGGAGTGGTCGACCCTTGCCTGCGCCAGCTCGCGGAAGTACTGGTCGGCGGTCACGAAGCGCACGCTGCGCCCCGAGCGGACGGCGGCGTAGCCGAGCGCCTGGGCGAGGAAGCTCTTGCCGACGCCGACGGGGCCGACGAGCAGGACGTGCTCGCGGCGGTCGAGGAAGCGCAGCGAGCAGGCGGCGTCGAGCAGCCTGCGGTCGAGCCGGATGCCGGCCGACCAGTCGAAGTCCTCGAGCCTGCAGAGCTGCTCGAAGCCGGCCTGGCGCAGGCGCAGTTCGAGGCGCCCATGGTCGCGGCGGCTCACCTCGTCGGCGAGGACGATCTGCAGGAAGTCGGCGTAGTCGAGCCCGTCGCGGCGGGCGAGGGCGATGCGCTCGGGCAGGGTGTCGAGCATCGGGCCGAGCTTGAGGCGCTTGAGCAGCGGGCGCAGCTCGGCGGTCGTGGCGGTCATCGTGACGCTCCTGTCGTGGTCTGCGTGGCGGTCAGTGCGAAGACGGCGCCGGGGCGGGCGAAGCGGCCCGGCGGCGGGGGCAGCGGCTGCTGGGGCGGCGTGGTCTCCTGCTCGAGGGCCTCGACGAGGATGCGCTCGAGGCGGCGCACGTCGATCAGGTCGACCTCGAGCGCGCGGCGGCAGGCGGCGTCGAGGCGGGCGGGGGAGTAGCGCTCGGCGAGCCTGAGCAGCTTGTGGCCCTGCCGCAGCTTGGCCCAGGGCAGCGGCCCCTCGAAGAGCCGCTCGGCGAAGGCGCCGGTGGCCTCGCCGAGTTCGGCCGCGCGCCGCTGCAGCTGCTCGGGCGCGCGCAGCGTGTAGGGGCTGAGCTCGGCCGGGTAGTCGTTGCGGTCGGTGGCGCGTCCGCCGCGGGGCTGGCGCGGGTGGACCTTGAGCAGCGCGCCGCGGTGGTAGATGCGCACCAGCTTCGCGCCGAGCTGCACCTCGACCTGCTGCCCCGGCGGGCAGAGCGCCGACGGCACCGAGTAGAGCGCGTATTGGCAGGCGACGTGGTGGTCGGCATGGACCTTCGCCGTGCGCCAGTCGGGGACCTCGTAGGGCTCCCCGTCCCAGGGGGCGAGCAGCGGGCGCTCCTCCTGCTCGAAGACCTCGAGCGGCCGCCTGCGGGTCGTCCCGTGGATGCGTTGCCCCGCCACCTCGAGCGACCAGCGCCGGGCGGCGTCGCGCAGCTCGGCGAGGTCGCGAAACTGCGCGCCCTTGAAGAGGCGCTCGCGCACGTACGGGACGCTGCGCTCGACCCGAGGCTTGTCGCGAGGCTTGCGCACGCGCGCGGGGTCGCTGATGAAGCCACGCTGGCGGGCGTACTCGAGGAAGCCCCGCGTGAAGCGCGGGTGCAGCGCGTCGGCCCCGGCCACGGCGGCCGGGAAGTTGTCGATCACGAGGTAGCGGGGCACGCCCTCGAAGCACGCCCAGGCCGCCTCCAGGCCCTCGACCACCGCGTGCAGCGTCTGGCTGGTGGTGGGCCAGACGAAGCAGTGCCGCGAGTAGCGCCAGACCACGATCAGCGCCCAGACCGTGCGGCGCCGCCCGCTCTCGGGGTCCGCGATGAGGCCGAGCCGGCCGAAGTCCAGCTCCGCGACCTCGCCCGGCGGCCCATCCTCCATGCGCACGGTCAGAGGCTGCCGGCGACCCCAGCCGCGGCGGGCGATGAAGCGCCGCAGCGTGCTGTAGGAGACCTCGCAGCCGCGCTCGGCGAGCAGTTCATGGATCCGCGTGACCTACAGGCGCTCGGCCTGCAGCCAGCGCTCGATCTGCTCCGCCCAGGGCGAGAGCAGCTGCTCGCTCGGTACCTCCGCGCGGCGCGGGCCGGTGCGGCTCAGCGTCGCCAGCCGGGCGAGTTGCTGCTCACTCGGCTCGGGGCCACCTGGCTGGAGCCCGGCCGCCTCGGCCGCCGCGATGTAGCGCCGCACCGTCACGCGCGACAGCCCCGTGCCGCTGGCGATGCGACGCTGGCTGAATCCCGCCTGCCAGCGGCGGATGACTTCCCTGATCTCCACTCGATGCACCTCCCGGTAGGCCATCGCTGCTCCCTCCCCTGGGGATGCAGCCGATGGTGGCCCTACCGGCGACCGGGTGGTCAAAAGACCCTGGCGGGGGTGGATCAATGATCCTGGCGAAGTGGATCAATGACCCTGGCGATCTCGCCGTTTTCCGGTCTATAGATCCTGGTGATTCACACCCGCCTCTAAATCTTTCAGAATATTGTAATCCGTCAACCATTTGGACACTTCTGTCGTACATCGTGCGAATCCTGCTCTAACGGCGACCTGCATGTCTGCAGAGCTACACTCGTACCGCTCCTCGTACCGTCGCATCCGGTTCCGCAGCCGACGTATCATGGTCCTAGAGTTGGTGATCCGCTCGGGGATTCTCGGCTGGTCCAGCGACTGTATCATATCGCCTCGTCCTTTTGTCAAGCTGAGTATGTCCTTTTCTGGATGTGGACAGGTGTTTTCCGCAAAGCGCTTGTGCACCTTAGCATACTTCTGTCCGTCTGCAGCGTCCAGCAGATGCGGCGGAGGCTCACACGAGCCAGCGTATCGAACGTATATTCTATATTCGCATATTGGCGCGGCCAGATCAACGCCGAGTCCCATCCCGCAAGCAGCGTCTTGCTAGGCTGTCGTCGTGGGATCCTACCCCTCCAGCAGCCAGAGCCGCAGCGCCGAGGGGCGCCCGGCGTCGTGCAGCACCTGCTGCACCGCCGGGCGCCCCTCGGCGGCGCTCCACGAGGGCTCGCCGGTGTTGGGGTTGGCGTCGAAGCGGGGGAAGTTCGAGCTCGACACCTGCAAGCGCAGCCGCTGGCCGACGCCGAAGCGGTAGGCCGTGCTGCCCAGCTCGATCTCGTAGCGGTAGGCCTGGCCGGGCGTGACCGGCGAGGGATCGGTCAGCGACTCGCGGAAGCTGGCGCGGCGGATGCCGTCGCAGAGCGAGATCGCCCGCCCGTCGGGATCGACGGCGACGAGCTTCGCCGTCCAGTCCGTGTCCGGAGCGTCGGTCACGGCCCACAGCTCGACCGTGACCGGCCCGGCGACCGTCAGCGGCTGCTCGAACGGCGCGGTTGTGTAGCAGAGCACGTCGTCGCGCGCCTCGATCGCTGACTGCTCGCGCGGGCCGGGCTGCCCGACCGACTGCTGGAGCAGCGAGCCGCCCTCGGTCGGCACGGGCCGCTCGGGGTCGAAGAGGTAGCGATCGGCCGGCTCGTCGCCCTCGGGCGCGCCGTCCTCGAGGCGGCCATCGCCGCGTGCGCTGTGCGCCTCGCCGCCGGAGCGCAGGTAGAGCGCCTGCGCTCGCGCCTCCGGGGGCGGCCAGGCCGAGGCGTCACGCCACTCGTTTTGCCCCATCAGGAAGTAGCGGACGGTCGGCTGCGGCTCCCCGGGCTCCTGCCCGCGCAGGTACTCGTCGAAGAACGCGAGGTAGGCGTCGGCGATCCCGCAGAGCGCCACCGGCGCGGTCCCGCCGAAGTCGACATCGCCGTGGTAGCGCTCGTACGAGGTGTGCGACCACGGCCCCATCCAGAGCCGCTGCGGGGCGACGCCCGCCTCGTGCATCCCCTGGAAGTTGCGCACGGTCCCGAGCGTGAAGAGGTCGAACCAGCCGCCGACGTGCATCACGGGGACCTGGAAGTCCGCGTAGTCCCTCGAGAGGCGCAGCGTCTCCCAGTGCTCGTCGCGGCGGTCGTGCTCCAGCCACTCCGCCCAGAACGGCGCGACGCCGGGCAGCGACATGCCGGGCAGCTCGCTCAGCGGGCGGTGGCGCAGCGTCTCCAACGGCGAGGCCATCGCGAGGGCGAGCGCCCCGGCGTGCGCCTCCGGGACGCCGTGGTCCTCGCGCAGCAGCTGCGCCGCGGCGAGGCCCATGCCCCAGGTGCCGCTGAAGCCGAGCTGCAACGCCCCGCCGTAGTGCGTCCAGTCGTCGAAGTAGTCGCTGGCGGTGATGACCGCCACCGCGCAGCGCAGCGAGGGCGGACGCTCGCGCGTCGCCAGCAGCGTGGTCGCCCCGTAGTAGGAGAGCCCGAAGATGCCGACCTCGCCGTTGCAGTACGGCTGCGCGGCCATCCACTCGACCGTGTCGTGGCCGTCGCGGCCCTCGTTGTGGAAGGGCGCGAACGCGCCGTCGGAGGCGTAACGGCCGCGCACGTCGACGACGAGCACGGCGTAGCCCGCCTCGGCGAGCTTCAGCGGCGAGGGCAGCACCCGGGTCGCGCCGATCGCCTCCTTGTCGTACGGGGTGCGGCAGACGATGCCGGGGACGGGCGGCCCCTCGGCGGGCCGGTAGAGGTCGCCACGGGTCTCGACGCCGTCGCGCATCGCGACCGTGACGTGCTTTTCGACCAGCACTCGCTCGACCGCCATCGTGACCCTCCCGCAAGATTCGCGCCGAGAGCATATCCTGACGCTGCCGCCGCGCAGACGCACGCGGTGCAGGACGCCGCGGCGCGCGCGGCGAGGAATCGGAGGACGCGATGGCGCAGGTCGAGACCGCACTTGGACCAATCGACGGGAGCGAGCTGGGGTTCACGCTCAGCCACGAGCACGTCTTCACCTGCAACAGCGCGGACAACCACTGGTATCCGTGGCTGTACGACTTCGACGCCAGCCGGCGCGTGATCCTGGAACGGCTCGCCGCGGCGCGCGCCGTCGGCGTGCAGACGCTGATCGACCTCACGACGCCGGACCTCGGGCGCGACTCGGAGCTGGTGCGCGAGATGTCGGAGCAGTCCGGCATGCACGTGATCTGCGCGACGGGCATGTGGCGCATCGCCCCGATGTCCTTCACCAACCGCGACCCGGACGAGATCGCCGACATCTTCGTGCGCGAGATCGAGGTCGGCATCGGCGACAGCGGCATCAAGGCCGGCGCGATCAAGGTCGCCAACGACATGGAGGGCGTCACCGAGGCGTACGACTCGACGATCCGCGGCGCGGCGCGCGCCTGCAAGCGCACCGGTACGCCGATCTCGACGCACCACTGGGCGCTCCTCGAGGTCGGCCGCCGCCAGGTCGAGATCTTCCAGGAGGAGGACGCGCCGATGGACCGCATCGCGATCGGCCACTCGGCCGACACGACGGATGTCGACTACCTCGAGGATCTGCTGAAGGCGGGCGTCTACCTCTCGATGGACCGCTACCCGGGCCGCTCGGGCCGGGCGAGCTGGCAGGAGCGCAACGCGAGCGTGAAGACGCTGATCGAGCGCGGCTGGGCCGACAAGATCATGCTCGGCCACGACGGTGTGACGCCGCTGCTGCGGGTCGGCCAGACCGAGGTCCCGCACGACCCGACGGGCCCGAACGGCTACACCTTCCTCTCCACCACCGCGATCCCCGCGATGCTGGAGGACGGCATCCCGCAGGACACGATCGACCTGATGACGATCGAGGTGCCTCGGAGGTTCCTGACGGGCGAGGCGTAGCGCGCGGGAGCGCCTCGGGCTCAGGCACCGATCGGCGGCGCGGGCCGGAGTTGGTCCGCGCCGCCGGCTGCGAGCCCGTGCGCTTCGCTAGTACTCGCCCCAGCACTCAACCGAGCCGTCGGCCCTCACCCCGCAGGTGTGGTGCTTCGAGGCGCTGAGGGAGATGAAGGCGCCCTCGGGCGGGGAGGATGCGCCGCGGGCCGTCTCGCCCCAGCACTCAACCAGGCCGTCCAGCCTCAGCCCGCAGGTGTGATACCAGCCTGCGGCGATGGAGCTGAACGATCCCTCGGGTGGCGATGCCTGGCCTGAGTGGTTCCATCCCCAGCAGCGCACGGCGCCTTCGGCCGTCAGCGCGCACGCGTGGTTACCGCCGGCGCTGATGGACGTGAAGGATCCCTCGGGTGGCGATGCCTGACCGTCGCGGTCGAGTCCCCAGCACCGGACGGCGCCATCCGCTGTCAGCCCGCAGGAGTGATGCCTTCCCGTACTGACGGTGGAGAAGGAGCCGGCAGGGGGTGAGGCCTGCCCCAGGCGGTCGCCGCCCCAGCACGCGATGGAGCCGGAGGTCCGAACCCCGCACGTGTGAAACAGACCTCCCTCACTCACTGAGCTGAACGTCCCCGCCGGCGGCGAGGCCCGCCCGTCGGCATCGTCGCCCCAACACAGCACGGTCCCGTCTTCCCTGACCCCGCAGGCGTGAGCTATTCCGATGCCGATGGAGACAAAGAGCCCTGGAGGTGGCAACGCCTTGCCGTTGTCATTGCGGCCCCAGCACGCGACGGTCCCGTCGGTCTTCATCCCGCAGGTGTGGTCATAGTCCGTACTGACCGCGGTGAACGATCCGGCCGGGACCTTCGCTTCGCGGGGCGGGAGGGCGTGACCGTAGCTGTCCGGACCCCAGCAGATGAGCGCGCCTGTTGGACGAATCCCGCACGTCGGGCCCCAGTCCGCACTGATCGAGGTGAAGGTACCGCCGGGGGCGTCTGTCTCGACGCGATCCGTGCCGCCCCAGCACACGACGGAGCCGTCCGCCTTGATCCCGCAACTGTGATCCCTGCCTACTGCGACTGATCTGAACCGGCCCGCGGGCGGCGAGGCCTGGCCCTCATGGTCCAGGCCCCAGCACACGATGAAGCCCTCGGACGTGACGCCGCAGGTGTGCTCGCGTCCGGCGCTCAGGGACACGAACGCTCCGGAAGGCGGCGAGGCCTGGCCCCGATGGTCAGCGCCCCAGCACATGACGGTGCCGTCGGTTCGGATTGCACAGTTGCTCAGGCGCCCGACGCCGAGGGACGTGAAGACGCCAGCGGGCGGGACGGCGCTGCCGAAGGCCCCGAAGCCCCAGCAGCGGATCCCGCCTCCGGACTGCAACCCGCAGGCGTGGCTCTCGCCGGCGCCAACGGACACGAACGTCCCGGCCGGCGGCGCGGCTTGACGCTCACGGTTCCAACCCCAGCACGCGATCGTTCCATCGATCCTCACGCCGCAGCTGTGACGCCAGCCGACGCTCACCGAGCTGAAGCGCCCGGAGGGCGGGGAGGCCTGGCCTGAGGTGTCAACGCCCCAGCAGACAACGGCTCCATCCGTCTTCACTCCGCAGGAGTGGAACCACCCGACGCTGATCGAACTGAACGCATCGTCGGGGGCCGTGGCCTGGCCGAACCCGTCCCAGCCCCAGCAGGTGAACTCGCCGTCCGGCCGCACTCCGCAGCTGTGCACGCCTCCGGCGCTGACGGAGCTGAAGGCGCCGCCCGGCGGCCTCGCCTGGTCCAGGTCGTTGCTCCCCCAGCAGACGACGGCCCCGTCGGTCCGCACCCCGCAGGTGTGGTGCTCGCCGGCGTTCACCGAGCTGAAGGAGCCAGGGTGCGGCGTGGCCCGGCCGTCGTCGTTCTTGCCCCAGCACGCGACGGAACCGCCGGCCTCGATGGCGCACGCGTGGTCCGTCCCGGCGCTGACCGAGTTGAAGACGCCCTCGGGCGGTGAGGCCTGGCCGTGGTCATCCTTCCCCCAGCAGGCGACGTTCCCCACGATCTGCGTCCCGCAGGAGTGGGATCCACCCGCGGTAATGGAGACGAAGTACCCGGCTGGCGGCGAGGTTTGGCCGTTGTCGTTCTTGCCCCAGCACTGGACAGACCCGCCACGCCTGAGGGCGCAGTTGTGGAACTGCCCGGCGCTCAGGGCGCTGAACGTGCCCTCGGGCGGTGAGGACTGACCGAAGTAGTCCCAGCCCCAGCACTCGACCGAGCCATCCGTTCTCAGTCCGCAACTGTGCCCGGCTCCGCCGCTGACCGATGCGAACGGGCCCTCGGGCGGCGACGACTGGCCGAGGTCGTCGCGCCCCCAGCAGCGCACGCTGTGGTCGGCCTGCACCGCGCAACTGTGCAGCGCCCCGGCGCTGACCGAGTGCGAAAGCCTGGCAAGTGGCGCGCCGTGGGGCGTCGGCGCAACGTCGCCGTCGTGGTCGCGACCCCAGCACGTCACCGAGCCGTCGGTGCTCACCCCGCAGCTGTGGTCCCTACCCGCGCCGACGGAGCTGAACGAGCCCTCCGGCGGCGAGGCCTGGCCCTCGTTGGCCGTGCCCCAACACGCGATTGTCCCTTCCGTCCTGACCGCGCAGCCGTAGCCATCCGCGAGGCCGATCGAGGTGAACGTGCCCGCAGGCGGCTCAAGCCCGGGCAGGCCCCAGCACGCGATCGATCCGTCGCTCCTCAGCCCGCAGGCGTGGTAGTCCGCTGCGCTGACGGACGTGAAGGGGCCGTCGGGCGGAGCGAAGCGATCGTCGCTGCTGCTGCCCCAGCAGGCGACCGACCCGTCCGATTTCACTCCGCAGCTTCGGAGGCCTCCTGCGCTCACGGAGGTGAACGAGCCGGCGGGAGCCTCGGTCTGCCCGGCGTTGTTCCAGCCCCAGCAGACGATGGCCCCATCGATCTTCAGCCCGCAGCTGTGGTAGCGGCCGACACTGACCGAGCTGTAGGAGCCCTCGGGCGGGGAGGTCTGGCGGTAGGCGTAGTCGCCCCAGCAGACGACGGACCCGTCGCTTCTGAGTCCACACGTGTGGCTGTCTCCCGCGCTGACGAAGACGAACGAGGGGGGCCCACCGGCCGCGCCGCCCTCGGCGGCCTCCCCGTCCTGCGTCGCCGCGACCGGAGACCCCGGCGACGGCGGTGGCGAGTCCGAAACAGGAGAGCCGGATGCGAAGCCGCTTGAGGCAGCGAGGGCGGCGACGCTGAACAGGACGACGGGGATGACGAGCCAGTAGCGGACGGCGAACTCGCGCGCCCTCGCCCACGGCGAGACTCGCTGGCCCGGCCGGCTGAGGTCCATGCCGACGATCCTCGCTCGCCCCTCGGGCGACTCCCTGTCTATCACTATGACAGGCACGGGCAGACCGTTCCCTCCAGCACCGCGATCGCGGCGATGCTGGAGCGCGGCGTCCCCTGGCGGGACGCTCCGCCCTCATGACGATCGAGCTGCCGCGGAGGTTCCTCGCGCGCTAGAACTCGATGATCGAGCGGCCGGCGATCTCGCCGCGGCGGAGGCGCTCCGTGGCGTCGTTGATGTCGTCGAGGCTGACGCGCTCAGTGACGAGCGCGTCGAGGTCGAGCATCCCTTCCTTGTGCCAGCGGATGAACTCGGGGAAGTCGCGATCGGGGCGGCAGGATCCGCCGTAGGAGCCAATGAAGCGCTTCTCGCCGCGCAGGATGTCGAGCATGTTGAGCGAGGCCTCGCCGTCCGGCACGCCGACCGCACGGCCGTGCCGCCGCGCGTGTTCGTGATGTCGCCGGGGCGCACCACCTCGGCGATCTGGTGCATCGTGATCTCCTTGCCGATGCAGTCGAAGGCGAATTCCAGGCCGCTCGTTGGCTGCTTGAACCAGTTGATGGCGCCCGGCCCCGTCAGCTCGCCGATCGCCGTCACGGCGTCGCGCTCGGCGGCGTTGATGCCCACCGTCGCGCCGAAGCGCTTCGCCAGCTCCAGCTTCGCGTCGTCGAGGTCGACGGCGATGATCGGGGCCGCCTCGCATACGGCGAGGGCGGTGATCGCGGAGAGGCCGACGCCGCCGACGCCGAAGACGGCGGCGGACTGCCCGCGCTGCACGTTCGCGGTGTTCAGCACCGCGCCGGCGCCCGTCATCACGGCGCAGCCGATGATGCTGGTCACGTCGCGGGCGACGTCATCCGGGACACGCACGACGAACTCGTGGCGGGCGAGGGTGTGCTCGGACCAGCAGTAGATGCCGCGCGCGATGTTCTCGCCGCGCCAGCGGATTTCGCCCGTGAGCGGTGGCGGCATGCCGTCGCCGGGCTCGGCGTCGCGCGGGATCCAGGTGAGGAAGACCGTGTCGCCAGGTGCGACGTGGCTCACGCCCTCGCCGACGGCGACGACCTCGCTCGTCGCCTCGTGGCCGAGCATGAAGGGGCCGGGCACGGCGCGCGGACCGTGCATCTGATGCAGCTGCGAGTGGCAGATGCCGGCGGCGAAGTTGCGCACCAGCACCTCGCCCGGCCCCGGCTCGCCGTACTCGACATCCTCGACGAGGAGAGGCTGGCCCGGCTCGGTGAAGATCGCGGCTTTCGACTGCATCTCGTGGCTCCTTCGCGCTGTTCCCGCCGCGCCGGATCGAGCTGGCGGGAGGCGCAAGCCGGTATAGCACGATGCGGCGCGGAGGGGCCAGGCGCTGAAGTTGGAGAGCGTGCTCGTTCGCGTTGCCCCACCCCGGATCGTGGTGTACGGTTCAAGCCGCATCGCGGAGTGTCCGGCACGCCGCCGCGCCTGCTGGCGTGCGGCGCACCCGGTTCCGTGCGGCGAGACACACAGCGAGTGCGCATCGAACGACACTCAGGAGAGGACCAAGGGAGCGCAGATGGCCTACGAGGCAGAGTACGTCAAGTACGAGGTGGACGGCCACGTCGCCACCATCACGATGAACCGGCCCGAGCGGCTCAACGCGTTCGGCGAGAAGATGGGCGACGAGCTCGGCGGCGCCTGGATGGAGGCGATGGCCGACGACGAGGTGCGCTGCATCGTCCTCACCGGCGAGGGCCGCATCTTCTGCGCCGGCCGCGACATCCGCGAGCAGGCCGAATCGGGCAGGCTCGGCCGCAGTGGCCCCTCCCGCGCCGAGATCTTCGGCATCTACCTCGTCCCCGAGACCGACAAGCCGATCATCTCCGCCGTGCAGGGCGGCGCCTGGGGCGCCGGCTGGTACATGTGCTGCGGCTCCGACATCGTCGTCTCCGCGGACAACGCCCGCTTCGCCATGTCCGAGCTGCCGACCGGCATCATCGGCCCGGCGTTCGTGCCGATCCTCAACAACCTGCCGTGGCTGCCCGGCTCCGAGATCGTGCTGCGCGGCCACCAGCTCACGGCGCAGCGCGCCTACGAGCTCGGCCTCGTCAACCACGTGACGGCGCCCGAGGACGTGATGAGCACCGCGATGGAGCTGGCCCAGGAGATCGCCGGCCTGCCTCCGGTCCACGTCCAGATCACCAAGCAGCAGCTGATGTTGGCGCGCCCGCGCCCCGTCAACTACCAGTTCAACATCGCCTTCCCGCAGGCGATGGCCGGCCTGATGAAGCTCGACGACACGCGCGAGGCGGCGGCGGCCTTCGCCGAGAAGCGCAAGCCGGTCTTCCACGGCCACTAGGCCTCGCGAGATCCGAACAGCACGCCGGGCGGCTGGGCCGCCCGGCGTTTCTGTGTCCGCGACCGGCACTCCGCCGCCCTATACTCGTCGGTGATGCCGAGCCCGCAGGCCGCAGCCGCCGTCCACGCGTCGCGCCGCCTCGCGCGGCGCTGGATCCCGCGCCGCCTGCGCGCCGAGGCGGCGATCGCCCGCCGCCACCTCCGCGACCGCCGCAGCGGCCTCGCCTTCGCGGCCGAATGCGGCTCGCCGGACGCCTTCCCGCACCGCTTCGAGGGCTACCGCCTGCCGCTGCTCATCTACCCCGGCCAGGAGCAGTTGGCCGAGGGCAAGCGCCACAACCAGCGGCTGATGGCCGCGGCGCTGCACGGCGCACGCGTCGAGCCGGGCGAGGTGCTCTCGCTCTGGCGCCGCAGCGGCCGGCCGAGCGCGCGGCGCGGCTACCTGGAGGGCTCGGCGATCGTCGACGGCCGGATCACCTCCGAGGCCGGCGGCGCCGTCTGCCTGCTCTCCACCGTGCTCTACAACGCCGGACTGCTCGCCGCGCTCGAGATCGTGGAGCGGCACGCCCACTCCGCGGACATCTACGGCGAGGCGCGCTACTTCGAGCTCGGGCGCGACGCGACGATCGAGTACGGCGTGCTCGACGTCCGCTTCCGCAATCCCCACCCCTACCCGGTGCTGCTCGAGATCGCGGCGGACGACTCCGAGGTCGCCGCCGTCTTCCGCGCGCCCACACCCGGCCTCCCCGGCGTCGCGATCGAGGTGCAGCAGGCAGCCGTGCTGGACGAGGGACTGCTCTCCGCGCGCACGCTGCGCCACATCACGCCACCCGGCGGCGCGCCGCGCGTCGAGGACCTCGGCTGGTCGCGCTACCGCGTCCCGGGCGCCTCGGATGTCACGGCAGCGACGGGCTCCCCGGCCTGACGGGCGGCGCCGCTCCCCCGTAAGCGCCCGCGCGCTACAATCGGGCGCGTTGCGCGCGTCGCGCGCGCCCTCCCGCAGACGCACACCGCCCGGCGGGCAGCGAAAGTGAGCCGATGAGCGACGCGCCCGCGAGCACCTCCCAGCACCCGCTCGAGCCGATCTTCCACCCGGGCTCGATCGCGATCGTCGGCGTCCCGCGCGAGGTGAGCGCACCGGGCGGCGGCGGCGGCTTCCTGCTCGCCCTGCTGGAGCACGGCTTCCACGAGGAAAAGCCCCTCTACCTCGTCAACCCCAACACCGAGGAGATTCGCGGCCTGCCCTCCTACCCCTCGCTGCTCGACACGCCCGGTCCCGTCGATCACGTGATCTCGAGCGTCCCGGCGCGCGCCGTCGAGGGGCTGATCGAGCAGTCGATCGAGAAGGGGGTGCGCTCGATTCACTTCTACACCGCCGGCTTCGCGGAGATCGGCGACCCCGAGCTGGCGCGGCTCCAGGAGCAGCTGATGGCGCGGGCGATCAACGCCGGCATCCGCGTGATCGGGCCCAACTGCATGGGCCTCTACGTCCCCGGCGAGCGGATCGCCTTCCAGACGCGGTGCCCCACCGAGCCGGGCAACGTGATGGCGATCTCGCAGTCCGGCGGCAACGCGATGGACATCATCTTCGGCCTCGCGCTGCGCGGCGTGCGCTTCTCCAAGCTCGTCTCCTTCGGCAATGCCGCCGACGTCGCCGCGCCCGAGCTCTTCGACTACGCCGCCGGCGACCCCGAGACCGAGGTCGTGATCTCCTACCTCGAGGGCGCCGACGGCGGGCGCGCGCTGTTCGAGGCGCTGCGGCGCTGCGCGCGCGTCAAGCCGACGATCATCCTCAAGGGCGGCCTCACCGACGCCGGCGCCCGCGCCGCCAACTCGCACACCGGGTCGCTCGCCGGCTCGCGCGACATCTTCGAGGCGATGTGCCGCCAGACCGGCGCGATCCGCGCCGAGACGATGACCGAGCTGCACGACCTGCTGATCGGCGTCACCACCAACCTGCGCCACGTGCAGGGCCCGCGCGCGATGATGGTCGGCGGCGGTGGCGGCTTCTCCGTCCTCGCCGCCGACGCGATGGCCAACGTCGGCGTCGATCTCCCGGAGCTCGCCGAGGAGACGACGGCCGAGCTGCGGCGGCTCATGCCGGTCGCCGGCAACAGTGTCCGCAACCCGATCGACGCCAGCCACTTCCACTCCGGCGACGCGCGCGAGGACTCGCTGCGCGAAGTGCTGCGCGTCGCCGCGCACGCGCCGGGCATCGACGCGCTGTTCGTCACCACCGGCAGCGCGCCCAGCTGGATCGACCCGCCCGCACCGGGATCGAAGCCCGATCCGGAGCACGAGCGACGCCTCGAGGAGCGCCGCCTGCTCGCCGAGAAGCAGGCGATGCAGGATCTGATCGACATGCAGACCGAGGCCGAGCGGCCCGTGATCGGCGTGCGCCGCGCCCGCGGCGTCGAGCGCTGGCTGACCGACGAGGTGCTGGCGCTGGCGTACCAGCACGGCCTCGCCGTCTTCCCCTCGGTGCCGCGCGCCGCCCGCACGGTCGGCCGCCTGCTCGAGTGGCGCACCCGCCGCGAGGGCCTCCCGGAGCTGTTCTGATCGCCCTGCGCGACTCCTCCCGCGCGGCCTCCCTCCGATGACCGCCGGCGCCCCGCTGCTCGTCGGCCAGTCGCTCGAGCTGTGGCGTCCGCCGCTGTCCGAGGCGCTGCGCCGCCGCGAGTCCTGCCCGATCGTCGAGCGCGCCCGCCGCCAGCTCGAGGCCGCCCGCGCGGCGGGACGCTCGCCGGTCGCGCTCGACGTCAATCTCGGCCTCGGCGAGGGCGTGGCGTCCGCTCGCCTCGCGAACGACCTCGTCTGGGCCGCCTCCGCGGTCCGCGGGGCCGCGCCTGGCGTCGCGATCTGGCTCGACTGCGCCAGCCACGAGGCGCTGACGGCCGCCGTCGCGGAGATCCCCCCGCCGCTTACAGTGAACGCCATCTTCCTCGGACGTTCCGGCGCGCGCGAGCTGCTCGCCGTTGCCGCCGAGGCCGGAGCGGGCGTCGTCGTCTCCCCCGCCGCCCGCGCCGGCGCAGACCTCGACGCCCTCCTGCGCGCCGCCGCGCACGCCCGCGAACTGCTCGCCGAGTCCGGCCTCGGCGAGGCCTGGTTCGACTGCCTGGCGGCGCCGCCGCCCGCGCCGCCCGGCCGCGCGCTCGGCCTCGTGCGCGCGCTCGCCGGCGGCGACGCGACGCCGAGGCTGCGCCCGCTGCTCGCCGCCGGGAACGCGGGTTATGTCGCCGAAGCCGCGCCGTCGCTGCGTGACGCCCTGCGCGCGCTCTACGCCGCCGTCGCCTGCGGCGCGGGCGTGGAGGCGCTGATCGCCCCGCTCGAACAGCCCTCGCTGCTCGTCGCCGCCGCCTGCGGCGGGCCGTCGCCCGGCGACCCCGCCGGGCGCTGGCTGCACGCCGCCTCCGGCGCCGCCGCGCGCGGCGAGCCGCCGTCGCGGCCGGACACTTCGCTCGCCGCGACGCACCCGGAGCTCGATCGCGCCTGGACGCTGCTCTTCGGCTAGGCCGAGCTGACTACGGCGCCGGCCTGGCCGAGCGCCCGAAGGAGCGGCGCAGCTGCTCGCGGCTGAGGTGCAGCAGCGTCGGGCGGCCGTGCGGGCAGGTCTGCGGCAGCGCGCAGCGTTCGAGGGCGGCCAGCAGCTCGCGCTGCTGCGCCTCGCTCACGCGGTCGCCGGCGCGGATCGCCGCCCGGCAGGCGAGGCTGGCCGCCGTGCGGTCCGGCCCCGAGAGCCGCTCCTCCGCCTCCATGCGGTCGAGCAGCTCGGCCAGCGCCGCACCGGCATCGCCGCCTCCCAGCAAGACCGGCAAGGCACGCACGATCAGCGCCGCGTCGTCGGTCTGCTCCAGCACCCAGCCGAGCGCGGCCAGCGTCTCCGCCTCGACGGCCGCGAGCGCCGCCTGCGAGGCGCTGAGCGGCGCGACGACCGCCTGCAGCAGCGGCTGCGAGGCCACCTCGCCGGCCGCGAGCTGCGCGCGCACGCGCTCGTACAGCACGCGCTCGTGCGCCGCGTGCTGGTCGACGAGGCAGAGCCCGTCCGGCGCCTCGGCCACGAGGAAGGTCTCGTCCACCTGCCCGAGCGGGCGCAGCGCGGGCAGCCGCTCGCCGAGCGGCAGCTCCGGCGCGTGCGGCGCCGTCGCGCGCGGCTCGGCGGGCTGCGCCGAGCGCAGCAGCGCCGCCACCGAGGCCTGCGGCGACGGCGCGAACGGCGCGGGCGGCGCAGTCCATGGCGCGCTCGCATCCGCCCTGATCGGCAGCGGCCCCTCGGGCGCGGGGGCACCTGCTAGGGCGGCCCGCAGCGCCGCGCCCACGGCGCGCGCCACCGCGCGCTCGTCGCGGAAGCGCACCTCGGCCTTGGTCGGGTGCACGTTGACGTCGATCAGCTCCGGCGGCAGCTCGATGCGCAGCAGCCCGAGCGGATAGCGGCCCGCCGGCAGCAGCCCCTCGTAGGCGCGTTCGACGGCGAAGCTCAGCGCGCGATCGACGATCGCGCGACCGTTGGCGACGAGGTGCAGCGCGCCGCGGTTGCCGCGATGCAGCGAGGGCGGCCCGGCCAGCCCGCTCACGCGCAGCAGCCCGCCCTCGGCCGGCTCGCGGTGATCGAGCGCCAGCAGCGCGCTCGCCGACTCGGCGTCGTAGACGGTCGCCCAGGCCGAGCGCGCCTCGCCGTCGCCGGGGCTGGCGAGCACCGCCCGCCCGTCCAGCTCCAGCCGGAAGGCGACCGCCGGATAGGCCAGCGCATGGTCCTCGAGCACGCGCGCGACCGCCCGCGCCTCCGCGCGCGGCGAGCGCAGGAAGGCGCGTCGCGCCGGCAGCGACGCAAACAGATCGCGCACCTCGATGCTCGTCCCCGGCGCGCCCGCCGCGCTGCCCTGCGCCGCGGGCCGCCCGCCGCGGAAGCGCGCCACCGCCGCCGCCGACTCCCCCGCCACGCGCGTCGTGCAGTCGACCTCGGCGGCCGCGACGATCGCCGCCAGCGCCTCGCCGCGGAAGCCGAGCGATCGCACCGCGAACAGCTCCTCGGCGCTGCGCAGCTTGGAGGTCGCGTGCCGCTCGAAAGCGTCGGCGAGCTGCTCGGCGGGGATCCCGCAGCCGTCGTCGCGCACGCGGATGCGATCGCTGCCGCCGCCCTCGACGGCGACCTCGATGCGCCCCGCCCCGGCGTCGAGCGCGTTCTCGATCAGCTCTTTGACGATCGAGGCGGGCCGCTCGATCACCTCGCCCGCCGCGAT
This sequence comes from Dehalococcoidia bacterium, assembly GCA_965220125.1. Taxonomy (GTDB): domain Bacteria; phylum Chloroflexota; class Dehalococcoidia; order UBA2979; family UBA2979; genus VXMT01. The sequence continues at coordinate 238,155 of CBDCPB010000004.1, read as the reverse complement.
CCGCGCCGCCGCCTCCGGCGGCAGCAGGCGGATCGGCGCGCGGTGCACGGCGGCCGCCTCGATCGTCACCGGCTCAGCCCTCCACGCCGAGGCGCGCACGCGCCGCGGCGCGCAGCTCGTAGAGCCGCTGCAGCGCCTCCAGCGGGCTCAACTCGTCGGGATCGAGCCGCGCCAGCTCCTCGGTCAGCGCGTCCGGCGGCGCGGCCAGCAGCGGCAGCTGCGCCTCGCCGGGCAACGCCTCCGGCGAGGCGCCGGCCGGGCGCTCGGCCCAGTCCGCCCCATGCGGCGCCGCCTCGAGCTGTGCGAGCAGCTCGCGCGCCCGCGAGACCACGGCGCGCGGCAGCCCCGCCAGCGCGGCGACGTGCACGCCGTAGGCGCGGTCCGACGCGCCGTCCTCGATGCGATGCAGGAAGACCAGCTCGCCGCCCTGCTCGGCGACCGCGACCGCGCGGTTCGTCACGCGCGGCAGCACGCCCGCCAGCGCCGTCAGCTCGCGGTAGTGCGTCGCGAACAGCGTGCGCGGCGCGCCGCCCGGGCGATGGTGCAGCGCCTCCACCACCGCGCGCGCGATCGCCAGCCCGTCGCGCGTCGAGGTGCCGCGCCCGATCTCGTCGAGCAGCACCAGCGAGCGCTCCGTCGCGCGGTGCAGGATCTGCGCCGTCTCCACCATCTCCAGCATGAAGGTCGATCGGCCGCCCGCCAGGTCATCGTGCGCCCCGACGCGCGTGAAGATCGCGTCGACCATCCCGACCTCGGCGCGCGCGGCGGGCACGTAGCTGCCGCACTGCGCGAGCAGCACGATCAGCGCCGTCTGCCGCAGGTAGGTGGACTTGCCGCCCATGTTCGGCCCGGTCAGCAGCACGATCTCGGTCCCGTCGCCGAGACTGAGGTCGTTGGGCACGAAGGCGCCCGACTCGAGCCGCCGCTCGACCACCGGGTGACGCCCGTCCTCGATCACGATCGGCCCCGCCGGGCGCAGCAGCGGCCGCGCGTAGCCGCCGTCGGCGGCGACCTCCGCGAGCGCCGCAGCGACATCGAGCCGCGCCACGCCCGCCGCCGCGCGCTCGATCGCCGGGCCCGCCGCCGCGACCTGCTCGCAGAGCCGCGCCAGCGCCGCCTGCTCGGCCTCGACCAGCCGCTCCTTCGCGCCGAGGATGCGGTCCTCGAGCTCGCTCAGCGGGCGGTAGCGGAAGCGCTGCGCGTTCGCCAGCGTCTGGCGCGGCTCGTACTCCGCGGGCGCCTGCGAGGCCTGCGAGCGCGGCAGCTCCAGGTAGTAGCCGAAGACGCGGTGGTAGCCGACCTTGAGGCTGCGCAGCCCGCTGCGCTCGCGCTCGGCCGCCTCCAGCGCCGCCAGCGCCCCGCGCGCATCGGCGGCGACCGCGCGCAGCGCGTCGAGCTCGGCGTCCGCGCCCGGCCGCAGCGACTCGCCCTCGCCGGCCTCGGGAGGATCGTCGGCCAGCGCCGCGGCGAGCGCCTCGGCGGCCTCGCCCGTGCCGCCGAGGTCCGCGGCGATCGCCGCCGCCGCGCCGCCTGCCGCACGCGCCTGCGCGGCCAGCTCCGGCAGCCGCTCCAGGCCGCGTCTCAATTGCAGCAGTTGACGCGGCCCCGCGCTGCCCGCGCGCACGCGCCCCAGCAGCCGCTCCAGATCGGGCAGCCCGCGCAGCGCGCGCCGCAGCGCCGAGCGCGCCAGCGGCGCCTCGAGCCAGGCCGCGAGCTCGTCGAGCCGCGCCTCCGCCGCTGCCGCATCGCGCAGCGGACGCCCCAGCCGCTCGCGCAGCAGCCGCGCGCCCGGCCCCGTCAGCGTGCGATCGATCGTCCCCAGCAGCGTGCTCTCGGGCCCGCCCGTGCTCTCGAACAGCTCCAGCGTGCGCCGCGTCTGCGCGTCGAGCGCGACGAACTCGCCGGGCCGCGGCGTGCGCGGCGTGCGCAGCTGGCGCAGCGCCTGCGGCCACGACTCCTCGAGGTAGCCGAGCAGCGCGCCGGCGGCCCCCACGGCCGCGTCCAGCCCCGCCAGCCCGAAGCCGTCGAGGCTGGCCACGCCGTAGCGCTCGCAGAGCGTGCGCGCCGCCGCGGCGGGCGCGAACGCCCGCGCCGGCCGCGCGGTGCGCCGCGCCTCCGGAGCGAGATCCTCGGGCAGCGCCCCCGCCGCGCCCTCGGGCAGCAGCAGCTCGCGCGCCGCCAGCCGCGCCAGCTCCCCGCCCAGCGCGCCCTCGGCGATCAGCTGGCACTCCAGCTCGCCTGTCGTCGCGTCGCAGGCGGCGAGGCCCCAGCGCCGCTCGGTGTCCCTGCTGCTCCGCCGCGCGGCCGCCTCCGGCGCGAGCGCCACCAGCCAGTTGTGGCTGCCCTCCGGCAGCAGCGCGCCGCCCTCGACGGTGCCGGGCGTGACGACGCGCAGCACGCGCCGCTCGACGAGCCCGCGCCCGGGCGGCTCGACCTGCTCGGCGAGCGCGACGCGCAGTCCCGCCGTCACAAGCTGGTCGAGGTAGCGTTCGAGCGCGTGGTGCGGGATCCCGGCCATCGGCACGCGGCCCTCGTCCTTGCCGAGCGGCCGCGAGGTGAGCGCGATCCCCAGCGTCTCCGCCAGCCGCGCCGCGTCGTCGTCGAACGCCTCGTAGAAATCGCCCATGCGGAACAGCAGCAGCGCATCGCGATGCTGCGCCTTGAGCGCCAGGTACTGCCGTCGGACGGGTGTGGTCAGGGCGTCAGCACGCCTCTCCGGGGATGCGCCCCAGTGTAGCCCAGCCCTGCCGCGTTCAACAGGCCGTCCACATGGTGGGCCACAGTCCGGGAACTCGCACAGCGACCCCGGCTAGCCGAACAGGTCACGAAGTAGCTGTCTTGTGGTGCGGCTGCCATCAGGATCCGGCCAGCCATCAGGCAATCCGAGCAACTCTCGCATCGAGGGACCGCCGGGCTGGTTGAGAGCCACCAATCCCGTCGGAACACGATCCGCGTGCGCCGGATTCACTTCCAGCTGCACACCCCACGTGTCAGCGTCATCCCATGGCACGCAGCGATCGAAGATCAGCGCCGCAGCGATCTCTGGATGCGCTTGCCAGAACGCGGGAAAGATAGGCTCCTCGTCGAAGTATCTTCCGAGGTCATTGGCGGCCAGGACGACGGGCCGATCGGCCCCGCGATGCTGGCTCGCCTTCGCGGCGAGAGCCGTGTCTATTGTCTTGCCGTAGCGGTTGGCGTCTTGCTGTGAGGATTGGAGCACGCCCCCGCCGAATCGTGGCCGGGCGTACATGGTCATGCGCCAGTCACCGTCCACTTCCGGTGGCGGGACCGATAACTTCGGCGCGGACTTCACGGGTCCAACGCCGAGCGCCTCCTGACTCAGCCCGCTGAGCCACTGCCGCACCTTGTTTTTGATGGTCCGGAGCCGCGGGGTGCTGTGGAGTCTTCCGGTCGTACAGGCTGCCACGCCAACGTCTCCGGGGACTTCGCCGTCGAGCGCGTTGATGGCGCCGAACACCGCTCGTTCGTGCGAATTGTCGCGATCTCCGGTTACCACGGTCGCCTCCACGTAGGCACTGTTGCCTGCGGATGCGGTGATCAGGAAGTCCGGGCGAGACCCAGTCGGCAATTCTGGACCTACCTCTACGTTGAGGTTCATCTTCTGGAACAACTCGTTCAGGAAGAGTTCGAAGTACGCCGAAAGGCTGTTCTGGTCCTTGGCTCTCAGCCGCGACCGCAAGTCGCCCGTCGGGTCGGGGAAACGCGAATACCACGACTCGAGTGTGTCGCGGACGTTGCCCCCGTCCGTGCCATCGGCTCGGTTCGCCCTTTCGAACCACGAGGCGGCAGGCGCTCTCACCCCTCCCGGTGAAGCACCGATTTCGTCGAAGAGCGGGAGTGCGTTTGTCATTGCGCTTCCCTAGAACGAACGTCGGAGCTTGGTCGAGAACTCCGCCCCCTACGTCACCGCCCGCGCCGCCGCGAGCGCGACGAGGTCGTCGCGGGCGATGCCGCGCGGCGCGAGGTCGTGGCAGGCGCCGCAGCGGATGCAGAGATCGTCGTCGAGCGAGTAGCCGCCGCGCGTCGATCCGCGGATCGCCTCGACGGGGCAGATCAGGCGCGCCGCCTCCAGCCGCGGGTCGCTCTGATCGGCGACGCGGAAGCGCAGGAAGCCGCGCCCCTCGAGCCCCGGATCGGCCGCCTCGATGTGCGCGTCGAACTCCTCGCTGAAGTAGCGCAGCGTGTTGCGCATGATCGTCGGGCTCGCCGAGCCGTGCACGCAGTTCGAGTACTGCAGCGCCTGGCCGAGCTGCTCGAGGTTGTAGCGGTCCTCGGCCCGTCCGCCGCCCGACAGCACGCGCTTGAAGACCTCGGTCATGCGCTGGTTGCCGTGGTGGCAGCTGGTGCAGCGCCCGCACGACTCCTCTTCGAGGAACTCGGCGAACATCACGTTCAGGTCGATCGAGTTCGCGTCCTCGCCGACGAAGACGATGCCGCCGGCGCCGATCAGCGTGCCCTGCGCGGCGAAGTCCTCCTTCTCGAGGTTCAGCCCGTCGGCGATCGCGGCGGGCAGGTAGCCGGCCAGCGGGCCGCCCGGCTGGATCGCCTTGAGCGGACCCGGCGCGCCGCTGCTGCGCGTCGCCCCGCCGAGCGCCGTCAGCACCTCGCGCAGCGGCGTGCCCCAGGGCAGCTCCATGAAGCCGGTGCGCGCGATGTCGCCGGAGAACGAGAAGATCTTCGTGCCGCTGTTGCGTTCCGTGCCCTGCTCGCGATACCAGTCCGCGCCGTGCGCGAGCACCAGCGCGGCGTGCGCGTAGGTCTCGACGTTGTTGACGTTGGTCGGCTTGTAGAAGACGCCCGCCTGCGCCGGGAAGGGCGGCTTGACGCGCGGCATCCCGCGGTCGTCCTGGATCGAGGCGATCAGCCCCGTCTCCTCGCCGCAGACGTAGGAGCCCGCGCCCACGATCACCTCCATCGTGCAGGAGAAGTCGCCGCCGAGGATCTGCTCGCCGAGCAGCCCCGCCTGCTCGGCCTGCGCGATCGCGTCGCGCACGCGCTCGACGGCGAGCGGGTACTCGCCGCGGATGTAGATGAAGCCGTGGATCGCGGCGGTCGCGTAGGCGGCGATCAGCATGCCCTCGATGATCAGGTGCGGGTCGCCCTCCATCAGCACGCGGTTGACCCACGCGCCGGGGTCGCCCTCGTCGGCGTTGCAGACCAGGTAGCGCTCGTCGTCGGGCGCGCCGGCGAGGAAGTTCCACTTCACGCCGGCCGGGAAGAAGGCGCCGCCGCGCCCGATCAGCCCGGCGTCCTGCTGCAGCTGGCGCACCGCCTCGGCGCCGTGGTGGCGGTCCAGCATGCGCGCCAGCGCGCGGTAGCCGCCCGTCGCGAGGTAGTGGTCGAGCGACTCGGGATCGCTGCGCCCGATCCGCGCGAGCAGCCGCCGCTCGTCCTCGCAGGCGAGGAAGGGATGCTGCTCGATCGGCGGCAGCCCGGGCCGCTCGCCCGCGATCACGCCGAGCGCCAGCTCCGCCGCCGCGCCCGCGCGACCCGTCGCCTCGTCGAGCAGCAGGCCGACCTTGTCCGGCATGACCGGGCCGTAGAGCACCGAGGCGCCATCCGGCCAGGTGATCTGCGCGAGCGGCTGCAGCCACTGCAGCCCGTAGCCGTGCACGCGTCCGAGGTCGACCGCCGCGCCGCGCGCCTCGGCCTCGGCCTCGAGCGCCGCGCGCGTGCGGCCCGCGCCCGCGGCCAGCGCCGAGGTATCCCAGGCGAGGTCGATGCGCGGTCGCACGGGCCGCTGCCACTCGGCGTAGGCGGCGTCGGCCGGTTCGCGCAGCGCGGCGTAGACGTCGAGCATCGCGCTAGCCCTGTCCCGCTGCCGGCTCGCCCTCGGGCAGCCCCAGCGTCTCCGGGTCGTCGCCGGCGGCCAGCGACCGCGCGAGTTCGACGGCGCGCGCGGCGTTGAGCTTGCCGACCACGCGGCCCTGCAGCCAGAGCTGCGGCGCCTGCTCGCAGGTGCCGACGCACTGGCCGAGCGTGAAGGCGACGCGCCCGTCCGGGCTGTCCTCGCCCAGCTCGCAGCCGAGCACGGCCTCGATCCCGGCGCGGATGCCGCTGCCGTTGCGCAGCCGGCAGGCGGGGCCCGAGCACCAGGCGAGCGAGACCGGCGGCGGCGGCGTGGTGCGGAAGTCCGAGTAGTAGGTGGTCGCGCCGTAGACGTGCGCCGCGGTGAGCCGCAATTGCTGCGCGATCACCTCCATCGCCTCGCGCGAGATGTACCCGTAGCGGTGGTGCACGCGGTGCAGCGCCTCGAGCAGGTCGCCGTCGCCCGGCACGAGTCCGTCGAGCAGCGCGCGGATTGCGGCCTTCGCCTCGGTTTCGAGCGGCACGCTCGCTCCCTCACGCCCGCGCGGCGACGCATCCCGCGCCGTCCCGGCTGTCCGTCTCGACTGTCGCCCCGACTATATGAGCGCGCCATGGTCCGAACAAGGAACGCGCGCCTCACGCCCCGTCGGACGTCGGCGAGGCCTCGAGCGCCGCGAGCACGCGCGCCTTGAGCGCGACGAAGACCTCCGCCGTGACATCCGCGCTGCGGCGCGGGCGCGGCAGCGGGACCGCGATGCGCTCGACGATGCGGCCGGGCCGCGGCGACATCACGTAGACGACGTCGGAGAGCAGCAGCGCCTCGTCGACATCATGCGTCACCAGCAAGACCGTGCGGCCGTCCCGGCCCCAGACATCCTGCAGCCAGCCCTGCATCCCGCGCCGCGTATACGCGTCGAGCGCGCCGAACGGCTCGTCGAGCAGCAGCGTGTCGCGCGGCATCAGGAAGGTGCGCAGCAGCGCCAGGCGCTGGCGCATCCCGCCCGAGAGCTGGGCCGGCCACGAGCGTTCGAACCCCTCCAGCCCGAAGCGCCCGTAGAGCTCGCGCGCCCGCGCCCGCGCCTCCTCGCGGGCGACGCCGGCGACCTCCGCGCCGAGCGTCGCGTTGCCCTCGACGCGTCGCCAGGGCAGCAGCAGGTCGCGCTGCGGCATGTAGGCGGTCAGTCCCGGCTCGCCGATCGTGCTGACCGCGCCGACGCTGGCCTCGCCCCGCGAGGGCACGAGCAGGCCGGCAAGCACCTGCAGGATCGTGCTCTTGCCGCAGCCGCTCGGGCCGAGCAGGCTGACGAACGCGCCGCGCGCCGCCTCGAGGTCGACGCCCTCAATCGCGGCCACGGGCGGGTCGCCGGGGTAGCTGTGCCCCAGCGAGCGCACCCGCAGCTCGGGCGCGGCGGCGTTCGTCACCGGCGCTGCTCCGCCATGCCCGCCGCTACGGCTCCGGCAGGAACTCGTTCGTGAACGCCTCGTTCACGTCGACCGGCGCGTCGATCAGCCCGGCTTCGCGCAGGAACGCCTCGAAGCGCTCCCACACGGCTTGCTCCTGGTGGCCCCAGACGCGGCCCTGCGCGCGGTAGCGCGTCGCGTGGTAGTCCGCGCTCGCCTTGACCAGCGCCTCGTCCAGCTCCGGCGCCGCCTCGAGCAGCAGCTCGGCGGCCTCCTGCGGGTTGTCGATCGCGTGCTCGTAGCCGCGCGTCGTCGCCTTCAGGAAGTCACGCACGAGGTCCGGGTCGTCCTCGATCAGATCGCGGCTGGTGATCAGGATCGGCGTGTACCAGTCCGGGATGCAGTTGGTGTGGTCGAAGAACAGCACGCTGCTCAGCGCACGGCCCTCGAGCTCGCGGGCGCGCAGCGCGTCCCAGCCCTCGAACACCCAGACGAAGTCGAAGCGATCCTGATCCATCCCGCCGAGGTAGTCGATGTTCCCGACCTCGACGAACTCGACGAGCGAGGGATCGCCGCCGTCGCAGGCGACGAGCGTGTCGATCAGCTCTTTCTCGAGCGATCCGCCGTACCCGCCGTAGGTCTTGCCCTCAAGGTCCTTCGGGCGCGCGATGCCCTCGTCGGCGAGCGCCATCAGGCTCGAGTCGTTGTAGTGCAGCAAGGCCGCGATCGCGACGACGTCCGCGCCGCCGAGGCGCGCGGGGAGCAGGCTCTCGGCCTGGGAGATGCCAAAGTGCGCCGAGCCGGAGGCGACGACGGCGTCCGCTCCGGCCGCGGCCGGTTCGATGATCGTGAGGTCGATGCCCTCTTCCTCGTACCAGCCGTTCGCCTGCGCCACGTAGATCCCGGCGTGGTGGTTGTTGGGCGTCCAGTTCAGCATCAGCGTCGCCGGGCGCAGTTCCTCGTCCCCGCAGGCGGCAAGCAGCAGCGCGGCGAGCGCGGCGGCGAGGATCAGCAATCGTCTCATCTCAGTTTCCTTCCGTTGGGGCGCCCGCGTGGCGCCACGGCATTGCATACCTCGCGAGCAGGTGCACGCAGACGAAGAGGGTGATGCTGATCAGCGCGATCAGCACCACCGCCATGAAGATCTGGTCCGTGCGGAACGCCCGCTGCGAGCGAATGATGAAGAGTCCGAGGCCGGCGCTGGCGCCCATCCACTCGGCGATCACCGCGGCGATCACCGCGTAGGCGGCCCCGATCTGCAGCCCCGCGAAGAACGAGGGCACCGCCGAGGGGATCAGCACCAGCCGCAGCACCTTGAGTCGATCGGCCCCCATGCTGCGCACCAGCGCCACCATCTCGCGGTCCGCGTTCATCAGCCCGTCCGCCGTGTTCACGGCGATCGGGAAGAAGCCGATCAGCACGACGATCAGGACCTTCGGGGTGAGGCCGAAGCCGAACCAGACGGCGAGCAGCGGCGCGAGCACCAACACGGGGATGTTCTGGCTGACCACGAGCAGCGGGTAGAGCACGCGCCGCGCCAGCGGCAGGCTGGCGATCAGCGCCGCCGCCCCCACGCCGAGCAGCGCCGCGAACGCGAGCCCCAGCAGCGCCTCGCTGAGCGTCGTGCGGATGTGTTCCGGCAGCACCGCACGCTGGTCGAGGAACGCGTCCAGCAGCGAGCCCGGCGGCGGCAGCAGGTAGGACGGCGTCCCGGCGACCCGCACCCAGACGTCCCACACGGCGATCAGCGCCGCGAGGAAGAGCGCCGCCGGCAGGTAGTGCCGCGCCGCCCGCAGGGCCGCCGTCACGAGGCGGGCTCGCCGTTCCGGAACGGGGCCGTCAGCCCCTCCATCCACGGGGTACCGTCATCGACGGCCCGCTGGCCGACCTTGATCACCGAGACCAGGCTCTCGGCCCCGGACTCAAGGCAGGCCTCGTGGACCCTGCGCATCAGTGGCCACAGCTCGTCGGGATCCCCCTCGACGGTCGAGCCGAGCGCGCCGACCTCGTACTTCAGGCCGGAGTCCTGGATGACGGCGATCGCCGCCTCGACGTGCTCGAACTGGACATCGGGCGTGCCCGGCGGCGTTGGCAGACACTCTATTTCCACGATCACGCGGCGCCTCCTCCTCTGCTGCGTGCGAGGATGCGCCGCGCGGCACGGATCGCGAGTGGGAGGATCAGCCGGGGATACGCTACCGGGCGGCCCCGCCGGGGCCGGTCAGGTTCGTCATCACCGCGTTCCCTACGCTCGCATTACCGAGATCAGGTTCCTGGGGTTGTCCTCGACGGATCTCAGCCTTGCGGCTCCCCCGGCGGCACATCGCACGCTCCCGGCGCGTACGCCGGGCCTTGCGATCAAGTCGAGGCTACGGACGGAGCGGCGCGGCTGTCAACGCGAGGGCGGCCGTGAGCGCGGCGGGGTCCAGCCATGGGGGGCGCGTCAGGCGCTCTCTTCCTCGAGATCGGCAACCATCTCGCGCAGCAGCCCGACCAGCTTCTCCGCGCCGCGTGCGGCCAGACGCTCCGCCTCGGCGCCGGGCGTGAGCGCGTCCCCGCGCAAGTAGGCGGCTTCGTGGTCCAGCTGCTCCGCGACCCACGCGATCGCCTCGGCGGCGGGTTCGCCGTCGGGCAGTTCTTGCGCGGCCAGTTCTGCGATCTCGCCGACCGGCACGCCCGTGGACATTTCCTCGTAGCATTCGGCCAACCACACGGCGAACTCCCCGGCCTGCGAGCCGTCTCGCCTGCGCCCGAACGCCCGATCGGCGATGTCCAGGAGCACGTCGCTGATCACCAGGCAGGCAATCGCGGCGAACTCGACATCCTGGCCGGGTTCGTCCGGCGGCTTCTTCCGGCTCACGCCCCACCCGCCTGCCCGTCCCCTGCTCCGGCTGCCGTGGTGCGATCGGCGTCCGCCATCGCCAGCCGCGCGACCTCGATGCCCATGCGCATCGTGTAGTTCTGGCCGCGATCCTCGGGGTAGATCTGCGTATTGTTGGCCAGATAGAAGCCCTCGATGCCGGTGCGGTGCGGCGGGATCGTCTCGTGGTAGCGCCAGTGCACGATTGGCTGGCCGGCGCGGTCCTTGAACAGCCACTTGTCGTTGATCCAGCTGCGCTCGAACGCCGGGTTGATGCGCCGGATGTACGGCTCGTAGCGATCCAGCACCTGCTCCACGTCCTCCTCGACCACCGGGTCGCCGGGATCGGCGTAGTTCGAGAAGTAGACGATGTGCTGCCCGCCGTACTCCGCGGGGTCGCGGAAGTTCGTCTGCTCCACCGCCACCACGAAGGGGCAGTCGTCGTCGGTGATCGTCAGCCAGTAGATCTCGGAGAGCGGGCGGTCCAGCGCCAGCAGCAGCACCGTCGCCCACTGGTACTCGACCTCCCCGAGCAGCGCCTGGTAGTCCTCCGGCAGATCGGGCGCGATGCGCGGCAACACGCCCGAGTGCACGGTCGCGATCACCGTGTCGGCCTCGAGGAACTCCGGCTCCCCGCCCTCCTCTTCGGGTGCAAGCTCGACGCCGCGCACGCGGCCGTCCTCGCTCACGATGCGCTGCACCGGCCGCCCCGCCTGCACGGAGCCGCCGCGCGCGCGGATCGCCTCGGCGAGGGCGTCGACCATGCGGCCGAAGGAGCCGCGCAGGTAGCCGAGCTGCTCCTTCGCCAGCGGCCCGCCCTGCCGCGAGGCGAAGCGCAGGTAGATCTTGCCCCAGAACCAGACCATCGCCACCTCGGGCGCGTGCCGCCCGAACTTCGCGCGCAGCAGCGGTCCCCAGACGCGCTCGTAGCCCTCCGTGCCGACCTTCGAGGTGATCCAGTCCTTCGCCTTCATGCCCTCGTAGCGCCGCCAGTCGGCGACGCGGCGCAGCCACAGCGCGGTCAGGCCGAGGCGCACCCGCGTCAGCAGCGAGACGCGGTCGAAGCGCAGCAGGTCGCCCGCGCTCGTGAACGGGTAGACGCGCTCGTCGCCGAACATCCCGACGCGCGAGTCGACCCACTCGAGGTCCTCGCCGAGCCCGATCTCCTCGATGATCTCCGCGATAACCGTGTCGGAGCGGAAGAGGTGGTGGTAGAAGGACTCGATCCGGCCGCCGCCGATCTCGAAGGTGCGGACCTGGCCGCCGAGCACCGGCCCGGCCTCGACGAGTGTGACCTCGTGGCCCGCCTTCGCCAGCTCCCAGGCGGCGGCGAGCCCACCGACGCCGCCACCGACGACGACCGCGCGCACTAGCCGCTCCCCTGCGGCGTCGAGGCAGCCGGCGCATCCGTGGGCGCATCGTCGGGCGCGGTGCGCAGCAGGCCGCGCAGGCCGATGTGCCGCCGCCAGAGCAGCAGCAGCCCGAGCGCCGCGACGGGGATCAGCAGCAGCGCGTGGAGCGCGATCGCGTAGGCCGTGCCCGCCGCAGCGGTCGCGCCGAAGACGACGGCCACCTCGCGGGCGAAGAACTCGAACGGCCCGATGCCGCCGGAGGTGCTCGGCGCGGCGATCGCGAGGTTCGCCGCCGCGCAGACGGCGAGGTAGAGCAGCGGATCGAGGTCGAGACCGAGCCCGATGCCAACGAGCCAGTACATCGCCGCCTCGATCGCCCATGAGGCGGCCGTGACGGCGAAGATCGCGCTCCACGCGCGCGTTCCGCGGATCGTCGTCAGGCCCTCGACGAAGCGATCGAGGCGCGGCGCGACGAGGTGCTGGAGCCGCGCCGGCAGGGGCCTCAGCAGCCGCTGCGCGGCTCCGGGGTTGACGGCCAGCCGCGGACCGCCGAACAGCAGCGCGAGGGCGAGCGCGACGAAGGCCACGCCCGTGGCCGCGGCGAGCAGGCGCAGCACGCCGCTCCCGCCCGCGAGGGCGATCGTGCCGGCGAGGAAGAGCGCCAGCACGACGCCGTCGAAGACGCGCTCGACGAGAATCGTGCCAAGCGCGGCGACGCGGTCCGCGCCGTGGCGCTCGTGCAGCAGCTGCGCGCGCACCAGCTCGCCGGCGCGGACGGGCAGCACGTTGTTCGCCGCGTAGCCGATCACCACGAGCGCCGTTGCATCGGAAGTGCTGATCGGCGTCGCGCCGCGCAGCACCAGCTTCCAGCGCAGCCCTCGCAGCCAGAGCGCGCCGAGGTAGATCGCGAAGGCGGCGGCGAGCCAGCCCGGCGAGGCCGCGGCGAAGGCGTCGCGCAGCTCCGGTCCGCTGACCTGGCGCAGCAGCAGCACGATGAAGATCGCGCTGACGACGAGACCGATCAGCGAGCGTCGCCACTTCACGCTGTCGCCCCCTCGCGCGGCCGCCTGCGGCCGCGTTGCAGCGAACCGTCCCTGCGTCTCGATCTGCCCTCTATGTTCGGCGATCGCGTCGTCGGGCGCGACGCCGGGCGGCGTGTGGTCAGCGCAGCGGGAACCAGATGTGGCCGCGCAGCGCCCCGAGCGAGTCCTCCTCGGTGCGCGTGGCGACGAAGCTCACCCAGTCGGCGAGCAACTCGCCGCTGGCGAGCTTGCCGAGGACGCCGCCCGCCGTGGCCGCGCGGTAGCCTTCTTCCCGGAACCACCAGCGGTGGATGTAGGGCCGGGGCGACTCGAAGCGGTCACGCAGCTCCCAGTTCGGCCCGACGGTGCTGCTTGCGCTGATCAGTATCGCGCCGTCGCCGGGCCCGTGCTCGCGGATCGCGTCCGCCCCGAGGTAGCCGACGTTGGGCACGTCGCGCAGATACCAGGCCCAGGGCCAGGTCAGCGAGGCCGTGGTGTCCACGATCACGGGTGTCGCTGTCGGCTGCGCGCGCACGAACTCCTCGATCTCCCGCGCGAGCAGGGGCACCTGCGGCGAGGTCTGGGTGTAGATCAGCGGCTCGACCGGGGTGTCCGGGTGGCGGTAGGAGACGCCGAAGGCGGTCCACAGCGAGACCGCGGCGAGCAGCGCGAGAACGGCGGCGCCGCCCGCCCAGAGCAAGGCCGGCCGCGGGGAGCCCGCGGGCGCTACGAAGTCCTCGCGGGCTCCTCGAAGGGAACGCCAGGCGGAGGGCAGCGCGAGGCCGAGCGCGCGCCCGGCGAGCAGCGCCAGCGGCAGCGCGAAGTGCACGTTGAGCCACGGCATCTTCTCGCCCGCCAGCGAGAGCAGGATGAAGAGCCCGACGAGCCACCAGGCAAGCAGCCGTGTCAGCGGATCCTTGCGCCAGAGCAGCCAGGCGCCGCCGATCAGCGCCGGGATCAGCGAGAGGAACTCGTAGGTCGGCAGCATCATCAGGTAGTAGTGGAGCGGCTGCTTCCCGCGCTGCACGTCCTGCTGATCGAGCCAGTAGTCGAGCTGGCCCCAGAACGCCGAGAGGAAGCCGTCCTGGTTCGTGAATCCGGTGGTGAAGAGCGGGATCGTGATCAGCCAGGCGACGGCGGCCAGCGGCAGCCACGTCGAGGGGCGCCAGAGCACGCCGATGATCACGCTGATCACCAGTAACTCGATGACCAGCACGGTCTCGATATGCTCGAAGGTCGAGGTCTCGATCCCCGGGAACGGGATGCGCAGCGCGGCGCCGAGGAACGGGGCGGTCAGCGTCCCGACCACGACCATGAGGTCGCCCTCGCGCGGCAGCGTGTTCCAGCCGAAGCGCCGCCGCAGCGGGCCCAGCGGATACCACAGCGCGGCGATCACCCAGGCGAAGAGGAAGAGCACGGCCCATGCGGCTCGCGGTGCGACGTTGCGGAGGCCGCCGAAGTGCTCGCGCGACTGCCGCAGCAGCTCGCTGGTGAGCGTCGCGTTGATGTAGAGCAGCGCCAGGCCCGAGAACAGGTAGGCCGTCTCCTTCGTCGCGAACGAGAGCGCGAGCACCACCGCCGCAACGATCAGCCAGCGCTCCCGCCCGTCGTCGCGGTAGCGCCAGATCGCGGCGAACAGCAGCAGCGTAAAGAGCGCCGCCGGCACGTCGTTGCGCGAGAAGCGCGAGTAGTAGAGCAGCACCGGCGAGAACGCGATCAGCGCCCCCGCGACGATCACTCCGGTATTCCCGAGCCAGCGGCGCAGCAGCAGCGGCGCGAGCACCAGCACGGCGCCCGCGAGGGCCATCGGCAGCCGCGAGGCCACCTCGTTGTCCCCGAAGATCACGAAGGAGCCGGCCACCGTGTGGAAGAGCAGCGGTCCGTGCATCAGCGGGTTGTGTACGTACCCCCGCCCCTCGGAGAGATCCCAGGCGTACTTGGCGTGCAGCGACTCGTCGTGGTGCATCGCCCGCACGTCGAGGTCGATCACGCGCAGCACGAGCGCGACGGCGGCGATGCCGAGCAGGATCAGCAGCGTCCGGTCCGCCCGGACCTGATCGAGGCCGACGCGCAACCTCGCGCTCATGGACCGCCCTCAGGCACCGCGACGATCCGCGCGCCGGGCGCCTCGAACACGGTCGGCCATGTATCGAAGCGTGCGCCGACGTCGGCGCCGAATTGACTGCGTTCCTCGCGTCCGAGGTAGATGTGCGTCACGCGATACTCGCGAGCGAGCCGCAGGGTCTCGGGGCCGGCTCCGTCGCGATAGATCGTGTTCACCACGTTGAGGCGCTCCATCAGCGCTGCGGTGCTGTGCCACTGCAACTGGTGGCCCGGCCAGCCGATCAGTGTCGGCGTGGCGCTGGCCGCTGAGATCATATTACCCGGCCCGTAGCTGCGGCTCGCCGCCTCGAGCAGCACGTGGCGATCGCGATCGAGCTCACTGCGCACCCAGCGCAGCGCCTCGGCGAGGCCGGGATCGCGCCGCTCGACGTGGGCGAGCGCGTCGATGCCGCGTGCCTGCCCCTCGCGCCCGCGGCTGATCGTCGCCGCCGGCGCGTACAGCAGCGAGCCGAGCCAGAGCAGCGCGGCGAGAGCCGCGAAGGCCGCGAGCGCCCCCTGCGGCGACGCGAGTCGCCCTCGCAGCGCGGCGAGCGGACGGGGCGGCGCGGCGTCGTAGGCGAGGGCGAGACCGATCGCCCCGGAGGTGGCGAGGAGCGGCCAGGCGACGTACCAGAACTTGAAGACGGTGTTCATGCGAGCGTGCCTGAGCGCGTCCGTCACGTGGAACAGCTCGGTCGCGAGCAGGATCGCGCCCGCCGTGGCCGCCAGCGCCAGCCAGGCGGCGTGATCGCGCCGGCCCTCGGCGTAACGGCTCGCCGCGGCCGCCGCGGCCGCCCCGGTCGCGAGCACAAGGACCGCGAGGGTCAGCCAGCCAGCGCCGCGCTGGCCAAACGCGTCGCCCTCGCCGCCGGCCGCCCAGAGCGCCCAGAGCGCCAGCGGCGCGGCCGCCAGCGGCAGGCTCCAGGCCAGTGCACGCCTCGAGGCGCGCTGGCGCGTCAGCAGCGCGGCGAGGACGACCGGCAGCAGCGGCGCGCCCCAGAACAGCAGCAGCCGCACGGGGTCGCTCGCCGCCTCGGTCACCAGCGTCGCTCCGATCGACGAGGTATCGAGGGTCTGGAGGAGCGGCCAGGCGATCAGCAGTCCGACGATCGCCGGCCCCGCGAGGTAGCGCGCCGCTCCGAAGAGCGCGCCGGAGAGCGGCCAGCCGACCGCGCGGAAGGCGGCGGCGGCGGCGGCAAGCCAGATCAGGCCGTAGGCGAGCACATCCCAGGCATTCGTCATCGCCAGTCCCGCGAAGAGCGCGCCGGCCAGCAGCAGTGCCTCCGGCTGCGCGGTCCAGCGCTTCCACGAGAGCGCCGTCCCGCCCTCGAATGTGTCGAGGGCGACGGTGAGCGCGACGATCCCGAGCGGCAGTGCGAGCACGTGCGCGTGCGGGTCGCCGAGGATGTAGGAGAAGGCGGGGAACTCGCTGATCGTGCCGGGGATGACGCGCGTCGCCCGCCACCACCACCAGAACTGGTCCGGCACTCCGTACGTCGCCTCGGCGGGGCCGGGCAGGCGGTCCACACCGAGGCGGCCCCAGAGGCCCTCGCCGCCGAGCCCGTTCGCCGCCGCCAGCTCGGCCAGGCCCTCGAGCGGCGCGATCCAGATCAGCGCCACGACGGCCACGCCGGCCGCGATCCAGGGCGTGGCGCGCCGCCGCCGCGGGCCGAGAGCGACGGCGTCGCTCGCGAGTCCGGCGATCGCGACCGCCGCGAGCGCGGCCGCGGCCGCCAGCCCGAGGTTGAAGCCGAAGCGCGGCGCGATCCCCGCGAGCCGCCCGCTGGCATCGATCATCACGTGGCCGAGGTGGTAGTAGGAGACGTCGTAGCCGGCGAGCCAGGAGTCGGGCGGCGGCATCCGTTCGGCCTCGTGCACCGCGCTGAGCAGCATCAGGTCCATCGGCTTCTCGGTGTTGATCGCGGCGGGCGCCTGGGCGCGCACGAGCAGCACGATCGCGAACACCACGAGGAACAGCGCCTCCCCCGCGAGGACGGTGCGGCGCATGCTCCAGACCGTCCGCAGCCGCTCCGGCTCCTGCCAGGCCAGCCACGCCGACCAGCCGTAGAGCGCCGCGAGCGCGGCGACCACGAGGCCCGTTCCGTAGGGAATCGCGGTCAGCGCCGAGGCGAGCCAGACGATCTGCGCAAGCAGCAGCAGCGCCAGCGGACGGGCGTAGAGCACGCCGCGAGAGCGCAGCCGCCCGAGCAGCAGCGTCGCCGGCAGCAGGCCCGCGCCGCCGATCAGCACCAGCGCGAGGTACCACGTGAGCGCCTCGTACACCGCGCCGGTCCGCTAGTCCTGCTCGGTCCCGGAAGGCGCGAGCAAGCCGTCCACGAACGACTGCGCATCGAAGGGCGCCAGATCCCCCGGTCCGTCCCCAACTCCGATGAAGCGCACCGGCAGCCCCAACTCCGAGGCGACCGCGAAGACGATGCCGCCCCGCGCGCTGCCGTCGAGCTTCGTGAGGATCACCGAGGTCACCTCGATCGCCTCGGTGAAGGCGCGCGCCTGGGCGAGGCCGTTCTGCCCCGTGGTCGCATCGAGCACGAGCGCGACCTCGTCCGGCCCGCGCCCCAGTTGACGCTCGATCACGCGCCGGACCTTGGCCAGCTCGTTCATCAGGTTCTGTTTGTTATGTAGCCTCCCTGCCGTGTCGACCAGCACGAGGTCGTGGCCGCGCGCCCGCGCCGCCTCGATCGCGTCGAAGGCGACGGCAGCGGGATCCGAGCCCTGCTGGTGCGCGATCACGTCGAAGCCGATGCGCTCGCCCCAGTTGCGCAGCTGCTCGATCGCGGCTGCCCGAAAGGTGTCGCCGGCCGCCGCGATCACGCGCTCGCCCTCGGCCTGGTAGGCGTGGGCGAGCCTCGCGACGGCCGTCGTCTTGCCGGTGCCGTTGACTCCGGCGATCAGCACGACCGCGGGCCGGGGTGGGTCGTCATCGTCCTCGCCCCAGAGCCTGCCCGCGCCCTCGGGCGCCTCGAGGATCGCGATCAGTTCGTGCCGCAGCGCGGCGTGCAGATCGGCTGTCTGCCGGGGGCTGGCGGCGCGCACGCGCTCGATCACCTCGAGGGTGGTCTCGACCCCGGCGTCGGAGCCGATCAGCACCTCTTCCAGCAAGTCCCAGAGTTCCGGGGTGATCTCGTTGCCGCGCAGCAGGTCGCCGACGCGGCCGAACCATGAGCGACGCGTGCGCGACAGCGCCTCGCCCGTGGCTGCTCCGGAGTCGGCGTTGGCTCGAAACAGCCTCACGGCATCACCTTGATCACACCCTGATCGTAGCGGATCGCCGCTGCGCGCCGCCGATCGTATCGAGGCGCGAGGCCGCTGGCGAGTGAGCCGGGCCCGGCGGCGCGCTTACGAGGCCTGCGGGAGGTCCGCCAGCCGCAGCGAGAGCACGCGCGACACCGAGTCGTCGCCCATCGAGACGCCGTAGATGGTGTCCGCGGCCTCGATGGTGCCGCGGTTGTGGGTGATCACGATGAACTGCGAGCGCTCGCAGAGCCCGCGCAGGGTCTCGACGAAGCGCCCCACGTTCGCCTCGTCGAGCGCCGCGTCGACCTCGTCCAGGACGCAGACGGGCGCCGGATTCACGGCCAGCAGCGCGAACAGCAGCGCCACCGAGGTAAGCGCGCGCTCGCCGCCCGAGAGCATCGCCAGCGAGGAGATGCGCTTGCCCGGCGGTTGCGCGCGCACGTCCACTCCCGCCTCGCCGTGCTCGTCCTCGGGCTCGACGATGGTGAGTTCGGCGCGTCCGCCGCCGAAGAAGCGCTGGAAGTAGTCCCCGAAGCTCGTGTTCACGAGCTCGAAGGTCTCCTCGAAGCGTCCGCGGATCTCGCGTTCGAGCTCCACGATCGCCGCACGCAACTGCAGCTCGGCCGCCTCGAGGTCTTCGACCTGCCCGCTCAGGAAGTCGTGCCGCTCGCGCTCCTCGCTGAGGTCGTCGAGCGCTTCGAGGTTGACGGGCCCGAGGGCGCGGATTTCGCCGCGCAGTTCGGAGATGCGCTCGCGCAGCAGCGCCGTATCCACCTCGGCGCCGCCGCTTGCCGGGACGACCGAGAGCGCGAGCTGAGCCGCGCCCTCGTCCGTGCCGTTGCCGCCGGCTGCCACCGGCTCCGCTGCCGGGCTATCCGCGAGTACGTCCGGCGCCTGGCCGGCGCCCGGACGGCGCACGCTGCCATCCTCGTGCAGGACGAGGCCGTCGTCCGCGATCTGCTGTGTGAGGCTCTGGACGCGGCTCGCGAGTTCTCGCAGCGTGGACTGCGCATCGAGCAGTTCACGCTCGGCGGCGAAGAGGCGCGCCTGGCTGTCGCCGCGCGTCGCCGTCAGCTCGCGCTCGGCGCGCTCGGCCTCGGCCAGCGTGGCGTGCGCCGGCGCGACGGCCTCGTCCGCGGCGCGCCGGGCGGTCTCGACGTTGGCGATCTGCTCGCGGAGATCGCGCAGCGTCAGCTCGAGGTCTTCCAGTTCGCGGCGGATCGCGAGCGACTGATCGCTGCGCTCCGCGAGGCGCTCGACGCTGCGCCGTCGTGACTCCTCCAGCGTCGCCTGGCGGTCGCGCGTGGCCGTGCGTTCGCCCTCGGCCGCGGCGACTTCGGCGGCGTGCTGCGCGACGCGATCGCCGGCGCTGTCGCGTTCCACGCCGACGGCTTCCGAGCGATCACGCGACTCCGCGATCCGCGCGTCGAGCGCCGTCAGCGCGGCGCGCTCCTGCTCGATGACTTCGCCGGCGTCTTCCGTCGCCGCTTGCGCGTCGTCCTCGGCGAGCACGGCGTGCACGAGCCGCAACTCGCTTCCGAGCGCGACCAGCCGCCGCCGCAGCCGCGCGGTAGCCCGCTCGTGGTCGCGCTGCTCGTTCTCGGCCTCGACAGCGGCGCGGCGCGCCGCATCGAGGGCGTCGCGGGCGTCGGCGACGATGTCGTCGAGGTGCTGGACCTGCGCGGCGGCGGCGTCCTCCGCCTTGCGCGCCGCCTCGATTGCCTCGGGCAGCGACTGCTCCTCGTCGTGCAGCACGAACTGCTCCGCCGCCGTGCCGCGCGATCCGCCGAAGATCGAGCCGTCGGCGCGCACGAGCACCCCGTCGCGGGTGACGACGGAGCCGAGGCCGCGGGAGACGGTCTTGAGCGCCGTGGACAGGTCCTCGACCACGATCGTGCGGCCGAGCAGGAGATCGACGAGTGGCCGGAACCTGCGATCGGTCGTCACCAGTGTGGAGGCGACGCCGACCACTGCGCGCTCGCTGAGCATGTTGAGCGGGTACTGCCGCGGGATGCTGTTGAGCGGCAGCACCGAGACGGAGCCGGCGCCCTGGCCGCGCAGGTGCTCGATCGCCGCCAGCGCTTCGTCTTGCCGCTCGACGACGACCGCGCCGATCTGCTCGGCGAGGGCCGCCTCGATCGCGTGCTCCAGACCCTGAGGCACGCGGATCAGGCGCCCGACGAGGCCGATGACCCCGCTGAGCGGCTGCTCGTCGCCGTTCGGCTCGTTCGCCGCGCGGAGCACTTCCCGGGCTGCGGAGCCTTGCTTCCCAAGTTGCGCCACCAGCGTCGCGAGCAACTCGCGGCGGGCGGCCAGTTGCTCGCGCTGCGTCGTCGCCGCGCGCAGCGCTTCGCGTCCGGCCTCGGCCTGGTTGCGCGTCTCCTCAATCCGCCGCTCCGCGATCTCGCGGCGCCGCAGCGCCTCGGAGATCTCGAGGGCGAGGCGTTCCTGTTCGCGGCGCGCCGCCAGCGCGCGCCTGCCGTAGTCGCGCAGTTCGTCGCTCAGCGCCTCGCGCCGCTCGCTCGCCTGCGCGCGGTCCCGCTCGCGCCGGCGCTGCTCGGCTTGCGCGCGCTCGCGACGCGCCTCGGCGTCGCGGATCGCGGCCTCGATGCGGGAGCGGCGCGCCTCCGCCTCGGCCAGTTCGCGCAGCACGGCGCGCAAGGCTTCGTCGGCGCTGCGCATCGCCTCTCGCGCTGCCTCCAGCTCGGCGCCGGCCTCGGCGAGTCGCGCCTCGAGTGCGACGAGCGCGCCGCCGTCCGGCGCGGCGCTGTCGGGAGCGTCACTGCCGGGCGCGGCCGTCAGTTCCGCGATGGCCGCGTCGATCTCGTCGCGCCGCACGACCAGCAGTTCGCGGCGCTGCTCGGCGAGGGCGCGCTGCTGGCCGAGCGCCAGCGAGCGTTCCGCCAGCTCGCGCTCGCGCCGCTGTGCGCCGGCCAGTTCGGAGCGCGCGGCGGCGACGGCGCCTTCGGCGGCGGCGATTTCCGGGGCGAACGCTTCCGCTTGCCGGCGCGCCGAGGCGAACGCCTCGGCGTACTGATCGTGGCGCGACTGCGCGGCTGTCAGCGCTTCGCTGGCCCGTCGCAGTTCGGTCTCGTACCAGGCTTCGAGGGCGGCGCCGAGCTGGGCGTCGAGTTCACGGAAGCGGCTCGCACGCGTCGACTGCCGCTCCAGTTGGCGCAGGCGCGGCGCGAGTTCGCGGATCATCACCCGCACGTGGCCGAGGTTGTCGCGCGTCTGCGTCAGCCGCCGCTCCCCTCGCGTCAGTTCGATGCGGTGGCCGTGGACCTCGGCGGCCTCCTCGATCAGGTTGCGGCGCTCCAGCGGCCGCAGGCCAAGCATCTCGTCGACGAGGCCCTGCGACATCATCGCGTAGGAGTTCTGGCCGACCTGGGCGCGCCGGAAGAGGTCCTGCACGTCCAGCAGCCGCACCTTCTGCCCGTTGATGCGGTATTCGCTCTCGCCGCTACGGTAGGCGCGCCGGCTGACGCTCACCTCGTCGAAGTCGATCGGCATCCACTGCTCGGAGTTGTCGAGGATCAGCGTGACTTCGGCGACGCCCATCTCGCGCCGCCCATCGGAGCCGGAGAAGATGACGTCGCCGGTCTTGCGGGCCCGGATTGAGCGCGCCGATTGCTCGCCGAGGGCCCAGCGGATCGCGTCGGAGACGTTGGACTTGCCGGAGCCGTTCGGTCCGACGACCGCGGTCAGGCCGGGACCGAACTCGAAGACCTGGCGGTCCGCGAAGGACTTGAACCCGTACGCCTCTACGCGTCGCAGATACACGGGGCTAGTCCGTCCGCGCCGCGGGCGCGTGTTCGCCCGCCTGCCGCGCCTGCGCGCGCAGCAACTGCAAGGCCTCGCGGGCCGCTTCCTTCTCGGCCTGCTGTTTCGTGCGCCCGCTCCCCCGGCCCATCGTCTCGCCGTCGATTCGCACTTCGACCGCGAACTCGCGCGCGTGCTCGGGCCCGCGCTCGTCGACGGTCACGTACTGGGGGCGGGGGAGACGCCCCTCGCAGTATTGCTGGAGCGCGCCCTTGGTGTTCAGTTCGGCGGGGTCAGTCTGCAACGCTTCCAGCTCCGGCGCCAGTGTGCGCTCGATGAAGCGCCGGGCGCCCTCGAGTCCGCCGTCCGGTCCGCGGTCCAGCTTGAGCGCCCCGATCAGCGCCTCGTAGGCGTCGGCGAGGTTCCCGGGCCGCTCTCGTCCGCCCGTCGCCTCCTCGCCGCGGCCGAGCAGCAGCCAGCGCCCCAGTTCGAGGCGCTTCGCCGCCTGCGCCAGCGTCGGACCCTGCACGATGTGCGCACGCCAGAGCGTCAGCGTGCCCTCCTCGACCTCGGGGAAGCTTTCGTAGAGCCGTTCCGCGATGACCATGCCGAGCACCGCGTCGCCGAGGAATTCGAGCCGCTCGAAGGAGCCGCCGACGCCCTCGTGCTCGTTGGTGTAGGAGGGATGAGTCAGCGCGAGGCGCAGCAGCGCCTCATCGGCGAACTCGATGCCGAGGGCGAACTGGACGTCGTGGAGAGCACAGGGTGCGGAGACCAAGCGACTACCCTTTCGGGGCGCACGTGCTCCGCCACCACGTACGCTACCGTCCAGAGACCCCGCCGCCCGAAACACGAGACGGGCTGGGGTTCGCCCCGCACTCACTCATCCTAGGAGCGGCTACTTCACTGTGTCAAGAATAGATTACCCGCTTATACGTCCTACGCTTCCGCGGCTGCGCCGAGCCCTGCCCTCCGACGCGCGAACCCTGCTCGACGCCGCCTCCGAGGCCGCCACGGAATTGGGCATCGAACTGTGGGCCGTCGGCGGCGCGATCCGCGACCTCGCAGCCGGCGTCGCGCCGGCCGAGCTGGACCTCGCCTGCGGTGGGGACGCCGCCGCCCTCGCCACCGCGACGGCGGCGCGGCTGCGCGACGGAAGCGGCGAGGTCGTCGCGGTGCATCGGGAGCCGCGCTTCGCCACCGCACGGGTCGAGTTGCGCGGGCAGCGGATCGACCTCGCGGGGCTGCGCAGCGAGCGCTACGCGCGGCCCGGCGCGCTGCCCGAGGTGCGCCCCGGCGCGACGATCGACGAGGATCTCGCGCGGCGCGATTTCAGCGTCAACGCCATCGCCCTCGGCGTGGCGGGGCCGAGACGCGGCGAGCTGCTCGATCCGTTCGGCGGCCTCGAGGACCTCGCCGCGCGCCGCCTGCGCGCGCTGCGCGCGGACAGCTTCCGCGACGACGCCACGCGGCTCTGGCGCGGTGCGCGCCATGCCGCCGCGCTCGGGCTGCGGCCCGAGCCGCAGACGGCGCGCTGGATCGAGGACGCCCCGCGCTGGGTCGCGCGCATCTCCGGCCGCCGCCTCTGGGCGGAGTTCGAACGCAGCGCTGCCACCCGCCGTGTCGGCGCCGCGCGCGCTCGCCCGGCGGCCGGGCCCGCATCCGCCCTCGCTGCTGCTCGCCGTGCTGATCGCGCCGCTGGCCGGGCGCGCCGCGATCGCCGATCGGCTCACGGCTCCCCGCGCCGCCCGCCGCGCCGTACACGAGGCGGCGCGCCTGATCGCGGCGCGCGACCGCACGCCGGACGCCCTCGCGGCCCTCGAGGGCGTCTCGATCGAGGCCCGAGCCGCCGCCCGCTGGCTCGACCCCGCGGGCCAGCCGCTGCTGCAGCGCGATCTGCGCCGCTGGGAGCGCACGCGGCCGCCGCTGGACGCGAGGGCGCTGCTGCGGCTGGGCGTCGAGCGCGGTCCCGCCCTCGGCGAGTGGCTCGAGCGCTTGCGTCGCGAGCGTTATCTCGGCACTCTGAGGGACGCGGCGAGCGCGCGCCGCGCCGTACGCGCCAGACTGCGCGACGCCGGCGAGACGGAGGAACGATGAGCACGCTGCCCGCCCAGCGCCAGCCTGCAGCGGCCCCCGCGGCTGCCGCCCTGCTGGACTGCGCCGTCTGCGGCCTGCAGGGACCGCCGAAGGAGATGGCCGACTGCGCCGAGTGCGGCGCGGTCTTCCACATCGACCTCAGCCAGGAGGCGCTGGGCCGCAGTTGCGGGGCGGCGACGTTCGGGCAGGCCTGTGGCTTCAGCTTCAGTTGCGACCCCTGCATCGAGCGCCACGAGACGGACGCCGCCACGGGCGGCCACTGGCGCTCGGCCGTCCGCTAACGGCTACCGGAACAGCGACGCACGAGGAGGCACGCGAGCGATGACCGCCGCCAACACCGACACTTGCGATATCTGCAAGGTGACCGTCAGCGACCCCGGGCTGCTCTCCGATTGCAGCAGCTGCGGCGTGCTCTTCCACCTCAACCCACGCAACGACATCCCGGGCATCGACTGCGGCGATGTCTGGGTCGGCGACTGCGACGAGCCGGTGCTGCAGTTCTTCTGCAACCGCTGCCTCGACGTGATCCGCGGGAGCATGCAGTCCGAGGGCTTCCAGGCGCCCCCTGCCGGCTTCGACCCGTTGGGAGCCCCGTTCGGCGCGCACGCGGGCACGATTCCCGCTCCTCCGCCCATGCCGCCCATGGCCCCGCCTGCCGTCAGCCCTCCTCCGCCCGCCGCGGCGCCCGCGCGCGGGAAGCGTCGCCGCTTCCGCCGCATCGACGACGCCTAGCCCGCAGTGGCGTCGCGCCGCCGCCGCTTCCGCCCTCGGCGCAGCGAGGCCCACGCCCCTCCTGCTGGCGCGGCGCCGAGGCCCGCGGGCCGCAGGAGCCGGCTCGGCGTCGCGCTGACGCTGCTCGCGGGCTACTGGATCGGGCGCTTCGCCACGTTCGTGCCGGCGGACGCACTGCCGCTGCTGGACATCGCCGCCGCGCTGCTGAGCGCCGTGCTGTTCGCCGTCTGGTACCGCCGCGGCGCGAAGCGCTACCTCGAGGCCCGTCAGGCCG
The DNA here is from genome assembly GCA_965220125.1 of Dehalococcoidia bacterium. GTDB lineage: Bacteria > Chloroflexota > Dehalococcoidia > UBA2979 > UBA2979 > VXMT01. Next base: position 213,468 of record CBDCPB010000004.1, on the reverse strand, counting down.
CGCGGCAGCGTGGCGGGGCGGGCGGGAGTGCCGGAGAGGCCGCCGACGAGGCTACGGAGTAGGCAGCCGGAACCAGGTGGCGTCGTCCTCGGGGCGGAGCGCGCGCAGCGGGGCGTATCCGGCGCGCAGCCAGAAGTAGAGCCCCCGCCCGTTGCCGCGCGGCGCGCGCCCGTAGAACGTGCGCACGCCCTCGCGGCGCAGCCGCCGCTCCGCGACTCGCACCGCACGCGCGGCGATCGATCGTCCGCGCAGCTCGGGGGCGATTGCGACGCCCGAGAACGTCACGCTGCGCGCTCCCGGACCGGGCGCGATGCCCAGCACCCCGACGGTCTCGCCCTCGGAGCGCACGTGGTAGAGGCGTGCTTCCGGCAGCGGCGGATCGACCTCCCCGCGGAAGCCGCGCGCGATGCCCTCGCGGATCGCCTGCACGACGCCCTCGCCGTCCGGCGGCGCGTCCGCCGCGAGGAGCACGACACCCTCGCCGCGCGCCCAGAGGCGTGGCCGCGCCTGTTCCTTGCGCGACTCAGCCACGGGGCGCCTCGCCGAGCCAGGCGGCGACGGCCGCGGCGACCTCGTTCGCACCGAGCTTGCGCTGCTCGCACTCCGGCAGCGCATCGAGGAAGGCCTCGCCGTAGGCGCGCGCGCTGACGCGCCGGTCGAGGATCAGGAAGACGCCGCGGTCGTGCGGTCCGCGGATCAGGCGTCCGAAGCCCTGGCGGAAGCGCAGCACGGCCTGCGGCAGCATGTACTCGCCGAACGCGTCCTCGTGGAGCGCGGCGCGGGCGGCGTGGACGGGATCGGTCGGCACGGGGAACGGCAGCCGCGCGAGCACGAGCTGCGAGAGCGCCGGGCCGGGCACGTCGACGCCCTCCCAGAACGCCGCCGTGCCGAGCACCAGCGAGCGAGGGCGCTGCGCGAGCGCGCGCAGCAACCGCGCCGGGCCGCCGTCGAGATCGTGCGCGAGCACGCCGATGCCGTCGTTGGCGAGCGGGCCGCGCAGCGCGGCCGCGGCGGAGCGGATCGCGCCGTGCGAGGTGAAGAGCGCCAGCGTGCGCCCGCCCGCCGCGCGCGCCGCCTCCGCCAGCACCCACTGCGCCGCCGCCTCGTAGTCCGGCGCGTCCGGCGGCGGCAGATCGTCGACGACCAGCGCGAGCACCGCGCGCCGATAGTCGAACGGCGATCCGACATCGAGGACGCCGGCGTCTGGCAGGCCGATGCGCCGCAGGCTGAAATCGAAGCGCTGCTGCGCCGTCAGCGTCGCGCTGGTGACGAGCACCGAGCCGCGCCGCGACCACAGTTCGTCCTCGAGGCGGTCGGCGACGTCGAGCGGAGCCGAGCGCACGCGCGGACTGCGACCGCTGCTGTCGAGCCAGACGATGCGCCCCGGATCGGCGCGCTGGAGCGCCTCGCGCAGCGTCGCTGCCTGCCCCGCCGCCGTCTCGGCGGCCCGTGCGAGCGCGCCTCGCAGCGTGGCGAGCGAGGGCGAGCCGTCCAGCGGCAGCGAGTCGACCATCGACTGCGCATGCAGCAGGCGCCGCGCAAGCTGGTCGAGCGCGAGTTCGAGGTGCAGCGCCCCGTCCTCGACATCGCCCCAGAGCGGCTGCGCCCGCCGGCCCGGCGTGATCTGCAGTTGCGACCCGCGGGCGCGCTCCGCGAACTCCTCGACGTAGCCGCCGATCGCCGCCTCGAGGTCAGGGAGCCGCGCGCGCGCCAGCACCGCCGCCGAGGCGATCTCGTCCGCGAGCGGGGCGAGGCCGGCGGCGGGCGAGAGTGGCATCGGGTCGAGCCGGGCTGCGCCGCGCAGCGAGGCCGCGAGCGAGCCACCGCCCGCCGTCACCTCGTCCAGCAACTGCGCGATCTCGTGCAGCGCGACGGAGTCGCCGAACTGGCTCGTCGCGACGCCCTCGAGACGGTGCGCCTCGTCGACGACGAGGTGGCGGAACGGCGGCAGCACCTGGTCGCCGCTCGTCGCGTTGACGAGCAGCAGGGCGTGGTTCACGACGAGCACGTGGGCCGCGGCCGCCTCCGCACGCGCCCGCTGGAGGAAGCAGCTGCCCTCGCGCACGAACGCGCAGCGCCGCTGGAGGCAGTCGTTCGTGTCGGCCGCGAGGGCGCGCCAGTGCGGCCACTCGTCGCCGCGCAGGTACAGTTCGGCGCGGTCGCCGCGCTCCGTCTCGCCGAGCCAGACGGCGATGCGGGCGAGCACGCGAGCCTGACCGGCGCTGCGCGGCTCCTCGGACTCGATCGCCTGCGACCAGCGCTCGAGGCAGAGGTAGTTGCCCCGCCCCTTCAGCACCGCCGTGCGCAGCGCGCCCGGCCGCGCGCCCGCCGCCGACTCGGCCAGCGCCGCCGCCGCAGGCATGTCGCGCTCGGCGAGCTGCTCCTGCAGGTTCAGCGTGTGCGTCGAGATCACGACGCGCTCGTCGCTGCGCAGCGCGTGCGAGAGCGCCGGCACGAGGTAGGCGAGCGACTTGCCCGTCCCCGTGCCCGCCTCGACGGCGAGCTGGCCGTCGTGCGCGATGTTGGCCGCGACGGCGCGCGCCATCGCGATCTGGCCCTCGCGCGCCTCGAAGCCGGGGAGCAGGTCGGCGCGGCGGCGCGCCTCGGCGAAGCGCGCCTCGACCTCGTCCTCGCCGAGCGGGGCGAACTCCGGCAGCGGGCGCAGCGGCGGCGGCAGCGCCTGCGGCTCGCGGGCCAGCGCGCCGGGCGCGAGGGCGTCGCTCGCCGCCTCGATCCCCCGGCGGTCGAGCGCGCCGGCGAACAGGGGCGCGAGGCTCCACGCGGACTGCTCGGCGAGCCGCACGAGGTCGCGCAGCGTCGCCGCCGGCAGCTGCTCGAGGCGTTCGAGCAGCCGCAGGAACACCTCGGCCGTCGCCTCCGCGTCGGCGAGCGCGCGATGCGCCTCGCTGATCTCGACGCCCAGCGAGCCGGCGAGCGAGCTCAGGTCGAGCCGCGTCGCCGTCGGCAGCAGCACCGAGGCGAGCTCGTAGCTGTCGAAGGCGGGCGCCTGCGGCTCCAACCCCGCCTCGGCGAGGAATCCGAGGTCGAAGGGCGCGTTGTGCGCGACCAGCGGGAGGCCGCGCGCGAAGGCGGCGAACTCGTGCACCGCGAGCGACGGCGGCGGGGCGCCGACGAGGTCTGCGTCCTCGATCTTCGTGAGCATGCGGATCGCGGGCGGCAGCGGCCGGCCGGGGCTGACGAAGGTGCGGAAGCGCTCGCGCGGACCCTCGGCGCCGAAGCGCACCGCGCCGATCTCGATGATGCGATCCGCCGCCGGGTCGAGTCCCGTCGTTTCAAGGTCGACCGCGACGTACTCGCCGCCGCCGTCTGCTGCCGGATCGTCGGGACTGCGCGGCATGACGCCTTCGCCGCCCTCTCCGGGGGAGTATCGCTAGCCGCGGGCCGCCGCCACCGCCTCGACGACGCCCGGCTCGAAGCGCGCGAAGTCTCCGTCGGCGGAGCGCACGATCGCCTCGAAGCGGCCGGCGTGCAGCTCTTCGAGCAGCTCCGCCTCGCTCTGCAGTTCGCGCTCGAACCCGGTCGCGTAGTAGCCGATGCCGCTCTCCGAGTGGACATCGCTGCCGCCGGTGGTCGGCAGGCCGAGTTCGCGCGCGACCTCGTAGGCGAAGTAGTTCTCGCGCGGGGTGTTGCAGCCGTTGGCGATCTCGATCGCGTCGGCGAGCTGGAAGACCGGGAGGCGGGCCGCCTCGGCGGGGGTCAGCTCGAAGCGCACGCTGCCCTTGCGCATCGCCGTCACGTCGTCGAAGACGTGGCGGAAGGGGTGCGCGACGATCAGGAAGCCGCCGACGGCGTCGAGCTCCTCGCGCAGCTGCTCGGCGCGGCGGATCCCGCTCACGTAGGCGGGCAGGCCGATCACCAGCATGTGCCCGAGGTCGGTCGAGATCTCCATCCCGAAGTTGACGAGGAAGTCCGTGTGCTGGGCGCGGTACTCGGCACGCTGGTGGCGGTCCCACATCTTGTCGTGCTCGCAGATGTTCGCGCCCGTCAGCCCGGCCGCGCGGCCGAGGTCGGGCAGCTTGTGCGGGTTGAGCGTGCTGTCCGAGGAGGCGACCGCGGAGTGGACGTGCATATCGAGCACGCTGCGCTGCAGTCCAGGCGTCAGCTCCAGCGTCCGTCTCCTTAGCTTGCGGTCGCGGCCCGCGGACGGCCTCGCCGCCGGCGGGCCCGGCACAAGGGTACGAGATGCCCGAATACGCCGCACCACCCGCGCGGCGCGCGATCGCGCTGCTCAGCCCGCGAGCGCCGGCAGGAGGACGCCGAAGGCGACCGCGGCGATGATCGCCGTCGCCCAGATCGCGCCGCTCAGGCGCCGCAGCACGAACGCCCCCGCGAGGACCACAATCAGCGCGATGGCGTGCACGATCGTCCCGAAGAGCAGCGGATCGCCCACCTGCAGGTAAACCGCGCCGAGCAGCAGCCCGAGCAGCGTCCAGCCGATCAGCGCGCCGTTCACCAGCACGATGCCGACCAGCGGCGCGGGCAGCCGCTCCAGCCCCGCCGCCCGCTCGCGCCAGCGAGGGCTGCGGCTCATGCTCCAGAGCGCGATCGCGATCGTCACGAACGCCGCCGCCGCCCCCGAGACGAAGCCCGCGAAGAGCGCGCGGCTCGCGTCCACCTCGGCGCTCATGCCTCCTCCGTGATCGCGATCGCCTCGGCGCGCGTGAGCGTGCGGGCCGCGATCGCCTCGGCGCCGTGCTGTTCGAGGTCGCGCCGCAAGTCCGGCATCTTCGCGCGCTCGTGCACCAGCAGGAAGACCGCGGGGCCGGTGCCCGTCAGGTGCAGCGGCACGCCGCCGAGCGAGGAGGCATAGGCGGCGTAGTGCGCGAGCAGCTCCGACTCCGTGCGCTCGATCACCGCCTCGAAGGCATTCCAGAGATCGCGGGCCGGGGGTGGGGCCTCGCGCCGCACACGGTGCGCGATGCGCGCCGAGCGCGCGCCGTCGGTCAGGTCGTGCGGGTGCAGCGCACCGAAGCGCCGCGCGGTCTTCGCCGGCGCCTGCGGGACGGGCGGCAGCAGCAGCAGCAGCCGCAGCGGACGCAGGTCGCGCAGCGGCGTCACGATCTCGCCGCGCCCGCGGCAGCGCGCCGTCCCCCCGTGCAGGAAGAACGGCACATCCGAACCGACCGAGGCCGCGACCTCCCCCAGCCGCTCGACCGGCCAGTCGAGCTCCCAGAGGTGCGCCAGCCCGCGCAGCACGGCCGCCGCATCCGAGGAGCCGCCACCAAGCCCGGCCGCCGCCGGGATGCGCTTCTCGACCTCGATGGCGACGTTCGGCTCGCGCTCTGCCGCCGCGGCGAGCGCCCGCGCGGCCGCCGCCGCCAGCTCGCCCTCGGCGGCGATCTCCGCCGCGCCGCGACCGCTGAGCCGCACATCGAGCGCGGCGGCCGGGCGCAGCCGTACGCGGTCGGCGAGGTCGATCGTCGTCATCACCGTGTCGAGGTCGTGGTAGCCATCGTCGCGCCGCCCGGTCACCTCGAGCACGAGGTTCAGCTTCGCCGGCGCGAGCAGCGAAAGCCCGCCCGACGCGCTATCCGACATCGAGGCTCCTCGGCCAGCGCGCTTCGGTGATCGCATGGAGCCGCTGCCAGTCGTCGAGCGCGAGATGCTGGGCGCGCAGCGCCGGATCGATGGCGGCCTCGTGGAGCAGCGCGTGCACATCGTCGCGCGTGAGGCCGAGCGAGGAGCGCAGCCCGTTGTGCAGCTGCTTGCGCGGCTCCGAGAAGCCCGCGCGCAGCAGCAGGAAGAAGCGCGCGCGCGCGGGCGGCGGCAGCGCGACCGCCGGCTCCGGCAGCCGCTCGATGCGCACCAGCGCCGATTGCACCTTCGGCGCCGGCCAGAACGCGCTCGACGGCACGTCGAACAGCGCCTCGGGGCGGCCGTAGGTCTTGACCGAGAGCGAGAGCAGCGACTCCTTGCCCGGCCCGCCGACGATGCGGCGCGCGACCTCGCGCTGGACCAGCACGACGATGCGATCGGGCGGCTCGTCCGCCTCGAGGAAGCGCCGGATCAGCGGCTGCGTGATGTAGTACGGCAGGTTGCCGACCATCACGTACGGGGCGCTCGCCCCGCACTCCTCGAGCAGTTCCTCCGGGCTGATGGCGAGCGCGTCGGCGGCCACGACGCAGGTCCGCCCGCGCCCCTCGAGCTGGCGGCGCGCCAGCCCCGCTAGCTCCTCGTCGATCTCGACGGCGACGAGCGTGCCGGCGCGGGCGGCCAGCTCGACGCTCAGCCCGCCCGGCCCGGCGCCGATCTCGATCACGGTGTCGTCGGGGCCCAGCTCGCAGGCGTCGGCGATGCGCGAGAGCAGCAGCTCGTCGACGAGGAAGTGCTGGCCGAGCGCCTTGCGCGGGCTGACGCCGAGCCGCCGCAGGAACTCGGGCGGGGCCTCGGGCTCCTCGCCTCCGCCGGGCCTCGGGCGTCGCGAGCGGCGGGCGCCGCGCGCGGCGCTCACGGTGCGCCGAGCGCCCGCGCGAGCGAGGGCGCGGGCGTTTGGGGATGCGGAAGTGGTCGTGCCCCGCCGTTGATACGCACTCCGGGCTTGCCTCCACCAGCCAACTCAAGCCCGGCGCCCCTACGGCGCACGATGTGACCGGCGTACCGCTGCTGCCTTCCGGCCCTGACGGGGTTGACCGGGCATCGTCGCGCAGGACCAGGCTCTCAACGCCGCTTGATCTCGGCAGTCCCCGGGGGACGAACCGCGGGCGGGCATTCAGCCCCGCTGAGCGGATTGCGGGTTACAGGGCACCGCTAGCTCCCCGCCTAGCACGACCGTCTGGATCGTAGGCGCGCCCCCGCCGGGGCGTCAAAGCGCGCGGCGGGGATGGTAAAGAGTGGACCCTTCATCACGCTGCCGCGCGGGACCGAACCATGATGGCGCTAGTAGTCCACATGCACTGACTCGACAATCCGGTCGAACAGCGCGGACACGTCCCGCGCGTCTCCTTCGCGTGCCTCGATGTGTCGGCCGTGCTCCGTACCGTCCAGCATGTCGAGCTTCAGATACGATCCACTCGCCACGTCTTCGAGACCGACGGTCCACGTGCCGTCTGGGTTGAGCACGAACGTTGTGTAGCGCAGGAGCCTCATGCCTTCAGGCACGTCGATTGTCACGGGCGACCACGGCGCCAGTCTGTAGGTCCGTCCGCCCGACACGGGTACGCCGGTGATCATCTGGAGCACGCCGTCGCGGCCACGCAAAGCCTCGGGCGGATTCCAGCGGAACTCCGCTGGGACCTGCCGCTCGGTCGAGCACTCGAAGATGTCGGCAGTCACTTGCTCAACCGCGAAGGTCTTCCGCATGTCTGCGCCGGGTACATCAGGCAGAAGTTCGGTGACGCGGAAGCGGAAGTAGCACCGCCTGCTCATCCACCAATCGAACTCGTCTCCCACCGCGACCTCGTCGTAGAACGGCGCCTGCGAGGTACCCTCCGCGTCCGTGGAGTGGACGCGCAGCTGCGTCGTGCCACTGTGGTTCACCACGTCCACCCATGTCGCAGCAGCCGTCGTGGAGCCTTCGTCGGCAAGCAGGAAGGCGTAGCTGCCGGGCTCGGCGACCTCGTCGGTGAGGTCGTACGTGTCGTAGCGGAAGGTGGTCTGCGGCGGGAGCGGATTCGCGCTCTCGAAGAGGCTGCGCGCGATCGCGATGCCTGCGTCCACGCTGTCACCCAGGAGCAGAGGGCCTTGCCCCCAGATCAGGTAGGCGATGCCGGTCGCCGTATCGTACACGTGGACCTCGACCTCCGCGAAGTCATTGAACAGCGGGCCGCGCGGGCTATAGTCGACGACCGCCGGGCGCCCGCTGATGATGCGCGTCTCGTGGACGTTCTGGCCTAGCGGGTCACCTTCAAGGGGCCATGTAGAGGACGCCGGGAACCCACCGACCGTACCCGTGATGTAGTAGCCGCAGATCTCAACGCCGGGGTAACCTCTCTCGTTATTCCAACGCGCGCAGTAGCCGTGCAGCGGGTCGCTCAGTCCGCCGCTGGACGCCTCCATGAACGTCCAGCCCGCGGGCAGGGCCGGGTCGCGCCAGTAGGCGTGTCGTTTCGCCGTCGCGAGGTCGGTCGTGTGGAAGTAGCCGTCGCTGCCCAGGGAATTAGCCGGCAGGTCGGGCGGCTCGTCGTACTCCTCGAACGACCTGACGCCGCCCCAGTCCTCGGGAATGATCTGGAACGGTCCGTGGCGCACCGGCGCGGCCAGCGACGTCCCGCCGAGGTCCGGTAGCTCGCCCCAGTCGACCGTGGCGGCGGCGCTCGCCGACACTGCGCCGGCGCGGCAGCCCGTGAAGGCGTAGGTCATCCACTCGACGGCGAGCAGCTTGCGAGGCACGGCGCCGGCCGGGTCGGGCTTGACCTCCGTCACCTTGTAGCGCACGAAGCAGTCGTCGGCCTCGCGCCACTCGAAGAGGTCGCCTGCCTCCACGGCGTCGTAGAGCGCCGCCTGCGAGGCGCCGTGGGCGTCGGACTTGTGGATCAGCAGCGCCGTCGTCGTGCCGTCGCGCAGCGCCTCGTAGGTGGTGACGGCGCTCGTCGTGTCGGCGGGGTCGGCGAGGAAGGCGTAGCTGCCGGGCTCGGCGACCTCGCCGGTGGTGTCGTAGCGGTCGTAGCGGAAGGTGGTTGGGGGCGGCAGCGGATTCGGAGGCTCGAACAGGCTGCGCGCGATCGCGATCACGCGCTCGGCGGCGTCGGGGCCGCCGAGGAGGCCGAGGCTGCCGCTTCGCCCGTCCACGGTGTACCCGGCACCCGTGGCGTGGTCGTACACCTCAACACTGACGTAAGCGCCGTCGTCGTGCGTCGGGCCGAGCGGGCTGTAGTTCACGGTCGCCGGGCGCCCCGCGATCATGCGCAACTCATTCACGATCAAGTACTTGCCGTCGTTGACAGTCCAGCTTGCGTCCGCGGGCATCGGAAGGCCCGAGGCGTAGGCGCCCATGATGGTCACGGCCAGCTGGCCTTGGGGGCCAGCGTAGGCGGCGATGTATCCGTCGAGACCGTCTTCGTAGCCGCCGCTTCGCACGCCGGCGAACCGCCAGCCTTCCGGTACCCGCGGTTCGCGCCAGTAGGGCAAACTCCGCGCCTCCACCAGATCGCCGGTGCTTACGTGGGGCACGCTGTTCGCGAGCGGCGTCAACTCGCGGCGCCGCATCGGCTCGACCGCGATGCTCGAGTCGGGCGCGCCCCGGCCGTTCGGAAGCAGCACGCCTTCCGGCACTAACTGCCGCACGCCGTGCACAACGGCGAAGTCCGTAAGGTTGGTCCCCCCGAGATGCTCGAGCGGCAGCTCGGACCCGGCGCTGAACTGCACCGCCGACTCGCCCGCCGGCAGCGAGCCCGTCTGGCAGCTCTGCCAGGCGTAGGTCTCCGGGCGCACCCGGAACTCCCGGTACGCCGCCGTCGGCGCAACCCCCGGCACCTCCGTCACGCGGTAGCGCACGAAGCAGTCGTCCGCCTGCTGCCACTCGACGAGATGCTCGGCCTCGACCGTATCGAGGAATGCAGCGCGCGAGACGCCGCCGGCGTCGGCCTGGTGGATGCGCAGCGCCGTCGCCGAGCCGTCGCGCAGCGCCTCGTAGGTGGTCACGGCGCTCGTCGTGTCGGCGGGGTCGGAGAGGAAGGCGTAGCTGCCGGGCTCGGCGACCTCGCCGGTGAGGTCGTAACGGTCGTAGCGGAGGGCCGTCTGCGGCGGCAGCGGATTCGGAGGCTCGAACAGGCTGCGAGTGATTGCGATCACATCGAAGCTGGGATCCTCAACGTGAAGCTCGTACCCGCTCTGGGTGGCCACGTCATAGATCCGGAGCCCGTACAGCACGGTTGGAGCCTGGTTGGATCCGGCGGGTGAATAGTACTCCAGCATCGCCGCGCGGCCGGCGACTACCCCGGTCATGTAGGCCAACCTGCCATTGAGCTGTGACGCCGTAGTGGGTAAGCCCGAGTAGGCAGCGTGGTAACCGCAGATGTGAATGGCCGGCCCGTAGCGGTCGCTGAGCCCCCATTCGGCACAGTAGCCGTACAGTGGGCCGTCCCAGGTGCCGCTGTCCGCACGATAGAGCCGTAAGCCCGCCGGCAGCGCCGGATCGCGCCAGTACGGTAGCTCGCGGCGCGCGACAACAGGATCGGCGGTCGAGAAGAAACCTTCGGGGTCGTCCCGGTAGAGGTCGATGGACTGAACCGGCGGCAGATCAAGTCTGTCCAACTCGATCGCGCCCGCCCAGCCAACCGGTACTAGCTGCCACGTGCCATGGCGAATGGGTACGGTCAGGCTGGCCCCGCCGAGGTCCGGCAACTCGCCCCAATCCACCGTGGCGACAGTGTCCGCCGACACCGTGCCGCTGCAGCCTGTGAAGGCGTAGGTCATCCACTCGACGGCGAGCAGCTTGCGAGGCACGGCACCGGCCGGGTCAGGCTTGACCTCGGTCACCTTGTAGCGCACGAAGCAGTCGTCGGCCTCGCGCCACTCGAAGAGGTCGCCCGGCTCGACGGCGTCGTAGAGCGCGGCCTGCGAGGCGCCGTGGGCGTCGGACTTGTGGATCAGCAGCGCCGTCGTCGTGCCGTCGCGCAGCGCCTCGTAGGTGGTGACGGCGCTCGTCGCGTCGGCGGGGTCCGCGAGGAAGGCGTAGCTGCCGGGCTCCGCGACCTCGCCGGTGGTGTCGTAGGTGTCGTAGCGGAAGGTGGTTGGGGGCGGCAGCGCACTCGGGCTCTCGAATAGGGAGGTCGCTAGGGCGATGGCTTTCTCCAGCTTCGCGTTGCCGTCGGCTGCGAGGTCCGAGCGGTGAGGGGCAGCAACCGTGATGGAATACGAAGTCTCTGTCTTTGGGTCGTCGATGTAGATGCGCACGTCGGCGTTCCAGAGGTAGTTCGGCCCAGGCGGACTCCAGAGGATCACAGCAGGACGACCGGCAATGACTCGTGTCTCCCGCACGATCAGCCCATCCGGACTAGCGCCTTGGTCGGCGTAGAAGGATGCCTTCTGGGCGAATTTCCGCACGGTGTTGTATGCACCACAGACTTCTATCCCCTTCTGGCGTTCTTTTCCGTCAGGAAACTGCAGCGGCTCGGTCAGGTACACCGAGCAGAAGCCTTTCCACGGAGCATGGAGCCCGCCCTCCCATGCACGGTCCAGAATCCAGCCCTCGGGAAGCGTCGGCTCGCGCCAGTAAGGGAGGTGCAGGGCACGCACCTCAGCGAGCGTCGACGCCCCTGTCTCTTCTTGCTTGGGTGGTGTGTCGGGCTCGTGGCGTGTCGTGGCCTCCGTCTCCCCTTCCCAGGTCGAGGGAATGAGGTGGTGTGTCCCATGCACCACAGGGGCCCGAAGGCCGACACCCCCGAAGTCCAGCATGTTGCCCGAAGTCATGCCGACTTCAGCGTCCGCTGAGATGGCGCCGCTGCACCCGGTGTAGGCGTACGTCATCCACTCGACGGCGAGCAGCTTGCGAGGCACCGTGCCGCTCGGGTCGGGCTTGACCTCGGTGACCTTGTAGCGCACGAAGCAGTCGTCGGCCTCGCGCCACTCGAAGAGGTCGCCCGCCTCCACGGCGTCGTAGAGCGCCGCCTGCGAGGCGCCGTGGGCGTCGGACTTGTGGATCAGCAGCGCCGTCGTCGTGCCGTCGCGCAGCGCCTCGTAGGTCGTGACGGCGCTCGTCGTGTCGGCGGGGTCTTCGAGGAAGGCGTAGCTGCCGGGCTCGGCTACCTCGCCGGTGGTGTCGTAGGTGTCGTAACGGAAGGTCGTTGGCATCTCGGCGGGCGCGGCCGCCGGGGTGGGTGACGCAGTCGACGGCGGCGAAGGCGTCTCGGTCGGCGCGGCGTCCGCCGTCGGCGTCGGCGAGGGCGTCGCGATCGGCGCGGCAGTCGCGTCCGGCGTTGGCGAGGGCGTCCCGGTCGGCGCGGCAGTCGCGGCGGGCGTGGGCGAAGGCGTCCCGGTCGGCGCGACAGTCGCGTCCGGCGTTGGCGAAGGCGTCCCGGTCGGCGCGACAGTCGCGACCGGCGTTGGCGAAGGCGTCCCGGTCGGCGCGACAGTCGCGACCGGCGTGGGCGAGGGTATCGCGACCGCCGGCGGCGAGGGTGTCGCGGTCGGCTGCGGGGCGGCGGGCGGCGCCGTCGCGGCCGGCGCCGGGCGCTCCTCCGGCGCTCCGCTGCACGCGGCGAGGCTCGCCGCGAGCGCCAATACGAGGCAGGTCGCCATCAGGACCGCGAGCGAACGATGTGCGTCGCGCACAGGCATGGCGGCCCCCTCCTCGACTCCCCTTCAGGTTAGACGACCGCTCGGCGCGTGCGGTTCCGCGCGGCTGGCGCACTCGCTCCCGCCTCCAGCGAGTGCGCAGGTACAATCAATCGCGAGCGTCGAGGACCGCGAGACGCTTCCGGCGAAGGAGCCGACCCGTGCGCCTGCTCTCCATCGGACGCCCGCTGCCCGACATGGCGATCGACAACCACACGATCTTCAACGCGCCCGCCTGCTTCGACTACGACGCGATCGCAATCGATCCGGAGGGCGTGTTCGGCACGATCCGCGAGCTGCTCGACGCCTCGCAGGAGCACGCCACGCACGGCGACGCGCAGGTCGTCAACGCGCTCAGCGGTCCGGGCGTCGCGGCGGGCGAGATCCTGCAGCGCCGGCGCGACGAGCTGGTGCGCGCGCTCGAGCGCGGCGCGCTCGTCGTGGTGTTCACGCACCCGCAGGCGATGATCACCGAGATCGCGGGCTTCCCCGGCCTCGATCGCTACTTCTTCCTGCCGGCCCCCGCCGGGCTGGCCTGGGACACCGGGCTGATCCGCTGGGGCGAGGGCGTGCAGGCCGCGGTCGCCGATCACCGGCACCCCTTCGCGCGCTATGTCGATGCCGTCGGCAACGACATGCTCTACCGCGCGCACTTCAACGAGGCCGCCCCCGGCTTTGCGAAGGTCGCCAGCGTCTTCGCCCGATCCGGCGGCGGCGCGCCCGTGGGCGTCGAGTTCCGAGTGCTCGGCGGGACGGTCGTCTTCCTGCCCGCCCCGCGCACCCGCGGCGGCGACCCCGGGCGCAAGCAGGCCGGGGCGGTGCTCGCCGCCGCGCGCGAGCTGCTCGACCAGCCGTCCGGCGATCCGCCCTCCTGGCTGCGCCAGCAGGGCCTGGCCGGCCTCGAGGAGCTCGAGGCGGCGAGCGCCGAGGCGGAGAGCGCCGTCGAGCGCGCCGAGGCGCAGCGCGAGGCCGCCGCCGGGGATCTGGTGCAGCTCACGCGCGTGCGCGACGTGCTCTGGACCGAGGGCAACCACGCGCTGATGCCCGCCGTGGTGCGCTGCCTGGAGCTGCTCGGCTTCAGGGCCAGCGAACGCGACGGCCGGGTGACGCTGAGCGACGCCGCCGGCCGGCTCGAACTCGAAGCCGAGGGCTCGATCGAGGCGATCGGGATGGCCCCGCACTACCGCCTGCGCGCGCGCCTCGACAAGCGCATCGAGCAGGAGGGCCGCGCCCCGCGCGGCCTCGTCGTCGCGAACGGCGAGCGGCTACAGGCGCCGGACCGCCGCAAGGCGCCGATCGCCGACGCGCTGCGCGTCGCCGCCGAGGCCACGTCCTACGCCGTGCTGCCTTCTTCCGAACTGTTCGCCGCCGCGTCCGCCGCCCTCGATGGCCTGGAGGACGAGACGCTCGCCGCGCTGCGCGGCCGCCTCGTCGAGCACGACGGCGTGGTCAGCCTCGGCGACCTGCTCGGCACAGCCGAGCCGGAGGACGCGGCGGCGCTGCCGATGAGCCGGCCCTAGCGAGCCGATTGCCCCCTCGCCCTCTGGGAGAGGGTTGGGGTGAGGGGGATTCTTGGCGCCGCAGCGCCCTCCGATCCCCTCTCCCCTGGCGGGAGAGGGTTAGGGGGAGGGGGAGGGGACTCCGAGGCCGATCGCGCGTCGCCTGCGGGGGGCTGCGCCCCCCACACCCCCATCCCGGACGAGCACGCTACGCGGCTCTGGCCCACCCACCCACCCTCGGATTTCTTTTCTGTGGGGGCTGCGCCCCCACGCCCCCACCCGGATCGGCAGCCGGAACACAGCTCCGAGGGCCCACCCCACCCTCCGATCCCCTCTCCCGCGAGGGGGAGAGGGCGCCGGAGCGCCCCCGGAACGGGAGTTTCGCAAGGGTCTCCTCTGGGAGAGGGTTGGGGTGAGGGGCCCGGACCGGAGTCACGCCAGCAGGCGGTGCACCTCGGTCGGCGCCTCGTAGTCGACGCCCTCGATGCCGAAGCCGAACAGCTGCTGGAAGTAGCGCTGCCAGCCGGCGTAGTCGCTCAGCTCGCCCAGTGACGCGCTGTCGATCGCGGCCATGCGCCGCGCGACCTCGGACTGCACCTCGGGCGTCATCTCCAGATCGTCGAGGCGGATGCGGTGCTCGTCGTCGGTCGTGGGCGTGACGCCGGGGGCGAGGTGGTCGCGCATCATGCGCGCGATCTGCTCGATCGGGCCTTCGTGCGTGCCCTGCTCCTTCATCACGGCGAAGAGCACGCTCATGTAGAGCGCGACGCCGGGGATGGCCGCCGAGGCCTGCGTGACGATGCCCTTGTTGATGCTCACCCAGGCGCCGCCCCCGCCCGCCGCGAGCTGCGCGTGGAGGTCGTGCGCGGTCGCCTCGAGGTGCTCCTTGGCCCGCCCGATCGTGCCCGCGCGGTAGATGTCGTGCGTCGCCGCGGGGCCGATGTAGCTGTAGGCGACGCTGCGGCAGTTGTCGGCGAGCAGGCCCTCGGCGCCGAGCCAGCGCACCCACTCGGCCCAGTCCTCGCCGCCCATCACCTTCACCGTGGCGGCAATCTCCTCATCGCTCGCGGCCTCGATGGTCGCCTCGGTCACGCGGTCGCGACGCAGGTCGATGGTCTTGCCGGTCCAGTCCTTGCCGATCGGCTTCAGGGTGCTCCGCCAGACCTCATCGGAGTCGGCGTCGCGGCGCAGCGGCGCGGCGAGGCTGTAGACCAGCAGCTCGACCTGCCCGCGCAGCGCGCGCAGCTCCGCGGCGACCTGCTCCTTCGCCTCGCTCGAGAAGGCGTCGGTGTTGACGGTGCGCAGCGGGCGGCCCTCGGCGGCGGCGAGGCGGTGCGCCTCGGCGAGGTTGTACCAGCCCGCACTGCCGGGCTTGTCATCCTCCGAGGGCCGTTCGAGGCAGACGCCGACGGAAGGCGCGCCGTAGCCGAAGGAGGCCGAGAGCAGACTGGCGAGCCCGTAGCCCGTGCTGGCCCCGATCACGAGCGCGGGCCCGAGCGGCGGAGCGCCCTCGGCGGCGGCTCGCGCGACCTCGATCTGCCCGCGCACGTTGGCGGCGCAGCCCTCGGGATGCGCGGTCAGCGAGATGAAGCCGCGAATGCGCGGCGCGACGACCTGCTCTGACATGGCGGCGACCTCCCGGGTGCGCGCGTATCGTACGTGCGCTGCGGGAGGCGGGCGAGATCGCGGGTCAGGCGGTCAGCGTCAGGGCGGCGTGAGCATCTTGCAGGTGGGGCCGCTGGCGCGGCTGAGGCGGAGGTCGAGCGTCACCAGCGGGCAGTCAAGCGATTCGGCCAACGCCACGTACCAGGCATCGTAGGCAGTCAGGTTGTGACGCAGCTCCCATACGCGATCAGCGAACGGTGAGAACGGGTGGAGGACGATGGCGAGCCTCATCAGATCGAAGCGGCTAGCGGCGGCCTTGTCGCGCGACAGATCGCCGGAGAGCTCCATCCGGCGCAAGATGTTGGTTGCCTCTGCCAGGGCCACTTCAGGACCGGCGAGCTCATCACTCGCTATGAGCGAGTCCGCCCACTCGCCCTCGCGTTGCGAATCGACGAATGCGGCGATGAGTGCGGATGCGTCGACGACGAGCGTCACTTCCGGTCCGCATCGCGGTGGCGAAGGATCGTAGCCGCCCCGATGTACGAGGGCGACGCTGCCTTGCGGGCGCGCACCTCTTCCATCAACTCCTCTACAGAGGGCATCGAGGCGATCCGCTCCAGTTCACCAAGCAGGTACTCCTGCATCGATTGGCGCTGGCGCGCGGCGCGCGCCTTCAGCACGTCGCGGACTTCCTCGGAAACGTTTCGGATTGTGATCTGTACCGCCATGACAGCATTCTGCCAGCACTGACAGCATTATGCAAGCGCGCGCACTCACTCCCGGAGCTTGAGCACCGCCATGAAGGCCTCCTGCGGGACCTCGACGGCGCCGAGCATCTTCATGCGCTTCTTGCCCGCCTTCTGCCGCTCCAGGAGCTTGCGCTTGCGCGTCACGTCGCCGCCGTAGCACTTGGCGAGCACGTTCTTGCGCATCGCCCGCACCGTCTCGCGCGCGACGATGCGGCCTCCGACGGCGGCCTGGATCGGCACGGCGAAGAGCTGGCGCGGGATCAGCTCCTTCAGCGCCGCCGTGAGCTGCCGCCCCTTCGCGGCCGCACCCTGCGACTGCACGATCGTCGAGAGCGCGTCGACGGGCTCGCCGTTGACGAGGATGTCGAGCCGCAGCACCTTCGCCGGCTCGAAGCCCTCGATCTGGTAGTCGAGCGAGGCGTAGCCCTGGGTGCGCGACTTCAGCTGGTCGTAGAAGTCCACGAGGATCTCGGCGAGCGGGCAGCGGAACTCCGCCAGCACGCGCGCGTCGCCCTCGGCGACGCCGCGGTCCAGGTACTCCAGCCGCAGGTGTCGCCCGCGCCGCCCGATCACCAGCTCCATCACGGTGCCGAGGTAGCGAGAGGGCACGGTGATCGCGAGCCGCACCCAGGGCTCGCGCACCTCGCTGATCTCGTTGGGCGGCGGGAGATCGGCGGGGCTGTCAACGACGATCTCGCGGCCGTCGGAGCGGGTCACCTCGTACTCGACCGAGGGCGCGGTGGCGACCAGATCGAGGCTGAACTCGCGCTCCAGCCGCTCCTGCACGATCTCCATGTGCAGCAGGCCCAGGAAGCCGGCGCGGAAGCCGAAGCCGAGCGCTGCCGAGCTCTCCGGCTGCCAGACCAGCGAGGCGTCGTTGAGGCTGAGGCGCTCGAAGGCGGCGCGCAGTTCCTCGTACTCGTTGGGGTCGGTCGGGTAGATGCCGGCGAAGACCATCGGCTTGGCCGGGCGGTAGCCGGGCAGCGCCTGCTCCGCCCCGTGGCGGTCGAGCGTCACCGTGTCGCCCACGCGGCTCTCGTGGACGCTCTTGAGGCCCGTCGCCACGTAGCCGACCTGCCCCGCATCGAGGCGCGGCTGGATTTCCAGCTCCGGCCGGAAGGCGCCGACATCCAGCGGCTCGAAGCGCGTGCCCTGCTGCATCAGCCGCAGCCGCTGTCCCGCCGCCAGCGATCCGTCCACCACGCGCACGTAGACGAGCACGCCTTTGTAGGCGTCGTACTTCGAGTCGAAGACGAGCGCGCGCGGCGGGGCGTCCGGATCGCCCCGGGGGGCGGGGACGCGGGCCACGACCGCCTCGAGGATCGCCTCGATGCCCTCGCCGCTCTTGGCCGAGGCGTAGAGCACCTGGTCCGGCTCGAAGCCGATGACGTCGACGAGTTCGCGGGCCACGCGATCCGGGTCGGCGGCGGGGAGGTCGATCTTGTTGACGACGGGGATCAGCGCGAGGTCGAGGTCGAGTGCCGCGTAGACGTTGGCCAGCGTCTGCGCCTGGATGCCCTGGGCGGCGTCGACGACCAGCACGGCGCCCTCGCAGGCGGCGAGGGCGCGCGAGACCTCGTAGGCGAAGTCGACGTGGCCGGGGGTGTCGATCAGGTTCAGCTCGTAGTCGAGGCCGTCCGCGGCGCGGTACTGCAGGCGCACGGCCTGCGCCTTGATCGTGATGCCCTTCTCGCGCTCGAGGTCCATCTGGTCGAGCAGCTGCTCGCGCATCTCGCGGCCGGAGACGGCGCCGGTGTGCTCCAGCATGCGGTCGGCGAGCGTCGACTTGCCGTGGTCGATGTGGGCGATGATCGAGAAGTTGCGAATGCGCTGCACACGATCATCGTAGCCGCGCGGAGCCCGCAGGCGCACGCGCCGGGCGCGGACGCGAACGAGGGCGGGAAACCCGCCCTCGTGGTTTGCGGATGCCTGGACGCGGCCGTTAGACGCGGTGGCAGGCCACCCAGTGGTCCCGGCCGATCTCGCGCCAGTCGGGGATCCGTTCGCGGCACTCATCGATCACGATCGGGCAGCGCGTGTTGAAGACGCAGCCGGGAGGCGGGCGCACCGGCGACGGCACGTCGCCGACGAGGATGATGCGCTCGCGCGAGCGCTCGACCTCCGGGTCGGTGATCGGCACGGCGGAGAGCAGCGCCTTGGTGTAGGGGTGCAGCGGGTTCTCGTAGAGCTCGTTGCGGTTGGCGAGCTCCATGATGCGCCCGAGGTACATCACGGCGACGCGGTCGGAGATGTGCCGCACCACCGCCAGGTCGTGGGCGATGAACAGGTAGGTGAGGTTGAACTCGTTCTGGAGATCCTCCAGCAGGTTGATGATCTGCGCCTGAATCGAGACGTCCAGCGCGGAGACCGGCTCGTCGAGGACGATGAACTCCGGCTCGACGGCGAGCGCGCGGGCGACGCCGATGCGCTGCCGCTGACCACCGGAGAACTCGTGCGGGTAGCGCTTCGCGAAGTAGGGGTTGAGGCCGACCTGCTCCAGCAGGTACTCGACGCGCTCCTGGCGCTCCCTCCCCTTGTAGAGGCCGTGAATCACCATCGGCTCGGAGATGATGCTGGAGACGCTCATGCGCGGGTTCAGCGACGAGTAGGGGTCCTGGAAGATCATCTGCATGCGCCGCCGGAAGGCGCGCAGCGAGCGGCCCTTCACGTCGTTGAGGACGGTGCCGTCGAAGGTGATCGTGCCCTCGGTCGGGCGGTAGAGCTGGAGGATGGCGCGGCCGGTCGTCGACTTGCCGCAGCCGGATTCTCCGACGAGTCCGAGCGTCTCGCCTTCGCGAACGAAGAACGAGATCCCGTCAACGGCCTTGACGTCGGCGATCTTGCGCTGGAAGAGGATCCCGGAGGTAACCGGGAAGTACATCTTCAACGCATCGACCTCGACAAGGTTCTTGCCTGATCCGTTACTGGTTTCCGTCATCGTGGCGGCGTCTGTGGTCATGAGCGCGCTCCCGTCCGGCCTGCGGGCCTAGCTGATGTCCATGGTCACGGTGCTGCGCGTGCGTTCGTCCTTCTGCGGGTCGCGCCAGCAGGCGGACCAGTGCCGCTCCTCCTTGAGTTCGAGCGGCGGCTGATCCGTCACGCACTTGTCGATCGCCCAGTCGCAGCGCGGCTCGAACGAGCAACCCGGAATCGGATCGATCAGCAGCGGCGGCTGCCCCTCGATCGCATCGAGGCGGACGTGCTCCGTCTCGTCCAGACGCGGCACCGACCGCATGAGGCCGACGGTGTAGGGGTGACGGGGATCCTTGAAGATGTCCATCGTCGAGCCGGACTCGACGATCTTCCCCGCGTACATCACGTTCACCCGGTCGGCGTAGCGCGAGACCACGCCGAGGTTGTGCGTGATGATCACGACCGCGGTGCCGAGGTCCTTCGAGAGCTGGGCCATCAGCTCCAGGATCTGCGCCTGGATCGTGACGTCGAGGGCAGTGGTCGGCTCATCCGCCAGCAGCAGCTTCGGGTTACAGGAGAGCGCCATCGCGATCATCACGCGCTGGCGCATCCCGCCCGAGAACTGGTGCGGGTAGTCGTCGAGGCGGTTCGCCGCCTCCGGGATGCCGACCAGCTCGAGCAACTCGGCGGCGCGGGAGCGCGAGTCGGCCTTCTCCAGCCCGAGGTGCAGGGTGATCGCCTCCGTCAGCTGGTTGCCGATCGTGAGCACCGGATTGAGCGAGGTCATCGGCTCCTGGAAGATCATGGCGATACGGTTGCCGCGGATCGCGCGCATCTCGGCGTCCGATACGTCCAGCAGGTTCTCGCCCTCGAAGATGATCTCCCCGTCGACGATGCGCCCGGGCGGGCGCGGGATCAGCCGCAGGATCGAGAGTGCGGAGACGGACTTGCCGCACCCGGACTCACCGACGAGACCAAGCGTCTCGCCTTCCTCAAGGTCCCAGGAGACCCCATCGACGGCGCGGACGACGCCTTCCTCGGTGTAAAAGTACGTCCGCAAATTATTGATCTCGAGCAGCTTCACCAAAGACCCCCTCTGGCCGGAGACGCGGAACCCGCAGCGCGGACCCCAGTGGTGGGGAAGAGGAGATTCGAACTCCTACGCCTCGCGGCACATGATCCTAAATCATGCTCGTCTACCAGTTCCGACACTTCCCCGTAGACGCCTTCCCTCTGCGCACGCACCCCACCGCAGGCGGCGCGCGATTATAGATCATCCGCGCCGCGCCTGTCGGCGTCCTCGCCGCGATCGGCGACGATCCGAGGCTTCACTATAGCCCGAACTACAGTCCGATGCGCCCACATTGTGGCGACCTTGGGCCTGCAGGCGGGAATATTTGGTGAGCCCCCAGGGATTCGAACCCTGAACCGGCTGATTAAGAGTCAGCTGCTCTGCCATTGAGCTAGAGGCCCGCTACAGGATACAGGAACTCCGGCCAGCCGCACCCGCGGCCCCGGCGGCGTTGACGCCTCGCGAGGGGCGGGGCTACGCTCGATTTCCGGCCTCGCGCCGGCGCGGGCGGTTAGCTCAGATGGCTAGAGCGCAGCGTTGACATCGCTGAGGTCACTGGTTCGAATCCAGTATCGCCCACCAGATCGCCTGCCCACTCCGACAACCCTTCGCAGATGGCCGCCCAGCGGCGAATCGGGCCGCGCGCCGGCGAACCTCGTCGAGTTCAGCCCCCGTGCGCCCTCCTACGTCGCACGCGGCGGCGGTACGGTCGCTCTTGCAGCCGATGGGCGCTGGCGGCCACCGTGCGAGGCGCTGCGCCCGGGGCGCGGGGGGTGACGTCACCATCGTCATGTAGCGCCTCGCCACCGCCCACTCGTCGTGCTGCTCGGCGAGCACCGCGCCGACCAGCCGGACGACCGCGGCGCGGTTGGGGAAGATCCCGACCACGTCGGTGCGCCGCCGGATCTCGCGGTTGAGGCGTTCCTGCGGGTTGTTCGACCAGACCTGCTTCCAGTGCGCGACCGGGCAGGCCGTGAACGCCAGGACCTCCGGCGCCGCCTCGTCGAGCATCGCCGCGGCCTCAGGGAAGCGCGCTTCCAGTTGCTCCACTACCCGGGCGTGCCGGGCGTGCACCGCCTCTGCCGAGGGCTGCTGGAAGATGGTGCGCACGGTCGTCGCCACCAGCGCCTCCGCGCTCTTCGGCACGCGCGTGAGCAGGTTGCGCATGAAGTGCGTGCGGCAGCCCACCCGCGGATGCGGGGATACCCCGCAGGGCTGCCACGAGGCGCCGCCGAAGACGGTCGCGATCGCCGCAGCTTGAGGCCCTGGTGGGCGTCGCAGGTCACGAGCTCCACGCCGGAGAGCCCGCGCGCGACCAGCCCGCGGAGAAACGAGAGCCAGAACGCGCCGTCCTCGCTCGTGCCGACATCGATGCCCAGCACCTCGCGCTTGCCGTCGGCGTTGACGGCTGTGGCGACCACGACGCTGACCTGGGCGATGCGGCCCTCCTCGCGCACGCGCTGGGTGAGCGCGTCGAGCCAGAGGTAGCGGTACGGACCGCCGTCGAGCGGCCGCTCGAGGAAGCTCGTGACGACGGTGTCGAGCTCGGCGCAGATGCGCGACACCTGGCTCTTGGAGATGCCCTCGCAGCCGAGCGAGCGCACGAGGTCGTCGACGCGGCGGGTCGAGACGCCCTCGACGTACGCCTGCTGAACGACGGCGAGGAGGGCGCGCTCGGCGCGCCGGCGCGGCTCGAGCAAGGCCGGGAAGTAGCGGCCCTGGCGGAGCTTCGGGATCTGCAGCTCGGTGCTGCCGGCGCGCGTGCGCTTGGAGGTTGGTGCCATGGCTGCGTCACGAGGCGAGACGCGGAGCTATCGTCGGCGGCTGCGCGGCGGCGCCGCCCTGCTGGTGCTGGCAGCGGCGCTCGCGGCGCTGCTGATCGGGAGCCGGGCCCACTCGGACTCGGCGCCGCCGGCGTTGACGACGAGCACTACGGCGATGATGGCGTCGGACGGCAAGAGTGCCGAGGCGGCGTGGCCGGCCCTGACGGACCCTGGCTGGCCGCCGCCGGACTTCACGGACCCGTTGGAACGACCGCGCACCCCAGCCGCGCAACCCCTGGGCGTGCCCGCAATTGCGGCGCATGAAGCGCTCGCAAGCCTGGCATCGGCTTCCGTGGCGAGAGCCGACGCGGTGACACAGGTGTCGCCGGCGACCAGCCCGTCTGGTGTTGACCGGCAGCAGAGTGTCGCCGGCGCGGCGCGGCAGACGATCCGGGGGACGCAGACCGAATACACCTGGGAGGACGGCGACCGGACGCTCACGGTGACGCTGCAGACGGACCTGGCGATTGAGGAACGCACCGGCGAGGAGTTCAAGGACGCGATCAAGGACGCGCTGGCTGCCACGCCGCGCGGCAACGTGGTCCGGTCCGCGGACTCCCGGGGGCGGAGCACCGGACTGCCGGTGTTCACGTCCCCCTCGGGTGACCTCATGACGCTGCCGGGCGGAGTGTTGCTCTTGCTGGACCAGGACTGGGGCGAGGCCCGCGTCAAGCGGTTCTTTGCGGACAACCGCCATCAGCCGGTCGGACGTGTCTGCACTGGGGTGGATCGACAACGGGTACTTCATCGAGACCGCGCCGGGCTTCCCGTCCCTGACGCTGGCGAACGCCCTCGCGGGGCAGGAGGGGGTGGAAATCTCCAGCCCCAACTGGTGGCAGCAAGTCGAACTGAAGTAGGCCGGCCCATGCCGCCGTACCCGATGTGCGAGAGCCCCAACCGGTGAGCGTGGCCGGGTGGGTCGGGCGGCGGCTGCTGCCGCTGGCGGTGGCCGCCCTGGTCGTCGTGGCGGCGCTGAGCAACGCCGCGGCGCAGGCGTCGGCGCCCGGCGCTCCGGCGGCGCCGGCGGTGGAGGCCGGAGACGGCGCGCTGGAGGTCGGCTGGGCGGCTCCCGCCAGCGCCGGCTCGGCCGCGATCACCGCCTACGACATTCGCTACATCCTCACCAGCGCCGATGAGGCCGACGACGCCAACTGGTCCGTAGTCGAAGACATCTGGACGGGCGCAGGGTCACTCGCGTACACCCTCATCGGCCGCTCGAACGGCGCCGAGCACGACGTGCAGGTTCGCGCCGTCAGCTCGGTGGGAGACGGCGCCTGGTCCCCTACCACGGCGGCCACCCCCGCCGACCACGGGAACTCCCGGGACGTCGCCACCGCGATCACCCCCGGCGTCCCCGTCGTCGGGTCCATCGCAGACAGCACCGACGGCGACTTCTTCTCCTTCTCGCTCAGCGAGCCCTCGGACATCCTCATCTACACCACCAGCTTCCATGAGAGTCGTCTGATCCGCAAGGGCCGACGTGGCGGCCGCCTGCGCCGTCCTAGCGAGCGCGCCTCCCATCCGCGGCCCTGTGGTGGTCGTCGGTGCCGATGCGAGTGGTCCCGTCGTGTCGTCCCCGGGAAGTCGTGTTGGCCATGCTTCCATTCGCACTCGTCGAGGGGCCGCTCCGGGCCCGGTGCATGATGGACAACCTGTCTCCAGGATGTGGGCGCTGCCATCTACCTGCCGTCCTCGTTGGGACCAGTGGTCGCCGCAGTCGCCCGCGTGTCGGCATCTGTCGCATCCTCCGAAGCCCACCGGCCGCCCGGTCGCCCCGCTCCTCGCGTGCTGCCTGCTGCTACGCCGCCTCGGCCGCGCGCGCCTGGCGCAACGGCTCGTAGACCTCGCCGCTCTTCCAGAGCGCGAGCATCAGCACCGCTAGTCGCCTCGCGACCGCGACGACGGCACGCTTCTTCGCATTGCCGGCCCCCGACTCCGCGTAGCGCAGCCCCCATCGCCTGAGGTCGCTATCGGGGCCGAACGGGCCCAGGATGTAGTGCGCGGCCTGGCTCAGCACCCGGCGCAGCGCCACGTCCCCGTCCTTCGTGATCCGGAGCTGGGGCTGCCGGTCGCCGGAATCGCGGCTTCTGGGCACCAGTCCGAGGTAGGGGCCGATCTCCCGGTTCTTCGGGAAGCGGGTCGGGTCCTCGATGGTGAGGACGAAGGTGAGCGAGGTGATCGGACCGACGCCCGCGATCTGCCGGAGCGCGCCGGTCTCCGTGTAGCGCTCGCACATCGCGGCGATCTCCGCGTCGGCTTGGCGGATCTCCCCGGTCAGCTGCTCGATCTGCCGCAGCACCGGCAGCAGCGCCGGGCGTAGCTC
The DNA here is from genome assembly GCA_965220125.1 of Dehalococcoidia bacterium. Classification (GTDB taxonomy): domain Bacteria; phylum Chloroflexota; class Dehalococcoidia; order UBA2979; family UBA2979; genus VXMT01. The sequence continues at coordinate 189,250 of CBDCPB010000004.1, read as the reverse complement.
CCCCGGGATGTGCCCGGCGACCGCACGGTGGAAGGCCGGCGTCGTGCAGCTCGGGAGCGCCGCGCCCCACGCCTTCACCGCGCCCCGGACGTGGTTGATGAGCGCGGTCCTCGCCCGCATCAGCGCGTCGCGGCTGCGGAGGACCTGGAGGTCCGCCTGTGCCGTGGCGCCCCGGTGCCGGATGGGAAAGAGGAGCTTCGGGTCGTATCGTCCGAGCCGTGCGAGGTGCTCGGCATCGGAGCGGTCATTCTTGCGCTGGCTGCGCGCGATCAGCTTTACCTGCCTCGGGTTGGCGACTATGACGTCGTGCCCGAGCGTCGAGAACATCCGGCTCAGCCACGGGGACCGCGGCCCCACCTCCAGCACCACCCGCGCGTCCTGCAGTGGCGCGAGCGCCCGGGTGAGCGCCGCGGTCGTGGTGCGGACTCGCTCCTCCCGGAGGATCTCCCCGTCGTCCCCGAGGATGCAGAGGTGGCTGTAGCGGTCGCTCACGTCGATCCCGATGGTCACGAGCTCCGCGTCCCCCACCCTCCTGCTCTCTGCGACTGCTGTACCCTGTGCCATGGTCGGTCTCCTACCTCGCTCAGGCTCGTCAGAGCCGTTCCTGGCCCACCTACGTGAGGCCGTCTTCTTGGGGGGAAGTATCCCCTCTGAGGAGGGGACCGACTCTCATCCCATCTACCTCGCGGGCTTCCTGGCCACCACGGGGGAACTGCAGGACTCCACGGGCAGCGCGGTCGCCACCGACGATGGGACGTCCCTGTACCGGCCCCACGGCCAGCAGCTCTTCCTGTGGGGCTCCCTGGCAGCCGGGGACTACTACGTGAAGGTTTCGGCGACCGAGGCGGGGACGTACACGCTGCACACGGAGCTGGTGACGGAGAGCACCGGGCGGACGGACGCCGGGTCGCTGGCCATGGGTGGCGAGGCCAACGGGATCCTGGCCACCGCCACCGAGGACGCCGACTACTTCCGGCTGGAGGCGGCCGAGACGACATCAATCCTGCTGCGCCTCGCCCGCACGGGGGGGCTGAACTTACGAGGCGAGTTGCTGGACAGCGCCGGGGCCGAGATCGCCGCCCAGGACGACAGCTTCCTTTCCGGCAGCCTGGCGCCGGAGTTCTTCCTCCCCCTGTCGTTGGAGGCAGGCGTGTACTACCTGCGGGTGAGCGGGTCGCCTGGGGGCGAGGTCGTGGTCTGCAACGAGGACTCCTCCGGCCGCGAGAACGGCGACTTCTGTTCGGACCCGGTCCCGAAGCCGGCCAACACCGCCACGGGCCCGTACACCGTCTCGGCCGAGGTGATCCCGGAGCCTGGAACGGGCTTCACGGGCGCGCGCGCCCTCCACGTCGGAGCCGACCGGGTGACCGCGGGCGTGATCGGATCCGCGGCGGACGCCCACTACTACAGCCTCACGGTTTCGGAACCCAGGTACGTCACGATCGAGGTACGCAGCGGGGATCTGCACCTCGAAGGCGCCCTCTACAAGCCGGACCAGACGGCGACGGGTGGCGCCCTCGACACGGGGTATGTCACGGGGGGGCTGGGGTTCCGCCTCGAGGCGACGCTGGCGGTGGGGACCAGCTACCTGACGGTGGAGGCCCGCGACGGCTCATCGACGGGGGCTACGTCGCCCGCGTGACGGAAGACACCGCCTACCGGGACTTCATCGACGCCTGCACCGGGCTGTCCACCAGCGTCACGGACCCCCTCTACGGCTGCCAGTGGCACCTGCACAACACGGGCCGGAGCGCCGGCGCGACCGCGGGCGAGGACATCAACGTGGCCGGGGTGTGGTCCGGCGGCAACCTCGGCGCCGGCGTCACGATCGCGATCGTGGACGACGGGATCCACGCGGGCCACGTCGATCTGACGGACAACGTGGACGCGGCCGGCAACCACGACTACACCGGCAACGGCGTCGCGCTGACCCCGCCGCACGCCCACGGCACGCAGCTGGCCGGGATCGCCGCGGCGCGGGGGAACACACTCGGGGTACGCAGCGTAGCGCCCCAGGCCACGGTCTACGGGTACAACCTGGCGCTGGACCTCACGCTTGCCAACATGGCGGACGCCGTCACCCGAAACATGGCCACGACGGCCGTGTCGCTCAACGGCTGGGGGCTTGCGGACGGTCCCGGCCTGGATTTCGCCGGCGCGCTGTGGGACGCGGCCGTCGAGTCGGGCATCTCCTCGGGCTTCGGCGGCAACGGGGTGTTCTACGTCTTCCCCGGCGGCAACGGGGCGCAGCTGGGGGACCACGCCAACCTCAGCGAGTTCGCCAACCACCACGGCGTCACCGCTGTCTGCGCGGTGAACGACCAGGGCGTGCGGGCCGGCTACTCGGAGCGCGGCGACAACCTCTGGGTATGCGGGCCGTCCAGCGACATTCCCCGGAGCGGGCGCCCGGGCGTCACGACGACGGAGCCCTTCGACCGCTACACCCGGGAGGCCGGCGGCACGGGGGCCGCAGCCGCGACCGTGGCCGGCGTGGCGGCGCTGGTCCGCAAGGCCAACACGGCCCTGACGTGGCGGGACGTCAAGCTCATCCTGGCCGCCTCGGCACGGAAGAACGACCCGGCGGATCTGGGCTGGTCCACGGGCGCACTCAAGTACGGCTCTACCGAGGAGCGCTACGACTTCAACCGGAGCTACGGCTTCGGGGTGGTTGACGCGAAGGCCGCGGCGGACCTGGCGGTGGGCTGGACCGCGCCGTCGGAGCTGCGAGCGGTGAGAGCCGCCTCCGACGCGAATCTGGACCTGGCCATCCCCCAGAGCGCCACGTATGCCGAAAGCCGTCTCTCGATCGGGCCCGGCGTGGACTTCGTGGAGTTCGTGGAGGTGACGGCCGTAATACGGCACGCCGCCTTCCGCGAAATCGAGATCGAGCTGGTCTCACCCGCCAGCGCCGTCTCGCGCCTGGCGGAGTACGAGGCATCGGTGCCGGCGCTCGCGCTGCGGGGCGGGGTGCGGCTCGGGACGGCGCGGCACCTGGGCGAGGATCCGACGGGCATGTGGACGCTGCGGGTGCGGGACGGCGCGGCGGGCAACGACGGCGTCCTCCTCGCCTGGTCGCTGACCATCCACGGCCACGGCCGCGCCACCGACATCCCCGTCGTCACCGGTGTGAACAGCGGCTCCGCCACCCTGACGGTGACCTGGACCATTGACGACGCCTCGGACGTGACCGCCTACGACGTGCGCCACATCGCGAGCACCGCGACGGACAAGGCGGACAGTAACTGGACGGTGAAGGACAACGCCTGGACCTCCACGGCCGGCGGCGCCCTGTCCTATGCCATTACCGGGCTCACCGCCGGCACGTCCTACGACGTGCAGGTGCGCGCCGTCCGGGGCTCCACGGACGGGAGCTGGACGGGGACGGCCGTGGGGACGCCGGCCGCGGCGGCCGCGGCGGCGCCGGCCATCACGTCGGTGCGGGCGGAGGAGCAGGTGCTCACGGTGGCGTGGAGCGCACCTGCATCGCCGCCGGCCGCGGTCACCGCGTACGGCGTGCGCCACATCCGCAGCGACGCCGCCGACAAGACCACCGACGCCAACTGGACGGTGGTGAGCGCCGCCACCGACTCCGCCTTGGTGCGCACCTACACCATCACGGGGCTCACCAACGACGTGGGCTACGACGTGCAGGTGCGCGCGGTCACGGCCATGGGCGACGGCGTCTGGTCCGCCACCGCCACGGGGCTCCCCGCCGACTTCCCCAGTGCTCTGGAGCAGGCCCCACTGATCCCGCTCAACACGCCCATCCATGGCCACCTCACCGGCGCCGGCGACAGGGACTGGTTCCGCCTCAACATCAGCACCGCGACGGAGCTGGTCGCCTACACCACGGGCGACGCGGACCCCCGCGGCTATCTGCGCAATAGCGACAATTCGACCAAAGTGAGCAACGACGACAGCGACCACGACGACGCGACGCTGAACTTCAAGATCATTCGCGCGGTTGGCACGGGCACGTGGTACCTGGAAGTGAAGGACGCCTCCCGCATCGACGGGGACTACGTCCTGCGGGTGGAGTCGCGGACGGAGTCCACGGCCACGTCCGACGCCCCGACCCTGACGCTGGGCGGCGCCTACGAGGCGGCCCTGGACTCCACTTCGGACGACGACTATTTCAAACTGGTCATCGGCTCATCCACGGACGTCGTCCTGCGCAGCAGCGGGCCCGTCAAGACCAAGGGCACCCTGCTGCAGAGCGACGGCGCCACCGCCATCACCAGCAACCAGGAAGGGTACCTGGTGGAGGGTAGCTTTGATCACAAGGGGAACAACAACTTCCTGATTCGACGGACACTGGCCGCGGGCACCTACTACCTGAAAGTAGGATCGGAGCAACTCGACCGGGCGCTACACGGTACACGCCTCGGCGGCGTCATCGCCGGGAACGTCCCGGTCGGCGGCGGCGGCGCTCACGCTGGACGTCGCCGGGGCAGGGAGCATCAGCTCCGAAACGGACGCCGACTTCTTCAGTTTCACCCTGACGGAGCCGCGGACCGTCGGCGTCACCGCGGCGGGCATCCCAGCCGGCACCGGCAACCTGCTCATCAATGGAGAGCTGCAGGCCGCTGGAGGCGCCAAGCTGCGGGACTACGCCCGGTACCGGGCGCACCGGCAAGTGGGCTTCCGGGACATCCACCGGCTGGATGCGGGGACCTACTACATCAAGGTCAGCGGCAGCAGCAGCGCCTCCCGGGAGAGCTACGTCATCCTGGTCTACACCTTCGACGAGCATGACCGGCGTGGGGCCAAATGCGCCGCAGGCGAGCCCAGGTTCACGGACCCGCTGGCCAACTGCCAGTGGCACCTGCACCATCGCGGGCTGCCGGACGTCGACGTCGTCGACCTGAACCTGCAGGACGTATGGGACAGCTACAAGGGGAAGGGCGTCAACGTCGCTGTTGTAGACAACTCCCTGGAGTACACGCACCCGGACCTGGCCCCCAATGTCAATGTGAGCTTGAACCACTCCTATGTTGCGGGGCAAACCGTTGAACACAGGCGTGTAAACCAATTTTTCACTCACCAGCCGCACGGCACGAGAGTCGCAGGCATCATCGCCGCAGCGGAAAACAATTTGGGAGTGCTGGGCGTCGCACCTGAAGCAACCATTTACGGCTATAACTTACTGTATGAGTTGGATGCTGCGAAAGCAGCAGACTCCATGACCCGAAACATGGGCGTCACCGCTATCTCCAACAACAGTTGGGGTCCGAGTGACAACGGCCAAATCCAACGGGCCGACGCCATTTGGAAGCGGGCAATAGACCAGGGTGTGACCGAGGGCAACGGGGGGAAGGGGATCTCCTACATCTGGGCCAACGGGAATGGGGGCCAGGCACGGCCACCGAGCACGCTCATCGATCACTCCAATCTGGATGAGAACGCCAATCACTGGGGCGTCACCCGCTGTGGGTGGGCACGACATCTCCGGGAACAAAGCCTCGTCGTCTGAAGCGGGGGCCAACCTGTGGGTGACGGCGCAGACGGTGTGGGGAGGGGCCTCGGTGACCACCACCAACGGCGGATACGGGTACCTGCACAACTTCGGCGGCACCAGCGCGGCCGCGCCCATGGCGGCGGGGGTGGTCGCCCTGATACGGCAGGCGGGCCCCACCCTGACCTGGCGGGACGTCAAGCTGATCCTGGCGGAGACGTCACGCAAGGTGCAGCCCAACGACCCCCGCTGGGTGACCGGAGCGCCGGTCTACCTGACTCCAGGCACACGCTACTCCCACACCCTTGAAAACGGGTTTGGGGCACTGGACGCGAAGGCGGCGGTGGAGCGGGCAACAACGTGGACCAACGTCCCGGCCCTGCAGACGCTGGACACCGGCTGGCAGACCTACGAGGCGTTGGCCGTCCCCAACGACGGCGGCGCCACCTCCCTGGAATTGACCTTCACCGTTGAGGAGGAGATCCCCTTTATCGAGTACATCCAGATCCCCATGGCGATGAACCACGAATTCTACCGTGAGCTGCGGATTGAACTCATTTCACCCTCAGGCATCGTGGCGGTACTGCAGTCCAGCGTAGTGCTTGGATATGACTACCGGAGAAACGCCTGGAAGGGGCAGGAGCATGACTTTGGCGACGCCGTGCACCTGGGTGAGAGCACCAAAGGCGTCTGGACCCTGCGGATTACAGACCCTTCGTCGGAGACGGATTTCGAATATGCCACCAATCCCGTCAGGACCACCTCCGGGACGTTTGCCAGGTGGAGGCTGAGGTTCTACGGGCACGGCGACATGCCGGGCCACCCGGAGTTCCCGGACAGCGGCGCGGTCACGGCGGGCACGCGCAGCCTGACGGTGAACTGGACCGCGCCGGCGGTGACGGGCGCGACGGCAATCACGCGCTACGACCTCCGCTACTCGGGCGACGAGGGCGCGACCTGGACGGTTCGCCAAAACATCTGGCAGTCAGGGAACCTGACCTACACGCTGAGCGGGCTGGGCTCGGCGGTGGAGCACCTGGTGCAGCTGCGCGCGGTCAACAGCGACGGCATCGGGCTGTGGTCCGAAAGCGCGACGGGGACGCCAACGGTGCCGGCCCTGGCCGCCCCGGCGATCGCCTCGGTGACGCCCTCGGACGCCTCCCTGGGCGTGGTCTGGACCGCGCCGGCGGCGGCCTTGCCGGGGGAGATCAGCGCCTACGACCTGCGCTACATCCTGACCTCAGCCGACGAGACCGACGACACCAACTGGACGGAGGTCAGCGCGGTCTGGGCCTCCGGCCCCCTGCACTACCTCCAGACCGGCCTGACCGACGCCTCCCAGTACGACGTGCAGGTGCGGGCAGTCAACGGCAGCACGGATCCCCCCTCAACGGCGCGTGGTCCGGGACGACGATGGGCACACCGGCGGCGACGATCGACGTGGAGGTGGCGTGGGTGACGGCGGCCACCAGCGTGGCCGAATCCGCGGGGACGGTCACGCTGCAGGCGTCCATGGTGACGAAGGAGGCGGGGACGCTGCCCTCGGCCTTTTCGATGCCGGTGACGGTCGCCGTCTCCGGCCCCACCATCGCGCCGGCGGACTTCTCCCTGGCTTCGGACACGGTGACCTTCGCCTTCGCGGACTTTTCGCCGGAGACCATCGGCGGGCAGCCCCGCCACAAGGCCGTCAAGGACATCGTCATCACGATCGCCGACGACGACGTGGACGAACTGGACGAGGTGATGACGGTGACCCTCTACTACACCGGCCTCGTCCTGCCCCACCAGCAGGGCGGCGGCGCGGCCGTCCCGGTCACCATCACCAGCGACGACGAGGGCCCGGTGCGCATCGGATGGGAGGACGCGGAGGTGCGGGTGGACGAGTCGGCGGGCACGGTGACGCTGCGGGCCTTCGCGGTCACGACGCAGGATGCGGCGCCCGCCGCCGGCTACGCCCTGCGGACCACCGTCACCACCATCGCGGGAACGGCGGTGCGGAGCTCCTCCTTTGCCCCGGTGACGCGGCGCATCACCCTCGGCGCATCGGACTTCACGCAGACCACGGTGGAAGGCCAGCAGCGCTATCGCGCCGCGGTGGAGGTCATCCTCACCATTACGGACGACAGTGACGACGAGCCGGACGAGGAGCTCTCGGTGGTGCTGGCGCCGGCGGGCGCCTCGCCGCCGGGCCTCGCCGGTTCGCCCGCCGTCGCGCGGGTGACCATCACGGACAACGACCACGTTCCCGTGGCGCTGAGCTGGTCCACCGCCTCGCCCACCGTGGCCGAGGCTGACGGCACGCTCGTGCTCATGGCCCAGGTCACCACGCTCGTGGACAAGGCCCCCGAGAGCGGGTTCACCGTCCCCCTGACGGCCGCCAGCGCCGACGGCACGGCGACGCAGCCCGCGGACTACACGGCGGTGTCCGAGAGCTTCAGCTTCAGCACGGGCGACTTCGCCCCCGTGGGCGTTGGCGACCAGCGGCGCTACCGCGCCGCCATGTCTATCCCGCTGACCGTGCTTGAGGACACGGGCGACGAGCCCGGCGAAACCTTTACCGTGACCCTGGCCTATGGAGCCTCGGCCTCGCACCTGACGGGATCCAGCGCCGTCGCCAGCGTCACGCTGACGGACAGCAACCAGGCGGACGTGACCCTCGAGTGGGATGAGACGGCGCTGACGGCCGCGGAGCCTGACACCGCCGGCGGCACGACCACGGTGACGCTGACGGCCGTCGCCACCACCATGCACGAGAACGCGCCCGACCCCGGTTTCGACCTTGGCTTCACCGTGGTCACGGCCGACGGCACGGCCACACAGCCCGCGGACTACACCGGCCTCTCGGCCAGCGGCTCCTTCGATGAGACCGACTTCTCCAGCGTCACGGTGGCGGGCAACCCCCGCTACCGCGCCACCATGGACTTCACCGTCTCCGTAGCCGACGACACCATCGACGAGCCCGATGAGACCTTCACGGCCACGCTGGCGTTGGTTGATGCGAGCATCGACTACCTCTCTGTGGGCAACGTCACGGCGACGGTGACCATCACCGATAACGACCACGTCCCGGTGACCCTGAGCTGGGACGACGACAGCATCACCGTCGACGAGGCGGCCACGACCATCACCCTGACGGCGCAGGTCACCACCGAGACCGACAAGGCGCCGGAGACGGGCTTCACCGTCGCCCTGTCCGTGGCCTCCGCCAACGGGACGGCGACGGCCGGGACGGACTACACCGCCGCTACGGACACCTTCAGCTTCGATCCGGGTGACTTTACCCGCGTGCAGGCGGGAGCGGTGTTCCGCTACCGGGCGACGAAGACATTCGACGTCGCGATCCTGCACGACACGGTGGACGAGCCGGACGAGACCTTCACCCTGACCCTCGCCTACACGGGCGTGGACTTGCCGCCGCACCTCACGGGCGCGAGCGCCGTCGCAACGGTGACCATCACCGACAACGACCACGTCCCGGTCGAGCTCAGCTGGGACGACGACGCCATCTCCGTCAACGAGAGCGCGGGCACGTTCACCCTGACGGCGCAGCTCACGACGACCAAAGACAAGGCGCCGGAGACGGGCTTCAGCGCCGGCCTCGCGGTGGCCTCCGTCGACGGGACGGCGCTGGCCCCCGGGGACTACGTGGCGGTATCGGAGAGTACCAGCTTCACCCCGACGGACTTCTCCGCCGTCACCGTCGGCAGCGCCCAGCGCTACCGGGCCACCAGGGCCTTCACGTTCAGCGTCGTCAGCGACGCCCTGGACGAGCCCAGCGAGGCCTTCACCGTCACCCTCGCCTACAGCGGCGCCGCGATGCCGCACCTGACGGGATCGAGCAAGACGGCCAACGTCACCCTGCTGGACACCACCCAGGCCACGGTGACGCTGGCCTGGCAGGCCGACACCGCCACCGTCGACGAGCCCCCCGCCTCCGGCGGCACGACCACCGCCACCCTCACGGCCATCGCCACCACAGCCGCCGACCAGCCCCCCGACGCCGGCTTCGACCTGGACTTCACCGTCACATCCTCGGATGGAACGGCATCCCAGCCCGCCGACTACGCAGCCGTCTCCCGCACCGAGTCCTTCGCCGTGAGCGACTTCTCCAGCGTCACCGCCGGCGGCGCCACCCGCTACCGGGCCTCCCGCACCTTCCCCGTCACCATCGCTCACGACAGCGCCGACGAGGAGAGCGAGACCCTGCAGGTGACCCTCGCCCTCTCGGACCCCTCCATCACCTACCTGCTGCTGGGCGACGCGGCGGCCACCGTCACCATCACCGACAACGACCACGTCCCCGTGGCGCTCGGCTGGGACAACGACGCCGTCTCCGTCGGCGAGACGGTGGCCAGCGTAACGCTGACGGCCCAGGTCACGACGACCAAGGACAAGCTGCCGGAGACGGGCTTTGCGGTGGACCTCTCGGTAGCCTCGGCGGACCTGGGGGCCACTGCTGGCGAGGACTACACGGGGGTGAACAGCAACGTCACCTTCAGCCCCGCCGACTTCACTGCCGTCGACGTCGGCGGGCAGCAGCGCTACCGCGCCTCGCGGACGTACGACGTGCCCACCCTTGACGACACCACCGACGAGGAGGACGAGCGGTTCAGCGTGACCCTGGCCTACGCCGGCGCGCCCCAGCCCCACCTGACCGGCGGCAGCGCCCGCGCCACGGTCACCATCCTCGACGACGACCACGTGCCGGTGACCCTGGGTTGGGACGCAACGCAGTTCACGGTGGAGGAACCCACCAGTCCCGGCGGCTCCTCCACCCTGACCCTTGCCGTGCGGGCCGTCACCATCAAGGACAAGCAACCGGACGCCGGCTTCAGCTTCGACTACCGGGCGCGGACCGCCGACGACGGAGCCACGGCGCCGGAGGACTACGCCGCCCTGTCCGCCACGGGGACCATCGCACGCAGCGACTTCGCGCGGATCAGCGTGGACGGCCAGTTCCGCTGGGTGGCGGAGCAGGAGCACGCCATCGCCATCACCTACGACACCACGGACGAGCCCGTCGAGCACTTCACCGCGACCCTGGCGTACGTGACCCCGATGCCGCACCTGCTGGACGGTGACCTGCAGGCCACCGTCAGCATCACCGACGACATCGCCTCGCTCGCGGACCTGCAGACGACGCTGACCCCGTCTGCGCCGTCCGTCATGCGCGGGGACCGCCTGACCTACTCGTGGACGATCGCGAACAGTGGCCCCGCCGCGTCGACCACGACGGCCGTGACGCTGATCCTCGACCCGCAGATGACACTTGTCTCGGCCACGCCCGCGGCGCAGTGCATGGCAGACGAAGCCGTCGTCACGTGCGCCATGGGCGACATCGAGAAGGACGCATCCGTGAGCGGCACGGTGGTCGCCGAGGTCGCCGCCGCCGCCGCGGCCGACATCGCCTTCTCCGCCGCGGCCCAGGGCGATCAACTGGAACGCACGCCCGGCGACAACGAGGCATCCCTGGCAACGACGCTTGTGGCCCCGCCGGAGCCCATCGCAGACCTGCGTGCCCGGGCCACGAGGGCCTACGCCGACCTGCGTTGGACAACCCCGCAGGACAACAGCAGCCCCATCACCGCCTACGAACTCGAACGCAAGGCGGGTGACGAAGCGTTCACGGCCGTGGAGGAGCCGCCGGAGGTGGAGGAGACGACGTGGCGGGACGAAGACGTGGAGGTGAACACCACCTACGTCTACCGGCTGCGGGCCGTGAACGAGGACGGCTGGGCCGCGTGGTCGGAGGAGGTCAGCGCGACCCCGAGGGTTCCTGCCGTCTTCATCCGCCGTGGCGGCCCGAGCGTGGTCGACTTTGAGTGGAACGTGACGCGCGACATCGAGGAGCTCGACAGCGGTCACGGCACGCCCTCGGGCACGTGGTCCGACGGTGCGACGCTCTGGGTACTCGAGAACGGCGACGGCGCCGACGACGCCGTCTACGCCTACGACCTCGCGAGCGGCGAGCGCGTCGAGGACCGCGAGTTCGAGCTCGACGAGACCAACCGCGCGCCGCGTGGCGTCTGGTCCGACGGCTCAACCGCCTGGGTCTCCGACAGCGACCGCGAGCGGCTCTTCGCCTACGACCTCGCGAGCGGCGAGCGCCTCCCGGACTCGGACATCGCGCTGGCCGAGCGCAACCGCGATGCGCGCGGTATCTGGTCCGACGGCGTCAACATCTGGGTGCTGGACGGCCGCGCCAACGCGCTGTTCGCCTACGACCTCGCCAGCGGCGAGCGGCTCACCTGGTACGAACTCGCCTCGGCGAACAGCGACCCGCGTGGCGTCTGGTCCGACGGTGTCACCGTCTGGGTCTCCGACCACAGCGCGAAGCGGCTCTTTGCCTACCGCCTGCCCGTACCGAAGCAGGAGGAACGGGCGGTGGATGCGGAGCCGCCGTCGCTCGTCCGCGTCAGTGACGAGGAGTTCAAGGAGCTGTCGAAGGCCAGCAACAACAGCCCGCGCGGCCTCTGGTCCGACGGCGACGTGATGTACGTCGCCGACGAGCGCGACGCCAAAGTCTACAGCTACAACATGCCGGATGCCATCGATGCGAGCCTCGCCTCGCTCTCCCTCAGCGGCGTCGACATCGGGGAGTTCGCAAGCGACCGGCCCGAGTACGAGGGCGTCGTGGACGACGGCGTCACGGAGACGACGGTCGAGGCCGAGGCTGCGCAGGACGACGCGGTGGTCGACATCGACCCGCCCGATGCCGACGAGGACACCGATGGCCACCAGGTCGCGGTCGGGGGCGGCGCGGAGATCACCGTGACCGTGACCTCGGCGAACGGCAGCCGTATGCAGGTCTACCGCGTGGCGCTCAGCGAAGCCGGGCCGTCGGCGAGTTGCCTGGGCGGCGCGATCGCTGTCGGCTTCAGCCTCGTGGTCTACGAGGGCGGCAGCATCGAGGACCTCGGTGCCTGCGCGGAGAGCCGGAACGTCACGGCCCTCTACGCGCTGAGCGACGGGGAGTATGTGTCCTACATCCTCGGAGCACCCGAGTTCGTGAACGAGGACTTCCGGGCGCTGTTCGCGGACGGCATCCCCGCGCTCACGCCGCTGACCGTCAAGAGCGACGGGCCGCCCAGCGCGGACCCGGCTCCCGACGGCGGCGTAGCGCAGCCCTGGGCGGCGTGTCTGCAGGGCGAGATCGTCGAGGGCTTCAACCTGGTCGTCTACGAGGGGGGCAGCGTCGAGGAGCTCGACGCCTGCGCGCAGAGTCGCGATGTCACGGCCGTCTACGCGCTGGTCGAGGGCGAGTACGTGCCCTACATCCTCGGCGCGCCGGCCCTCGTGAATCAGCCCTTCCGGGACCTGTATACCGATGGTCTGCCTCCCATCGCGCCACTGCTTGCCAGGAGCGACGGGCCTTCCGAGGCCAACTGATCGCCCTTTGCGGCCGGGCCCCTCGGTTCGAGACGAACTATTGCGGTGTAGACCACGCGCCGGGCCTGCGGCTCTCCCCGCGCACCGGCCAGACCCAACCGCTCTCGGTCGGTTTCAGCGCCGGCCGAGACACCCTGCAGGCGGACGCCCTCAAGCTCGTGGCGAAGAAGCTCCAGTCCTCGCGCGCCGTGGAGGGCGAGCTGCCCCCGAGAACGGCCTCGCCGCCTACGGCGACAACGGCGACGACCTGATGCTCGCGCTGGCGCGCAGGATCGTCTCCGGCGAGCAGGACGCCGACTCGGTCGAGTCGGTCTTCGCCCAGACCCAGCAGGTCGCGGCTGACGCCGAGGCGCTGCTGGTCGACGATTGCTGGCGTGTGGGTTTCCGAGGGTCCGACAACCCCGCCGACAGTGCGCCTCGAAACAGGCAGCAGTAACAACGGAGGCGGTCGCAGCGGTGGCGGGTCGTCCGGTCCCTCGCTAAGCCCGAATCCACCGATCGAAGCTTGACGGGGCGGGATGCCGGGCTGGCGGAGAGTTCGGCGGGTGTGCCGGCGTTCGCCCGGGCGGTGCCGGCGTTCGCCGGGCGGCGCCGGGGGCGGGCCGGAGCGAGGAGCCGCGCCCTCAGCGCCGCTCGGGGGCGCTGAGGGCGCGGGCGCGAGGGTGCGCGAGGCGTGCGCGGGCATGCTGGCGCGAGCCTCGGACCCGGGCCGGCGCTGTGAGCGGGGCGTCAGGCCAGGAGCGGTATCGCCCGTAGTCGCGCAAGCGCGGCTGTCCACTGGCCAACCCAGGGCCAGCGCTTCGGGAGGTGCAGCGTCCAGCGCCGGGCGGAGATAGGCATGAGGGCCGGTCTCCTCCTCACAGCGGATACTCGTCTCCGCCGGGAGCACGGCCTCGATGGGCCAGGTAGCGGCTCGGCAAGGAGCCTGAGAGAGGTAGGAGACCGGCCATGCAGCAGGATATCGCAACGACGCGGAGCATCGAGGGCAAGGATGGGCCCGCCATCACCGTCGGCCTCGACGTGGGCGATCGCTACACCCACGTCTGCGCCCTCGGCAGTGGCGGGGAGGTGATGCGCGAGCGGCGCGTCCGCACTGCGGCCGCGGCGCTGGGCGCGGGGCTGGCCGGCCTCCCGCGGGCGCGGGTCGTGCTCGAGGCGGGGCCGCGCTCGCCGTGGCTGAGCCGCATCGTGGCGGACCTCGGCCATGAGGTGGTCGTCGCCAATCCTCGCCAGGTCGCGCTGATCGCCCGCAACCAGCGCAAGACCGACCGGCTCGACGCCGCATGGCTGGCGCGGCTGGGGCGCTTCGACCCGGAGCTGCTTGCGCCGATCCGCCACAGGAGCGAGCGGAGTCAGCACGACCTCGCCGTGGTGCGCGCCCGCGCCGCGCTGGTGCGCTGCAGGACGCCGGGACTCACTTAACTCCATACGTCTACAGGATCCCGATCCTCGTTCGGCCGGAGTGGGGCGCCTACGCGGTCGCGTGGAGGGTACTCGCGTGACCTCCACCCCAAAAGCCCTTTGGCTGCAAGGCCATTCCAAAGTGTCTGGCCTCGCGCGGCCTACCGGTAACGCGGTTGTCCGGGCCGGTCCGTCCGTGCTGGAGGCTTGCGAATCGATCGTACCACAAGGCCGGTGCGCCTTAGCCGCTGGGCCCAATAGAGCGGGTCCGGGACGCCCAGGACACGAGAAAGGGGCGGGAGGCGCGGGCTCAACCGCGATCCCGCACAGAGGGGAGGTGAGTACGGAGTAACCGGACGTTTCGGTCGGGGCGGCCTTCGCTTCGTGATGGTCCGCTCGGCCGAGCACCACCAAGCCAACACCCAGCACCAGTAGTGGGCTGTCCGGCGTTGCCGCGCCGGACAGCCCGCAGACAGGAGATTCGGCTCCATGTCCACACCCGCGAGCGTAGCCCCTCGCCTCAACGATCGCGAGTCCGCGAACATCGCGCCGGGGCCCACCGCGCGTCACCCCGCGCGACGCGGACTCGACAACGGTCACTGTTTTCGCGGCCAGCACCCCGGCCCTGCTCTGGCGTATCTCCATGCCGAGTGGGGCAACATCGCCGTCGCAGTCGTCAAGCGACGAGCGGCTGAACAGCAGTCGGCGCTCCGCGCGGAGTCCGGGCAGCAAGGCGCCCGCCCAAGCAACGAACGCCGCTCGCCGGAGGCCGCATCGTGAGGCCGGGACCGCGGGCGCGATCCGACGGCGATTGGCAGGACGCGGTCGGCATCTCCGACAACCGTGTCCTGAAGACCCACTTGGTGTCCTGGTCACCCGAGCAGGGTCCGGGGAGCAATGCACCGCTCAACGCCAGCGGCAACGATGGTGCCTTCTGCATCGACACCTCGGTCGAGGGCGCATGGGTCCCGCACCATCTGGCGGGCGATCGGGCTCCGATCGTGCAGGTTGTCGACGGCGTGCGGCGTGTCGAGGCATACGCCATGAGCGACACAACCTCGGGGAGAGCGGTCCCCGCGCTGTTTGGCTCGTACGCCGTCGGGGCAGTGCGCTGCGAACCGGGTCGCGCAACCGTACTCACAGACGATGATCTGTTGCGCGTGGTGCGCTGCTACCTCCAGACCGGAACGACCGACGAAGACCTGGTGCTCACTGTCGGCCAGGCCGAACTGTGCTTCCGGGCCACGGCAGTGCCCCATGTCTCGAAGCCGTCTGAACTCGTACGAGAGCTCACGAACAGGATGCTGGCGGCCGAGGCAAGACTGGTCAACAGGCTATCCGCGGACTGCGGCGCTCTGACGTTGGTCGACGGCCCGTTGCGCGTGGGTACTACCGGTCGGCGTGTCGCGGGCTACATCAAGCGCACCGCGAACTGGTACCTCGGTGCCGAGGAGCGCGTGATCTTCGACGATCTGGGCGTTGGCGATCGTACTCCGCTGTTCCGGCTCTCTGTGGAGGGTCAGGCCAAACGGGATCGTCTCTCGTGGTACGTGCGGATAGCGGATCTGGGGCCGCACCTGCACCCCCACGCCTCGGTCATGCGGCTCGAGACGTGGGCGAATTTGCCGGTGGCGCAGGCCGCCAGGCTCGCGGACGAGTGCGCGCGCACCCTGCCGCACCTGGCCGGATCGCCAATACGCGACTCGCGTGCGCCGCAGAACCTCACACCCGTCAGCGGACTCGAGGGCTGGCTCCGCCGCCTTCTGGGCAACCGCGAACTGTTACGGCGCTACATCGCCGTGGCGCTCGCCGAGAGAGCCACGCAAGGAGCGCCCCTCACGGCCAGGAAAGGACTGGAAGTATGACCGCACGAAACGCCGCGATGAGCGGCTACACAGGTTCGAGGACGACGCCGGCTTCGCCGCGTTCGTCGAGGAGAGAGGAGGTGGGCGATGCCTCGTAAGACCTCGGATGGCGCGTATCGCTTCGTCTTCTACGCGAGCGACCAGGGGGAGCCGCCACACGTGCACGTGCAACGCGGGAACCGCGTCGGCAAGTTCTGGCTGGATCCCGTACGGCTGGAACGGAGCGGCGGATTCGGGCGCTCCGAGATACGCCGGATCGAGAGGATCCTCAAGCAGGATCGGGAACACCTGCTGGCGTCGTGGCATGAGTACTTCAACCATGAAGTCCCGGCACCCGAGGTGGAGCGCGTCATCGTGACCGAGGACGCGCTCACTGCCGAGTTGTCCGATGGACGCACCATCACAGTACCGCTCGACTGGTACCCGCGGCTCGCGCACGGCACGCCAGAAGAGCGCGACAACTGGGAGCTCATCGGCCCCGGCGAAGGGATCCACTGGCCCGACCTGGACGAGGACATCAGCGTCGGGGGGCTCATCGCCGGCAGGCAGTCCGGAGAGGGCGCGAGGTCCTTCCGGCGGTGGCTCAAGGCGAAGCACGAGGGGCGCCCGCTGGAGTTCTACTGTCCCGTCTGTGACGACCTCGGAAAGGAGAACCGCTGATGGAGGAACTCCTCAGCCGCCTGACCGCGACGGCGCGGACCTCGGACCTCGTTGCCGCGCTGAACCGGCAGATGCTCAACGAGGACACACTGCTCTCAGCGAACGGCGCCGGAGGTGCGCGATGGTAGGTCGGGAGCCGGGCATGGATGCGCAGACGCCCGAAGGGCTGGTGCTTGGAAGGGAGCAGGGCGCCTCGACGCCGCTCGGCTTCTGGACCTACGTCGACCCGCAGCGCTACCTGCAGCTCGACGACGTGGTCCACGTGACCTCGCCGCTGCCGGATGGGCAGGACGTCGATTTCTACGGCGTCGTCGACGAGTTGCGCGCCGTGCAGGAGGGCGTGCGCTTCGCCTCGGACGTGGCGCTGGCGAGCAGCGGCGTGCTGCCCGCGGAGGCGGCCGTCAGCGCGCACGTCTCGGTGACACGCGTCGAGCCGGAGATCTTCGTGCCGCCGCGGCCCGGCGAGGCGGTGCGGCGCGCCCACGGCGCCGCGCGCGACCGCGCGCTGTTCTTCGACGCGATGACGCGTCGCCTCCCGGTCGGCCTCTCGCGCTCGGGCGAGCCGATCTTCGCGAACCTCGACTTCCTCGACGGCACCCGAGGCGCGCACGTCAAC
Organism: Dehalococcoidia bacterium; assembly: GCA_965220125.1. Classification (GTDB taxonomy): domain Bacteria; phylum Chloroflexota; class Dehalococcoidia; order UBA2979; family UBA2979; genus VXMT01. Next base: position 171,864 of record CBDCPB010000004.1, on the reverse strand, counting down.
ATCTCCGGCGTCTCCGGCGTCGCGACCAAGACCTCGTACGCGATGTTCCTGCTCTACTCGCTGTTCGGCAGCGGCGTGCTCGGCCACGAGACGGCTAACACCCGCGCGCTCGTCTTCAACGTCAAGGGCGAGGACCTGCTCTTCCTCGACAAGCCGAACGCCGACCTGACCGAGGCCGAGCGCGTCCGCTACACGGACCTCGACCTGGAGGCGGCGCCGTTCCCCTCGCTGCGCCTCTTCGCGCCCTCGGCGCGCGGCGACCAGCCGATCCCGCTGACGGGCTCGAGGATGGACGGCGTCACGGGCTTCTACTGGACGCTGCGCGAGTTCTGCGCAGAGCGCTACCTGCGCTTCCTCTTCGCCGACGCCGACGACGAGCGCTCGCAGCTCGGCTTCGTCGTGCAGCGCGTCGAGTCCGAGCTGGCGATGGCCGCGAAGCTCTCGCTGCCCCTCGACGCGCCGACAGTCGAGATCGGCGGCGAGCTGGTCACGGACTTCGACGAGCTCGTCGACGCGATCGCGCGCATGACCGACCCGGACGAGGGCGCGGGCTGGGGCGGCCGCGCCGCCCCCGGCACGGTCCACGCCTTCATGCGGCGGCTGGAGGCGGCGAAGCCGCACGTCGGGCAGTTGATCCGCGGGCTCGCCTCGGAAGACGCGGACAGGCACCGCATCGACACGAGCCAGGCCCAGGTCACGGTGGTCGACATCCACCGCCTCCACGATCGCGCACAGCGCTTCGTCGTCGGCGTGATGCTCAAGGGCGAGTTCGAGCGCAAGGAGGCGAGCGGGTCGCCCCGGCCGCTGATGCTCGTGGTGCTGGACGAGCTGAACAAGTACGCCCCCCGCGAGGGGCGGAGCCCGATCAAGGACGTGCTGCTGGACATCGCCGAGCGCGGGCGCTCGCTCGGCATCGTGCTGATCGGCGCGCAGCAGACTGCCAGCGAGGTGGAGCCGCGCGTGGTCGCGAACTGTTCCCTGCGCGTCGTCGGCCGCCTCGACGCCGCCGAGGCGCAGCGCGGCGAGTACGGCTTCCTGACGCCCGCGGCGCGGGCGCGAGCCTCGCTGCTCAAGCCGGGCACGATGATCCTCCAGCAGCCGGAGATTCCCGTGCCGCTGCTGCTCCAGTTCCCGTATCCCGCCTGGGCGACGCGCCCCTCGGAGGCCGCGGCGACGGCGGACCCGTTCGCGAGGTTCGAGTGAGGCTGCGAGGTTCCTCGGCAGATGTGCGAATGCTGACTGTGAAGGCCGGTGCCGGGAGCAGCGCGCCGGGGCGGTCTGCGCTGGGTGGGTGCAGTCCGCCTTGCTCGTCGAGTGCAAGGTTTACCTGCAATCGAGTTGCGATCCGTCTCAGCCACACCAGAGCCGTGCGAAAGATCAAGGGAGGGGTCGCTGTGCGACCCCTCCTCGGTGAGTTCCGGCGGTTGACACGCATCCGCCGGGGCTTGAGTTAGTCGAGCGTAACTCCGCAGCCTGCAGATGGTCAAAGCGGCGATTGGTGTCAGCGATGGTCGCTGTGCGGGCGGCCCCGAATCACAAGTCGTGTCCCTGACGGGAGGGCAGCTTCAGCGCCTGTTCGGGGCGCTGTGCCGGGGCGGAGAGCGGATGGAGGACCGGCCACTAGGCGGACGGCGCGAACCTCACTCCCCCAAAATGTCCTGACGCGATGCGCTGTTCAGTTCACTGTCTCCTGGCCCTCACTCGCCGCACCACGGCAGGCGAAGTTGGGAGAGGGCGTTGACCCGCACGGCTCGAAGTGCCTCGGGTACACATCCGCTGAGCTGGTTGCGCTCGAGGAACAGCACCTCAAGGTTGGCGAGGTTGCCGAGCTCAGGGGGAATCTCCCCGCTGAGCTGGTTGCCCCGGAGCACCAGCACCTCAAGGTTGGAGGGGTTGCCGAGCTCAGCGGGAATCTCCCCGCTGAGCTGGTTATCATCAAGGTATAGCACCTCAAGGTTGGAGAGGTTGCCGAGTGCGGCGGGAATCTCCCCGCTGAGTTCGTTGTCGCTGAGGTCCAGAGCCCGGAGATTGGCGAGGTTGCCGAGCGCGGCCGGAATCCCCCCGCTGAGCCGATTGTCTCCGAGACCGAGCGACTCGAGAGCGGCGAGACCGCCGAGCGCTGCCGGAATCTCCCCGCTGAGCCTGTTGGGGGAGAGGAACAGCTGCGTGACTCGGCCGTTGTCGCCAGTGGTGACGCCTTGCCATTCACCGATGGGAGCATCGCTCAGCCAACCGTCGCTCTTCCTCCAATTCGCGCCGCCCGTCGCGTGGTATAGCGCTTCAAGGACCGCCCTGTCGGACGAGGCACTAGTCGGCGCGGGCGTCGAGGTGGCGGTTGCCTGGGGCGTAGCGGCTGCCTGAGGCGTGGCGGTTGCGTGGGGCGTGGCTGTGGCCTGCGGCGTGTCGGTCGCCTGCGGCGTGGCGATGGCCTGGGGCGTGGCGGTCGTCTGCGGCGTGGCGGTCGCCTGTGGCGTGGCGGTTGGCTGCGAGGTGGCGGTTGGCTGCGGGGTGGCGGTGGCCTGCGGGGTGGCGGTGGCCTGCGGGGTGGCGATGGCCTGCGGGGTGGCGGTTGGCTGCGGGATGGCGGTCGCCTGCGGCGTGGCGGTCGCCTGCGGCGTGGCGGTCGCCTGCGGCGTGGCGGTCGCCTGCGGCGTGGCGGTCGCCTGCGGCGTGGCGGTGGACTCTGGACGTGCTGGGGTGCCCCGGGACTCCTCGTCGTCGCAGGAGGTGCTCACCAGCGCGAGTAGCGCGATGAGGCAGAGCCCTGCGACGAGCGCGACCGTCTCTAGCGTGTTCCTCAGCCTGGCAAGTGACGGCAGTAGGCCCATTGAGGTGCCCCCTTGTGGCGCGGATATCGGCTACTCACCACAAGCCGCCAGGTACCCGGCTTAGAGCCTCCAAGGGGGCGCGGACAGCCTCAATCCGAGGAGGCCTCTTGCCCGGCACGATGCGGCTGTGGTGAGCTGTAGTTAGCGTGCGGCGCGGGGCGCGTCATGTCAATATGCGAACGGTGGTTCCAATGCGTTACGGTGAGGATCGGAGTCCGCGCCGGTGCGGCACAATCATCTGAGCAACCCTTCTTGGGCCTATCTGCCGGGGCTCTCATCGTCGCGGACTCCACCGAACGGCCGCTCTCGACGCCGTCCCCGTCATCCGCTTTGCACTGGACGGCGGGAATCACCCATGCGGTGACGAGTCCCGGTGGGGCGGCAGCGGCTGGCTCCACGCGGTACGCGACGCGAACGGTGTCGGTGCACCACCGACGAGGCTCTGGCTTGCCTGGATGGGCCGATGCCCATGGGTTACGGTGGAGGACTTCGTCGGCAGACGCCCACTGAGTGCTTCCACGTGCGGCGACATAGGCGGAGCCGGGCGCGACGGCTGTTGGCGCGCACGGTGAGCTGCCCCGAGACTGCGGCGTCGCGCATCCGCGCCACCGTCTCACGTAGGAAGCGAGCGGCGCCGCAGCCGCTGTGTGCGCGGCCCCCGCGCAGAAGCGCCATCAGCACTTTCAAGGTGGAAACAGGGGTTCGAACCCCCTTGGGGGCACCAACGTTTACAAGGGTTTTTGGCAACCCTCGCTCGTTCAAGTACCTCGAGTGGCACCATCTTGGGGCCAATCTGGGGCCAACTTCCCGATCAAGTGTCGAGTCCCTCGGCGGCAGGACCGTGTTGCGGACTTCCTCGAACACGGTGCGATCACGCCGATACGATCGTGGAGCGGGCGGCGGCGGTTCGGGAGGCAAGCGCCGCCGCGTAGCCCGACGAGGCGGGCGGCACGGAACGACTCAAGCCCTGACGGATCAACGTGACGAGCCGGGCAAGGGACTGTTCATAGCGCACGACGGCCAGGCTTGATGACCGCGGGGAGCGAGGTCGATGCACGCTGGGCCGACGCTTGACAGCGGATGACGACCACGCCCCCCACGTATCATGGAGGTCTGGATCAGGGCCGAGGTGGACCGATGGCTCTGCCCACGAGCAGGGAGGGTGGCGCCGCCATGACCGTGCAACAGTTGATCGCACTTCTGGCGACGTACCCGCCCGAGCTGCGCGTGGTCGTGAACGGGTACGAGGACGGCTTCGACGATGTCGAGTCCGACCGGGTGTCCGTGACGCGCATCGAGCTCGATGTCGGAGAGGACTGGTGGGATGGACGCCACGCCGCCGCAGCGGATCGGGCTGCGGACGAGCATGTTGGGCGGGTCGTGGATGCGCTCGCGCTCTGGCGCGCCTCGCGCTGATCCACCCAGAGCCGAGCGATCGTCGAGCGAAGGGTAGACGCTCCGTCGAAGAACGATCGCCGGCCGCTCAGGGCGCTTCTAGGCGATCGCGTGCGGAGCTGGCGGCCGCAGGTCGCTCCGCAGCGCGGCGATCATGTCCTCCGCCTCGGCTGACCGAACGCCAGCCGGTACAGGGCCAGTGGGCGTCGATATTCTCGTCTGCCACCCGCGGTTGGTGCAGACTGGCCTCGACCTCGTCGACTTCCCCACGATCGTCTGGTTCGAGGCGGATTACAGCGTCTACACGATGCGGCAGGCCTCCCGCAGGTCCTGGCGCATCGACCAGACGCAGCCGGTCCAGGTCGTCTTCATGGCCTACCGGAACACCCTCCAGGCGGACGCCCTCAAGCTCGTGGCGAAGAAGCTCCAGAGCTCCCTCGCCGTCGAGGGCGAGCTGCCCGAGGACGGCCTCGCCGTGCGCGAGCGCACGGGCCGCGACCTCGACGAGCTTCCCGTCGCGGCCCTCACCCCGCTGGTCGAGGCCGCCGCCCGCAAGCTCCAGGAGGGCGGCGCGGGCGAGACGCCGAAGGCCGCCTGAGCGGACCGGAGGCCGACGATCGAAGGGGAAGGAGGTGCCCATCGCAGGTGCCTGAAGCACACGCGCTGCAGAGACGCTCCCTTCGGGGAGCGCACACGGGGCCGTCCTTCGGGGCGGCCCCGCTCTCGTTTCGAACCAGGTGCGGGCGAGACCCGCACCACCACGGTGACAACCAACACCAGAAGGAGACTGAAATGTCACGGACGATCAACCGCATCGAGCTGCTGGGCCGCGTGGGCACGGAGCCCGAGCTCAAGTACGCGCAGAACGGCACCGCGATCTGCCAGCTCAGGCTGGCGACCGACCGCCGCCGTCAGAACGGCGAGACCGAGGCCGACTGGCACAGCATCGTCTGCTGGGGCAAGCAGGCTGAGGCCGGTGCGCCGCGTCACGCGGCATAGGATTCCCGACGCAATCGGGAGGGATTCGGAAGAAATCCCTGGGTCAACCGACCTACCTTGAGGCGAAAGCTGACGGGGAAAACAGCATGTCGGTAAAGCGGCTACGGTCCGAAAGCGTTGTAGGGCCGGTTCCGCAAGACCCGCGCGATACGGTGAAAGCTTGATTGCCTGAACCCCAGTTCCCTGTGGTGAAACGCCTCACCCGCCGGTAGAACGCTTGCAACCCGGCGCCACTCATTGCACTGGCCTGACAGCCTGACCGGTGCACTTCCGATGAGCGGGACGATGACCGATGCGGTCAATCAAGGGGACGAACGGGGCACCTACGTCGCGCTAGAACGTCCTATGTCGAACGACAACAGGGATGAGGAAAACTAACCCTGCTAGCTACTGCCTGGACCGCCGGGTTCGACCCCCTCGGGCGTACTCCTCGCGCTCTCGTCGCGCACGTCTCTTCGCGAGAGGAGAAAAGAAGTACGCCACCGTCACAATGGTGGCCAAAACGAGGACAAGGACCCCTAGGCTGAGCAGGACCCCGACAAAGGCGGGAATCTCACCATCCATGGCAATTCCTCCTCTGGGATTGTCATTGGAGACTAGGAGAACCACACCCTGACGTCGACGGAACGCGGGATGGCCTACGGGGCGAGAGCCCCAGGGTCACGGAGCCCTCGTAGTAGTCCGAGCCGGGGAAAGCCCGGCACATGGCGAAGGAGGGCAGGTGGTTCACGACCACAGACAGAGAGGTACTCGTGATGAGAACAGCCGAAACTGTACTGAACGTCATCCGCGACCGCGGAGAACGAGGATTGCCGCTGGAGGACATCTACCGGCAACTCTACAACCGGGATCTGTACCTGCGGGCCTACGGTCGGCTCTACCGGAATCGGGGAGCGATGACCAAGGGCGTCACCGCAGAGACGGTCGACGGCATGTCCACGGCGAAGATCGACCGCACCATCGAGGCCCTGCGCCACGAGCGGTACCGATGGACGCCGGTGCGACGGGTCCACATCCCGAAATCCAACGGGAAGACCCGGCCGCTGGGCATACCGACGTGGTCGGACAAGCTGCTCCAGGAGGTTATCCGGATGATTCTGGAGGCCTACTACGAGCCGCAGTTCTCCGACCGCTCCCACGGCTTCCGGCCCAACCGCGGCTGCCACACCGCCTTGAGCGAGGTAGCCCGCACGTGGGACGGAACCCGCTGGTTCATCGAGGGAGACATCAAGGGATGTTTCGACAACATCGACCATGAGGTCATGCTGTCGATACTCGCGGAGCGGCTGCACGACAACCGCTTCCTGCGCCTGCTCAGGCACCTGCTCGGAGCAGGCTACCTTGAGGAGTGGCGCTACGGCCACACCCTGAGCGGCACGCCGCAAGGGGGCGTGGTCAGCCCCATCCTCGCCAACATCTACCTCGACCGGTTGGACCAGCACGTCGAGAACGTGCTCATTCCGGCACACACCCGGGGCAACAGGCGAAGACGCAACCGCGCGTACGGAGCGCTGAGTACCCGCATCTTGTATCACAGGGCCAAGGGGAATCACTCGCTGGCGAAGGAACTGCGCAAAGAGATGCAGCGACTTCCGTCCGGCGACCCGTACGACCCAGCGTACCGACGGTTGCGATATGTCCGCTACGCGGATGACTTCGTGCTCGGGTTCAGCGGACCAAAGGCCGAGGCGAACGAGGTCAAGGAGTCTCTACGGACATTCCTGCGGGACTCGCTCAAGTTGGAACTCTCCAACGAGAAAACCCTCGTCACCCACGCCACCAGCCAGGCGGCGCGGTTCCTCGGCTATGAACTCGTCAACCAGCAGGCCGACGACAAGCACGACCATCGCGGTCGTCGCAAGGTCAACGGCCGCATCGGTTTGCGAGTCTCGACACACGTCATCAAGCAGCACTGCCGTCCCTACATGGCAAAAGGCAAACCAATCCACCGCAACGCGCTGATTCACGATGAGGACTTCAGCATCGTGAGTCGGTACCAGGCGGAGTTCCGGGGCGTCTTCCAGTACTACGTGCTGGCCGTGAACGCCTTCCACCTCGGAAGGCTGCAACGGGTCATGGAACGCTCGCTGACCAAGACACTGGCAGCCAAGCACAAGTCCACCGTTCGGAGAATCCGGAAGCGCTACAAGAGCGTCGCCGAGACCGAGCACGGACCGCGCGTCTGCCTCAGAGTCGAGGTACCGCGAGACGACGGTAAGCGCCCACTGATGGCGCAGTTCGGCGGACTCCCGCTGAAACGGCAACGGCAGGCGGTCCTCGTTGACCGCCAGCCTCAACGGTACAGGTCCGACCGCGCGGAGATCGTCAAGCGACTCCTGGCGGACGAATGCGAACTGTGCGGCTCGAAGGTGGATGTCGAAGTCCACCACGTCCGCGCACTCCGCGACCTAAACGTCCAAGGCCGGAACGCGAAGTCCGGCTGGGTGGAACTCATGGCCAAGCGGCGGCGCAAGACCCTCGTGGTCTGCCGCCAGTGCCACGGTGACATCCATGCCGGGCGCAGCAAACCGCAATCGCAGAACGAACCACTGCAGAGCCGGATGCGCTGAAAGGCGCACGTCCGGTTCGGAGGGGGGCCGACGGAAAAGGACCGTCCGAATCGGGCGGCACCTCGCCGGCGGCCTACCCTACTCGCCGAGTACGTCAAGAAGGGCAACCGCATCTTCGTCGCCGGCTCGCTCGCCCAGAACAGCTACGAGACGCAGGACGGCCAGCGCCGCTACCGCAGCGAGGTGCACGCGCAGGAGGTCATCTTCCTCGACTCGAACGGCAACGGGCGCTCGGGCGGCAACGGCAACGGCAGCCGCGAGGCCGCCGCCGAGGTCGCGGACGACCAGCCCTTCTAGCCACGGCACGCAGACGCCGTCCGCCGCGCGCGGGCGCACACGGGGCCGCTCCCTCACGGGGGCGGCTCCGCTCTCGTTTCCAAGCATTGCAAGAAGGAGAACCGACATGGCGCGCACTACCGAACGCGATGCGCTCCCGACCTGGAGCGCGCACACGCTGGTCATGACCCTGCTCGAGGGTCCCGACCACTTCAACGGCCACTGTACCTGCGACCGCTGGTCCTACCGCACCGCGGACTGGGCCGACCTCGGGACGAAGTGGGCCTGGCACTACGTCGCCGAGTCCGGCGGACCCGGTGGCCACCCCTCCGCCCGCCAGATCGTGCGGGCCGAGCTCGAGCGCAGCGGCGACTACGGCGGGGACTGCGCCGGCTGCGGCCACCCCGTCGTGCGCGGACGCACGCACTGCCGCGACTGCGAGCGGGAGAGCGTCGTGTCCGAGGACGAGCACGGCGACAACTGCGAGCGGAACTGCTGCTGGGAGGACACCGTCGCCCGGCGTCACGCCCGCGACGCCGCCCACCAGCGGGTGGCCTGCCGCAACTGCGGCAACTGCCTCGACTGCGACGACGAGGCTTCGCCCGACCACCAGGACTGCATCTGCCCGCTCGGGCAGGCGCTGCCGGTGGAGGTGAGGGCATGACCGCCACCGAGCACGCCGACGCGCTGCTCGCGGCGCTGCGCAGCAACCTCGATGTCCTGGGCGAGCTGGCCGTGCGCTACGAGGTCGAGACCCGGCCCGAGCGCGAGCCGGACGCTCCGATCGTCGGCTCGCCGGAGGACGTGCAGCGCCTGCTGGGGCCGGAGATGGCGGCGCTCGCGCAGGAGCAGCTGCGCGTGCTGCTGCTCGACCGCCGCAACCGCGTGGTCGGGCAGCGGGTGATCTACCTCGGCAACTGCTACTCGGCGGTCGTGAGGCTGGCCGAGGTGCTGCGGCCGGCGGTCGTCGAGGCCGTCCCCAACATCATCGTCGTCCACAACCACCCCTCGGGCGACGCCACGCCGAGCACGAACGACGTCGACGTCACGAAGGCGCTGGCGGAGGCGGCGACGCTGCTCGGGATCGAGCTGCTCGACCACATCGTGATCGGCGATGAGGCCGTCAGCCTCAGGGAGCGCGGGCTCTTCGGCTGACGCACACGCGGGCTCGCGCCCGCGCATCTACCAACCAGGCACCTATGGAAGGAGACAGCCCATGATCGAGGCGCACGCCGCCCCGGACCCCCAGGACCTGTACACGATCAGCGCGAACGGCTTCTCGGCCACGGCCGACGCCTTCGCGCGCGACCCCGACAGCGAGGGACTCTGGTTCCTCTCGATGGTCGGCGCCCAGAGTGCCCTCAAGGCGATCTGGGCCGCCCTGCTCAAGCACCCGCCCGAGACCGCGCACCTGCTCGCAGGCACGGACGGGATGGTGCTCTCGGGCGGCTTCCACCGCTGCGAGGTCCCCTACGAGACGCTCGGCACGTGGACGACGAAGATCGGCCGCCTGCCGGTCAGCGGAGGCTGGCACGCGATGGTGTACACCCGCCTCGCGGAGTACGCCTTCGAGCGGGATGCGTTCCTGCTGCTCGCCCCGGGCGAGGCCGAGGCACCCGGCCTGCACCACCGCTTCCTCGACCGCCGCAGCCCGCTGCCCCTGCACCGCAACTGTGCGGACTGGCTCTGGCATCGCGGACTGGCGGAGGGCGAGATCGTGCAGCTGCAGACGGCGGGCATCGCCGCCTACCGCTGCACCCCGGACGCCGAAGCGCTGCGCGAGGACCTCTCGCACGCCGTGGCGGCCGGGACGCTCACGCTGCCGCGTGAGCAGTCGACCAGCGAACACCCGGAAGGAGACACGAGATGAGACTGGCAGCCCAGGCGAAGGGCGGCTTCTACCCGACGCCGCCACGCGTCACCGAGATGATCGCGAGCCTGATGCAGGCTCGCAGCACCACACGCGGCGAGACGACGCTGCGCATCCTCGACCCCTGCTGTGGGGCCGGGGATGCGCTGGCGCAGCTCGCCGCCCGCATCGACCGTCCCGACGGCTCTGCCGTCGAGACCTACGGGGTCGAGCTCGACGCCGAGCGCGCGAAGGAGGCGCGGGACCGCCTCGACCACGTGCTGGGCACGGACCTCTTCCAGACGTCGATCGCCAACGGGGCGTTCGGGCTGCTCTACCTCAACCCGCCGTACGACGACGACGCGGGCGAGGAGAAGCGGACGGAGCACGCGTTCCCTGCGGCACTGCACGCGCTACCTGGCCGAGCACGGCCTGCTCGTGTTCGTCGTGCCGAGGCGGCGGTTGGCGGGCTCCGCCAACTACCTCGCCTCGCACTACGCGCGGCTGCGCTGCTGGGCCTTCCCGGACCCGGAGCGCGAGGCCTTCGACCAGGTCGTCGTCACCGGCACGCGCAAGGCCGAGGTGCAGTACGACCAGTACAGCGCCGTGCGGCTGCAGGAGTGCATGGAGGGCAACGTCGAGGAGCTGAGCAGGCAGCGCTACCCGGTCTACAACGCGCGGGCGACGGCGGGCGGCGAGGTGCTCTTCGCCACCCGCACGATCGACCCGGTCGCCGCGGCGGCAGAGTCGAGGCGCTCCGGGCTCTGGGTCAGCGCCACGGTCACCGACGCGCTCTGGCCGGCCGAGGACGGGCGCACGCGGCCGCTGATGCCACTGCGGCGCGGCCACCTGGCGATGTTGGTGGCGGCCGGGTTCCTCGACAACCTCCAGCTCGAGGCCGACGGCAGCCGCATCCTCGTCAAGGGCCGCACCAGCAAGGAGATGGTTCTCGTCGAGACCACGCCCGAGAAGGAGACCTACCGGGAGCGGCTGCGCACCACCGTCGTCGCGCTCGACCTCGACATCGGCGAGATCACTGACATCGCCGCCTGACGGCTCGACACCGGGCCGCATCCACGAGGCCCCGCGGTCATGCGATCGCGGGGCCTCGCTTCGTCACGACCACAAGCAAACCGAAAGGAACGGAACCATGGACCTCGCAGGATTCATCGACGCCTACCGCGACGCCATCGCCCGGCGGGTGGTGGAGTCGTACCCACCCCGCTACCGGCCCTCCGAGCCGGGCCGCGAACTCCCGCCCCTGCTGCGCGCTCCGCTGGGGGCGCAGGCCGACGCCATCCGCGGCGCGGCGCTCTCGCTCGAGGCGCAGCGCGGCACGACCGTCGTCGGGGAGATGGGGACGGGCAAGACCTTCATCGCCGCTTCGGCGGCGCACATGGCGGGCTTCGAGCGCGTGCTCGTGCTCTGCCCGCCGCACCTCACCCGCAAGTGGAAGCGCGAGGTCGAGGAGACGGTGCCCGGCGCCCGCGCCGTCATCGTGGCCTCGATCACCGACCTCGAGCGGCTCCGGGCCACGACCGGCAGCGGGCCGCTCTTCGCGATCATGTCGCGCGAACGGGCCAAGCTCTCCTACCGCTGGCAGCCCGCCGTGGTGGAGCGCTGGGCGACGGTGCGTGGCAGGCTCGTGCGTCACGAGGAGACGGGCGAGCCGTTCCGGGTGCCGTGCTGCCCTGACTGCCATGAGCAGATCGTCGACAAGGACGGCGTGCCGCTGCTCGGCCGCGACCTCGCGCGCCGCAAGCGCTGGTGCCCGGAGTGCGGCTCCGCCCTCTGGCAGGCCGACCGCTCAGGCCCGAAGCGCTACCCGCTGGCGGACTACGTGAAGCACCGCCTGAAGGGCTTCTTCGACCTGCTCGTCGGCGACGAGGTGCACGAGTACAAGGGTCGCGGCTCCGCCCAGGGCATCGCCGCCGGCATCCTCGCCGACGCCTGCGGCAAGTCGCTCAGCCTGAGCGGCACCCTGATGGGCGGCTACTCCTCGACGCTCTTCCACCTGCTCTACCGGTTCAGCCCGGAGATCCGCACGGAGTTCGGACGGGCCGAAGAGGGCCGCTGGATCGAGTGCTACGGCTTCGTCGAGCACACCATCGGCCGCGACGACGACATCGCCGAGGAGGACGGACGCACCAGCCGCCGCCGCAAGTACCGGAAGGTGATCCGGGAGCGTCCGGGGCTCGCCCCCGCCGCGCTCTTCCATCTCATCGGCAACAGCATCTTCCTGCGGCTCTCCGACGTCGCCTCGGGGCTCCCGCCCTACGAGGAGCGCGTCCTGCTCTCCTCAATGGACACGGAGGCCGACGCGGCGGGGCTCTCGCAGCGCAGCGGCTACGACAGGCTCTTCGAGACGCTGCGGGCGGCGCTCGCGGACGCGCTCTCGAAGGGCTCGCGGCGGCTGCTCGCCACCTACCTGCAGACCTTGCTCGCCTACCCCGACGGCTGCACGCGCGGCGAGGCGGTCTTCGACCCGGAGAGCGAGGAGCTGCTAGTGCAGGTGCCGCCGCTCCCCGAGGAGAGGCTCTACCCGAAGGAGCAGGCGCTCGTCGAGCTCGTCGCCGCCGAGCGGCTCCAGGGTCGCCGGGTGCTGGTCTACGCGACCCACACCGGTACGCGCGACATCACGGGGCGGATGGAGGACTTCCTCGGCCGCCACGGCTTCCGTGTCGTCGTCATGAAGGCCGACGCCGTGCCGCCCGAGCGCCGCGAGGCGTGGGTGGCGAAGCGCGTCGAGGAGGGTGTCGACGTGCTGATCTGCCATCCGCGGCTGGTCCAGACCGGGCTCGACCTCGTGGAATTCCCAACGATTTGCTGGTACGAGACGGATTACAGCGTGTACACGATGCGGCAGGCCTCCCGCAGGTCGTGGCGCATCGGCCAGACGCAGCCCGTGCAGGTCGTCTTCATGGCCTATCGGAACACCCTCCAGGCGGACGCCCTCAAGCTGGTGGCGAAGAAGCTGCAGAGCTCCCTCGCCGTCGAGGGCGAGCTGCCGGAAGACGGCCTCGCCGCCTTCGGGGACGACGGCGACGACCTCATGCTCGCGCTGGCGCGGAAGATCGTCGCGGGTGAAGCGGGCGAGGAGTCCGTGGAGGATGTGTTCGCCCAGGCGCAGCAGGTCGCGGCGGAGGCCGAGGCGCTGCTGGTCGACGCGGAGTGGTGCGCACCCGAGCTGGCAATGGTCGAAGCGCAGACCGTCGCTGTCGCGCGCGACGCGGACGAGCGCTGTGAGGAGGCCGGCGAGCCGCAGCGGTCGCTGTTCTCGTGGACGGAGTTCATGGCCGGGGAACCACCGGAGCCGCCGCGAAGGCGCCGGGACGAGGCTCCGACGCTCTCGCTGTTCGAGTGGGCGCTGGAGCAGGAGCAGGAGGGCGCGCTCGCAGGAGCGGCCCGCTAGACGGACGCGGAGGGGACATCGCCGATGGCGGCGGTGTCCCCCTGCCCCGTCCATGTGTGAGGGCTTTTTTTGTGCCCGAGGCCGGGGACGGCTGGGGCGCCGTCCCCGGCGCGATGTATGAGCACTGCGTCAAGGTGCCGAGGCACAACTTAAGCGTCGGGCATGGCGCTCGCTGCTACCGCGACTCTGGAGATACCCCGTTCCGCCTCTTCCCGCTCCCGGGGTTCAATGTCGTCCCGGATTCGCTCGCTGATGCGGTCCGTCTCCATCCGCAGCTCCTCGATGCGCCCGAGCGCGTCAGCGCTCGGCATCGCCAACACCCCGTCCAGACCCTCACAGAGCCCGTCGAACCGCGGCCACTCCGCCGCCTTGAGGCGCTCCGGTGCAAGCTCGCCGCGCGACGCCACCCACGAGCACATGGCGAAGACGCTCTCCTCTGAGTCGAGCACCTCGTCGCAATCGCCCTCCTCCAGGCACGACTGCAGGTCCCCCAGGCGCGCGTCGAAGCGCCGTGCGAGCGTCTCGGAGTCGGCGATCCAGTCTTCGACGTCGGGAAAGAGAGACTCGCAGCCGACCAGGACCAATGCCGCGAAGGCTGCAGCGACGGCGAGCGGTATCCTCCAGATCGGCCCGGGGCGCCCGCTCATCGACACTCGCAGGCGCCCACGCGTGACGCTTTGGATCCCGAAGGCGGGGCGTACATCCGCCCGCGGTCGGGGTCGACCAGCCTGACGCAGAGGGTCGTCACGTTTGCAGCTCCTCGGGGCGGTCGATGCGAGGACGACAGCAGGCCAGCCAAAGCGCGTACGGGACAATCCCCGTGGGCAGTTTCGGGACGAAGCAGGTGGGCTTCCGCGGCATGAAGCCGCCGGCATCGGCGGTGTCGATCACGTCCTGCAACGTCGGCACGGGCAAGGAAGTACTCGAAGAGCGCCGGACCCTCGGGCAGGTCCAGCATCTGCTGCTGCTCTTCGGGAGGCAGACCGGAGGTGATGAATTCCACCAACTGGCCTGATTCGTCGAAGGTCGTAATCCCGCCGAAGCGGGCGCCGGTCAGCGACCGCGCGCCGTCCATGACCTCTTGCAGCACCGTGTCCGGGTCCAGGCTCTCGTTGACGCGCAGGCTGGCCTCGCTCAGCCGGGTCAGGCGCTCCCGCAGCGCCTGCAGCTCTCGCTCGTGCTCGGCGGCTTCCTGCATCTTCCCTCCCTGACCCGTACCGCGGGCGCCGCCCGGTTCCGCGTCGCCGCGTGCCCGGCCGGATGCGGAACGCGGCTTCGAGACGCGCTCGGCCAGCCTCACTTCTACCGGATCGGCGCAATACTCACAAGAACGTCACGAAAAAAGGACTGAACAATCACACCAGACTCACCTTGATAGTCTTGAATACGATAGTCCGCCTGCCCGGCGCCTGCCCGTGAGAGGGGATTGTATTGTCTAGCCGTCCACACAGGGGCCAGGTCGCGGGAGCGCTGGACAGCGCCGCCGCGCCATCCGCCTCTCTGAGTGCGCGGCCCCTCGAGCACGATCTCTACCCCCCCCCCCCCCGTTATGTCGTCACTCGTCTAGTCCGTCAGCCCCAGCGGTTCCCTTCCTCCGGACCGTCTCACTCCCCAGCGTGAGACCGCCATCGTGAAACGCAAACTGTCCTTCGCCGTCCTTGCCGCCCTGGGAGCCTTCGTGCTCGTCCTCTCCGGCGTCCCGTTGCCCTACCCGGCCCACGCCCAGGCGTCGCCGTCGGTGGCGGTTAGCCTCTCCTCCGCCTCCGTGGAGGAGGGATCGGCCATCGCCGTCACCATGAGCTTCAGCGGCCTGGAGTCCGACTCCGACACCGCAACCAGGGACTACGTCTTCCGGGCCGACGTGGTGGGGGCAGACGAATGCGAGGACCAAGCGGGGGGCTACGGCCTGGGCGTGGACCGCTACATGTGGAAGGTGGACGAGGACCCGGAGACCCGCACCGGGAGCGTCTCCGCCGACTGTCCGGCCGGGGACTACACCGTCCAGGCCAGCATCTCCTCGCCCGACGATGTAGAGCTGGCCTCGGCGACGGCGAGCTTTACCGTGACTGCGCCGGCCCCGGAACCTACGCCCGAGCCCACGCCGGACCAGGAAGACCCCGACCCGTCGGTGGCCCTGGCCCTCTCCCCGGTCGGCTTCGCGCCGTGGAACACCGAAATCAGCGTCACCATGCTCTTCGGCGCTCTGAAGGCCGACTCGGACCGGGACACCACCGACTACGTCTTCCGGGCCGACGTGGTGGACGCCGACGCCTGCGAGGGCGACGGCCTGGGCGTGGACCGCTACATGTACGAGGTGGACGAGGACCCGGAGACCCGCAGCGGGACCATCGCCGCCGGCTGCCCCATCGGCGACTACACCATCGAGTCCACCATCGCCACCGAGGCCGATGGCGTGGTGGCCTCGACCAGCGCCGAGTTCTCGATATTCGGGCCCAGCATCGGCCTGGCCATTCCTGCCACCGAGCAGGGCGCCGGGGGTGTCCTGACCCTGATCTTCGGGTCTCTGGCCCCGGACGCCGACGCCGACACCACCGACTACATCTTCCGGGCCGACGTGGTGGACGCCGACGCCTGCGAGGGCGACGGCCTGGGAGTGAACCGTTACATCCACCAGGTGGACGAGGACCCGGAGACCCACACGGGGACCATATCCGCCGACTGCCCGGCGGGCGACTACATCCTGGAAGCGAGCATATCGTCGCCCGACGGCGGGGAGCTGGCCTCGACGAGGGCGAGCTTCAGCGTGGCGGAGCCGGAAGAAGAGGAGGACGACCCGCCGGATTCGGCGCAGCAGCAGGCCGCGCAGTCCGACATCACCCTGCACTCCGACAATGCCGCTGCCTACGGCATCTGGTCCGACGGCACCACCATCTGGGTGGGCGACTTAGATGACGACAAGCTCTACGCCTACGCCCTGGCCGACGGGACGCGCCTGACCAGCAAGGAGTTCGACCTGCACAGCGACAACGGCGATCCCAGGGGCATCTGGTCCGACGGCGACACCATCTGGGTGGCCGACTTCACCGACGACAAGCTCTACGCCTACGCCCTGGCCGACGGGACGCGCCAGGACGGGACCGGCGGCACGACCAATAAGGAGTTCGACCTGTCCAACGACAACCTCACTTCCCAGGGTATGTGGTCCAACGGCTCCACCATCTGGGTGGCCGACGATGGCAACGACAATCTCTACGCCTACGGCCTGACAGGGACGCGCCGGGATGTCCGGGATATAGACCTGGACCGCGATAACCACACTCCCACGGGCATCTGGTCCGACGGCGACACCATCTGGGTGGCCAACTTCAACTTCTTCGGCGACGATACGCTCTACGCCTACGACCTGTATAAAGGGACGCGCCTGGCCGACCTGGACCTGGACCTGGCCAGCGGCAACCTTGCTCCCCGGGGCATCTGGTCCGACGGCGACACCGTCTGGGTGGCCGACATCAGCGCCGACAAGCTCTACGCCTACGCGCTGCCAAAGCAGCCGGCCCTATCCGTCAGAGCGATGGCCCCGCAGATTGTGTACGAGTCTCAGGTGACGGTCACCGTAACCATCAGGGCGGAGACCGGCCGCGGCGCGGCGGCGCCGACAAGCGCCTTTGACGTCACTGCGCATACCGAGGAGGGCACGGCGAAGCTTAAGACCGACTACATTCCGTTCAGTGCCAAGATAACGTTCGACCCTGCCGACTTCACGCTCTGGGGCCGACAGTATCGGGCCTCCAAGAGGGTGCAATTCAGGATCGTGGGCGACATTACCCACGAAAGCGACGAACAACTCACCATAGTCGTGGCGAGCTCGCCATCCACTCCGAGCGGCGTGCCCCTTGAGTCGGCGACGATCACCATCCGGGACGATGACGAGCCGCGTTCCCCCTCCAATGCGCGGCAACCCCGCATTACCTACGCAGTCTATGACGCAGATCTGGACGCGGTGGTGCTGGAATGGGCCGCTGGCAGCGACACGGACGGCCTGACCGGCTTCAAGATAGAGCGGGAAGCTCCAACCGGCACGACCGCAATGGTCCACGCCGACCTGATAGACGACGAACGGCCAATGCTCGAATCCAGCGTACTGAGCATGAACGACGAGACCGCGCCGGCGTCCTGGGTGGTGTTCTACCGCGTCTGGGCTGTGTTCAGCAGTGGCAGAGAGGTGGTGTCCTGGTGGTTCCCGGCCACCATGGACCGGGGCATCGTCAGGGCCAGGATAACTATTGAGGGCAGCAACGTCAGGTTCGACGTCAGCTGGACCGACGGCCTCTACTATCCCGACGACGGCGCCGGCCACGACGGCTTTTGCTCCGAGGGTTACAAGGTCTATGAGCAATCGAATCTTGGCGGTTTCGAGAGGTGGGTTGATGTAACCGCAGTAGACACGGACCCTGCTGAGAGAACACACACTGTCACTACAGCCACCACCGCCTATGCGAAGGGAGCAAAAATACCATACAGGGTCAGGTGCGGGGGCACCAGCGCAACCACCGGCCTGCTCATCGGGGAGGACACCGCGACCGTCCAGTAAGAGGTCGCGGACTGCCATGCCGCTTTCCGGCTGACCGCGCCAAGCTCCCGGCGTCGCGGCGGCGGCGGGAAGGGCGAGCTTACGGTGCTGTCGCGCCGCCGGTGGAGGAGTCCGCGTTGCTCCGGTCCCCGTGTCTGGGCAGCAGGCCGTTCATCACGAACGGGAACTTCTGCGTCGTGATGACGATGTTCGTCTCGTCGACGAGCGCTTTCGCGAGCTCCTGTGAGTCCTCGTCGATGGCCTTCACCGCGCCCTGAGCGTGCTCGATCTGGTAGATGGTGTCCTGCGACTGGCGGTCGAGGACGCGTCGGTCAGTGATGACGACGACGCGGTCGAAGACCTTCTCGGCGGCGGCGGCGTGCAGGCTCGACAGCATGTGCGGCAGCAGGCGCTCCGCCCGCCGCAGCCGAGGACCGCGCCCAGCTGGACCGATGCCCAGGCTGGGTGCCCGGAAGCCACGGAGAGGCCCATGCTATAATCGCGGCCAACGGAAGGATCGAGCGTACTTCCGAGGGGGCGCGTCGTGAGCGAGCAGTGGACACACGGAACGGTGTACGCGGCTCTGCGCGATCGCCCCGGATGCTACGGGAGCGATCCTCAGGGCAACAGCTACGCGTACCTCTACCCTCAACGTCTGCGGAAGAACACCGCTGCGCTATATGCGCCAGACTCGACGAAGTACGCCGACTTCCCTCTTCACATCAAGCCTGACGGGCCTGACCCACGGCCCGAGTTGTTCGAGGCGCTGGAGCCGTTTGTGTGCTACCGACGCCAAGCCGACCGCTTCGATGCGTACGAGGTGACTGACTGGAACGGGGTTGCCCACGTGCTCGGGCTGCGCGCCACGCCCTCCTGAGGAGGAGGCGACGATGGCCCAGCCGCAGATGCCCTACCACACCGCACCGCAGATGCCTGGCCCCTCCACCCAGAGTTGCTCGACGTCATCTACAAGAAGTGGTCGACCGCGTCCGCCTTCCCGCGCACGCGGGCCACGCTTCAACTGCTGGCCAGCGTGGTCGCGGACCAGTGGCGTCACCGCCGGGGCGCCCACGCTATCCAGCCTGCGCACATCGACCTCGAGCGCGAGCGCATCCGCACGAGGATCGTGAGCGCGGCAGGCGCAGGCGGCGGCTACGACGGCGTCGTGGCCGCGGACATTGTCGGCGGTGACGGTCACGCGAACCGCGAGGACGAGCGCCAGGGAGGCGACTATGCCCGCCGGCGGCTTGCGCGAGGGATGGCGACCACCCTGCTCACGCACTCGTTCGGCGGGCTGATCGAGAGCGGCGCAACCAGTCAGGGGCGTTCGACAACTTGGCGTCTCGGTAAACTGGGATGAAGCCTAAAGCGGGATGCACAAGGGCATCTGGAGGGACCGGAAATGCAGAAGGTGCTGCACAAGAAGGCAACCGTACAGCCCGGAGGGAAGATCGAGATCGTGGACCGAGTTCACGCATCTCATCGAGAACAAGCAGGACGCCATACAGATAGGGGAGGCCTACTGTCTGCGCAGAGAGGCGTACCTGCACCAGGGCGCCGTCGATCTGGCCGTAGGAGACTTTGTTGAGGCTCTGGACAGAAATCCAGAGATGGCGGAGGCATATCTGGAAACGCTACTCTGATTTGGCCCCACTTGGAGCCGTTTTGATCCTCTGAACTGGCCCCACCCCCGACCCATCCAGCAGCTACGCTCGGGCGACTGAGACCTCCCCCGAGCGAAAGAAGAGGAGTGTGTCGAGGGTGGAGTTGTTCGAGCATATCCGACGGGCACGGCGAGAGGAGGGCGAGTCGATTCGCGAGCTGGCGCGCCGCCACCGCGTGCACCGGCGCACGGTGCGGCAGGCGCTGCGGTCGGCGCTGCCGCCGCCGCGCAAGCAGGCACCCCGCGCGGCGCCGCAGCTCGGTCCGTACGTAGACGTCATCCGCGAGTGGCTCGTCGCCGACCTGAGCGCGCCGCGCAAGCAGCGGCACACCGCACGGCGGGTCTGGGAGCGCCTCGTCGATGAGTACGGCGCGACGGTCGCCGAGCCGACGGTCCGCGGCTGCGTCGCCCGCCTGCGACGCGAACTCGAGTCCGGCCGCCAGGTCGTGACGATCCCCCAGCTCCATCCCCCGGGCGAGGAGGCGGAGGCCGACTTCGGCGGCGTCAGCGTCTGGCTGGACGGCGTGCTGACCGAGCTGCCGATGTTCGTGCTGCGGCTCTCGCACTCGGGGCGGGCGGTCCACGTGTGCTTCGCCGGCGAGGGCCAGGAGGCGTTCCTCGAAGGCCACGCCATCGCCTTCGAGCGTCTCGGCGGCGTGCCGCGCCGCATCCGCTACGACAATCTGAGCTCGGCCGTCACGCGCGTCCTCGCCGGGCGCGAGCGCGTCGAGAGCGACCGCTTCGTCGCGCTGCGCTCGCACTACGGCTTCGACAGCTTCTTCTGCGAACCCGGCATCGCGGGCGCGCATGAGAAGGGCGGCGTGGAGGGCGAGGTCGGCCGCTTCCGCCGCCGCCACCTCGTGCCGGTCCCGCGCGTGCAGAGCCTGGCCGAGTTGAATGCGCTGCTCGAGGCGGCCGACCGCTCAGACGATGCCCGCCACATCGCCGGCAGGCTCACCACCGTCAGGCAGATGGCGGAGGCCGAGCGGTCCGCGCTCGGGCCGCTCCCCGCCGAGCCCTTCGACCCTACGCTCCCGCTGCGCGCGAAGGCCGACCGCAAGGCGCGCATCTCCGTGCGCGGCTCGCGCTACTCGGTGCCGGCGTCCTGCGCCGGCCGCACGGTGGACGTGCGCCTCGGCGGCGCGACGCTCACCGCCCTCGCCGAGGGCCGGGTGATCGCCCGCCACGAGCGCAGCACGCGCAAGGGCAGCGAGATCCTCGTGCTCGACCACTTCCTCGAGGTGCTCTCACGCAAGCCGGGGGCGCTGCCCGGCGCGGTCGCGCTCGAGCAGGCGCGCGCCGCGGGGAGCTTCACCGCCGCGCACGAACGCTTCTGGAAGCGCGCCCGCCGCCGCCTCGGCGACCGCGAAGGGACGCGCGCGCTGATCGAGGTGCTGCTGCTGCACCGCCGCCTGCCCTTCATCTCGGTGCACGCCGCGCTCGATGCGGTGGAGCGCATCGGCTCGGTGGACCCGGCGCTGGTCGCCATCGAGGCGCGGCGCATCGCCGATGGTCGCCGCGAGCGTGCCGCGGTCGTGGAGCGGCCGGCGCTGCGGCGCTTCGACCGCCCGGCCCCGAGCCTGGCCGGCTACGACGCGCTGCTGGCGGGGAGCGCACGATGAGCGCGCCCGTCACCGAGCAGGCGGCGGCGCTGACGGTCGAGGCGACCAGCCGGGAGCTGCACCTCCCGACCGTGCGCCAGCAGGCCGCTGCGCTCGCCGAGGCCGCACTGCGCGAGCGGCTCAGCCATCTCGCCTACCTCGCCGAGGTGCTCCAGGCCGAACTCGACGACCGCGACGAGCGGCGCCGCGAGCGCCGCATCCGCGAGGCGCGCTTCCCACGCCTCAAGTACCTCGCCGACTTCGACCTCGAGGCGGCGCCCAGCGTCGACCCGGCGCTGCTCGCCGCACTCGAACGCGGCGAGTGGCTCGCCCTGGGCGAGCCCGTCGTGCTGCTCGGCGACAGTGGTACCGGCAAGTCGCATCTGCTGATCGGCCTCGGCATGGCCGCCTGCCAGCGCGGGCTGCGGGTGCGCTACACGACGGCGGCACAGCTCGTGAACGAACTGGCCGAGGCCGCCGACGAGCGCACGCTCTCGCGCCTGGTCGCCCGCTACGGCCGGCTCGACTTGCTGTGCCTCGACGAGTTCGGCTACGTCCACCTCGACCCGCGCGGCGCCGAGTTGCTCTTCCAGATCCTGACCGAGCGCGAGGAGCGGGCCTCGGTGGCGGTCGCCTCCAACGCCCCCTTCTCGGAGTGGGGCCGCACCTTCACCGACCCCCGCCTCGCCGCGGCGGTCGTCGACCGCCTCACCTTCCGCGCCCACATCATCCAGACCGGCAGCGAGTCCTACCGGCTGCGCGCCACCGCCGCCGCGAAGGGAGGTGCGCCAACCAGCTGACCGCACCCGGGGGTGGGGCCAGTTTCAAGGATCAAGGTGGGGCCAGAATCGCTTGTCATTCCCACATATCACGGCCGCGGCAACGCGTGCAGGCATCAAGGCGATCTCGACCGCGCGATGGCTGACATTGAGGAGGCCATGCGTCTGAAGCCGGAGCTGGCTGGGCCGCTCATCGATCGTGGCAACATGCATCGCGAGAGCGGGTCGCTGGAGGAGGCCATCGAGGATCTCGACTCGGCAATCGCACGCATGAGTGTTGTGGGTGTGAGAGCCAGGGCGGTCGGGGGTGGCGACGGGCACTTCTACCGAGCGGTTGCACGGTGCGCCCGAGAGGAATGGGGGGAGGCCAAGAGCGACTTTGAGACGGCAAGGCAAGAAGGCGTGCTGGTCGCGTCTTCGTTCTGCGCCATCCTTGGTGGCGTGGCTGGTTTCGAAGCGGACCACGGCGTGCGGATGCCTTCCGACCTCGCGACAATGTTGCACACTACTGATCCTCGAACACAGTGCGCAGGCCCGGCCACGACGCGAGTGCGACGCAACAGCTCGCGGCGGAGGCGCTGTTCGTCGCTGACGGTTGGGCCGCGCCCGAGCCGGTGGTCGTCGAGGTTCACGCCCGCGGCAACGGCCACACTGCCCTTCCGGCTGGCGGCAGCGCCGACGATGACGAGACGCCGGAGCGGCAGCGGTCGCTGTTCTCCTGGGCGGAGTTCATGGCCGAGGAGCCGGCCGAGCCGAAGCGCCGCAGCCGCGAACGGTCACGACTGCGAAGCAGCGGGTACGAGGAGCGGATACGGTCATGTCCGTGGTCTCCCGTCGCGCGTGCTGGAATCGCCGGAGGCGAACGCGGCGGAGCTGTCTGCGGCCGCGGCGTCGTGCCCGGCGCTCAGTCCTCCGTCTCTCCCAGCCCCTCGCCCTTCGCCATGCGGTAGCCGACGCGGCGCTCGGTGAAGATGTACCCGGGGCTGCCCGCGTCTTCGCCCAGCTTGCGGCGGAGATTCTTGACGGCCGTGCGCACCGGCCGCAGGTCGCCGGAGCTTCCCAGGCCCCAGACCCGTCGCAGCAGATGATCGTGCGTCAGGACCAGACCGGCGTGAACCGAGAGCTCGACGAGCAGCTGGTGCTCGATGGCGGTCAACCGGACCGGACGACCGGCAACGCTCACCCTGCGTTCGGCGTAGTCGATGGTCAGGTCGCCCAGCACGTAGGGTTCCGTGGTCCTGGGCCGACCGTTCGGCCCTCGCCCGCCCAGGGCCGCCCTGATCCTCGCCGCCAGCTCCGTGGGCGAGAAGGGCTTGACGACGTAATCGGTGGCCCCCGCATCGAAGGCCCTGGCGATGACATCTTCCTGGCCGTACACGGACAGGAAGATGACCGGCACGTCGGCAAGATCGAAGATGTCCTTCATCAGTTCGATCCCGTCGGTCCCCGGCAGCATCAGGTCCAGCAGCACCAGGTGGGGCCTCTCCTCCTCCAGGAGCCGTGGCACCTCCTCCGGGTCGGCGGTCACGATCGGCGTGTAGCCCGCCCTGGAGAGGGCGTCGCGCACGTACCTGAGCGCCCGCGGGTCGTCGTCCACGGCGAGAATGCGCTTCTGCCCCGGTCCGACCGACCGCCGCGAGGGGGGCGGAGAGCCGGACGGGTGCGGCTGGGCGTCAATCCCGGGCTCCACGACCACCGGAATCGTAAAGGTGAGCCGCGCGCCCATACCCTCTCCGTCGCTCTCGGCCCAGATGCGGCCCCCGTGCGCCTCCACGATTCCCTTGCAGATGGCCAGTCCCAGACCCGAACCCCCAGGACCGCGCCCCCGGTCCCCGCCGTCGGTCCGGGAGAACTTCCGGAAGAGGTGCGGCAGGCGCTCGGCGGCCACGCCTCTGCCCTCGTCCGCGACGGAGACCGCGACGTGAGTGTCGTCCCGCACGGCCGTCACGCGGATGGAGGACGAGTCCGGCGAGTGCGCGGCGGCGTTGGCGAGGAGGTTGCCCAGGACCTGGACGATGCGCCAGCGGTCCGCCATGACCCAGGGCAGGTCCTGCGCCAGGTCGATGAGGAGGTTGTTCCCGCCCCCTGCGTTCAGGAACGCGTTCCTGGCCTCGTCCACGAGGACGGCCAGCTCCGCAGGTGCGGGAGCGACGGGCAGCGTGCCCGTTTCGATGCGCGCCACATCCAGCAGGTCGCTGATCAAGGCGCGCATGCGGCTCGCCTCCCGCTGGATCATGCGGTGGAACTGGCGCATCTCGGCGGGGTCCAGGTCGGGCTCGTCGTCGAGCAGGGTGGCTGCCGAGCCCCGTATGGAGGCCAGCGGCGTTTGCAGCTCGTGGCTGACCATGGCCAGGAACTCGGCCCGCAACCGCTCCAGATCCTCGAGCGGCGTCATGTCCTGCAGGGTCACGACCACGGACTCGACCTGGCCCTCCTGCGAGTGGATGGGGGTGGCGTTGACCAGGGTGGTGACGCTGCGCCCGTCCGGGACCTGAATGACGATCTCCTCGGCCCGCACCGTCTCGCCCGTGCTCAGCGTCTGCGCGAGGGGGAACTCTTCGAGGGAGACCTCCCGTCCGTCGTCGCGCTTGAAGGTCAGCACCTCGAGGAGCGACTCCAGCGGGCGGCCCGGCGGACGCAGGTCGTCGAAGATCCTGCGGGCCTCGCGGTTCAGCGACGCCAGGGCCCCGCTCGTGGCGTCGAACACGAGGACGCCCACGGGCGAGGTGTTGATCAGGGCCTCGAGGTCGGCCCTGGCCCGCTGTTCGTCCCGGTGCCTGCGGGCGTTGACCACGACCATCGTCGCCTGGGAGGCGAACAGCACCAGCGTCTCTTCGTCTTCCCGCGTGAACTCCCGGCCGCCTTCCTTCTCGGCCACGTAGAGATTGCCGACGTGCTCGCCGCGGTGACGCATCGGCGCTCCCAGCAGGGTCTTGATCGGCAGGTCGGGAAAGCCCAGCGCCCGCATCTGGCTGGCGACGTCCGCGAATCTCAGGGAGCCTTGAATCGAGCTGAAGTACTCGAAGAGCGCCGGACCCTCGGGCAGGTCCAGCATCTGCTGCTGCTCTTCGGGAGGCAGACCGGAGGTGATGAATTCCACCAACTGGCCTGATTCGTCGAAGGTCGTAATCCCGCCGAAGCGGGCGCCGGTCAGCGACCGCGCGCCGTCCATGACCTCTTGCAGCACCGTGTCCGGGTCCAGGCTCTCGTTGACGCGCAGGCTGGCCTCGCTCAGCCGGGTCAGGCGCTCCCGCAGCGCCTGCAGCTCTCGCTCGTGCTCGGCGGCTTCCTGCATCTTCCCTCCCTGACCCGTACCGCGGGCGCCGCCCGGTTCCGCGTCGCCGCGTGCCCGGCCGGATGCGGAACGCGGCTTCGAGACGCGCTCGGCCAGCCTCACTTCTACCGGATCGGCGCAATACTCACAAGAACGTCACGAAAAAAGGACTGAACAATCACACCAGACTCACCTTGATAGTCTTGAATACGACAGTCCGCCTGCCCGGCGCCTGCCCGTGAGAGGGGATTGTATTGTCTAGCCGTCCACACAGGGGCCAAGTCGCAGGAGCGTTGGACAGCGCCGCTGCGCTATCCGACGGCCTCCACGCCATCGCGCCACTGGTCGCCAAGAGCGAGGGGCCTCCCGAAGCCAACTGATGGCGCACTCGCCCTACGGGGTGGAGCCCTTATCGGGCGAGGAAGCTCCGGTCGTCGCTGGCGGTGGACCCCTCGAATTAGGTGCAAGCGAATCTTACCGCGTCATGGCGAAAGCTAGTGTAGACGCACGAGATCAAGGGAGACCATCGAAATGACCGTATCCCCTCTTCGTATCCGCCGGCTCGCAGTCGTGGTAGTTCTGGTCATCGCCGTCGTTCTAAGCGCCTGTAGCGACGACCCGGTCCCCACGCCGGCGCCAACGGCTACTACGACCTCGGCTCCTCCGGCTACCCCAACGAACACAGCCACGCCGACACCTACGGCTGCTCCAACTAACACACCCACGCCGACACCTACGGCCACGCCGACGCCAGCACCAACTCCCACTGCACAATTGACGGCTGCCGAAGTGTATTCGCTTGTCTCCCCTTCGATACCGTTCATTGAAACGCCAACGGGTACGGGCAGCGGTGTCCTGATCGAAGGCGGTTACGTGATAACCAACTACCACGTGGTATGGCCCTATGAAGCAGTTCGGGTTGTCTTTCCCGACGGCAAGGTGTTCCAGAACGTGCCGGTCGCGGGGTGGGACTCCATGGCAGACCTGGCGGTGCTCGGCCCGGTAGATGTACCGGTTCGTCCGTCGAGAATGGGCGATGGAGAGGACTTGGCCCCCGGCAGCGAGTTGTTTCTGGTGGGATACCCGGCCGAAGTGGACGAGTTCCCGGAGCCTACCATCACCCGCGGCATCCTCTCGCGCTTCCGCGAGTGGGAGCAGCTTGGGATGACCTATCTTCAGACCGACGCGGCCATCGCGGGCGGTCAGAGCGGCGGGGCGCTGGTCAACTCCCTGGGCGAGGTAATCGGCATCTCCACGTTTTCTTTCAGCGAGGCCGGGTTCGGGCTGGCGACATCGGCGGCTGACAACGCGCCCATCGTGGAGCGGCTGATTCGGGGCGATCTCACATCCGGGCTGGGTGATCGCCGGTTGCCAGCCGGGGGCGTCGCCTTCGAGTTCTACGTGGAGTTGGCCAACTTTTGGGACTCCCGCACCTTCGTCCTGGACGCAACGGCGGGAACGATACTCCAAGCCGAGATCGACGGCCCGGGAGATGGCTTGCTCCGGGTGTCCGCCCCATTTGGGTTGCTCGTGGAAGTGGATGACGGCGAAACCGGTATCGAGTCCGGCGCAGTGGAGCTGTCGGTGGACGGGATTCACTTCGTGCAAGTCGAGATGGCGTCGGGTGAATCATCCACCTTTGATCTGACCAGCACCATCAGGCTGAAGCCCTTCCCTGACCCCGATGACGGCCGCACCATCGCGGTAGGAGAAACAGTTACTGGCAGCATCGACTTCCACGCCGATTGGGACTGGTATTCAATTCGTCTGGAGGAGGGAGAGACGGTAACAATCGCCACTGACTCCATCAATGTGGATACCCTCCTCTTCGTCGACTTTCCCAACTCCCGCGACGATCAGGTGGTCTTTGACGACGACAGTGGCGGAGGGTTGTTCGGGATAAACTCCGAACTGGTCTATCGCGCCCCGAATACCGGAGAGTATTTCATTGTCGTCACCGACGCAGTGAGCGATAGCTTTGGCGGCTACTACCTGTCGGTGGAACAGGCGAGGGAAGGTACGGAAACGGTACACGTGCCAACCGGCCCACAGTTAGTCGAGGGGCAGGTAGTGGAGAGCCCCTTTGGGCAGATGCTCGTCTTTGAAGACCCGGCTGGCTACTTCGAGGTGCAAACGCCGCAGATTTGGATGGAGGAAGAACCGGACCCGGCAGCGTCCGAGGTCTATTGGGCTTCCGATCCCGTGGAGAACGGCGGAATCGTGATACATGTCAAGGAGGGCGTTCTCGTCTCCCTGACAGAGTCCGCCGATGAATTCGGTTCTGGGCTTCTTGAAGGTGGCGCAGAATCTTATGAGCTCAGGGAGATTGAGACAAGCCAGGGTCATCCGGCAGTCCTTCTGGAGTTTGACGGCCGCGAACTAGCTGGAACTGCGCTCATCTACCTATCCGACGGCGGGAAAGCCATCTTCATCACATACGTCTTCCCCGCTGCCCAATTCGACGCGGGAAGGGAGCTGGCCCACTACTCCTTCGGCACCTTCCGGGTCAGAGTCGATTGAGACCTAGATCTCGACTCCCCGTGGCAGGGAGTGTTCGACTCAGTCACCCCTTTGGAGCAGATGTGCATTCGCAACGAACTGGGCGAAGAGTTGCTGGCGTCCGTGTTGGGACTGCCCATTCTGGTCGAGGGCGATACGGAGCAATGGCAGGTATCGATATACGAGTGCCTTGACCCGGAAATCGCCGCTACCCTGTATCGCTCCACTCTGATCGCCGGTATGGAGGGACAAGGGCTGGATCTGGATGAGGAGAACGAAGCCTGCTTGCGCGAGTTGCTGACCGATACCGACGTGGCCGCAATCGCTGCCGCTACCCTGCCGGAAGGCAGCCCAGCCAGCGCTGCGATGGTTGAAGATTTCCAGGGCGAACTCCTGACCTGCTTGGCGGGACTGCTTCTGCCGGACGATGGAGGGCCTGCCGCCGGTCCCCCGCCGCCGGATGATTCCCTGTTCTGGCAATACAGCACCGGCAACCCGGGCGAGTTGGTGATCGTCTCCCCCACCGTGATCGAAGGCGTGGTGTACGCCGGCTCCTACGAGAACCGCGTGTACGCCCTGGACGTGGGGACCGGAGAACTCTTGTGGAGCTTCGAGGCCGAGGGCGACCTAGACATCCCACCCCTGGTGGCCGGCGGAGTGGTGTTCGTGGAAGATCTCGCCAACCTTCATGCGTTGGATGCGTCCACCGGGGAGCTGCTATGGACGAAGTCGGCGCATGCCGCTCTGGTGAGTGACGGGATCGTCTACATTCCCACTTCGCCACGCGACGACGATTTCAGCGTCAGCGCGGTTGACGCGGTGTCCGGGGAGCAGTTGTGGGCCACTGAAGTGCCCCGTTCCGGACTGCCTCCACTGTTCCCTCTGACGGCTGCGGGCAGCAACGTCTACGTATCAGACGACCACCGGGTGCATGCCCTTGATTCGACGACCGGGAAGTTGGTCTGGACCTTGGACGCCGGTGATCCGGTCACGGCCCCTCCCACGGCATCGAACGGGGTGGTGTTCCTACGATCCTATACAGCCGCCTACGCATTGGACGAGTCAACGGGGGAGGAGCTTTGGAGCCACAAGGTGGATTCCGCGGACTCGAATTACCCTCCTCTCATCGTGGATGACGTGTGGTATCTGAACGACTCGTCCCTGCGCGCCCTTGACGCCGCCACCGGGCAACTGCTCTGGTCGTTTGAGGCGGACAAAGAGAAAGCAGATCTCAGGCAAGCAGCGACCGGACGACCGGCAGTCGCAGAGGGCATGGTGTTCGTGCAAACGGAGTACTTGTACAAAAAGACGGATGCTTTTCATGCACTGAATGCCGCCACTGGGGACGAGGTATGGAGCATTGATGACGACTCCGGTCTGACCTCAATCATGGTGGTTGACGAAGTACTCTACGCCCATTCTCTGGATGGCTACCTCCACACGCTGGACGCCCGGACCGGAGAGCCTATCTGGAGCATCGCAATTGGCTATCACTGGTGGCGTTATCCCTACGCCGTGTCGGCAGGCGTGGTGTACGTGGGCTATCAGAACGCCGATAGCGGCGGCATATATGCCATCCTCGCTCCCGGCAATTCCAGCGCGAGATGAAGGGAGACCACAGAATATGACCGTATCCCCTCTTCGTATCCGCTGGCGCGCAGTCGTGACAGTTCTGGCTATCGTCGTCGTTCTAAGCGCCTGTAGCGACGATCCGTCCCCCACGCCGGAGCCAACGGCTGCTCCGACCGCCACTCCAACGAGCACACCCGCGGCTACGCCTACTCCCGCCGCAGTTGAGAGGGCCGCGCTGGTGGCGCTCTACGAAGCGACGAACGGAGCCAACTGGAAAAACAACGCAAACTGGCTGAGCAACAGGCCGATCGGAGAATGGCACGGCGTAACCACTGACAACGGCGGCCGCATCACCGAGCTGATCCTCATTGGGAACCAGTTGAGCGGTGAGATACCGGCGGAGCTGGGCAGCCTCGCCAGTCTGGTAGACCTGGACCTCGCAGAGAACCAGTTGAGCGGAGAGATACCGGCGGCGCTGGGCAATCTCGCCAACCTGAAAGGGCTGTCCCTCGGGCATAACCAGTTGAGCGGTGAGATACCGGCGGAGTTTGGCAACCTCGCCAACCTGGTAGTGCTCGAACTTAGCTGGAACGAGTTGAGCGGTGAGATACCGGCGGAACTGGGCAATCTCGCCAACTTGGGACGACTGTACCTCCCGGTTAACCAGTTGAGTGGTGAGATACCGGCGGAGTTGGGCAGCCTCGCCAACTTGGTATGGCTGTCCCTCGGGGATAACCAGTTGAGCGGTGAGATACCGGCGGCGCTGGGCAGCCTTTCAAATCTGGAATTTCTGTTGCTCTGGAGTAACCAGTTAAGCGGAGAGATACCGGCGGCGCTGGGCAACCTCGCCAGTCTGGTAGACCTGGACCTTGCAGAGAACCGGTTGAGCGGCGAGATACCGGCGACGCTGGGCAACCTCGCCAACCTGGAATTATTGGACCTCTCTGACAACCAGCTGAGTGGGTGCATACCAGGCAGCTTACGAGGCCAGTTGGATGTGGACTGGTCCGACCTGGGAGGGCTGCCGTTCTGCGGCGCCACAGCTTTGCCCGCAGCCGTCGAGACGGACAGGGCCGCGCTGATGGCGATCTACGAAGCGACGGACGGAGCCAGCTGGAGGAGCAACGACAACTGGGAGCGCCAGGCGAACTGGTGCGTGGGCAGGAGGTGCAAGTCCTCTGCGGCGAAGGAGCAAGTCACTCCATGCCGCTCCGCGAGCCGTGCGCGGGTCATCGTGAGGTGGGCCGTGAAGCGTCGGTAGCGGGGTATGTGGGCGGAGCTATCGAGCATCGAAAGGACAGTCTGGAGCGCCGAGGCCCTCCATTTGGTCGAAGGCAACACCGGCGGCGGCGCTACGGGCGAGTCGTCGTCGGGCTCCACGGTGTCGAAGAACTCAGGCACGCATACACGTCCAGCACCGGGACCTGGGAGGGCTGCGAGCCGTCCCGGCGGGTCGTACGCCGGGACCGCATCGGGAAGGGAGGCAACCGAAGCCGATGATGGACGGAGCGCAGCAGTCTGACGCGGGCGTAGTAGCGATGAAGGCGGCGAACAAAGGGGCGCGAGTCCCGGCGGAGCCGCTGGAGCGAAGGGCCGCGGCCGAGAGGAATCCGCGACGCACGGGCACGGTCCGGACGCAGAGCCGGGGAGCGGTGTCACCCGGGGCGGAGCGGATACGGCAGTTCGTAAAGGAGAAGCCGGGGGAGAGGCTCACCGCGCTCCTGCACCACATCACGCCGGACGCGCTGCGGGAGGCGTACCTCGCGTTGAAGCGAGACGCGGCTCCGGGCGTGGACGGGATGACGTGGCGCGAGTACGGGGACGGGCTGGACGAGCGATTGCTCGACCTGCACGGCCGCGTGCAGAGGGGAGCGTACCGGGCGAAGCCCGTGCGGCGGGTGGAGATAGCCAAGCCGGACGGGGGCGTACGGCCGCTCGGTATTGCCTCGCTGGAGGACAAGATCGTCCAGCGGGCGGTGGTGGAGCAGATCCTGAACCCGATATACGAGTCGGAGTTCTACGGATTCAGCTACGGGTTCAGGCCGGGGCGTTCGGCGCACAACGCGCTGGACGCGCTGGCCTACGCGGTGGACCGGCGGAAGGTCGGCTGGATTGTCGAGGTGGACATCCGCGAGTACTTCGACAGCATCGACCGGGAGCAGCTGATGCAGTTCCTGGAGATGCGGATCGGGGACCGGCGGGTGCTGCGCCTGATTCGGAAGTGGCTGAGCGCCGGCGTCATCAACGCGGGGCTGGAGGTCGACGTGGTGCGGGGGACGCCGCAGGGGGCGGTGATATCGCCGCTGCTGGCGAACGTGTACCTGCATCATGTGCTCGACGAATGGTTCGCGCGCGAGTGGCGACCGCGGGAGGTCTGGGGCGAGGCGTACATCGTGCGCTATGCCGATGACTTCGTCCTGGGGTTCCAGTACCGCAGGGATGCGGAGCGGTTCATGGAGGCGGTGCGGGAGCGGTTCGCGAGCTTCGGGCTGGAGTTGCACCCGGAGAAGACGCGCCTGGTGGAGTTCGGGAGGTTCGCGATGGCGAACCGGCGTGAGCGCGGGGAGGGTCGACCGGAGACGTTCGACTTCCTTGGGTTCACGCACTACTGCCGGACAACGCATGAGGGGCGGTTCGGGCTGGGGCGCAAGCCGGTGGCGAAGCGGATGCGTCGCACGCTGCAGGCGGTCAAAGCCGAACTGCGGCGACGCATGCACGCGGACCCGGTGGCAACGGGGCGGTGGCTTGGGCGGGTACTGCGCGGGTGGCTGGGCTACTACGCGGTGCCGACGAGCGCGCCGTCGCTGTCACGGTTCGTGTGGTTCCTGAGGCGGCTCTGGATGCGAGTCCTCCGCCGGAGGTCACAGCGGGGCTACTTCCCATGGGAGCGTCTCGACGCCCTCTGCCGGAAGCTCTGGCCCCGCGTCGCCATCCTGCACCCGTGGCCGTCGGAACGATTTGCCGTCAGGACTCAAGGCGGGAGCCGGATGCGTTAGCGCGCACGTCCGGATCCGTGCGGGGGGCGCCGGGCAACCGGCGTCCCTACCGCGAACGGGCCTCGTCGGGGAGACCGCGAGGGACTCCATCAAACCTGCGATATGGGTGGACGCGTACCGTCAGGAGCTGGACGGACGGTCTCTCCTACTGGTCGCGGTCCCCGAAGGATCCTCCCAGCACGACAGTCCGGATGGCAGCTACGTCCGCGTCGGTAACTCGAAGCAGCCAATGACCCCCGGCGAACGGATGCGCCTGGCGCAGCGGCGCGACCATGTCCGGTTTGGTAGCTCGACAAGCAGACCTTGGGTGACACCGGGTTCGCCACCCTCGACGAGAAGTTGTGGAAGGCGCTCCTCAGCGCCGAGGGGCTCGCCGATCCAGAAGTCGCACTGGAGAAGCTCGGACTGGTCGCGGCCGACGAGCACGGCGTGACGCGCGCGACCGTTGCCGGCGTGCTGGTCTGCACCGCGCACCCGGAGCAGTTCCTCCCAGACGCCGTCGTCAGCGCGGTCCGCTACCGGGGCGCGGACCGCGGATCGGGCCAGGTCGACGCGCAGGAGATCACGGGGCCGATCGACCGCCAAATCACGCAGGTGCTCGCCTTCGCCGTTGCGCAACATGCGCGTCGGCGCGCGCAAGACGCCTGCCCGCGAGAATCTGCCCGAGTACAGCACGCAGGCGCTCTTCGAGGCGATCGTGAACGCGGTGGTTGCACCGTGACTACTCGGTCCGCGGGAGCCGCATCAGGCTGTCGATCTTCTCCGACCGGCTCGAACTCTGCTCGCCGGACTCGCTCCCGAACAACCTCACGCTCGAGAGCATGGGCGAGCGGCAGTCGACGCGGAACGAGGTGCTGACCTCGGTGCTCGGCCGCATGGACGCGGGCATGGTCGAGGGTGCCCGGGGTAGGCGCTACTTCATGGAGCGCCGCGGCGACGGCGTGCCGATCATCCGCCGCGAGACACGCGAACTGACCGGCAGGGAGCCGGAGTTTCGGCTCATCGACGGCTCCGAGCTCTGTCTCACGCTGCCGGTCGCTGAGCCCGACTCCGGGCCGGCAAGCGTCGTCATCACGGTGCGCCGGGACGGACTGCCGCTTGCGGACGCTGACGTACTGGCGCGCCTCGACCTGCACTCGGTGCACCTGCCGATGACTGTGTATGTCACGGCGGACGGCTGCGCTGCGGATGTCGAGCGCGGCTGGATCCCGTCGGAACGGGCGCTCGCCATCGAACTGGCGCGCTCCCAGGCGGCGGCTCGCTGAAGTCAATGTCGACGAGCAGCGATTTTGTCAGTGCAAGAGAGCAGCGACTTTGTCAGTCCCGGCGTCTCCGTCGGAGGATGCCGCGGCGCCGGTCTGGCGTCCAGGCACGCCGTTGGCCCGGACGTAGCTGCTGACGGTGACGCGGGAGATCCCGAGCAGCCTGGCGGTCGCCCGCATCGAGAGCCCCTGCAGCCGCGCCTGCTGGATCGCTTTCCAGCGGGCGAGCTGCCGGGGTGTGGGAGCGCGGAGCTGCTTGCTCCCGGTCTCGGGTCTGCTGGTAGCACCGTTGCTCGCCACCTTCACCGCCGCGGTGGCAACGGGGAGCCGCCGGGGTGCTCCTCCGGAGCCGAGCCCTGAGGCGATGCGCTCGTGGTCCGGGTGCTGGGCCAGCTCGGAGCGCGCCGCCCTCAGCACCCCGGCGCGCGGCGGCGCCTCGCGCGAGGCGATCGTCTCCCCCTGGTGCAGGACGGAGAGCTCGCCGCCCGGGCGTTCCAGCACCTCGACCCGCGCCCCGGCGTAGCTGGTCCGCTCGGGCCCGGGCAGCAGCTGGAGCGTGCGCCAGCGATACTTGACCGTGTTGTCGCGCGCGACGCTGCGGGGGTGCCGGAAGCCGAGGATGGAGCCGAGCGGAAGCGCGGGGTCGAGCGCGCGGTAGGCCACCGCGGGCTCTGCCGCCGGGACCCGGAAGCGGGCGTTGAAGCGCGGCAGGAAGCGCTCGAGCACGGTCTGGGCCTCGGCGATGGTGGAAGCCGAGGCGTCGCTGAGTTCGGTCACCAAGCGGTCCTGGAACGTCCCTGCGGCACGTTCCACGCGGCCCTTGGCCTGTGGTGAGCGGGCGAAGATCTGGGTGATCCCGAGTTCGCGCATCGCCCGCGCGAATTGGGTGGAGGCCTGCTGGCCGCGCCGGCCGTCGGAGGAGGCTTTGAAGACGCCGTGGCGGTCGCTGTAGAGGGCGAGCGGAATGCCGCAGCGCCGGACGATCTCCTCCAGCAACAGGAAGTAGCCGCGCGCGTCCTCGACGGGGCGGAACAGCGCGTGCACGGCTGCGCCGGTCGCATCGTCGACGGCGAGCAGGAGGGCGAAGCGCGGGCCGCGCTCCTCGAGCCAGGCGTGGTGGCTGCCGTCGACCTGCAGCAGCATCCCCTCGCGGGGCATCCGCTCACGCCGGACACGGTGCTCGGGGGGCCGGCGCCGGCGGGGACTCGCGATGCCGGCCCGCGCCAGGATCCGGCGGACCGTCCAACTGCTCACGTCCAGGCCCTCGTGCTCCCAGAGCAGCTCGGCGAGGTGGGTGTGGTTCGCTCCCGGGTAGCGGGTGGCGGCGAAGCGCACCACCGCCGAGGCGACATCGGCCGGGACGGCGTTGTGCGGACGGCGCCCGCGGTTGCCGTGCTCGAGCGCCGCGGCTCCGCGCGCGCGGTAGGCGGCGAGGAGCCGCCACGCGTGTCGCTCGCTGAGGCCCAGGATCTCGGCGGCCTGCGAGGCCCGCAGATCTCCGGCCATCACCCCTTCGAGTACGTAGCGTCGTGCTTCTTCGGACTGCTGCACCTGTCACCCCCTGCTCGCTGGCTGGGGACTGACAGAATCGCTGCTCCGTTAACTACTGACCGAATCGCTGCTCAACGACAAAGTCATCGCTCGGATAGTGATCCAATCAGCGCCCGGATGGTGATCCACCTCGGGGCGTGTCCCAGCATCTCCAGCGGCGGGGCCGCGGAGGGTTGGGGGAAGGGATGCTCCGAGTGCAAGACGTGCACGTGCTGCGGCACAAGGTGCTGGTGGAGGGCCAGAGCCAGCGGCAGGTGGCCCGGGAGATGGGCATCAGCCGCAACACCGTGCGGCGCTACCTGACACAGGCCGAGCCGGTGCGGGTCGAGCGTGAACCGCGGCGGAAGCTGGTCCTCGAACGGGTGCAGCCGCGCCTCGACGCCCTGCTGGAGGAGTGGTCGGGGCGCACGACGGCGAAGCAGCGACTGACGGCGACGAGGCTGCACCGCCAGTTGCGCGAGGAGGGCTACGAGGTCGGCGTGACGCTGGTGCGGGGCTACCTGCGCGAGTGGCGGCGACGGCGAGCCGAGGTCTACGTGCCGCTGGTGCACCGCCCGGGCGACGAGGCGCAGGTCGACTTCTTCGAGGTCACGGTCGAGGTGGGAGGCGAGCGCCGCAAGGCCTGGAAGTTCCTGATGCGGCTGATGTACGCCGGCCGCGACTTCGTCCGGCTCTACGACCGCCAGGACCAGATCGCCTTCCTCGACGGCCACGTGCGGGCGTTCGCCCACTTCGGCGGGGTGCCCGCGCGCATCGTCTACGACAACCTGATATGGATGCCTTTGTGTCAAGCACCGAACCCCGGTCTCCGGGGGTCCGGCTCGGCGCCGGCGGCGGCCGAGCGAAGATGACGACTCCGAGCTGGGGAAGGAGGGATGAGCGGGAATCTTCCGACATTCTGTCACTCTGATATTCGCAGCGAAGATACTCACAGCGAGAAGGACGGAGCCTGACCTAGATATTCGCTGACCCACCGCGAGCGGTGTCCTCAATCCGACTTGTCGGCTCCGCCCTCCTCGCATCCACCAAGTGACCGGGCCGCGGGTGGCGTGACCTCATAGGAACCTGGCTCAGAGTTGCCTCATCGCTGTTCTGTCCGCCCACCACGACCCGGTCACACACCTCCCCGCAGGAAGGTACGGCGAGCATGCCGGAAACGCGGAGCGGTGTCATCGGAGGGGTGGATACCCACTCCCGCACGCACCACGCAGTCGCACTCGACGACCGAGGAGAGAGACTCGGGGATGCCGAGTTCCCAGCGACCGCGCGGGGCTACCGGGAGTTGCACCAGTGGCTGGAGGCGTTCGGCACGATCGCGGCGATCGCCGTGGAGGGCACCTCGTCCTACGGGGCCGGGCTCACACGCTGGTTGCTCGCACAGGGGCTGGATGTGCGCGAGGTCAACCAGCCGCACCGGCACACGCGCCGGCGCCAGGGTAAGTCAGACCCGATCGACGCCGAGGCCGCCGCGAGGCAGGTGCTGGCGGGTACGGCGCAGGTGCTGCCCAAGGCCACGAACGGCGTCGTCGAGTCGATCCGCACCCTCGCAAATGCTCGTTCAGCCGCGGTCAAGGCCCGCAGTGCGGCGCTGCTGCAGCTGCGCGACCTGATCGCCACGGCGCCGGCGGAACTCCGCGAGGCGCTGCCGCAGCAGACCCTGCCCGCGAAGGCGCGGCAGTGCGCGCGATTCCGTCCGGACAGGGCCCGGCTCGACCAACCACTACAGGCCGCGAAGCTCGCGCTGCGCAGCGTCGCTCACCACGTCGCCGAGCTGGACCGCGAGGTCGCCGATCTCGACCAGGCGCTGCGGTCACTTGTGGAGAGGGTCGCGCCCAGCTCCCTCGCACTGCTCGGTGTCGGCATCGTGAACGCCGCGCAGTTGCTTGTCACCGCCGGCGAGAACATCGGACGGCTGTCGAGCGAGGCCGCCTTCGCACGGCTCTGCGGCGCCGCGCCCCTCGAGGCGTCCTCCGGGCGCACGCAGCGACATCGCCTGAACCCGGGCGGCGACCGGCAGGCCAACAGCGCGCTGTACCGGATCGTGCTCGTCCGCCTGCGCTATTGCGCCCGCACCAGGGCTTACGTGGCGAAGCGCACCGCGGGGGGTAAGTCCAAACGCGAGATCATCCGCTGCCTGAAGCGCTATGTCGCTCGCCAGCTCTATCGAACGCTCACTGCCGATCTGGCGCGATACGCCACGCAGTTGTCGCCCGGCTCGACTCCCGGCGCCCTCCGTGCCTGTGAGGGCGGGCACCCAGCGTCTTTGGACGGCGAGCACCCACGGCAGCCAACACGGGCATCCACAGATCCCGGATCAGCGCGGGCGGGGTTGGAAGCGGGGCGTCCCTCTGTCCCGAATCGCCTCGCCGCTCACGCCGCGTGGGAGGCTGCCGGATCGCTCCCTTGACTCTCTATAGGAACGTCGGGTTGCCTCGGGCAGAGCCGCATGACCGTGCTTCGTCGGGAGAGAGCGCCCTCTCGCATCGCGGATTGGCGACGCGAAGCGTCGTTGCCGCAGGTTGTCGTCGCGCATTCTCCGAAACGTGGTCCCGCTCATCCGTCCTTCTCCGTCCCGGAAGCGCTGCTCTCGCCCTTCCGAGCCGGCGTGGTCCTCCTCTCCGTCTCGTCGGTGTTCGCCTGCCCGCCAGCTCAGGCCGCCGCCCGGAGTTCGGCGTGCGTGCGCAGCACCGCCCACATCACGCCGATCAGCTCCCGGGCGACCGCCGTCACCGCCACCTGGACCGGCTTCCCGTTCTGAGTCAGCCGCCGGTAGCGCCGGTGGTGGCGTGAGAGCGCCCTGTCCGCCATCGCCACCGCCCAGCCCGGCTGGCCCTCGCGGCGCCGGCGGAGCGCCACCCCGACCCGGGGAGGACGCCTGCTGTGCCACGACGACTCGATCAGCACCCGGCGGAGGTGGCTGTTCCCCGCCTTTGTGATCGGGCCGCGCCGCGTCTTCTGCCCCGAGCTGTACTCGCTCGGTACCAGCCCGACGAAGGCCGCGACTTCCTCGGCGCTCCCGAATCGCGTCACATCCCCGAGTTCTGCGAGGACCGCCATCGCCGTGACCGTGTCCACGCCGCGGAAGCAGCGCAGGAGCCGCTCGGCCGGACACCCTCCGCAACCCCAGGCCGCCTACCGCGACTACGACCATCCCGCGGGCCGCGCGAGGCCGCCTCGCGCGTACGGGAGGTCCACGTCGCCGCCCGCTCGTACCGTCAACGTGGCGACTACAACCGAGGGGAGGGGCATGGCAGAAGGAGGCCACACCCGCTTCGAGGGGTTCAACACACGCCTGAGCCGCCGCACGGTCCTGCGGGGGGGCCTGATCGGCGGAGCGGGCTTGGCCGCAGCCGCGCTCATCGGCTGCGACGGCGGCGAGGAAGGGCCGCCCACCGCCACGCCCGCCCCGACGCAGATCGCGCGACCGCGGCGCCAGCGACGCGAAGCGCGGCGCCAGCGACGCAGGTCGGCG
Organism: Dehalococcoidia bacterium; assembly: GCA_965220125.1. Classification (GTDB taxonomy): domain Bacteria; phylum Chloroflexota; class Dehalococcoidia; order UBA2979; family UBA2979; genus VXMT01. Next base: position 133,335 of record CBDCPB010000004.1, on the reverse strand, counting down.
GCCGCGGCCCCGGCGACGCCGACCGCGGCCCCGACGCAGGCTCCCACCGCAACGCCGACCGCGGCCCCGACGCAGGCTCCCACCGCGGCCCCGACGCAGGCTCCCACCGCAACGCCGGCCGCTCGCGCGACCGCAGTGACCGAGGTCACCGGCGAGTATCCACGGCGGACCCAGGCCGAGATCGAGCAGGCCGTCGCGGACATGAACCGGCAGGCGGAGCTCGACGGGGCGCCGTACCCGTACGACTACGTGGACCCGCCCGGCGATCCGGTTGAGGGAGGCATCCTCAAGATCGGCGTCACTTTCAGCATCGGCAATTGGGACATCAGCACGTGGGACATCAGCACGTCGCAGGCCGGCGCGACCACCACGATCCCGACCGCTGCCTACAACCGCCTGCTCGGGCTCGATCACGGGCCCGGGGCGAGCAAGTTCCAGGTCGTGCTGGAGCCGGAGCTCGCGACCACGTGGGAGAACACGCCGGACGGCCTGGAGTACACGTTCAACCTCGGCGAGGGCGTGAAGTGGCAGAACGTCGTCCCCCTGAATGGGCGCGACTTCACGTCTGAGGACGTGCTCTGGGCCTACACCCGCCAGAGCACGACGAACATCAACACGGGTCCGTTCAACCTCGTGACCGGGATGACCACGCCGGACGCGAACACCTTCGGGATGTCGATCGAGCGACCCAGCCCGGACTTCCTGATCCCGTTCTCGCAGCGCTGGATGGGGATCTACCCGCGGGAGCTCGAGTACGACCTCCACACGACCGCGATCGGCACCGGCCCGCTGATCATTACCGAGGTCGAAGAGGGCAGCCACGTCAACATGGTGACGAACCCGGACTACTGGGAGAAGAACCGCTACGGTCGTGGCCCATTCCTCGATGGCCTGGAGTGGCGGGTCATGTCGGACCAGACGGCTCGCGTCGCCGCCCTGCGCACCGGCCAGATCGACTACGCCTACGGCTATCCCTCGACGCTGGCGCACGCGTTGGATCTCCTGGAGACCAACCCGGACTTCACGGTGCTTGCCGACCCGATCCTGACCAACAGCAGCGCGTGGGGCTTCAACCAGACGCTCCTCAAGTTCGCCGACAAGCGGGTGCGTGCCGGCATCCAGATGGGCGTGAACCGCGCCCTGAACGTCCAGCGCCTCTACGACGGCATCGGCACCTACCTGCCGACCGCCGCGTGGCCGTTCGTCTTCGACCACACGCCCACGTTTGAAGCCGGGGAACTGGGCCCGTACTGGGAGTACAACCCGGACGACGCCAAGAAGCTCCTCGCGGCGGCCGGGCAGGAGAACCTGCAGTTCAACCTGCTCACCACGGACTTTAACAACCGCCTCGGTGAGAACGATCTGATCCAGGAGCAACTCCGCGCGATCGGGATCACGGTCGACTTCGTCAGAACGGACCCCCTGGGGTTCAACGCCCAGTGGGTTCCGGGCGAGTACGAGGAGGCCGCGGACGGCTGGGCGACGTCGTCTCCCAGCGCGGACGGCTCCTACTACGACCAGATCCACTCCCAGTCGTACGGTAACCGCTGGTACATCGACAACCCGGAGATTGACGCCTGGGCGGAGGCCCAGCAGGTGGAGCTCGATCCGGAGGCGCGGAGGGAGCTGCACACCAAGATCTGGTACAAGCTGCTCGATGAGGTGTACCGGCTCGAGAGCGTGCACTCGTTCCCGCTCACGGCCTACCCGCCGCACATGCGGTTCGCGCGCTTCAACGGGCCGTACATCAGCTACCACTACTTCTACCGCTTCGGCGACACGTTCATGGACATGTGGCTCGCCAAGTAGAAGCAGCGCCCGCGCGGTTGAGCGGGAGGCCCGGCCATCTCGTGTACGCTCGCACGCGTAGTATCACCACTCGCGCTGCGCCCTCGGCGGGTTCGCCGAGCACGCAGGCGGGACGGATCCCCACCGAGCGGAGTTTGCCGTGTAGACAAAGGGCTCTCGCGCTGGAGGTCACTCGAGTACCCTCCAGACAACTCCGTAGGCACCCCACTTTCGGGCGTACCAGGATGGGGGACCCCATAGGCGTAGGAGTTGCCCACATGCCGCCTGGCGAAACGCCTGCAGAGCGGTGACGTGCTCGAAGGTTCTGCCTACAGTTCGCTTTGGCTGGGCGAACGGCATCATCCGCAGTCCAAGGCCGTTTGGGTAACCCCGGTCGTGATTCACGCGGCGTGGTTCCGGTAACGGATCCAATGATGCGATCCGGCCTGTTGCACCTGCTCGCTATGCTCGAAGCGGGAGGGTGCCGACGCTTCGAGGACTCGTCTGGCCGGCGCGCGTGGTCTTCGTCCCTGCCGTGCTGTTTGCCGCACTCGGCGCGGCGCTCGCCTGCACCGTCGACCGCGAGGACGAGGAGCGCCACACCTCGGTCGTGGCGACGGCCACGCAGGCACCCACTCGCACAGCTGCGACGGCCTCACCGGAATCGGCTGCGCTCGGCGGGAGCGAGGCGCTGCTGTTCGTGGTGCCGCTGGGCGCGCACAATGCGATCGCGGTCGAGGCCTGGCAGGTCGTGGACCAGTGGGACCTGCAGACCGTGGACGGCACGGTCAACGCCGTGCGCCACTGGGCGATCGAGGGCGACCCGGAGCACACTCAGACGCTGGCCAGGCTGAAGACGCGCATCACCACCGCCGCCGCAACCGACGACTTCGCCGGCGACCGCATCGCCAACGCGAGCGGACTGACAGCTACTACCGGACGCTGGGCGCCTACGGGGACATCGACCCGGACGACGGGGTTACGACGACGTTCACGCCCGCGGCGCGTGACCCAGGTCTCATCCGCAATGCCAGGCGCACCAGAACCGTCCGCCGCCACCGTGTGCGCCTGCCCGCGGAACGCCGATTCGGCGCGCGACCGCCCTTTGACACCCGCCCGGACGGGATCCTGAGACAGGCTCATCTGCGGTGGAGCGCTCCCCAACTCGGCCGCAGGAGACGAGCGAGCGGTGCCCGCGTTTCCCGCGTAGCGGTGGTCTTGTGGGGGCACATGATGAACGCCGGCCAGCACGAGGCTGGCGTCTCTTCGCCCGTCGACTCAGCTGCAGAACGGCAGCCCAAGCGCGTAAAGGTCACTCTGCGGTATCTCTGCCAACTCACCAGGTATGCAGCCGCTGACCTGGTTGCCGCTGAGGTACAGCACTCCGAGGTTGGTGAGGCCGCCCAACTCAGCCGGGATCGGCCCGCTCAACTGGTTACCGCTGAGGCTCAGCCAACCGAGGTTGGTGAGGCCGCCCAGCTCAGCCGGGATCGGCCCGCTCAGCTGGTTCCACGCGAGCCGCAGATTCCGCAGATTGGTGAGGCCACCCAGCTCAGCCGGGATCGGACCGCTCAACTGGTTGTCGTCGAGCAACAGCTTGCGCAGATTGGTGAGGGCGCCGAGCTGAGCCGGGATCGGACCGCTCAACTCGTTCCCGGCGAGAGCCAACGATTCCAGACGGGTGAGGCTTCCCAGTTCGGCTGGGATCGGCCCGCTTAGTTCGTTGTCAGAGAGAGACAGAGACCTCAGCGTGGTGAGGCGGCCCAGCACGGCCGGAATGGGCCCGCTCAACTCGTTCCCGGCGAGAGCCAACGACTCCAGACGGATGAGCCTTCCCAGCTCGACTGAGATCGGCCCGCTCAACGCGTTGTCGGAAAGAGACAGATCCCTTAGGACGAAGAAGAGGTTTCCCAGTTCAGCGGGAATGGGGCCGCTTAACGCGTTGCGCGAGAGCCTCAGGGCACTCAGCCTCAGGAGCGCCCCCAGTTCGGCCGGGATCGGGCCACTCAGCGCGTTACCCGCGAGCTCCAAGAAACGCAGGCTTCTGAGGTCTCCCAGTTCAGCCGGGATCGGCCCGCTCAGCCTGTTGCTGGAGAGGTACAAGGCTTCGAGATTGCTGGCGCGCGCAAGTTCCCGCGGGATCGAACCGCTAAGCTCGTTGTGCTCGAGGTCCAGCACCCGGAGGTTAGCAGAGTCACCCAGCCAAGCCGGGACTGGTCCGCTCAACTCATTGATCGAGAGATCCAGCCACTGCAGGTCGGTGAGACGCCCCAGTTCTCCCGGGATCGGCCCGCTCAACTCGTTGCTCGAGAGATCCAGCCACTGCAGGTCGGTGAGACGCCCCAATTCTCCCGGGATCGGTCCGCTCAAGTCGTTGCCCCGGAGATGTAGCCCGAGCAGGTGAACGAGGTCGCCCAACTCGGCGGGAATCGGTCCGTTCAACTCGTTCCCGTCGAGATTTAGCCATTCCAGATCGGTGAGACGCCGCAACTCTTCCGGGATCGGACCGCTCAAGTCGTTGTAGTCGAGATGTAGCCCGAGCAGGTGAACGAGGTCGCCCAACTCGGCCGGGATTGGTCCGCTCAACTCGTTGAACCGCAGCGACAGGGTCCGAAGGTTGGTGAGTTGACCCAACTCAGCTGGAATCGGCCCGCTCAAGCTGATCCCCGTGAGGGCCAGCTTACGCAGGTTGGTAAGCTGGCCCAGTTCAACCGGGATCGGCCCGCTGAACTCGTTGTTCCAATCAGAGCTCCGGATGCTCAGCACCTGCAGGCGAGTGAGCTCACCCAGCTCAGCCGGAAGCGATCCGTCCAGGCCGTCATCTACGACCTCCAACTCTGTCACGCGCCCACTCTCGTCGGTGGTGACGCCGTGCCACTCACCCAGTGGCCTGTTACTCGGCCAGTTCGTGCTGTCCGTCCAGTTCGGGCCAGCCATCGCCTCGTAGAGCGCGACGAGCGCCGCCCGGTCGGAGGCCACAGAGCCTGCTGTGGGCAATGTCACCGTCAGCGGTGAGCTCGCCAGCCAGCGCCCCAACCTGGGGCTCGCGGGGAAGAAGCGGAGGCGCGGCAGTTGCCGCTCGCCCCACTCCCTGTTCGGACCGCGCTGCTGCAGCGCGAACTCCATGCGCCCGTCGGCGAGGCGACGCGCGGCGACGCGCACCTCGACCCCGGACGCCTCGTCGCCCGCGCTCACGGTGAGCGGCGAGCTCGCCAGCCAGCGACTGACGCCGGTGCCCGCGGGGAAGAAGCGCGCCCGTGGCAGAGCCCGCTCGCCCCACTCGCCGTCCGCGGTGCGCTGCTGCGCCGCGAACTCCGTGCGCCCGTCGGCGAGGCGACGCGCGGCGACGCGCACCTCGGCCCCGGACGCCTCGTCGCCCGCGCTCTGGGCGCTGACTCCCGCCGCGCCTAGGACGGCGAGCGCGATCGCTGCTAACAGAGCCGTCAGCCGTGCGGCCATGTAGCCCTCATCTGGTCGCTCACGCGGCAACGATACTACGGACGTTGACCACGCCTCGCGCAGGCGTGTCGGGCGCCGAGGCCGGCGAGGTCGTCGATCGCGCCGTCGGCGGAAGGCGTGACGCCGCCGGCCGGTGTGGACTCCCCGTCACTCGCAGAAGGGGAGGTCGAGTTCTGCGAGGTCGTTGATCGGCACGCCCTGCAATCCTGCGGGGACACAGCCGTCCAGCTGGTTGTCGGCGAGGTAGAGCCACCTCAGGCTCGTGAGGTCACCCAACTCGGCCGGGATCGGACCGCTCAACGCGTTACTCGAAAGGTTGAGCCACAGCAGGTTGGCGAGGTCGCCAAGCTCGGCCGGGATTGGCCCGTCCAACTGGTTGTCGTTGAGCCACAGCTCATCCAGGTTTGCGAGGCCGCCAAGCTCGGCCGGGATTGGCCCGTCCAACTGGTTGTCGTTGAGCCACAGCCGCTCCAGGTTTGCGAGGTCGCCAAGCTCGGCTGGAATCGGACCGCTCAACTCGTTGCCCCAAAGATGCAGCTCGTGCAGGTTGGCAAGGCCGCCCAGCTCCGCCGGGATCGGCCCGCTCAGCTGGTTCCACGCGAGCCGCAGATTCCGCAGGTTGGTGAGGCCGCCCAGCCACGCCGGGATCGGCCCGTTGAACCGATTGCCTCCCAGGTCCGGATCTCGCGGGTTGGAGAGGTCCAGGCGTTGCAAGTTGGCGAGGCGACCCAACTCAGCCGGAATCGGTCCGCTCAAGTGGTTGGCGTTGAGCCACAGCTCTTCGAGGTTGGCGAGGCGCCCCAACTCAGCCGGAATCGGTCCGCTCAAGCCATTGTCCGAAAGGTGAAGCACTCTCAGATTGGCGAGGTCACCCAATTCAGTGGGGATCGGCCCGCCCACGCCGTTGGCCCCAAGGTAGAGTTCGCTCAGCTTGGCGAGGCCACCCAACTCAGCCGGGATTGGCCCGCGCAGCTCGTTCGCCGAGAGATAAAGTTCTCTCAGGTTGGCGAGGCTACCCAGCTCAGCAGGAATCGCTCCGCGCAGGCGGTTGCCGTTGAGCCACAGCGTTTCCAGCTGAGTAAGGCTGCCCAGATGCGCCGGGATCGGACCGCTCAACTCGTTGCGGGCGAGCTTGAGCTCCGTCACGCGCCCGCTCTCGTCGGTGGTCACGCCATGCCACTCGCCGAGCGGCCGGTCGCTCAGCCAGTTCGTGCTGATCTCCCAGTTCGACCCGTCCGTCGCCTCATAGAGCGCGACGAGGACGGCCTGGTCTGAGGCGGGCGGACCCGGCGTCGGGAGGCTCACTGTGGGCGGCGCCGTGAATGCGCAGGACAGCAGCGGAAGCTGGTCGAGGTCATTGCTCCACACCTCTAGCGACTCCTCGGGGATGCAGCCGGTCAGCTTGTTGCCGGCGAGTCGCAACTCGTAAAGCGCGGTGAGCATTCTGAGCGCGGTCGGGATCGGCCCACTCAGACTGTTGTTCGCGAGGTATAGGACATTCAGGGTCGCGAGGCTGCCCAACTCGGGCGGGATGGGCCCGCTGAACTGGTTCCCATCGAGGAGGAGCTGTTGCAGCCTGGAGAGGCCGCCCAACCAGAGGGGAATCGGCCCACTCAACTGGTTCCGCGAGAGGTCCAGCCAGAGCAGATCGGGGAGATTGCCGAGTTCAGGCGGGATCGGCCCGTTCAAGCTGTTCTCTGAGAGGAGCAACACTGCCAGCTTCTCAAGGCTGCCCAGCTCAGCCGGGATCGGCCCGCTGAGGTCGTTGTCCGCGAGATTCAGCGAGCCGAGAGCCCAGAGGCTGCCCAGCTCAGCCGGGATCGGCCCGCTGAGGTCGTTGTACGCGAGATTCAGCGAGCGGAGATCCCAGAGGCTGCCCAGCTCAGCCGGGATCGGCCCGCTGAGGTCGTTGTGCGCGAGATTCAGCGAGAGGAGATCCCAGAGGCTGCCCAGCTCAGCCGGGATCGGCCCGCTGAGGTCGTTGTCCGCGAGGCTCAGCGAGTGGAGCCCCCTGAGGTCGCCGAGCTCAGCCGGGATCGGCCCGCTCAAGTTATTCTCTGCGAGGCGCAGTGCACCTAGACCGATGAGGCCGGCCAACTCAACTGGGATCGGGCCGCTCAACTCGTTATCCTGGAGTCGGAGCGATCTCAGGCTCCCGAGGCTACCCAGCGCCGCGGGAATCGGCCCACTCAAGCGGTTGGTGTAGAGGTGCAGTTCTTCCAACTCGGTGAGGCCACCCAACTCAGCGGGGATCGGCCCGCTCAACTGATTCTCCGCCAACCACAAGTCGGTGAGGCTGGCGAGGTCTCCGAGCTCAGGCGGGATTGGCCCGCTCAAGTTGTTCCCTGAGAGGGACAACCGCTCTAGCTCGCCGAGGCTGCCCAACTCAGCCGGGATCGGCCCGCTCAACTCGTTGTCCCCCAGGCTCAGCCGCTCAAGTTTGGTGAGGCCACCCAACTCAGCGGGGATCGGCCCGCTCAAGTTGTTCTCTATGAGGTTCAACCGCTCCAGCTCGCCGAGGCTGCCCAACTCAGCCGGGATCGGTCCGCTCAAGTTGTTCTCCGAGATCGCGAGCCTCACCAGGGAGGAGAGGCCACCCAGCTCAGCCGGGATCGGCCCGCTCAACGCGTTGCCCCAGAGGCTCAGTCCTTCAAGTTTGGCGAGGCCACCCAGCTCAGCCGGGATCGCCCCGTTCAAGTTGTTCCCCGAGATCACGAGGCTCAACAGGGAGGAGAGGTGACCCAGCTCAGCCGGGATCGGCCCGCTCAACCGGTTACGGTAGAGCCACAGTGTTTCCAGCTTGGCGAGGCCACCCAACTCGGGTGGAATCGGCCCGGTCAACTCGTTGGAACTGAAGTCCAGCAATTCCAGGTTGACGAGGCCACCCAGCTCACCCGGAATCGGCCCGCTCAACTCGTTGCGGGCGAGCGTGAGCTCCGTTACGCGCCCGCTCTCGTCGGTCGTGACGCCGTGCCACTCGGCCAGTGGCTTGTCACTCAGCCAGTTCGCGCGGTTGTGCCAGTTCGGCCCATCCATCGCCTCGTAGAGCGCGACGAGCGCCGCCCGGTCCGAGGCCACAGATCCTGCTGTGGGCACTGTCACGGTCAGCGGTGAGCTCGCCAGCCAGCGCCCTACACGCGCGTCCGCGGGGAAGAAGCGCGCCCTCGGTAGCTGCCGCTCGCCCCACTCCCCGTCCGGCCCGCGCTCCTGCAGCGCGAACTCCATCCGACCGTCGACGAGCAGTTGCGCGGCGACCCGGATCTCCGCCTCGCCGCCTCCGTCCAGCGCGCTCACCGTAAGCGGCGAGCTCGCCAGCCAGCGACCGACGCGGGTGCTCGCGGGGAAGAAGCGCGCCCGTGGCAGCTGCCGCTCGCCCCACGCGCCGTCCGCGGTGCGCTCCTGCGCCGCAAATTCCGTGCGCCCGTCGGCGAGGCGACGCGCGGCGACGCGCACCTCGACACCGGCTTCCTGGGCCGCTGTGTCCTGGGCGCTGACCCCTGTCGCGCCGAGGACGGCGAGCACGATCGCCGCTAAGAGGGCCGTCAGTCGTCCGCCCATGCGCGCCCCTATCTGGTCGCTCACGCGGCAAGGATACTACGGACGTTGACCACGCCTCGCGCAGGCGATCCACTCCGGCTTCCCGGCGATGCCACAACGATCTCAGCCCCGCTGACTACAAGGGGAGGCTCATCACCGCGGGAGGCCGGAGCGGCCGATCCTTGAGCTTGAAATAGTCCGTGTGGAAGTTCGATGCATTCTCAAGGGTCTCCAACGGAGTCCTCGAATCGTGGATTGACGAGGACTTGATGACCCGCGAGCGCGTGTTAGCCGAGGACACATCGCGCATCGTGATTCCGGACGGCTGTTCAGGCTGCCTACGCTCGCCGCTCCTGAGCAAGGCATCCCGGTTGTACCGGTACGTGAGAACCGAAACTTGATGCGCAACGATCTCACGACACTCCCGTGGGCCAGAGGGCAACTCTGGGAGGCCGCCGGAGTGGTGGCTTCTCTGAGAGCCGGGATAGCTTCGGAGTCCGTACGACGACCGCTGAGTTGGACTAGCTGAGGCTGTCGCACAAACCCCCGAGCGAGGTGGCATCACGGTAGGATGAGCATGGCGGCGGGGGCGGAGTGATTCCGGGGTGCCGCCGTGACCCAGCGCTTCCTGCCGTGCGACCGTGACCAGCAATACCTGATGCCCGCCAGCCTCCGCGACTGGCTGCCCGAGGACCACCTCGCGTGGTTCGTGCTCGACGCGGTAAGCCAGCTCGACCTCACGGCGTTCTACGCGCGCTACCGCGAGGACGGTTGGGGGCGCAAGGCGTACGAGCCGTCGATGATGGTCGCGCTCGTGCTTTATGCCTACTGCGAGGGCGAGCGCTCGAGCCGCCAGATCGAGCGGCGCTGCCGCGAGGACATCGCCTTCCGCGTACTGACCGCGAACCAGCAGCCCGACCACGCCACGATCTGCCGCTTCCGCCGGCAGCACGAGGAGGCGCTGGCGGGACTGTTCGCCGGGGTGCTCAGGCTGTGCGCCGAGGCGGGTCTGTTGCGAGTCGGCGTGGTCGCGCTCGACGGCGCCAAGCTGCACGCCAACGCCAGCCGTGAGCGCAACCGCACGGATGCGGAGCTTGCGGCCGAGGTGCGGCGCATCCTCGCCGAGGCGGAGCGGGTGGACGCCGAGGAGCACGCGCGCTTCGGCGGCGCGCGGGGGGACGAACTGCCCCCGGAGCTCAGGAACCGTGAGGAGCGCCTGCAGCGGCTGCGCGAGGCGCGGGAGCGGCTGGCGGCTCGTGAGCGGGAGCGGCAGGAGGACTACGAGGAACGCCTCAGGAGCCGCGCGCAGAAGGACCGGCGCGGGCGCCGCCCGCAGCCGCCGCAGCGCGACCCGGGCGCGAAGGTGAACCTCACTGACCCGGACAGCCGCGTGGTGCGCGACTATCACGGCTACTTCCAGGGCTACAACGTGCAGGCGGTGACGAGTAGCGACCAGATCATCGTCGCAGCCGAGCTGAGCCGCCAGGCGACGGACATGCACGAGCTGCAACCGATGATCGAGGCGGCGAACCGCAACCTGCAGACCCTGGGCCGAGCGCCAGCGCGCGTGCTGCTGGCCGATGCCGGCTACTACTCCGAGGCGAACGTGCGGCAGGCCGCGGTCGTCGCGCTTGGCTGGGATGCCGACGCGCGCGCGCATCGCCGCGACGCCCTAGTCAGTGATCTTCGGGTAGCGCCGTTCGGTCGTCGTCATGGATTGCCCTCTCCACTCGTCATGTTGCCCGGCGTCGCGGGGCGCGCTCCGGCGGCCGCTGCGCGGGACGCCAGACTACCAGAGAGCCGGTTGCAGGCGAGGGCTGGGGTGCCTGGTCGGCCTGCGAAGGTGCGCGCCTGCGGGTGGGTGCAGTGGGTTCCCTACGTCAGTCAGATGACCGTTGGCTGCTCGAGCACAGGCGGGTATACCCGTCATCACACCCTATGATGCCCAAACACGGGACGCGGGAGTGCCGAGTGATGTTGGCGTGCCGCTGACCTGGGAGGGGACAGCTCCCGATGGGTGCAAGGTCCGGGCGCAGGGCCTCGTGGCTCGTGGCGGGCGCAGCGGTGCCTTGCGTCGTGGCTCTTGCCGCACTGGCCGCATGCACAGGCGGCGGCGGGTCTGGCGACGCGCCGCCAGGCGCGACGGGCGGGGTTCCTACCGCGACGCCGACCGCCGCCCCGACGCCGACCGCCACCCCGACGCCGACCGCCGCCCCGACGCCGACCGCCACCCCGACGCCGACCGCCACCCCGACGCCGACCGCCACCCCGACGCCGACCGCCACCCCGACGCCGACCGCCACCCCGACGCCGACCGCCACCCCGACGCCGAGGCCCACGCCGGAGCTGGGCTCCATCCCGTCATTAGGCGCTACGGTTTCCTCGTTGCGCTTCTTCTTCCAGGGAGGAGTGGACCCGCGGTCGGCGCAGTCCAGGGTCTACACGAATTCCTTTGAACGATCGACAACAGGCTATGTGAACTGGGAGGTCGGCCTCTTTTTTTCACCGGCACCGGAGGAGCGCACCTTCACGACCCAGGCCGTGTATTTCCGTCCGGACGGAACGGTCTTGGGTCGTCAGGATCGGGAGTCCCGCATCAGGCAAGGGTGGTCCTCCAGTGCGCATAGCTATGGTTGGGGATGGACCGAGCCATTGAATTGGCAAACTGGCGTGTACCGTGTCGACGTGCTCGTGGATGGGGAAGTCATCGCTTCTCGCGAGTTCGAGATAGTCGACACCAGAGTACCAAGTTCAGGTCCATTCGCCGACCTCCGCTCGGGTCTTGAGTGGGCTGAAGAGCCAGTGTCTGAAAAAGAGCTGTCTGACCTGCGGTCGTTAGTTCGATTGATGGAAGCTGACGAGGCACTGGCACTTTTCGTTGCGTCGCGACCCTGGGTTAGAGAGGGATTGAGCGACAGAGGGCGGCAGGCTCTTCAGCAATTCGCTGTTTTGGCGCGGGCGGATGCGGACTTGGCTGCGCGAATCACCGGCCAGGAGTGGTTCTCAGACGACATTTCTGAGGACGAGTGGCTGACCTTGAGGGGGCTGACCCTCATCGCAAGCACGGATCTGGCGAGTGCGCGATCAGTCGCCGGGTTCCAGTGGCTCCATGACGGCGTGGATGCTGACGAGCGGGTGGCCACTATCTGGATCCGTCTGGCAGTTGACGGGTTCCGCGGCTTGGCGCGGGCTGTGCTTGGTTACCCCTGGATGGATGATCAACTGACAGGGGCAGAAGGCGCGGTGGTCGGGGACTTGGTCAGGCTGGCGAGGCGGGACCTTGCGCTCACAGCGCAGATCGCAGCGATGCCATTGATGGCTGGCAGCGTGGGCGAGTTGGAGAGCGGATTCCTCAGGGCCCTGGGCGAATTGTACGACTCGGATCGGGGCATGGTTGCTGATCTCAAAGAGCGCCCGTGGTTCACCGACGGGCTAACCGACGGTGAGGCTGCCCTGGTATCGCTCCTCCCCAGGCTCGCCGGCCCAAACGCGCTGCGAAGCGAAACCGTCGCCGGCGGACACGTCGAGACCCATGCATTCCAGTCTCCACTCGCAGGTGTTACTAATCTGACCATCGTGCGCCGCAAGGGTGCCAACACGAGCGAGGATACGCTCGGCGAGGTAGTGGAGGGTGTCCGTGCTGTCGAGGAGTTTGTTGGAGTGCTATGGCCTGCCGAGAGCATCATTCTGCTGCTCGATCCGGCCTCCGTGGATACCGATTTGCAGGAGTTGAAGAATTACCGCGTTAGCGGCGTATATCGTGGTTCCTACATTGCCATTCTGGTGCCAGACGACGATTCCAGATTTGAAGAAGCCCTGTATCACGAGCTGACACACCACTATTTTAATAGGGGATACAGCAATGATGGGCCGCGTTGGTTGACGGAGGGCGCGGCGGAGTTTGTGGAGTTCTACTTTGTTCGAAGGGAGCGGGCCGACGAGGGTGTCGCAGGACGCACGGAGGCGCTTCACGATCGGATAATGAGCGAGTGTCAAGCTCATGGAGTATCCAGCATTCGGGAATTGAACGAGGCGGCAGACCGCTCGGAATCGAGCGAGACACTAGATTTTCCACTGCGGTTATGCCACTTTAGCCTAGGAGAGTACTTCTTTCTGAAGGTGTTCACTTCCCTTGGTCGCGAGCCGATTTCCGCAGCACTTAGAGAACTCCATCTCCTCGCGAGGTCGGAGCGCCGTCCGGTGACAGAGCCGGAAATCTACGAGGCGTTCCGTCGCAATGTCCCGCCGGAGCAGGTGGCCGACTTCAATGCCCTGTACCGGGAGATCCACCGTGGCGCGATCCCAGACCGGTAGCCTGGGCTCACAGAGAACGCCGATCCGGAAGCCACGCCGAGGGCCGGGCGCGGCACTCGCGATGACGCGGACCCGCACCGTCGCCGACCCGTTGGGGTGGATGATGTTGCGTACGCCCTCGCCGCGCTCCATCACCTCGACCGCGCGGTTGAAGTCGCTCAGCGGGAAGCGGCCCGTCACCAGCTCGTCGAAGCGCAGCTTGCCGGACATGTAGAGGTCCACCTAGATTGTCCTATCTCCAAGATCAGGCGACACATCGCGCTGTGTGTCAGGACCATACCCTGGCCTTGCCGATGACGCTCTCGGGGGTGCGGCCGCGGGTCCAGCGTCCGGTGTGGGCGCGGTCTGAGTTGTAGTAGCGCAGGTAGCGTTCGAGGTCACGGCGCAGCCCGGTCTGCTTCGGGATCAGGTGGCGCGCGAAGGCGGGCTTCCAGCACTCCTCGAGGATCGTGCCCTGCACCCGCTCGACGCAGCCGTTGGTTTGCGGCCTGCCGGCGCGAATGAAGCGCTGTTCCGCCCCCAGCTCGGCGACCGCGGCCCCGAACTCACGGGAGCGGAACTCGGAACCATTGAGTTCCTAACCGATGTCAAGCTCCGGCGAGGCGCTGTAGCGTAGGCAGCGGACGGGCCGGCGCCGGAGCGCTCTGCGACTCCTGACCGCGGCGGTCCGTCCCCTTGCTCTTGCCGGGGCGGGGACCGAGACGCTGGCGGCGGACCTCGGCGGGGACGCTGTAGCGCTCGGTGACGATGCTCCTCCCCTCGGCCACGGAGACGGGCTGGCCGTCGCAGTCGCGGATGACGTAGCGCTCCCCGCGCCGCCAGCAGGCCACGATGCGCGTGAGCAGCGTTGCGGCGATGTGGCAGACGGCGGAGTTGTGGTGCTTCCCGGCTGTGACCATGAGCCGCTGGTAGCGGGCGGCGAGCGTGGGGTCGATACGCCTCGCGTGGTCGGCGGCGATGAAGAGCGCCTCACGCAGGGCGGCGTCGCCGCGGCGGGTCGGGCGGCCGTGGTGGCCGCTCACGCCGGAGGCGTTGAGCGAGGGCACCAGCCCGCTGAAGGAGCGCACCCCGGCGAGGGTGCGGAAGCGATTCGGGTCGCCGAGGCGCGCGAGGATCTGGGTGCCGGTGACGGCACCGACGCCGGGCGCCGAGGTGACGATCGCCTCGGGGTCGGCCTCCTCGAGGAGGATGGCGATGCGCTCGCCGAGCGCGGCGACGTCCTCGCCGAGGGAGAGGGCGATCCTGGCTTCGACGGCGATGTCCTCGGCGAGCTGGTCGAAGTCGAAGGCGTCCTCCCAGAGCGCGAGCGTCTCGTCCGCCGCGGCGAGCAGCGCAGCGGCCTGCTCGGCGCCCCACTGGCCCCGGGAGTGGCGGTGCAGGAAGCGGCCGAGCCGCGCCCGGCCGAGCCGTTTCACGGTGTCGGGGCATGCGTATCCCGCGGCGAGGAAGCGCAGCGGGGTCTTGTTGGCGAGGTCGGCGCGGAAGGCCTCGACCCACTTCGGCCCGAGCAGCTCCAGCAGCGCGTCGAGCCGCGCCAGCGACTTCGTGCGCCGCTGCACCAGGCTCTGGCGTAGCCGCGTCGCGCGCCGCAGCGGGTCGCCGGGTCCGAGCCCATGCTCGTCGTGCAGGCCCTCGGGATGCAGCAGCGGGAGCCGCGCCAGCAGGCGCGAGTCGAGGCGGTCGCTCTTGGTGTGCTTGTGGTAGTAGTCGCGCAGGTCCGCCGCGCGCTCCGGCGGCACCAGCACGACGCGTGCGCCGCGGCGGCGGAACCAGGCGGCGAGCGGCACCCAGGCGTTGCGGGTGGGCTCCAGGATCACCACCACCTCGCCTGCCTCGGCCTCCTGGGGCAGCATCGCCCAGAGCCGATCGAGCTCCTCGGCGACCGTGCGGAAGCGACGTCCGCTCCAGAGGAAGCGCCCGCTCTCGTCGGCGAGGCTGGCCTGGTGGGCGGCGCGGGAGGCGACGTCGCTCCCCAGCCAGTACTGCATACGTTCGATCCTCTCGTGCACCCCCGCCGTGAATTCGGACCGCGCTGGCCACCGGGAGAGGACGTCGTACCGGACATTCGCTAACAGGGATCCGGGCGTTGGCCCGGTCACCGGGTTCCCAACAGGACGCTTCTTCCCCGGCGGTGGCCCTGCCTGCCTCGTGGTCAATGGCGAGGAGTCGCTACGCGCTCCGGTCGGTCAATCAACGACGGCAGGCAGGTGCCGGACCCTCTGATCCTGAGGCCGGCCGGCCGGTCCGGCCAGCATCCGCCGGAGGGCGCAGCCAGATTGAATGTCGGTCATCACCGTCTCCAGCTCCCAGCCGCGGGCAGAGAGGTCGGCGGCGACGCGGCGGGCGAGGCGCGAGGTCCACTTCGCCGAGGGGTTGCGTGGGGTGACGTGCAGCTCAGCCCAGGTGTAGGCCGAGGCGATGTTGATCGCCGTGTACTGCCAGACGGTGCCCTTGGTCCCGGACAGCCGGCCGACGTGGAAGCAGTCGAATTGCACCAGCGCACCGGGCTGTTTGGCCTCCCAGGTGGCGCTCCGGCTCGGGCTCGCGCGGAGCAGGCTCGGGAGGGGCGGCGTAGTGGAAACGCTACTCTGATTTGGGAGCGCCAGGCGAACTGGTGCGTGGGCAGGAGGTGCAAGTCCTCTGCGGCGAAGGAGCAAGTCACTCCATGCCGCTCCGCGAGCCGTGCGCGGGTCATCGTGAGGTGGGCCGTGAAGCGTCGGTAGCGGGGTATGTGGGCGGAGCTATCGAGCATCGAAAGGACAGTCTGGAGCGCCGAGGCCCTCCATTTGGTCGAAGGCAACACCGGCGGCGGCGCTACGGGCGAGTCGTCGTCGGGCTCCACGGTGTCGAAGAACTCAGGCACGCATACACGTCCAGCACCGGGACCTGGGAGGGCTGCGAGCCGTCCCGGCGGGTCGTACGCCGGGACCGCATCGGGAAGGGAGGCAACCGAAGCCGATGATGGACGGAGCGCAGCAGTCTGACGCGGGCGTAGTAGCGATGAAGGCGGCGAACAAAGGGGCGCGAGTCCCGGCGGAGCCGCTGGAGCGAAGGGCCGCGGCCGAGAGGAATCCGCGACGCACGGGCACGGTCCGGACGCAGAGCCGGGGAGCGGTGTCACCCGGGGCGGAGCGGATACGGCAGTTCGTAAAGGAGAAGCCGGGGGAGAGGCTCACCGCGCTCCTGCACCACATCACGCCGGACGCGCTGCGGGAGGCGTACCTCGCGTTGAAGCGAGACGCGGCTCCGGGCGTGGACGGGATGACGTGGCGCGAGTACGGGGACGGGCTGGACGAGCGATTGCTCGACCTGCACGGCCGCGTGCAGAGGGGAGCGTACCGGGCGAAGCCCGTGCGGCGGGTGGAGATAGCCAAGCCGGACGGGGGCGTACGGCCGCTCGGTATTGCCTCGCTGGAGGACAAGATCGTCCAGCGGGCGGTGGTGGAGCAGATCCTGAACCCGATATACGAGTCGGAGTTTTTCGGCTTCAGCTACGGGTTTAGGCCGGGGCGCTCGGCGCACGACGCGCTGGACGCGCTGGCCTACGCGGTGGACCGGCGGAAGGTCGGCTGGATTGTCGAGGTGGACATCCGCGAGTACTTCGACAGCATCGACCGGGAGCAGCTGATGCAGTTCCTGGAGATGCGCATCGGGGACCGGCGGGTGCTACGCCTCATCCGGAAATGGCTGAACGCCGGCGTCATCGAAGCGGGGCTGGAGGTCGACGTGGCGCGGGGGACGCCGCAGGGGGCGGTGATATCGCCGCTGCTGGCGAACGTGTACCTGCATCATGTGCTCGACGACTGGTTCGCGCGCGAGTGGCGGCCGCGGGAGGTCTGGGGCGAGGCGTACATCGTGCGGTATGCCGATGACTTCGTCCTGGGGTTCCAGTACCGCAGGGATGCGGAGCGCTTCATGGAGGCGCTACGGGAACGGTTCGCAGCGTTCGGGCTGGGAGTGCACCCGGAGAAGACGCGCCTGGTGGAGTTCGGGAGGTTCGCGGAAGCGAACCGGCGTGAGCGCGGGGAGGGTCGACCGGAGACGTTCGACTTCCTTGGGTTCACGCACTACTGCCGGACAACGCATGAGGGGCGGTTCGGACTGGGGCGCAAGCCCGTTGCGAAGCGGATGCGCCGCACGCTGCAGGCGGTCAAGGCCGAACTGCGGCGACGCATGCACGCGGACCCGGTGGCAACGGGGCGGTGGCTTGGGCGGGTATTGCGCGGGTGGCTGGGCTACTACGCGGTGCCGACGAGCTCGCCGTCGCTGTCACGGTTCGTGCGGTTTCTGAGGCGGCTCTGGATGCGAGTCCTCCGCCGGAGGTCACAGCGGGGCTACTTCCCATGGGAGCGTCTCGACGCCCTCTGTAGGAAGCTCTGGCCCCGCGTCGCCATCCTGCACCCGTGGCCGTCGGAGCGATTTGCCGTCAGGACTCAAGGCGGGAGCCGGATGCGTTAGCGCGCACGTCCGGATCCGTGCGGGGGGCGCCGGGCAACCGGCGTCCCTACCGCGAACCCCACCGTGATGATGAGTTCTGGCCCCACCCCGCGGTCGTGATCAGGTCGCAGCTGCACCTCCCCTCGTGACGCGCAGGCGGTAGGACTCGCTGCCGGTCTCGATGATGTGGGCGCGGAAGGTGAGCCGGTCTACGACGGCGGCGGCGAGCCGGGGGTCGGCGAAGGTCTCGCCCCACTCCGAGAACGGGGCGTTGGAGGCGACCGCCACGGAGGCCCGCTCCTCGCGCTCGGTGAGGACCTGGAAGAGCAACTCGGCGCCGCGCCGGTCGAGCTGCAGGTAGCCGAGCTCGTCGAGGCAGAGCAAGTCGAGCCGGCCGTAGCGGGCGACCACGCGCGAGAGCATGCGCTCGTCGGCGGCCTCGGCGAGCTCGTTCACGAGCTGTGCCGCCGTCGTGTAGCGCACGCGCAGCCCGCGCTGACAGGCGGCCATGCCGAGGCCGATCAGCAGGTGCGACTTGCCGGTGCCGCTGTCGCCGAGCAGCACGACGGGCTCCCCCCGTTCGACCCACTCGCAGCTCTCGAGGGAGGCGAGCAGCGCCGGGTCGACGCTGGGCGCCGCCTTGAGGTCGAAGTCGGCGAGGTGCTTGAGCCTCGGGAAGCGCGCCTCGTGGACGCGGCGCTCGCGGCGGCGCGCGTCGCGGTCGTCGAGCTCGGCCTGGAGCAGCTCGGCGAGGTAGGCGAGGTGGCTGAGGCGGTCGCGCAGCGCGGCCTCGGCGAGCGCGGCGGCCTGTTCGCGCACGGTCGGGAGGCGCAGCGCCCGGCTGGTCGCTTCGACGGTCAGCGCCGCCGCCTGCTCGGTCACGGGCGCGCTCATCGTGGACTCCCGGCGAGCAGCGCGTCGTAGCCGGCCAGGCTCGGGGCCGGGCGGTCGAAGCGACGCAGCGCCGGCCGCTCCACGACCGCACGCTCGCGGCGGCCGTCGGCGATGCGCCGCGCCTCGATGGCGACCAGCGCCGGGTCCGCCGAGCCCACGCGCTCCACCGCATCGAGTGCGGCATGCACGGCGATGAAGGGGAGGCGGCGGTGCAGCAGCAGTACCTCGACGAGCGCGCGCGTCCCCCTCGCGGTCGCCGAGCTTGCGGCGGGCGCGCCGCCAGAAGCGCTCGTGCGCGGCGGTGAAGCCCCCGTCCGCCCGGGCCTGGGCGAGCGCAACCGAGCCGGGCAGCGCGCCGGGCTTGCGTGACAGCACTTCGAGGTAGATGGGATGAGAGTCGGTCCCCTCCTCAGAGGGGATACTTCCCCCCAGGAACGGCTCTGACGAGCCTGAGCGAGGTAGGAGACCGACCATGGCACAGGGTACAGCAGTCGCAGAGAGCAGGAGGGTGGGGGACGCGGAGCTCGTGACCATCGGGATCGACGTGAGCGACCGCTACAGCCACCTCTGCATCCTCGGGGACGACGGGGAGATCCTCCGGGAGGAGCGAGTCCGCACCACGACCGCGGCGCTCACCCGGGCGCTCGCGCCACTGCAGGACGCGCGGGTGGTGCTGGAGGTGGGGCCGCGGTCCCCGTGGCTGAGCCGGATGTTCTCGACGCTCGGGCACGACGTCATAGTCGCCAACCCGAGGCAGGTAAAGCTGATCGCGCGCAGCCAGCGCAAGAATGACCGCTCCGATGCCGAGCACCTCGCACGGCTCGGACGATACGACCCGAAGCTCCTCTTTCCCATCCGGCACCGGGGCGCCACGGCACAGGCGGACCTCCAGGTCCTCCGCAGCCGCGACGCGCTGATGCGGGCGAGGACCGCGCTCATCAACCACGTCCGGGGCGCGGTGAAGGCGTGGGGCGCGGCGCTCCCGAGCTGCACGACGCCGGCCTTCCACCGTGCGGTCGCCGGGCACATCCCGGGGGAGCTACGCCCGGCGCTGCTGCCGGTGCTGCGGCAGATCGAGCAGCTGACCGGGGAGATCCGCCAAGCCGACGCGGAGATCGCCGCGATGTGCGAGCGCTACACGGAGACCGGCGCGCTCCGGCAGATCGCGGGCGTCGGTCCGATCACCTCGCTCACCTTCGTCCTCACCATCGAGGACCCGACCCGCTTCCCGAAGAACCGGGAGATCGGCCCCTACCTCGGACTGGTGCCCAGAAGCCGCGATTCCGGCGACCGGCAGCCCCAGCTCCGGATCACGAAGGACGGGGACGTGGCGCTGCGCCGGGTGCTGAGCCAGGCCGCGCACTACATCCTGGGCCCGTTCGGCCCCGATAGCGACCTCAGGCGATGGGGGCTGCGCTACGCGGAGTCGGGGGCCGGCAATGCGAAGAAGCGTGCCGTCGTCGCGGTCGCGAGGCGACTAGCGGTGCTGATGCTCGCGCTCTGGAAGAGCGGCGAGGTCTACGAGCCGTTGCGCCAGGCGCGCGCGGCCGAGGCGGCGTAGCAGCAGGCAGCACGCGAGGAGCGGGGCGACCGGGCGGCCGGTGGGCTTCGGAGGATGCGACAGATGCCGACACGCGGGCGACTGCGGCGACCACTGGTCCCAACGAGGACGGCAGGTAGATGGCAGCGCCCACATCCTGGAGACAGGTTGTCCATCATGCACCGGGCCCGGAGCGGCCCCTCGACGAGTGCGAATGGAAGCATGGCCAACACGACTTCCCGGGGACGACACGACGGGACCACTCGCATCGGCACCGACGACCACCACAGGGCCGCGGATGGGAGGCGCGCTCGCTAGGACGGCGCAGGCGGCCGCCACGTCGGCCCTTGCGGATCAGACGACTCTCATGGAAGTGGTCGAGCACGAGCAGCTCGGCGCCCTTGCGCGCGCTGCGCTCGTGGCGGGCGACCTCGCGGCCCTCGGCGTGCACGGTGAGCGCCGCGCCGCCGAGGCGCACCTCGACCGTGCGGCCGGCGCAGGACGCCGGCACCGAGTAGCGCGAGCCGCGCACCGCGATGCGCGCCTTGCGGTCGGCCTTCGCGCGCAGCGCGACCGTGGGGTCGAACGGCTCGGCGGGAAGGGCTCGCAACGTCGCACGCTCGGCCTCCGCCGCCTGGCCGACAGTGGCGAGGCGGCCGGCGATGTGGCGGGCGTCGTCTGTGCGGTCGGCTGCCTCGAGTTGCGCGTTCAGCTCGGCCACGCTCTCCACGCGCGGGACCGGCACGAGGTGGCGGCGGCGGAAGCGGCCGACCTCGCCCTCCACGCCGCCCTTCTCGTGCGCGCCGCCGGCGCCGGGCTCGCAGAAGAAGGCGTCGAAGCCGTAGTGCGAGCGCAGCGCGGTGAAGCGGTCGCTCTCGACGCGGTCGCGCCCGGCGAGCACGCGCACCACGGCCGCTTTGAGGTTGTCGTAGCGGACCCGCCGGGGCACGCCGCCGAGGCGCTCGAAGGCGACGGCGTGGCCCTCGAGGAACGCCTCCTGGCCCTCGCCCGGGAAGCAGACGTGGATCGCCCGCCCCGAGTGCGAGAGCCGCATCACAAACATCGAGAGCTCGGTCAGCTCCCCGTCCAGGAAGACGCTCACCCTGCCGAAGTCGGCCTCCGCCTCCTCGCCCGGGGGATGCAGCTGGGGGATCGTCACCTCGACGCTGCCGGACTCGAGCTCGCGGCGCAGCCGGCCGACGTAGGCGCGCACCGTCGACTCGGCGACGGCGGCGCCGCGCTCGTCGACGAGGCGCTGCCAGATCCGCCGCGCGGTGTGGCGCTGCTTGCGCGGCGCGCTCAGGTCGGCGACCAGCCACTCCCGGATGACCTCCACGCACGGACCGAGCTGCGGCGCCAGGCGGCGCGCCCGCTTGCGCCGCGGCGGCAGTGCCGACCGCAGCGCCTGCCGCACCGTGCGCCGGTGCACGCGGTGGCGGCGCGCCAGGCCGCGGATGGACACACGCTCCTCGCGCCGGTCTCGTCGGATATGCTCGAACAGCTCCACCCTCGACAACTCCTCGTCCTTCGCTCGGGGATGTGACGTTCACCCGAGCGTAGTCACTGGATCGGTCGGGGGAGGTGTCCCCATCTTCTTCGTCAAGGCCCTCGGGCTCCTGAAGCCAGCTGAGTTGAGGCCATCAAGCGGCGACCGGCTGGTCGTGCGGGACCTTCGCCTGATACGGCGTGCGCGAGCGGAGCATGGCCAGGATGACGTCGCAGCGCCGGCGCGCGAGGCAGATGACTGCGGCGTTGTGTCTCTTCCCCTCGGCTCGCTTGCGGTCGTAGAACGCCCGCGAGACGGGATCGCGCAGCGAGGCGAAGGCGGAGAGGTACATCGCGTTCTTGAGCCGGTGATTGCCGCGGCGGCTCCGGGTCTGCCCCCGGATGCTGCTGCCGGACTGGCGGGTGACCGGGGCAAGGCCGGCGTAGCTGGCCAGCCTCGATCCGTTCGCGAAGCGAGAGATGTCACCGATCTCGGCGAGCATCCGCGCGCCCGTCCTCGGCCCGACCCCGGGCAGGGAGCCGAGGATGAGGCCGAAAGGGTGGGCCTCGAAGAGCTTCCCGATCTCCGCGCCGAGCCGCTCCCGCCGCTGCTGCGTGCGCTCCAGCTCGGTCGCGACCTCGGCGATCACCCGACCCATCGCGACCGAGCCGCGTACGACCACGGTCTGCGCGTCGAGGGCCCCAGTGACGGCCTCGGTGAGCGCCTTCGCGAGGCGCGGCGAGCGCTTCCGGAGCGTCCGCGCGATCCGGCCGCGACCCGCCGTGGCCAGCGCCTGCGGTGTCGGGTAGCGGGCGAGCAGGTCCAGTGCCCCCGAATAGTGGAGCTTGGGGCCCAGTACGCGCTCCAGGGCCGGGGAGAGACCCGTGAGGGCGTCGCGCAGCCGGTTCGAGAGCCGCGTGGCGTCGGCGGCGAGGTCGGCGTCGTAGCCATTGAGGACGCGCAGCTGGTCGAGCAGCTCGTCGTTGCCGGCATCGAGCCAGTGCACCTGGTGGCGCCGGGTGCGGCCGGTGTCGGCCAGCACGAACGCGTCGCGGCGGTCGGTCTTGGACTCACCCGGGTAGAGGTCGGCGGCACGGCGCATGACCAGCCCCGGCACGTACGCCACCGGCACGCCGCGGCGGGCGGCGACACCGAGCACGAGCCGGGCCAGCGAGCCGGGCTGGTCGACGACCAGCGCCGGGGAGCCGAAGGACTCCGCGCGAGCGAGGAGCGCCTCGATGTCGGCCTCGCCGTTCGCGACGGCGCCGGCGAACAGCGGCGAGCCTGCCTCATCCAGCACATCGGCGAAGTGCTCTGTCTTGCCGATGTCGAGGCCGATCCACACGGTGGTTTCGTCGGGCGTACCCACTGCGACTCCTTCCGGGGTTTCCCCCTCATTCCAGCAGGAAGGCCGCAGGCGCGCTCGCCGTCATCCACCTTACAAATCAGCGATTGGCTCGCATGTCCCCATCAGAGGTTCACGCGCCGAACAGTGCCGGTGGCAACACCACCCGAGCCGTCCGTTGCGGCAGGGCCAAATGAGCCATGCCGGCACTGCTGGGCTTCCTGGGCTCAGAGGCTTCTATGAGGGACGGTGTTTCTGCAAGGCCGACGTGGCGGCCTCCTCCGGGTACGGCGCTCCTCCGGGTACGGCGCTCCTCCCGGTACGGTCCTCCTCCGGGTCGCTGCGAACCGCTCGTGATGTCCGGTAGTGGAGCCTGTGCCGAGCTTCTATCCGCACTCTCGATGGGCCACGCATCGGGCCCGGTGCATGAAGGCACATCCTGCTTCCAGGGGGGCGCTGCCAGCTACAGGACGTCCTCGGAGGGACAAGCCTCTTGTCGCAGTCGCCCGTGTTCGGCATCACGCGCGAGGCTTCGCTCGCGCTCGGGTATTCCTTCCTGATCTCCGGGTCTGCTGCCCGGCCGCGGTCGTCGCCCCCGCTACGCGGCCTCGCGGGCCATGGCGTTTCGCAGCGGCTCGTAGACCTCGCCTGTCTTCCACAGCGCGAGCAGCAGCACCGCCAGCCGCCTCGCGACAGCCACGACCGCGCGCTTCTTCGCGTTGCCCGCCCCTGTTGCCGCGTAGCGCTCACCCCAGCGGCGCAGGTCGGTGTCGGGCCCGAAGGGGCCGAGGATGTAGTGCGCGGCCTGCACCAGCAGTCGCCGCAGGCCCGCGTCGCCGCTCTTGCTGATCCGGAGCTGTGGCGCGCGCTCTCCTGACTCGCGCTGCCGCGGCACGAGCCCGAGGTAGGCTCCCACCTCCCGGTTCTTCGGGAAGCGCCCCGGGTCCTCGATCGTCAGCACGAACGTGAGCGCGGTGATCGGCCCCACGCCCGTGACCTGGCGCAGCGCCCGGGTCTCGGGGTGGGCCTCGCACAACGCCTCGACCTCCCGCCCGGCCGCCGCGATACGCGCGGTCAGCTCGCCTACCGCCTCCACCAGCGGCAGCAGCGCCGGGCGCAGTCCATCGGGGATGTGGTCCGCCGCCTTGCGGTGGAAGGCCCCGGCCGTGCACGACGGCAGCGCGGCGCCGCAGGCCTTGACGGACCCGCGCACGTGGTTGATGAGCAACGTCCTGGAGCGCACCAGCGCGTCGCGCGCGCGCACCACGGCGAGGTCATGCTGGCTCGCCTCGCTCCTGTGGCGGATCGGGGCGAGCAACTCCGGGTCGAAGCGCCCCAGCCGCGCCAGCCACGCGGCGTCGAGCCGGTCGGTCTTGCGCTGGCTGCGGGCAACCAGCGCGACCTGGCGCGGGTTGGCGACAACCACCTCATGGCCGAGGTCCGCCACGACGCGGCTCAGCCACGGCGAGCGTGGCCCTGCCTCGAGCACGACCCGCGCCGGGGGGAGGCCGGTCAGCGCTACGCCCAGCGCCGCAGCCGCGGTGCGGACGCGCCGCTCGCGTATCACCTCCCCGCCGGCGCCGAGGGCGTGGACGTGCGTGTAACGATCGCCCACGTCGAGGCCGACGGTGATGGCGGGCCCATCCTTGCCTTCAATGCTCCGCGTCGTTGCGATATGCTGCTGCATGGCCGGTCTCCTACCTCGTCAAGGCTCTTCCGAGCCGCTCTTGGCCCATCGAGGCCGCTGTTTCAGGGGGTGAGTATCCCCCTTGAGGAGGAGACCGGCCCTCATGCCATCTACTGAGCCCGCTTGAAGAAGGTAAGGGGCCAGTTCAGACCATCACTGGGCCTCCAGGTGGGGCCACTTCAGACTGTCACACCCACTTCTGCGAACCCGGCATCGCGGGCGCGCATGAGAAGGGCGGCGTGGAGGGCGAGGTCGGCCGCTTCCGCCGCCGCCACCTCGTGCCAGTCCCGCGCGTGGACAGGCTGGCCGGGCTCAACGCGCTGCTCGAGGCCGCCGACCGCGCGGACGACGCCCGCCACATCGGGAGCCGGCTCGCCACCGTTGGTGAGGCGGCGGACGCCGAGCGGCTCCTGCTCGGGCCCCTCCCCGCCGAGCCGTTCGACCCCACGGTCGCGCTGCGCGCGAAGGCCGACCGCAAGGCTCTGTCTCGACGAGCTCGGCTACCTGCAGCTCGACCGGCGCGGCGCCGAGCTGCTCTTTCAGGTCCTAACCGAGCGCGAGGAGCGGGCCTCGGTGGCGGTCGCCTCCGCAGTCGCAGCTGAAAGTGGCCGTCACCGACTTGTTGCCGTTCATCGTAAGCGTGCAGGAACCCCGTCCGGCGCCAGCACAGTCGCCGCCCCAGCCCGTGAAGTAGTAGAAAAGGAGAACGCCGGGATGGCTGTGAGCGTCACCTCCGTGGCGTCTCCCTGGTGGAAGGGGCTGCGGGGACTCGCGCCGGCCACCACGAGGCTGGCGTCTCTTCGCCCGTCGACTCAGCTGCAGAACGGCAGCCCAAGCGCGTAAAGGTCACTCTGCGGTATCTCTCCCAACTCACCAGGTGTGCAGCCGCTGACCTGGTTGCCGCTGAGGTACAGCACTCCGAGGTTGGTGAGGCCGCCCAACTCAGCCGGGATCGGCCCGCTCAACTGGTTGTCGGAGAGTCTCAACGACTCGAGGTTGCTGAGGCCACCCAGCTCGCCCGGGATCGGCCCGCTCAGCTGGTTGTCGTAGAGATTCAGGTGTCGCAGGTTGGTGAGGCCCCCCAGCTCGGGCGGGATCGGCCCGCTCAACTCGTTGGTGTGGAGATTCAGCCACACCAGGTTGGTGAGGCCGCTCAGTTCGGCCGGGATCGGCCCGCTCAGCTGGTTGTCGTTGAGCAACAGCCCGCGCAGATTGGTGAGGCCACCCAGCTCAGCCGGGATCGGCCCGCTCAACTGGTTACCACCGAGGTACAGCCACTCGAGGTTGCTGAGGCCACCCAGCCCGGCCGGGATCGGCCCGCTCAGCTGGTTGCGCAAGAGATGCAGCCGTTCCAGGTTGGCGAGCCCGCCCAGCTCGGGCGGGATCGGCCCGCTCAGCTGGTTGTCGTTGAGCAACAGCTCGCGCAGATTGGTGACGCCACCCAGCTCGCCCGGGAGCGGCCCGCTCAACCGGTTGCTTTCGAGCCTCAGCCCTGTGACGCGGCCGTAGGTGTCGGCGGTGACGCCGTACCAATCACCGATCGGCCGGTCGATCAGCCAATGCGTGCTGCTCTCCCAATTCGCCCCATCCGTGGCGTTGTAGAGCGCGACCAACGCGGCTCGATCCTCAATCACCAGGGCGGATGGTTCGCAGGGCGGCAGCCCAAGCAAGGCAAGGTCATTGTCCGGTATCGCTGAAGACATTCCCCCATAGAAGCAGCCGCTCAACGGGTTCTCGCCGAGCAACAGCCTGAGCAGGTTGCTGAGGCCGCGCAGTTCGGCCGGGATCGGCCCGCTCAGCTCGTTGCCGCTTAGCTCCAGCGATTCCAGATTGGTGAGTCCGCCCAGCTCGGCCGGGATCGGCCCGCTCAGCTCGTTGCGGCTTAGCTCCAGCGATTCCAGGTTGGTGAGGCCGCCCAGCTCAGCCGGGATCGGCCCGCTCAGCTCGTTGCGGCTTAGCTCCAGCGATTCCAGGTTGGTGAGGCGGCCCAGTTCAGCCGGGATCCGCCCGCTCAGCTCGTTGGCGCTTAGCCCCAGCGATTCCAGGTTGGTGAGGCGGCCCAGTTCAGCCGGGATCCGCCTGTCGTTGAGCAGCGATTCGGTCAGTAGCTAACGGAGCAGCGATTCTGTCAGTCCCCAGCCAGCGAGCAGGGGGTGACAGGTGCAGCAGTCCGAAGAAGCACGACGCTACGTACTTGAAGGGGTGATGGCCGGAGATCTGCGAGCCTCGCAGGCCGCCGAGATCCTGGGCATCAGCGAGCGACACGCGTGGCGGCTCCTCGCCGCCTACCGCGCACGCGGGGCGGCGGCGCTGGAGCACGGCAACCGCGGGCGCCGTCCGCACAACGCCGTCCCGGCCGTCGTCGCCTCAGCCGTGGTGCGCTTCGCCACCACCCGCTACCCGGGAGCGAACCACACTCACCTCGCCGAGCTGCTCTGGGAGCACGAGGGCCTGGACGTGAGCAATTGGACGGTGCGCCGGATCCTGGCGCGGGCCGACATCGCGAGTCCCCGCCGCCGCCGGCCCCCCGAGCACCGTGTCCGGCGTGAGCGGATGCCCCGCGAGGGCATGCTGCTCCAGGTCGACGGCAGCCACCACGCCTGGCTCGAGGACCGCGGCCCGCGCTTCGCCCTGCTGCTCGCCGTCGACGATGCGACCGGCGCAGCCGTGCACGCCCTCTTCCGCCCCGTCGAGGACGCGCGCGGCTACTTCCTGCTGCTGGAGGAGATCGTCCGGCGCTGCGGCATTCCGCTCGCCCTGTACAGCGACCGCCACGGCGTCTTCAAAGCCTCCTCCGACGGACGGCGGGGCCTGAAGGTCGCAACCCAATTCGCACGGGCGATGCGGGAACTCGGGATCACCCAGATCTTCGCCCGCTCACCACAGGCGAAGGGCCGCGTGGAACGTGCCGCAGGGACGTTCCAGGACCGCTTGGTGACCGAACTCAGCGACGCCTCGGCTTCCACCATCGCCGAGGCCCAGACCGTGCTCGAGCGCTTCCTGCCGCGCTTCAACGCCCGCTTCCGGGTCCCGGCGGCCGAGCCCGCGGTGGCCTACCGCCCGCTCGACCCCGCGCTCCCGCTCGCCTCCATCCTCAGCTTCCGGCACCCCCGCAGCGTCGCCCGCGACAACACGGTCAAGTACCGCTGGCGCACGCTCCAGCTGCTGCCCGGGCCCGAGCGGACCAGCTACGCCGGGGCGAAGGTCGAGGTGCTGGAACGGCCGGGCGGCGAGCTCTCCGTCCTGCACCAGGGGGAGACGATCCCCTCGCGCGAGGCAGCGCCGCGCGCGGGGGTGCTGAGGGCGGCGCGCTCCGAGCTGGCCCGGCGCCCGGACCACGAGCGCATCGCCTCAGGGCTCGGCTCTGGAGGAGCACCGCGGCGACTCCCCGTGGCGCCTGCCGTCCCGGCGGCGGAGGGTGCGCCCAACGGGGCCGCCGTGAAGCCCGAGCCCGGGAGCAAGCAGCTCCGCGCTCCCACACCCCGGCAGCTCGCCCGCTGGAAGGCGATCCAGCAGGCGCAGCTACAGGGACTCTCGATGCGGGCGACCGCCAGGCTGCTCGGGATCTCCCGCGACACCGTCAGCAGCTACGTCCGGGCCAACGGCGTGCCTGGACGCCAGACCGGCGCCGCGGCATCCTCCGACGGAGACGGCGGGACTGACAAAGTCGCTGCTCTCTTGCACTGACAAAATCGCTGCTCGTCGACACTCACTTGGTCTAGATCGAGACCGATCGCAACAACTTGCGCATCTCCGATCGGGACGGGAAACAGGAGACATGCACAAGGCTGGCCGTCGAGTTCGCGGGCAGCCGGCCAAGTTCGCCATGGCGCTGCGCGTCGACCGGCCCGTGCCAGGATGCCGCCTCCAGCAGCACCAGCCAGTTTCCCGTCGGGGCCCGAGGACGGCCTCGCGGCCTACGGGGACGACGACGACGACCTCATGCGGGTGCTGGCGAGGAAGATCGGGGCACGAACCCGCAGCGTGAGCAGCCCGACTCGCGCTGCGCGTTGTCCCTTCCACAGCCGTACTCCATCTACTCGAAGAAGTACGCGGTGCCGTAGCGCTCGCCGATGGCAACGATGTCCTGCGGCCGCTCTCCGAGTTCGTCGAAGAGGCCCTCGATTCCCGCCGGCGCGAACCAGAAGATCATCTCGGCCTCGCTGGCCGAATCGTTGCTAAAGCGGTGTTTCGTACCGCGCGGGACGTTCAGGAACGTACCGGGGCCTACCTCGACCACGCGCTCGTCGAGGCGGAACGTGAGCCGGCCGCGCAAGACGAAGAATGCCTCCTCTTCACGGGTGTGCACGTGCGCGGGCGGCCCGCCGCCGGGCGGCACGACGGCGTGCGTGACGTAGTAGCCGCCATGCGTGTGCTCGCCGCGCGCAAGCGTTGAATAGATGTCGCCTCCTGCGGCGGTCGGCGCGCCATGGCGATCCTCCGGGCGGACGATGCGAGGTTCGATCGGATCATTCATGGTTACCACACTACCTTGAAGTCACAGCAGCAGCGCTCGCGCTCGCGGATCGGCGGCTGTGAATGTCAGCTGGGGCTGGCGGGCAACGCCGGAATGACGCGCACGATCCAGTCCTCTCGGGGTCGAGGTGAGCCCCGAAACGCCCGACTACCGGCATGAGCTCCCGGCCGGGCGCCATACCGATCCGCTCAACGACTTCAATCTTGTCGCCGAACTCGGTTGCGTCGCCTACGTAGCAGAGCTGCACGTCATAGCTCGCGACACCCTCGACGTAGACCACTTCGACGTGAACCTGCTTCCCGTTCGGGAACAACTGCGCCCGCTCGTAGTCGGGCGGGAGCTCGTACTCGGCCAAGGTCATCTCGTAGCCTCCTTCGTGAGCCGTCGACATCCTGAGAACGCGGTGACCTTCCCCGATTCCCCCGCACCGGCTCCCTGAGCGAGCTACCACGCCCGGGCACCTCGCCGGTGGGAACGTCGGGCACGTCGGGCGGGCTGCCTGGCGCCGGCTCCGGTTCGTCAGGCCTCGGCCCTGGTGACAGTGACGGTGTAGGTCTTCATCGTCTCCCCATCCACAGCCCTCACCAGGAGAACGATGAGGTTGGCGCCCACGGCCAGGCCGACTGTTCCGTCTTCATAGCTCGCGGCACGCACCAGCGCCACTACATGGCTGGCGGCTTCGTCGTTGGTCTCCGCCGTTATGGTGGTCTGCTCCACCTCGTGGCCGACGCTGACCTCGTAGCTCTCGATGGCGGGGTCGAAGGCGAAGGGCGCGCCGCTCAGCGTCAGCCCGCTCAGGGTGGCGTCGGGGGAGGGCGGCGCGGCTTCGGCCCTGGCGACAGTGACGGTGTAGGTCTTCGCCGTCTCTCCGTCCTCGGCGGTGACCTCGATGGCGATGACGTTGCTGCCCACAACCAGCGGGATCACGCCGTCCGCGTCGGCCACGCCGCTCAGCTTGATTACGTAGGTGGCCCGGTCGTCATTCGTCGCCGGGGTCACCGTCGTCTCGTCCACGTCGTTGCCGACGCTGGCGGTGTACTCGGTCGTGGCCGGGTCGAACGTACCGGTGTCCACACCGCTCAGCGTCAGGCCGCTCAACACGGCGTCCGTGGAAGGCGTCGCGGCTTCGGCCCTGGTGACAGTGACCGTGTAGGTATTCATCGTCTCCCCATCCGCAGCCGTCACCAGGAGAACGATGAGGTTGGCGCCCACGGCCAGGCCGACGGTTCCGTCTTCATAGCTCGCGGAAAGCACCAGCGCCACTTCATGGCTGGCGGCTTCGTCGTTGGTCTCCGCCGTTATGGTGGTCTGCTCCACCTCGTGGCCGACGCTGACCTCGTAGCTCTCGATGGCCTGGTCGAAGGCGAAGGGCGCGCCGCTCAGTGCCAGGCCGCTCAGCGTGGCGTCGCTGGAGAGCGGTTCGACGACCGAGAAGCCCGCGCTGGCCGACGCCAGCTCGATGTTTGCCGCGGACGATATGCTCGCCTTGATGGTGTAGTCTCCCGGCGGGCAGTCGGCTGAGACGGTCCCGGTGCGGGTCTCCGGGTCCTCGTCCACCTTGTGCATATAGCGGTCAACCCCGAGGCCGTAGCCGCCCGCCCGGTCCTCGCACCCGTCGGCGTCCCCGTTCTCCGAGTCCACCACGTCGGCCCGGAAGACGTAGTCGGTGGTGGCGGTGTCGGAGTCAGACTCCAGGCCGCCGAAGGTCATGGTGACTGCGATTTCCGTTCCTTCCGTCACCGGGCCGGAGGAGGGCGACAGATCAACCGTTACCGGGAGGGAAGCCTCGGCGCGGGTTACCGTTACCGCGTAGGTCTTGGTCGTCTGCCCGTCCTCGGCGGTTACCTCGACGGCGATGACGTTCTCGCCCACGGCCAGCGGGATCACGCCGTCGCCGTCCTCCGCTCCGCCCAGCTTGATTACGTAGGTGGCCCCATCGTGGCTCTTCGTCAGGGTGACGGTGGTTTCCGTTACGTCATTGGCGACGCTGGCCGCGTACCGGGTGGCAGCCGGGTCGAACGTCCCTATGCTGACCCCGCTTAGTTCCAGGGCGTTCAGCGTGGCGTCAGTTGAAAGCGGCTCGGGGCGGGTGACGGTGACCTTGTAGGTCTTCGTAGTCTGCTCGTCCTCCGACGTCACCTCTATGGTGATGACGTTGCTGCCCACGGACAAGGAGACGGTCCCGTCAGAGTCGGCCACGCCGCCCAGCTTGACCGTGTAGGTCGCTCCGGCTTCGTTCACCGTGGCCGTTATCGTGGTCTCAGTCAAGTCGTTGTCCACGTCGGCGGTGTACTCAGTGGTTGCCGGGCCGAACGTGCCAATGTATACGCTGCTCAGCGTCAGGTCGCTGAGCGTGGCGCTGGCCGGTACCGTTTGTGCTGGGCTGAAGACCCAGGGGCGGGCCTGCTTGATCGCCAGGACATTCTCGCTAGTGATCTTGAACTCGACTTCCATGGCGAAGTCTTCATCGGATCCGGGGTTGTACAGCTTTGCGAACTTCTTGTGAATCACAGCCAGGTGCCTGCGCAGCTGGTCCAACTGGTCGTTGCTCATAAGAAGCTGTCCCGGCGGCTTTTGGTTGGAGGTGCGAAGGACGAAGTATCCGCCGGCCGGGTTCAATAGGATCTCCTCCGGCACCGAGAGCGCGTCGGGGTTGGTGACCAGGTCTTCGCCGATCTGGGTGTTGACGTAGTACCACCCGTCTCTGATGCCGCTGTACACGGGGTTGAAGGAGACGGCTACACCGTTGGCCAGCTCGTCGGAGTAGTTGGGATGAACCAGGACCCCCATCGCGGCCGCAAGGTGGTCGATGCGATGGAAGTCGCGTTCGGTGAAGGCGCGGAAGTTCCACAGGCTGGCGTACACCTGCTTGAGGGATTTGGCGATGTCCTCCTCGTCCTCCTTGGGCTTCTGGGTCTTGGAGTCGTACAGTCCCGCGCCGTTGAAACCGGGGAGGTCCTCGTTGTTGGTGCTGGACCGGTAGCGGCGGTTGGTCCCCTCGGGAAACAACTCATTCATCTCGGTCAGGGCGTCGATAATCCACCCGGGCGTCTCACCCTTCTTGATGGCTTTGCGCAACTTCTTGAGCTTGGATTCCTGGACGCTGAGGTCCGCCTGGAAACTGGAGTCGGCCAGCATCTCTTTGATGTCATCGTAAAACCCGTTGTGCTTCATGAACTCGTCATAGAAATAGAACGGGATCGCGAACCCGTCGGGGACGGTCCCCTCCGGAAACTCGAACGTCCCCAGGACGGCCACGTTGGCCGCCTTGACGCCGAAGGCCTTCCAGTTCTCGAAGCCGATCTCGCCGAGCGGTGTGATCTCAGTGACCGTGAGGTCCCGCTGCGGCGTCTGCTTCTTGCCGGGCCGGGAAGACGCGAAGTGGGCGTCAATTTCCGCTCGCGTGGCTACGCGGATGAAGTAGTCATACTTCGTCACTTCGTAGCGAATGTACTTGCCGACGAAAGAGTTGATGTGGCTCCTGTAGGCGTCGCCAATATAGGCGTTGGGGACGCCGTCCTGGACGGCGCGCAGGTTCACATGGGAGAGCGGCGTTTGGGGCACGGTGGTGATGATGCCGGCGACGCGGGGAAGCTCGTTGGGCAGCGTGTCGTAGATCACCACGTCCCGGGGGTTGGGACTCTCCTCCAGGTCCATGGTCCGCAGAAAGCCGTACCCTTCCGCCTGGTTCAACGAGCTGAAATCGCTTTTGGGTGCGATGTCTTCGTCGAACACGAGGTTGATTCGGGATGCCTCGTAGAGCGTTAACTCGTGCTGGTAGGCCGGAAGCTTATCGTTCGGCATGTAATAGGCCAAGTCGTCCTCGAGCAGCGGCATGCTGGCGGCGAGCATTGTATGGGAGAGATCCACAAGGCTGAAGGGCTGTCCGTAATTGAGCATGTACACGTAGAGTCCTGGACTGCCGTCAGGGGCAAAGAATCTCGGGACATAGTCCAGATAACCGCTGATCCTCCCGGGCATGTACGGATCGATGCCTATAGCAGGCAGGAAGTCAAAATGGTTGTTGTACGTATTGGTGTTCTGGAAGTAGACACTCGGTCTGTAGGTGTCCGCGCCGAATATAGTGAACTTGATTATCGCAGAATCCGCGAGGGAGAGCGCGTCGAATGTTGCGCGATCGGGAATGGCCACGGCGCCCTTGCTGAGCTCGATGGCGGCGGCGGGGTTCACCGGGTTCATGCCCACCGGGTCTCCGAGTTCGGTGATGTCGTCGATGCAGTCGCCGTCGACGTCGGCCGGGTCAGAGACGAGATACTTCTCGACCCGGTAGCGCTCTTTGAGAAGCGCCGCCAGATTCTCGGCGAGGGCAGTCGTGCCGTCTCCGCCCTTCTTCACCAGCACCGGAAGCTCCACCTCCGCGCCGTCCACATCGTGGCTCACGTACAGCACGAAGTAGTCCGCAGTCGTGGACTCAACCACGATTGGAACGGACGTCACCGCTACCGCTGTCGGCGTTGGGTCATAGCCGCCTCCTGAACACGGCTCATTCGTTGGCGCTGTAATAGTGAATCTCGCGGTGGCCGACGCGAGTTCCACGTTCGCCGCCGACGCTATGATGGCTCTGATGGTGTAGTCCCCCGCCGGACAGCGGGCGGATATTCTCCCGGCGCGGACCTCCGGGTCCTCGTCCACCTTGTGTATGTAGCGGTCCACGCCAAGGCCGGAGCCGCCCGCCCGGCTTTCGCACCGGTCGGCATCCACCACGTCGGCCCGGAATATGTAGTCCTTGTCGGAGGTGTCGGCGTCGGACTCCAGGCCGCTGAAGGACATCGTCACGGTGATGGCCCCGCCCTGCTCCGCGGTGTCGGAGGAGAGGGAGAGCGCCACCGACGGCGAGGACTGAGCGTGCGCCGCGTAGGGCAACGGGACGACGGAGAGCATGATGAGCACGAATGCGGCCAGCGCGCCCGGGACGGCAAAGGGCAGTTCGCGTTTTACGATGCTGACCTCGCTTCCGTTGCTGCAAAGTCTGGATCGCGGGCAGGGACGTTGGCCAGCGGTAACGGGAGACCTTCGAGCCTGCCCACAGGCGCTCAGGAGCAGGCGCTCCTGGCAAGCGAAACCAGACGGCGTTCGAGTCCAGTGGACATTCTGGACGACTCGTGTGAGTCCAGTGTGATTCTCAAACCCCTGTATTCGTGACGTTATTGTGAGTATTTCACTGACCGGTGCAATTGATGCCGGCTGGCCGAGAGCGTCTCGAAGCCGATCTCCCATCCGGCCGGGGGCGTGACGGCGTGGAGCCGGACGTCGTGAGCAGTACGGTCAGGGAGGGAAGATGAAGGAAGCATGCGGGCTTTGCGTTTCAACAGGTCTATGCCCGTATCCGGGCCGGGCAGAGGGGACCAACTGACGTGGGTGCGCCCTGCGGCAGGTCGCTGATCACCTGACGCCAGCTCGCGCCCGGGCGGGGCAGCAGCGTCACCATCGTCATGGCAGCGCCGCCCGGCCGCCCACTCGTCGTGCTGCTCGGCGAGCACCACGCCGACCAGCCGGATCACCGCCGGCGCGGTTGGGGAACATGCCGACCACGTTCGTGCGCCGCCGGATCTCCTTGTCGAGGCGCCGGGCGGGTTGTTCGGCGAGACCTGCCGCCAGTGCGCGACCGGGAAGCGGTGAACGCCAGGATCTCCTCCGCACCGCCAGCGAGCATCGCCTGCGGCGGGGAAGCGCGCCACCTGCCGCGCCACCGGGCGTGTTGGGGCGTGCATCTCGGCCGCCGAAGGCTGCTGGCAGATCGTGCGCACCGCCATCGCCACCAGCGCCTCCGCGCTCTTCGGCACTCGCGTCAGCAGGTTGCGCATGAAGCGCGCTGCAGCCCACCCGCTCACGCGTGCCCTCGGCGGTGACGGCGGTCGCGACCACGAGGCTCACCTGCGCGATGCGGCCCTCCTCGCGCACGCCGGGTGAGCGCGTCGAGCCAGAGCTAGCGGTAGGGACCGCCGTCGACGGGACGGCCGGCTGCCAGGGCAACCTCGAAGAGCCGGGTCTCGCGCAGCTGCGGCGAGCTCGACACTGTCGTCGACAGCTTCCTCGAGCGAGCGCGCGAGATCGGCTACGCGGCGTGTCGAGACGCCCTCCACGCAGGCCTGCTGCACGACGGCGAGCGCCGCCACCGCCTCGGGCAGGAGGTCCAGATCCCGCCGCGGCCTGCCCGTGGAGCAATCCCAACAAGTCCACGCTTTCCCTCACTTGCACCGGATCGGCGCAATACTCACAAGAACGTCACGGAAACAGGGGTGGATAATCACACCAGACTCACCTTGATAGTCTTCAATAGACGCTGTGCCAAAGCGCAGCCCGACTGGTCGGTGCCTGTGAGAGGGATTGTATTGTCCAGCCTTCCCATCGGGTCCGAAGTTGCAGGAGCGTTGGAGAGCGCAGCGGCGCTATCCGCCTCCTCAGCCCCGGCTGTTCCCTTCCTTCAGACCGCCTTACTCCCGCGTATCTCCGCTCGCCCGGAGCACCCGCCCCTGAGCGCGCGGGCAGACCGGGCCGTCTCGCGTTGCCCTGCGGGCTGCGTCCGCACCCCCCATCCAGCATTCGCCGTCGCGAACGAGAGGTCAGCATCGTGAACCGCACTCTGCATCCCCGACAGCGCCAGGACCGCCACGGCCGAACGCAGCGCAAAGCGCGGCGCAGCGGAGCCGCCGTGCTGCTGGCGCTCTGCGCCCTGGCCGTCCTGCTGGCGATCCGCCCCGGCGCCGTGGAGGCCCAGACCGGGTCCAGCGACGCCAGCCTCAGCGAGTTGAGTCTGAGCGGCGTCACGCTGTCGCCGGCCTTCGCCGGCGCCACCACCAGCTACACGGCCTCCGTCGCCAACCGCGTGTCCTCCACCACGCTCACGGCGACGCAGAACGATGCCGCCGCCACGCTGGCGATCAGCCCGGACGACGCGGCCCCCAGCACGGCGGGGTACCAGGTGAGCCTGGACGTGGGGAGCACCACCGTCACCGTCAAGGTGACCGCCGTGGACGGCACGACCACCCAGACCTACACCCTGACGGTCAGCCGGGCCGCGGCCGCAGCGCCCGCCACCCGAGCGCCCGAGGTCTCGGTGCCTCCGGAGAGCGCGAACGCGGAGAGTGCGCACGAATGGATCGCGCAGGCGCCCGAGGTCTCGGTGCCTCCGGAGAGCGCGAACGCGGCGCATCTGCGATGGATCGCGGAGATTATCCGCCCTGCCGTGCCACGTTCCGCGCAATGCCATTAGATCCGCCCTGCCGTGCCACGTTCCGCGCGAGCTACGCCGTATCGGTGACGCCCTCGATGTGGGCGGCGCTCTCACGTTCGAGGGCGCGCACAACCCGAGGGTGCGCCGCATATTCGTGCAGAGCGCTGCTTCGTACCACCTCAGTTGGATTTGGGCACCCCGTTAGTTGGATCGCTCGGGCCGCCGGTTCGTCGGACGATCGCGCGGGCCGCCGGGTGGCTACTCGCGGTCCCTTGGCCGAATCGACGCTGCCGGCCGCACGCCACGCATTGGCGTGCGCCTGGCCAGAGCCGCTGCAGAAAGAGGAGGTCGGCATGACTCACGAATACGAAGCGTTCTTGTCAGAGTTCGAGGAGTACGCTCGCCGAGCGGGGCACACCATCACGCTGAAGCAGCGGTCGCCGAGTCACCAGCACTTCAGGATGAACCTAATCGCGGACGTTCCGCAGAGCCACGCTCACTTCGCCGTTGTCGTTACGCGAGAAGACAGCAGGGTGCCCCCGCATCCCGCAGGCAACCGCGTTGAACTCGTTCTGGAGAAGCAGCACGCCGAGCACTACTTCGCGGCGCTTACCGCTCAGCAGGCGCGCATCAAGGCGGAGATTCGCGGCATAGACTGGCACGATGCTCCCATCGGCAAAGCGTCCCATGTCGATCTGTGGAAGCCCCATAACCTCGACAACCGCGACGCTTGGGACGAGGACTTCGCGTGGCTCCTGGACAACCTCCTCCTCTTCCGGCGGGTTCTCGGGCCTATCGTGCGCAGCGCCAAGGAGCGCCTGCGTCGGTGATGGTGCGGCAGGTGATGGATGAGCGGAGCCGGTGATACGGAGGCGAGCGCCTGGCGTGATCGTCGGGTTGATGGCGCTGGCCGCTGTGGCGGGATGCGCGGGCGGGGCTGACGAGTCGCCAACGCCCCCGCCTACGCCCACGCTCACGCCGGCGGATTACGCGGAACGCGAGCTGCATGGCTCGGTAGGGGAGCTGGACGCTCTGGCGAGCGAGCGTATGCGGAACGGCTGGACGGACACGCGATCGGCGCCCATGGCGGACGCTGGCCGCGCGGTTCTGGCCTCATACCGCGCCACCGCACCGTGCGGCGCGCTGCGCGAAGCCGTGGATTTGCTGCTCCTTACGGCGGACCTGGTGATCGCCGTGGCAGATGTGTCGCCAAGAATGCTCACGGAGCGCTCGCGGACCATGGCTACCGCTGGGCGATCGCCGCCATCGAGGCCCGGCAGTCCGCCAAGGATCTGCTGCGCGTGCTCTGCGGCGGCCCGTGAGCGCGAAGGGATCGCGCGCGGCTGGCGTGCCGACGCGGTGTGCGTTAGACTCGTTGCCACGGGCAGCGGCCCGCCTTACGACTGAAGTTTGATTACAGCTAGGCCCTCCTACTACATTTGGATTCGCGAGTCGCCGGTTCTCCGGTGGATCTCGCTGGCTCCCCGGCGGCGAGTAAAGGGCCGTCGTCCCCGATAGACGCTGACGGGCGCTCGCCGAGGGAGGGCGGCGAGCGCCCGGCCTGAGCCGCCGCTCGATCGCGAGGAAGCGTCACTGGGCGGGACGCGACAGTGGCTTTCTGGGAGCGCTCGAGGCTGCCGCCCAGAACAGGAGGCATCGGTGCTATGAACCGAGATGCTACGATCTCGAGGGACGGGAGATACCGCTACACGCTGGAGCGATCGTTGGGCGACGGCGGCCGAGCGGATCCGGTGCCGAAGATACGGGGGCCATACAGGAGGCGGAAGACGGTGGCCTGATGGATGGAGAACAGTTAGGTAGAGCCGTTGTCGGTCTGGCAATGGGCTACTTTCTGACGCAGATGTTCGGGCTGGTCATGCTGTACTTGCTTCCTGTTCTCCTGCTCGTTGCGGTGTTGGATCACTTGCAAGGTCGCGGGTACACCGATCCGACAGACTACGGTGCGGTCGTCGTGGGTGTTCTAGTGGCTCTCGGCCTCTAGGATGCAAGCGAACGAAGGCCGGGTTTGCCTCTACTGCTTCCTCAAGGGGGATGGCTTCATCGAGCGCCATGTCGCCAACAAGAAGCGAGACGGGCCTGACTTCTATCGAGTGTTCCTTCACGGCGAGTTTGTCGCCGCGATTCGTCGCGAAGATACCTGAGTCAGCCCGACGGGTCCATCAACCACCATGTGTGGGCTATGATCGAGAAAACAGGGGTTAGCGATGGCGTGCCGAGTTGGAGTCACGACGGACCTAGCAGAGCGTGAGCAGCACTGGCGGCGCGAGCACCCGAACATGAGAGATTGGAAGCCACTGGAGGAGTGGCCCGTCAAAGCGTTGGCGCAACAGCGCGAGATGCAGATCGCTGAGATGCACGGCTGCGAGCACGCACCGGGTGGACAGGACGCAGAAGGTCCGTGGTACGTGTATCACTTCTACTACACACCGTTGGATATGACGGAGAGAATCCGGCTCAGACGAGGACGGCAGATGCCGCGTCCGAAGCTACCGGGTGAACAGGCTGACCTGCTCATCTGAAGCGCCCACTTTCGATGGGCCCAGGGATTTCGTCGAACGGCACCCAGCGAGAGCGGTGGATTCCGTGATGACTCCGCCCGAAGGTCTGCGCGGCGGTGTGGCCGGACAACCAGCTTCGACGTTGTTGTGCCAGACGGTGCCGTTACCAGACCACCTTGAAGTCGAAGCAGAAGCGCTCTACGGGGATCTCGTCCATATGCTCGCGAATGAACCTCGCCAGGCTGAGCGTCCTGTTGTTCTCGCTAATCGATCTGTCGATCCAATACTGCTCGTCTACTACCTGCGTATCAACACAAAGCGTATTGGTTCCGCCGTTCACTAGCAGATTGTTCGGGACTTCATGCAGCCCGTATCGGTCGTCGTAGTGGGTTAGGTCTATGCCAGACGATGTCCCTCTTCTTGGTATGAAGTCGCATTGACTTCGAGTTATTGTCCTTATGTTCTCGTCGTTTAGCCAATACTCTCGGCAGCCGATAAAGAAGTAGCCATCAGCGGTACTAACTGTCACAAATAGGTTGCCTACTCTATGTCCGCTCCAGCCCTTATTCAGGTAGGCTCTCTCACTAGTATTGGTATGTTCATATCCTTCACCGATGATACCACCAGCCTTGTAGCACCAGCCTATGTCATTAGGACCAGGAGGCCTAGGATTGTATGTATCACCACTACCCGAAAGGTATTTATTATCATGTTTCAAAGACAGTCGAAGTCTGTCATTATCATCGTTGAGTGGCCTGCAACCTCTAATGCGATTATTCTCAGGATCAATAAAGTACCAGCTCTGTTGTGTACGTTCAATGCTGCCATCATTTCCAGCCACATCTGAATCGCTAGCAGCTGTCTCGGTGGGAGTAGGCGAGACAGTCGGTGTGGAGGCATGAGCAGCGGGAACCTCGACTTGCACCGGCGTGGCGTGCTTCCACCGGCCATCGTGAAGTGAGGGCCCGAAGAATCGAGCGCGTCCGTACCTGTAGTCGCTCCAACTGCCGTCCGGCAGCCGTTGCTGGATGGCGAACTCGATGCTGTCGCTCTCAGTGCTACGCGCCGCGACCCGGACGTCGACGCTGTTCGAGTGAGTGGCCACCGCCACCCCGATCACGGCGCCAACGGCTGCCAGCGTGAGTGCAGTCGCCAGCATGAGTGCTCGCATCTGGCCTCCCCCGCGACGACCGCCTAGCCCGGCCTTCCCGCTCGCTGGCCGCCATCGCCTGCGGCGCGCCCCACGAGGATAGCGGAACGCCCGCCGGCGATGATGGAGGAGCAGGCCGCGAGCGCCTCGGGAGACTCCAGGACGAGCCTTCGGGTGGTTCTGCGCGCATGGAGCCTCCTTGCGGCGCAGCGAAGGGTATCGCTTCGCACGAGGTCCACACCAGCACCAGGCCACAAGGAGGCACGAAGCCCCACGCTGGCTACAGGTGCCGGTGTCGTGCGGAGCCCGCCCAACGTGGCGTCCGCAAGGTTCGTTGTCAACGGCCTGGCTCCGAGGCTTCGAATCTCACGGGGGACCTCTCCCCTCGCCGCCTTTCCATCCCACAGACTCAACGTCACTCGGAGATAGAGCCGATCCTTACCGGAGACATGCAGCGGCGGCCCGTCATGCCCGCCAGACACGCTGAGCCCGAAGTCCAGCATGTCGCCTTCGTCGAGGAAGGACAGGCGATCGGTCACGCGCCGATTCCCGGTCGAG
Source organism: Dehalococcoidia bacterium (assembly GCA_965220125.1). Classification (GTDB taxonomy): domain Bacteria; phylum Chloroflexota; class Dehalococcoidia; order UBA2979; family UBA2979; genus VXMT01. The sequence continues at coordinate 92,949 of CBDCPB010000004.1, read as the reverse complement.
AGGTCTACGATCGTCTGCCAGCGGCGCCATCGTCGTCGCCGCCCCAGCTCGGCACGAACAGTCGTGACGCGCTCCGTGTGCTGCCTGTTGTTGCGTACGGCGATGTCGAGAGAGCCGTCGACGCGCACCAGCCGCGACTCGCGGTCAAGGTGGGCCGTTGCGGGGTCCCCTCCTGCATGGGACACCCGGACCTCGACGCCTCGACCGAACCGCAGCCCCGCGAGCATCCACATCGGCCACGACACCAGAACGACAGCCAACGCCAGATCCACCCAGTCTCCCCCGATCAACTGGTCGAAGTCCTTGAACCCGAGGAAGAGGTGCCAGAAGCTCCACGGGGTCCCGGCAAGCCAGTCTCGGCGTGTGCGTTCCCAGTGCATGACCCCATTCTGGAGGCAGGGAGGCCCGTGTCAAATAGACAATCACCGCGGGCTCATACTACGAGACGAGCCGGACATCGAGAGGGCACCTGGTGTCGGACGCTGTCCTGATCGCCGTCGTGGTCGCGCTCAAGTACGGGCTGCCACTGCTGCTCATCCCTTTCCCGTTCGCCGCGGGCTGGGCGAACTTCGTGCTCGACGCGGTGGACGGCGATCTCCTGATCCCGCTCGGGCTCTCCGACCCGGTCTACCAGCAGGTCGACAAGTCCGCGGACTACGTGACGTACGTCTGCATGGTGATCGCCGCGTGGCGCTGGCCGCTGAGGCGCATCGTGCTGGCGCTGTTCGCGCTCCGCACGGTCGGGCAGGCGCTGTTCTTCATCACGGGCGACGAGATCGTGTTTTTTCTGTTCCCCAACTTCCTCGAGCCGCTGTTCCTCGGCTACGCGACGATTCTGATGCTCAGAGGCGCGGACGCGCCGGCGTTCTTCACACGGCACGCGATCGTGATCTGGGTGCTGATCGTCGTCTACAAGATGCAGGACGAGTACCTGACCCACGTCGCGAACGTCGACCGCTCCGAGCTGATCGGCCGCCTGTTCGGCGGCTGAGGACCGGGAGCGGGCGCAGCGGCTACATCAGCGAGCGTCAAACCTGCCGGGTCCGGCGCATCCGAGCCGGCCTACGCCCTGCGGCGCCGCGGTGTACGGGGTAGGGCCGGCGCAGGCCGCCCGCCCGAGCCTGTGCTTCCGCACAGCGGCCGCGCTCCCCTACGTCGCGCTCGCCGCTCCGTTGACGCAGAGTCCCCTGGCCCTGATGCGGTCGCGGATCGCGTAGGCGCTTCTGCCGCCCGAGCACGATCCACGTTGCGCGATGTGCTCGTCGGGCTCGACGCCAAGCGCCCTGAGCGCCTCACACGGTCTGCCGCCCACCGACACGACCACGCCCGGCTGCAGCACCTCGAGCTCGGCCTGCAGGTGCTTCCTGCCGTGCCTGAGCTCGTGCGCGCGCGGCGTGCGGTTGTCCGCCGTGCGGTACTTCACGACGTTCACCCAGCCGATGTGCGCGGGGCCGAGGCATCCCTCGACGCACTTGCTGACCCTGCGGCTCCACTCCGTCCACGGGTTGCCCGCGCCGTCCGTCCCCTGCATCCAGCTGTGCATGGCGGCAACGAGCCGATGGTAGCTCTCGACGCTGCGCGTCTCGCGGAACGCGGCGAGCAACTCGGCGAGGAGTGCCTCGCGCTGCGCCGGACCGGGGAGCAGCGCGCCGCTGGGGTCGCGGTCGCGGGCACCGGGGACCGCGGCGTTCAGCAGCACGAACGCGACGCCCCCGGGGGCGTAGTCGCGGCCTACCCAGCTCGGTTGTGGCGAGCCGGTGTCGCCCTCCGCGTAGTCGAGGCACTGCTCGCAGCTGACGACGGCGGCCGCCGCAGCGGCGTAACGCGACCAGTCGAGCTCGGTGGTGGGCATCGGGGCCTCCTGCGCCTGCACGCTAGCCCGTCAATCCTATTCGTGCGTCTCGAGCGGCGCGCGCCGCGAGGTCGAGCACAGTCACGCCGGCGGGCTCACCACGCGCGGGCGTCGCCCCGAGCCAGGCAAGCGCCCCGAGTGCATCGGTGAGCTCTGGAATCCCGAAGCGGGCCTCCGGCGGATCCCGATCCTGGCAATCCCTTCGGCGCCACCGGCACGAATTCCGCTCGCAGCACGAGGACGATCCGCTGCTGGCGAACGCGGCGATGGCCGCACGACTCGCCGTGGAGCCCTATGATCTTCGATGGATCATCGAAGACGCGGTGCGTGCCCCAGGCACGAGGAGGGCACAGATGCCGAGCAGCATTGAGATTCGAGACAGACCGATCGGCCCTTGGAACGTACCAATTGTGTTCAGGGCCGCCTACAGATGGCCGCTGAGGGTCCACGTCTCCAACAAGAGTGGCGTCCACACTCAAGGGCACAAGGACAAGCTGAGTGCAAAAGGAAGATTATTGAGGCCGTAAAGGCCGAGCGTGACAGCCTGGACGCCGCGGTGCCGTCTGGACCGCGAACACCGAGAGGTCACTGGAGCCTGTCGATCGCGCTCAACCTCCAGCCAGAAAGCCAGAGACGAGACATAGACAATCTTGCGAAACCGATCATTGACGCGGTCGCTGAAGGTCTAGGCTTCCCGGACGATTCCGCCTTCAAGACGCTGTTCGCGCATGTGATCTCCGAGCGTGCGGGATCGGTGAATGACGATCCTGGTATTGCGATCTACGTCGCCCAAGACCTCACAACCTGACAGGCGCTGTGGCGCTTGTCGGAGGCCCGGGCGTTCTTGCCGAACTGAGACACTACCTACGGTTGGGCCGACTGCGTTTCTGCAACTCCGCGTGGATCTCCTCCACGCCTCCGCACGGCGCTGCGGCGCGCGGGCGATCGCGGGACCGCCGCGTGAGGAGCGGATGTGCGAGAACGCATCGCGCCCGCGACCGAATCGGCGTCACCTTCGCGGACGGCGGAGCGTTGCGCTCGACATTCCGTAGGAGCTGGCGGCTGCGCGGACCCGTGGTGTCGCGCCATCCGCTCGTGACCCCGTCGCTCGGCGCCTCGGCGTGCCAGCGCTTCCTCGCGAGTGCGAGGGGGGTGCGGTCGCACCGGCCGGGCAGCGCCAGCCCATGATCGGTGAGCAGGAGGCGGTGGCCCGCCGCGCGGGCACGCGAGCCCCGAGGCCGAAGCGCCGAGGCCCTCATGCAACGGTACCCGCAAAGCGAGCACGTCGGCTACAGTGCGGTTCATCAGATCGCCGATGTCATCTCGGGTCGGACGGGTTGCTTGAGCCGCGTCGTCTATGGCGTTCAAATCGGAGGGGCCAGCGGAGTGCGTGCGGCGTGAGGCCGCATAGTGCGCTCTCAGCATGTCTCGCGGTGATCTTGCACGGAGGCGGTACGCTGCTGGTGGCGCTTGCCCTCGTCGGTTGCGGCTCGCCGTCCGAGTCGGAGCCGACGCCGACCGCGACCGCCACCCCGCTGCTCACGCCGAGCCCGACGTTCACGCCCTCACCGTCCCCGCCGCCGACGCGGGAGCCGACGCCTTACCCGTGGACGCGCGACGGCGCGCTCTGCTACCTCGACGCGCTCGACCGCGTGTGGCGTCAAGCCGTCCAGCGGATGATCCCCGTGTTGGATGCGATCGCTGCCGGCCGAGACCCTGCGCCGTCGACCCTGCAGGCTGCGGCAGATGCGCTGGAGCCCGTGGCGGCGTGGTACATCACCGACGCGGGGGCGTGTACCCCGGCAGCGGCAATCTCGTCGCCGGAGTGCGCGGGCGACGCGACGTGGACCGTGATCGTCGCTGCCGGCGTTGCGAACAGCCTCGTCCTCCGCGCCGGGTTCACTAGCGCCGACTGGCTTCGCGAGAACGCGCAGGAGATCGGCGTGGAGCTGATCAAGGCGAACAACGCGATGGCTGCGGCGTGGGCAGCATGCACGACCGCGCGTTAGGAGCGAGCCGCCCGCCGCGGCCGGAGGATCCACCGCGCGCGACTCCGTCACGGCGGCGGACGTGAACTGCGGCCCGGCGTCCGAGGTGAGGACGATCGCCGCCGCCAGCGCGGCATGCTCGTCGAGGGCGTGAACGTCGAGTACCGCACCGCCGGCGGTGCGATCCGCGGCGCGCAGGCGGCCGTCCTCGGCTACGCCGACCCGAGTGCCAACGACTTCCTCGCGGTCAACCAGGTCACCGTCACCGAGCGCGAGCGCACCCGCCGCCCGGATGTCGTGCTGTTCGTCAATGGCCTGCCGCTCGGCGTGATCGAGCTCAAGAACCCGGCCGACGAGGAGGCCGACATCTGGACGGCGTGGCAGCAGCTCCAGACCTACAAGGCCGAGCTGCCCTCGCTGTTCGCGATGAACGAGCTGCTCGTCGTCTCGGACGGTACCGAGGCGCGCCTCGGCACGCTCACGGCGGGGCGGGAGTGGTTCAAGCCGTGGCGCACGGTCTCGGGCGAGGGCCTCGCCGAGGTGACCGCGCTGGAGTTGCGCGTACTCCTCAAGGGCGTCTGCGCACCGGAGCGGCTGCTCCCGCTGCTGCGCGACTTCATCGTCTTCGAGGACGACGGCAGCGGCGTGCTCGTGAAGAAGATGGCCGGCTACCACCAGTTCCACGCCGTGCGCACCGCCGTCGCCGAGACGCTGCGGGCAGCCAGGTTGGGCCCCGATCTGCGAATCCGTGAGGAGACCGGCCACTACGAGGCGGGCCAGCAGCCCGGAGGTAGCCCCGGAGACCGGCGCATTGGCGTCGTCTGGCACACGCAAGGCGCGGGCAAGAGCCTGTCGATGGCGTTCTACGCGGGCGCGATCGCGCGCGAGCCGGCGATGGAGAACCCGACCATCGTCGTCCTCACCGACCGCAACGACCTCGACGACCAGCTCTTCGGCACCTTCTCGCGCTGCCAGGACCTGCTCGGCCAGCCCCCGACGCAGGCGGAGAGCCGTGCCGACCTGCGCCGCAAGCTGTCGGTCGCCTCGGGCGGGGTGGTGTTCACGACAATCCAGAAGTTCTACCCGGAGGAGCGGGGCGACACGCACCCGTCGCTCTCCTCGAGCAGTCGCTACGCCGCTACCAGAACCGCGCGATTGAGGCGGCACAGGTGATCGAGGAACTGATCGAGCTCGCGCGCGACATGCGCCAGGCCAGCGAGCGCGGTGAGCAACTTGGCCTCACCGACGACGAACTCGCCTTCTACGACGCCCTCGAGACCAACGACAGCGCCGTCCAGGTCCTCGGCGACGAGACGCTCCGCGCCATCGCCCGCGAGCTAGTCGAGATCGTGCGCAACAACGTCGCCATCGACTGGACGCTGCGCGAGAACGTGCGCGCGAACCTCCGACGCCACGTGAGGCGAATCCTCCGCAGGCACGGCTACCCGCCCGACAAGCAGGAGCAAGCGACACGGACAGTGCTGGAACAGGCCGAGCTTCTGTCAGAGGGCTGGGCGACCGCGTAAGGCGTCGGTGACAGAGCGCTAGCTGTACTTCCCACGAACGTTGTTTACAGGCGTGAGGCGGGGACAGCCCCGCCGATGCCGCCCTGTGGCCGGCGAGCATTGTAGCGGTAGAGCCAGCGCGGGAGCTGGTGCAGCCGCTCGGCGTTGGAGCGGTAGGGGCGGGCGTAGGCCCACTCGTGCTGCAGGATCTGGATAAAGCGCTCGGCCTTGCCGTTGGTCTGCGGGCGGTAGGGCCGGGTGTGCCGCAGTTCCACGCCAGCGGCGGCGGCCACGCGGCGGAAGTCGCGGGAGACGGTGTAGGCCTTCGCGTTGTCCGTGAGCACGCCACGCACGCGCACGCCGCGGCGGCTGAAGGCGGCGAGCGCCTGCCCGAGGAAGGCGGCGCAGCTGGCGCCGCGCTCGTCGGGCAGCACGGCGACGTAGGCGTAGCGGCTGTGGTCGTCGACGGCGACGTGCAGGTAGTCGAGGCCAGCCCCGCGGGCGCGCGGAGTCTCGCTGGAGCGTCCACGAACGCGGTGCCCGCCGCCCGCGGGGATGCGGCCCAGCTTCTTCACGTCGATATGCAAGCAGGTCGCCGGGGGCGGGATGCTCGTAGCGCAGCTTCTTCCTGCTCACGCGGTGCAGGCGGTCGAGGCGGTTGAGACCGAAGCGGCGGAGCACGGCGTAGGCGGTGGAGCGGGCGATCCCGAGCGCCCAGGCGATGCGGTGCGGCCCGAACCCCTGACTGCGGCGCACGGCGCAGATGCGCTGCTCGATCGCGGCTGCGGTGCGGCGCGGGTTGGAGCGCGGAGCGGAGCTGCGGTCCCGGAGCCCGGCCACGCCCTCCTCGCGGTAGCGGCGCCACCACCTGGCGACCGTGGGGCGGGAAACCCGGAAGCGCCGCGCAACCTCCGCCTGCGACCAGCCGGCCTCGACCTCCAGAACCATCTCCAGCCGGGTGGCCGGAGTCAGACGCGCGTTAGGATGTGCCACGAGAGGCTCCTCTCCTGCTACTGGTGCGTTCTTCACACACACAGCAGCAGGCGGAGCCCCTCACCTGTCAACAACCTACGTGGGAACTACAGCTAGCCACGAAGGGAACGGTTCCAATGGACGCAACATGGGTTCACGAGTTGCGCAGCCTGCACGAGGAGAATTATTCCTGCGACTGGACCAGCCGTCTGCGGGACCTGAATCAACGCTTTGGTCTCAGTGGCCGGGACGAGCTCAAAGTCCCCAACAAGGGACTCCCACCTTCGTGGTTCGTAGGTGACGTTGAAGCGCTGGAACCCGGCCGCTGGGTGCTCGTGGTCTCCCTGAACCAGGGTTCTTGGGCCGGGAAGGACGAAGCGTGGAGACAGCAGCAGCGGGATTCCGCTCAGAAGGACTGGGACTTCTGGCGGTTGCTCAACCGGAGGACGTGGTATGGAAAGTTCTACGCTCCGATGGTGCGGCTCGCCGCGACTTCGCTTGGTGAAGAGGTCCCGGCAGAGCGGGAGCAGCAGCAGGAGTTCGCCACGACGCGGATGGTGTTCGTCGAGTCGTGCCCGTACTCATCTGGGCAGTTCGCCCGTGGGGGCGAGCTGCTCACAAGCCTTGCCGGGAAGGATCGCGGCTTCGAGGTGCTGGAGCGGGTGCGGCATATGCTGATTCAAGAGGCCCGTCCTGCGCTGGTGATGGTAAATGGAAATGATGCCTTGAGCACGCTGCAGCGCATTGAAGGCGAGCGAATCCGCCTCGAGGAGCACCGGCGCTACGAGTCGGACAGCAAGCCGGGCAAGATGCTGCGGCATTGGGAGGGTGGCATCGACAGCGGCACAGGGTCTGTGCCCGTTGTGGGCTTCCCTTTCGTGCCCGGGCGCAAGACACACCAATCCCACGCCGAGATCGAACAGCTCGGTGCCTACGGCCGAGCGCTGGTGGGCGATACCTGTTGCGCTTCCCCCGGCTCAAGCACCTCGCCGACTTCGACCTGGCGGCGGCGCCGACCGTCGACCCGACACTGATCGCAGCGCTCGAAAGCTGCGAGTGGGTCGAACGGGGGGAGCCCGTCGTGCTGCTCAGCGACAGCGGCACCGGCAAGTCGCATCTCCTGATCGGCCTCGGCATGCCCGCCTGTCAGCGCGGGCTGCGCGTGCGCTACACCACGGCGGCACAGCTCGTGAACGAACTGGCCGAGGCCGCCGACGAGCGCATGCTCTCGCGCGTGGTCGCCCGCTACGGCCGGCTCGATCTGCTCTGCCTCGACGAGCTCGGCTACCTGCAGCTCGACCGGCGCGGCGCCGAGTTGCTCTTCCAGATCCTGACCGAGCGCGAGCAGCGAGCCTCGGTGGCGGTCGCCTCCAACGCCCCGTTCTCGGAGTGGGGCCAGACCTTCGCCGACCCCCGGCTCGCGGCCGCCGTCGTCGACCGGCTCACCTTCCGCGCCCACATCATCGAGACCGGCAGCGAGTCCTACCGCCTGCGCGTCACGAGGGGAGGTGCAGCTACGACCTGATCACGACCGCAAGGTAAGGGGCCAGAACTCATCATCACGGTGGGGCCAAGTGGAGTTGTCATTCCCACCCGCCACCGTGTACGCCTGCCCGCCGAACGCCGATTTGGCGCGCGACCGCCCTTCGACACCCGCCCGGACGGGGTCCTGAGACAGGTTCATCTGCGGTGGAGCGCTCCCCCACTCGGCCGCAGGAGACGAGCGAGGGGTGCCCGCGTTTCCCGCGTGGCGGTGGTCTTGTGGGGGCACATGATGAACGCTGGCCAGCACGAGGCTGGCGTCTCTTCGCCCGTCGACTCAGCTGCAGAACGGCAGCCCAAGCGCGTCAAGGTCACTCTGCGGTATCTCTCCCAACTCACCAGGTATGCAGCCGCTCAACTGGTTACCGCCGAGGCTCAGCGTCCACAGGTTGGCGAGCCCGCCCAGCTCAGCCGGGATCGGCCCGCTCAACTGGTTGGAGCGGAGCAACAGCGTCGACAGGTTGGTGAGGCCGCCCAGCTCGGGCGGGATCGGCCCGCTCAACTGGTTACCGCTGAGGCTCAGCCAACCGAGGTTGGTGAGGCCGCCCAGCTCAGCCGGGATCGGCCCGCTCAACTGGTTTTCGGTGAGGTACAGCCGTTCGAGGTTGGTGAGGCCGCCCAGCTCAGCCGGGATCGGCCCGCTCAACTGGTTAGCGCTGAGGCCCAGCCCTCGCAGGTTGGTGAGGCCGCCCAGCCAAGCCGGGATCGGCCCGCTCAACTGGTTACTGATGAGGCTCAGCTCACGCAGGTTGGTGAGGCCGCCCAACTCAGCCGGGATCGGCCCGCTCAACTGGTTTTGGTGGAGGCTCAGCCCTCGCAGGTTGGTGAGGCCGTCCAGCTCAGCCGGGATCGGCCCGCTCAACTGGTTACCACCGAGGTACAGCGACCTGAGGTTGCTGAGGCCGCCCAGCCAAGCCGGGATCGGCCCGCTCAACTGGTTGGTTGCGAGGTCCAGCGTTTCGAGGTTGGTGAGGCCGCCCAACTCAGCCGGGATCGGCCCGCTCAACTGGTTGGAGGCGAGCCCCAGCGACCTGAGGTTGGTGAGGCCGCCCAGCCAAGCCGGGATCGGCCCGCTCAACTGGTTATTACTGAGGTACAGCGATTCGAGGTTGACGAGGCCACCCAGCTCAGCCGGGATCGGCCCGCTCAACTGATTGGAGCCCAAGTTGAGACGCCTGACGCGGCCGTCGCTGTCAGCGGTGACGCCGTGCCATTCGCCGATTGGTAGGTCGGTCAGCCAATTCCTGCTTCTCAGCCAGTTCGCGCCGTCCGTGGCGTTGTAGAGCGCGACCAGCGCGCCCCGATCCGCCGCCGACCCCCCGAACGACTCACTGGCCGCCGGCGTTGGCGTACAGGGCGGCAGCCCAAGCGAGTCAAGGTCATTGGTCGAGTTCCCTCCCAGCTCACCAGGGATGCAGCCGATCAGCTGGTTCTCGCCGAGCAACAGCCACGACAGGTTGGCGAGCCCGCCCAGCTCGGCCGGGATCGGCCCGCTCAACTCGTTGGTGTGGAGATTCAGCCACACCAGGTTGGTGAGGCCGCTCAGTTCGGCCGGGATCGGCCCGCTCAGCTGGTTGTCGTCGAGCAACAGCTCGCGCAGATTGGTGAGGCCACCCAGCTCAGCCGGGATCGGCCCGCTCAACTGGTTACCACCGAGGTACAGCCACTCGAGGTTGCTGAGGCCGCCCAGCCCGGCCGGGATCGGCCCGCTCAGCTGGTTGCGCAAGAGATGCAGCCGTTCCAGGTTGCTGAGGCCGCCCAGCTCGGCCGGGATCGGCCCGCTCAGCTGGTTGTCGTAGAGGTACAGCCACTCGAGGTTGCTGAGGCCGCCCAGCTCGGCCGGGATCGGTCCGCTCAGCTGGTTGTCGGAGAGCTGCAGGTATTGCAGGTTGCTGAGGCCGCCCAGCTCGGGCGGGATCGGTCCGCTCAGCTGGTTGCTGGCGAGATCTAACAACGACAGGTTGCGGAGGGCGCCCAGCTCGGGCGGGATCGGTCCGCTCAGCTGGTTGTCGGAGAGCTGCAGGTATTGCAGGTTGCGGAGGCCGCCCAGCTCAGCCGGGATCGGCCCGCTCAACTGGTTGCGGTCGAGCCTCAGCCCGCGCAGGTTACGGAGGGCGCCCAGTTCGGGCGGGATCGGCCCGCTCAACTGGTCGCCGTAGAGAAACAGCTCGCGCAGATTGGTGAGTCCGCCCAGCTCGGGCGGGATCGGCCCGCTCAACTGGTTGCGGAAGAGCCACAGCCGTTCCAGGTTGCTGAGGCGGCCCAGCTCGGCCGGGATCGGCCCGCTCAACTGGTTGTCGTAGAGATACAGGTCTCGCAGGTTGCTGAGGCCACCCAGCTCGGGCGGGATCGGCCCGCTCAGCTGGTTGCTGGCGAGACCTAACAACGACAGGTCGCTGAGGCCGCCCAGCTCGCCCGGGATCGGCCCGCTCAACTGGTTCTCGCCGAGCAACAGCGTCGACAGGTTGGCGAGCCCGCCCAGCTCGCCCGGGAGCGGCCCGCTCAACTGGTTGTCGAAGAGCCACAGCCGTTCCAGGTTGCTGAGGCCACCCAGCTCGGGCGGGATCGGCCCGCTCAGCTGGTTGCCGCTTAGCTCCAGCGATTCCAGGTTGGTGAGGCGGCCCAGCTCGGGCGGGATCGGCCCGCTCAGCTCGTTGCCGCTTAGCACCAGCGATTCCAGATTGGTGAGGCCCCCCAGCTCGGGCGGGATCGGCCCGCTCAACTGGTTGTAGCCGAGAGACAGGTCTTGCAGGTTGCTGAGGCCCCCCAGCTCGCCCGGGAGCGGCCCGCTCAACCGGTTGCTTTCGAGCCTCAGCCCTGTGACGCGGCCGTAGATGTCGGCGGTGACGCCGTACCAATCACCGATCGGCCGGTCGGTCAGCCAATGCGTGCTGCTCTCCCAATTCGCCCCATCCGTGGCGTTGTAGAGCGCGACCAACGCGGCTCGATCCTCAATCACCCAGGCGGATGGTTCGCAGGGCGGCAGCCCAAGCAAGGCAAGGTCATTGTCCGGTATCGCTGAAGACATTCTCCGATAGAAGCAGCCGCTCAACGGGTTCTCGCCGAGCAACAGCCTGGACAGGTTGCTGAGGCCGCGCAGTTCGGCCGGGATCGGCCCGCTCAACTGGTTGCCGGCAAGGTTCAGCCTCCAGAGGTTGGTGAGGCCGCCCAGCTCGGCCGGGATCGGCCCGCTCAACTGGTTGCCGCCGAGCAACAGCCTGGACAGGTTGGTGAGGCCGCCCAGCTCAGCCGGGATCCGCCCGCTCAACTGGTTGTCGTAGAGATACAGGTTTCGCAGGTTGCTGAGGCCACCCAGCTCGGGCGGGATCGGCCCGCTCAGCTCGTTGCGGCTTAGTTCCAGCGATTCCAGGTTGCTGAGGCCGCCCAGCTCGGCCGGGATCGGCCCGCTCAACTGGTTGCCGGCAAGGTTCAGCCTCCAGAGGTTGGTGAGGCCGCCCAGCTCAGCCGGGATCCGCCCGCTCAACTGGTTGTCGTAGAGATACAGGTTTCGCAGGTTGCTGAGGCCACCCAGCTCGGGCGGGATCGGCCCGCTGAGCTGGTTGCTGGCGAGACCTAACAACGACAGGTTGCTGAGGCCGCCCAGCTCAGCCGGGATCGGCCCGCTCAACTGGTTGACGTAGAGATTCAACGACTCGAGGTTGCTGAGGCCACCCAGCTCAGCCGGGATCGGCCCGCTCAACTGGTTGACGTAGAGATTCAACGACTCGAGGTTGCTGAGGCCACCCAGCTCAGCCGGGATCGCCCCGCTCAACCGGTTCTCGGTCAAGTCCAGCTGCGTGACGCGGCCCTCGTCGTCAACGCTGACGCCATGCCACTGACCGATCGGCCGGTCGGTCAGCCAGTTTGTGCTGGCCTGCCAGTTCGCGCCGTCCGTGGCGTTGTAGAGCGCGACCAGCGCGGCCCGGTCCCGCGCCGCCGGGCCCGCCACTGGCGAGCTAGTGGTCGATGCGGGCGTGGGCGCGGTCGCCGTCGGTAGAGGTACGTCCGGCGTGGCGGTCACTGTAGTCGCGGGCGGGGTTGCCAGGGGCGTGGGCGGCCCTTGATCCTCGGGGCTGCCGCTGCATGCCTGAACGAGCACCAGCGATGCGATGGCAACGGCCACGGCGATCCGCGCAAGGGCAAGCCTGGGGTGCCTCATGACGGGACAATCCTTTCGAGCGGCGGGAGCCCCCGCCTCCCGCTTCGCGAGTCCTCCGTACGAACGGGTCTAGGGTCTCGCTTCCGGACGTCGGCTCTGCCGCTGTTCCTGCGGCACGCGCGCGCCTTCGGTTCTCGATCCAGTGTATCGCCAAGGTGATGCGGCACAACCGCTCGTCTGTCCGGTCAGCACGCTCTGCCGGCACAACCACCTGGGGAGGAAGGGCCTGCAACGACTTGCCGGAGTGCGTGCATGAGCTCGCCCGCGCAAACCTCACGCGCGGACTCAAAGTGCTGGCGGCAAAGGGCGCGAAAGTCGCGGAAGTGTGCTCCACCGAATTGTCGCGATACGCTGCGCTGCTCTCGCTCGACATCGAGGAGATCATTCGGTCCGTGGTGAGGCACTCGGCACCATCAGGCTAGAGCTGGAAGCCGAGGGGCGCCGCACTCAGGTCCCGGCTTGGGCCGTGGCCGGTCGCCCTGCTGCTTGCTCACAGCACGATGCGGCTGCGCAACTCTCGACACTCGCGCTGGGGCGTCCTTGAGCAAGCCGAGATCCCTGCCGGAGGGCTGGGCCGCCGCCTGAGACCGGAGCCGGCTGGCGCCGCTGGCGAGCCTACAAGGCCACCGCCAACTCGAAAGTTCGCAGTACAGTCTTCCTTGGCCAACTACCGCGCCGACGCGCTCGCGCCCGTGCAGACCCGGCTCGCTTACTACGCAGGCTCGAAGCGGGCGCGCGCGATCCTCGGGCAGCGCCGCTCGACCGTCGACCTGCGGCAGCTCATTGCGGAGGGCGGCGTGCTCTTCGTCTCGACCTCGCAGGCGGCGGCCGGCAAGGAGGTCTCGGCGCTCGTCGGCGCCTCGATCCTCAACCTCGTCGACGCCGTGATCCGCGAGCAGGGGAGCCTGCCGCCGGATCAGCGCCGCGGGGCGCTCGTGGTGGTCGACGAGATGCAGGCGCTGCCCGGCGTGGACTACGAGTCGATGCTCTCGGAGCTGGGCAAGTTCGGGGGGTCGTTCGTGCTGGCCACGCAGAGTCTCTCGCTCTCCGAGCTCTCGCCGACGCTGCAGGACACGCTGCTCGCCAACGCCGGCTGCCTCGCCGTCTTCCAGGTGGCGGCCGCGGACGCGCGCGAGCTGGTCTGGGAGCTGAGCAAGGAGCGGCTGTCGGAGGAGGACATCACCTCGCTGCCGGTGCACCACGCCTACGTGCGCGCGACGGTCGGGGGCGAGCGGCAGCCGCCGTCTCGATGGCGGTGATGGCGCCCGGGCCGGCCGACCCCGCCGTGGCCGCAAGTATCCGCGAGGGGACCGCCGACTACACCACCCCGCTGGCGGAGCTGGAGAGCGAGGACGAGGCGCTGCTGGCGCAGTTCCACGAGGGGCTCGAGGCGCTCGACGGGGAGGCCGCGAAGCAGCAGGACGACAGCGCTGCGCCGCCCCCGGCGAAGGGCAAGAAGAAGCCGCGGACGCGGAAGCGGCGCGGGCCGAAGGCGGCCTGATAGCAGCACGCACGGCGGGGAGCCGAGCCGATGTCCGGGCCCAGCGCCGGGCGGGCGCTGCGGCTGCTGGCGGCGATGCCGCTGCTCGACCGGCTGGAGCTGGCGGCCGTCGGCGCGATGTCTGAGGGCGCGGCGCACGCGGCGCTGCGCAGCCTCGAGCACGAGGGGCTGGCGACGGCCGTCCGCCACGCGGGACCGCTGACCGCCTCGACGCGGCGCTGGCTGCTCACCGCCGACGGCCTGCGCCGGCTGGCGCGGGACGAGGGGCTGGGCGAGCGCGCGCTGCTCCGTGCGTATCCGGTCTCCGCCCGCTGGCGGCGCGTGCTGCTGGAGCGCCTCGACGCCGTCGCGGTCGTCCACCGGATCGCCTCGGCGCTGGCCGGTGCGGACGCGATCAGGCGCTTCCGCTGGTACCGGGGACACCCGCTCGACGCCGCGATCGAGCTCGCGGACGGGCGTACCGTCGGGGTGCTGCGGCTGGGCGCGACCGCGGAGTGGACGGCGTTCAGCGAGCGCGTCGGGCGGCTCGCGCAGGGCGCCAGCCGCGGCGAGGCGCGGCCGCGGGTGCTGCTGGCGCTGGTCCCGGACGAGGTGCGGCTGCGCCGCACAGCCGCGTTGCTGGCGCGACTCCCTGATCCCGCCTTCCTCGCGCTCGAAGCCGAAGCGGCTGCGGGGGACGGGCGCGCAGCCGTCTGGCGCGCGGCCTCGTCCCCGGCCCCGCTGGGCCTGCGCGCCGCGCTCGCCGCCGTACGCCCCGGCGGCGGGCTGCCCCCCGAGCGGCCCGAGGCGCGGCCCGCCATGGCGGAGGCTGTGGACGCCAGCGCTCCCGCCGATCAGCTGCTTCCCGCCGTGCTCAAGCCCTCGGAAAAGCGCGCGCTCGATGTACTCGCAGACTGGCCGTGGATCTTGCACGGCGACCTCGCGGCGCTGCTCGGCGTCTCCGCCTCTCGCCTCTCGCGGGTGCTGGCGCGGCTGGAGGAGCCGGGGCTGGTGGTCCGCACTCCGCTCGCCGGGCAGCGCCTCACGCTCAGTGACGGCGCGCTGGCGCTGCTCGCGCGCCGTGACCGTGCCTCCGTGGCGCTCGCCCGCACGCGCTGGAGTGCTGATCTGGCGGGAGGTGCGGGTGAGGGCGGCTGGCGGGAGATCGCCGGGACGCGCAGCCGCCAGCTCGCGCGGCACATCGAGCACACCGCCGGCGTGCACTGGTTCCTGGCCCGGCTCGCGGCACAGGCGCGGACCGAGACCGGCTGGAGCGTCGTGCAACTCGACCCGCCGCACCGCGCGGCGCGCTACTTCCGCTACGACGGGGCGCTGCGATCGGTCCACCCCGACGCCTTCGGAGTGCTGCGGTGCCGGGACGCGACGTGGCCGTTCTTCCTGGAGTGGGAGCGACGCGCGCTCCACCCCTCCACGATGGCGGCGCGGCTCGCTCCCTACCTGCGCTACTACGCCACCGACCGGCCCGTCGCCGATCACGGCGCGGTTCCCGGTGTCCTCATCGTCTTCGAAGACCCTGTCGCTCCGACGCACTTCCTGCGCGTCGCCCGCCGGGAACTGGAGCGCACCGGTGTCGACGTACCGCTGTGGGTGTCGTCGACGGAGGCGCTGGACGACATGGGGCCGCTCGGGGCCGCGTGGCGCAGCCCCGGCAGTCAGGATCCCGCCCGCGCATTCGCTTGACGGCAATGACCCACTCGCCACTCTGGACGATCTGATCGAGTCGCTGGATCGGGCCAGGTTGCAGCAAGATGACATATGGCCGCATACTTTGTCATCGCGTGTCAGCATCCAGCAAGAAAGGAGCAAGTCTCCATGGCAGGCAGTCAATCCATCAGTGAGCAGGCGTGCGCTCGCGGCCGGGCAATCGTCCCAGGCTCCAACCAGGCGAGAGAAATGGCGCGTGCGGCCATCGGCACCACATGGCATCCAGCAGAGGAGCTGGCGGTGCGGGCGTTGGCCACCGATGCGCCGATTTGGCCCGAGTATCCGCACGCATCGGCGTGGGGGTGGCTCTCGAACAAGCGTGGACGTGAGCGGGTTCGCCCGATCGTCGTTGAGGCACGCAAGCAAGATGGCGAATGGCACCACCGCGCCCGCGGATCTGCGGGACCCCTGCCAGGCGGCCATGTCTTGGTGAGAGCTGTCAAGCGCAGGCTCGACTTCGCTATCGAACACCTGTCCAGGAGATGCGACGGCGGCACACACCCGAACGGACATACGCTGGCCGCTATCGAGGCCGTGCCCAGCATCGCGGCGGCTCGGAGGTGGCTGGCCGAACGAGAGATCGCATACGCGGTGCGTACTGGCGGAAGCAACCTGGTCGATCGGCGGGAGGGTGCCGATCCCAATGAGCCGGGGTCGCCGCTGCGACAACGCGATCAAGCACGACAGGATGCAATCGAAGACCGAGCGATAAGCGAAGCCGAGCGCTACTTCAAGGCCCAGGGATGGCACCCGGAGGATGTCTCCGAACGAGGACTGGGCTACGACATCCGCTTTACCCGTGGCCGCGAAGAGCGCCATGTCGAGGTGAAGGGCACCACTGGCAGCGGTGCTGTTGTGAACCTCACGCACAACAACGAGGTCGTTCATGCACGGGAGTGCGCCGACGCAGTTCTCTTCGTGCTGTCGCGCATCGACGTGTCTTATGACGACAACGGCAATCCCGTCGCTGGCGACGGTATGAACAACGTGTTCGATCCGTGGGTCATCGATGACGGCGAACTGACGCCACTCGCCTACTCTTACCGCCTGCCGACGCGAGACCGATAGCGAGCGGCTGATCTCATGATGAATGGCAAGAAGCCTCTGCGGGACTCCGTTCGAACTCGGCCAGGACATCATGCGCTGGGACCGCCGCGAGGCGCATGGCCCACACTGGAGCCGGGTCGCCGTTCTGCCTGTAACGCACGCGCGCCCCGGACGTGGGCCGCCGTAGTCTCCGGGAGGGAGAGAAGATTGTGAGCGACGCTCAGGTAGTGCCGGGCAGCGAGCTGTCCATCGAGATTCGGGTCCACCCGGCCAACAACGCCGTTGCGAACTGGCTTGCCGGCGTTCTGGCCCTGGATATCGCCGCATCGCAAGATGCGAGTGCCAGCAGCACCGATCGCGAAGTAGGCAGGATGGCGGAAGCACTCAGGGCTAGTCTGCGCCCCGTGCTGGTCCGCAGAGGGTCGCAGGCGCGTATACCGTATCTCAGCTCGGAGGCGCGCAGGCGGCTTGCTGCCAGGCTCGATCGACACGGGCAGTTCGCCAAGACCCAGAACGCTGGCTCCGCCAGTACGCTATCGCGTGTCGTCGCAGCAGTGCTCCGGTCCGAGGTCGCCGACCTTGTGCTCGGGCGCGTGGACCCGGGCGGGGCCTTGTTCAACGCGGACAGGGTGCCGGCGAAAGACGTGAACCGGCTGCTCGCGATCGAGCAGGTCGTTGAGGAGCAGGTCCGCGCGGTTCTGCCCGCCGGCCGCGTGGTGGATCGAGCCGACGGGCCGAGCCTTTTCCGATTCACCATCAACTGCAGCGACGGGGGGCTGGACAAACTCACCGTCGATTACCACGTCGGCGAGTCTCCCGAGGCATCGTAGCCCGGTGTCGGATCGCGACGGTGATGGCAGGCGAGGGGGCAGTACGGCCCGATCGCCAGCAGATCACGGCGGCGCAAGCGACGCCGAGTGCGGCTGCCAGTCACCGCCGATGGCCCGCGCCGGTTGATGCGGGGGGAGGGACTGAGCGAGCGCGAGCTGCTCCGCGCCTACCCCGCTTCCGCGCGCTGGCGGCGCGTATTGCTGGAGCGCCTCGACGCCATCGCGGTCGTCTACCGGCTCGCCTCGGCGCTCGCCGGCGCGAGCGCGATCGGGCGCTTCCGCTGGTACCGGGGTCATCCGCTTGACGCCGCGATCGAGCTCGCGGACGGGCGCACGGTCGGGGTGCTCCGCCTGGGCGCGACGGCGGAGTGGACGGCCTTCAGCGAGCGCGTCGGGCCGCTTGAGCAGGGTCCCCGCCGCGGCGAGGCGCGGCCGCGCGCGCTGCTGGCGCTGGTCCAAGACGAGGTGCGGCTGCGCCGCACGGCCGCGCTGCTGGCGCGCCTGCCCGGTCCCGCCTTCCTCGCGCTCGAAGCCGCGGCGGCCGCGGCGGACGGGCGCGACCCCGTCTGGCGAGGGGCGTCCTCCCCGGCCCCGCTGGGTCTGCGCGCGGCCCTCGCCGCCGTGCGCCCGGGCGGCAGGGTGCCCGCCGAGCGGCACGAGGCGCGGCCCTCGCTGCCGGACGACCTCGACGCAGACGCTCCCGCTGAGCAGCTGCTTGCCGCCGTGCTGAAGCCCTCCGAGAAGCGCGCGCTCGACCTCGTCGCCGACTGGCCGTGGATCGCGCCCGGCGACCTTGCCGCGCTGCTGGGCGTGCTCCCAGCCGGGGCGCGGCTCCTGGACCTCCGAGCGCATACAGGCAGATGGGCACGCTACAATCTGCTCCCGACACGCTGTAGGCTGCCGCGGACACAATCGTCGAGCGGACACACTCACAAGCCCGTGTGCGGGCGACCTTCAGGACATCCAGTCATGAGCTTGCGTCGCATCGTCCCTCTCGCTGCGTTCCTTGCGGTTGCGTCGTGGCTCGCCGAACGAGCATGGCGGGCGCGAACCAACGAGCGGCGACGCGAGACGGAGCGCCGAGCAGAACGTGGCCGACTCGCTTGGGAACTCCGCGCGATCCTGGATAGCGCCGAAAACGAGCGCCCGGCCGCCCTTGAACGGCTTCTGGCGCGGCTGGGCCGTGGCGACGATCTTCGCTCGAGCGACGTGGTCGAGATCGCTCGGCTGCTCGTCGAGGCATCCGACCTGGCCGAGACAGGCGGCTACTGGTACCAGGATGCGGTGGCGGAGGCGGACGAGGCGCACGGTCGAGCCGAGGCGGAACAGGAGCAGAAGGAGGATTGGTTCTCCGAGGCCGCTTGCCTTGAACGTGAGGTTGGGAGTCTCCAACGGATGCTCGCGGCGAAGGAGAATGAGCTTCAGCGGGTCCAGCGGAACTGGAGAGAGACGCAACAGCACACCGGGGCGCACCTTGCGGCCGAGGAGCCCTCGCCAGTCACCGTAGTCGAGGCAGTTCTTCTGGCGAGCAAGAACTTCCGCTCGCTCCACTTCCTCGCGGAGGCCAGCGATTCGGCCGCCGAGTCGCCCTACGTCTACCCGGACAGGGTGTACGCGACGTTCAGGGCGCTGGACGAGCTCGCCGATGCGCGGACGGCCGGGCCTTTGGGTATGAGCGTTCACGACTGGCTCAAGGAGCAGGGCATCGACTACGCGGCCCACGAGAGCGGGACAACGATGGGCAAGTGGGGCGACGAGCGCACGTACCGCTACGGCGGCGCGCGATGGCAGATGCAGGAGCACGTCAAGTTCGGCGTCGGACCGGATCCGCGCCATCACCTCCGTATCCATCTCGCCTGGCACGAGGGCGAGTCGCGCTGGCTGATCGGTCACGTCGGCCGCCACCTCACCAACACGAAGACCTCCTGACGCGCGCTGTCGTGGAACGCCGAAAGAGCCGAGAACATGCCGACGACTGAGGAACGCTGGCTCGACTACGCATGGTCCGTGGTGAACTGTCCCGCGGAACATCGAGCGCACTGCGAGGCGCTGGGCGCGGCGGTTCCCGGCGTGGGACGTGTTGATGGCAACGAGCTGCGCTGGCCGGGGTACCTCGGCCGCGAGTACCAGGAGGGTGCAGGCGTCCTCTGCGTCGCCGCCGTGCACCGGGAGGCGCGCCCCGAGGAGGAAGCGGGCACCCCGGTAGGCGCGACCAACGCTCAACTGATCGCGGCTCACCGACGCTGGCTCAGCGAGGGCCGATCCGCGGAAGAGGACGCCCTCTTCCTCGAGTCGATCCGCCAAACCTACGTCGACGCTCTTCCGCACTGGCGTCGCTGGACACGCCACTTCCGCACCCTCGTGGAGCATCACCTGGGGCTGAAGCGGACCGAGATCGCCTGGACGAACCTCGCGAAGTGCCGCCTCGCGGTGCATCGAGGGAACCGGAGCGCCGAGACAGAACTCACTCGACTGTGTCAGATGGAGTTCGCTCCCATGGCCGAACTCATTGAAGCGATTCGGCCGGAGCTGGTGCTCGTGGCCGTGCTAAACGCAACGAGCGGCGGCGGCATCGTATCGACCTGGAACTCACCATCAACGTCCCCGTTGGTGTACTCATGGCACGAGCAGTCCGGCCATGATCGCCACAATCGAGATCCCCGACGCCGCAAGCTGAGTGAGTGGGCCCCTGGGATGGTAGCCGCGTACCAATCGAGGGTTCCATGACCTCCCGCGATCGTCGCTGCCGACGGCCCCTGGGCGGCTACTGTCACCAGCACAAGCCTTCGCACAGGGAGGGTACTCACGTTTGTCCTCCCTGCCGTTCGACTGTGCGTCGTCCCAAGTCGAGGGCGTGCATCCTACCGCCTCAGCAATGCGGTGAACCGCCCCCGGTGCGAGGTGGAACCGGATAGAATGGGTCGGCGCGGGAGCGAGAACGATGACGACCACGACGACGACCGGGACGAGGCTGCTGACCGCTGACGACCTGCTGCGGTTGTACAGCGACGGTGTGCGCGGTGAACTGATCCGGGGGGTGCTCTGCGAGACCATGCCAGCAGGACAACGACACGGGAAGATTGTGGCACGGCTGGTGGCAGCACTGGTGAACTTCGTAGAGCCGGCGGCGCTCGGCACGGTCGTCGCCTCGGACTCCGGCGTTTGGCTCGAGCGCGACCCCGACACGGTCCGTGAGCCGGATATCGCCTTCACGTCGGTCCAACGCCTGGCACTGGACGAGGATGTGACGGGCTACGCCGAGGTCATGCCCGACCTCGTCGTGGAAATTGCATCCCCGAGCGACAGCCGCCGCGGGGTCCACGACAAGGCGCGGATGTGGCTCAGCCACGGTGTGCGCCTCGTCTGGGTCGTGCACCCGGAGACGCGCACGGTGGATGTCCACCGCCCGGAGGACGCGGTGACGACGCTCGGCGATCAGGACGCCCTCGACGGGCTGGACGCGCTGACCGGCTTCACCTGCGAGTTGAGCGCCGTCTTCGGTCCGCGCGCCATGGAGAACCGCTCCGGAGAGTAGGCTCGCACGGGCCCGTTCGTCTGGGCCTCCTTCGGCAGCGCCCCGTGGTACTCCCCTTGCCCTCGTGGCGTACGCTTGTTCTGGTAGCATGCGAACCTCCCCACCCCTGTAGGAGGAAGCCCGGCGGCTAGCACGGCCGAACGGGAACCGAGGAGCACGAACCGATGACCGACCGCACCGACCCGACCCCCGCCGCCCTCTACGCGCGCGTCTCCAGCGACCGCTAGGACGTCGACCTCTCCGTCGCCGCCCAGCTGCGCGCGCTGCGCGAGCACGCCGAGCGCAACCACTACCGCGTCGTTCGCGAGTACGTCGACGAGGCCGAGAGTGGGCGCGTCGCCGACCGCCCCCAGTTCCGCAAGATGCTCGAGGACGCGAGCGAACCCGCCGCGCCCTTCCGCGAGATCCTCGTCTGGAAGTTCAGCCGCTTCACGCGCAAGCGCGAGCACGCCGTCGCCTTCAAGTCGATGCTGCGCAGACGCGGCGTGCGCGTCGTCTCCATCACCGAGCACGCCGACGACTCCCCCACCGGCAAGCTCATGGAGGCGATCATCGAGAGCGTCGACGAGTTCTACAGCGAAAATCTTGCGCAGGACGTTGTCCGGGGCATGCGCGAGTCCGCCTCGCGCGGCTTCTTCCTCGCGTCGCGCGCGCCCTTCGGCTACAAGCGGGTCAAGGTGCAGGACGGAGGCAAGGAGCGCCCCACGCTCCAGATCGATCCGGCTGCGGCGCCGGTCGTGAAAGAGGTGTTCGAGCGCGCGCTGCGCGGACAGGGCCTCAAGGAGATCTGCCGCGACCTCAACGAGCGCGGCGTCACCAACCGGGGGCGGCGCTGGCAGAAGAACTCCATCCACTACCTGCTCACCAACGAGGCCTACACGGGCACGGCGGTCTGGGGCAAGACGAGCAGGGTGGGCAAGACCCCGAACCCGGTACGGGTGGAAGGCGCGTGGGAGCCGCTCGTCACGAAGGAGCTGTTCGATGGGGTGCGGCAGGCGCTGCGCAGCCGTGCGCCACAGGTCCAGCGCCCGGCGCGCGTGGGCAGCCGCTTCCTCCTGAGCGGGCTGCTGCGCTGCGGGCTGTGCGGGAAGGCCTACGTCGGGCAGGGGGCGAAGGGCGGGCGCTATGGCTACTACATCTGCGCGACGCTGCAGCGCGAGGGTGCGGGGATGTGCGAGGCGCGCTACCTCAACGCCGAGCGGGCCGAGGGCTTCGTCGTGGACAAGATCCGCGAGCGCATCCTCACCGACGAGACGATCACCGAGTTGGTGACGCTCGTAGCAGAGGAGATCGACGCGCTGGCGGGCGAGCTGGGCGGGAAGCTGCAGGCAATCGAGGCGGAGCTGGCCGATGTGCGGAGCCGGCTGACGAAGCTCTACGAGGCTTTGGAGAAGAGCGACCTCACGCTGGAAGCACTCTTGCCGCGCATCCTGTCGCTGCGGCAGCGCGAGGACCAGCTCGCCGCTGCGCGCGAGGACGCGGCGCGGCAGCTGGAGGAGCGCAGGGTGGAGCTGCCGACCTCGGATGAGATCCGGGCGTACGTGGCGGACTTCCGGGCGTTCCTGGAGGAAGGGACGTTCCCCGAGCGCAAGGCGCTGATCCGCAACTTCGTGCAGGGCATCGAGGTCTCGGGCGACGAGGCCGAACTGACGTACACGATCCCGATGCCGGCGGGCGGGGTGACGAGCGAGCGGGCCGCGGTTCTTGATTTTGTCCAGTCCGGCCCACCAGACTGGACAAAATCGAGAACCTTCGTCCTCAGGCTCCGCCTGATGCTGTAGCGCAGGCCTCGGTTCACTGGATCGAGTACGTGTGCCACCTCCTGAACCCGGCCGTCCATTGGCGTGCCATAAGACAGGACGTCATGCTGTGTGCGTTCGATGGGGAGCGAAGGCGTCGGGCCAACCGTCGGGTAGTTCAGCCGGGGCATCGTTCGCCATGCTCCGGAGCCTAACCCCCACCCCGCCCCAGATTGAGCGCCAGCAGCCGACCCTCTAGCTCCTCCTCCGACAGCGTGTCCCGCGCGGCGGACTCGGGCCAGCCGTAAGCGGCGAAGTCCGCGTCGAGGGCCAGAGCACCCTTGCGGTACACTCGAGCCCCCGAGGAGTAGGAGCGAGCATAAGCGCCGATCAGAGCCCGAACAGGAGCCCGAAGGCAGCGCCCCCTGAACGCCCGAAGGCACCCCGGCCCCCAAGCAAGCCGAGCACGATCCTGAAGAAGGGGATCGGCTAGGAGCCGCTCCCGGCCAGACTCTCCGCCGTGGCGGCGGCCTCCGGCTCCAGGACGGCCCGCAGCCGCTCGACGTCGAGCTTCTGCGAGGCCCACTCGATCTCGATGCCGACGACATGCTCCTCCGCATCGAGGTCGACGACGATCCCGTCGCACAACTCGAACGATTCGAGGCTGGGGCGATCCTCGAACCCGATGTAGAGCATGTCGGTCTCGGGGTCGTGGCTGACCTTCACGGCGCGGGTGCGGGCTTCGCCTGGACGGGGTGGAACACCTCGTCGCCCTCAATGCGCAGTTCGGGCGGGCCGTACGCGATCAGCGCCTCGCGGATGCGCTCGGCTTCCGGCAGCCCGATCAGCTCGACGCCGATCAGTCGGCCCTTGCTGTCGTAGTCGAGGATACGGAGGTCGCCGAACTCGCGGCACGCAGCGATCTTCGCCTTCCGGAATCTCAGATAAAGGGATGTCGCCCACGTCGTTGACGCGAACCTCGATGGCGTCAGTCACGTTAGCCACTCTCCAGCTTCGGCAGCATCGAGCAGTTCACGCAGACCCTGGCGCACGCGCAGCAAGACGAACCCCGCTGCTTCTTTGGGAGCTCCTCCCACGCCATGCCCCGCCCCCGGTGTCTTGCTCCGGAGATTCCATGCTTGAGTCATCCGCTCCCGATCCGGCCTAGCTATCACCCCCCGTTTGGTCAGGACCTTCAGGGCGGCGGGGAGTGTCGCTTCCCGAATGTACGAGGCTTGGCCATAGATGACCTGGTAATAGGCGATCTGCCGTGCTACCTCTTCGAGAACGCTAACGGTCCGGTGGATGATGCTCGTGAATGCACGCTCGTCGTCCACCGTTCTCCAGCGCGCATCCTCCTCCTCCAGTTGGCGAGCAGCGTCAACAAGAGCCGGTACGGACCAGATTTCGCCCAGTCGCCTGATCCGACCAGCTAATGCTGCAACCGCCAGTTCCGCAGCGAACACGCCTATAGGCGTCTCCATCTCGTGCTCTGACAAGGCCGCAGTGGTGGGGTCGAAGCTCTCCGCGGCATCAATGTCGTCCCAGAGTTGCTGCCATTCAGGGCTGAACCGGATCTTGGGAGTTGGCGGGAAGAGGATCAGCGGCCTGTTGAACTCCGCGAATGCGGAGAGGCCTTTGCGAGCCTCGATGAAGGGGCTGAAGGCCAGCTTTATCTCCTTGCTGATGTTGCCGAGAGGTTCTATGCCCAGCGCCGCTTCACGCTCCACGCGGGTGCTGCCGAACAGCCCCGAGAGGTCAGACGCGGCCGACTCCGTACGGGTGCTGCCGAACAGGCCCGAGTGGTCAGACGCGGCCAATTCCATGCGGGTGCTGCCGAACAGCCCCAAGAGGTCAGACGCGGCCGACTCCGTACGAGAGCTGCCGATCAGCTCCGCGAGAACCCTGGCGGTCGACTCAGTACGGAAGCTGCCGATCAGGTCCGCGAAACTCCTTGCGGCCGACTCCGTACGGACGCTGCCGATCAGCTCGGAGAAGTCGAGCGTAGTCTCGTGCCGATCCACCTCTATCACCCGCCGCTCCGCGGGCTGTCAGCCCGACCAATCACCCACATCCGCACACCCGCCTGAGCGAGTAAGGCATTCTACCAAATCCGGCTCAGCGCGTTCTACGCCCGCCCCAGATTCAGCGCCAGCAGCCGCCCCAGCAGTTCCTCCTCCGACAGCGACTCCGGCGCGGGACTCCGGCCAGCCGTAGGCGGCGAAGACGGCGATGTCGAGGGCGGCGTGGAGGTGGGAGAGCCAAGCCGGGCGGGCGTGATAGAGGTTCGTCAGCGTGCGGCGGCGCAGCTCGCGCTCGGCGGCCTCGTCTATGGGGAGCAGGCTCGCGAGTCGGGGCGCCGGCGCGGTACACTGGAGCCCCCGAGGAGCAGGAGCGAGCATGAGCGCCGATAAGAGCCCGGACGGGAGCCCGAAGGCAGCGCCCCCTCAGCGACCGCAGGCGCCCCGGCCCCCCGGCAAGCCGAGCACGATCCGGAAGCATGGAGCGCCTCCGCCTCAGCGCGCAAAGGCACCCCGGCCTCCCGGCAAGCCGAGCACGATCCTGAGGGAGGGCGTCAGTCCACGCCGGGAGCGGACCCCGAACCGGCCGCCCGGAAAGCCGAGCACGATCCAGAAGAAGGGGATCGGCTAGGAGCCGCTCCCGGCCAGACTCTCCGCTGTGGCGGCGACCTGAACAAGGACGACGCACAGCGTCTGGATCGCCACGGCCCACAGCAACCACACGAGGAGGTCTCCACGCTTCCGCGTGACCTCGTTGTTCGCGACGAAGCCTTCCATGAGCGCCTCCAGCGTCGCATCCCTCAGATCGCGCGCGCTGGCGCCGGACCAGCGAGCCAACCACTCGACATCCGCCCCCGTGTGCCACGCGCGCGGGTGGAGGATCCAGAAGGCGACGCCGCCGACCGCCACCGAGGACAGGAGCGCCAGAACGGACGCTTGCGTAATCCGGCTCCACGCGAGCGGGGAGAGCGAAGCAATGTCCACCTGCAGATCGCCAAAGATGCCGCTGGCGGCGATGATGATGAGAGAGATGCGCAACAGGGCGAGCGCTTTCGCTTCCTGCTGGTTCCCGAACTCGACGCTCTCGACGAGACGCTGGCGGCTCTCCTCGTAGAGGTAGTCGCGCGCCTCGTCGTCGAAGGCATCAGGCCACCCGTCCGGTAGTTCAGCCGGAGCGTCGTTCGCCATGTGCCGGAGTCTAACCCCCACCCCGCCCAAGATTGACCGCCAGCAGCCGCCCCAACAGCTCCTCCTCCCCCAGCTCCGAGGGCGACACCGACTCCGGCCAGCCGTAGGCGGCGAAGACGGCGGTGTCGAGGGCGGCGTGGAGGTGGGAGAGCCAGGCCGGGCGGGCGTTGTAGAGGTTGGTGAGCGTGCGGCGGCGCAGCTCGCGCTCGGCGGCCTCGTCGGCGGGGAGCAGGCGCGGGGGCAGCGAGGGCAGCACGTCCGGCTCCTCGCGCACCAGATCGGACGGGTTGAGCCAGCGCCGCCGCGCCTCGTCCAGCGCCCGCGCCGCCGCGCCGATGGCGTCGCGCTGCCCTCGCTGCCGCGCCGTCAGCGCCTCGTCCGGCGTGTCGAGCGACCACGGGAAGGGGAACGTCTCGAACGTCGAGGTCGGCGTGTAGCGCGGACGGTCCTCGAGGCTCGTCCCCATCCGCAGCGACCAGAGCTCGTGCGCTCGGGAGTGCAGCACCCCGAACGCGTAGTCGTCCTCGCGCGCGATCACGACGAGCTGATGGTCCGGAAGCGTTGGGGCCGAGAGCCACACAAACAGACGATGTTTCGACAGGGTAGGAGTAGCGACAAAGCGTCTGAGTGGGCGGAGAGCCCCGCGCATCGCTGGCCGTGAGCGCGCGTGCAGCCACCATCGCTCACGGTACGCCTTCACTCGGTTCGTCACACGAACTGGCTGCACATGATTCATCAGGTATTCAAATGGAGCCTCATACTTGGCCGCTTCGGGCTCTGTCATACCCATACCTAAGTCGATGATGAACATCCCCCGCGGCCGTCGCGTGAGATCTAGCCCGTTCACCCACGGCACCACCACATCGGCATTGGGGCGACCGTTCACGTTCGTCGGCTGCCGCAACATTTGCCGCGCCACATCGCCCGGGATGTCGAACAGGCCGCCCTTTTGGTTGCCAATGAAGGAGATACCTTCGTTCTCCGACAGCCGTGTGGCGCTCGTGAGATCGACACCGCTCGTCAGGTCCGCGTTGATCGCGCCAACCGACTCTCCGTCCAGCGCTCGCTCCGTCTCCGAGCCGTCATCTTGGGCGACGATCGAAACGCGCACAGCGGCGCCCTCGACGATCCAAGGCTCGTCCGACCATGCCATGAAGATGTCGCCGCTCTCCTTGACGTGGTCGAGCGTGACGCGGTTTGCGCCGCCGCGTATAGAGTTCGTCGCCAGAAGACCGGCGCGGCTCGCTTCATCGCTCGCTATCTGTCGGCGTGCCATTTCGTGCCAGTAGCACACGAGATCAGCGCCAGCCCGAACGGATCCGCCCCATGCCTCGCGCAACGCTTCGAGATACTCGTCGCCGAGCGCCGGGCGCTGCACTTTGTCGCCCAGGAACGGCGGGTTGCCGACGACGAACTCGGCGGCCGGCCAGGTGGCGGGGATTGGGAAACCCTCGGCGTCGCGGGCGAGGATCGCGTCGCGCAGCTCGATGTTGTCGAGCGGCTGCAGCACCGGGTCGCGCGGGAAGCCGTAGCCGTGGTCCAGCATCCACTGGATGTGCCCGATCCAGATCGAGACGCCCGCCAGCTCCTTCGCGTACGGGTTCAGCTCGATGCCCAGCACGTTGTGCGGGTCCAGCCGCGGGAACTCGCCGGGGATGCGCAGCCGCTCCCCGCCCCAGCGGATCGCCCGCTCCTCCAGGTCCTTGAGCAGCCGCAGCGTGACGTAGAGGAAGTTGCCGCTCCCGCACGCCGGGTCGAGCACGCGCACCGCGCGCAGCCGCTCCAGGAAGGCGCGCCACTCCGCCTCGGCGCGGCGCTCCCAGTCGGGCAGCCGCTC
This sequence comes from Dehalococcoidia bacterium, assembly GCA_965220125.1. Classification (GTDB taxonomy): domain Bacteria; phylum Chloroflexota; class Dehalococcoidia; order UBA2979; family UBA2979; genus VXMT01. The sequence goes on along the minus strand of CBDCPB010000004.1, from coordinate 65,529 downwards.
GCGGCGGCGGCCCTCGAGCGTGAGCGGGCTCGGCTCGCGCCCGGCTGCCAGCTCGTCGACTCGCTCGCGCATCGCCGCGAACTCGCGGCGCAGCGGGTCGAGCACGACCGGCTCGACGACGAGCATGATCTTCGCGTGGTCGGTGTAGTGCGCGCCGAGCTGGCCGCGCTTGTCCGGGTCCAGCCCGCGCTCGAAGAGCGTGCCGAGGATCGCCGGCTCCACGCGCGACCAGTCGAGCAGCGCCGCCTCGTGCATCGCGTCCAACTCGTCGCGGGTGCAGGGGATCACCTCGGCGCCGTCGAAGAGCCCGCCGTCGAACCACTCGACGCGCTCGTTGCCGAAGAAGCGGCCGGCCGCGCGGTGCGACATCAGCCGGAACAGCTCGGCGAGGCCGCGCGTGAACTCGTCGGGGTCGGCGCGGCGCGACTCGATCATGCCGGTGACGATGCGCTCCGGGAGCAGCCGCGCGTCCTCGGCGAAGAGGCAGAAGACGACGCGGTTGAGGTGGTGGGCGACGGCCTCCGGGTGATAGCCGCGATCGCGCATCGAGCGGGCGATCGCGGCGAAGCGCGCCGCGGCGAGCTCCGTGATCTCGTCGGGCGTCTGCTCGGGCCGCAGCGCCTCGGGCTCGAGCATCACGGCGCGCAGCACGCGCAGCGCCTCGGCGGTGCGATCGCCGCCCTCGGCGAGGTCGACGAGGGTGATGCGGTGGACCTCGGGGCGGGTGCCCGTGAAGTTGGTGTGGACCTCGATCAGGTCCATATCGCTGACGACGAGGGCGGGCGGGTTCTCGAGGTCCTCGCGGTAGTCGAGCAGCTGACGGTAGGCGGCGGCGAGGTCGGCGTGCGCGCCCTTGTACTCCCAGCCGAAGCAGCCGCGCTTCCAGACGTCGGCCCAGCCCTGGCGGCCGGTGCTGGTGCGCTCCGCCCCGGCCTCGAAGGTATACGACTCGCCGCTGGGGTCGCCCTCGTTGGGCGTGGGCACGCCGAGCATGCGGCAGAGGTCGATGAAGTGCTCCTGCGAGGCCGCCCGCTCGCGCCGCGCGCTCTCGCGCCACTTCGCGGCAAAGTCGGCGGCGGGGAGCGTGGGGCGGTCTGCGGTCATGTGGTGCGCCTGATCACATGGAGCGTTGCCCGCATGGTACTCGGCCGAGCTCCGACGCAGTGAGCCGAACGTGACAGCGACTCATGATGAGCGCGGCGCCCGACAGCCAGCTGATCGGCGAGATTAGGGACTACCTCCGCGCCCACGCGGGGAAGAACGGCCGCCTCCGCACGGCAGCGACCTTCGGCGTCTCGCGCCACACGCTCTGGCGCTTCCTCGACCACGACCAGCAAGGGACGTGAACCCCGGTTCCGGCCCGCTCTCCAGCGCGGCCTCGATCCAGCCCGGCCGCGAACCCGAGTGCGCATCGGCTGAAGTAGTCGGCAGCCCTGACACGGATCACGCAGTGCTTGATTCGCCCTCGTCGCCACCCAGACCGGCTCTCCTCAGCTCCCGCAGGAGAAGGGCGCCATCGCGAGAGGGCCTGCTGACATTTGGGGGCGGCCTCGTTCGGGCCAGTCATCGAGGTGAGCCCATGCTAGTACTCGCCACAGGTATCAATGTTCGGCTGGGCAGGGGTCTTGAGCAGCGCCGAGACATCGAAGATGAAGATCAGTGGTATCCGCCAATCAACCAACACCCCGAACTGCTGGACCCCCTGTAGGCTCTCAACTAGGGATGGTCTGAACAGGTGGCGTATCGGGCGCGGTGCGGGTCGATCGGCGTGCCGAGCCGCGCTGTGGGGGCCGATACCGCGGTTCAGGGGGCGATCCCGCCCCGATTCCGCTGTGGGATCGCCCGCACGAGCGATTCCGGACGCAGCGCTCCCGCGATCACGCGAGCTGAGGCGCGGCTCGCAACAGGTTCGCGAAGCCAAGCAGCAGCGCGAGCCGCTGGCGGTTCTTCTCAAGACCCCGGTAGCGCACCTTCGCGTACCCGAAGTGCCGCTTCACGTAGAGAAACGGATGCTCGGCCTTCGCACGCACCGAGGCCTTGCGCCGCTCCGCCTGTGCCTCCTTGCTCCCCGGTGCCAGCTGCCGCCTGAGACCCGGGCGCATCGCCACCTGCCAGCTCACCTCCGACCCCGCGTGCTCCGGGCGCTTCTCCGCTCCCTGGTAGCCGGCATCGCCCCACACCGCGCTCTCACCTCCGTGCAACAGGCGATGCGCCTCGGTCACGTCGGAGACGTTCGCCGCCGTCGTGTGCAGGCTGTGCACCAGCCCCGTCCGCGCATCCGTGCCGCTGTGCAGCTTCATCCCGAAGTACCACTGCCGGCCCTTTCTGGTCTGGTGCATCTCGGGGTCGCGCGCACGCTCGCGGTTCTTCGTCGATGACGGCGCGCTGATGATCGTGGAGTCCACGATCGTGCCCTCGCACAGCTGCAGCCCCTGCCGTGCCAGATGCGCGTTGATCGTCGCGAACAGCGCCGTTCCCAGCTGATGGCGCTCCAGCAGGTGGCGGAAGTTGAGGATCGTCGTCTCATCGGGGATCGGCTCGGAGAGGCTGAGACCGGCGAACTCGAGCATCGAGCGGGAGTCGTAGAGTTCCTGCTCCATGCCGGGGTCGCTGAGGTTGAACCAGAGCTGGAGGCAGTGGATGCGCAGCATCACGCGCAGCGGGTAGGGGCGGCGTCCGCGGCCCGGCTTCGGGTAGGCGGGCGCGATGCGCTGCTCCAGCTCAGCCCAGGGGACGAGCCCGTCCATGCGCTCCAGAAACCTCTGCCGCCTCGTCTTGACCTTCTTGTGCTCGTACTCGACGCTGCCGAACGAACGCTGCTGCATGGGGGCGCCCCTCTCCGGGTTCGCACCATGATCGCATCCGCTCACTCGCTCAGGCGAGTTGTTCAGATCATCCCTAGTGTCCTGAGTTGTTAACGCGATAAACAAGCGGGTATGATGTTGGTACAGCGGGGTGTTGCCCGTGTGGGGCAGACGCTGGAGTGTCATGAGTACCCGACTTGGCCGGCCGACGGTGGCGGTTGTACTGAGCGACGATGAGCGTGAGACGCTGGAACGGTGGGCGCGCCGACCGACATCGGCTCAGGCGTTGGCGCTGCGCTGCCGGATCGTGCTCGCTGCGGCAGAAGGGACCCCGAATACCGAGATCGCCGCGGCGCTTGGTTGCCATCCGGTGACCGCGGGCAAATGGCGCAGACGCTTTGCGCAGCGGCGGCTCGATGGACTGAGCGATGAGCCGCGCCCCGGTGCACCGCGCACGATCAGCGACGCCCAGATTGAAGCGGTGATCGTCAAGACACTGGAAGAACAACCGCACAACGCGACGCAGTGGTCGACCAGATCGATGGCCGCCGCGGTGGGGATGTCGCAGACGGCGATCTCCAAGATCTGGCGCGCCTTTGGCCTCAAGCCACACCTCGTGGAGCACTTCAAGCTGTCGCCGGACCCGCAGTTCATCGACAAGGTGCGCGACGTGGCTGGACTCTATCTCAACCCACCGGAGGCAGCGGTCGTCTTGTGTGTTGACGAGAAGACCCAGATCCAGGCACTCGACCGCACCGCCCCGATGCTGCCGATGATGCCGAGCGTTCCGCGACGCCAGACCCACGACTACGTCCGTCACGGCACCACCAATCTCTACGCGGCGCTTGACGTCGCCTCGGGCCACGTGATCGCGGACATGACCCCCAGGCACCGTGCCCGGGAGTTCAAGCAGTTCCTCACCCTCATCGACCGCAGCGTGCCCGACGAACTCGCGGTGCATGTCGTGTTGGACAACGTCGCCACGCACCGCACCCCGGAGATCCAGCGCTGGCTCCGGCGTCATCCCCGGTTCACGTTTCATTTCACCCCGACCTACAGCTCCTGGATGAACCTCGTGGAGCGCTGGTTCGCGGAGCTCACCACCAAATGGCTCAGGCGCGGCACTCATCACGGCGTCGCTGACCTGATCCGTGCAGTGGAGGCCTGGGTCGCCGACTGGAACGAGCACCCGCGCCCCTTCATCTGGCACAAGACCGCCGACCAAATCTTCGACAACCTCACCGGATATCTCAATCGCATTCCCAACTCAGGACACTAGCGCCTCCGGGTCTGGAGGAACGAGTAGGCTGCGGCTGCTTCCATCGACGGTCCATTCCCCAATGACCACAGGCTGGTCGTCTAGTCGGTAGCTCTTGGCATCAGTGGTCCAGGACGCGTACGCGGCCGACATCCGCGCGGGCAGTTCCGATGCTGAGAGTCTCGTCGCCCAACACCCTTGGACGCGGTCCGCACTACGTGTTCGCCTCTCCATCACTCGTAGCCGGTGAGGGTAGCGAGACGCGCCTGGATGTCCGTCTCGACGATGCAGTACGAGCGGATCGTCGCCCCGACGCGGTTCTGCGAGTCCACCCCGATCACCCAACGGTGACGTCCGGGAGCCCGCCGGGTGGCGTAGATCTCTTCGGGTTAGTCGCGTTCGATCGGCCCGAGTCTGATGAGCGCGTCAGCGCCGTTCTTGAACGCGAGGGCGTGGTCATGACGTGGGTCGAAGATGGCGGATATGCCGTCGCCGATCGCGAACTCGCTGATCGTCTCCTCTAGTTGGGGAGCCTCCTCACCCCCACCCTCTCCGGCGGGGGAGGACAGGCGGCTCCGCCGCAGGGGACGAAGGTCCGGTGCCGACGTCGAGCCTATCCTGCCGAACGGCGTTCCTCTGAGCAGCCCGCTGGTCGATACGTAGGGAGCGTGGCTCCGGGAGGGCTAGGAATCCACAATAGCTCGTCCCAAGGCGTACCAATACGCATACTACATTCCTTGTCTAGTAGAATGACGGAATTCAGGCCAATGACCTCAAGCAAGTTGAGTATGTCGTCCGCATAGAACGCGTTCAATCGACCATCATTTGCAGCCTCCAAAGTGAGAGTGAGTGATACTAAGACATAGAAGTGAAGCTCGTTGGTGTGACTTGCGATTACACTACATTCTTCATTGTATCGATATCCTTGCAACAGTCGCCAACCTATTGTAGCAAGCGGGTCGGTCCATGATGCTATGTCGTCAAGTTCTCGCAACGACGCATAGAGGGTGTCGTATGCGTCAAGCGTTGGGTCGGGAGTTGTTCCTGCGGTTTGCGGGTCGCCGTGACCGCCCGCCTGACCGGAGCATCTGACCATGAGCAGCGCCGCCAGCACGATGGCGACATGGATGGACAACCGATGAAAACGCACGGTCCCAGCAAGCCTCTCCCTGTAGCGCAGCCAGCATAGTGGAAGGGAGCGCGGTAGCGCGCTCTCACAGCCGATTCGCGGTCAGTTGGGGCGGCGGCTGCCCGGCGCCCCCCGTGCTCGGGATTCCAAAGGGTACTGTGTGTGCGGGGCGGGGCGTTCGCCAGAGCTGGGACCGGACGAACGGACAGTGCCATCAGTGCGCAGACCTCAGTAGTCATCCCCCTCGACCCAATGACCACCGCCCCTCTACGATATACCCGCGTCCCCCCGGTGAGCCCGCCGCCGTCACCGTGCAGGCCTCGCGGCGCGCGCCGCTCGAGACGCACGAATAGGATTGACGGGTTAACGCACAGGCGCAGGAGGCCCCGATGCCCACCACCAAGCTCGACTGGTCGCGTTACGCCGCCACGGCGGCCGCCATCGTCAGCTGCGAGCAGTGTCGCGAGTACGCCGGGGGCGAGCCCGGCTCGCCGCAACCGAGTTGGGTAGGCCGCGACTACGCACCCGGAGGCGTCGCGTTCGTCCTGCTGAACGCCGCCGTCCCCGGTGCCCGCGACCGCGACCCCAGCGGCGCACTGCTCCCCGGTCCGGCGCAGCGCGAGGCACTCCTCGCCGAGTTGCTCGCCGCGTTCCGCGAGACGCGCAGCATCGAAAGCTACCAGGGGCTCGTTGGCGCGATGCACAGCTGGATGCAGGGGACGGACGGCGCGGGCAACCCGTGGACGGAGTGGAGCCGCAGGGTCAGCAAGTGCGTCGAGGGATGCCTCGGCCCCGAGCAGATCGGCTGGGTGAACGTCGTGAAGTACCGCACGGCGGACAACCGCACCCCGCACGCGCACGAGCTCAGGCACGGCAGGAAGCACCTGCGGGCCGAGCTCGAGGTGCTGCAGCCGGGGGTGGTGGTGTCGGTGGGCGGCAGACCGCGTGAGGCGCTCAGGGCGCTTGGCGTCGAGCCCGACGAGCACATCGCTCAGCGTGGATCGTGCTCGGGCGGCAGGACCGCCTACGCGATCCGCGACCGCATCCGGGCCAGGGGACTCTGCGTCGGCCGAGCGGCGAGCGCGACGTAGGGGAGCCCGGCCGCTGTGCGGAAGCACGGGCTCGGGCGGGCGGCCTGCGCCGGCCCTACCCCGTACACCGCGGCGCCGCAGGGCGTAGGCCGGCTCGGATGCCCCGGACCCGGCAGGTTTGACGCTCGCTGATGCAGCCGCTGCGCCGCTCCCGGTCCTCAGCCGCCGAACAGGCGGCCGATCAGCTCGGAGCGGTCGACGTTCGCGACGTGGGTCAGGTACTCGTCCTGCATCTTGTAGGCGACGATCAGCACTCAGATCACGATTGCGTGCCGCGTGAAGAACGCCGGCGCGTCCGCGCCCCTGAGCATCAGGATCGTCGCGTAGCTGAGGAACAGCGACTCGAGGAAGTTCGGGAACAGGAAGAACACGATCTCGTCGCCCGTGATGAAGAACAGCGCCTGCCCGACCGTGCGGAGCGCGAAGAGCGCCACCACGATGTGCCTCAGCGGCCAGCGCCACGCGGCCATCACCATGCAGACGTACGTCACGTAGTCCGCGGACTTGTGACCTGCTGGTAGACCGGGTCGGAGAGCCCCAGCGGGATCAGGAGATCCCCGTCCACGGCATCGAGCACGAAGTTCGCCCAGCCGGCGAGGAACGGGAATGGGATGAGCAGCACCGGCAGCCCGCACTTGCGCGCGACCACAACGGCGATCAGGACGGAGTCCGACACCTCGTGCCCCCTCGGTGCCCAGCTCGCCAAGCAGTATGAGCCCGCCGGCCTTCACGAGGAGGGTAAGGACACCTCCCGGACGCTGCGGACGCTCGCCCGAGGCGCTCGCGGCCTGATCTCCACCATCACGGGCCGACGTTCCGCTATCCTCTTGGGGCGCGCAGCAGGCGATGGCGGCCAGCGAGCGGGAGGGCCCCGGCAGGCGCTGTAGTGGAGGAGGCCGATGCGAGCACTCATGCTGGCGACTGCGCTCCCGTTGGTCGCTGTTGGCGCCGCGATCGGAGTGGCGGTGGCCACTCACTCGAACTCCGTCGACGTCCGGGTCGCAGCGCGTAGCACGGAGAGCGACAGCATCGAGTTCGCCATCCAGCAACGGCTGCCCGACGGCAGTTGGAGCGACTACAGGTACGGGCGCGCTCGATTCTTCGGGCCCTCGCTCCACGACGGCCGGTGGAAGCACGCTACGCCGGTGCAAGTCGAGGTTCTTGGCGTTCACGTCGCCACAGCGGAAGCCACACCGGCACCTACATCTGCATCCACTACTTCGGTACGTGATAACTGGTCAGACGATAGTGAACCACTGAACGATGACGCTAGTAGAGTCAGACTAGGAGTAAGCATACGTGGTAATCCAATAACAGATCCCGTGAATAGGAGTAGCGGTGCTCGACACAACGGTTTTGGGCTGTATCTTGTACATGGTGGCACGATAGGTAACATCACTGAGGAACACGAAACACATGGGTTCATTGGCAGCCTTGGTAGTGGCTATAGACAAATTGGGTCAATCAACATCCTAGTTAGTACCACAGAGGGCTATTATTTCATCGGATGTCGAGAGTATTGGCTGAATGGCGAGAACATAAGGACAATAACTCGAAGTCAATGCGACTTCTTACCAAGAAGATGGACATCGTCTGGCATAGATCTAACTCACTACGACGACCGATATGAACTAGATGAGATCCCAAACAATCTGCTAGTGAACGGCGGAACCAATACGCTTTGTGTTGATACGCAGGTAGTAGACGAGCAGTACTGGATCGACAGATCGATTAGCGAAAACAACAGGACACTCAGTTTGATGAGGTTCATTCGCGAGCATATGGACGAGATCCCCGTAGAGCGCTTCTGCTTCGACTTCAAGGTGGTGTGGTAACGTCGCGCGCGATCCCTTCGCGCTCACGGGCCGCCGCAGAGCACGCGCAGCAGGTCCTGGCGGACTGCCGGGCCTCGATGGCGGCGATCGCCCAGCGGTAGCCATGGTCCGCGAGCGCTCCGCGAGCATTCTTGGCGACATCATCTGCCACGGTGAGGCGGCCGACCTCTCACACCTTGGCCAGCTCATCACCTACGCGACGGGTAGCGACGCCCCTACCGCCGTGTGGGTCGCGACCGGGTTCCGGCGCGAGTTGGCCGACGCGCTGCACCGCCTGAACGCCTGGACCCGCGAGGGCGTCCGCTTCTACGCCGTCCAAGTGGAGGTCGTGAGGCGGATCGAGGACGCCGATCCGGAGCCCCGGTTCTGCAGGGTCGCCTACCCCGGCGGCCGGGACGAGTCCCTCGTGCTGGCCGCTACGGAGCCGTCGCCCGAGGCCCAGCGCTATCAAGACTTCTTTGCGCCGCTGATCGCCGAGTTGGCGCGGTTGAGGTTCGCCGATCGTGCGGTGCAGCACTTCGACCACACGGGGCGGTTCTTCCGCTCGCACCTCGACCCCGGCATTGGCTACGCCGCATCGATCTGGAGGGGTGCGGCGTGGGTCGGGCTGCACATCCGCATGGACGAGAAGGCTCTCACCAAGCGCGTCTTCGACGAGCTGCACGCCGACCGCGCGAGCATCGAGGCCGACCTTCCCGCGCCGGACCGGGTGGCATGGTCGTGGCTGAGGCACGATGCCCATGCGTTCTCGAGCATCAACCTCCGTCGCGACGGCGCGATCCACGACCCGACCGATCGCCTCGCCGAGACGCAGGCCTGGATGCTCGACGCCCTGCCGCGACTTCGCGCCGTGTTCGACCCGCGACTCGCCGCCATCCTCGAAGGCCTGCGCGCGCCTGACAGCGCGTAGGGCCGCTGGCGAGACGGCCGCCTGCGGCGGCCTGTGATGTATCGCACCGCCCGTCGGGATGGTCCCCCTCCCTGGCCCCTACCGCCACCACAGACCGAGGGTGAGGACGCGGCGAAGGAGCCGCAGCCGCTCCGCGCGTACGCGCTCCCCGTGCACGCGCCTGAGCGTGACGCGGCGCCAGCGCAGCTGGTCGTCGCGGCGGGAGGGATGGAGGGGCTCTGTCTCGGGCGGCAACGCGAGCCCGTGCCCGGCGATCAGCTCGATCTCGATCTCCCAGCGGCGCTCCTCTGCGCGCGCCCGTGCGACGGCACTCCCCCGCTGTGCATCGTCGCCGCGTAGGCGGCGCCACTCGCCCACGAGCTCTGCGGCTTCGCCGAGGGCGGCATCCTCGCCAGCGAGCGGCTCCAGCGTAACGACGCCGGACCGGTGCGTGCTGCGGCTTCCGGGCGCGGACGTAGGTACAGCTGAGCCGTCGGCGGGCTCCTGCTCTGTGCTCGGCTCTCCGGCCTGCTGCTCTGTTCCCGGCTCCCTGGTCGGCTGCACAATGCCCGACTCGCCGGCCTGCTGCTCCTCCAGCAACGCCAGCCGGCGCTCCAGTGCATCCGCCCGCTCGCGCTCCCGTTCCAGCGCATCGAGCGTGTCCGCAAGCTGAGCCTCCGCCGCCTCGACCCTCCGCGCCAGCTCGTCCCCAGTCTCCCCTGCCGCCTCGGCGTCCGCGGTCGATTCGGCGTGGTGCGCGGCCAGCAGCGCTTCCCGCACGACCCGCGAGAGCGTCTGCTCGTCGAGTGCCCGCGCCAGCGTGCGGTAGTTGAGGCCGACGTCCTGCGCCGCCTGCACCCGCCCGCGCGCCTTCGCGATGTCGCCGGCCCAGCGCAGCAGCTCCTCGTCGGAGACCGGCTCGCCACCGCCTCCAGCGACGCCCTCGTGCTGTTCACCTGGCTCCATGCTGCCCCCTGCACCCCTCCCATTGTGCAAGAAGTGCAATGCAATTCGTGCAATCAGGCTGACACGGAGGCGCAACTTCCCCCGGGCCTGGCCGCTTCACCGCAACCGGCGTCTCCCCTTGCGTCACAAGGCGTATCACCCGCGATTGCACTTTTCACCAACGTTCGATCTTCCTTACAGGCCACCGGCCTCGAAACGCGCCTTCGGCGATTGCACTTTTTCGATCCCGGCGAAGAGGCCACCGGCACTGACCCGCGCACCGCTCGGGCCGGTCCGGTAGAGGCTGAGCGCCTCGCTCGACGGCGTCCCGATCGCGATCACGGCGACGCGCGACAGGCTCTTGCGGCGCGCAGGCGGGTCGTGGCATAGTTGGGTGCGAACGTGCGTTCGCATACCTCCCCGATAAGGATACCCACCATGCAACTCAACCCCTTCGCCAGGCTCTTCGGACGGCGCGGGCCCCCTGCTATGAAGCTGCTCGCCGTGACGCCGCCGCGCACGGGCGAGCGCACCCTGCTCGGCGTCGAGAACCTGCTCGGCTCGATCGCGCTCCCGGAGCCCTTCTCGCTCGAAGTCGCCGGCGACGCTGACGGCGTCTCGGTGCTGACCCGCTGCGGCGAGCGCTCGCTGGCGCGCCAGCAGCTCGAGGCGCACTACCCGCAGGCGCGCATCGCCGAACTCACAGAGGAGGAGGACCCCCTGCGTCTCGATGCTGGCGAGCGCGCCTGGTCGCGGCGGCTGCGCGTGGACGGACCGGAGTTCCTGCCGCTGCGCACCTTCGAGGACGACGACACCTTCGACGCCGGCTCCGACCCGCTGATCTCCGTCGTAGGCGCGCTCTCCGGGCTGGAGCGGGGCGAGCGGCTGGTGGCGCGCCTCAAGCTGCGCTCGCTCGGCCCGGACTGGTCGCGGGCCCACCTCCAGAAGGCGCTCCAACCGCCGCAGCCCGTGACCGCGCCGCCCTCCCACGGCGGCGATGCGCGCGCGAACCCCGCCGAGTTCATGCCGCTCGTCTTCCTCGCCATCGCGGGCGCCCTGGCCTTCATGGGCTGGCGCTGGTGGCAGGCGGGCGAGTGGTGGAAGACCGTGCTGCTCGGGCTCGGCATCGTCGCCGTACTCGGCGTCGGCGGCTGGGCGCTGGCGCGCTGGAACCGCAAGCGCTACGCCGTCCACGACACGAGGCTGATGAAGGAGAAGGCGTCCAGGATCGCATTCGAGGCGGAGCTCGAGCTGACGGCCATCCTCTCCGAGCACGGCTCCGAGGACCGCGCGGACGAGCTGCTCGACGGCGCCGCCGCCGCCTACGCCCACTACGACAACGTCGCCGGCGCGCGCTTCAAGGCCGGGAAGGTGCGCGAGAGCGTCCCCGACCGCACGCTCGCCCCGCCGCGGCGCGGCTTCCTCCGCTCGCGCGAGGTGCTGGACGTGCGCGAGCTGGCCGGGCTCTGGCATCCGCCGGGCGCGCGCGACGAGCTGCCGCTCGTGGAGCGCTCCGGCGCGAAGGTGCTGCTGCCCACCGCACGCGGCACGGGCGCGGGCGCGCTCGTCGGCGAGACGACGGCCGGCAAGCGCCGCGAGATCCGCTTCTCGGACGACCTGCTGCACCGCCACCACCTCTACGTGGCGCGCACGCGCATGGGCAAGTCGACGCTGATGCAGCACATCATCATCCACAAGCTGCGGGAGAAGGTGGCCGGGCGCGATGGCGACGCGATCGTCGTGATCGACCCCCACGCCGACCTTGTTTCCGATTTGCTCGAGCGCGTGCCGCCCGAGCTGGCCGGCCGGGTGCGGCTGATCGACCTCGCCGACGAGGAGCGCGCGCCCGGCATCAACCTGCTCGACGCGCGCGTCTTCCGCGACCGCGACCGCACCGCCGACGCGGTCGTGCGCGTGGCGAAGGGTCTCTGGGAGCAGTGGGGGCCGCGCATGCAGTCGATCCTCGAGTACACGGTGAAGAGCCTGCACGAGGCCAACCAGCGGCGTGAGCCCGACGCGCAGTACACGATCCTCGACGGGCAGCGGCTGCTCTCCGACCGGGAGTTCCGCAGGACGGTGCTGCGCGAGGTGCGCGACCCGCACCTGCTCTCCTGGTGGGCGGGGCCGTTCGCGTCCTGGACCGGCAACTACCGGGCCGACGCGCTCGCCCCGGTGCAGACCCGGCTCGCCTACTACGCCGGCTCGAAGCGGGCGCGCGCGATCCTCGGGCAGCGCCGCTCGACCGTCGATCTCCGGCAGCTGATTGCAGAGGGCGGCGTGCTGTTCGTCTCGACCTCGCAGGCGACGGCCGGCAAGGAGGTCTCGGCGCTCGTCGGGGCCTCGATCCTCAACCTCGTCGACGCGGTGATCCGCGAGCAGGGGAGCCTGCCGCCGGAGCAGCGCCGCGGGGCGCTCGTGGTGGTGGACGAGATGCAGGCGCTGCCGGGCGTCGACTACGAGTCGATGCTCTCCGAGCTGGGCAAGTTCGGGGGCTCGTTCGTGCTGGCGACGCAGAGCCTCTCGCGGCTCTCCGAGCTCTCGCCGACGCTGCAGGACACGCTGCTCGCCAACGCCGGCTGCCTCGCCGTCTTCCAGGTGGCGGCCGCGGACGCCCGGGAGCTGGTCTGGGAGCTGAGCAAGGAGCGGCTCTCGGAGGAGGACATCACATCGCTGCCGGTGCACCACGCCTACGTGCGCGCAACGGTGGGGGGCGAGCGGCAGCCGCCGTTCTCGATGGCGGTGATGGCGCCCGGGCCGGGCGACCCCGCCGTGGCCGCTGGCATCCGCGAGGGGACCGCCTCGTACACCACGCCGCTGGCGGAGCTGGAGAGCGAGGACGAGGCGCTGCTGGCGCAGTTCCACGAGGGGCTGGACGCGCTCGACGACGAGGCTGCGAAGCAGAGCGGCAGCGCCGCGCCGCCCCCGGCGAAGGGCAAGAAGAAGCCGCGCACGCGGAAGCGGCGCGGGCCGGAGGCGGCGTAGTCAGGGGAACGTAGCCGATGTCTGAGCCCGCCGCGGGGCGGGCGCTGCGGCTGCTGGCGGCGATGCCGCTGCTCGACCGGCTGGAGCTCGCTGCCGTCGGCGCGATGTCCGAAGGCGCAGCACACGCGGCGCTCAGGCGCATCGAGCGCGAGGGGCTGGCGACGGCCGTCCGCCACGCAGGGACGCTCACCGCCTCGACGCGGCGCTGGCTGCTCACCGCCGATGGCCTGCGCCGACTGATGCGGGACGACGGCTTGAGCGAGCGCGAGCTGCTCCGGGCCTATCCCGTTTCCGCGCGCTGGCAGCGCGTGCTGCTAGAGCGCCTCGACGCCGTCGCGGTCGTCTACCGGCTGGCCTCGGCGCTCGCCGGGGTGGGCGCGATCGGGCGCTTCCGCTGGTACCGGGGTCATCCGCTCGACGCCGCGATCGAGCTCGTGGACGGGCGCACGGTCGGGGTGCTCCGGCTGGGCGCGACGGCGGAGTGGACCGCGTTCAGCGAGCGCATCGGGCGGCTCGCGCAGGGCGCCAGCCGCGGCGAGGCGCGGCCGCGGGTGCTGCTGGCGCTGGTCCCGGACGAGGTGCGGCTGCGCCGCACGGCCACGCTGCTGGCGCGACTGCCCGGTCCCGCCTTCCTCGCGCTCGAAGCCGAGGCGGCAGCGGCGGACGGACGCGCTGCCGTCTGGCGGGCGGCGTCCTCTCCCGCCCCGCTGGGCCTCGGCGCGGCGCTCGCAGCCGTGCGCCCTAGCGGCGGGCTGCCCGCCGAGCGGCCCGAGGCGCGGCCGTCCGTGCCGGCGGATCTGGACGCCGCCGGCTGCGTCGGCTGGCTGCTTCCCGCTGTGCTCAAGCCCGCCGAGAAGCGCGCGCTCGACCGGCTCGCGGACTGGCCGTGGATCGCGCCGGGCGATCTCGGCGCGCTGCTGGGCATCTCCGCCTCGCGCCTCTCGCGCGTCCTGTCGAGGCTGGAGCAACTCGGACTCGTCGTCCGCGCCCCGCTCGCCGGGCGGCGCCTCGTCCTCGTCGACCGCGCGTTGGCGCTGCTGGCCCGCCGCGACCGCGCCTCAGTGGCGCTCGCCCGCAGGCGTTGGAGGGCAGAGGCAGCGGACGGCCGCGAGCCGCTCGATTGGCGGGCGATCGACGGGACGCGGAGCCGCCAGCTCGCGCGGCATATAGACCACACCGCCGGCGTGCACTGGTTCCTGGCCCTGCTGGCCGCGCAGGCGCGCGCAGACGGCGGCTGGCGCGTCGCGCAACTCGACCCGCCGCACCGCGCGGCGCGCTACTTCCGCTACGGCGGAACGCTGCGCTCGATACACCCCGACGCGTTCGGGTTGCTGTGGCGCGGAGACAAGGCGTGGCCGTTCCTCCTGGAGTGGGAACGGCGGGCGCTGCATCCCTCCACGATGGCCGCGCGGCTCGCGCCCTACCTGCGCTACTACGCGACCGAACGCCCGGTCGCTGACCACGGCGCGGCGCCCGCCGTCCTCGTCGTGTTCGAGGACGCCGTCGCCCCTGCGCACTTCCTGCGCGTCGCCCGCGAGGAGATCGCCCGCAGTGGGGTGGATGTGCCACTGTGGGTGTGCTGCACGGAGGAGCTGGACGCCGCCGGGCCGCTGGGCGCTGCGTGGCGCAGCACCGGCCATTTGGAACCCTCCCACGCCTTCGCTTGACAGTGGGCGCGCGCTGAACCCGCTTGGAAACGCTACTCTGATTTGGCCCCACTTGGAGCCGTTTTGATCCTCTGAACTGGGAGCGCCAGGCGAACTGGTGCGTGGGCAGGAGGTGCAAGTCCTCTGCGGCGAAGGAGCAAGTCACTCCATGCCGCTCCGCGAGCCGTGCGCGGGTCATCGTGAGGTGGGCCGTGAAGCGTCGGTAGCGGGGTATGTGGGCGGAGCTATCGAGCATCGAAAGGACAGTCTGGAGCGCCGAGGCCCTCCATTTGGTCGAAGGCAACACCGGCGGCGGCGCTACGGGCGAGTCGTCGTCGGGCTCCACGGTGTCGAAGAACTCAGGCACGCATACACGTCCAGCACCGGGACCTGGGAGGGCTGCGAGCCGTCCCGGCGGGTCGTACGCCGGGACCGCATCGGGAAGGGAGGCAACCGAAGCCGATGATGGACGGAGCGCAGCAGTCTGACGCGGGCGTAGTAGCGATGAAGGCGGCGAACAAAGGGGCGCGAGTCCCGGCGGAGCCGCTGGAGCGAAGGGCCGCGGCCGAGAGGAATCCGCGACGCACGGGCACGGTCCGGACGCAGAGCCGGGGAGCGGTGTCACCCGGGGCGGAGCGGATACGGCAGTTCGTAAAGGAGAAGCCGGGGGAGAGGCTCACCGCGCTCCTGCACCACATCACGCCGGACGCGCTGCGGGAGGCGTACCTCGCGTTGAAGCGAGACGCGGCTCCGGGCGTGGACGGGATGACGTGGCGCGAGTACGGGGACGGGCTGGACGAGCGATTGCTCGACCTGCACGGCCGCGTGCAGAGGGGAGCGTACCGGGCGAAGCCCGTGCGGCGGGTGGAGATAGCCAAGCCGGACGGGAGCGTACGGCCGCTCGGTATTGCCTCGCTGGAGGACAAGATCGTCCAGCGGGCGGTGGTGGAGCAGATCCTGAACCCGATATACGAGTCGGAGTTCTACGGATTCAGCTACGGGTTCAGGCCGGGGCGTTCGGCGCACAACGCGCTGGACGCGCTGGCCTACGCGGTGGACCGGCGGAAGGTCGGCTGGATTGTCGAGGTGGACATCCGCGAGTACTTCGACAGCATCGACCGGGAGCAGCTGATGCAGTTCCTGGAGATGCGGATCGGGGACCGGCGGGTGCTGCGCCTGATTCGGAAGTGGCTGAGCGCCGGCGTCATCAACGCGGGGCTGGAGGTCGACGTGGTGCGGGGGACGCCGCAGGGGGCGGTGATATCGCCGCTGCTGGCGAACGTGTACCTGCATCATGTGCTCGACGAATGGTTCGCGCGCGAGTGGCGACCGCGGGAGGTCTGGGGCGAGGCGTACATCGTGCGCTATGCCGATGACTTCGTCCTGGGGTTCCAGTACCGCAGGGATGCGGAGCGGTTCATGGAGGCGGTGCGGGAGCGGTTCGCGAGCTTCGGGCTGGAGTTGCACCCGGAGAAGACGCGCCTGGTGGAGTTCGGGAGGTTCGCGATGGCGAACCGGCGTGAGCGCGGGGAGGGTCGACCGGAGACGTTCGACTTCCTTGGGTTCACGCACTACTGCCGGACAACGCATGAGGGGCGGTTCGGGCTGGGGCGCAAGCCGGTGGCGAAGCGGATGCGTCGCACGCTGCAGGCGGTCAAAGCCGAACTGCGGCGACGCATGCACGCGGACCCGGTGGCAACGGGGCGGTGGCTTGGGCGGGTACTGCGCGGGTGGCTGGGCTACTACGCGGTGCCGACGAGCGCGCCGTCGCTGTCACGGTTCGTGTGGTTCCTGAGGCGGCTCTGGATGCGAGTCCTCCGCCGGAGGTCACAGCGGGGCTACTTCCCATGGGAGCGTCTCGACGCCCTCTGCCGGAAGCTCTGGCCCCGCGTCGCCATCCTGCACCCGTGGCCGTCGGAACGATTTGCCGTCAGGACTCAAGGCGGGAGCCGGATGCGTTAGCGCGCACGTCCGGATCCGTGCGGGGGGCGCCGGGCAACCGGCGTCCCTACCGCGAACCCCACCCCCGACCCATCCAGCAGCTACGCTCGGGCGACTGAGACCTCCCCCGAGCGAAAGAAGAGGAGTGTGTCGAGGGTGGAGTTGTTCGAGCATATCCGACGGGCACGGCGAGAGGAGGGCGAGTCGATTCGCGAGCTGGCGCGCCGCCACCGCGTGCACCGGCGCACGGTGCGGCAGGCGCTGCGGTCGGCGCTGCCGCCGCCGCGCAAGCAGGCACCCCGCGCGGCGCCGCAGCTCGGTCCGTACGTAGACGTCATCCGCGAGTGGCTCGTCGCCGACCTGAGCGCGCCGCGCAAGCAGCGGCACACCGCACGGCGGGTCTGGGAGCGCCTCGTCGATGAGTACGGCGCGACGGTCGCCGAGCCGACGGTCCGCGGCTGCGTCGCCCGCCTGCGACGCGAACTCGAGTCCGGCCGCCAGGTCGTGACGATCCCCCAGCTCCATCCCCCGGGCGAGGAGGCGGAGGCCGACTTCGGCGGCGTCAGCGTCTGGCTGGACGGCGTGCTGACCGAGCTGCCGATGTTCGTGCTGCGGCTCTCGCACTCGGGGCGGGCGGTCCACGTGTGCTTCGCCGGCGAGGGCCAGGAGGCGTTCCTCGAAGGCCACGCCATCGCCTTCGAGCGTCTCGGCGGCGTGCCGCGCCGCATCCGCTACGACAATCTGAGCTCGGCCGTCACGCGCGTCCTCGCCGGGCGCGAGCGCGTCGAGAGCGACCGCTTCGTCGCGCTGCGCTCGCACTACGGCTTCGACAGCTTCTTCTGCGAACCCGGCATCGCGGGCGCGCATGAGAAGGGCGGCGTGGAGGGCGAGGTCGGCCGCTTCCGCCGCCGCCACCTCGTGCCGGTCCCGCGCGTGCAGAGCCTGGCCGAGTTGAATGCGCTGCTCGAGGCGGCCGACCGCTCAGACGATGCCCGCCACATCGCCGGCAGGCTCACCACCGTCAGGCAGATGGCGGAGGCCGAGCGGTCCGCGCTCGGGCCGCTCCCCGCCGAGCCCTTCGACCCTACGCTCCCGCTGCGCGCGAAGGCCGACCGCAAGGCGCGCATCTCCGTGCGCGGCTCGCGCTACTCGGTGCCGGCGTCCTGCGCCGGCCGCACGGTGGACGTGCGCCTCGGCGGCGCGACGCTCACCGCCCTCGCCGAGGGCCGGGTGATCGCCCGCCACGAGCGCAGCACGCGCAAGGGCAGCGAGATCCTCGTGCTCGACCACTTCCTCGAGGTGCTCTCACGCAAGCCGGGGGCGCTGCCCGGCGCGGTCGCGCTCGAGCAGGCGCGCGCCGCGGGGAGCTTCACCGCCGCGCACGAACGCTTCTGGAAGCGCGCCCGCCGCCGCCTCGGCGACCGCGAAGGGACGCGCGCGCTGATCGAGGTGCTGCTGCTGCACCGCCGCCTGCCCTTCATCTCGGTGCACGCCGCGCTCGATGCGGTGGAGCGCATCGGCTCGGTGGACCCGGCGCTGGTCGCCATCGAGGCGCGGCGCATCGCCGATGGTCGCCGCGAGCGTGCCGCGGTCGTGGAGCGGCCGGCGCTGCGGCGCTTCGACCGCCCGGCCCCGAGCCTGGCCGGCTACGACGCGCTGCTGGCGGGGAGCGCACGATGAGCGCGCCCGTCACCGAGCAGGCGGCGGCGCTGACGGTCGAGGCGACCAGCCGGGAGCTGCACCTCCCGACCGTGCGCCAGCAGGCCGCTGCGCTCGCCGAGGCCGCACTGCGCGAGCGGCTCAGCCATCTCGCCTACCTCGCCGAGGTGCTCCAGGCCGAACTCGACGACCGCGACGAGCGGCGCCGCGAGCGCCGCATCCGCGAGGCGCGCTTCCCACGCCTCAAGTACCTCGCCGACTTCGACCTCGAGGCGGCGCCCAGCGTCGACCCGGCGCTGCTCGCCGCACTCGAACGCGGCGAGTGGCTCGCCCTGGGCGAGCCCGTCGTGCTGCTCGGCGACAGTGGTACCGGCAAGTCGCATCTGCTGATCGGCCTCGGCATGGCCGCCTGCCAGCGCGGGCTGCGGGTGCGCTACACGACGGCGGCACAGCTCGTGAACGAACTGGCCGAGGCCGCCGACGAGCGCACGCTCTCGCGCCTGGTCGCCCGCTACGGCCGGCTCGACTTGCTGTGCCTCGACGAGTTCGGCTACGTCCACCTCGACCCGCGCGGCGCCGAGTTGCTCTTCCAGATCCTGACCGAGCGCGAGGAGCGGGCCTCGGTGGCGGTCGCCTCCAACGCCCCCTTCTCGGAGTGGGGCCGCACCTTCACCGACCCCCGCCTCGCCGCGGCGGTCGTCGACCGCCTCACCTTCCGCGCCCACATCATCCAGACCGGCAGCGAGTCCTACCGGCTGCGCGCCACCGCCGCCGCGAAGGGAGGTGCGCCAACCAGCTGACCGCACCCGGGGGTGGGGCCAGTTTCAAGGATCAAGGTGGGGCCAGAATCGCTTGTCATTCCCAGAAGATGTTGCCCGAGATGTCGAGGAAGGTGAGGGACGTGGCGAACGGGTCAAACCGGGTCAGGTCCAGGGCGGTCAGGGCGTTGCAGGAGAGGTCGAGCTGAACCAGGCCGGTCAGCCCGTCGAAGATGTCCGCGGGCAGGGCCGTGATGTCGTTGTCGGTCAAGTAGAGAAAGGGAAAGCCGGCGCCCAGCAGTCTTGCGGCGTGCTGCCGAGATGAGATGTGTGAGCGGAACCTGCAGGCGCTCCACTGCGGCTAGCTGCGGTGGCGCCCGAGCAGCTCGGAGAGGGCCTCGACGCCGAACAGTGAGCGGAGTACGACCCAGCCGCCAAGACAAGTCCTCCTCGCCGGCCCCCTATCGGAGCAAGGCGACGAAGCCAGCCTGCACGAAGTCCCGGTCATGAGCGAGTGCCTCCGAGATCCCTCGCTCCTCCATGACGAGGAAACTCGCGCAGTCGGTGAGACTCCAGGTTTGATCCGGGCGGCTGCCGTAGCGCTCGACGGCGGCCCGGAACTGCGCGTCCGTCTGCGGGGTCACCTCGACGTTTTGGCTGCGTGCGGCCCGCTCCACAACCCCATAGGCCAGGGACCGCTGTCGTTCCCCTCGGCTCCCGAAGATGTTGAGCATCTCGACCAGCACCATCTGGGTGGTCACGATGCGGCGCGGCCCGAGCGCCCTTGTCAGGGCGAGTGCCTTCTCGTGCAGCCTGTCACGAGGATCCTCAAGTGCGACCCAGTACCCCGTATCTGCGAATACGTCGCTCACAGGTCCCTGTCCTTCGGGTGGCCGTACAAGTAGTGCTTGTAGTTCTCGGCGAGGTCAGGGGGCCGATCGGCACGCTCGGCGGCTGGCGCGGACGCGTGCAGTTCCTCGATGAGTTGCAGAAGGGATCCCCCGCTTCCTTCCGCCCCCTCCTGCGACGCACGCGATGTGTCATCCATCGACACCATCACCTCCGCACCCTCGTCCAGGTCGACAGGCTCCGTAGGCGTGAACACGCCATTGGCGTAGGTAGCCTTCACAGTTGTGGTCATGGTCGATCCTCCCGGCGTGCGCCTGCGTCTATCCTACCGCGCGTTAGGCGCCGGTTGGACGGTCGGGGGACCGGAAAGGCGCTTACCACCGCGCGCAGTCAGCCGCGCCGTCCACGAGTAGCGCAGCGTTTGGTGTTGATTGAAGAACCGAGACCTCGGTTTCGTACCAAATCAGCGTCGGGAACTCCACTAGGTCGAGTCCCGTCTGCACCAGCCGGGGGCGGCAGACGAGCACGTCGACGCCCTCCTCGACGCGCTTCGCCACCCACGCCTCGCACGCCCTGCGGGTACGCCGTTGGGAGCTTAAGGTGAATCGAGAGGAATGGCGGTCGGGGCGATGCCGCCGTTCCCGCGCCTCGAGGAGAGAACATGGCTGACAATCGTGCGGAGTACTGGCGCGCCTTCGAGGACTACCTGCATGCGTCCGGCGATACCAACATCGTGCTGCACGATCTCGGCCACATCTACTTCAGGGCCATCCGGATCGACGGGGTGCCAAAGGAGACCGGCAAGCGGTGGATTCTCCCTCACTTCGCTGTCGTAGCGACCAAGCAGAAGAGACGGATGAAGGCAGGCAAGCGTGTCGAACTCGTGATCCGGCGGCCGTACTACGGCCAGCTGGCGGTGCACGAGCAGTCCATCGGCGAGCAGATCCCCCACATGCTGCCTTCGGATCCGCCCACCGACGAGAACGAGACTGGCCACTTCGAAGTGTGGACGCCCCACAACCTCGACGACCGCCGCGTCTGGCAAGAGGACTTCGCGTGGTTCGTCGAACACCTCCGCCTCTTTCAGGGAGTGCTTGAGCCCCGCGTGCGCGCCATGTTCCAGTAGTTCGCCTTCCCGCCCGGCGGGCTATCGTCGCGGGCGCCGCCCCGTCCGCCGTAACCGGGCGCGAGCCGCCGTGTCGCGAGACGAGGGTCAGCTCGATGCCGTCCGCACCCGGGAGCATCAGGTCCAGCAGGGGGCGCTGAATGTTGTATCTGGCCAGGTTCTATCGGCTGTCTGAGATTGAGACGATCCTCCAGGACGCGGGAGCTGTCCTCACCACGAGCGAACAACAAGGGCAGCAAGAAGGCCCCGCACAAAGCGCCGGCCGGAGGAGGACGCCGCGTTGGCGGCGTCCTCCTCTGCGTGCCTACCCGACGGCGGCCAGCGTCCCTTCTTGCTCCTTCTCGAGCGCCCACTCGAAGAGCGAGAGCGTTGGAGCTTCGTCGCGTCGCCGCGGGTTCGGCGGCTCGTCCTGTTCCCCGGCCATGAACTCCGCCCACGAGAACAGCGAGCGCTGCCGCTCACCGACATCGCGCGGCTCGCCCACGCCAGCCGGGACCGGGACGGCTTCGACCGCGACCGGCTCGGGCGCAGCCCACTCCGTGTCGACCAGCAGCGCCTCGGCCTCCGCCGCGACCTGCTGGGCCTGGGCGAAGACCGACTCGACCGAGCCATCGTCCTCCTCCCCGGCGACGATCTTTCTGGCGAGCGCCAGCATCAGGTCGTCGCCGTCGTCGCCGTAGGCGGCGAGGCCGTCCTCCGGTAGCTCCCCTTCAACCGCCAGCGACGATTGCAGCTTCTTCGCCACCAGCTGGAGGGCGTCCGCCTGGAGGGTGTTCCGGTAGGCCATGAAGACGACCTGGACGGGCTCGGTCTGGCCGATGCGCCAGGACCTGCGGGAGGCCTGCCTCATCGTGTAGACGCTGTAGTCCGTTTCGTACCAGACCAGCGTCTGGAACTCCACGAGGTCGAGTCCCGTCTGCACCAGCCGGGGATGGCAGACGAGCACGTCGACGCCCTCCTCGACGCGCTGCGCCACCCACGCCTCGCGGCGCTCGGGCGGCACGGCGTCGGCCTTCATCACCGCGACTCTGAAGCCGTGGCGGGTGAGGATGGAGTCCATCCGCCCGGTGATGTCGCGCGTGCCCGTGTGGGTGGCGTAGACGAGCACCCGGCGGCCCGCCAGCCGCTCGGCGGCGACGAGGTCGAGCAGCGCCTGCTCCTTCGGGTAGAGCTTTTCCGACGGGAGGGGCGGGACCTGCACCAGCAGCTCTTCGGTCTCCGGGTCGAAGACCGCCTCGCCGCGGGTGCAGCCGTCGGGGTAGGCGAGCAACGTCTGCAGGTAGGTCGCGAGCAGCCTTCTGGAACCCTTCGAGAGCGCGTCCGCGAGCGCCGCCCGCAGCGTCCCGAACAGCTCGTCGTAGCCGCTGCGCTGCGAGAGCCCCGCCGCGTCGCCCTCCGCGTCCATCGAGGAAAGCAGCACGCGCTCCTCGTAGGGCGGGAGCCCGGCGGCGACGTCGGAGAGCCGGAGGAAGACGCTGTTGCCGATGAGGTGGAAGAGCGCGGCGGGGGCGAGCCCCGGACGCTCCCGGATCACCTTCCGGTACTTGCGGCGGCGGCTGCTGCGCCCGTCCTCCTCGGCGATGTCGTCGTCCCTGCCGATCGTGTGTTCGACGAAGCCGTAGCGCTCGATCCACCGGCCCTCCTCGGAGCGCCCGAACTCCGTGCGGATCTCCGGGCTGAACCGGTAGAGCAGGTGGAAGAGCGTCGAGGAGTAGCCGCCCATGAGCGTGCCGCTGAGGCTGAGCGACTTGCCGCAGACATCGGCGAGGATGCCGGCTGCGATGCCCTGGGCGGAGCCGCGACCCTTGTATTCGTGCACCTCGTCTCCCACCAGCAGGTCGAAGAACCCGCGCAGCCGGTGCTTCACGTAGTCCGCCAGCGGGTAGCGCTTCGGCCCGCTGCAATCGGCCTGCCAGAGCGCGGAGCCGCACTCGCCGCAGCGGCGCTTGCGGCGTGCGAGCTCGCGGCCGAGCAGAGGCACGCCGTCCTTGTCCACGACCTGCGCGTGGCAGTCGGGGCAGCACGGCACCCGGAACGGCTCGCCCGTCTCCTCGTGGCGCACCAGTCCCCGCGCGGTGGTGGCCCAGCGCTGGACGACGGCGGGCTGCCAGCGGTAGGAGAGCTTGGCCCGCTCGCGCGACATGATCGCGAAGAGCGGACCGCTGCCGGCAGCGAGGCGCAGCCGCTCGAGGTCGGTGATCGAGGCGACGATCACGGCGCGGGCGCCGGGCACCGTCGCCTCGACCTCGCGCTTCCACTTGCGCGTCAGGTGGGGCGGACAGAGCACGAGCACCCGCTCGAAACCCGCCATGTAGGCCGCCGAGGCGGCGATGAAGGTCTTGCCCGTGCCCATCTCGCCGACGACGGTCGTGCCGCGCTGCGCCTCGAGCGAGAGCGCCGCGCCGCGGATCGCGTCGGCCTGCGCGCCCAGCGGAGCGCGCAGCAGGCGGGGCAGGGGGCGGTCCTGCTCCGAGGGCCGGTAGCGGGGCGGGTAGGACTCCACCACCCGTTGGGCGATGGCGTCGCGGTACGTATCGATGAATCCTGCGAGGTCCATGGGGTCAGTCCTTCCTTCGTTGCTGTGGCTTGTGACGAAGCGAGGCCCGCCGCTCCGATAGAGGAACGGCGGGCCTCGTGTTGCGGCCCTGGGGGGCGGGCCGTCTATGCGGCGATATCGGTGATCTCGCCGAGGTCGAGGTCGAGGGCAACGACGGTGGTGCGCACCCGCTCGCGGTGGACCTCCTTCTCGGGCGTGGTCTCCACCAGCACCATCTCCTTGCCGGTCCTGCCCTTGACGAGGATGCGGCGGCCATCCGCCTCGAGCTGGAGGTTGTCGAGGAAGCCCGCCGCTACGAGCATCGCGAGGTGCCCGCGCCGCAGCGGCATGAGCGGCCGCGTGCGGGCATCCTCGGCCGGCCAGAGCGCGTCCGTGACGGTCGTGCTGACCCAGAGCCCGGAGCGCCGCGACTCGGCGGCCGCGGCGACCGGGTCGATGGTGCGGGTGGCGAAGAGCACCTCGCCGCCGGCCGTCGCCCGCGCGTTGTAGACGGGGTAGCGGTGGCGGGTCAGCTCCTCGAGCTCGCCCTCGATCGCCTCCTGCAGCCGCACGGCTTCGTACTGGTCGTACTGGACCTCGGCCTTGCGGATGCCGCTGACGACGACCTGGTCGAAGGCCTCGCGCTCCGGCTCGGGGAACGACCAGACGCGCAGCCGCGCGTAGTGCGAGGCGAGGTAGCGCGCCGACTCCGCCAGCCGCCGGCGCGGGATGACGAAGACGAGCAGGCCCTGCTCCGCCAGGTAGCGCGTCGAGTGCCTGAGGAAGGCGTGCTCCGTGCGCTTCTCGTCGTCCGCCGCGTCATCGTCGTAGGGCGGGTTCAGGAACAGCATCCCGAACGCCCCGTTGGCGATCGCCGTCTGGAAGAGGTCCGTGCCGAGCGCGTGGTCGAGGCGCTCCTCCGCCTCGCGAGCGCGCCCGTCGTGGAGCTCCACGCCGTAGGTCTCGACCAAGGCCCCGTCGGGGCGCTCCATGCCCGCCGCGAGCTGCGCCAGCGCATCCCCGGCCCCGCAGCAGGGGTCGAGGATGCGCAGCGTGGTCTCGCCGCGGGCGGTGCTGCGGGCCTGCGCGAGGCTCGCGATCATCTCCACCACGCGCGGCGGCGTGGGGTAGAACCCTCCCTTTGCTTGAGCGGCCAGTCTCATCGTGTCTCTCCTTCCGTGCGTTCGTTGCTTGCTGTCTCACGCGGGAGCGTGAGCGTGCCCGCCGCCACGGCGGCGGCGAGGTCGTCCCGGAGCGCCTCCGCGTCGGGGGTGCAGCGCCAGGCGGCGACGCCCGCCGACTGGAGCCGCGAGACTTCGCCGCTGGCGAGTCCCCGTTCCCACAGCCACTGCGCCCAGCTGCGGTGCAGCGGGAGGGGGCTGCGGCGGTCGAGGAAGCGGTGGTGCAGGGCGGGCGCCTCCGCCTCGCCGGGGGCGAGCAAGAGGAACGCGTCCCGCTCGAAGGCGTACTCCGCGAGGCGCGTGTAGACCATCCCGTGGTAGCCGCCGCTCACCGGGAGGCGGGCGATCTTCGTCGTCCACGTGCCGATCGTCTCGTGCGGGACCTCGCAACGGTGGAAGCCGCCCGAGAGGGCGAGGCCGTCGGTCCCGGCGAGCAGGTGGGCGCTCTCCGGCGGTCGCTTGAGGAGGGCGGCCCAGATCGCCTTGAGGGCGGACTGGGCGCCGACCATGGAGAGGAACCAGAGTCCCTCCGAGTCGGGGTCGCGCGCGAAGGCGTCGGCCGTGGCCGAGAAGCCTCCCGCGCTGATCGTGTACAGGTCGTCCGGGTTGATGGCGGCGTCGGCCGCGAGCATGAGCTGTCTCCTTCCGGTAACTGGATGGGTGGGTGCGCGGGCGCGAGCCCGCGTGGGGCCGGGCGACCGGAGCCGTCCGGTCGAGGGAGAGGCGGCCGGGGCCGGCCGCCCTGGGGTCAGGCCGCCTCCTGCGCCACGTGGGGGCTGCGCCCGAGCACGTGGTCGGCCGCCCGCTGCGCCTGCCCGGCGGCGACCACCGCGAGGCGGCGGTCGTCCTCCAGCGCGCGCAGCCAGGAGGCGATGTAGGACGCGGACTGCTCGACGCGCGAGGGATCGATGCCAGCCTCGCTGCCGAGGAAGGCCGCCGCGAACTCCGCCACCAGCTCCTCTTGCGAGTAGCGCTCGGAGCCGAAGCGCGCCGCCGTGCGGTAGCCCTCGCGCGCGAGGCGGCTCGGGTGCCCGGTCGAGTGCGCGAGCTCGTGGAAGAGCGTCGCGTAGTAGCCGTGCGCGTTCCCGAAGGCGTCGCGCGGCGGCAGGTGCACCTCGTCCCGCTCGGGGACGTAGTAGGCGCTCTCCACGTCCCAGTGCAGGGTCGGGCCGTCCCGGTAGCCCGCGACCACGGCCTCGGCCCGCTCCAGCGGGTCGGGGCAGCGTGAGTCTTTGCGGGCGGGGAGCCTGACGCCCTCGCACTGGGCGACGTTGAAGACCGTGAAGAGCCGCAGCAGCGGATAGTGCTCCGGGCGCTCCGGGTCCGGGGAGTCCTTCCTCTCGATCCACTTCCAGAGCACGACCCGCGTGCCGTGCTCGGCGCGGCGGACGTGTCCGCCGCCCGCCCGCGCCTGGCGGTAGGTGAGCCAGCGCGGGTCGTTCCAGCCCCGCTCCAGCGCCGCCACCTGCAGCACCAGCGTGTTGATGCCGCGGTAGGGGCGGTCCGTGCGGGCGTTGCGGTGTCCGCGTGCGCGCCACGGCGTGCGCCACGGCACGGCGCCGCGCTCCAGCGCGGCGATGATGCGATCGGTGATCTCCTGGTAGGCGTCGCGCATGACTGTCTCCTTCCGAATGCACTGGGGTTGATGGATGCGTGGGGCGGACGCCCCGCGTGCGCCGCGCCCTAGAAGAGGCCGCGGTCCTTGAGGCTCGTGGCCTCGCTCCTGCCGATGACGACGTGGTCGAGCAGCTCGACGCCGAGCAGCTCCGCCGCCTGCGCCAGCTCCTTCGTGACCTTGATGTCCTCGGGACTGGGCGAGGCGTCACCGCTCGGGTGGTTGTGGGCGACGATGATGTTGGGGGCGGCGACCACCACCGCCGGGCGCAGCACCTCTGCCGGCCTGACGACGCTGGAATACGCGTTCCCCTGGTAGATCACCCGCTGCCCGACGACGCGGTTCTTGCGGTCGAGCAGCAGCACGCGCACCTGCTCCTGGGCGAGCGACCCCATCTCCGGTCCGAGCAGGCGCTGCACGTCCCCAGGCGAGCAGAGCGCCGGAGCGTCGGGCTCGCGCTCGGGGAGCGTCTCGACCTCGTAGCGCACGGCCAGCTCGCCCAGGACGTGCAGGTTCCGGCGGAGGGCGTCCAGCAGCGCGCCGGCGTGCGCGGCGCTCATGCCGCCACCTCCACGGGGATCGCCTGCCCGAGCGCGCAGATGCAGTCCTCGTGGTCGGGCGAGCGCTCGTCGTCGCAGTCGAGGCAGTTGCCGCAGTTGCGACAGGCCACCCGCTGGTGGGCGGCGTCGCGGGCGTGCCGCCTCGCCGCGGTCTCCTCCCAGCAGCAGTTGCGCTCGCAGTTGTCGCCGTGGTCGTCCCCGGCTGCGGCTTCCTCGCACGTGCGGCAGTGCGTGCGCCCCTTGATGACGGGATAGCCGCAGCCGGCGCAGTCCCCGCCGTACTCGCCGTGCGCTTCCAGCTCGCGCCTCACGAGCTGGCGGGCGACGGGATGGCCGCCGGGTCCGCCGGACTCGGCGACGTAGTGCCAGGCCCACCTCGCCCCGAGGTCGGCCCAGTCGTCGGTGCGGTAGGACCAGCCGTCGCAGGTGCAATGGCCGTTGAAGTGGTCGGGACCCTCGAGCAGGGTCATGACCAGCGTGTGCGCGCTCCAGGTCGGGAGCGCGTCGCGTTCGGTAGTGCGCGCCATGTTCGGTTCTCCTTCGTGGTGTTGCTGATCGGGTGGGAACGAGAGCGGGGCCGCCCCCGTGAGGGAGCGGCCCCGTGTGCGCCCGCGACGTGGCGGGCGGCGTCTGTGCGCCGGTGGTTGCTAGAAGGGCTGGTCGTCCGCGACCTCGGCGGCGGCCTCGCGGCTGCCGTTGCCGTTGCCGTTGGAGCGCCCGTTGCCGTTCGAGTCGAGGAAGATGACCTCCTGCGCGTGCACCTCGGTGCGGTGGCGGCGCTCGCCGTCCTGCGTTTCGTACGTGTTCTGGGCGAGCGAGCCCGCGACGAACACCCTGTTCCCCTTCTTGACGTACTCCGCCACCGCTTCCGCTTGCTTGCCCCAGCAGACGACCGAGTGCCAGTCGGCCTCGGTCTCGCCGTTCTGGCGGCGGCGGTCGGTCGCCAGCCGGAGCTGGCAGATGGCGGTGCCGTTCTGGCTGTACTTCAACTCGGGCTCCGTGCCGACCCGGCCCAGCAGCTCGACGCGGTTCATGGTGCGTGACATGTTTCAAATCTCCTTCGTGTGGTGTTTGCTTGAGTCACTTGTGGGGGTAGCGGCGAGACCGCTACCCGGGCGTAGACGACGGCGGGGCCGCCCCGAAGGACGGCCCCGTCAGCGCTCCCGCGAGGGAGCGACTCTTCAGTGCTTGTGATTCAGGCACCTGCGATCGGCACCTCCCTTCCCTGCGTTGGCCCTCGCGCCGCTCAGGCGGCCTGCGGCGTCTCCCGCGCGTCGGAATCCTGCTGGAGCTTGCGCGCGGCGGCCTCGACCAGCGGGGTGAGGGCCGCCACCGGGAGCTCGTCGAGATCCCGGCCCGTGCGCTCGCGCACGGTGGACCGCACCTTCGCCTCGTCGAAGCCGCGGCACTGGCCGAGGTCGACGAGCGTCTTGCGCAGCGAGGGCGCGAGGTCGCCCGTCGCGCCGTCGCCATAGAGCCCGTTCCCGAACTGGTCGCCGTAGCTGCGCAGGGCGCGCTTGAGCGCGTCGGTCACGGCCCCTTTGTGGGCGGTCTCGTGGCCCTCGACCGTCTCCTCGGCGACGGCCTGGAAGCCGGTGTCGGTGCGCGGCTGCGAGCCGGGGACGCTGACCCGCACGGTGGCGGCGTAGGCCCGCCAGGGCTTCGCCTCGCCGGTCTGCTGGTCGACGCTCTCGCCCTCGCGGAGGACGACCCCGCCGACCAGGTCGTAGCCCCAGCCGCCGTGTCCGAAGACGCGGTTGGCCTGCTCGATCGCGGTGCGCCCCTCGAGGTAGGCGTAGCTGCGGTTGCCACGCCCCTTGCGCTGCGAGACGAGTCCCTCGTCGAGGGGATCGGCCAGCCGCTGCGTGACCGCCGGCGGGAGGCTGTCCCATGTCAGGTCGGGCTCACGGATCGGCTCGGGGTGAACGCCGTTGGGGCTTGCGCCGTTGCGGCGACCGTCGAGGGTTGTGGTCTCTGCCATGTGTCTCTCCTTCGTGCTGTGCGTTGCCTGGGTGGACAGGTGCGGGCCTCCTTTGCGGGAGGGCCCGTGCGCGGGGCGGAGCCCCGTCGGTCAGCGGTCATCGCGCCTCCTCTCGGTCGCCGGGTGGGATGGGTGGGTTAGCGGGCGGCGCGGGCCGCCCGTTCGAGCAGGCGCAGGAAGGTCCCACGCCCGTCCGGGACCGCGGCCAGGTCGGCCACGTCGGCGACGCCCTCGGGGAGGGTGACAACGGCGGCGCGACGGCCGCGGAGGCCGGCGAGCGCCGCCGTGGCCTCGCGCCCGGCGTCGTCGTTGTCGAAGGCGAGGAAGATGTGCGGGCAGCCGCGCAGGACCGAGGCGATCCGCTCCATCCCCTGCGTGCCGAGGGCGGCGCAGGAGGGGATGCCCCACTCGCTCAGGACGAGCCAGTCGAAGACGCCCTCGGTCACGACCGCCCAGGGCGGCGCCTGACCGAGCCGCCCCAGCCCCAGCGCGGGCTTCGGGCCGGGCAGCGCCTGGAAGCGCGGTCTGCGCTCCGGGTCGATGGCCCGTCCCGCCAGCCAGCGGACACGTCCGCCGGCGACCTCGGGCACGACCACCATCCCGGCGAAGCGCTCACCCCGCTCCGTGAACAGCCCGCTTGCCCGGATCCGTCCGGCGGCGAAGCCGGCTGAGGCGAGCGCTTCGCGCAGCCCCTGCCCCGGCGCGTAGCCGAGGCCGAGCCGCGTGGCCGTCTCGATGCCAATGCCGCGCGAGGCGAGGTACGCCTTCCCCTCGCGGCTGTGCCGCAGCTCGCTCGCGTAGTACCGCGCCGCCGCAGTCAGCAGCGCCGGATCCGGCGGCCCGACCGCCTCGCGGTTGCGCCGCTCATGGGTCGTGTGATGGACGGCGGCGGTCGTGGGCGGCGAGGCGTCGAGCCTGCGGATCGCCTCCGGCAGGCTCAGGCCCTCGGCGCGCCGGACGAAGTCCAGCACGTCGCCGCCCTCGCCGCAGCCGAAGCAGTAGAAGCGCTCGCTGTCGGCGTAGACCGTGAAGCTGCCCTCGGCCTCCTCGTGGAAGGGGCAGACGCCCTGGCGGACGCGGCCCCGGCCGCGCAGCCGGACGCCCGCTGCCTCCACGACTTCGCCCAGCCGGTGGCGCTCCTTGAGCGCCGCGAGGTCCACGGGAGCGCGTACGGCGACCATCACGAGCCGCCCTTCGCGAGGGGCCGCAGGCCCCGCAGGCTGCGCCGCGAGACCAGCTTCCCCGGCTCCCAGCGCATCCCCAGGACCGCGAGCACCTCGAGCGCCCCGCCGGCGTGCGGGGCGAGCACGGCGGCGCGCCCGGTGGCCGGGCTGTAGACATCCGCGTTGCGGTCGCTGAAGCGCCGCCGTGCGATGCCGACCCACTCGCCGTACGCCCAGCGGGCCTCCCGCTCGGTGGCCTGCGTCAGGTCCGCGCTGACGAGGAGCGCCAGCGCCCCGTCGAGGTCGCCCTGCTGCCTAAGCCGCCGCGCCTCGTGGACGCTGCGGGCGATGCTCTGTTCCGGCTCCGGGGCCGCTCCGAGGAGCGCCTCGAATACCCGGTCGACCAGCTCTTCGAGGCTGCGGCCGGGGCGGTCGCCCGCCTCCGTCGCAGCCGTGTTCATCGTCGTCGTCGCCATCGTCATTTCGTGTCCTCCTTGAGATGTGTGCGTTGCCCGGGTCGTGCGCCCTCGCGGCACGAAGAAGGGCCGCCTCCGAAAGAGACGGCCCCAGGTCGTGATGGCTGCGCTCGTGGCGCTAGCGGTGGCGGCGCCCCGCCCGGCGCCAGCCGAGCACGAGTTGCATGGCGAGCAGTCCGCCGATGCTGTACCCGGCCGCGTTCAGCGCCGCCACCTCGGCGCTGTGCCCGAGGAGCAGCGGAAGCGCGAGCGCGAGCGCCCCGCCTCCCCAGTACGCGAGCCGCGGCCACGGCCAGCGCCTCGCGCGAACGGCGGTTGCGGGCTCACCGTCCGCCGGCTCGTAGGCCGTCCAGATGGGCAGCCCGATCAGGCCCTCGATCGCCGTGATGATGTGCGCCCGCGTGCAGCCGCCGGTGTGGCAGCGCACCTCGATGCCGTTGCCGTCGGGCCGCTGCCGGAACGCGAGTCCGTCCGGCTCGTCGCCCCCGTGGCAGACGGCCGTCGTCGTGCGGAGCCAGCCGCGCTCAAAGCTCACCAGCGGTGTGATGAGGCTCGCGATGCGGCTTGCGCTGGGTCCCGTGTACTGCTGGGCCATGGCGCGCATCTCCATGGCGTCCGTACCTGCTGCGTGCTCTGCTTGCATGGTCGTTGTGACCTCCTTCCTCCTGATGGAGTGGTTGCTGGTGGCCTCGATTCCAGGGTTGGAACCGGGACCGGGGGCTGGGTGGACTGGATACTCATGCGCCTGTTGCGGGGCGCAGTGCTCCCAGGGACTCCGGGGCCGAGCGCTGAACGCGACTCGCCACGCGGTCTCCCGGCGTTCGAAGCGGCTTCCGGGGAGCAAGGCTCGACCCTTCGGCTGCCTCCCGCTGCGGGAAGCGATGTATCCCTCACTGGACGTTCCTCGGGAGAGCAAGGCTCTATCCGTCGGGTCGGTCCGGGTCCGGGATGAACCCTCCAGGTTTCTGTGGCTGGAAACGCTGGCGAAAGCCGGAAACTGCGATCGAGTGTCGCCCCACACCCGCGCGCTGGGAAGGGGGTTCGGGGCCTTCCCGGCGCCTTTCGGGGGAATCACTTTCCGCGGTGCGACCGGAGTTCGACGGGACTGCGACAGCCGGCCCGGCGGGGCCGCTACGCCCACCAGATGCCGAGCGTGAGGAGGCGGCGCAGCCGGCGCAGCCACTGCGCCCGGCGGCGCTCCCGGCGCACCCGCGCGAGCGTCAGTTCACGCCAGCGCAGCTGCGCCCGCCTGGTGACGGCGTCCCAGCGGTAGCGCTCCGGCGGCAGCGCCAGTGCGTGCTCGCCGATGAGCGCGATCTCCAGCTCGCGCAGGCGCTCCTCGTCGCGCAGCCAGTCCACGCCGTTCCCCTCCGGGGGGTGGCGTTCATGGACGGCGCGCCACTCCGCGACGAGCGGCCAGGCCGCGCCGTAGGCGTCCTCGTCGCCGGGACCGGCTTCCTCCGTCACGACCCGGGCCGGGGCCGGTTGCCCGCCGGCGGATGCGGCCTGCTTCCCGATGGCGATGCGGGGCGCGCCGATGACCGGCGCCGCCTCCGCCGTCTCCCCCGGCCGCGGCCAAGCCTCGACCGCCGCGAGCCGCTCTTCCAGCGCCGCAAGCCGTTCCCCGTGCTCCCCCCGGAGTGGCTCGACGGCGTTCGTGAGCGCTCGCAGAACCTCCGTGGCGCCGCGCACGTCGCCCGCCAGTTCGCCGATGCCGCCCGCTGGGACCTCCGCGCCGGCCTCCCCTGACGCCTGTCCCTCCCCCGCGAGCGCGGTCACGCCGTCCTCGAGCGCCTTCACGAGCAGCGCCGCGCGCAGCCAGACCGTGAGCGGTCGCTCTTCGTCGAGGCCACGCGCCAGCGTCTTGTAGTTGATGCCCAGCGCGTCCGCCGCCTTCATCCGCCCCTGCGCGTCGACGAGCCGGCGCAGGTAGACCCGCAAGCGACCGTCGACGGGGTGCTCGGGCTCGTGATCGGGCTCCTCTCGGGGCTGTTCCTCGCTGCGTCTTGCCATTTCCCGACCCTTTTCGAGTTCCCTCGGACGGAACTTCTGCCTGTTTGCGCTGGAATACGCGCTTCCACCAACGTTTTTCGCGAAGCACGTCCTGTAGGGCGTTTCCCCTTGACCTGCCTGTGTATTCAGGGACTTCCCTCTCTCGGAACCAACGTCTTTTCCCTGTACACGCCCATGACACCCGTTGCGCCCTCCGATCGCCACGTCCCGTAAGGGGGGGCGCGCACGCCCCCCGCTACGAGGCATTCCGCCGGGCCGGCCCGCTCCACACACTCGATGGCCCTCATCACCACCGATCACGCGGAGGACAAGGCGGCATGCGACAGAACAGAACCGGTAGGGGAAGGCGCTGGCCGAGACTGGCGGCGGCGCTGCTGCTGGCGGCGCTCGCGACCGTCCCCTCGAGCGGGACGGCCCTCGCCCAGGAGCCGCCCGACCCCTACTCCCCGATCGTGCTCATCAACGAGGACGACGAGGACATCGTCGAGCGCAAGGGCGACGGGCGCTTCATCGCCCGCCCTGTCTTCGACCGCGAGATCCCCATCCTCTACTTCGGCGTGCGCGACGGCGACACGGGCGAGTGGGTCGTCCCCATGTACCGCCTGCGCGGCGGCGAGACGGAGCGCCGCGACGGCTGGGAGTACAGCTTCGAGTACCCCTTCGAGGACGGCCAGACCGAGCTCGACCCGGAGCGCCCCTATCTGCTCGTCATCATCGCCAGGAGCTGGGCGGAGGAGACCCAGCCCCTCTACGCGGTCATCCCGCCCCACCAGCCCGGCGGTCTCTGGAACAGGGTGCTGGGCGCGCTCGACCCCGAACGCTGGGGCAGGGCGATCGCGCGCTGGCTGATCGAGGGCGCGCACGGGATGCTCTGCGGCGTCGTCGAGCGCGCCGCCGGCGGTGACGCCGACGCCTGCGAGACCGCCCCGTGAGCGACATCTTCACGGGCACGCCAGCGGGTCTCACCTACGACCACGAGATCGTGCGCCAGGCGTGGATGGCCGTCTGGGTCATCACCTCGGGCGCGCTCGTCGTGATCGTCGGCTGGATGGGCATCAGCCTCATCATCGGCGACCACCTCGGCCGCGCGCAGGCGGGCTGGCGCGAACTGGTCCCGCGCCTGGGGCTGGGGCTCGTGGCCGCCGCCGCCTCGCTCTGGTGGTGCGCGCTCGTCATCGACGTGGCCGACGCCGTCTCCGGCTTCATCGCCGCCGAGCTGGGCGTGACCGCCGGCGACATGCTGCGCAGCACGCTCCAGACGCTGCTGACGGCGGTAGCCGCGGGCAGCGTGGGCATGGCCCTGCTGCTGGCGCTGATCTACCTCGTCTACGCCTTCTTCGTGCTCTACCTCGTGGTGCAGATGGTGCTGCGCCTGGCGCTGATCGACCTCCTCCTGGCGCTGGCGCCGATCGCCCTCGGGCTCTGGATCCTCCCGCACACGGCGGGCTGGGGCCGGCAGTGGCTGCGGCTCTTCATGACGACCGTCTTCCAGCAGGCGATCCAGCTCGTCGCGCTCGCGCTGGGCATCGGCTTCCTCAACGAGTACGCCGCCATCGGCGGCGGCGACGCCATGCAGGACCTCGCCTGGAAGCTGCTGATGTCGCTCGCCTTCATCTACCTGGCGACGCGGGTGCCGTCGCTGCTCGGCAACTCCGGGACCTTCGACGCCTGGCTGCACACCCTCTACTTCGGCATGTCCCTCCCCGGCTCGATGGTGCGCTCGGCGCGCTCCGTGGGGCTGCTCATGGGCGGCGCCGGCAGCGGGGTCGCAGCCGTCGCCGGGGCCGTGGGCGGGGCTGCCTCGGCGGCTGCGTCGGGCGTGCGCTCGGCGGCCGAGACCTCGACGCCATCCAGCGGCAGTGGCGGCCCCGGCGCCGCCACGCCCCGCAGCAGCGGCGAGTAACGACAGACCACAACGAGAGAACGACGGAGGAGGAGCGCGATGTGCCGGTAGGCGAACGAGCAGCACCGGGAGACGAACGAACACCCACAACACGCGAAGGAGCGAAACACCAATGGAAGACCTGACCCAGACCATCTCCAACCTGGTGGGCATCCTGCTCGGAGTCGTCGGCGCGATCGGCGTCGGCTTCTTCATCTACGGGTCCTACCTCTACCTCACCGCCTCGGGCGCGCCCCACCAGATGGAGCGCGGCAAGAGCGCGATGATGACGGCCCTCGCCGGCATCGTGCTGGCGATGGTCGCCTTCGGCGTCGTCGAGCTCGTGATGGACGCCGTCGTCGACCCCGTGGTCGACATCGACGAGATCCCCGATCCCGATACCGCCGGCGGTGGCGGGGACGGGGGCTAGGCGATGCGAGAGCACGAGGTACCGACCCACGTGCAGGCCGAGGACCGCGTCCTGCTGTGGTTCACCTTCCCCCAGATCGTGGCGATGACGGCCGTGTGCGCCCTCGCCTACGGCGTCTACCGCTACGCCCCGCTCGGTCCCTCCGAGGTGCGCATGGCCGTGGCCGCGCTCTTCGGGCTGGCGGGGCTGGCGGTCGTGGCGGGGCGCATCGGCGGCAGGCGGCTGCCGCTGGTGGCGGCCGACCTGCTGCGGTTCGGGCTGGGGGCGCGGCGCTATGCCGGCCCCCCGGCCGAGCTGGTGCGGGGCGAGCCGCCCGCGCCGCCGCAGCCCGCCGAGCGCGGTGAGGACCCCCTGCGGCTGCTGGCGCGACGGGTGCTGCGCAGGACCCGTCGCGTGAGCCAGCGGCGCAAGGAGGGCGAGCGCCGCAACGGGCGCATGCCCTTCCGCCCCCACCGCCTCTTCGGCAAGCGCCGCCGTGGCGGCGAGGAGCCCGAGAGCGACAAGCGGGCCGCGACCCGCGAGGACCGCGAGCAGCGGCTCGGCTCGCAGCGGCGAGGCCGTCGCGGCTTCTGGAAGAGCTTCCTGGCGTCGGCCGCCCTGGCGCTGGTCGTCCTCACCGCCCTGCCCCTCGCGGCGGCGCTCGCCCAGGACCCCGGCAACGAGGGCTGGAGCTCGGACGAGATCGAGTTCCAGCCCCCGCCGGAGGTCCCCGGGCGTCGGCTCTTCGTCGAGGAGCTGACCGTGGGCGGGGAGCGGGCCGAGGTCGTCCTGCGGGCCGCCACCGACCTGGACCTGCGGGTGCGCGCCCATGGCGGAGCCGAGGGGCGCTCGTCCCGCTACTACGCGCTGGCCTCGCTGGAGGCCGGTGAACGCATCAGCTACGACCTGCCGCTGGACGGCCCCTCGCCGTCCCTCGTCTTCTCCTGGGAGGACGAACTGGGGCAGGCCGGCGCCGTCAGCCTCGACGGTGAGCGGCTCCCCTGGCCGCTGCCCGCAGTGGCAGGTGAGCTGTGCACGCTGCGCGTCGTCTCGCTCGGCTGGACGCCGGACGCCGTGGAGGGGGCCGTTGCCTCGGAGTGCGTGAGCACGACCGAGGAAGCGGTCGTCCTGCAGACGGTTGCCGGACACGCCGACGTCACGCAGATGGCGGTGCTGACGGCCGAGGTCGTCTCCGTCACGGGAACCGTCACCGTCACGTCCGGCACGTCGGAGACGGCCGCCACCTTCGTCGCCGGGGGCGAGACCCGCTTCCGGCTGCCGGTGGCGGCGGGCGAGGCCGTCCACGCCATCGCCGTCGAGGCGGAGCTGGAGGCGTCGCTGCGCATCGCCCTGCCGCCGCTCGTGGAGCTCACGCACCACCCCAGGCGCGTCGAGCAACTCACGGAGACGGCGGAGGTCAGCATTCCCGCCTTCGGCGACACCGTGACGGAGACGTTCGCGGTGCCCGGCGAGGACGGCGCCTTCACGGAGCACAGCGTGACGGCCAGCTGCCACGTCGCCGCCTCGACCGTGCGCCAGGACGTCGTCTTCAGCGTCGTCCACGACGAGCGCGTCGAGGCCGAGGTGATGGCGCGGCTGCCGCTCGCGCGCAGCCGCGAGGAGGCCCTGGCGCTCGCGTCGAGCATCCGCGCGGACGACGCCTACGCGGCGCTCGTCGTGCCGGAGCCCGAGCCCGAGCCGGACCCGGTCACGCAGACGCCCGCCGGAGACGGCGAGCTGCGCGGCCTCTTCGACCAGCTCGGCTGGGAGTGGGTCTGGTGAGGCGGCTCACGACCGCCCTGCTCTTCGCCGGGGTCGCGCTGGTCTCGACCGGCGCGGCCCCGGCCGAGGAGCTGGCAATGCTCAACGCCTTCGACGCGGCGCTGACGGCGATGGCCTACGCCGCCGTCGGCCTCTGCCTCTTCGCCCTCGTCTGGGCCGGCTTCCTGCTCATGGCCGACGGCGCCGAGGAGCGCGGCGGCGGACGCGCGAAGAGCGCTGTCTTCCTGGCGGTGTTCGGGCTCGCCCTCGTGCTCTCGGCCAAGGGCGTGGTCGCGCTGCTGCGCCTGGGCGTCGTCCCGATCCCGATCCCCTAGCACCAAGGAGCACATTCCAATGAGACCACTACTCGAACTAGCGAAGCGCGCCGCGGCGGCCCTGCCCGGCGGGGCCGCCGCCCAACCGATCGAACCCGAGGCCGACACCCCCGCGCCGAAGCCTCCGCCGGGGCTGCCCCTCGCCTTCATGCTCTCGCACCTGGAGGACGACGGGCCGGTGCGCCTCGACGGCGTGAAGCTCGGCGTCTGCGAGGTGCTCGGCCTCGAGCTGGACGAGCCCAGGCTGGGAGCCTTCGCCGGCGCGCTCAACGCCTGCGATTTCCCGCTGCAACTGCTCGTGCGCCAGCACCCGCCCGGCCTCCAGAAGCTCCGCGAGGACCTCGAGGAGTCACAGCCGGAGGACCTGCCCGCGCGGACGGAGGCCGCCGCGGGCTCACTGCGGCGGCTGCTCGGCGAGCTGGAGCGTCGCGACGGCATCCTCGACCGCCGCTTCTACTCCGTCTGCGAGTTCGAGCGGATGGGCGAGCTGCGCGGGCTGCTGGCGCGCGCCGGGCTCTCCGTCCACCCGCTTGTGGGCCGTCAGCTGCGCATGCTGCTGCTCGCCTCGGCGCTCGGCGGCTCGCCGCGCGAGATCGACGAGGACGCGCCCACCGACGTCACCGTCAACCGCCGTGAGATCCGCGTCGGGGACCACCTCGTGCGCTCGCTGCACCTCGGGAAGTGGCCGCGCTCGCTCTCCCCCGGCTTCCTCCAGAACCTCATGGCGACGGGCGCGCCCATGGACCTCTCCCTCCACCTCGGGCCGATCCCGGCCGCCCAGGCGGCGCGCACGCTGGAGTGGCAGAAGGTCCGCTTCGAGTCGGCGCAGAGCCTCTCCTTCAAGCGCGGCCGCTCGATGTCCTCGGAGGCGGAGATCGCGCTCGAGGACGTGATGCGGCTGCGCGACGAGGTGCAGCGTGGCAGGGAGCGCCTCTTCCACGCCTCCCTCTCGGTCACCCTCCACGCCGCCGACGAGGACTCCCTGAAGGAGCTGACGCAGCGCGCGAAGGCGCACTTCGCGGCCTCGCTCGGGAAGCTCGATGCGCTGCCCTTCCGCCAGCGCGAGGGGCTGCTCTCGACGCTGCCGCTCGCCCTCAACGCCGTCGCCGTCTGGCGCACGCTGGACACGTCCAGCCTCGCCAGGCTGTACCCCTTCTCCCCGCCCGACCTCGACACGCGCGGCGGCACGCTCTACGGCATCGACATGCGGGCGTCGTCCCCCGTCGTCTACGACCCCTGGGACGGCACCCACCTCAACGCCAACACGGCCGTGCTCGCGCGCTCGGGAAGCGGAAAATCGTTCGCGACCAAGCTGGGCGTGCTGCGCGGCCTCTGCCGCGGCGTGACCGCCTACGTGATCGACCCCGAGGGCGAGTACGCCGACATGGCGCGAGCGGCAGGGGGACGCGTGCTCTCGCCGGGCGTCGCGGGCGAGGGCATGAACCCCTTCGTCATCGACTCGGGCGACCCCGAGGAGTTGTTGCTGCGCATCGGCAGCCTGAGGCGGCTGATCGAGGTGATGATCGGGGAGTCGCTCGGCGCCGAGCGCCGCGCCGCCCTCGACCACGCCCTCGCCGCCTACTACGACCAGCCCCGCGAGCGCACCGGCTTCGGCGATTTTTTCACGTTCCTGAAGGGCGACGAGGCCGACGGCGACGCCAATCTCGCGAAGCTGCTGCGGCCCTTCGCCACGGGCAGCCTCCGCCACCTCCTTACCGACGAGGGCGACGACCTGCTTACGAACGAGGCGCTGGTGACGGTCTTCGACCTGCGGCTGCTGGAGCCCGAGCTGCGTCCCGCCGCCGCGATGGTCTGCACCGAGACCGTCTGGGCCGCCGCCGCGCGCGATCCCAAGCCGCGACTGCTCGTCGTCGACGAGGTCTGGTCGATCATGCAGCACCCCGAGGGCGCGGCCTTCATGGTCTCGATGGCGAAGCGCGCGCGGAAGCATCGTCTCGGGCTGCAGTTCATCACGCAGGACGTGCAGGACCTGCTCAGCGAGGACCCCACCCGCGCCATCACCAGCCACAGCGGCCGGGCACTCCTCCAGAACGCCGCCTTCAAGCTCCTGCTCCAGCAGGACGCCGCCGCCATCTCGACCGTCGGCGACGCCTTCGACCTCCCCCAGGACCTGCAGCGCTGGCTGCTGTCGTGCCCGCGCGGCGACGGCCTCCTCCTCGCCAGGGGCAATCGCTTCCCAATCCGCATCGAGGCCACGCCCGAGGAGGCGGAGGTGATCGAGTGGCGGCCGGGCGCGCACCAGCGGCAGCCCGCCGGGAACGACCGATAGCGGAGGGGAGGAGACGGACCGATGACCACGGCGGCACCCCCGTAGGAGCGCAACCACTCCACCCGCACTTACCCATCAGGAGGACCCCGTGAAGACCACCAACACCAGCGACGAACACCGCTCCAACCCGGCCACGAACACGAAGAAAGGAAACCCCCTCATGCGACTCAACCCCTTCAAGC
The DNA here is from genome assembly GCA_965220125.1 of Dehalococcoidia bacterium. Lineage (GTDB taxonomy): Bacteria > Chloroflexota > Dehalococcoidia > UBA2979 > UBA2979 > VXMT01. Next base: position 26,233 of record CBDCPB010000004.1, on the reverse strand, counting down.
CCACCACCCTTCCGCAGCCCGTCCTGCTGGCGGTCACGCCGCCGCGCACGGGCGAGCGCACGCTGCTCGGCGTCGAGAACCTGCTCGGCTCGATCGCCGTGCCCGAGCCGTTCTCGCTCGATCTCTGCGGCGACGCCTCGGGCGTCACCCTCATGGCGCGCTGCCTGGACGGCCAGGGCGTGCGCCGGCAGCTCGCCGCCCACTACCCGCAGGCCGGCATCCACGACGTTCCCCGGGACGACGACCCGCTGCGGCTCGCCGCGGGCGAGCAGGCCTGGGCGATGACCCTGCGCCCGAGCGGACCGGAGTACGTGCCCCTGCGCGTCTTCGCCGACGACGACCTGCTCGACCCCGGCTCCGACCCGATCCTCGCCCTGCTCGGCGCCCTCGGCGAGGCCGGCGGGGGCGAGCGCGTCGTCGCGCGCCTGCGGCTGCGCTCGCTCGGCCCCGACTGGTCGCGCGCGCACCAGCAGCGGGCGCACGAACCGGCCCTGCCGCAGCGCCACGACTCCTACCAGATCAGCGAGTCGCGCCGCCACCGCGTCGAACTCGTGGGTCTGGCCGTCCTCGCCGTCGCCGGCGGCGCCCTCCTGCAGGGCTACCGCTGGTGGCAGGCGGGCGAGGAGTGGAAGACGGTCGCGCTCGGCGCGGGCGTCGCCCTCACGCTCGGGCTGGCCGGCTGGGCCTGGGCGCGCTGGCAGGCTTCCCGGAATCGCGTCTTCGACCCGCGCCTGATCGAGGAGAAGGTCTCGCGCCTCGCCTTCGAGGCGGAGATCGAGGTCACCGCCATCCTCCCGCTCGGCGGCACGAAGGAGCGGGCGCGCGACCTGCTCGAGCCGGTGGCGTCCGCCTACCGCCACTACGACCATCCGGCGGGCGCGCGCCTGCGCGCGGGCGAGGTGCGGCCCGCCGTCCCCGACCCTGCCGCCCTGCATCCCGCCCCGGCCGGCCTGCTGCGCAGCCGCAGCGTGCTCGGCGTGCGCGAGGCCGCGGCGCTCTGGCACCCGCCGGGGGCGAAGGACGAGACGCCGCTCGTCGCGCGCTCCGGGGCGAGAGTGCTCGTCCCCCAGGCGAGGGACGTGAGCGGCGGGGCGCTCGTCGGGCAGACGACGGCGGGCGCGCCGCGCGAGATCCGCTTCCCCGAGGACCTGCTGCGCCGCCACCACCTCTACGTGGCGCGCACGCGCATGGGCAAGTCGACGCTCATGCAGCACCTCGTCGCGCACAGGCTGCGCGAGAAGGCGGCCGGCCGCGACGGCGACGCGATCGTCGTCGTCGACCCCCACGCCGACCTCGTCGCCGACATCCTCCAACAGGTCCCCGAGTCCCTGGCGGGGCAGGTACGCCTCCTCGACCTCGCGGGCGAGCGCGGCTACCCCGGCATCAACCTGCTCGACACGCGCGTCTTCAGCGACCGCGACCGCACCGCCGACTCGGTCGTGCGCGTGGCGAAGGGGCTCTGGGAGCAGTGGGGGCCGCGCATGCAGTCGATCCTCGAGCAGGTCGTGAAGACCCTGCACGAGCACAACGCCCACCCCGCCACCGCCGCCGAGGAGCAGTACACGATCCTCGACGGGCTGCGCCTGCTCTCCGACGACCGCTTCCGCACGCTCGTGCTGAAGCGCGTGAGCGACGAGTTCCTGCTGGACTGGTGGGAGCGCGACTTCAAGGGCTGGCGCCGCGAGTACCGCGCCGACGCGCTCGCGCCCGTGCAGACGCGGCTCTCCTACTACGCCTCCTCGAAGCGGGCGCGCGCCATCCTCGGCCAGCCCCGCTCCACGATCGACCTGCGCCGGACGATCCTCGACGGGGGCGTGCTGCTCGTCTCCACCGCGCAGGGCGCGGCCGGCAAGGATGTCGCCGCGCTCGTCGGGGCCTCCATCCTCAACCTCACGGACGCCGTCATCCGCGAGCAGGGCGATCTGCCCCAGGCGCGACGGCGCGGCGCGCTCGTGGTCGTCGACGAGATGCAGTCGATGCCGGGCGTCGACTACGAGTCGATGCTCTCCGAGCTGGGCAAGTACGGCGCGAGCTTCGTGCTCGCCACGCAGAGCCTCGACAAGCTCGACGACCTCTCGCGCACGCTGCGCAGCACGCTGCTCGCCAACGTCGGCTGCCTCGCCGTCTTCCAGGTGGCGGGCTCGGACGCGCGCCAGCTCGTCTGGGAGCTCGACCGCGAGCGCGTCTCCGAGGAGGACGTCGTCTCCCTGCCCGTGCACCACGCCTACGTGCGCGCGACCGTGGGAACGGAGCGCGCGCCCGCCTTCTCGATGGAGGTGCGCAAGCCGGACGACGGGAACCCGGAGACGGCCGCGCGCATCCGCGAGGAGGCGGGCGCCTACCTGCTCACCGAGGAGGAGATCGCGGCCCAGCGCGCCGAGGGCCGCAGGCGCGTCGAGCGCTGGCTCGAGCAGATGGCGGAGGACGAGGGCGGCACGGCGGAATCCGAACCGGAGCAGCGGGACCAGTTGCGCGACGGCGCGTCCGGGGACGGCTCCCGCGGGAAGGGACCGCGCAGCAAGCGCACCCGGCCGCCCGGCGCTTCCTCCGGGGAGGACGCCGCGTGACGGCCGAACGCGACCTGCTGCGGCTGCTCGCTGAGATGCCCTTCCTCGACCGGCTGGAGGCGGCGGCCGTCTCCGGCTGGTCGCGGGGGGCGGTCTACGCGGCCTGCGCGGCGCTGGAGGAGGCGGGGCTCGCCGCCCCACTGCCCCACGCCTCGGAACTCGTGGCCCCGACGCAACGCCATGCCCTCACCGTGGCCGGGCTGCGCCGGCTCGCCGCCGAAGAGGGCGTCGGCCTGGGCGAGTTGCTGCGCTCGCGCCCGCTCACGGCGCACTGGCGGCGGCTCCTGCTGGAGCGCCTCGACGGCGTGGCCTCCATCTACCGGCTCGCCTCCGCGATTACGGACGCCGCCTGGCCGCTGCGCTTCCGTTGGTACCGAGCGATGCCGATGGACGCCGCGATCGCGCTCCCCGACGGGCGGAGGCTGTTCGTGGTCAGGGAGGGCCGGACCGCCGACCGCACGTCTTTCGCCAAGCGCCTCTGGCGGCTGCGCGAGGGGCCGCGCCCGGGCGCCTACCTGCTGCTCGTCCCCGACGCGGTGCGGCTGCGCCACACGGCGCGGCTGATGGCTCAGGCAGCCGTACCCGCCTTCCTGGCGCTGGAGGGAGACGCGGTGGCGTCCGGGACGAATGAGCGCATCTGGAGAACGGCGTCGGGCTCGCCGCCGCTCTCGCTCCGCGAGGTCCTCGCGCACGTGGCGCGGCGGGGCGCGTGGCCGGAGGAGGAGCCGCTTGCCCGTGGGACCGTCCCGCGCGACCTCGGCCCGCGCGACCTGCGTGCGGACTGGATGCTCCCCGCCACGCTCGGCGCGGCCCGCAAGCGCGCGCTCGGACTAGTCGCCGACTGGCCGTGGCTGGCGCCCGCCGACCTGGGGGCGCTGCTGGGCGTCTCCGCCCGGCAGGTCTCGCAGCTCCTACATCCGCTCCGGGAGGCGTCGCTCGTCGCCCGCGTGCGGGGCCGGCTCGTCTTGCGGGACCGCGGGCTGGTGTTGCTCGCGCGCCGCGACCGCTCCGCCGCCAACCTCGCCCTCCGGCGCTGGAGCGCCCGGCCGCTGGACCCGGACGCGCCCCTCACCTGGCGCAACCTCGCCGGCAGGCGCAGCCGCCAGCTCCTGCGCACCATCGACCACACCGCCGCCGTGCACGGCTTCGTGGCGGCGCTGGCCCGGCAGGCGCGAAACGAGGGCTGGGAGGTGGCGCAGCTCGACCCGCCGCACCGCGCGTCACGCTACTTCCGCCACGGCGGCGTCCTGCACTCCGTCCACCCCGACGCCTTCGGCGTCCTGCGCCGCGAGGGCACGCCGTGGGCGTTCTTCCTCGAGTGGGAGCGCCGCGCCGTCAGGCCCTCCACGATGGCCGCCCGCCTCGCCCCCTACCTGCGCTACTACGCCTCCCACCGCCCCACCGACGACCACGGTGTGCGCCCGGCCGTGCTCGTCGTCTTCGAGGATGAGATCGCGGCGGACCACTTCCTGCGCGTCGCGCGCAAGGAGATCGCCCGCGCCCGCATCGAGCTGCCCCTGCGGGTCTCGCACCGCGCCCTCGTCGAGCGGGAGGGGCCGCTCGGGCGGGCCTGGCGCGCTCCCGCAGGCGGACCCCCGGTTCGCCCGTTCGGTTGAGCAGGGTCTTTCCCTACGTCAGCCTGCCCATCGTGTCCCACGCGCTGCGTGCGGCGGGGTCGCCCGGCCACGCCGCTGCAGAGCTCCCTCGCCGTCGAGGGTGAGCTGCCGGGCAGACGGGCTTGCCGCCTTCGGAGACGACGACGACGACCTGATACTGGCGCTGGTCCGCACGATCGTCGCGACCGAGGAGGACGCCGACTCGGTCGAGTCGGTCTTCGCCCAGGCCCAAGAGGTCGCGGCGGAGGCCGGGGAGCGGCACCAGTCACTGTTCTCGTGCGCCGAGTTCATGGCCGGGGAGCCGGAGGAGCCGCCGCGCAAGCGTGGGGACGCGGCTCCGATGCTCTCGCTCCTCGAGTGGGCGCTCGAACGGGAGCGGGAGAGTGAACTGGCCGGGACGGGACGCCAGGGCGCCTCCCGGGTTGCCTGTATGTGTGGCATTCCTGCGTTCTGATCCCCAGCGGCAGCCGCAACCGCCGCGCCCCCGCTCCTGACGACGAGAGGCGTGACGGCGGGCGCTTCCCTACGTAGAGGACCGGGTGGGTGCCAGAATGCAGCGACCGCCGGGAAGGCCAGCTTCGACCACTCTCAGACAACGGCGTGTTGCGAGCGCCGAGATGCCAATTCGCTACGCCATGGTTCAGCGGGAGGCTGCGAACCGTCTGTGTAGATGCTGTCTGTCTTGTCGAGGCCCAGTCCGGTTCGAGATCGTCGCAGCCTCTGTTCGACTAGCGCCGAGGAGACCCACTGGCGGACCTGCCCCATGACTCTGTCGCGCTCCGTTTCGGTTGGCGCGACCCTTATGTCGGAAATCGGCCTGTCTGCACTTGAAACCCAAGTTCTCCAAGCGACACGTTCTATGGACCGTTCCTTCAGCAGCGCGTTGACGAGCGACTGCTGCTGAAAGCGATAGCCAAGGTGCCTCATGGCAAAGGAGAGTTCGTCGGCGGTGAGTTCTGTGCTCTGAGTCTTGAGGACGACCTTGGCGACGTCGGCGAGCCGGCGGGGTCCTGGTATTAGTCCGTGGCGGTACAGGGCGTAGAGCCCCTTTCCCGCCCAGCAGCACCGGAGGTCATTCGCAACGCTCACCGCGAGTGAGGGCCTATGCGGCTCCCAGCCCAATTCCCTCCTTACGCCGCGTTGAATGTCGTAGACGCTCAGTGGGCCGTCAGCGCGCTCAAGGACATAGACTGCGGCGTCGGCATTCCCGAGGGGTCTCCCCCGAGCAGTCAAGACCGACGGACACGTGGTCGTCTCCCACGGTCCAAGGTCACCACGACCGCAGAGTGTGCATGTCCGACGATTCACGACGCCTCAGCCCACCCCGTCGAGTAGTGCCCAAGGAGCGCCTCGAACTTGCCGGGGATTGCATCGATGGAGGACCAGAGACGTTCAGACCAGAAGTCGTGACGGTCTAGGGCGCCCGCGATGGCCGCCGACGGGGGTGGTCGCCGCACCCTGTAGTCGCCATCTGGAAGGAGGGGGAGCACATCCTGAAGGGGCCGCGAGAGCCACGCCAGATGGTGACGATCTTCCCGTGTCGGCGCTTCGAAGTCGCCCGGTGGCCACAAGAGACGCTCGCTCGCGAGCACGGGGGCTGGCCACCGCTCAGAGTCGAGGAGCGTAATCCCCCAAGTGGCGGCGTAGCTGCGCTGTTCCCGCGTGGCAACACCCGGCCCCCCGAAGAGGCGCATGATGGGGCGAGCCGGGTGCTGCGCGCGAAGACCGAAGTAGTAGTCATCGATGACGGCCTTGAAGCGGATGAGGTCGTTCTTGGGGAACGGCCCCAGATACGCCTTCCACTCCCCGATTACAATGGCGTCTCGCGAGGAAAGCGTCGCATCCAACTGGTGCAAGAGGCCACTCTGCGACGCGGTCCCCAGGAGGGTGTATCCACCTGGGAGTGGGTCGCTGCGCACGCCTCGGTTTGCGAGGTGATGCTGGATCCGTCGCTCCCACTCATGGCCGCGAGACGCCGCGCTCAACGGCACCTGGCCCATGAGGAACAGATCCCTGCACAGCCCGGCGAAGCTAATCATCTGCCACCCCAATCGACGTCACCCGGAACAAGGGCTGTAGAAGGATCGAGGAGGTTCTCATCGGCGTCGTCCAGTGCCCATGTATCGAGGAGCTGCGCCGCCCGCGCACCATCGATGACCTCCCAGTTCTCCTCGGCGCCTCTCTCGATGAGTGCCTGGGCCTTCCTCAGAATGTCGCGAGGCTTCCCGTCGGACCGAGCAAAGACAGCGTCGATGGCATCCGCCGTGAACGGAGCGAGTGGATCGAGATCGCCCGGTGCATTGCCAGCCCGGAATCGGTCGAGGTAGCGGCGGAGCAGACGCGATGTCTTCGCCGCGGAGCCGATGCGTTCGAGGATTACGACCCGGTGTCGGTTCTCCGCCCGGTCGTGCTCGTAGCTCGGAAGATCAGCCAGTTGCCACATCTCAGCGATTGCCTGCACCGCCCGCGGGTGCATCGTCACGACCACACTCAGCAAGTCGGCCATTGGCTGGATCTCGAGCAGGTAGTCTCGGAAGCGCTCGATCTCGATAGTTCTCTTCTGCTTCGCCGTTGTCGTCGCGGCGAAGTCCTCGAGTTGGTCGCAGCAGAGCAGGACGTGCGCGATACCGGCGGTCTTGAGGAAGATCAGGAGCGTGGCCAGGTAGAGGGCACCGTTTCTGGTGCGACGCGCTGGTGTCACATTCCCGAGGTGCTCGATCACGGCTTGGAAATCGCCCGAACACAGGAGTTCAAGGAACTCCGTGACGGGCGGCCCCAGAGTGCGGCCACGGAGCTCGAGTTGCGTGCTGTTGACTGCGGCCACCAGCTGAGCCTGATCGCTGTTGCTCATCCGGTCCGTGAGTCTCTGGTAACCGCGCTCGAGAAGCGTCGGGTACTCCGGCCGGTGGAACCGGCACGCGTATTCGACCGCGGCGAAGAACACGGCGTGCAGGGATCGCACATTCGCCATATCGAAGGAAGCGAGGACTGCGCAGATCGGATGTTCTTCGGAGTCGCTCGCGTCGAGGCCCGCGTCCAAGAACACCTTTTTCCCGAAGTCCTCGTTGATGGTCTCTGCGAGGTGCTGCATCAGACTCGACTTGCCGAACCCGCGAGCGTCCCCATGAAGGCCCGTTCCGAGGGACCACAGGAAGCCGAACTTATGGCCGCTGTATGCGGCGCCAAGCCCGAACTTCTCGGCCGCCTCGCGGAACTTGTCGTCCTGCACGTCCGGATCGAACAGCAAGCCATTCTCGCGCTCGTCCTCCCCGCCCAGTCGTGCGATGCCCTGGGACGGGAAGGGATTCTGTTCCAGATGCCAGTTCTTCTTGATGTGGACTATTCCTGGGATTGCCGGACTCATTGGATTCCTCCTTCACTCGCCGTCCCGCTGTGGCGCGGGACCAGCGTCATGGACTTGAAGATGCGCGTCGCAGAAGGTGTCGACACGATCAGCGGACGTTCGGACGGGGGGATGTTCCCGTACGAGGACTGATCGAGGTTCACTCCGTAGGGCACTTCGGCGCCCCGTTCGTCGCGGAGGAGCTCGAGCAACGCAATGTCGAACTCGCTGTCCGAAACCTGCAGCTCGGCGCAAACAGCAGCCCTCACGCGATAGATTGGCACCCACGGCGAGCCGGTGCTGTCGGCTCTGCGTACACGCTCATGCGCCCGTTGCAGCTCGGTGAGAATTCGATCACGCCAGACATCCCCGACTCTGCGTCGAATCTCCAGACCACCCCCAGATCCACTCAACTCCGCCGTGGGCCAGAGCCGAAGCGCGTAGCTGCCAGGGGCGTGATACGAGAAGTTCGCGATCCCGAGCGTGCGCGTCCAGCGCCGGAGAATCTCCATCGAGATGTAATCGAGCGACGCCCCGGCCTTGGTGAACGCCAGCTTCACAGCCGCCTCTTCGCACTTGTTCACGAAGTCCTGATTGCGCGGAAGCGGATCGGGGCGCTCTCGGGACCGAGCCCGATCGACGATCGCCTGCACGTAGCTCCCGATCGCCGACTGCACCTCCGCGGCATCAGCGGCCCAACCCGCACCGTTCATCGAGAGCTCCTGAGAGATGTGGAGGGCGAGGGCCTGGACATACCGCTCCCGACTTCGAGGCTTCCGGAGGTCGCCCCATCGCATGAGCGGGACATCGAAGGACGGTCGCTCCGATTCGCCGAACGCGCCGATTGTGAGGAGGAAGCTCTCGAACTGTGGGTGGTAACGAAGCAGTGTCTCGCAAAGCGCGTCGTAACCCTGGGGTCGGTCGTCGGTCAGTAGATCGACCCACGTCTGTCCCGAGGCGGTGAGTGCAAACGTGGTACCCCTATAGGCGTCGGCACTCGATGCAGACGCGGGAAGGGTGGCCTTGTGAACGAGGCCGAGCCGCATGAGCTCCTTGAGCGCTTCGCTCACATTGTTCACGTACCGCTTCGAGTTCTCCTGGGCGTTTCGGTAGGCCGCCGTGTTGCCGGTCCCGGGCGACGCCTGGCCGATCCTCAGCATGTGGTCTACCAGCTGACGCCGAATGTCCTCGAACGAGGACCCAGCAGCGACCGCCTGGGCTGCGACCTCGAGATAGGACAGCTCCTGCAGGCGCGGAATGCCCTTGCCGCCGGTTGTCATTCTTGCCCTCCCTCGGGGACTCGCCAGCGTCGGCGACAGCGACAGACCTCTGCGTGAACGCCGAGCTCTCCGCTGTGCCGCCGGTGACGAGGGTGGTTGGATGGTCCGTTGCCCATGACTGCCCTCCTCGCTAGCCGACACTGTCGAGCCTATTCGACTCAACACGGACGTGACAAGCTGCTCTAATATGAAAAAGATGGTCTCGTGGGGAACGAGACCACATTACAACAATATAAGTTCGCCGATTGGATGGGCCCGGCGGCCATGTGTCAGGATCCGCGCCTGTCGGGACTACCCAAGCTCACAGCTAGGAGCGACTCCGTGGAGAACTAGTGGCCCCTTGGCGGAGTGCAGTCTCGACGGCGGCAACCGCACCATGGATAGCTTCGTGCTCCCAGACGCGAATCACCGTCCAGCCGGAGGCTTCGAGGGACTCGGCATCCGTGCGATCTCGCTCGACGTTTCTCCGGAGCTTCGGCTCCCAGTAGGACGCGTTCGCGCGAGGCTGTTGTCCGTGCTCAGGGCAGAGATGCCAGAAGCACCCATCGACGAAGACAGCAAGCCGCCTCCGCGTGAAGACGATGTCCGGGCGCACTCGACGGCCAGCCACATCGACCGGGAAGTCGACGCGGAATCTCCAGCCACGCTGATGCAGGGTCGAGCGGAGTCGTCGCTCCGGACCGGTGTCCCGGCGTCGATTGGCCCGCATCGTGGCCGAAGCGCTTGGACTAGAAGGTGCAGGGTAGCCAGGCACAGCCAAGGTTTCGTCGTCGCTTGCGGGGGCCATGCGCTCTCTCACCCTGCCGGCGATCGCCAGGGAGAGGAGCGGGGGCACGGCATTGCCGATCTGTTCAAAGCGGCTGCGGGCGGAACCGTGGAATCGGAACCAGTCAGGGAACGACTGAAGACGAGCAGCCTCCTGAACGGTCAGCATTCTGCGGCGGCCATCGGAGAGACGCAGGCGAATCATGTCTCCCGTCGCCCCCGCCAGATTCCGTACCGTGAGTGTTCGAGCTGGCTGGTCCAAATGCAGGTCGCGGGGAGTGCGACAGCCAGAGGCACGCTCATACCGCGCGATGTAGTCGTTCATTCCGTCCGACAGCAGGCGAGCGCCATCCGATACCCGCCAGAATGTGCCGCGGATGGCCTGACGAACCGTGATCTTGGCGGGCCAAGGCTCTGGCATTTCGAGAGGCTGGTCGCCGAGCGCAGCAGTGATGAAGACGCGCCGGCGATTTTGTGGCACACCAAAGTCAGCGGCGTTCAGGACGTGCTCGTCGACCGCGTACCCGAGCGCACCGATCTCCTCCTTGAACGTGTCTAGGTGGTGACGAGATCGGGAACGTGCGATGTCAGGCACATTCTCGATCAGCGCGATGGCGGGTCGTATCTCACGTATGGCCCGCGCCACAACGGCAAGCCCATCACGCTCGTCTTCCTCGCGCAGCCCCTTGCCCGCACGGCTCCACGGCTGACACGGAGGGCCCGCAATGACTACTTCCGCGCGCGGCAACGCTGTCCCGTCGCCCAGTTCGGCGCAGGTGGCTTGGCCCAAGTTGCTGCTGTACGTTTCGGTTGCATCAGCGCTCCAGTCGACCCCTATGACATCGAAGCCGTGAGCCCAGAAGCCGAGGGAGAGCCCGCCGGCACCGCAGAATAGGTCAAGCGTCTTGATCTCCAGGCTGGCATCGCGCCGGAGCAGCGAGTTGGCCTGCTGAATCCAAGTGGCGCGCTCATCAAGGGCCCGCGTCATTGAAGCAACCTGTCCATCATGACGTTGACCCACGCGTTCATCCGGGCCCGCAGGTCCGCTGGGAGATCGGAGTCGGACAGGACGCGTAGGAGTCGGAGGCGGTCGAACGGAATACTGGAGAAGGTCGCCGCCAACCCGCGTAGAGTATCGCGAGGAGTCAGGGAGAGTGTCTCCGCGAACGCGACTGCGGTGACGGGGCGCGCCAAGAAATCGATCAGGCGCCGCTCGGGGGGCTGCCGGTCTGTCCATCTGTTGGGCAGCTCCTCACGCATCCAGTCGCCCTCAGACATCGTGGCTTGCGCAACGACTACCAATTGGCCCGGGCGCTGGTCTTCCAGTGGCTTCCAGACGACCGCGTCCGCCTTGTAGTCTCCCTGCCCTCCCTCGGGAACCTCCCCCGGCTCTTCGTGGAGACGCTGACGGAGCTCTTCCACCGCCTCCGGCAGGGAGTCGGGGAGGCCGTCACCTCGGTGGCCTCCGGCGACCCCGAACCGCAAACGATGCTCCATGGTGGCGCCGACATACGAGCCCAGGGCATGCTTCACCAAGTCTTCGAAGAGCGCACCTGACTCCTCGCCGTCATCGCCGAGGGCGCGGTCGTACATCTGCCTGGCCCTGAGCAGGATCAGGAACGAATAAGCCTCACGCGCCGAGGTTCCGCTGTTCAAGAGCGCAGTGTCACCCGCGATCGTCAAGGGGTAGTGTGATAACAACCAAGCTTCCCTCTGGGAGAGCTCGCCGAAAGCGCTCTCCGCCAGTTCCTCCGCTGCTTCCCAGTACCCCCTTGTCTCCAGCGTGTCTCCCCCGAACCGCCTTTCGCTATCCTCGGAGTCGTCCGGGGGAGTGTCTGCCAGTTCGTGGGTGACGGCCGTCACAGAGACGCTGTCAGCCTGCTCCAGGAGAAGGTTGAGCTCTACCCAGTCGGCAAGCCGAACTGGGTCGTGAAAAGGCTCGCCTTCGAGCCGCGGCAGCAGGAACATCAGGAGTGGTCGATCCGATATCGTTCCGCCATGTCCGACACAAGGACGTGGATGCGTCGAACCTCTGTGCGAACATCGTCGTCCTCACCGTACTCCGGTGCCTGTCCGTTCACTTCGGCCAGTCTGGAGTGAAGATCGGTCAGCAGCGCCAACAGGTCCTCGCGTCCTCCGCCGCTGACGCGCCAAGCGCGATCTAGATCTCTGTCGCGCAGCAGATTCGCACGCGCCCGCTCATTGGCGAGCACCTTGTCGAGCTTCCGTAACTCCCGCGACTCGCTGATGACCTTCTCAAGCTCTCTCTCTGAATCGCCGTAGAGCAGGCCAATGAGTTCGCGGAGGTTGCCCATCGCTCGTGCAGGCACCGGTGCATCGGGTAGGGTGACGATGTCGACCTGACGCCCCAGCTCCAAGTAGTCACGGATGCCCGGCCGGTCGAGAGCGTTATAGAACACGCCGAACGCGGCCTCGACATTGTCCATCGGGATGCCTGCTTCGATCGCCTGGGTGTAGATAGCGTGTGCTTCGGCGTAGCGGCGAACTGTCCGATGGTTGGTGCCGATGTGCTTTGCCACCTCCCCGACCTCGACATCCTGTGCCAGCAGCTTGGCGATGAACCGTGCCTTCGCCTCCGGCCGCCACGGCGTTGGGCCCGTGATATGCCGGAACCCGAGATAGTCATCCAGCGCATCTCGCGTGGGGTATACGATCACCGGAACCGGATCGAGCGCCTGATCGGCGGCCTGCTCGGCCAGATCGTCCCATTCGCCGGCTGCCACCCCAGCGCCGCGTCGAAGGGCCGCGCTTACCAAGAGCTTCAGCGTCGCCAGTCGCCGGTTTCCCTCGATCACCACATAGGAACCCGCATCCGCCTGATCTTCGACGACAAGAAGAGCCTCGGCGTGGCGCGGCGTGAAGCCTTTGTCAGCGATAGAGCGCGCGAGCTCAATCAGGTTGTAGCGACGGGCGAACTCCCGAAGCATTCGTGACTCCGGCTCCATAGCCCAGTCAGCATCCCGCGGCAACCGTGGGTTCTCCCGATCGAGCTTGAGCGCGTCGAGGGGGACTTGCGTGTACTCTTCGTCCGGCATCGTCCACCTCCCGGCGGAGTATGGCACGCTGCGGCCCTACCTGCAGCGGCCCGCCGCTCCTGTGGGAGGCTCCAAGCTGAGCCGTGCCCGGGTGGCGAAACTGCCCCCGTCGTGGGCGGGTGGTGGTAGACCGTCGTGTGCTGGCAGCGTGACTGCATCGTCGGCAGGCTGCGCCTACAGGCTGAACAACACCTCGAAGGTGGTACTGCCTACCGTCAAGTTAGGCCCACCTGCGGGGATTCGAACTGCGCCGCAAGGGTCTGCACTAGCTTGGGGTCGCGTCGCCCTCACGACAATCCGGGGCACCCTCAGAACGAGAGCGCCAGGTACAACCTGGCGCACCCTTTTTCGCACGACCGGAGCTTCATACCCATGTTCGAGCAGCGCTCACTCCACTCGCCCGCCGGGCCTGGCCGTCCGGACAAACGTCCTCCGGAAGGGGACGGATGCCGGTTCGGGTTTGTGATTACTGAACGTCCATGCCCATGTTCGGGCAGTGGTGACATGCCGCGTTGGCAGCCGTACAGGGAGACCTCCGAGCGGAATGTCTGTAGTCGGTCTTCGCTGGCGACTCCACGGTAGCCAGAACGATCGGCATGAGTCCGCACCGCTGGCACCTTGCTTGGCCTGTGCTGGCGGGAACCGCGGGGACGCGACTCAGAGACCCAGCCTTGGACCGAGCTCGCGGAGGCGTTTGCGGCGGAGGCGGTAGTCCGGGACGGCCTGGGCGACGATCGCCCAGTACGCGGGGGTGTGGCCGCGGACGCGCAGGTGGGCCAGCTCGTGGGCGACGACGTAGTCGAGGAGCGCGGGCGGGGCCATGATGGCGCGCCAGTTGAAGCGGAGCGTGCCGTCGGGGGCGCAGCTCGCCCAGCGCTTGCGCTGGCTGCGGATCAGAACCTCCGTCGGCCGGACGCCGAGCAGGCTGCCGATGCGCTTGACGCGGGGCGGGAGCTTGAGGGCGGCGCGGTCGTGGTACCAGGACTCGAAGGCCACGCGCACCTTCGCGAGTCGCTCCTCGCCCGCGAGGGACTTCGGGACGTCCACGTCGAACTGCCAGTGGTGGAAGCGGATGTTGACCTCGTCACCGTCGGTTGGGTGGACGGTCATCAGCACGGAACGACCGAGGTAGGGGAGGGACTCGCCGCTGACGAACCGGCGGGGCGGCAGCGCGGCAGCGGCCTCACCGTCGTGGCGGATGATCCAGCCCGCGCGGCGGCGCACGGCCGCCTCGAGGTCGCCGGCCGGTGTGTCCGCGGGCGCCGCGACGGTGACGAGGCCAGGCTCATCGACTGTGATCTCGATCGTCTTGTGGCGCCTCGGGCTGCGGATGACCTGGTAGCGGATGCGGGCGTCGCCGAAGCGGACCTCGCCGCCCTCGGTCATGCGAGGCGCCGCCGTGCCACCTCGACGACCTGCCTGACGAGCTCGTCGAGTTCGTCCTCCTCGTATCGTTTCGTCTCGCGCAGCAGCCGTTTGATGTCGCGCCGCATCTCGCGCAGGACGTCGAGGTTCTCCCACCAGTCGATGATCGAGCGGTGCTGATCGAGGATGGCGTCGATGTCGCGCGCGGCCTCCTTCAGCGAGTCGTCGAACTCAGCGTGGTACTCCGGGCTCCCTTCTGAGAAGCGGTCCGCCGCCCCCTTGCCGGTACCGTTCGAGCCGCCGCCGGTAAGGAGGCCGTAGACGGCGAACGAGACCGGCGTGAGCCCCTGCTCTGACGCGATCGCTTCCTCGCGGTGGATCTCGCTCCGCAGAGCCGCCATCCGCCGGGAGCCCTCGGCGGCGTCGATGAGACGTGCGCGCAACTCGCGGATGATGCGCTCGAGGGCTTCCGAGAGGCGCTCGTAGAACGCCGGGTTCTTCTCGACGTTCTCCTTGATTTGCGCACGGAGCGCGTGCTCCATGACCGAAGCGCGCGCCTCGTCGTGCGGGAGTTGCTCGATCTTCTGCTCGAAGTTGGCGTCGAGGATGGAGACGGGCGCCATCAGCGTGCGGACCTCCGCGTCGATGCGCGAGTCGAGCAGGTCCTTCACCTTGGCGCCGACCGCCGTCCAGTCGATGTCGGCGCGCTCACGTAGGAAGAGCGCCCGCGCGTACGAGCGGATCACGGTCAAGCGGCGCAGGCGGTCGAGGTAGGCGCCGGCGGCCGCGTCCGGCAGGAAGCGGTCCATCAGCGTCGAGAACTCGCGGTAGTCGCGGTCGAAGTGCTCGTAGGCGTCCGCCTTGTAGTCGCCCTCGGTGTCCGCGTCGGCGTCGAAGTGGTGGACGCAGGTCCATGGGTCGCCAAGGTCGAGCCTGCCGAAGTGTGACTCTGCCTGGTTGGCCGCCGCCTCGATGACGGGCCCCGGGTCCTCGGGCAGCTCCTGCATCGCCTCCGCGACGTCGCCGTGGTCGAAGATCGCGAGGGCGCTCTCAAGCTCTCGTGAGACGCCGTGGTAGTCGATCACGAGGCCGTAGGTCTTCTCGGTCGTGACGCCATCCTGCGTGCGGGAGAAGCGGCGGTTCACGCGCGCGATCGCCTGCAACAGCGTGTGCTCACGGATCGCGCGGTCGAGGTATAGGACCTGTTCGACGGGCGCGTCGAAGCCGGTGATCAGCTTGTCGACGACGACGAGAATCTGCGGCTCGCCGTCCGGGTCGGTGAACGCCTCGACGATCGCGTCCTCGTTCAGGTCACGGGCCACCTGGAACTCGGGGCCGTCGTTGTTGGTCGTCGTGATGGCCGGGTAGGCGGCGAGCCCGAAGTCCGCGAGGTGCTTGGCGTAGCGCAGCGCGGCGCGGCGGGATGGCGCGACAACCTGCGCCTTGAAACCGTTCGGCCGGATCTTGTCCTTGAAGTGCTCGTAGATGTTGAAGGCGATCGACTGGATCCGCTTCTCCGCCTCGGCGACGCGCTCCCGGTTCGCGTAGCGCCGCCGGATCTCGGCGCGCGTCTCCTCCGGCTCCTCGCCGAAGAGCGCATCGAAGAGGCGGTCGAGCGTCTCGGGGCCCTCGACGTGCAGGTCCGGCAGGCGCGCCTCGTAGTGGATCGGCACGGTTGCGCCGTCCTCGACCGACTGAGGGATGGTGTAGGAGTCGATCAGCCCACCGAAGACGCTGAGCGTGGTCCGCCGGAAACCCTTGTCGATCGGCGTCCCGGTGAAGCCGAGGAACGTCGCGTTGGGCAGCGCTGCCCGCATCTTCGAGGCGAGCAGGCCGTACTGCGTGCGGTGCGCCTCGTCGATCATCACGACGACGTTGTCGGCATCGTTGAGGTGGGGGAGGCCGCCTGCCGGCGCGCCCAGCACCTCCTCGAACTTCTGGATCGTCGTCATGACTGTACGGCCGCTGCTCGTACGCAGCAGCTCGCGCAGCTGCCGCGTGCTGTCGGCGCGCTCGGGCTCGCCCGGGACGAAGGCGGTGCGGAAGGTGTTCGTGATCTGGCGATCGAGTTGCGTGCGGTCGGTGACGACGACGATCGTCGGGTTGCGCAGCGCCGGCGAGCGCCGCAGCTTCGTCGCGAGCCAGAGCATCGTCAGCGACTTGCCCGAGCCCTGGGTGTGCCAGACCACGCCGCCGCGCTCCTCCGGCGTGCGACCGCCGAGGATGCGCGCGACGCCGTTCGTGACGGCGCGGTACTGCTGATAGCGCGGCAGCTTCTTCACCAGCCGCCCGCGCTCCGGCTGGAAGACGACGAAGTCGCGCAGGATGTCGAGCAGCACCGGCGGGTTGAGCAGGCCGCCGATGAGCCGCGCCTGGCCCTCGGCGGGCTCGCCGTAGCGGCTCTCGAACTCCTCGTCGGTGAGCGGCTCGATCGACTTCCAGCCGGCGTAGGCGTTCTCGGGAGCGCCGAGGGCGCCGAAGGCCGCGTCCGCGCCGCAGTGGGCGACGCACATGAGGTTGGTGTCGAACAGCTCCGGCGCGCCGGCGCCGTGCCACTCCGGTCCGGCCTCCTGGTAGCGATGCAGCTGCTTCACCGCCTTCGTCTTCCAGACCTCCAGCAGCGTGGGCGACTTCGCCTCCATCACGACGAGCGGGATGCCGTTCACGAACAGCACGAGGTCGGGCTTGATGACCTTCTCGTCGTCCTCGGAGGCGGCGGCGCCGCCGCGCTCGTTGCCGCGGCGCACGCGGAACTGGGTGGTGACGATGTAGTCGTTGAGGCCGGCGTCGGGCTCGGGGTGGTCGAAGTCGAAGAAGCGGACGGTGGGCGTCTCCTGCCGGCCCTCGAGGTCGATCGTGAGCGGCATGCCGTAGGCGAGGTAGGTGTGGATCGCCTGGTTGCGCGCGAGGCCGGTGGCGTCGACGTGCTGGAGATTGAAGATGACGCGCTGCGCCTGGTCCTCGGTCATCCACTCGTTGAGGCGCAGCAGCGCCGCCGTCAGGCGGCCCTCGAGCAGCACCTCCCGCTCGCCCTCGCGCTCCGCCGCCAGGACCTCGCGAGGTACGTACTCGTACCCGAGCCGCTCGAGGAGCTCGCGAGCGGGGTCCTCGGCGGAGTTGAGCTCGTTGAGCCTGGCGGGGCTGGTCACGTCCGCTCCTGCTGCAGCATGCGCCTGAGCGCGTCGAGGAGCTCTGGTAGATCGGTCTGGATGATGTCCCAGATGACGTCGTCGTCGATGCCGAGGTAGGCGTGCGCCACTCGGTTCCGGGTCGCCACGATCCGCTGCCACTCGACTTCCGGATGCGCCCGGCGCGCCTGGTCCGGGACGTGCATCCCCGCCTCGCCGATCAGCTCGATGTTGCGCAGCGTGGCGTCGTACGTCCGCTCGTCGGCAACGAAGGCGGCCTGATCGAGGCCTTCCGTGTAGCCGAGCGCCTTCTCGGCGAATCGCAGCATGTCCTCGATGTAGAGCCGCCAGTCGCGAACATCGTCCGGATCAGACATCCACGGCCTCACGCTCGACGTAGGGGCGGAAGCGGGGCCGCAGCGCCTTGTCCGTCACGAGATCGACCGGCCGGCCGAACAGGTCCTCGAGGTAGAACTGCACACCGAAGTACGACTTCGACGTGGCCGGCCCATCGAACCGGACGAGGATGTCGATATCGCTCGAGTCCGTGGCCGTGCCGCGCGCGAACGAACCGAAGAGGGCGAGGCTTGTCACGCCGAAGCGTTCGGCCAGCGTCTCGCGGTGCGCCCTCAGCGTCTCGATGACCTCGTCGCGAGTCATGCGGCCCATGCGGCTATTCTACGCTCTCGCGTTCCTCCGCCAGCGCCGCGAACTCACCGTGCTATCGAGGACGACCAGCCCGACGCTGGAGGTCATGAACTTCCGCGCCCTATGCGGATGGCATCGAGGAACGACTCGAACTCCTCATCCGGCAGGTCGATCGTGGGGACCGCGTCCGGGTCGAAGAGCTTCGGGTTGGGGTCGTCGAGGAAGGCGTCGAGTTCAAACGGCTCCCGCCACGAGCGAGTCTCGCGCAGCTCCTCGACCCGCACCTCGATCCACGTGTCGCGGTCGTCGTCGATGCGGCCTGCGCCGCGGACCTCTACGTACTGCGTCTCCAGCCGCCGCATCTCGGCGTCGAGGTCGGGGCCGAAGCGCAGCGGGATGTGGCCGGGGCGGCCGTACTCATGCAACTGGGCGGTGCGCTGCTTCGTGTCCACGTCCCGCAGGCGGCCGCCGACGGCGGCCTGCACGGCATCGTCGGCGGCGTCGCGCCGGCGGATCAGCACGCCGCCGTCGTGCGGCGTGACCTCGACCTCGGCGCCGCAATCCAGGCCGAGGCGGTCGCGCAGCGGCTTGGGGATGGTGATGCGGCCTTGCCCGGAGATGCGCACGGCGTCAGCCCTCCCTCGGAAGGTGGAGGAGCGAGGATCATATCACCGCCCGCTCCGCCGCCAGCGCCTCGCGCGGCGCGTCCGCGTAGCAGAGCCGATCGAGGATTTCGCGCACGATTCCCGGCGGACTGAGCTCGCTGAGTTCGGCCGGGGCAGTCACGTGGTCGTCCGAAGCCCTTCGGCGACCCACTTGAATCTTCGGTGGTGCTGGATGTTGGATAGGGTGGTGACGCTCACTCCGCACTCTCGCAAGAGGCTGACAACAACCAGCATGTAGACTGATCCGGACAGGTAGTGCATTCTCGTTGTGCCCGGATCCTCGCCCAGTCCAGTGTGGACCAGATCGACGGCCCTCATCTTCACGACTTCATCAGCCCAGGACTTCACGTCACCGACCAGCACGTCCGCGATCTGCCCTGCATCGTCAGCGATCTTCAGCAGTGCACGCCTCGCCGGGGTTTCTTGCTTCCCGGTCCGGATGCGCTCGAGGGCCTCGGCAGCAATGATGACGTTCAGGAAGTGGTTCTCCGTGTACATCTCGGGGATGTACCAGTGACTCATGAGGAGTCCGATGACAGCCCTGAATCGCGTGGCCGCCGACAGCCACTGAGCTACTCCATCCAAGCCCCCAATGTCCTCGAACGTGAAGAGCATATTCGCCGGATACGTGCCGCCGCCTCCCTCCGGAGGACGGCTTCCGTGAAACTGGGCATGCAGTTCAATCGGGGTGTTAACCGGTTCGCCGTCAGACCGCTGGCTTACTGAATCGGCGTGCGACAAGGACACATGCTTGACAGCGGCTGGCTCATCCAGGCCGATCGTCATGAGGTCTTGGAGTGCTGTGCAGCGTGCAAGTGCCTCACGCAGCCCCACCTGCTTGTCGAAGCGGACGGCGAAGGAACAGTCTTGAGTGATCCTCGCCTCGAAGGGATTGAGGCTCATCCTGGACGGAAAGCCGATCTCCAGTGTCCCCTCCGCGATCGGCGCGATGACCGCATCGAGAGGTTCGTGAGTCACGGTGACTCTACGGATATCGATTGGGCCGTCCGGGCCTTCGGAGAGTTCCGTATCGAACTTCGTTCCCGACTTGTTCACCCAGTGCTCTAGGTGCCGCAGTCCGATATGCACGGCCGTGAACCGATCGAACTGACTCTCGCGAAGGTGCTCACCAGACAAGATTCGGGGCACGTGGTAGCGTTCGCGCACGAAGCCCGGCATCTCGAAGGTTTTGCCGATTTGGAGGCAGCCATCGAGCGTGAGCACTCTCTTCCCTGCGAGTCCATGTATGCGCGTCGGCCCGCCCAATTCTCCGAATTGATCGAGGTCGTCAAACGAGCCGATCAAGGCCAAGAGCCCCCCATCTCGGGCGTCGAAGGTGAGGCGACCAGCGACCTGATTGTCGGGCGCGTCTTCTGGCCAGAACAGACCGTCGAGGTCAAGATCCTCCACGCACCCTCCGAATCCTCAGACAGTCACCCGCACGCGCCCCGTCAACAGTGCATCCGCCGCCGACGCCTGCAACGAGTGTAGCCGCGCCCGCTCCTCGCGCGCCCGCTCGATCGTGCCGTCGACGCCATCGAGGACGGCGGCTATGGTCTGCTGCTCATCAAGGGGCGGGAGGGGGATGAGGAGGGACGAGTACTCGGTCGCGTTGATGTTCGGCTGGGCGCCTGCGCGCAGCATCGAGGCCACCCACTTGCCGTAGAACTGCGAGCGGGTCCAGCGTTCGAGGAACTCGGGCGAGGCCACGTCTGGCAGCGCCCGGAATCTGATCAGGTAGCCCGCGTAGGAGCACGGTCCGTCCTGGCGGCGGCAAAGGTATGTCTTCCCGACAGTCGCTCCACTCCTAGCAAACAGCAGGTCGCCAGGATCGAGTTCGTAGCCGTGAGTAGCGGAAGGCGCCGCTGAGCGGGCGTCATCTGTACGCAAGCGGCCATCATCAGTGATGTCGGTGATGCGCACGTACCGAGGTAGGGCAGGGGTCGAAGGGTACGGCGGGCGTGTTGGCGCCGTACTCGGGTCGCTCGCACACATCCCCCAGCCGCACGACGTCCCAGCACGCCGGCACGGTCCCGAGGCCGGGCACGTCCGCCCACTCCGAGTGCCCGACCGGGCAGGCCGCGAGTCAGCAGCTCGTGGAGCAGGGCGTCGCGGAGGCGCTCCGTGG
Source organism: Dehalococcoidia bacterium (assembly GCA_965220125.1). Taxonomy (GTDB): domain Bacteria; phylum Chloroflexota; class Dehalococcoidia; order UBA2979; family UBA2979; genus VXMT01. The sequence goes on along the minus strand of CBDCPB010000004.1, from coordinate 5,672 downwards.
CGGCGATGACCTCCTCGGTGCGCTCGATCGCCTCGTCGATGGCGTCGAGGACGGCGGCGATGGCGCGCTGCTCGGCGAGGGGCGGGAGCAGGATCGGCAGGGAACTGTACTCGGTCGCGTTGATGTTCGGCTGCGCTCCCACACGCAACATCGAGGCAGTCCAGCGACGGTAGCGAGGCGTGCGCGTTGTGAGTTCAACGAACCTTGGCAGTGCCACGGTAGGGTCGGGGCGGAAGCGGATGAGGTAGCCAGCAAAGACGCAGGGGCCGTCCTCCGGTCGGTACAGGTACGTCCTCCCCACGCTCCCGCTCCGAGCAAACAGTAGGTCGCCGGGGCGGAGTTCATAGCCTTGGACCTTCGCAGGCTCTGCCGATCGCGGGTCGTCGTTCTTTAGCCGACCATCATCGGCAATGTCGGTGATTCGCACATACCGCGGCAGGTCCGGGTCAAAGGGGCGCGCAGGTGCGTTAGCACCGTACGAGGGCGGGGCACTGACGTCCCCAAGGCGCACTGCCTGCCAGCCGTCGGGGACTGCGGCGGGGTCCGGAGTCTCCCGCCTGCGCCGCCTGTTGAGCCGGAACCTCGACCTCCACAAGCTCGAACCTCGTCGAGAGCGTGGGGGCGTCGTTGCCGTACTCGGCATATGACCTGATGACATCCTCGGGGATGGGTTCGTTGTGGTAGGCGATCGCGTCGGCGATGGACATCTTCGGCTCGGGGAGGGGTTCGCCCTGCTCCAGCAGGTCCTCGATGTGGAAGGCGAGCGCTTCGCGGATCATGGCTCGCATCTCGTCCCGGGTGTCGGCGGCGCCCACGCAGCCCGGCACGTCCGGCACGGAGGCGCAGTAGTTGTTCGGGGTCTGCTCGAAGACGACGGAATACGTCAGCTTCATCAGCCGCCCTGCGCTTAGCCTTCGTCGTCGGCGAGGAGGACGTCGAGGGTGAGCGGCCGGCCCGCGCGCTTCGCCTCCAGCCAGCGTCCAAACGACTCCCGGCCCTCGCCGGACGGACGGCCCGCGAGCAGGCCCTCGACGCTCAGATCCTCGTCGAGGTCGGGCCAGTGGATGTGTTGGCCCGCAGCGTGCAGCTCCCACCGGCCGCGCTCCTCGGGCGTCGCGTGGACCAGCCGCGGGTACCAGGCGAGTGGCACGGAGATCGTGCGCCCGTCGGACAACTCGGCCGAGAGTGTGTCCTCGCTGACGGCCAGGTCCGTGGCTCCGGGCACGGAACGCTTCCTCTCCCCGCAAGTCACGCGGAGACAAGGCCGCGCTCGCTGGGGTTCCGGAATGGGGTCGCCGCTCTCGCGGAGCAGCTCCAGGTGGTAGCCGACGGCCTCGCGGATCAGCGCCTCGGTCTCCTCGCGGGTGTCGGCGGCGGCGATGCAGCCGGGCAGGTCGGGGGACGTAGGCGCCATAGCCGTTGCCCGTCTTCTCGATGACCACGACGTAGTCCATCACAGGCCCCCCTTCTATGACTCTTCCAGAAACGCTCTGCGTCGCTCGCAGGCCTCGGCACTATCGGACTCACGAATCCGTGCTCCCCATCGTATACAGGCTTCCGCAATCTCAACCGCTCGTTTGGGTGTGAACTCCGGGAGTGCTTCGGCGGCGACCTTGTGGATGTCTTCCACGGTCTGGGGGTTTGCGAGGTCGATGACTACTACGAGAGCCGTTGCCACCTCGTAGGACCAATCAACGGGCAACTCCTTTGGACGTTGAAGAGCTCTGGACTGACCAAACCCTCGCTGATTACCTTCGCGAGTTCGGGATCTCTTACCCGAGAGCGTCGCAAGGCCGCGATAAGGCCGAGACTCTCGTCGCTCGGGAGTCGTCGCCTCGATTCAGTCACTGGTGTCACCTCTGGCGGCGTACCCAAGCTCCGCGAGCAGCTTGTCCATCCGCGCCGCCGCCTCGTCGCGCGCCTTCTCCGCCTCGCGCAGCTCCGCGAGCGCCTCCTCGACGCTCGGCACCTCGATCGGCTCGGTGGTGTCGACGTAGCGGCTGATGTTGAGGTTGAAGTCGTTGGCGGCGATCTCGTCGAGGTCGGCGACGTGGGCGAAGCGCTCGACCTCCTCGTAGGCGCGGAACGCCTCGACGATCTTCGCGGCGTGCTCGTCGTCGAGCAGGTTCTGCGCCTTGCCGGCGCGGAAGTAGTCGGGCTGGTTCGCGTCGACGAACAGCACCTTGCCGCGCCGCTCCGGCGGCTTGTCCTTGTTGAGGATGCAGACCGCCACCGGGATGCTGGCGCCGTAGAAGAGGTTGGGCGCCAGGCCGATCACCGCCTCGAACAGGTCGGCTTCCACGATCCCCTTGCGGATCGTCCCCTCGGTGCCGCCGCGGAAGAGGATTGCCGTGTGGCATCACCACGCCCACCATCCCCTGCCGGGTTGGTGACGGCGAGCATGTGCTGGAGGAAGGCGAGGTCACCCTTGCGTCTTGGGCGGGATGGCGCCATAGCGGTCGAATCGGTGATGGGGGTCGTTGGGAGCGAAGTCGCGCCCCCACTCCTTCAGGCTGAAGGGGGGATTGGCGATGACGCGGTCGTAGGCGTAGCAGCCGCCCGCCCTCGTCCCGCAGCTGCGGGTCGACGATGACGTCGCTGCCCTCATAGCGGGCGGAGCGCAGGCCGTGCAGGAGCATGTTCAGCTTGCCGATGGCGAGCGTGCCGAGGTTGCGCTCCTGGCCGTGCAGCACCAGGTTGCGCGGGTTGCCACGTCCTGCTCGGCGACGTACTGGGCGGCGTAGATGAGCATGCCCGCGGAGCCGGCCGTCGGGTCGCAGATGCGCATGCCCTCGGCCGGCTCCAGCAGCTCCACGATGAGGCGCACGACGGATCGGGGCGTGTAGAACTCGCCACCCTTCTTGCCGGCGTCGTCGGCGAACTGGCGGATGAGGTATTCGTAGGCGTCGCCCAACACGTTGACGGCGCCCTGCTCGCCCTCCTGGGTGAGGTTCGCGTCGCTCAGGTCGAGGGCGTCGAAGTGCCGCAGGAGGCTGGCGATGATGCGGTCGCGGCTGGAGGGGCTGCCGAGCTTGGACTCGTCGTTCCAGTTGGTGTTGCGCAGGACACCGTCGAGCCGGGGGACGTTCGCCTCCTCGATCTCGGCGCTGGCGCGGTTGACTACCTCGCCGAGGTTCATCGATTCGCGCACGATGGGGCTCCAGCGGGCCTCGGGCGGCACGAAGAACTCGTGCTCGTCCGGGTCGCGCTCGGCGACCTCGCGGGGCTGGCCGTCGGCGACGGCGCGCTCGACCTCCTCGGCGAAGCGGTCGGAGAGCCGCTTCAGGAAGAGCATCGAGAAGATGTAGTTCTTGTAGTCGCTCGAGGTCGATCTGCCCGCGCAGGATGTCTGCGGCGCCCCAGAGCTTGGACTCGAGCTCCGTCGTGCTGAGCGGCATCGCTACCCGTCCCTCCCTCGTTATCGCCTCGGCGATGATCGCATCTCGCAGCACATCATGCCGCACCCGCACGGCCTCCAGCGCATCCTCACGCGACAATTCGGCTGCGTGTATGAGGTCGGCCAGCCGACCCAGATCTTTGGCCGGCGGCACCGGGACCGGTACGTCGCCGAGCGCCTTCGTCGACAGCGTCGGCACGGACGTAGCGGTCAGCCTCGATGCGATCTCGGCGCGGCCGCGCCCCGAAGACAGGTAGTACCAGAGGAAGTGCGCAAGGCCCGTGCCGGGGTCCGGCGCCCGTACGATGAGCAGCGTGACCGACGCAACGGTGCGGAATACGCCCGGTGGGACGAGTGCGACCTTGATCGCCTGCGACCGCGCCGTGACGAGAATGTCGTACGGGTCCAGGAGGTGCGCTACCGACCGGATGCTCTGTCGCACCTCAATGCTGCGCAGGCCCTCGAGCGCCAAGCGGTCATCGAGAATGTCAGCGCTCTCCACGACATCAAGAGCCCAGTCGCCCGGCCGGGCGCCCGCACCGTGGCCGGTCATCACCATCCCCGGGCGGATGTCTGCGAGCGCACCTAGTTTCATGGCAGCAGCTATTCTAGCAGAGTAGACGAACGCGCGTCTAGTTTCTGGTTCGTAAAAAAATGCGCCACGCTTCCGTGCGATCCATGGTACAATACGAACGTCGGGTACCTGTTTTCGCGAACGCGCGCCCGGACGACGTATGACCGGGCAGTGGCCCGGGCAGGAAGGGACCGGCGGGAGTGGCGCAGCAGACGCCGCGACCGTCGAGCACCACAGGAGGTGCTCACACATTGCCGTGCATCCGCGCTGGGGCGGCTGCAACGGTAGTGCGTGGGCACGCAGTCGGCCTGGCCGCGGCCGGCACCCGTGAAGGGAGAAGCGAGGCAATGACGGGAACTTCGCCGGAACGGTACATCTCTGCTGTGACCATCCGCCCCGGCGCGCGGCTAGAGGAGACGACCCAGCACGGAAAAGTGGCAGCCCGGCGCGCGAACGCCGGACTGCCCGCGGACAGAGAGGCGATACTCCATGTCCACGAAAAAGACGATAGCCCTTCGAGATCACACGGGCGAGCGCGAGAGCGCGCGCCCGAACGTCGCCCTGGAGCAGCGGGCTGCCTAGGTCCCGCGGCAACGAGCGGCGGACGCGCTCCCGCAATGTCGACCCTCACTTGCACACCTTCAGGCCGAGTGGGCCGAGATCAGCCTCGAGATCCTCAAGCGACGCGCGCTTGAGCACCGAGGAGCGGCGGCGCAACCAGAGCCCACGCGTGAGAGTGACCAGTCCCGCCTCATGGCGGCGTAGCGTCCAGGCGCACATGCCAGTCGCCGCGACTGCCATTGTGCGGTATTGACGAAGTAATCGGGTAGCTGCACGGCTGGTCGGGACAGTTCCTCGTCAAGACGAGGGCCTGTCCCGGCGCCCGGCAGTCTACGTAGCTCATCAGCAGCTCAGGACCGGCGGCCCGCATGTCGGGCCACCAGTCAGCAACGAAGGGACGACCAATCCATGAAGATCAGTGATTCCGGGCGGCCCGAGGAGGCACACGCCTCCGAGGCACTGCCACCCGGTGTGCAGTCCGAGCAACTGAGGGTCGACGGCGTGGACGAAGCCGAATCGCCCCAAGACAACGGAGCGGCGCCGACGCAGTCGGCGCACTCCGATCACGAGCGCGCGACGCGGATCGCGCCGGGGAGCAAGGGGGCCGCGGTCGGGTGCGCCCAGGTCTCCACGAAGGACCAGACTCAGGGGTACTCCCTCGACGCTCAGCGCGCCGAGATCGAGCGCTACTGCGAGCGCAACGCCTATGAACTCGTTCGAATCTACGCCGACGAGGGCGTCAGCGCCCGTAGCGACCGTATCGAGAAACGGCCGCAACTGAGAGCCCTGCTCGAGGACGCAGAGCGGGGTCAGTTCGATGTCGTCGTCGTCCACAGCATCCACCACTGGGCACGCAACATCCGTGTCCAAGCCGAAGCGTTGCAGATCCTCGGCGATGCACGCTTCGGCTTCGCCAGCGTGACCGAGAACGTCGACTACACCACGCCCGAGGGCCTGTCGATGCTGACGCTGATGGGAGGGTTCGCCGAGTTCTTCTCCGAGCAAGTCAGCAGGCATTCCAAGCGATCGGCCGAAAGGAGGCGTCAGGCATGAAGGTGATCGAATCCGGGCGGCCCGAGGAGGCACACGCCTCCGAGGCCCCGCCACCCTATGTGCAGTCCGAGCAACTGAGGTTCGAGG
>CBDCPB010000003.1:0-7379 GCA_965220125.1 Dehalococcoidia bacterium | reverse complement strand
ATCGCCGCGATCTTGGCCTCGTCACCGCCCTTAAGTGGAACCCAGATGCCGACGCGGCCGGCACGGCACACGCCGGCGACTCCGAACTCCGCAAGCGTGCCGATCAGCCACTGCTCCAGATCGCGCACGAAGCAGCGGAGGTCCATCCGCCCACGCGCCGTGAGGTCGAGCATGACGTAGGCCACACGCTGACCCGGGCCGTGATAGGTGTATTGGCCGCCGCGGCCGGACTTGAAGACCGGGAGACCTTGCGGATCAAGCAGGTCATCCGCGTTTGCGCTCGTGCCCGCGGTATAGAGCGGCGGATGCTCCAGCAACCATACTTGCTCTTGCGCTTGGCCCGCGAGAATGCCGGCAACCCGCTCTTCCATAGTCGCGACGGCGTCGGGATAGGGCACTAGTCCCGGCGCGACCGACCATTCGACCGCGCTTCCGCCTGGGGAGTCGGGCTTAGGCGCTGCCGCCGCTTTCGCCATCGCTCAGCTCATCGCCGCCGTCATGCGAGACCGGCGGCGCCGCACCGGCGGCAACGGCAAGCCATTCGTCCTCGCTCAGCACCGTGACGCCGAGCGCCTCGGCACGCTTCAGCTTGGATCCTGCATCCTCGCCCGCCACCACGTAATCGGTCGCGCGCGACACCGACCCCGCCACCTGGGCGCCCAGCGCCTCGGCACGCGCCTTCGCCTCGAGTCGAGTCACCTGCTGCAACTTGCCGGTGAAGACGACTGTCTTGCCGGCGACAGGCGAGTCGGCAGTCGGCGCCTCGAACGGCTCTATGTCGAGCCGGGCGCAGAGCGCATCGAGGATCGCGCCGTTCCGGGGCTCGGCCACGAACTCGACGATGGCGTCTGCGACCACCGGGCCGATCCCGTCGATATCGTTGAGCGCCGCCAGGCTCTCGCTCTCAGGCTCCGCGGCCGCATCCATCGCCGTGCGCCAGTCCTCGACCGTGCCGTAGCGGCGGGCGAGCAGGCGCGCGGTCGTTTGCCCGACATGGCGGATCCCCAGCGCGTGAATGAAGCGGTCGAGCGAAATGCGCCGCCGGGCCTCGATGGCACGGAAGAGATTGGAGGCGGAGGTCTCGCCCCAGCCGTCGCGCTCGGCGAGCTTCGGGAACTCGTCGGTGCCGTCCTTCGTCTCCAGGACGAAGATGTCGGCCGGGCTCTGCACCCGTCCCTCCGCATAGAACGCCTCGATCTGCTTGGCGCCGAGGCCTTCGATGTCGAAGGCATCGCGCGCGACGAAATGGCGCAGGCGCTCCAACGCCTGGGCCGGGCAGACCAGGCCGCCGGTACAGCGGCGCACCGCCTCACCCTCGTCCCGCACCGCGTGGCTGTCGCATTCCGGGCAGACGTCAGGCGGAACGAACGGCTCACTCTCGACCGGCCGCTTCTCCTCGATCACGCGAACGACCTGCGGGATCACGTCGCCGGCGCGCTGCACCACCACCGTATCGCCGGCGCGGATGTCCTTGCGCGCGATCTCGTCCTCGTTGTGGAGCGTCGCGCGCGAGACTGTGACGCCGCCGACATGCACCGGCTCCAGCTCGGCCACCGGAGTCAGCGCCCCGGTGCGCCCGACCGAGATCGAAATGCGGTGGAGCACGGTCTCGGCCTGCTCGGCCGGGAACTTGTACGCGATCGCCCAGCGCGGCGCCCGACCGGCGGCGCCGAGGCGATCCTGCCAATCGAGGCGGTCGACCTTGAAGACGACGCCGTCGATCTCGAAGTCGAGCGATGGCCGCGCGGCCTCGATCTCCCGATGGAGTGCGCGCGCTTCGTCGAGGCCGGTGCAGCGCTGGGCGAGCGGTGCCAGCGCGAACCCCCACGCGTCAAGCCGCCTGAGAACGTCGCCGTGGCGCTCGCCCAGCGGCTCGCTCGCCTCGCCCCAGCCGTGGGCGAAGAAGCGGAGCCGGCGCTTCGCGGTGAGTGTCGTGTCGAGTTGGCGCAAGCCGCCCGAGGCCGCGTTGCGCGGGTTGACGAACGGCGCGGCGTCCTCCGCCTCCCGCTCCCGGTTGAGCGCCCTGAAGTCGGAGAGCCCCATGTAAACCTCGCCCCTGACCTCCAGCCGCTCCGGTACGTCGGAGCCGCTGAGCGTATGCGGCAGGTCGCGCAGGGTCTTCAGATTGGCGGTCACGTCCTCACCGGTCTCGCCATCGCCTCTGGTGGCGCCCAGCACGAGCTTGCCCGCACGGTAGTGCAGCGTCGCCGAGAGGCCGTCGATCTTGGGCTCGCCGTAGAGCACCACCGGCTCGTCGTCGCCCAGATTGAGGAAGCGCCGCACCCGGCCCTCGAACTCGGCCAGGTCGTCGTCGTCGAGGGCGTTCCCGAGCGAGAGCATGGGCCGGCTGTGGCGGACCTTGGCGAAGCTGGACGACGGCGGCGCGCCCACACGCTCGCTCGGGCTGTCGGTGCGCTTGAGATCTGGAAAAAGCGTCTCGATGGCCTCGTTGCGCCGCCTGAGCGCGTCGTACTCGGCATCGCTTAGCTCTGGCGCAGAGTCGACGTAGTAGAGCGAATCGTGGCGGACGATTTCCCGTGCGAGCCGCTCAAGCTCGCTTACCGCCGCGTCGCGGGAGAGTTCCTCGGGCGGTGTCGTCTCGTCGCTCATGCGCTGGCCCGTGTTAGCAGGCTGTCGGCTGCGGCGCGCGCCTCCTCGGTGACCTGTGCGCCCGAGAGCATACGCGCGATTTCCTCCTGCCGTTGATCCTCGGTCAACAGCGCGACCCGTGCGGTGGCGCCCTGCTCCCCCTCGCTTCTGGTGACCCGATAGTGATGGTCGCCGCGCGCCGCGACCTGGGGCGAATGCGTGACCACCAGCACCTGAACGTCCTGCGCGAGCCGCGCCAGGCGCTCGCCGACGGCGTCGGCGACCGCGCCACCGATGCCGCGATCGATCTCGTCGAAGACGAGGGTGGAGAGACCGGCCGCACGCGCGAGACAGACTCTGAACGCGAGTAGAAGCCGCGCACGCTCGCCGCCGGAGGCGACCTTCGCCAGCGGCTGCGGGTCCGCGCCGGGATCGGGGGCGAGCATGAAGCGGCAGCGGTCGATGCCGGTCCGACTCTCCGCCCCCTCGGCGACCGGGTCGAGCGCCGCGCTGAAGCGGGCGCGCGCGAGCTTGAGCGGTGCGAGCTCGCCTGCCACCGCTTGGTCGAGCGCGCACGCCGCGCGCTGGCGCCCGCGCCGCACCGCATGGGCCTTGTCATGATAGGCCCGATGTGCTGCCTCGGTCTCCGCGCCGAGCGCGGCGAGACGATCGGCGCCGCCTTCGATCAGACCGAGCTCGCCCCGCAGCCTAGTCAGCAGCGCGGGCAGGGAATCGGGGTCGATGCGGTGCTTACGCGCGGCTGCTCGGAGCGAGAAGAGGCGCTCCTCCACCGCTTCGAGCCGGCTGGAGTCGGTGTCGAGCGCGCTGAGCATCGCGCTCAAGGCGCCTTCCGCCTCCTCCGCCTCGATTGCCGCTCGTTCAAGAGTCTCAAGAAGGGCGTCCAGCGCGCCGGCAGCGACCGGGGCGACGCGCTCGATTTCGCGGCGCGCCGCACGGAGACGAGCGCCCACGCCGCTCTCCCCGGCGATCCCGGCCGAAGCCGCGTCCAACGCCTCGGCAATCTTCTGGCCGTTCAGCAGCATCGCGCGCTCGGCGGCGCGGCGCTCCTCCTCGCCGCTCTCCGGTGCGAGCGCCTCCAGTTCGGAAACCGCGTGCCGCAGATACTCCTCCTCCCGCCGCGACGCCTCCTGCGCAGCCTCCGCTTCCTGCTGTTCCGCCTGAGCAGCCCGCCATGCCTCATGGGCGGCTGCGAGGCTCTCCCGTTCCTCCCCATGCCCGGCGAAATCGTCCAGCATGGCGAGGTGCTTCGCCGGGTCGAGCAGCCCACCCGCTTCCGTCTGCCCGTCGATCTCGACAAGCTGGCTGCCGATACTTCTCAGCAGGGCGAGCCCCGTCGGCGTGTCGTTGACGAAGGCGCGGCTGCGCCCATCGGCACCGATCACGCGGCGCAGCAGAAGCTCGCCGCCGTGATCGAGGTCGTGCTCAGCCAGCAGGGCGTGGACCGGATCGGCGCCATCGACGGTAAACACGGCGACGACGCTTGCACGCTCGCTGCCACGCGCGACGACCCCTGAGGTCGCGCGGGCGCCGAGCGCTAGTCCCAGGGCATCCAGCAGAATCGACTTGCCGGCGCCGGTCTCTCCCGTGAAGACCGCCATGCCGGCGCCGAGGTCGATATCCAGGCTGCTGATCAGAACATAGTTGCGGATCGAGAGGCGCCGAAGCATCTGCCCGCGTCAGAACGCGTCGCCGAAGACCCGGCTGATCCAGGATTCCTCGTCCGCCTCGGGCTGCAGGTCGGAGTCGACGAGCAAGGCATAGCTGTGCCGATACCACCGGCTGCCGGGATAGTTGTGGCCGAGGACTGCCGCCGAGGTCTGCGCCTCGGTGGGCACGCCCAACGCGAGATATGCTTCGGTCAAACGATGCAGCGCCTCCGCCGTGTGGCTCGTGGTCTGGTAAAGCTCAATCACCTTTCGGAAGCGCCCGATCGCCGCGATTTGGTTACCGCGATGCAGGTAGTAGCGACCGACGGTCATCTCCTTGCCGGCGAGATGATCGCGCGCCAGATCGATCTTGAGGCGGGCATCGCGCGCGTAAGTGCTGCCGGGGAACCGGCGCGCCACCTCCTCCAGAGCCTGCAACGCACGCGCCGTCGTCCTCTGATCGCGGCCCACGTCCGTGATTTGTTCGTAATGGGACATGGCGATCAAGTAGTAGCCGTAGGCGGCATCGCGATGGCCCGGGTGCAGCTCGACGAAACGATCGGCTGCGGCGATGGCCTCGTCGTAGCGATTACCCTGGTAGTAGACGAACGCCGACATGAACTGCGCCCGCGTCGCCCACACGGAATAGGGGTGCTGGCGCTCGACCTCGGCGAAGCCCGCCGCTGCGGCCTCGAAGTTGTCGTCCAGCAGGCTGTCCATCGCCTCGTTGTAAAGCTCTTCGACCGAGCGTTCGACGTAGGCCTGATCGTCTCCCATCGCGCAGCCCACGAGCAGAGCCAAGACCAGCCCGATCGACGCAGCCAACGCCACCGGGGTTGCGGGAACCAACGTGCGCACTCGCCTCATGATTGGCCCTGCTCGTTATGCTCGGCCGTTTCGTCGGCCGGCTCGTCAACGCTCTCTTGCCTCGCGGCTTCTTCGGCGGCGGCAGCGGCAGCGGCCGCTTCGGCAATGCGGGCCTCCCGCACCTCCTCCAGCGCCTCCACCAAGTCGCGTGTGATCTGCGGTTCCATGCGCAGCCCGTTCTCCCTCAAGAAATGCCGGGTCGCCTTGATGGTGAACTCGCCGGCGACTCCGTCCACCGCCGCATCATAGTATCCCAGCGACTTGAGGAGGCGTTGCGCGTAAATGGCAGAATCGCGGAATCCGTTCGCAGGCCTCGGCAGGGCAACGCCGAAGGTGGGCTCCTCCGGCGCGTCCTTGGCGTCGGCTTGAGCCAGGAATTCGGCGCTAAGGGCTTCCGACTCGGCGCGCTCCTCCGGTGACATGAGGCGGGTCAGCCGGTCGCGGTAGGCGATCGCATCTTTGCCAGCGCGGCCTTCCGCATGGGCGGCGAGGTTGAACCAGGCCATCGCCTGGACGAGATCGCGCTCGACGCCGAGGCCGTTGGCATAGAGCAGGCCGAGGCCGTTCCGCCCCACTGCGTCACCTTGCTCAGCTGCGGCCTTGTACCAGTTGTAGGCCTGCTCGAAGTCACGCTTTACGCCCCGGCCGAGGTAGTGAAGCGCCGCCAGATTGCTCTGCGCGATGGCGAGTCCCTTGCGCGCCGCGCGGCGGTACCACACGACCGCCTTGCCGTAGTCCCTGACACCGGTCAATCCCTTCTCGTAGATATAGCCGAGATTGTTCATGGCCCGCGCCTCGCCGGCGTCGGCGGCACGCATGTACCACTCCCGCGCCTGCTCGAAATCGCGCGGTGTGCCCAGCCCTTCGTCGTAGAGAGTCGCCAAGTTGTACTGGGCGTCGGTCAGACCCTGCTCCGCCGCGCGATGGTACCAACCAGCCGCCGTCGCATGATTCTGGGTAACGCCAAGTCCGTGGTCGTAGGCGACGCCGAGCTCGTACTGGGCTTCGGCGAGGCCGCGGCGAGCGGCGATTTCGAGAAGCTTGATCTGGTCCTCATCCGGTTCGGGCTCGAGCGCGCCCGCGCGTTGCAGGCGCGCCAAAGCAAGCCGGGCGAGGTCGACGCGGCGCGATGCCGCAGCGCGGTACCAGCGCGCCGCCTTCTCAGCGTCCGCATCCACGCCAAGGCCGTTCTCGTAGAGTGTGCCGAGGTTGAACTGCGCGTCGACGTCGCCGGCGTAGGCGAACTTGGACCAAACGGCGCGCGCCTCGTCGTAGTCTCCCCGCTGAAACGCCTCGTAGGCCTCGAAGAAGTCGCCGGCCAGCGCCTTCGGCGCGGCCAACGGCGACATGCAGAGCGCTGCCGCCGCCACGCAGGCAGCCAACGCGAATGTCCGGAATGCTCCCAAGGAGTCGCGGTCCATGCCGTCGGCGGAACCCGATCGTTGCAGCGCGGCGCGCGGCGCGCGGCGCCGCAGTCCCTGCCTCACCTTGCACGCCTGTCCGCGATCGTCAATAAACTGTTGCATGCGCCTGCAGATATTCCAGATCGATGCGTTCACCGACACGGTGTTCAGCGGCAATCCGGCTGCGGTCTGTCCTCTGGAATCGTGGCTGGACGATGCGACGCTGCAGGCCATCGCGAACGAGAACAACCTGTCGGAGACCGCGTTTTTCGCTCCGGCCAACGGCGCCTACGCACTGCGCTGGTTCACGCCGCTGGCCGAGGTCGATCTGTGCGGTCACGCGACTCTCGCCAGCGCCCATGTCGTGTTTCATCATCTGCAGCGCGACGCCGATGCGGTCGCCTTCGAGACCAAGAGCGGACGCCTCGAGGTGACCCGCGGCGACGACGATCTCACCATGGATTTTCCGGCGCTTGCCGCGCACCCCGTCGAGCCGCCGGCCGACCTCTCCCAGGGTCTCGGGGCCGAGCCCAAGGCGGTGTTTGCTGACATGGACTATCTCGCGCTCTTCGAGACCGAAGCCGAAGTCAGGGCAATCCAGCCGGACATGACCGCGCTGGCCCGCCTCGACGACCGCCGCGGCATTATAGTGACCGCGCCTGGCGAGAGCGCGGACTTTGTCTCGCGTTTCTTCTGCCCCCAACTCGGGGTCCCCGAAGACCCGGTCACCGGGTCCGCCCATTGCATGCTCGCGCCATTTTGGGCGGAACGCCTGGGCAAGACGATACTTCACGCCCACCAAGTCTCGGCGCGCGGTGGGGCGGTACAGTGCACGGTCGCAGGCGACCGGGTC
>CBDCPB010000002.1:0-747098 GCA_965220125.1 Dehalococcoidia bacterium | reverse complement strand
AGGTCATCTTCCTCGACTCGAACGGCAACGGGCGCTCCAACGGCAACGGCAACGGCAGCCGCGAGGCCGCCGCCGAGGTCGCGGACGACCAGCCCTTCTAGCAACCACCGGCGCACAGACGCCGCCCGCCACGTCGCGGGCGCACACGGGGCCGCTCCCTCACGGGGGCGGCCCCGCTCTCGTTCCCACCCGATCAGCAACACCACGAAGGAGAACCGAACATGGCGCGCACTACCGAACGCGACGCGCTCCCGACCTGGAGCGCGCACACGCTGGTCATGACCCTGCTCGAGGGTCCCGACCACTTCAACGGCCATTGCACCTGCGACGGCTGGTCCTACCGCACCGACGACTGGCCGACCTCGGGGCGAGGTGGGCCTGGCACTACGTCGCCGAGTCCGGCGGACCCGGCGGCCATCCCGTCGCCCGCCAGCTCGTGAGGCGCGAGCTGGAAGCGCACGGCGAGTACGGCGGGGACTGCGCCGGCTGCGGCTATCCCGTCATCAAGGGGCGCACGCACTGCCGCACGTGCGAGGAAGCCGCAGCCGGGGACGACCACGGCGACAACTGCGAGCGCAACTGCTGCTGGGAGGAGACCGCGGCGAGGCGGCACGCCCGCGACGCCGCCCACCAGCGGGTGGCCTGTCGCAACTGCGGCAACTGCCTCGACTGCGACGACGAGCGCTCGCCCGACCACGAGGACTGCATCTGCGCGCTCGGGCAGGCGATCCCCGTGGAGGTGGCGGCATGAGCGCCGCGCACGCCGGCGCGCTGCTGGACGCCCTCCGCCGGAACCTGCACGTCCTGGGCGAGCTGGCCGTGCGCTACGAGGTCGAGACGCTCCCCGAGCGCGAGCCCGACGCTCCGGCGCTCTGCTCGCCTGGGGACGTGCAGCGCCTGCTCGGACCGGAGATGGGGTCGCTCGCCCAGGAGCAGGTGCGCGTGCTGCTGCTCGACCGCAAGAACCGCGTCGTCGGGCAGCGGGTGATCTACCAGGGGAACGCGTATTCCAGCGTCGTCAGGCCGGCAGAGGTGCTGCGCCCGGCGGTGGTGGTCGCCGCCCCCAACATCATCGTCGCCCACAACCACCCGAGCGGTGACGCCTCGCCCAGTCCCGAGGACATCAAGGTCACGAAGGAGCTGGCGCAGGCGGCGGAGCTGCTCGGCGTCGAGCTGCTCGACCACGTCGTCATCGGCAGGAGCGAGGCCACGAGCCTCAAGGACCGCGGCCTCTTCTAGGGCGCGGCGCACGCGGGGCGTCCGCCCCACGCATCCATCAACCCCAGTGCATTCGGAAGGAGACAGTCATGCGCGACGCCTACCAGGAGATCACCGATCGCATCATCGCCGCGCTGGAGCGCGGCGCCGTGCCGTGGCGCACGCCGTGGCGCGCACGCGGACACCGCAACGCCCGCACGGACCGCCCCTACCGCGGCATCAACACGCTGGTGCTGCAGGTGGCGGCGCTGGAGCGGGGCTGGAACGACCCGCGCTGGCTCACCTACCGCCAGGCGCGGGCGGGCGGCGGACACGTCCGCCGCGCCGAGCACGGCACGCGGGTCGTGCTCTGGAAGTGGATCGAGAGGAAGGACTCCCCGGACCCGGAGCGCCCGGAGCACTATCCGCTGCTGCGGCTCTTCACGGTCTTCAACGTCGCCCAGTGCGAGGGCGTCAGGCTCCCCGCCCGCAAAGACTCACGCTGCCCCGACCCGCTGGAGCGGGCCGAGGCCGTGGTCGCGGGCTACCGGGACGGCCCGACCCTGCACTGGGACGTGGAGAGCGCCTACTACGTCCCCGAGCGGGACGAGGTGCACCTGCCGCCGCGCGACGCCTTCGGGAACGCGCACGGCTACTACGCGACGCTCTTCCACGAGCTCGCGCACTCGACCGGGCACCCGAGCCGCCTCGCGCGCGAGGGCTACCGCACGGCGGCGCGCTTCGGCTCCGAGCGCTACTCGCAAGAGGAGCTGGTGGCGGAGTTCGCGGCGGCCTTCCTCGGCAGCGAGGCTGGCATCGATCCCTCGCGCGTCGAGCAGTCCGCGTCCTACATCGCCTCCTGGCTGCGCGCGCTGGAGGACGACCGCCGCCTCGCGGTGGTCGCCGCCGGGCAGGCGCAGCGGGCGGCCGACCACGTGCTCGGGCGCAGCCCCCACGTGGCGCAGGAGGCGGCCTGACCCCAGGGCGGCCGGCCCCGGCCGCCTCTCCCTCGACCGGACGGCTCCGGTCGCCCGGCCCCACGCGGGCTCGCGCCCGCGCACCCACCCATCCAGTTACCGGAAGGAGACAGCTCATGCTCGCGGCCGACGCCGCCATCAACCCGGACGACCTGTACACGATCAGCGCGGGAGGCTTCTCGGCCACGGCCGACGCCTTCGCGCGCGACCCCGACTCGGAGGGACTCTGGTTCCTCTCCATGGTCGGCGCCCAGTCCGCCCTCAAGGCGATCTGGGCCGCCCTCCTCAAGCGACCGCCGGAGAGCGCCCACCTGCTCGCCGGGACCGACGGCCTCGCCCTCTCGGGCGGCTTCCACCGTTGCGAGGTCCCGCACGAGACGATCGGCACGTGGACGACGAAGATCGCCCGCCTCCCGGTGAGCGGCGGCTACCACGGGATGGTCTACACGCGCCTCGCGGAGTACGCCTTCGAGCGGGACGCGTTCCTCTTGCTCGCCCCCGGCGAGGCGGAGGCGCCCGCCCTGCACCACCGCTTCCTCGACCGCCGCAGCCCCCTCCCGCTGCACCGCAGCTGGGCGCAGTGGCTGTGGGAACGGGGACTCGCCAGCGGCGAAGTCTCGCGGCTCCAGTCGGCGGGCGTCGCCGCCTGGCGCTGCACCCCCGACGCGGAGGCGCTCCGGGACGACCTCGCCGCCGCCGTGGCGGCGGGCACGCTCACGCTCCCGCGTGAGACAGCAAGCAACGAACGCACGGAAGGAGAGACACGATGAGACTGGCCGCTCAAGCAAAGGGAGGGTTCTACCCCACGCCGCCGCGCGTGGTGGAGATGATCGCGAGCCTCGCGCAGGCCCGCAGCACCGCCCGCGGCGAGACCACGCTGCGCATCCTCGACCCCTGCTGCGGGGCCGGGGATGCGCTGGCGCAGCTCGCGGCGGGCATGGAGCGCCCCGACGGGGCCTTGGTCGAGACCTACGGCGTGGAGCTCCACGACGGGCGCGCTCGCGAGGCGGAGGAGCGCCTCGACCACGCGCTCGGCACGGACCTCTTCCAGACGGCGATCGCCAACGGGGCGTTCGGGATGCTGTTCCTGAACCCGCCCTACGACGATGACGCGGCGGACGACGAGAAGCGCACGGAGCACGCCTTCCTCAGGCACTCGACGCGCTACCTGGCGGAGCAGGGCCTGCTCGTCTTCGTCATCCCGCGCCGGCGGCTGGCGGAGTCGGCGCGCTACCTCGCCTCGCACTACGCGCGGCTGCGCGTCTGGTCGTTCCCCGAGCCGGAGCGCGAGGCCTTCGACCAGGTCGTCGTCAGCGGCATCCGCAAGGCCGAGGTCCAGTACGACCAGTACGAAGCCGTGCGGCTGCAGGAGGCGATCGAGGGCGAGCTCGAGGAGCTGACCCGCCACCGCTACCCCGTCTACAACGCGCGGGCGACGGCCGGCGGCGAGGTGCTCTTCGCCACCCGCACCATCGACCCGGTCGCCGCGGCCGCCGAGTCGCGGCGCTCCGGGCTCTGGGTCAGCACGACCGTCACGGACGCGCTCTGGCCGGCCGAGGATGCCCGCACGCGGCCGCTGATGCCGCTGCGGCGCGGGCACCTCGCGATGCTCGTAGCGGCGGGCTTCCTCGACAACCTCCAGCTCGAGGCGGATGGCCGCCGCATCCTCGTCAAGGGCAGGACCGGCAAGGAGATGGTGCTGGTGGAGACCACGCCCGAGAAGGAGGTCCACCGCGAGCGGGTGCGCACCACCGTCGTTGCCCTCGACCTCGACCTCGGCGAGATCACCGATATCGCCGCATAGACGGCCCGCCCCCCAGGGCCGCAACACGAGGCCCGCCGTTCCTCTATCGGAGCGGCGGGCCTCGCTTCGTCACAAGCCACAGCAACGAAGGAAGGACTGACCCCATGGACCTCGCAGGATTCATCGATACGTACCGCGACGCCATCGCCCAACGGGTGGTGGAGTCCTACCCGCCCCGCTACCGGCCCTCGGAGCAGGACCGCCCCCTGCCCCGCCTGCTGCGCGCTCCGCTGGGCGCGCAGGCCGACGCGATCCGCGGCGCGGCGCTCTCGCTCGAGGCGCAGCGCGGCACGACCGTCGTCGGCGAGATGGGCACGGGCAAGACCTTCATCGCCGCCTCGGCGGCCTACATGGCGGGTTTCGAGCGGGTGCTCGTGCTCTGTCCGCCCCACCTGACGCGCAAGTGGAAGCGCGAGGTCGAGGCGACGGTGCCCGGCGCCCGCGCCGTGATCGTCGCCTCGATCACCGACCTCGAGCGGCTGCGCCTCGCTGCCGGCAGCGGTCCGCTCTTCGCGATCATGTCGCGCGAGCGGGCCAAGCTCTCCTACCGCTGGCAGCCCGCCGTCGTCCAGCGCTGGGCCACCACCGCGCGGGGACTGGTGCGCCACGAGGAGACGGGCGAGCCGTTCCGGGTGCCGTGCTGCCCCGACTGCCACGCGCAGGTCGTGGACAAGGACGGCGTGCCTCTGCTCGGCCGCGAGCTCGCACGCCGCAAGCGCCGCTGCGGCGAGTGCGGCTCCGCGCTCTGGCAGGCCGATTGCAGCGGGCCGAAGCGCTACCCGCTGGCGGACTACGTGAAGCACCGGCTGCGCGGGTTCTTCGACCTGCTGGTGGGAGACGAGGTGCACGAATACAAGGGTCGCGGCTCCGCCCAGGGCATCGCAGCCGGCATCCTCGCCGATGTCTGCGGCAAGTCGCTCAGCCTCAGCGGCACGCTCATGGGCGGCTACTCCTCGACGCTCTTCCACCTGCTCTACCGGTTCAGCCCGGAGATCCGCACGGAGTTCGGGCGCTCCGAGGAGGGCCGGTGGATCGAGCGCTACGGCTTCGTCGAACACACGATCGGCAGGGACGACGACATCGCCGAGGAGGACGGGCGCAGCAGCCGCCGCCGCAAGTACCGGAAGGTGATCCGGGAGCGTCCGGGGCTCGCCCCCGCCGCGCTCTTCCACCTCATCGGCAACAGCGTCTTCCTCCGGCTCTCCGACGTCGCCGCCGGGCTCCCGCCCTACGAGGAGCGCGTGCTGCTTTCCTCGATGGACGCGGAGGGCGACGCGGCGGGGCTCTCGCAGCGCAGCGGCTACGACGAGCTGTTCGGGACGCTGCGGGCGGCGCTCGCGGACGCGCTCTCGAAGGGTTCCAGAAGGCTGCTCGCGACCTACCTGCAGACGTTGCTCGCCTACCCCGACGGCTGCACCCGCGGCGAGGCGGTCTTCGACCCGGAGACCGAAGAGCTGCTGGTGCAGGTCCCGCCCCTCCCGTCGGAAAAGCTCTACCCGAAGGAGCAGGCGCTGCTCGACCTCGTCGCCGCCGAGCGGCTGGCGGGCCGCCGGGTGCTCGTCTACGCCACCCACACGGGCACGCGCGACATCACCGGGCGGATGGACTCCATCCTCACCCGCCACGGCTTCAGAGTCGCGGTGATGAAGGCCGACGCCGTGCCGCCCGAGCGCCGCGAGGCGTGGGTGGCGCAGCGCGTCGAGGAGGGCGTCGACGTGCTCGTCTGCCATCCCCGGCTGGTGCAGACGGGACTCGACCTCGTGGAGTTCCAGACGCTGGTCTGGTACGAAACGGACTACAGCGTCTACACGATGAGGCAGGCCTCCCGCAGGTCCTGGCGCATCGGCCAGACCGAGCCCGTCCAGGTCGTCTTCATGGCCTACCGGAACACCCTCCAGGCGGACGCCCTCCAGCTGGTGGCGAAGAAGCTGCAATCGTCGCTGGCGGTTGAAGGGGAGCTACCGGAGGACGGCCTCGCCGCCTACGGCGACGACGGCGACGACCTGATGCTGGCGCTCGCCAGAAAGATCGTCGCCGGGGAGGAGGACGATGGCTCGGTCGAGTCGGTCTTCGCCCAGGCCCAGCAGGTCGCGGCGGAGGCCGAGGCGCTGCTGGTCGACACGGAGTGGGCTGCGCCCGAGCCGGTCGCGGTCGAAGCCGTCCCGGTCCCGGCTGGCGCGGGCGAGCCGCGCGATGTCGGTGAGCGGCAGCGCTCGCTGTTCTCGTGGGCGGAGTTCATGGCCGGGGAACAGGACGAGCCGCCGAACCCGCGGCGACGCGACGAAGCTCCAACGCTCTCGCTCTTCGAGTGGGCGCTCGAGAAGGAGCAAGAAGGGACGCTGGCCGCCGTCGGGTAGGCACGCAGAGGAGGACGCCGCCAACGCGGCGTCCTCCTCCGGCCGGCGCTTTGTGCGGGGCCTTCTTGCTGCCCTTGTTGTTCGCTCGTGGTGAGGACAGCTCCCGCGTCCTGGAGGATCGTCTCAATCTCAGACAGCCGATAGAACCTGGCCAGATACAACATTCAGCGCCCCCTGCTGGACCTGATGCTCCCGGGTGCGGACGGCATCGAGCTGACCCTCGTCTCGCGACACGGCGGCTCGCGCCCGGTTACGGCGGACGGGGCGGCGCCCGCGACGATAGCCCGCCGGGCGGGAAGGCGAACTACTGGAACATGGCGCGCACGCGGGGCTCAAGCACTCCCTGAAAGAGGCGGAGGTGTTCGACGAACCACGCGAAGTCCTCTTGCCAGACGCGGCGGTCGTCGAGGTTGTGGGGCGTCCACACTTCGAAGTGGCCAGTCTCGTTCTCGTCGGTGGGCGGATCCGAAGGCAGCATGTGGGGGATCTGCTCGCCGATGGACTGCTCGTGCACCGCCAGCTGGCCGTAGTACGGTCGCCGGATCACGAGTTCGACACGCTTGCCTGCCTTCATCCGTCTCTTCTGCTTGGTCGCTACGACAGCGAAGTGAGGGAGAATCCACCGCTTGCCGGTCTCCTTTGGCACCCCGTCGATCCGGATGGCCCTGAAGTAGATGTGGCCGAGATCGTGCAGCACGATGTTGGTATCGCCGGACGCATGCAGGTAGTCCTCGAAGGCGCGCCAGTACTCCGCACGATTGTCAGCCATGTTCTCTCCTCGAGGCGCGGGAACGGCGGCATCGCCCCGACCGCCATTCCTCTCGATTCACCTTAAGCTCCCAACGGCGTACCCGCAGGGCGTGCGAGGCGTGGGTGGCGAAGCGCGTCGAGGAGGGCGTCGACGTGCTCGTCTGCCACCCCCGGCTGGTGCAGACGGGACTCGACCTAGTGGAGTTCCCGACGCTGATTTGGTACGAAACCGATTACAGCGTCTACACCATGCGGCAGGCCTCCCGCAGGTCCTGGCGGATCGGCCAGACGCAGCCCGTGCAGGTCGTCTTCATGGCCTACCGGAACACCCTCCAGGCGGACGCCCTCCAGCTGGTGGCGAAGAAGCTGCAAAGCTCCCTCGCCGTCGAGGGCGAGCTGCCTGAGGACGGCCTCGCCGCCTACGGGGACGAGGGCGACGACCTGATGCTCGCCCTGGCGCGCAAGATCGTCGCGGGTGATGAGGACGCCGGCTCCGTGGAGTCGGTGTTCGAGCAGGCGCGGCAGGTCGCGGCCGAGGCCGAGGTGCTGCTGGTGGACGAGGGCTGGCACGCGCCCGAGCCCGAGCCAGCGGTGGCCGAGGTTCACGCCAACGGCAACGGCCGCAACCCCCTTCCGGCTGGCGGCAGCGCTCACGATGACGAACCCGCGGAGCGGCAGCGGTCGCTGTTCTCCTGGGCGGAGTTCATGGCCGAAGAGCCGCACGAGCCGCACGAGCCGCACGAGCCGACGCGCCGGAGCCGCGAGCCCGCGTCCATCTCGCTCTTCGAGTGGGCGCTGGAACGGGAGCGGGAGCGGGAGGCGGAACCGGCCGGAGTTGCCGGCTGACCCGCCGCGAGATCAAGGGGGGCCGTCGCCACGCAGGCGACGGCCTCCCCCCTGGGCGTTCATATGTGCGGGCCTGTCGACGTTAACGCAGCCTGCCGACCGGCTCGATCCTGCTTGGTTGACTGGAGGCGGTCTGCTATTGACCAGTCGGCAGACGGATGATGAACCGGCTGCCCTGTCCCACTACGCTCTCGGCCGCGATGGAGCCGCCGTGGGCCTCGACGAGCCTGCGGGCGATAGTCAGCCCAAGGCCGGTTCCCCCGGTGCTGCGGGACCGCGAGGGGTCGGCGCGGTAGAAACGGTCGAACAGGCGCGGCAGGTCTTCCGAGGCAATCCCCGGTCCTGTGTCGGCTACCGCCACATCGACGGCATTGGCGGCGGCACGGGCTGACACCGTCACCTGGCCCCCTTCCGGCGTGTGAGTGATGGCGTTTTCGAGCAGGTTGCCGACCACCTGCGCGATGCGGGTTGCGTCGAGGTCCAAGGCCGGCAGAGCTGGGTCCGTCTCGAGGCCGAGGGCCACCGCTTTGGCTTCAGCGCGGGGGCGCAGCGCGTCGAGGACGGATTGCAGCAGGTCTCCCACCTGCGTCTGCGACCGCTCGAGTCGCAGTTCGCCGGCGTCGACCCGGGCCAGCAGCCGCAGGTCGTCGACAAGGCGCGAGAGCAGGCGAGCCTGCTCGTGGAGGGTGTCGATTGTTTCCGGTGTGGGCTGGAACAGCCCGTCCTTGATGGCCTCGAGGTAGCCCTGGATGTTGGACGTGGGCGTCCGCAGCTCATGGGCGATGTCGGCGGTGAGGTCGCGACGGTGACGCTCCGCTTCTTCCAGTTCGGCGGCCATGGCATTGAAGCTGCGAGCCAACTGGCGGACTTCGGTCGGGCCGCTGGTCTCGGCGCGTTGCGACAGGTCGCCCCGGCCCAATCGCCGGGCCGTCGTCCCCAGTCCCTGTAGCGGGGCCAGCGTGCGCCGGGACAGCATCCACACCGCGAGCGTCCCCAGGCCCGCAGCGCCGATGCCGGCCCACAGCAGATACCATTTGACGAGGTCGGAAATGCCGGAAGCCTCGGGATCGACCAGGGGGTAGGGCTGAGACTCCGGGTCAAGGCCCAAATCGCTCGACGCGGCGAACGAACCTACAAGCTCTCCTCCATAGAGGACCGGGAAGAACCCCTGCTCAATCCACGCGTGTCCCTCCGCCTCCCATATCTCCCATGAGGCATCCTCCGGCCCATACTGACCACTCTCATACAACTCCTCCCAATCCGGCCCCTGTTCGGACTCTGAGGAAGCAATCGCGTACGACGGATAGGAGTCAGCGACGATGTTGCCGTCGGAGTCGAATAGAATCAGATGACGCCCGAAGATGGCGGCAGCTGGCTCCACGATCGATTCCAGCTGCGCATCGGACTCAGCCCAGCCGTATTCCTCGGTGTAGTAGCTGGAGAGGTAGTCACTCACCCGAGCAGCCTCCGCCAGGTCCTGGTCCTGCCCGAACCTTTCGGTCTCCACCTCGGTGGCGAGGCCGATGAAGATTCCCACGATGGCGAGAGCCAGTGTCAGGGTCAGGGCGAACCCCAGCACGAGCCGGAATTGCAGACTGGAAAGGAGGCCGGACAATGGACCGGAACGCAAGTCAGGCGCTCTCGGCGTCACGCAGCCGGTACCCGCTGCCGTAGACGGTCTCGATCTGCCTGGCGCTCCCGCTGCTTTCGGCTTCCAGCTTGCGGCGAAGGCAGGACACGTGGGTGTCGACCGCGCGGTCGATGCCGTCGAAGTCGTAGCCGAGAGCGCGGTCGATGATCTCGTCCCGGGAGAATACCCGCCCGGGTTCTTGCACGAGGAGCGTCAGCAGCCGGAACTCCGTGGGCGTGAGCTTGAGTTTCTCGCCGTCCACCGTCGCCCGGCGCGTGCGCAGGTTGACCCTGATCGTGCCGAAAGCCAGTTCCGGGTGGGCGGACAGGGCGCCTTCCCGGTCGGCGCGGCGCAGCACGGCGCGCACCCGGGCGGCCAGCTCGCGGGGACTGAACGGCTTGGTCATGTAGTCGTCGGCCCCCAGGTCCAATCCCTTCAGCCGGTCCGCCTCTTCCACTCGCGCCGTCAGCATGATGACGGGCACCATCGAGTCCGTCTGCAGGCTCCGGCAGACCTCCAGCCCGTCCAGTCCGGGCAGCATGAGGTCCAGTACCACCAGGGAGGGTCGTTCCGCACGGGCCAACTCCAACCCCCGCCGCCCGTCCCCGGCCTCCGCGACGCGGTAACCGTCGCGCTCCAGGTAGGCCCGTGCGAGCGCAAGCACATTGGGGTCGTCGTCGACCACTAGCACGAGCGGCTTCTCGGTCAAGTGATCGCCGTCGACGGTGCCGGAGCCCATGACCGCCCCCTTACCTGTGTCGCTCCTGCGGCTCGGATGGTGTACCCCGTGATCGTATCGCCCGACTCTGGATTCTGCGCGCCGCGTCCGCGCTCCCTTCCTCGGGTGAGGCGCCCGGATGCGCCTCGGTCGCCGGGATGGGGGCTCGTGCGGCGACTGCCGTCAGTTGGCGATCGCAGGCTCGCTCGGCTTCTTCTCGGTGTGCTCTCCCTCACTCGGCTCGCTCGCACCCTCCAGGGCTCCGAGCTCGAGCTTGTAGAGCTCGCCCACTGCCTCGGCCATGGCGTCGGCGACGCGCTGGCCGTCCACCTTGAGGATCGCGCCGATGCGCCCGAAGTACTCCTCGGCCGAAGCCATCGGCACATCCTCCCACCAAAGGGCGGTGAGGCATTGCTCCTCGGCGCTTTCCTCCCAGAGGTGGTCGAGGGCGGAATAGTCGCCCGACTGGACTTCGGCCCGGATGGCGTTCGCCCGTTCCGCGGTCAGGCGACCGCCTTCCACCGCCGTCCGCAGCAGCGCATCGACATACTCGGCCTCGATCTCGGCGTCGACCTGCAGCAGGGCATCGGACATGACCGCTGGGTCCGTGCCGAGGATCTTGGCGATCCGTGCCGTCCAGCGATCGGGCCCATCGTCGGGATAGGGTTCATCACTGCTGGCGGCAGGATCTGAATACTCCGCGTACCACTCCCCGGACGCCTGGTCCATGGCCGCGGCGACCCTTTGGCCGTCCACGTCTATGATCTTGCCAACGCGGTTCGCGTAGTCCTGGTACGGGTCGTCGAGCGACGGGTCGACACCGCACGCCGCCTCGTAGCCATCCTGCAAGAGCAGGTCGAACCCTGAGTAGTCGCCGGACCGGATCTGAGCCCGGATCGCGCCGGCCCGTTCCGTCGTGAGGTGGCCGCCCTCCACGGCCTCATGCAGCACGGCATCCACGTACTCGACCTCGAGCGCCGCGTTGACCTCTGCGATGGCGTTGGTTGTGGCCTCGGGGTCGGTGCCGAGGATGCGGGCCACCCTCGTCTCCAGGCTGCTCCACGGATCCGCACCCGCTCCCGTGGCGGACTCGCCGTCATCCCCGCCCGAGGCGAGGACCGTCCCGCCGACGAGGGTCGCAGCCAGGAAGGCTGCGACCAGCCCCATCGGTATCAGCTTCCTGCCCATGCTCTTGCCTCCTGTTTCCCTGATTGGCGGGACCTGGTAGCCCTGCCCGGCTGTCAGGCTACGAACAAACCTTCAGGAAACTTTGAGGACCAACCAAGAGGGATCCGGTGGCGAGCGGGGGAGCTGGTCAAGACCATCGCTCCCTCCAACGATGAGAGATCGACGCCGAGGCCGCGCCTGTGCTCGCGTGCATCTTCGCGATCGCGTCAACGTCGTGAGCCGAGAGCCCGGCGTTCTCCTCCTCCGCGACGATCGCCTTGAGGGCGAGTTGCAGGTTGGAGCGCCCTGCGTTGCTCGAGAAGTCCGTCTCGCCCACCTGCACGATCGCGGCCCGGTTGCGAACGCTCTCGCTGCCTCCTCACGCGCGTCGTGAGGATAGCGGAGCGGCGGGCGGCGTGGGACGAGGGGTGCCGCGGGCGGGCGGCTTCGTCGCCGCGATCGGCGAGAGCGCACAGGCTGTGCGCGGCTTGAGTGCCATGGCGTGGTCCGGTATAATCTCGCCACGGGCGAAGGCCCCTGCTGTTAACTCCGCTAAGAATATGACCCCCTTTCTGCGACTGAATCCGCGCGATCCGCCGGAGACCGGCGACTCGCGCTGGCGCGCCCGAGCGCTAATAGAGGCCCGTCGCCCGCATAGACGCCGCTGGGCGCTCGCCGAAGGGGGCGGCGAGCGCCTGGCCAGAGCCGCTGCAGAAAGAGGAGGTCGGCATGACTCACGAATACGAAGCGTTCTTGTCAGAGTTCGAGGAGTACGCTCGCCGAGCGGGGCACACCATCACGCTGAAGCAGCGGTCGCCGAGTCACCAGCACTTCAGGATGAACCTAATCGCGGACGTTCCGCAGAGCCACGCTCACTTCGCCGTTGTCGTTACGCGAGAAGACAGCAGGGTGCCCCCGCATCCCGCAGGCAACCGCGTTGAACTCGTTCTGGAGAAGAAGCACGCCGAGCACTACTTCGCGGCGCTTACCGATCAGCAGGCGCGCATCAAGTCGGAGATTCGCGGGATAGAGTGGCACGATGCTCCCATCGGCAAAGCGTCCCATATCGATCTGTGGAAGCCCCATAGCCTCGACAACCGCGACGCTTGGGACAAGGACTTCGCGTGGCTCCTGGACAACCTCCTCCTATTCCGGCGGGTTCTCGGGCCTATCGTGCGCAGCGCCAGGGAGCGCCTGCGTCGGTGATGGTGCTGCAGGTGATGGATGAGCGGAGCCGATGATACGGCGCTTGGCGTGCTCGTCGGGTTGATGGCGCTGGCCGCTGTGGCGGGATGCGGTGGCGGGGCTGGCGAGGTCGCCAACGCCCCCGCCTACGCCCACGCTCACACCCGCAGAGTACGCGGAACGCGAGCTGCATGGCTCGGTACGGGAGTTGGACGCTCTGGCCAGCGAGCGCGTGCGGAACGGCTGGACGGACACGCGATCGGCGCCCATGGCCGACGCTGGCCGCGAGGTTCTGGCCTCATACCGCGCCACCGCACCGTGCGGCGCGCTGCGCGACGCCGTGGATTTGCTGCTCTTTGCGGCGGACCTGGTGATCGCCGCGGCAGATGATGTTGCCAAGAATGCTCGCGGAGCTCTCGCGGACCATGGCTACCGCTGGGCGATCGCCGCCATCGAGGCCCGGCAGTCCGCCAAGGACCTGCTGCGCGTGCTCTGCGGCGGCCCGTGAGCGCGAAGGGATCGCGCGCAACGTTACCACACCACCTTGAAGTCGAAGCAGAAGCGCTCTGGTGTCGAGACATCCATCCATCGATTGCGGATATACTCGCCCAGCGTAACATCTCCGCTTATAGTTGTGTCGTTCAGCCACCTCCGCTCCCAGTCGGCTTTGTTCAAGACAGTGACAGCCACACATAGTCTATTCTCGCCATTTTGCAAGAGCCCACAGTTCTTTCGAAGAGTGTGTCCGGAGCAATCATCGTCAAACTTCAGTAGGTTTATTCCATGGGAAACGCCACGTTGTTCCATATTCACGGTAGGATTGTAGTAGCAAACATTCCTTGTAACCATTGATTCCGTCGTATCCGTTCGATTGAGTTCGTATTGCATACAGCCCATAAAGAAGTATTCTCTAGGGGTACTAACTGTCACGAACAGGTTATGTACTGGGTATTGCCCGCGATTCAAATAGGCTCGTCCTGTAGTCGTACCATGATAGGATAGGCCGGGAGCGTCAAACATATGCTCATATCCTTCACCGATGATACCACCAGCCTTGTAGCACCACCCTATACCATCAGGGCTAGGAGGGCTAGGGTAGTTGACGTCGCCTGCAAGGTTTTGATTATCATGTCTTAGTGACAGTCGAAGCCTGTTATCGTCGTTGAGTGGTTTGCATCCCCTATCTCGTCTATTCTCGTCATCAATAAAGTACCAACTCTGTTGCGTGCGAGCCTTGCCTGTCTGCTCACTTGCTTCTGGTGTGGCTACCGCTGTGGCGACGTGAACGCCAGGAACCTCGACTTGCACGGGCGTGGCGTGCTTCCAGCGGCCATCGTGAAGCGAGGGCCCGAAGAATCGAGCGCGCCCGTACCTGTAGTCGCTCCAACTCCCGTCGGGCAGCCGTTGCTGGATGGCAAACTCGATGCTGTCGCTCTCCGTGCTTCGCGCTGCGACCCGGACGTCGACGCTGTTCGAGTGAGTGGCTACCGCCACCCCGATCACGGCGCCAACGGCCGCCAGCGTGAGTGCACTCGCCAGCATGAGTGCTCGCATCTGGCCTCCCCAGCGACGACCGCCTCGCCGGGCCCTCCCGCTCGCCGGCCGCCATCGCTTGCTGCGCCGCCCCAAGAGGATAGCGGAACGCCAGCCCGCGATGGCGGAGGAGCGGGCCGCGAGCGCCTCGGACGAGCGTCCGCAGCGTCCGGGAGATCCTTATCCTCCTCGTGAGGGCCACCGGGCTCATACTGCTGGGCGCGCTGCACATCGAGAGGGCACGCGGTGTCGGACGCCGTCCTGATCGCCGTTGTGGTCGCGCTCAAGTACGGGCTGCCGCTGCTGTTGATCCCTTTCCCGTTCGCCGCCGGCTGGGCGAACTTCGTGCTCGACGCCGTGGACGGGGATCTGCTGATCCCGCTGGGGCTCTCCGACCCGGTCTACCAGCAGGTCGACAAGTCCGCGGACTACGTGACGTACCTCTGCATGGTGATCGCCGCGTGGCGTTGGCCGCTGAGGCGCATCGTCTTGGCGCTGTTCGCGCTCCGCACGGTCGGGCAGGCGCTGTTCTTCATCACGGGCGACGAGATCGTGTTTTTCCTGTTCCCCAACTTCCTCGAGCCGCTGTTCCTCAGCTACGCGACGATCCTGATGCTCAGGGGCGAGGACGCGCCGGCCTTCTTCGCGCGGCACGCGATCGTGATCTGGGTGCTGATCGTCGTCTACAAGATGCAGGACGAGTACCTGACCCACGTCGCGAACGTCGACCGCTCCGAGCTGATCGGCCGCCTGTTCGGCGGCTGAGGACCGGGAGCGGGCGGTGGCTGCATCGGCGGGCGTCGAACCTGCCGGGTCCGGCGCATCCGAGCCGACCTACGCCCTGCGGCGCCGCGGTGTACGGGGTAGGGCCGGCGCAGGCCGCCCGCCCGAGCCTGTGCTTCCGCACAGCGGCCGCGCTCCCCTACGTCGCGCTCGCCGCTCCGTTGACGCAGAGTCCCCTGGCCCTGATGCGGTCGCGGATCGCGTAGGCGCTTCTGCCGCCCGAGCACGATCCACGTTGCGCGATGTGCTCGTCGGGCTCGACGCCAAGCGCCCTGAGCGCCTCACACGGTCTGCCGCCCACCGACACGACCACGCCCGGCTGCAGCACCTCGAGCTCGGCCTGCAGGTGCTTCCTGCCGTGCCTGAGCTCGTGCGCGCGCGGCGTGCGGTTGTCCGCCGTGCGGTACTTCACGACGTTCACCCAGCCGATGTGCGCGGGGCCGAGGCATCCCTCGACGCACTTGCTGACCCTGCGGCTCCACTCCGTCCACGGGTTGCCCGCGCCGTCCGTCCCCTGCATCCAGCTGTGCATGGCGGCAACGAGCCGATGGTAGCTCTCGACGCTGCGCGTCTCGCGGAACGCGGCGAGCAACTCGGCGAGGAGTGCCTCGCGCTGCGCCGGACCGGGGAGCAGCGCGCCGCTGGGGTCGCGGTCGCGGGCACCGGGGACCGCGGCGTTCAGCAGCACGAACGCGACGCCCCCGGGGGCGTAGTCGCGGCCTACCCAGCTCGGTTGTGGCGAGCCGGTGTCGCCCTCCGCGTAGTCGAGGCACTGCTCGCAGCTGACGATGCCGGCCGCCGTGGCCGCGTAACGCGACCAGTCGAGCTTGGGTGTGGGCATCGGAGACCTCCTGCGGCTGTATGCTAACCCGTCAATCCTATTCGTGCGCCTTGAGCGGCGCGCGCCGCGAGGTCGAGCACGGTCACGCCGGCGGGCTCACCACGCGCGGGCGTCGCCCCGAGCCAGGCGAGCGCCCCGGTTGCATCGGTGTTGCCCTGCCGGAGGTCGTCGGCGAGAGGGGCGGCGGCGGCTGGTTGGCCGTACGCGGGTTGCCCGATCGCCGCGGCGGGCAGGACACCGTCGGTGAAGGTCAGCAGATCGCAGCTGACGCCGCCTTGCGCCGGCCACGCGCCCGTCACGTCGCTGGCGCCGGCCGCGGGACTCGCGTTGGAGCCGTATGATCTTCGGTGGATCATCGAAGATGTGCGCGTTATCGCGTATGAAGAGGCTCTGGTCATGGATGAGTCAGCGGTACGGTCGACCGTGAGAACGGCAGAGGAGTCTGCGGCAAGAGAGATCCGGGTGATTGTCGAGGCGTTCGCAGGGAGCTTCGACTTCGCCATGGATTACCTCACCCGCGTCCGGCTGAGGTCAAGTGCGGTCGAAGCGCTGGAGGGCATCGAGCGGGGAGCCCACAGCGCGATCCGCGACCTTCGGCAAGTGGGGCCTCCGCCCGGCCCCTAGTGTCGTGATGCTCACCTCTTCCCCGACGGCGTTGAGCAGGCTCGTCGGGAACTGCTGGCCGACTTCCCCGTGGCGGCCGGCTGTCGGCTGCGAGCAGCGGCGGCGGCACGGTACACCGAGGTCCGCGGCAGGACTGGCGCGATCGCTGGTACGAGACGGAGGTCTCGGTTTTCTAATCCACACCAAACGCTGCGCTACTCGTGGACGGCGCGGCTGACTGCGCGCGGTGGTAAGCGCCTTTCCGGTCCCCCGACCGTCCAACCGGCGCCTAACGCGCGGTAGGATAGACGCAGGCGCACGCCGGGAGGATCGACCATGACCACAACTGTGAAGGCTACCTACGCCAATGGCGTGTTCACGCCTACGGAGCCTGTCGACCTGGACGAGGGTGCGGAGGTGATGGTGTCGATGGATGACACATCGCGTGCGTCGCAGGAGGGGGCGGAAGGAAGCGGGGGATCCCTTCTGCAACTCATCGAGGAACTGCACGCGTCCGCGCCAGCCGCCGAGCGTGCCGATCGGCCCCCTGACCTCGCCGAGAACTACAAGCACTATTTGTACGGCCACCCGAAGGACAGGGACCTGTGAGCGACGTATTCGCAGATACGGGGTACTGGGTCGCACTTGAGGATCCTCGTGACAGGCTGCACGAGAAGGCACTCGCCCTGACAAGGGCGCTCGGGCCGCGCCGCATCGTGACCACCCAGATGGTGCTGGTCGAGATGCTCAACATCTTCGGGAGCCGAGGGGAACGACAGCGGTCCCTGGCCTATGGGGTTGTGGAGCGGGCCGCACGCAGCCAAAACGTCGAGGTGACCCCACAGACGGACGCGCAGTTCCGGGCCGCCGTCGAGCGCTACGGCAGCCGCCCGGATCAAACCTGGAGTCTCACCGACTGCGCGAGCTTCCTCGTCATGGAGGAGCGAGGGATCTCGGAGGCACTCGCTCACGACCGGGACTTCGTGCAGGCTGGCTTCGTCGCCTTGCTCCGATAGGGGGCCGGCGAGGAGGACTTGTCTTGGCGGCTGGGTCGTACTCCGCTCACTGTTCGGCGTCGAGGCCCTCTCCGAGCTGCTCGGGCGCCACCGCAGCCAGCCGCAGTGGAGCGCCTGCAGGTTCCGCTCACACATCTCATCTCGGCAGCACGCCGCAAGACTGCTGGGCGCCGGCTTCTCCTTTCTCTACTTGACCGACAACGACATCACGGCCCTGCCCGCGGACATCTTCGACGGGCTGACCGGCCTGGGTCAGCTCGACCTCTCCTGCAACGCCCTGACCGCCCTGGACCTGACTCGGTTCGACCCGTTCGCCACGTCCCTCACCTTCCTCGACATCTCGGGCAACACCTTCACCACGGACCCGACCGATGCCGCCCTCCGCGCCGAGCTCACCAAGGTCGGCCTGCGCCTCTTCGCCGACGGCCTCGACGCCATCACGGCCCTGGGGGTCAAGAGCGCGGGGCCTCTCGCAGCCAGCTGATGGCGCACCCGCCCTCGGGGCGGAGCCCTCATCGGGCGAGGAAACTCCGGTCATCGCTGGTGGTGGAGGGCGAACTCCCCGCAACAGCCGGCCGGGCGCTGGCCCTGCCGCCCATGATGGGACACGACGTTCAGGGGGTGCCCTCCGGGCCGGCGGTGGGCGCGCTCTCCACTGCGGAGGGCGACCGCGGCCAGCTGGAGCGGCCGAACGTGGCGGCCGAGCCGCTGACGGTGCAGCGGGAGGCGGCCCGGGGCGGGGTGCGGGTCAGCGCGCTGGCGATCCGGCAGGACGTAGACTCCCAACCGCCTCTGGGTGGACGTCCTGATCGGCGCCAGCAGCAAGCACTCCCATGGTCACATCAGCCTCGAGATGGGGAGCGTTAGTCCGCTGCTGGGCTCGGACGGCGGTCAGCACTCGTTCTGGGCGCGGTCCCTCGACCGTAGACCCGGTGACGCTGCCAAGGATGGAGCCGCCGCTCCCGTGAATGCTCGGTCGGAACGCGGGCTGGCGTTGAGGAGCTGGGAATCGCTGTCGCGCTATCGCGCTCGTCTCGGGTTGCTGGCGAGGAACCCGCCGTTCACGCGTGCGGGCTCTCCTGCTCGCGGGGCGCGGGCTGTGGGTGTTGCTCCTCGTCCGCCTCCGCGTTTCCTGGCCTTCACCCCGTTCCGCCTCTTCCCGCTCCCGGGGCTCAATGTCGTCCCGGATTCGCTCGCTGATGCGGTCCGTCTCCATCCGCAGCTCCTCGATGCGCCCGAGCGCGTCAGCGCTCGGCATCGCCAACATCTCGTCCAGACTCTCACAGAGCCCGTCGAACCGCGGCCACTCCGCCGCCTCGAAGCGCTCCGGTGCAAGCTCGCCGCGCGACGCCACCCACGAGCACATGGCGAAGACGCTCTCCTCCGAGTCGAGCACCTCGTCGCAATCGCCCTCCTCCAGGCACGACTGCAAGTCCCCCAGGCGCGCGTCGAAGCGCCGTGCGAGCGTCTCCGAATCGGCGATCCAGTCTTCGACGTCGGGAAAGAGAGGCTCGCAGCCGACCAGGACCAATGCCGCGAAGGCCGCAGCGACGGCGAGCGGTATCCTCCAGATCGGCCCGGGCGCCCGCTCATCGACACTCGCAGGCGCCCACGCGCCATGCGCTGAATACCGAAGGCGGGGCGTACCTCCGCGTGCGGTCGGGGTCGACCAGCCTGACGCAGAGGGTGCGCCGAGTTCGACACCGTCGTCGACAGCTTCCTCGAGCGAGCGAGGTCGGCTACGCGGCGTGTCGAGACGCCCTCCACGCAGGCCTGCTGCACAACGGCGAGCACCGCCACCGCCTCGCGCAGGAGGTCCAGATCCCGCCGGCCTGCCCGCGGAGCAATCCCAACAAGTCCACGCTCTCCCTCACTTGCACCGGATCGGCGCAATACTCACAAGAACGTCACGGAAACAGGGGTGGATAATCACACCAGACTCACCTTGATAGTCTTCAATAGACGCCGTGCCAAAGCGCAGCCCGACTGGTCGGTGCCTGTGAGAGGGATTGTATTGTCCAGCCTTCCCATCGGGTCCGAAGTTGCAGGAGCGTTGGAGAGCGCAGCGGCGCTATCCGCCTCCTCAGCCCCGGCTGTTCCCTTCCTTCAGACCGCCTTACTCCCGCGTATCTCCGCTCGCCCGGAGCACCCGCCCCTGAGCGCGCGGGCAGACCGGGCCGTCTCGCGTTGCCCTGCGGGCTGCGTCCGCACCCCCCATCCAGCATTCGCCGTCGCGAACGAGAGGTCAGCATCGTGAACCGCACTCTGCATCCCCGACGGCGCCAGGATCGCCACAGCCGAACGCAGCGCAGAGCGCGGCGCAGCGGAGCCGCCGTGCTGCTGGCGCTCTGCGCCCTGGCCGTCCTGCTGGCGATCCGCCCCGGCGCCGTGGAGGCCGAGACCGCGTCCAGCGACGCCAGCCTCAGCGAGTTGAGTCTGAGCGGCGTCACGCTGTCGCCGGCCTTCGCCGGCGCCACCACCAGCTACACGGCCTCCGTCGCCAACCGCGTGTCCTCCACCACGGTCACGGCGACGCAGAACGATGCCGCCGCCACGCTGGCGATCAGCCCGGACGACGCGGCCACCAACACGGCGGGGTACCAGGTGAGCCTGGACGTGGGGAGCACCACCGTCACCGTCAAGGTGACCGCCGCGGACGGCACGACGACTCAGACCTACACGCTGACGGTCAGCCGGGCCGCGGCCGCAGCGCCCGCCACCCATGCGCCCGAGGTCACGGTGCCTCCGGAGAGCGCAAACGCGGAGAGTGCGAACCGATGCAGGGCGAGGATGACGACTAGCCGCCCTGCCGTGCCACGTTCCGCGCGAGCTACGCAGCCTCCGGAGAGCGCGAACGGATGGACCGCGAGGATTCGTCGATGACGCCCTCGATGTGGACCGATCGCTACGGAGCCGTAGCCGTGCCGTCTGCGCCCATGTTCCCGACCGGGGAGTTGCCGCTTGGCGCGCTGGTACACTCCCGTCGTCGCATCTCGAACGGGCGGCTCCCGGTGCCGCCGACGGACTTGCGCGATTCACCTCAGCGACAGGAGCAGGGCTGATGGCTGAAGACGGCGGAGTCGACGCCTATATCTGGCGTGCGCAGCCCTACATCGATTCAGGCCGGTTCGACGACGAGGAGATGGACTACAAACTCGCAACGGCGGAACGCTTCGGTAAGGTTCGTGACTCCGTCTTTGCGGAGGAGGCCGGCTGGCCGTCGCAGGTCGGGAGCGAGCTACTCAAGACCAACCTCAGCGGCGGCGGCTGGCGCGCGAGCGACGTGATCGCGAAGTGGGTTCTGGCCGAACCCGCGAAGGCCCTGCCAGCGCTGAGAGATCTCTGGGCGGAGGACGGCGCGGCACCCGGAGAGCGCGTGTCCGCCTTTCTCAGCCAGATACCCGATGACGCCAACTTCACGGGCATGGGGACCCGGCTCCGGCCCGTCTCGGTGCTGCTCATGGCCCTCGGTCCCGGGTATCCGCCCTTCAAGATCACCGAGTTCCGCAAGGCATACAAGTCGACCGGGTACCCGGATCCCTCCGCCGATGCCGACGAGGGAGAGCACTACGAACACGCCCTCGCCTTCCTCGACCAGCTCGTCGAGCGAACGACGGGACTGGGTCTCGAGCGGCCGCGCAATCGCCTCGAGGCGCACTCGGTCGTCTGGATGAACGAGACTGCAGAGCCTCCCCCGCCGCCGCCACCGGGCAGCACCGACGGCGGGGGGCAGGGGGGCTCGCATTAACGTCGACAGGCCCGCACATATGAACGCGTAGGGGGAGGCCGTCGCCGGCGTGCTGGCGGCCTCCCTGATCTCGCGGCGGGTCATCCGACAACTCCGGCCAGTTCCGCCTCCCACTCCCGTTCCAGCGCCCACTCGAAGAGCGAGATGGACGCTGGCTCGGGCTTGCGGCTCCGGCGCTTCGACTCGTGCGGCTCTTCGGCCATGAACTCCGCCCACGAGAACAGCGACCGCTGCCGCTCCGAGATCTCGTCGCGCCAGTCGTCCGCGTCCACCCCGACCGTGACGGTCTCGACGACCACCGGCGACGATCTTCCTGGCGAGCTCGAGCATGAGATCGTCGCCCTCGTCCCCGTAGGCGGCGAGGCCGGCGTGCTCGTCGAGTTCCCCACGACTTGTTGGTCGCGGTACCCACCCACGGGTAGCAGCGCCGCCCTGTCCGCCGATGGCTGTGGGCGTTCTCGTTGCCCGGAACTACCGTGGTCAGGAGGCCGGTTTCTATTCGTACAGGATGAGGCCGTCACGCTGGATCACCCAGTCACGCCAGTTGTTGGCGAACCTGCCTCTGAGCTTGGCCAGAAGCAGACGTTCATCGGCGTGGATTTCCGACCTGGCAACGTCGATGTAGTCTGACCATGAGATGTCGTAGAGGACCGAGCCTTCCTCCTCGAGGATCCTGCGCAGCAGTCCCACGTTCTCCTGCGCAGAGGCGGCGTCGGCATGGACCAGCACAAGGGCCATATAGTGTCCGTTCTCATCCTTGCCGGCGCCGCTGGCAAGCGCTTCGTAGGGACGCAGCCAGGGACCCCCCTCCGCGTCATGCCTATCCACATCCCACAGCCCGACGTCATCGCTCAGGAACATGGTGTAGGCCCCCAGGAGGGACATCCCGCCTGCCAGCAGCCGGAGTGCCTCCACGTCCGCCAGGGAGGCGCCCTCGTTGAGGCTGGCAGCTATCAACGCCTCCATGTCGGAGGTGCCAAGGGTGCGGAAGACGTACTCGTCGAGGACCGCGAGGCGCCCCCCTCTGCCAATCTCGTCGAAGGCCGGGGGCGCGAATCTCCGTTGCGGACTGGGGGCGTAATCCCCGCCCCAGCGATAGTAGGAGACGCCGCCGTACTCCTCCCGGCTGGGTGGTTCGCACCCGGAGCAGGACTCCAGCGCCTTGTCGGTAGCCTGGGGATCGAAGCGGCCCCGGACTACATCGAATGTGGCGGGGAGCGCAACGGCTACAATGCTCTGGTCCATGCTCCGCACGTCGAAAGCCAGGTATCGGAGATTCTCAGCCACGATGTTTCTGAATTGGCTGAACGGGCCGAAGAATGAGATGGCCCCAAACCCCCTGACCGGAGGGTCGTCAGCCTCCCCCTCGAATCCCGCCGGGGGAAGCCACCCGTAGAACTCCGCCAGCGCATCATCGTCATCCCCCGGCCCAGGCAGGGGGATATCAAACATCCGGCGGACCAGAGCGTAGTCGTTGATGTAGACCGCTCGGCGCAGTTCGGGCGTGTCGGGGATGGTTCTCAACAGTCCCGCATAATCCGTGTCCGTTGGGACAGCCACGGGAGCGTCCGCCGTGGCAGGCGTTGAGGCGGCCTCGGGCGCGGATGACTCCGCTGCGATCGGCCCAGGTGTGGCGACGCTGGTCGGGGAAGGGGTCGCCGTCGGAGTAGCCGTAGCTGTCGGCGGTGGGGTGGCTGCAGGAGTGGCGGTCGGAGGAGCCGCAGGTTCCGGCGCGGGTGTGCTCGTTGGAACGGCGGTCGGCGCAACCGCGGGTTCCGGCATGGGTGTGCTCGTTGAAATGGCGGGCGGCGCAGCCGCGGGTTCCGCCGTGGGTGTGTCCGTCGGGCTGGCGCTCGGCGTAGCCGCAGGAGCCCCGGCCGGCGTGGCCGGAGGTTGCGGTGTGCGGGCCGCGTCGTCGGTACAGGCGGCGAGCACGGCGGCGATGGCAAGCACGGTCACGACTGCGAAGCAGCGCGTACGAGGAGCGGATACGGTCATCTCCGTGGTCTCCCCTCGCGCGTGCTGGAATTGCCGGAGGCGAACGCGGCGGAGCTGTCTGCGGTTGCGGCGTCGTGCCCGGCGCTCACGCCTCCTGCTCTCCCAGCCCCTCGCCTTTCGCCATGCGGTAGCCGACGCGGCGCTCGGTGAAGATGTACCCGGGGCTGCCGGCGTCTTCGCCCAGCTTGCGGCGGAGGTTCTTGACGGCCGTGCGCAGCGGCCGCAGGTCGCCGGAGCTTCCCAGGCCCCAGACCCGTCGCAGCAGATGATCGTGCGTCAGGACCAGACCGGCGTGCAGCGAGAGCTCGACGAGCAGCTGGTGCTCGATGGCGGTCAACCGGACCGGACGACCGGCAACGCTGACACGGCGTTCGGCGTAGTCGATGGTCAGGTCGCCCAGCACGTAGGGTTCCCTGGTCCTGGGCCGGCCGGTCGCCCCCCGCCTGTCCAGGGCCGCCCTGATCCTCGCCGCCAGCTCCGTGGGCGAGAAGGGCTTGACGACGTAATCGGTGGCGCCCGCATCGAACGCCCTGGCGATGACATCTTCCTGGCCGTACACCGACAGGAAGATGACCGGCACGTCGGCAAGATCGAAGATGTCCTTCATCAGCTCAATCCCGTCGGTCCCCGGCAGCATCAGGTCGAGCAGCACCAGGTGGGGCCTCTCCTCCTCCAGGAGCCGCGGCACCTCCTCAGGGTCGGCGGTCACGATCGGCGTGTAGCCCGCCCTGGAGAGGGCGTCGCGCACGTACCTGAGCGCCCGTGGGTCGTCGTCGACGGCGAGCACGCGCTTCTGCCCCCGCTGCGACCGCCGCGAGGGAGGCGGAGAGCCGGGCGGGTCGGGCTGGGCATCAATCCCGGCCTCGACGACCACCGGAATCGTAAAGGTGAGCCGCGCGCCCATACCCTCTCCGTCGCTCTCGGCCCAGATGCGGCCCCCGTGCGCCTCCACGATCCCCCGGCAGATGGCCAGACCCAGGCCCGAACCCCCGGGACCGCGCCCGCGGTCCCCGCCGTCGGTCCGGGAGAACTTCCGGAACAGGTGCGGCAGGCGCTCGGCGGCCACGCCTCTGCCCTCGTCGGCGACGGAGACCGCGACGTGGCCGTCGTCCCGCACGGCGGTCACGCGGATGGAGGACGAGTCCGGCGAGTGCGCGGCGGCGTTGGCGAGGAGGTTGCCCAGGACCTGGACGATGCGCCAGCGGTCCGCCATGACCCAGGGCAGGTCCTGCGGCAGGTCGATGAGGAGGTTGTGCCCGCCCCCTGCGTTCAGGAACGCGTTCCTGGCCTCGTCCACGAGGACGGCCAGCTCCGCAGGTGCGGGAGCGACGGGCAGCGTGCCCGTCTCGATGCGCGCCACATCCAGCAGGTCGCTGATCAAGGCGCGCATGCGGCTGGCCTCCCGCTGGATCATGCGGTGGAACTGGCGCATCTCGGCGGGGTCCAGGTCGGGCTCGTCGTCCAGCAGGGTGGCTGCCGAGCCCCGTATGGAGGCCAGCGGCGTTTGCAGCTCGTGGCTGACCATGGCCAGGAACTCGGCCCGCAACCGCTCCAGATCCTCGAGCGGCGTCATGTCCTGCAGGGTCACGACCACGGACTCGACCTGGCCCTCCTGCGAGTGGATGGGCGTGGCGTTGACCAGGGTGGTGACGCTGCGCCCGTCGGGGACCTGAATGACGATCTCCTCGGCCCGCACCGTCTCGCCGGTGCTCAGCGTCTGCGCGAGGGGGAACTCTTCGAGGGAGACCTCTCGTCCGTCGTCGCGCTTGAAGGTCAGCACCTCGAGAAGCGACTCCAGCGGGCGGCCCGGCGGACGCAGCTCGTCGAAGATCCGGCGCGCCTCGCGGTTCAGCGACGCCAGGGCCCCGCTCGTGGCGTCGAACACGAGGACGCCCACGGGCGAGGTGTTGATCAGGGCCTCGAGGTCGGCCCTGGCCCGCTGTTCGTCCCGGTGCCTGCGGGCGTTGACCACGACCATCGTCGCCTGGGAGGCGAACAGCACCAGCGTCTCCTCGTCTTCCCGCGTGAACTCCCGGCCGCCTTCCTTCTCGGCCACGTAGAGATTGCCGACGTGCTCGCCGCGGTGACGCATCGGCGCTCCCAGCAGGGTCTTGATCGGCAGGTCGGGAAAGCCCAGCGCCCGCATCTGGCTGGCGACGTCCGCGAATCTCAGGGAGCCCTGAATCGAGCTGAAGTACTCGAAGAGCGCCGGACCCTCGGGCAGGTCCAGCATCTGCTGCTGCTCTCCGGGAGGCAGACCGGAGGTGATGAACTCCACCAGCTGGCCTGATTCGTCGAAGGTCGTAATCCCGCCGAAGCGGGCGCCGGTCAGCGACCGCGCGCCGTCCATGACCTCTTGCAGCACCGTGTCCGGGTCCAGGCTCTCGTTGACGCGCAGGCTGGCCTCGCTCAGCCGCGTCAGGCGCTCCCGCAGCGCCTCCAGCTCTCGCTCGTGCTCGGCGGCTTCCTGCATCTTCCCTCCCTGACCCGTACCGCGGGCGCCGCCCGGTTCCGCGTCGCCACGCGCGCGGCCGGAGGCGGAACGCGGCTTCGAGACGCGCTCAGCCGGCCTCACTTCTACCGGATCGGCGCGAAACTCACAAGAACGTCACGGAAGCAGGGGTGGATAATCACATCAGATTCACGGCGGTAGTCTATCACGGCGGTAGTCTATAGGTGTACGCGGGTTCCAGAGTGGCGGTTCCGTTCGTTCTGGGGGCATCGCTTGGCATTCGACACGGCCAGACCGCAGAGGCAGTGGTCGCGCCATCAACCCACACGGCCGCGTCCGACGCGAGCCATTCCGCCACCCAACGAACGAGCAGCACGTGCCCCCCAGTTGAGTAGCCAGGCCAGCCGACGACAGGCCGGGAGCGCGCCCAGGGCCACCAGAGCCCTGCTCGTTGTCGTTGCCACCCTTCTTCTCGCATTGCTGGCGGGATGCACCAGCCCGGACAAGGCACCCCAGTCTGCACCGGCGCAGACGGCCACAACGTCCTCGCAAGGGGACTCCCAGCCCGCGCCTGAGGAGGATTCCGCTGCAGGCCGGCAGCGGGCTGCCGCGCCCGCAGGCGGCGACTCGGCCCAGGCCGGCGCGGCGTCTGGCGACACGAGCACGGATGAGTCCTCGTCCGGAGAATCCCAGGGCGACGACGAGTCGGACGAGCAATCCGCGCGGCCGTTGGCGGAGGCTGCGCCGGAAGCGAACCGGGGCAGGCGCGGCTTCTCCGCCGAACGGGGCGAACTGAGCCCCTACGTCACGCCGGCGGTCATCGATGGGAGCGGCAGAAAGCTGCTCGCCCTCTACATCGTGGGCAGCGACCTGGAGGAAGACTATCTGGCTGCCTCGGTGGACCTGGAAGAACTGCTGAGCGGCTACCACGCACTGTCCGACCCGGAGTTGGTCGAGGTCGTGGTGGCATTCGGCGGGGCAGACAAGGATGGCTGGCGAGGCATGAAGCTGGCCAACATCGATCAGCTCACGGCGGACTACCAGGACCTGCAGTTCGGCAATGAGTCGGGCCCCGGCGCCTACCTCTACCAGGCGGAGGGCGCCCACATGGGCGACGAGAGCGCACTCAGGCTCTTCCTGGACTACCTCGGCGACGCCTATGCGGACTTCGATCAGCGCTTCCTGGTCATGTGGGACCACGGCAACTCGTACAAGGGCTTCGGCAACGATTCCAACTTCAACGCAGACCCCTTGTATCTCGACGAGATCGAGCGCGCCTTCACCCAGAGCAGGGGTGGCCGGTTCGATGTGATCGGCTTCGACGCCTGCCTGATGGCGACTGTCGAAGTGGCGAGAGTGATTGCGCCTCACGCCGACTACATGATTGCGTCAGAGGCGATCGTCCCGGGACACGGTTGGTCATGGAGCGACGTCATTCGTCTGTATGCCGAGCGGGACGGGGTTGACGGATTCGGCAAGCGGATCGTCGATAACTTCGTCCAGGACGTGCACCTCTACGAGTCGACGGGCAAGACGATCTCGTTGCTCGACCTGGGTTATTACGACGACCTGGTGGCGGCCCTCAACCCGGTCGTGGCGGTCTTCGCCGACCGTCTGCTTGCGGATGAGGCCTACTCCGATGGGCTGGTCTACGGCGCAACCAAGGCGCAGTCATTCGGTGCCTCGGAGCGCGACGACTCGCGGGAGTCGGTTGACCTGAGGCACTTTGCCCAACTGCTTGCGGAGGCCATCGACGCCCCACGGTTGGAGGCCGACCTCGAGGCGCTGATCGAGGCGGTTGACCGGTTCGTGGTGCACGCCAGTCACGACGGGGCCATGCCCGATGCGCATGGCGTTGCGATTGACGCTCCGGAGAATGTCGAAACCGAGTACTCGAGCCACAAGGTCAGTGATCTCTGGTGGGACTTCCAGCTCGCCTTCCTCGACTTCCTCGCTGGCGATGCGGAACCGCCCGAGGTGATCATCGCCTCCTTTGACTCGGACGGCGCCTTC
Source organism: Dehalococcoidia bacterium (assembly GCA_965220125.1). Lineage (GTDB taxonomy): Bacteria > Chloroflexota > Dehalococcoidia > UBA2979 > UBA2979 > VXMT01. The sequence continues at coordinate 719,480 of CBDCPB010000002.1, read as the reverse complement.
GCGACCGTGTGGGACGAGCGCCTCGCCACGGTCAGCACGCTCTACGGATTCGTCGAGTCGATCGAGATCGACGACGGAACGGCGGCGGACTACTTCATGGTCGTCGCGGAAGAGGAAGCGGTGGCGACCGGGATCGAGGATTTCTACCTCGCCCCGTCCTGGGACCAGATCTGGTTCACGGTCGAGTACAACCCGGGCGCCGAGACAGCCTGGATTCCCGCTTTCCTCGCAGGATCCTTCGAGTTGGAGGGCCGGACGTACCTCACCTATGTGGCCGAGATCGAGCTGTACCAGGCGAACAAGGACTACAGCCGGGACGAGTTGCCGTATGACCTGGCCACGTTGACGCTGATCGTGGAGCTGGGCGACTACTGGGAGGTCGTCGACTACTACATCGAGATCTATCGCGTCTTCTACACGAGCGCCGACGATGAGGAGGGCACGGTCCAGTTCGACAAGGCCACCTTGCAACTTGGTCCAGGCGACCGAGTCCAGTTCTGGAACTTCGGATTCAACCTGGACGATCCCGCCGAGGACGGCTGGTTTGCGGCCAGCGACATCCTGACGTTCGTCCAGGAGCCGGTCTTCCTCTTCGAGTTCCTGGAATTCGAAGACGCCGACGGCTGGTTGATCGACTACTACTACGCGATCTGGGCTGAGGATGCGAGCGGCAACCCGACCCTGTCCGACCTGGTCCGGGCCGAACCGATCGGGGCGTCTCCCTACGGGAACATGCTGATCTTCGTGGAGGAGTCGGGCATCTTCTCCATCCAGGTTCCGCAGGACTGGATCGAAGCAGCACCGGACGAATCGCAGTTTGAGGTGTTCACTGCTTCCGACGCTCAGGAGCAAGGCTCCGTCAGCATCTTTGTCGAGCTTGAGACCGGCCTGACTCTGGCCGAGTACGCCGACGTGATCGCGCAGTTGCTGGTCGAAGGCGGCATCGAGGGGCTGAGCCGAGAAACGGCCGAGACGTCAACGGGTCTTGAAGTCGTGGTGTTCGAAGCAGTGCGCGGCGAGGATTCCATCGTCTGGCTGTCGCACGTGACCGCCGACGGCACAGCGATCGACATCGCCTACCTGTTCCTGGGCGAGGACGCGATCGGATCGGGCCTCGAGCTGGCCGCCTACTCATTCGACACGCTCACGGTCTACTGACGCCTGCCTGCCCGTTCGCACCGGACGATGAGCTCAACGCTTACGATCCCCGGCGCGCGCCGATAGTGGCCCGCGGACTTCACGGGGGCGTACGCGCTGGACGTCCGCACCGCCACCGCCCCTCAAGCCAGAGCGAGCAATGACGACGGCGAGATCGTCGATACCGAAGACTCGCTCTCGCTCCGCGCCGACGGTCGCGCCAGGGACGTCTCCAGCGATGACGAGAGTCCCGCCCCGGACGCCGTCCCGCGTTGATTCGGACGGGGCCTCGAGCCGATAGCGGCTCGTCCGTCTCCGATGCGATGTCCCGTCAGGTACTTGCCGATCTCCGATCGGGACGGGAAACAGGAGACATACACAAGGCTGGCCGTCGAGTTCGCGAGCAGCCGGCCAAGTTCGCCATGGCGCTGCGCGTCGACCGGCCCGTGCGAGGATGCCGGCTCCAGCAGCACCAGCCAGGTTCCTGTCGGGACCCGAGGGGACGGCCTCGCCGCCTACGGGGACCACGACGACGACCTCATGCGGGTGCTGGCGAGGAAGATCGGGGCACGAACCCGCAGCGTGAGCAGCCCGACTCGCGCTGCGGGTTGTCCCTTCCACAGCCGTACTCCATCTACTCTCCGAAGAAGTACGCGGTGCCGTAGCGCTCGCCGATGGCAACGATGTCCTGCGGGCGCTCTCCGAGTTCGTCGAAGAGGCCCTCGATTCCCGCCGGCGCGAACCAGAAGATCATCTCGGCCTCGCTGGCCGAATCGTTGCTGAAGCGGTGTTTCGTACCACGCGGCACGTTGAGGAACGTACCGGGGCCTACCTCGACCACGGCGTCGTCGAGGCGGAACGTGAGCCGGCCGCGCAAGACGAAGAACGCCTCCTCTTCACGGGTGTGCACATGCGCGGACGGCCCGCCGCCGGGCGGCACGACGGCGTGCGTGAGGTAGTAGCCGCCATGCGTGTGCTCGCCGCGCGCAAGCATTGAATAGATGTCGCCTCCTGCAGCGGTCGGCGCGCCATGGCGATCCTCCGGGCGGACGATGCGAGGTTCGATCGGATCACTCATGGCTACCACACTACCTTGAAGTCAACGCAGAAGCGCTCGCGCTCGCGGATCGGCGGCTGTGAGTGTCAGCTGGGACTGGCGTCGGGCAACGCCGGAATGACGCGCACGATCCAGTCCTTCCCCGATTTCCCCCGCACCGGCACGAGATCCCGGCCGGGCGCCATACCGATCCGCTCAACGACTTCAATCTTGTCGCCGAACTCGGTTGCGTCGCCTACGTAGCAGAGCTGCACGTCATAGCTCGCGACACCCTCGACGTAGACCACTTCGACGTGAAACTGCTTCCCGTTCGGGAACAACTGCGCCCGCTCGTAGTCGGGCGGGAGCTCGTAGTCGGCCTCGGTCATCTCGTAGCCTCCTTCTTGCCGGCAGAACGCAGCCCAGCGTTGGCTGCAACGCCCTCAACCCGGGCGCAGACGTGAGTCGTGGACATCCTGAGAACGCGGCGACCTTCCCGGATCGGCGCGAAACTCACAAGAACGTCACCGAAACAAGACCGAATAATCACACCAGACTCACCTTGATAGTTTTGAATATGACGCTGTGCCACACGCGCAGTCCGCCTGCCCGTCGCCTGCCCGTGAGAGGGATTGTATTGGCCTGCCTTCCGCATAGGATTCAAGTTGCAGCAGCGTCAGAGAGCGCACCGGCGGTATCCGCCGTCGTGAGGACGCGCCTCTACGAGCGCAACCTCTCTACCCCCCACGAATTCCGTCACCGACACAGCGCTGGGAGGGATTTTGGCCTCCGAATTGTTCCCTGCGTCATAGCAGTTCCCCTGCGACGTTCAAAGGAGGAAGACCTTGACCTGCCAACGCACCGCGTACCGCTTGAACCTGTTGCCAATAGCCGCCGTTGCCTTGTTGGCGTTTGCTGCTCTGTTCGCTGGCATAGCGGCCGCTTCCGCCCAGGACAGCGCACCGGAGACGCCCGGCAAAGCCACCGCGAAGGCGGTCTTCCATGGCGGGGTCGACCTGGAGTGGAACGAAGTGCCGGGGGCCGAGTCATACGACGTTCAGTTGTACCGGAACGGCCAGTGGACCGTCCTGCCGGGCGGCGAGGTTGCCATTGCCTTCTACGGGGCCGGAGCGATCATCAGCCAACTGAATCACGAGGGATCCTCGTACTGGTTCCAGGTGCGGGCCAACAACGCGCACGGGTCTTCGGATTGGTCCGACTTCACTGCGTTCGGGCCCACATCGGAGTATGCGGACGGCAAACGGGCCCGGCCCGGCAACACCCCGGCCACGGGCGCGCCCGCCGTCAGCGGCAAGGCGGAGGCAGGCGAGACGCTTACGGCGTCGGTTGCGGACATCGCGGACGGGAACGGCCTGGACCGGGTGAAGTTCCACTACCAGTGGACCTCCGGCGAGTCGGACATTGACGGCGCGGCGGGCGCCAGCTACACGGTCCGGTCTGACGACGCGGGCCGGGCCGTCAGGGTGCGGGTGAGCTTCACCGACCGGGGCGGTTACCATGAGTCGCTCTCCAGCGGCCCGGTGCAGGTAGTGGGTGAGGCCCGGCCGGCCAACACCCCGGCCACCGGCGCGCCGGCCATCAGCGGCACGGCCCAGGTTGGTCAGACGCTGAGGGCGGACACCTCCGCGGTTGAGGACGCGGACGGACTGAGTGGCGCCGCCTTCAGCTACCAGTGGATTTCCAACGACGGAACGACTGACGCGGACCTGCCTGGCGCGATGGGCGCCAGCTACACCCTGCAGGCCGCCGACGCGGGCAAGACCGTGAAGGTGCGGGTGAGCTTCATCGACGAGGCGGGCAACGCTGAGACGCTGACCAGCGCGGCGACCGATGTGGTGGCGGCAACCCCCTCCGTGACGGTTGAACTGTCGCCCTCCGGGTCCGTGGACGACGGCAGGGCAATCACGGTCGCCATGTCCTTCGCCAACCTGGTCACCGACTCGGACACTGCAACCACCGACTACGTCTTCCGGGCCGACGTGAAGGACGGGGAAAACGGCGACGCCGGCGCCTGCGAGGGCGCGGGTCTGGGGGTGGACGGCACCATCAACCAGGTGGACGAGGACCCGGAAGTCCGCAGCGGGACCATCTCCGGCGACTGCCCGGCGGGGGACTACACCGTCCGTGCCAGCATCTCCTCGCCCGAGGGCGTAGAGCTGGCGTCGGCGCGGGCCGGCTTTACGGTGGCTGCGGCGGCCCCTGAGCCGACGCCCGAACCCACGCCCTCGGCATCCCGGTCGGTGGCCCTGGCCCTCTCCCCATCCGGGTTGGCGCCGTGGAACACCGAAATCGGCGTCACCATGTCCTTCGCCAACCTGACCGAGGACTCCGACCGGAGCACCACCGACTACATCTTCCGGGCCGACGTGGTGGATGCCGACGCCTGCGAGGGCGACGGCCTGGGGGTGGACCGGTACATGTACCAGGTGGACGAAGACCCGGAGACCCGCAGCGGAACCATCGCCGCCGGCTGCCCCATCGGCGGCTACACCATCGAGGCCAGCATCGCCACCGAGGCCGATGGCGTGGTGGCCGCGGCCAGCGCAGACTTCTCGGTGATCGCGCCCGTCGTGGCCCTGGACATCGCTCCGCCTTCGGCGCCTGACGCCGAAGGCGCGGTGACCATCACCTTCGGGTCCCTGGCCCCGGACGCCGCGGCCGGTCTGACCTACCGGGCCGACGTGGTGGAGGCCGACGTGTGCGAGGGCGAGGGACTGGGCGTTGACCTGCCCATTGACCTGGTGGACGAGGACCCGGAGACCCGCACCGCGACCATCTCCGCCGACTGCCCGGCGGGCGACTACACCGTCGAGGCGGCGCTCTATTCGGCCGGGCGGGTGCAGCTGGCTGCGGCCAGCGCGCCGTTCAGCATCGCCCCGCCAGCGCCGCCGCCGCCCTCGGCCGCGCTGGTGCTGTCCGCCGCGGCGGTCGGGGAAGGCGACGCGCTCGACGTGAGCGTCACGTTCAACAACCTGCAACTGGACGCCGACCCGGCGACCATCGACTACATCTTCCGCATCGACGTGGCGGACCACGACGAGTGTGAGGGCGCTGCTCTCGGCGCCGAGCGCGCCATCAGCGTGGTCGCCGAGAGCAGCAAGACCTACGCGGGCGCGATCTCCGCGGGCTGCCCGGGACCGGGCGAGTACACGGTCGAGGCGAAACTGATGTCTTCCGAGGGCCTGTTTCTGGCTGGCGCCGAGAAGTCGTTTGCGGTCGAAGGGCCCGGCTCCGACGACGCGACGCTGGTCGGCTTGGCGATCGACCCGGGCCGGCTGGAGTTCGTGCGCGGCCAGCGGATGTACCGGGTCGGGGTCGCGTCTGGGGTGGGTGCCGTGCGTGTGACGCCGACCGCGAACGCGGCCAACGCAAAGATAGTGGTCAACGGCGCGGGTGTGGGCAGCGGGTTGAGCCACGAGGTCGCGCTGGAGGGCAGCGCCGGCGCCGACTCGTCGGTGATCGAGGTTGTGGTCACGGCCCGGGACGGCGTCGCGACGGAGTCGTACCATCTCCATATCGACCGCGGCGTCGGCGCCGCCTACGGCTGGAAGGCCGAGGACGACTTCAACGGCTTGCGAGGCGCCGGCAACAGCCACCCGACCGGCATCTGGTCCGACGGGACGACCATGTGGGTGGCGGACGGGCGCGACGACAAAATTTACGCCTATGACCTGGCGACCAAGGCGCGCGTACCCGGCAAGGACATCGCCGGCATAAGCGAGGATCCCGGCGGCCTGTGGTCCGACGGCGAAACGATCTGGGTGAGCGATTTCTTCTGGGGCCGGGGCATCTTCGCCTACGACTTGTCGACCGGCGCTCGACAGCGGAGCGACCACAAGGGCTACAATTCCTGGACCGGACTCCCCTCGGGGCTGTGGTCCGATGGCGAGACGATGTGGGCTGCCGACGACATCGCCGATGAAGTCAAGGCGTTCAAGCTGTCGAGCAGCGGCCGCGGCATAATCTTCTCGACCGACAGGAACCACCCGGGCCACGATACGTCGGACGACTTCACGACGTTGAAGGCTGCGGGAAACCACGATCCGTCCGGCATCTGGTCCGACGGCGTCACGATGTGGGTGGCGGACGCCCGGGACGACAAGATCTACGCGTACCGTATGTCCGACAAGGCACGGGACCCCGACAAGGACTTCAACCGCATCGTCGGCCACAGGGTTCTTGCACAGTCGCAGTTCCCGGTACACAACATGTGGTCCGACGGCACGACCCTGTGGGTCGTGAACAACGGCGTCGGGCAGTACGAGAAGATCTACGCCTTCAACATGCCGATGTCGGACAACGCCGAGTTGCGCTCGCTGAGCGTGCAGGGCGAGGCGCTTATCGGCCCCACGGCCCTGTCACCGGCCTTCGACAGCGCCACGACCCACTACACGGCCACCAAGTTGCTGAGTGACGAGCAGCCGGTCGCGGTGACCATCAGCGCCGCGCCCCGCCAGCGCTTCGCGTCGATCCAGATCACCCCGGCCGACGCCGATGCAACGACCGACGGCCACCAGGTGGCGCTGACGCGGAACGTGGAGACCACCGTCACGATCGCGGTCACCTCGCAGGACGGCGCCACGACGAAGACCTACACCCTTGCCCTCTCGGTCAAGGCGCCGAAAACGCACACCGTCAAGCTGCAGTTCGGGCTGGACGATTCCGATACGGGAACGGCGGGGTATCAAATCGAATTGACCGAGCACATCCTCACCCCCTTCACCATTACCGTCACCGATGCGAACGGCAAGACGAAGACGTTCACCATCACCATCACGCCGGAGGACCTTACGGCGCCGGGCGGAGGCTGAGCCAGGCGCTCCGGAGGCTGGCCTCTACGTACCCCGACCGGAATCGAAGCCGGTCCGGCCGCTGCCCGAGTGCGCCAACGGCGGCGAATACTCATCAGACGTTCTGGATACCGGCCCGGCGAATCACGCTGAGATCAGACTGTCGTTGTATTAGCCAGGTGGCGAGGCCGTGCGGGCAGACGATGGCGCCGTCCGGCGGGCGGGATACACCAACAGGTTGCGCATGAAGCATGCGGCAGCCCACCCGCTCGCGCGTGCCCTCGGCGGTGACGGCGGTCGCGACCACGAGGCTCACCCGCGCGATGCGGCCCTCCTCGCGCACGCCGGGTGAGCGCGTCGAGCCAGAGCTGGCGGTAGGGACCGCCGTCGACGGGACGGCCGGCTGCCAGGGCAATCTCGAAGAGCCGGGTCTCGCGCAGCCGCACCGAGCTCGACACCGTCGTCGACAGCTTCCTCGAGCGAGCGCGCGAGGTCGGCTACGCGGCGTGTCGAGACGCCCTCCACGCAGGCCTCCTGCACGACGGCCAGTGCCGCCACCGCCTCGCGCAGGAGATCCAGATCCCGCCGCAGCCTGCCCGCGGAGCAATCCCCACAAGTCCACGCTCTCTCTCACTTGTAGCGGATCGGCGCAAACTCACAAGAACGTCACGGGAACAGGACTGGATAATCACACCCGACTCACCTTGATAGTTTTGAATATGACGCTGTGCCACACGCGCAGTCCGCCTGCCCGGCGCCTGCCCATGAGAGAGGATTGTATTGTCTAGCCTTCCAAACAGGGGCCAGGTCGCAGGAGCGCTGGACAGCGCCGCTGCGCTATCCGCCTCGCTGAGTGCGCGCCCCCTCGAGCGCGATTACCCTCCCCCCCCCCCCCGAATATATGTTCTATGGCCACGGCCGCCGCGCCGCGGGCCCTGCCTGTGCGCCGCCGCTCTCCCCTGGCGGCGCTCGTCTAGTCCTTCAGCCGCGGCTCTTCCCTGCCGCCGGAGCATCTCACTTCCCCATGTCTGCGCGCGCCCGGAGCACTCGCCCCTGAGCGCGCGGGCAGACGGGGCCGTCTCGCGTTGCCCTGCGGGCTGCGTGCGCACCCCCCATCCCGCATTCGCCGCCGCGAACGAGAGGTCAGCATCGTGAACCACACCCTGCATCCCCGACAGCGCCAGGACGGCCACAGCCGGACGCAGCGCAGGGCGCGGCGCGCCGGAGCGGCCGTGCTGCTGGCGCTCTGCGCCCTGACCGTCCTGCTGGCGATCCGCCCCGGCGGCGCGGAGGCCCAGACCCCGTCCCAGACCGACATCGACCTGCACAGCGACAACGCCAATCCCGCCGGCATCTGGTCCGACGGCACCACCATCTGGGTGGTCAACAAGTATGCCGACGTGACGAGGGACAAGCTCTTCGCCTACGCGCTGGACGGCGGGGCACGCCAGGCCGGCAAGGAATTCGACCTGCACAGCGATAACGAAGATCCCACCGCCATCTGGTCCGACGGCGACACCATCTGGGTGGCCGACAACGCGGACGACAAGCTCTACGCCTACGCGCTGGACGGCGGGGCGCGCCGGGCCGACAAGGAATTCGACCTGCACCGCGACAACGCCGATCCCACCAAGAACAACGGCAGTCCCGACGGCATCTGGTCCGACGGCGTCACCATCTGGGTGGTCGATGGTCCCCAAAACAAGCTCTACGCCTACGCGCTGGACGGCGGGGCACGCCGGGCCGGCAAGGAATTCGACCTGGGCAGTGAGAACCAGAGTGCCCGCGGCCTCTGGTCCGACGGCGCTGCCATCTGGGTGGCCGACAGTAGCTCGGACAAGCTCTACGCCTACGCGCTCGCCGATGGGACGCCCCTGGGCCGCATGGAGAACCCCCTGCACAGCGAGAACGGCCTTCCCTGGAGCATCTGGTCCGACGGCGCCACCATCTGGGTGGCCGACCGTAGCGACAGCAAGCTCTACGCCTACCCGCTGCCTGACGCCGCCGCGCCGCCCGCTCACCTGACGGGGCTGACGATAAGCCCAGGCACGCTGACGCCGGCGTTCGGCATCAGCACCCGGGAGTACACCGTCCCCGACGTGCCCAGCGACGTCAGCCGCATCACCATCACGGCGACCGCGGAGACCGGGGCGACCGTCGCCTACGAGGACGGCTCCGGCTACCTCAGCTACGGGGAGAGCGCCGCGCTCGTGGACGCCGACTCGAACACGGCCGGGTTCCAGGCGGACCTGGCTGCGGGCGAGAACCCGATCGCGATCAAGGTGACCGAGGGCGACGCCAGCGAGACCTACACGGTCACGGTCACGCGGGCCACCGCACCGGCCACCGACATTCGCTACGTTCTCGTTACTGAGAACGGCGTTGTCTTGAACGACAGCCCCAAAGGCATCTGGTCCGACGGCGACACCATCTGGGTGGCCAACGGGTATCGCAGCACCAAGCTCTACGCCCACGCCCTGGACGGCGGGGAGCACCGGGCCGACAAGGACATCACTCCGCACAGCGATAACGGTAGCCCCACTTACATCTGGTCCGACGGCGACACCATCTGGGTGGTCGACGGTAGGGACGACAAGCTCTACGCCTACGCCCTGGCCGGCGGGGAACGGCGGGCCGACAAGGACATCGCCCTGCACAGCGACAACGGCCATCCCGGCGGCATCTGGTCCGACGGCGACACCATCTGGGTGACCGGAAGAGGCCACAGGCTCTACGCCTACGCCCTGGCCGGCGGGGAGCGTCGGGCCAACAAGGACATCGCCCTGGACAGCCGCCAGTCCCATTACAGCGGCATCTGGTCCGACGGCGACAACACGATCTGGGTGGTCGACGGAAGGGACTGCAGGCTCTACGCCTACACCTGGCCCACGGGGACGCGCCTGAGGGGCGCGGAAGTCGTCCTGCACCGCGATCAGTGCACTTCCACCACCAGTCCGGGGGGCGTCTGGTCCGACGGCGACACCATCTGGGTGGTCAACCGTGACAATAGCTGGGGCATTGGCGGAGACACGGAGAAGCTGTATGGGTACGCCCTCCCGGCCGTCAGCGCTGGGCGACCCAACCAGGCGCCCACCGCATCAGCCACAGCCACACCGACCGTCGTGCTCGGAGGAGGCACGGTAACACTGCACGGCACGGCCAGCGATCCCGAGAACGACCCCCTGACGTACGCCTGGACCAGCAGCACCGGCGGGGGCCCGTTCGCGGACGCTGCGGCCCTCGACACAACCTGGAAGGCTCCCCGGGCTCTTCTCAACGATCGAGACGTCAGGCTCACCCTCACGGTCACCGACACCGCCGGCGGATTCGCGACGGCGCCGGTCCAGGTGACGGTGCGGGCCAATCAGGCGCCCGCGGTCTCCGTGGCTCCGGAGAGCGCGACCGTCGGCGGCGGCAGCGCGTTGCGACTGGACGCCACGACGACAGACCCCGAGGACGACACCCTGTACTTCGCGTGGACGAGCAGCGGCGGTGGCTCCTTCGCCAACGCCTCGGCCCTCGACACCACCTGGACGGCGCCTGCGGCCACCACTTCCGCCCAGAGCATCACCCTCACCCTCACCGTGACCGACGGCGGCGCCGGCCAGCGCACGGGCACGGCGACCGTGAGCGTCACCGTACCTGCGCGGGACAACACGGCGCCGACGGCCTCGGCTACCACCTCGATGAGCACCGTGCTCGGAGGAGGCGCGGTCAGCCTGGACGGCACGGCCAGCGATCCCGAGAATGACCGCCTCACGTACGCCTGGACCAGCAACGGCGGCGGGAGCTTCGCAAACGCGTCGGCCCTCGACACCACCTGGACGGCGCCGGCGGCCACCAACTCCGCCCAGAGCATCATCCTCACCCTCACGGTCACCGACACCGCCGGCGCATCCGCGACGGCGACGGTCCAGATGACGGTGCGGGCCAATCAGGCGCCCGAGGTCTCGGTGGCTCGGGAGAGCGCGACCGTCGTCGGCGGCAGCGCGTTGGTGCTGGACGGGACGGCGACAGACCCCGAGGGCGACGGCCTGACCTACGCCTGGAGCAGCAACGGCGGGGGAAGCTTCGACGACGGCTCAGCCGTCGACACCAGCTGGACCGCGCCCGCGAAGACCAACACCGCCCAGAGCATCACGCTCACTCTCACGGTCACCGACGACGGCGCCGGGATGCGCACGAGCACGGCGACCGTGAGTGTCACCGTGCGGGCCAATCGGGCGCCGGACGTCTCCGTGGACCCGGTCAGCACCACCGTCGACGGGGGCGCCGGGGTGACGCTGGACGGCACCGCCTCTGACCCAGACGGCGACAGCCTGAGCTACGCCTGGAGCAGCAGTGGCGGGGGCAGCTTCGCCAACGCTGCGGCCCTCGACACGACCTGGACGGCGCCCGCGGCCACCAATGCCTCCCAACCCATCACGCTCACCCTCACGGTCACCGACGCCACCATGGCCAGCGACGTGGCGACGGTCCAGGTGACGGTGCGGGCCAACCAGGCGCCGGACGTCTCCGTGGCTCCGCAGAGCGCGACCGTCGTCGGCGGGGGCGCGTTGGCGCTGGACGGGACGGCGACAGACCCCGAGGGCGACATCCTGACCTACGCCTGGAGCAGTAACGGCGGGGGAAGCTTCGACGACGCCTCAGCCCTCGACACCACCTGGACGGCGCCGGCGGCCACCAGCTCCGCCCAGAGCATCACCCTCACCCTCACCGTGACCGACGACGGCGCCGGCCAGCGCACGAGCACGGCGACCGTGAGCGTCACCGTGCCTGCGCGGGGCAACACGGCGCCGACGGTCTCGGCTACCACCTCGACGAGCACCGTGCTCGGAGGAGGCGCGGTCATCCTGGGCGGCACGGCCAGCGACCCACAGGACGACCCCCTTACGTACGCCTGGACCAGCAACGGCGGGGGCACGTTCGCGAACGCTGCGGCCCTCGATACGACCTGGACAGCGCCCGCGGCTGGTCTCAACGATCGAGAGGTCACGCTCACCCTCACGGTCACCGACACCGCCAGTACCTCCGCGACGGCGACGGTGAGCGTCACCGTGCGCGAGAACCAGGCGCCCACGGCTTCGGCGACGGCCGACCGCGCCACGGTCAGCGGGGGCGGCACGGTCGCGCTCAACGGCACGGCGACAGACCCCGAGGGCGACGCCCTGACCTACGCCTGGAGCAGCAACGGCGGCGGGACATTCGACGACGACTCGGTCCTCGATACGACCTGGACCGCGCCCCCGAAGACCGACGAGGTTCAGACCATCACCCTCACCCTCACGGTGACCGACGATGGCGCCGGAGCGCGCATGGCCTCCGCCACGGTCGAGGTCACGGTGCCCGGTAACGAGCCACCCCCGCCGCCAACCGTCGACATCTGCGACCGCACGCCGGAGGTGGAGGCGGCGATCCTCCTCCAGGTCAGGGACAGGAACCAAGACGCCACGTGCTCGACCACGACCGCCGCGGAACTTGCCGCGGTCCCGGGCATCGTGGTCACAGGTTACAGCAGCTCACGCCTCCTCCCCAGCGACCTGGACGGGCTCACCGGACTGACGAGATTGAGCGTGCGTTACTCGCCCCTGCTGACCGCGGTACCCGCAGACGCGTTCAGGGGATTCACCAGGGCCGGCGTGACACATCTGGATCTGAACAGGAACAGCATCGAGACAGTGCACGAGGACGCCTTCGCTGGGTTCTCCGTGCTCAAGGCGCTGTACCTGGATGACAACCACATCAAAACGCTGGACGAGGACGTCTTCGACGGCCTCACCGCATTGGAGGAACTGGTCCTGAGTGGCAACAGGATCACCGGGTTGGACGGGGAGATATTCAACGGCCTCACCAGCCTGAGAACGCTCAGGCTGATCCACAACGACATCGACTCGCTCCCCCAGGGTCTGTTCGACGGTTTGACCAGCTTGACGCAGCTCGAGCTGGGCGGTAACGAGATCACCACCGTGCCGGGAGGCGTCTTCGAGGACCTGACCGCTCTCACAAGGCTCACCCTGTCCCGCAACCACATTGCAACGCTGCACGAGGATGCCTTCAGGGGGTTGACCAGCCTGCGGGACCTCTGGCTCCATGACAACAGCCTCACGACCCTGCCCGCCGATGTCTTCGCTCCGTTGGACGACAGCCTGACGGACCTCAGTCTGGACGACAACAGCTTCGCGACCCTGGACGCGGACATCTTCGACGGACTTACCGGCCTGACGATACTCACGCTGCGCGACAACAGCAGTCTCACGTCGCTGCCCGCCGGCGTCTTCGACGGGTTGGTCAACCTCGAGTCTCTCTGGCTGCACCGCAGCGCCCTCGCGTCACTGCCCGCCAATGTCTTCGAGCCGCTGGACGACAGCCTTCTCGATCTCTACCTGAACGGCAACAGCCTCACGGCCCTGGACAGGAACATCTTCGACGGACTCACCGGCCTTCGCTATCTCTACCTGAACGGCAACAGCCTCACGGCCCTGGACACGGACATCTTCGACGGACTCACCGGCCTGACGACACTCACGCTGAGCGACAACAGCCTCACGACCCTGGACGCGGACATCTTCGACGGGTTGGTCAACCTCGAGTCTCTCTGGCTGCACCGGAACAGCCTCACCACACTGGAGACCGATCTGTTCGACCCGTTGGACGACACCCTGACGTCCCTCTACCTGAGCGGCAACGGCCTCACGACGCTGCACGCAGACATCTTCGACGGACTCAGCGGCCTGACGACGCTCTTCCTGACGGACAACAGCCTCGCCACGCTGGAGACCGACCTGTTCGACCCGCTGGACGACACCCTGGAGACGCTCTACCTGACAGACAACGCCATCACGTCCCTGCCCGCGGACATCTTCGACGGGCTCACCGGCCTGCAGCGCCTCGACCTCTCCTGCAACGCCCTGACCGCCCTGGACCTGACCCGGTTCGACCCGTTCGCCACGTCTCTCCTCTTCCTCGACATCTCGGGCAACGCCTTCACCACGGACCCGACCGAGGCCGCCCTCCGCGCCAGACTCACCAACGGCGGCCTGGACCTCTTCAGTGGGGCCAACAGCGCGTGCCTGCTGCCGGGCGACGTGGGGCTGAGCGCGCTGACGCTGAGCAGGGGCACGTTGGCCCCCGTCTTCACGGCGCCGGGCGCCGCGGCTTACCAGGCGGAAGTCGACTATGCAGTCGCGGCGGTCACCGTCGAGGTCACGACGAGAGACCCGAACGCCAGCTTCGCACCGCTCGGCGCCACCATGGACGGCGACGCAAACGCCCCTGGCATCCAGGTAGCCCTGAGGCCCGGCCGCAACTTTGTCAACTGGACGGTCACGGCGAGGGACGGCACCACCCTGAACTATCGCGTGACCATATTCCGCGCCTACCCGCCCACTACTGCCGCGACGCCGACGCCGACGCCGACGACGGGCGGCGGTGGCGGCGGCGGTGGCGGTGGCGGCGGGACGTCCGGGCCCAGCCCGAGCACGGTCGACTTCGAGTGGAACGTGAAGCGCGACCTTGCCGCGCTGGCGCCGGGGCAGGGCTGGGCCACGGGCCTCTGGTCGGACGGCGAGACGCTGTGGATCGCCGAGAACGGCCCGGGCGCGGACGACGCCGTCTACGCCTACGGCCTCGAGAGCGGGGAACGCGTCGAGGAGCGCGAGTTCGCGCTCGACGAGCGCAACCGCGCCCCGCGCGGCCTCTGGTCGGACGGCGAGACCGTGTGGGTCTCCGACAGCGGCCGCGACCGGCTCTTCGCCCACGACCTGGCCAGCGGCGAGCGGCTGGCGGAGCGCGACCTTGAGCTGGATGCGCGCAACGGCGACGCCCGCGGCATCTGGTCGGACGGGGAGACGATGTGGGTGCTGGACGGCCGCCGCAACGCCCTCTTCGCCTACGACCTCGGAAGCGGCGACCTGCTCGGCGAGTTTGCCCTGGACGACGCCAACGGCGATCCCCGCGGCCTCTGGTCCGATGGCATCACGCTCTGGGTGTCCGACCACGGCGCCAAGCGCCTCTTCGCCTACCGCCTGCCCGCGCCCGTGTGGGGCGACGACCTCGTACTCGAGCGTGTTCGCGACGAGGAGTTCACGGAGCTGAGCAGGGCCGGTAACAACAGCCCGCGCGGCCTCTGGTCCGACGGCGACGTGATGTACGTCGCCGACCAGAACGACGACCGCGTCTACAGCTACAACATGCCCGACGCCATCGACGCCCGCCTCGCGTCGCTGACCATGAGCGGCATCGAGATCGGGGAGTTCTCACCTCGAAAGATCGAGTACAGGGGCGTCCCCACCGACGGCGTGACGGAGACGACGGTCGAGGCCTCCACGGTGCAGCGCCGCACCACGGTCCGCATCGAGCCGCGCGACGCCGATGACGCGGGTAACGGCCACCAGGTGGCGCTGGAGGGGGTGGGAGAGATCACCGTCACCGTCACCTCGGCGGACGGCAGCCGCACGCGCGTCTACCGCCTGAGCCTGGGAGACCCGGACCGCGAAGCGACGCCCGAGCCCTGGGCGCACTGCTTGCGCGGCGACGTCGCCGAGGGCTTCAGCCTCGTCGTCTATGAGGGCGGCAGCGTCGAGGAAGTGGCCCTGTGCGCGGAGAGCCGCGATGTCGTGACCCTCTACGCGCTGCACGGCGGCGTCTACGTCCCGTACATCCTCGGAGCGCCGGAGTTCGTGAACCGGGCCTTCGTCGAGCTGTTCGCCGATGGTGTTCCGCCGCTGACGCCGCTCGTGGCAGGAAGCAACGGACCGCCGTCAACGGACCCGAACCACGGCGACGGCGCCCTGCTGCCGCGGCCGCAGTGCCTGCACGGCGACATCGTTGATGGCTTCAGCCTCGTGATTTACGAGGGCGGTAGCGTCGATGCTCTCGTGGCCTGCGCGCAGGGCCGGCATGCGAGGGCCCTCTACGCTCTTCATGACGGTGACTTCGTTCCGTACATCCTTGGGGCGCCGGAGTTCGTGAACCGCGAGTTCAGGGAGCTGTTCGCCGACGGCCTCGACGCGATCACCGCACTGGTGGTCAAGGGCGAGGGGCCTCTCGCAGCCAACTGATGGCGCACCCGCCCTCGGGGCGGAGCCCTCATCGGGCGAGGAAACTCCGGTCATCGCTGGTGGTGGAGGGCGAACTCCCGCAACAGTCGGCCGGGCCTACGGCCCGCCCCGCGCCCGGACCTCCCCCCGCTCGAGGGATCGGGGCTGGTGGTCCGCCGCGGCGCGCAGCCCCGCTCCGCCGACACCACGTTGAGGGGGCTGGAGCTGAGCGGCATGGAGATCGGCGCCGCCGACCCGGCCACCAGCGGGCACGCCGCCGGGGCGGACAGCGGCGTCACGGGAACCACCGTCACTGCCACACTGAACGACGACGGCGCAACCTCCGTGCTCAAGCTGGACGCGTGGCCGATGCCGACGGGACCGTTGGCCTGGCCGTGGGGAGCACCGTCATCACCATCGAGGTCACCGTCGCCGACGGGCAGACGGCGAGGACCTACACCGTCACCGTCACCCGCGCCGCGCCCGCCGCCCGGCCCGGAACGACATCGTCGTGGAGCGCCACCCTGGTCTCGTCGGGGGCGGCGCCGTAGGAGCCGAGGATGGAGCCGCCGCTCCTGTGAATGCTCGGCCGGAACGCGGGCTGGCGTTGAGGAGCTGGGAATCGCTGTCGCCCCATCGCACTCGTCTCGGGTTGCTGGCGAGGAACCCACCGTTCACGCGTGCGGGCTCTCCTGGTCGCTCCTGCTCGCGGGGCGCCGGCTGTGGGTGTTGCTCCTCGTCCGCCTCCGCGTTTCCTGGCCTTTCCCCGTTCCGCCTCTTCCCGCTCCCGGGGTTCAATGTCGTCCCGGATTCGCTCGCTGATGCGGTCCGTCTCCATCCGCAGCTCCTCGATGCGCCCGAGCGCGTCAGCGCTCGGCATCGCCAACACCCCGTCCAGACCCTCACAGAGCCCGTCGAACCGCGGCCACTCCGCCGCCTCGAAGCGCTCCGCTGCAAGCTCGCCGCGCGACGCCACCCACGAGCACATGGCGAAGACGCTCTCCTCCGAGTCGAGGACCTCGTCGCAATCGCCCTCCTCCAGGCACTCCTGCAAGTCCCCCAGGCGCGCGTCGAAGCGCCGTGCGAGCGTCTCGGAGTCGGCGATCCAGTCCTCGACGTCGGGAAACAGAGGCTCGCAGCCGACCAGGACCAATGCCGCGAAGGCCGCAGCGACGGCGAGCGGTATCCTCCAGATCGGCCCGGGGCGCCCGCTCATCGTCACTCGCAGGCGCCCACGCGCCACGCGCCGGATCCCGAAGGCGGGGCGTACCTCCGCGTGCGCTCGGGGTCGACCAGCCTGACGCAGAGGGTCGTCACGTTTGCGGGACAATCCCCGTGGGCAGTTTCGGGACGAAGCAGGTGGGCTTCCGCGGCATGAAGCCGCCGGTATCGGCGGTGTCGATCACGTCCTGCAACGTCGGCACGGGCAAGGATGAAGGCCGCCGCCGCCGAGCCACTCCGTACAGGATCAAGCGCTTCCTGCACAGCGTGCGTGCAGGTCACGTCGTCACCGCCCGCGAGCGCCTGCGCGTCGATGCCGGAGGTCGCTCCAGCACGGCGTATTGCAGGAGCGAGGGCGCAAACTCCCGCCCCGCGACGCCGATCAAGAGCAGGAGCACGGTTTGTGGCGGCTGCATCACGCGCCGCCGATACGCGATCGACCGGCAGGATCGGTTAGGGTTCCTCGGCTTAGAGTAGAATGACCATGTCGGCGGACGCAGGTGGTACATCCGCGAAACGCTCGAGAGCGCGGGATATACGCCGATCGTGACCGGTGACCCGGAGGAGGTTTCCCGCCTGCGGGCGGACAGAGAGCCCGAGCTGGCGCTGCTCGATCTGATGCTGCAGGGGACCAAGGGGATCGACCTCATGCAGGGCATCCTCGATGTTGCCGACGTGCCGGTCATCTTCCTGTCCGCATACGGCCAGGAAGATGTCGTCGCCCTGGCCTTCGACATGGGGGCCGCCGATACGTGGTCAAGCCCTTCTCGCCGACGGAGCTGGCGGCGAGGATCCGAGCGGTCCTGCGCAAGCGCGCGGCGCGCGAGCAGATCGAGCCCTATGCGCACGCAGACCTGACCTTCAGCTACGCCGAACGGAGCGTGATCCTCGCCGACCGTCCGGTCGCGCTCACCGCCATCGAGTATCGGATGCTCGTCGAGCTCTCGGTCAACGCCGGGCGGGTCTTGACCTCCGCGCATCTGCTTCAGCGTATCTGGGACGCGGAAGCCAACGGCGACGTGCGGCCCATGCGCACCGTGGTCAACCACCCTCGCGGCAAGTTGGGCGACGACGCGGCCAGCCCCACCTTCATCTTCACCGAGCCCCCGGTCGCTACCGCATGGCGGAGGGCGAGGGATCGGGACAAGGGGAGCGGTCACCCTGAGGGCTGTACGGCTTCCTGCCCTCGGCGAGGCTCCCGCCGAGCCCGCCGCCGCCGGGTCGCTGCGCGCTGCTGACCTGCTGGCCGGCGACGAGCCCCGCGACGACCGCTGCGGTTCAAGATCGCTGCATCGGGGATGATCGGGCTCTAGATTCAGTGAAGGGACGGAGTATGGACCTGCAATCATTTCGAGACCACCTGGCAGCTGAATTGGAAAGCCGACCGGACGTGAGAAGCCCTGAGATCCAGAGCTACGCACTGACGACCGCCGCGCTGGCCAGAAGAATATTGCGACACCTGCATATAGACGACCTCACCGTCCCCAGCGAGCTTCACTCTGACCGTCCGACGTACAAACTGACGGAGATTCTGAACTGCATCATCCACTTCCGGGTTCTTCACCAGGATGCGCTCTCCTATCCCATGCCAGGAATGCAAGAAGACATCATTTCTCTGTACTCAGATCGAAACCGGCGGTACAGCGAGCGCTTCTACATTCGTCTGCCGGTCTACTTCGAGCTGATTGGCCGGTTGGCCCACGATGATCAGCTTGTTGCGGGCTATCTGCTGCGTCGGGTAGTGACGCTCCTGAGTCGGGCCGTCAAGGTCGATGCAGAGCATGATGAGTACTTTCTGAAGGAACTGCACGGCCTCATAGTGAGCGCTTGGTACCTCACGGCCAAATTGGCGAAGGACCATATCATTGAATTGTCGTCCGAGATCTTCGTAGACTGTTACGAGGAAGCTGTCGGAGCGTCGCCCGAGGAGCGTGCGCGGTTCTTCGCTCGGTGGAGTTGTGCTGAGTTTGTGGAGGGATGCGGAAGCGCATGGTGGTGGGCACCGTTTACGCCCGGCAAACTGCAGATTGCAGGCACGGTCACGTATTGCGTATTTCTCCACGCGATTGAACCTAAAGAAGGTGGAGCGATCCGCGGCCTCGCGGTCTCGTTCAGCGCGCTCATCGACATGTTTAAGGACATCCGGCGACAATTGCCCAAGTCAAGCAAATGAGAGAAAGAGTGAGTGGAGTGCGGGTCGCTCGGCGACGATGAGCGCGCCGCCATGCGCAGGGAGATCGACGCGCTCGTCGCCCACGGCTACGGGTTGACCAGCGAGGAGCTGCGCTTCATCTTCACCGAATTCACCGAGAACGCCGTCAGTCCCGCGTACCGCGAGCGCGTGATGGCCGCGTTCGAGGCGTTGTAGAATGACGAAGCGCAGGAGCGACCAGACATGACGACCATCGAGACGAGGCTGCTAACCGCTGATGACCTGCTGCGGCTCTACAGCGAGGGCGTGCACGGCGAACTCATCCGGGGGGTGCTCTGCGAGACCATGCCAACAGGACACAGGCACGGCAAGATCGTGATGAACCTCGGCGGGCCGCTGTGGGCGTTCGCGAAACCGAGGCGGCTGGGCACGATCGTCGCCTCTGACGCGGGCGTCTGGCTGGAGCGCGACCCGGATACGGTGCGTGAACCGGATATCGCGTTCACGTCAGCGGAGAAGATCCCGCTGGATGCGGAGATCACGGGCTACGCCGAGGTCGCCCCCGACCTCGTCGTCGAAGTCGCGTCGCCGTCGGACAGCCGCCGCGAGGTTCACGACAAGGCGCTGATGTGGCTGCGCCATGGCGTGCGCCTAGTCTGGGTCGTGTACCCGGACTCCCGCACGGTGGACGTGTATCAGGAAGACGGCGCCGTCGCCACGCTCGGTGAGGACGACTCACTTGACGGGATGGATGTGCTGCCCGGTTTCACCTGCGCGGTAAGCGCCGTCTTTGACGCGTAGGCCGCTCGGCGCGGCATGTCGACACCCGTCCATCTTCGAACTGGCAACGAGGAATACGGGCGGCACAGCGACGCGCTGCGATGGCTCGCCGCCTACTAGAGATTGCCGACGTGCTCGCCCTCGTGACGCATCGGCGCTCCCAGCAGGGTCTTGGTCGGCAGGTCGGGAAAGCCCAGCGCCCGCATCTGGCTGGCGACATCCCCGAATCTCAGGAAGCCTTGAATCGAGTTGACGCGCAGGCTGGCCTCGCTCAACCGGGTCAGGCGCTCCCGCAGCGCCTCCAGCTCTCACTCGTGCTCGGCGGCTTCCTTCATCTTCCCTCCCTGACCCGTATCGCGGACGCCCTAACAGGCCGCTGAAGAAGCGGGCGCTGGGGCCGGCAGCGGTTCCGAGGCCGCCGCGATCGTCAGCGTCGACCCCGTCCGTGCCACCTGCCTGGTCGTTCTCCGCCCCGCGGGGCGGTCGGCGGGCGCACTGCTCCTACGCTGCGGCGGTTTCGAGCCTCGCCATGCGCACGAGATCGAAGGCGGCGGCCGCGAGCTCCAGCCAGGAGCGGTTGCGGTCCGGCCCCACGTAGCGCAGCTTGCGGCCCCCGCCGACGGTCTTCAGCCAGCCGAAGACCTCCTCGGTGAGCTTGCGCCGGCGCTGGCTCAGCGCGTAGCCCCGGTGCCGGGTCGTGCGCCCGTCCACCGCTCCACGCCCCCAGCGGCGGTCGTTGCTCGCCACGTGGAGAGTCACCCCGAGCGCTCGCAGCTCCCCGACGAAGCCGCGCGCGGAGTAGCCGCGGTCTGCTCCGAGCGTGGCGCGGCCTCGCGTGCTGCGCCCCACCATGCGGAGCGCCGCCTCGCGCTCGGCGTAGCCGTTCGCCTCCGTCAGCTCCACGTCCACCACCAACCCGTGACGGTTCTCCGTGAGCAGGTGCCCCATGTAGCCCAGCACCGCCTTCTGGCCATGCCCCCTGCGGTAGAGCCGCGCCTGGGGGTCGGTGACGCTGGCGTGCGTCTCTGAGCGCCGCTGCTGCCCCCGGAAGTCCACCTCCGGGTTGCGTCCGCCTCCCGCAGACGGCTCGCCCGAGCCGTCGCGCGGGCGATAGCTCTTGAGCGATGCCCACGCCTCGAGCAGCGTCCCGTCCACGCTGAAGTGGTCGGGTGAGAGCAGGTGCCGCCGGCGTGCCTCGGCGACCACCTCGGCGAGAAAGGCGCGCGCCACGTCCGCCTCGAGCAGGCGCTCGCGGTTCTTGGAGAAGGTCGAGGCGTCGAACGGCTCGTCTGAGACGTTGAGGTCCAGGAACCACTTGAAGAGCAGGTTGTAGCGCAGCTGCTCGCAGAATTGACGCTCGCTGCGCACCGAGTAGAGGGCGATGAGCAGGCTCGCCTTGAGCAGGTGCTCGGGCGGGATCGAGGGGCGGCCGCGCTTGCTGTACATCGTGTCGAAGAGCGGCGAGAGGCGCCTCAGCGAGGCGTCGACGATCGGCTTGATGCGGCGGATGGGGTGGTCGGCCGGGACGAAGTCGTCCGGCGTGACCGCGAGCATGATGTCGGCCTGATGCTCGGTGTCTCCTCGCACGGGGCAGCCTCCCAGGCTACGCCCCCGCCGCCACGACCATCTTCGCAGGCGAGTCGGCTTTTTCAGCAGCCTGCTACGGCCAGCCGGTGCCCATTGTGCCGGATCGTCCAAGTACTCACGATAACGTCATGATAACAGAGGCAAATAATCACACTGGTCTCACATGGGTGGTTCACCATACATGCTGGGCCGACGCGCAGTCCGCATCGTCTATGCACGAGAGGTCAGCATCGTGAACCGCACTCCGCATCCCCGACAGCGCCAGGACCGCCACAGCCGAGCGCGGCGCAGCGGAGCCGCCGTGCTGCTGGCGCTCTGCGCCCTGGCCGTCCTGCTGACGATCCACCCCGGCGCCGTGGAGGCCCAGACCACGTCCAGCGACGCCAGCCTCAGGGAGTTGCGTCTGAGCGGCGTCACGCTGTCGCCGGCCTTCGCCGCCGCCACTACCAGCTACACGGCCTCCGTCGCCAACGGCGTGTCCTCCACTACGGTCACGGCGACGCAGAACGATGCCGCCGCCACGCTGGCGATCAGCCCGAACGACGGGGCCGCCGACACGGCGGGGCGCCAGGTGAGCCTGGACGTGGGGAGCACCACCGTCACCGTCAAGGTGACCGCCGCGGACGGCACGACCACCCAGACTTACACCGTGACGGTCAGCCGGGCCGCGGCCGCAGCGCCCGCCACCCAGGCGCCCGAGGTCTCGGTGCCTCTGGAGCGCGCGAACGCGGAGAGCGCGGCGACCGGATGGAGCGCGACGATGACGACTAGCCGCCCTGCCGTGCCACGTTCCGCGCGCGCTACGTACTCTCCGGGACGCCCTTGAGGTGGGCGGCGCTCTCAGGTTCGAGGGCGCGCGCAACCTCGAGGATGCGCCGCATATTCGTGCAGAACGCTGCTTCGTACCACGACGAGAGCGACTGGGAGCGGGCCGGGTGCCGGACCTGCGCATTACTAGCCTGACGCACCTGTACCTGAACAACAACGAGTTGCGCGGGGAGAGCAGCGGGTGGGCGTGCCGCGCAGGGAGCGCAGGATGAACCGGGCTCAGCAGAGAGGCTCGGTCCTGCGGGAGGGGTTGGGACTGCGCAGCCGCGTGGACGCCACCACGGTACGGCTTGCTACCCAAGGCGTGGGCCGGTGGGGACTGCCTCGCTGGGTGCTGGGCGGTGCCGCCGGCGCGCTTGCGTGTGCTGTGTTGCTGGCCGGGCAAGGCTTCGGCTTGGCCGTCCAGGCCCAGACCCCCACGGTGGACTACGACGCCGACGGGGACGGCCTGATCGAGGTCGCGACGGTCGCACAGCTGAACGCGATCCGCTGGGACCTGGACGGCGATGGCGTCGTGGACGCCAGCGCCAACGCAACCGACTACGCCGCAGCCTTCCCGAACGCGCTGACCTCGCCCCGCATGGGCTGTGCATCCGGATGCGGCGGCTACGAGTTGAGCGCAAGCCTGGACCTCTCGAATGCGGGGCACGCCACCCTCGGCTGGGCGCCGATCGGGGACAACTCGACGGACACTGACGCGAGCAGGTTCACCGCCACGTTCGACGGCGGGGCCGCCTTCACGATTAGTAACCTCTTCATCAACCGCGTGGGCGCGTCCAACATTGGTCTGTTCGGCAGGACGGGGTCCACCAGTCTGATTCGCAATGTCACGCTGCTAAATGTCGGTGTCTCGGGGGTTTGGCAGGTCGGGGCGTTGGTCGGCTGGAACTCTGGATCGATCAGCGGGAGCAGCGCCGCGGGCACTGTGACCGCCTACGGCAACGCCGGCGGGCTGGTCGGACTGAACTACGGCACGATCAGTACCAGCAGTGCCGCCGTTGACGTGACGGGCGTCGAATCTGTCGGCGGACTCGTGGGAAACAACTATGACGCGCAGGCCGACGGCGACAATCGCATCAGCGAGAGCGAGGCCAGTGGCACCGTGACCGCCAGCGGCAACCTGTCCGGGGGGTTGGTCGGCTGGAACAACGGCCCCATCAGCAACAGCAGGGCCAGCGGCGAGGTGAGGGGCGTCAGCTACGTCGGCGGCCTCGTGGGAAGCAACTATGACGCGGGGGCCGACGGCGACAATGCGATTGGCACTAGCGCTGGCAGTGGCGTCGTGACCGCCAGCGGCGACTTCGCCGGCGGGTTGGTCGGGCAGAACAACGGCCCCATCAGCAACAGCAGGGCCAGCGGTGACGTGACGGGCGTCAACGCTGTCGGCGGACTCGTGGGAAGCAACTATGACGAGCAGAACGATGGTGACAATCGCATCAGCGAGAGCGCGGCCAGTGGCACGGTGAGCGCGTCAGGGAGCAACGCCGGAGGGTTGGTCGGGTGGAGTAACGGTCCGATTAGCAACAGCCATGCGTTCGGTGGGAGCGTAACTGGCACCGCGAGCGTCGGCGGTTTGGTCGGGCAGAGTAACAACGCTCAAGGCCTGAACGCGATCAGCGCTAGCAGCGCCAGCCCTAGCGTCGGAGCCACGGACAACTGGGCGGGCGGCCTCGTCGGGTGGAGTAACGGTCCGATCAGTGACAGCTCCGCCCGCGGCTCCGTAGAAGGCTACGGGTACGTCGGTGGTCTGGTCGGCCGGAGCGACGGCTCCCTGGGGGTGAATGCCACTCGCCGGAGCACTGCCAGCGGCGACGTGACCGGCAACAGTGTGGATGGCACGGCCACGGGTGGGTTGATTGGTTGGAACGACGGGCCGATCAGCGATAGCTTCGCCAGCGGCGATGTCAAGGGGCACGATCGGGTTGGCGGCCTGGTCGGCTACAGCATTGGTGTGATTGCCGACAGCAGCGCCACCGGCGCAGTCGGCGGCAGTACCAGCACGGGTGACAAGGTTGGCGGCCTCGCTGGCGAGTCCAGGAGAGAGGTGCGCGGGAGCACGGCGCTCGGCGACGTGGAAAGCACGGGCATGGCAGTCGGCGGTTTGGTAGGCGCCTTCGGCGCCCGGATCATCGAGAGCGCGGCCAGCGGCGCGGTAACAGGAGGTGAGTCAACCGGTGGATTAGCGGGGACTGCGTTTACGACGGGCACCCTCACGGGAAGTACTGCGAGCGGGACCGTGAGCGGAACCGTGAGTGTCGGCGGTTTGGTAGGGCGGGCCGGAGGCGAGATCGACCGCAGCTATGCAACAGGTCGGGTGACGGGGACCACCAGAGTGGGCGGACTGGTTGGGGATCTCACGGGCGGGAGCAGGATCTTTTCTTCGTACGCCACGGGAATGGTGACCGGCTCCGAAGAAGCGATCGGGGGGTTGGTCGGGCGTGGCGCATACGGCCGCATCCGCGCCAGCTACGCCACGGGCGTGGTGATCGGCACCAGTAGCGTCGGTGGATTCGCCGGCTCAATCTCGAGTTTCGGCCGTAGCTACTACAGCTATTGGGACACCGTGACCACGAAACGGTCGGTCGGTGTCGGCTCGGACGATCTGAACGACGACGGGCAGATCGGGAACGAGGAGGCGGCAACCCACGGCGCGTCGGGGTTGACAACATCCGCGCTGCAGGCGCCCACGGGCTACGCGGGAATCTACCTGCACTGGAACGTGGAGCACGTGGTGACTGACTTCGGCCGCACGGTGGTGGGCGCGGGCGACCCCTGGGACTTTGGCTCAGTCGCCGACTACCCGAGGCTGCGGCGGCCAAGCGATCCGCCCTCGTTCAGCTCGACGACGGCAAGCTATGCGGTTGGCGAGGATGCAGCGCTGGGAACCGATGTGGGCTCTCCCGTGACCGCCAGCCACACCAACGAGGATGCGCTCGTGTACGCGCTGGTCGGGGCAGATGCGTTCGCCTTCGACATCGACAGTGGGACAGGCCAGTTGCGAGTCGGAGCCGCACTCAACTACGAGGCTCAGAGTGTCTTCACGTTCGCCGTGCAGGTCACAAACGGCAAGCTCGTGGCGTTCCGACATGTGGAGATCACGGTGACCGACGTTGACGAGCCACCAGTGTTCGGATCGGCAGCTGCGACGCGTGAAGTTCTTGAACACACGGCTACGGCAACCGCGATCGGATCTCCGATCGTCGCAGTGGACCCGGAGGGAGGTTCCCTGAGCTATCGCCTCGTCGGCCCCGACGCTGCGCTCTTTACGATCAGCCCTGACGGCCAGCTGCGTACGAGCGCCGCCCTCGACTACGAATTCCTGCGCAGCCACCACGTGACGGTCCGAGCCAGTGACGGCGGCAACGCCGCTTTGATCGATGTCACAGTCAACGTAGTCAACAGGGACGATCCCGGCAGGTTGCGCTTGTCATCGCTCCAACCTCAAGTTGGCGCCGCATTGACCGCGGCGGTTGTCGACCAGGACGGCAACGCGACGGGAATTGCCTGGGTGTGGGAAAGCTCCAACGACGGTAGTGTCTGGACTCCCATCAACGAAGCGACCTCGGCCCGCTACACGCCGGTTGCCGGCGACGTGAACAACTACCTGCGAGTGACAGCCTCCTACAGCGACCCACTCGGGGCCGGCAGGAGCGCGCAGCTTGAGATCGCTCGCGCTGTCCGGTTAGCGCCGGTGACGACGAATGTCGCGCCCGCATTCCCCTCCACGGAGACGGGTGCGCGCAGCGTGGCCGAGAACACGGCTGGCGGGAGGGACATTGGCGCTCCCGTCGCAGCCACAGATGCGGATAGCGGCGACACCCTGACCTATGCGCTCAGCGGCTCGGGCGCGGAAGCCTTCGATGTCGACCCCGCATCGGGCCAACTCAGGACGAAGTCCGCGCTCGACGCCGATAGGCAGTCCTCCTATGCGGTCACCGTTACCGCCACGGATCCATCACTCGCGTCGACTTCACAGGCCGTGACCATCACGATCAGCCCGGTGGACGAGGCCCCGTCCCTGTCGGGCACGGCGGAGATCGAGCTTGCTGAGAACCGCTCTGGCGCCGTGGGCCGCTACACCGCGTCCGATCCCGAGAGCGGCACGATCACCTGGTCACTGGCGGGGGAGGACGCCGCCGCCTTTGCCATCGCCAGCGGTACGCTCAGCTTCGTCATGACGCCCGACTTCGAGGCGCCGGCCGATACGGGACGAGACAACGTCTACCACGTGTCGGTCCAGGCCTCAGACGGCGCGAACAGCAGGGCACTGAACGTCAGAGTCACCATCACGGACATGGATGAACGCCCGGTGGTTACGGGACCGAGCACGGCGACCCACGCCGAGAATACCCCGGGGGCGGTGGCGGCCTTCAGCGCCGACGACCCGGAGAACGCACCGGTCTCCTGGTCGCTCGCCGGGACCGACCGACTTGACTTCTCCATCAGCGCGACGGGTGTGCTCAGGCGCAGTTTCCTCCGGCTGCGCAACTACGAGCGTCCTGTGGACTCGGGTTCCAACAACACCTACGAGGTAACCGTGCAGGCCTCCGACGGGACGACGACCAGTAGGCATGCCCTGGCGGTCACCGTGACGAACGCGGAAGAGATGCCCCTGGTCACGGGCGAAGCAGAGGTGGAGTTCGCGGAGAACGGCTCCGGCGATGTCGCCACCTACCAGGCCACCGACCCGGAGGGAACGACGGTCACCTGGTTGGAGTTGGCCGGCGCCGACAAGGACCTCTTCGAGTTCAGCGTTAGCGGCGTGCTCAGCTTCAAGCAGCCTCCGGACTTCGAGTCGCCCATGGACGCCGACCAGCTCAACACCTATGACTTGACCGTCAGCGCCACGGATGAAGCCATGCTGACCGGCGCCTGGGACTTTACGGTCGAGGTTACCGACGTGAATGAACCGCCGACGCTTTCAGGCGCCAGCGCTCTGCGTTTCCCGGAGGGCGACACCAGCCTGATCGTCAGCGTGGCCGAATACACGGCCGAGGACCCGGACGCCGGGGACAGCGTGCTTGGCTGGGCGGTGACAGGGGTCGATAGCGAAGACTTCGAGATCAGCTCCGATGGCGTGCTCAGATTCCTGGTAGTTCCCGACTTCGAGTCTCCCCATGACGCCAACGGCGACAGCATCTACAACGTGACGGTGCAAGTCAGCGACCTGGAGCACACCACACCTCTTGGTGTGACGGTAACCATCACCAACGAGAATGAGCCGGGAAGTGTCTTGCTGTCGTCGCAACAGGCACAAGGAAACGTCCCGCTGGTGTCCGAGTTGAGCGACCCGGACGGAGGCATGGCGAACCAGATGTGGACGTGGTGGCGCTCCCCCAACCAGACCGGCCCCTGGACGCAGATCGATGGCGCCACGTCAGCAACCTACACGCCCACAAGCGCCGACGCCGACCACTACCTGCAGGTCCGCGTCTCGTACACGGACCGGGCGGGCGGCTCGGAACAACAGGCCGCGCAAGCGACCGCGCTGCCCTGGTCCGCAGGCCCGCCCGCAGACAATGTCCCGCCTGAGTTCCCCTCCTCCGAGACAGGCGCCCGAGACGTGGACGAGAACACCCCCGCCGGTGAACACATTGGGGACCCCATCGAGGCCACTGATCCGAATGATCCCTTGACCTACCAGTTGGACAACGCTAACGCACGTTTCTTCGACATCGAAAGAGACACGGGCCAACTCCTCACCAAAGTAGCCCTCGATCATGAGAGCACGAGCGAATACCGGGGATTCATCACAGTCAGCGACTCCTACGGGGCTTCCGCCAGGATCGGCGTGACCATCACCGTCAATGATGTGAACGAGCCGCCGCTGGTGTCGGGAGAATCCATCGTGGCCTTCACGGAACACGTCCCCGACCCCGTGGCCACCTATACCGCGACGGATCCAGAGGATAACGCCATCGAGTGGGCGGTACACGGCGTTGATGCCAACGTATTCATGATCAACGCTGCCGGTGAGCTCAGCTTCCTCAACCCACCCTTCACCCCTCCAGAAGTGGACCCAGGATTCGAGTGTCAATTTGACAACTGGGTCCCCGTACCAGACTACGAAAATCCAATAGACAGTGGTGAGGACAACGTTTACAAATTGAACGTCCGCGCTACTGACAGTGCTAACAATGTTTCCGAGGATTTCGGCGTAATTGTGAGGGTCACCGATGCAGGCCCAATCGAGGTGTGCCCAACCACGAGCGTCCCCACCAGCACAGTTGGCGGCGGAGGTGGTGGCGGCGGGGCATCGGGGCCGAGTCCGAGCACGGTCGACTTCGAGTGGAACGTGAAGCACGACATCGAGGCGCTCGCCGGCGGCCACGACGAGGCCACCGGCATGTGGTCCGACGGCGTCACCCTCTGGCTTGCCCACAACGGCAGCGGCGCCGACGACGCCGTCTACGCCTACGACCTCGAGAGCGGCGACCGCGTCGAGGACCGCGAGTTTGAGCTCGACGAGCGCAACCGCGCACCCCGCGGCGTCTGGTCCGACGGGGAGACGATCTGGATCTCCGACAGCGGCCAGAACCATCTCTTCGCTCACGACCTCGCGAGCGGTGAGCGCCTCCCCGAGCGCGACCTCGCGCTCGCCGCACGCAATCGCGATGCCCGCGGCGTCTGGTCCGACGGCGAGGCGATGTGGGTGCTCGACGGGGGCAAGGACAGCCTCTTCGCCTACGACCTCGGAAGCGGCGACCTGCTCGGCGAGTTCGCCCTGGACGACGCCAACGGTGACCCCCACGGCATCTGGTCCGACGGCGTCGGTGTCTGGGTCTCCGACCACGGCGCGAAGCGGCTCATCGCCTACCGGCTGCCCACGCTGCCCGACGACGAGGAAGCCCCCGATGAGGAAGACAAGGAACTCGAACGCGTCCGTGACGAAGAGTTCGCCCGCCTCAGCCGGGCCAGCAACAACAGCCCACGCGGCATCTGGTCCGACGGCGACGTGATGTACGTCGCCGACGCCAGCGACAACCGCATCTACACCTACAACATGCCCGACGCCATCGACGCCCGCCTCGCGTCGCTGACCATGAGCGGCATCGAGATCGGGGAGTTCTCACCTCGAAAGATCGAGTACAGGGGCGTCCCCACCGACGGCGTGACGGAGACGACGGTCGAGGCCTCCACGGTGCAGCGCCGCACCACGGTCCGCATCGAGCCGCGCGACGCCGATGACGCGGGTAACGGCCACCAGGTGGCGCTGGAGGGGGTGGGAGAGATCACCGTCACCGTCACCTCGGCGGACGGCAGCCGCACGCGCGTCTACCGCCTGAGCCTGGGAGACCCGGACCGCGAAGCGACGCCCGAGCCCTGGGCGCACTGCTTGCGCGGCGACGTCGCCGAGGGCTTCAGCCTCGTCGTCTATGAGGGCGGCAGCGTCGAGGAAGTGGCCCTGTGCGCGGAGAGCCGCGATGTCGTGACCCTCTACGCGCTGCACGGCGGCGTCTACGTCCCGTACATCCTCGGAGCGCCGGAGTTCGTGAACCGGGCCTTCGTCGAGCTGTTCGCCGATGGTGTTCCGCCGCTGACGCCGCTCGTGGCAGGAAGCAACGGACCGCCGTCAACGGACCCGAACCACGGCGACGGCGCCCTGCTGCCGCGGCCGCAGTGCCTGCACGGCGACATCGTTGATGGCTTCAGCCTCGTGATTTACGAGGGCGGTAGCGTCGATGCTCTCGTGGCCTGCGCGCAGGGCCGGCATGCGAGGGCCCTCTACGCTCTTCATGACGGTGACTTCGTTCCGTACATCCTTGGGGCGCCGGAGTTCGTGAACCGCGAGTTCAGGGAGCTGTTCGCCGACGGCCTCGACGCGATCACCGCACTGGTGGTCAAGGGCGAGGGGCCTCTCGCAGCCAACTGATGGCGCACCCGCCCTCGGGGCGGAGCCCTCATCGGGCGAGGAAACTCCGGTCATCGCTGGTGGTGGAGGGCGAACTCCCGCAACAGTCGGCCGGGCCTACGGCCCGCCCCGCGCCCGGACCTCCCCCCGCTCGAGGGATCGGGGCTGGTGGTCCGCCGCGGCGCGCAGCCCCGCTCCGCCGACACCACGTTGAGGGGGCTGGAGCTGAGCGGCATGGAGATCGGCGCCGCCGACCCGGCCACCAGCGGGCACGCCGCCGGGGCGGACAGCGGCGTCACGGGAACCACCGTCACTGCCACACTGAACGACGACGGCGCAACCTCCGTGCTCAAGCTGGACGCGTGGCCGATGCCGACGGGACCGTTGGCCTGGCCGTGGGGAGCACCGTCATCACCATCGAGGTCACCGTCGCCGACGGGCAGACGGCGAGGACCTACACCGTCACCGTCACCCGCGCCGCGCCCGCCGCCCGGCCCGGAACGACATCGTCGTGGAGCGCCACCCTGGTCTCGTCGGGGGCGGCGCCGTAGGAGCCGAGGATGGAGCCGCCGCTCCTGTGAATGCTCGGCCGGAACGCGGGCTGGCGTTGAGGAGCTGGGAATCGCTGTCGCCCCATCGCACTCGTCTCGGGTTGCTGGCGAGGAACCCACCGTTCACGCGTGCGGGCTCTCCTGGTCGCTCCTGCTCGCGGGGCGCCGGCTGTGGGTGTTGCTCCTCGTCCGCCTCCGCGTTTCCTGGCCTTTCCCCGTTCCGCCTCTTCCCGCTCCCGGGGTTCAATGTCGTCCCGGATTCGCTCGCTGATGCGGTCCGTCTCCATCCGCAGCTCCTCGATGCGCCCGAGCGCGTCAGCGCTCGGCATCGCCAACACCCCGTCCAGACCCTCACAGAGCCCGTCGAACCGCGGCCACTCCGCCGCCTCGAAGCGCTCCGCTGCAAGCTCGCCGCGCGACGCCACCCACGAGCACATGGCGAAGACGCTCTCCTCCGAGTCGAGGACCTCGTCGCAATCGCCCTCCTCCAGGCACTCCTGCAAGTCCCCCAGGCGCGCGTCGAAGCGCCGTGCGAGCGTCTCCGAGTCGGCGATCCAGTCCTCGACGTCGGGAAAGAGAGGCTCGCAGCCGACGAGGACCAGTGCCGCGAAGGCCGCAGCGACGGCGAGCGGTATCCTCCAGATCGGCCCGGCGCGCCCGCTCATCGTCACTCGCAGGCGCCCACGCGCCACGCGGCGGATCCCGAAGGCGCGTACCTCCGCTTGCGGTCGGGGTCGACCAGCCTGACGCAGAGGGTCGTCACGTCTGCAGCTCCTCGGGGCAGTCGACGCGAGGACGACAGCAGGCCAGCCAAAACGGGTACGGGACAATCCCCGTGGGCAGTTTCGGGACGGAGCAGGTGGGCTTCCGCGGCATGAAGCCGCCGGCATCGGCGGTGTCGATCACGTCCTGCAACGTCGGCACGGGCAAGGAAGTACTCGAAGAGCGCCGGACCCTCGCGCAGGTCCAGCATCTGCTGCTGCTCTTCGGGAGGCAGACCGGAGGTGATGAATTCCACCAGCTGGCCTGATCCGTCGAAGGTCATAATCGCGCCGAAGCGGGCGCCGGTCAGCGACCGCGCGCCGTCCATGACCTCTTGCAGCACGGTGTCCGGGTCCAGGCTCTCGTTGACGCGCAGGCTGGCCTGGCTCAGCCGGGTCAGGCGCTCCCGCAGCGCCTCCAGCTCTCGCTCGTGCTCGGCGGCTTCCTTCATCTTCCCTCCCTGACCCGTACCGCGGGCGCCGCCCGGTTCCGCGTCGCCACGCGCCCGGCCGGATGCGGAACGCGGCTTCGAGACGCGCTCAGCCAGCCTCACTTCTACCGGATCGGCGCGAAACTCACAAGAACGTCACGGAGATAGGACTGAATAATCACACCCGACTCACCTTGATAGTTTTGAATAGGACGCTGTGCCGAACGCGCAGTCCGCCTGCCCGGCGCCTGCCCGTGAGAGGGATTGTATTGTCTAGCCGTCCACACAGGGGCCAGGTCGCAGGAGCGCTGGACAGCGCCGCTGCGCTATCGGCCGCTGTGCGCACCCCCTCGAGCGCGCTTACCCCCCCCCGAATATATGTTCTATCGCCACGGGCCCTGCCTGTGCGCCGCCGCTCTCCCCTGGCGGCGCTCGTCTAGTTCCTCAGCCCCTGCGGTTCCCTTCCTCCCGACCGTCTCACTCCCCCGTATCGCCGCTCGCCCCGAGCGGCGGCTGCTGAGCGCCCGTATGCAGACCGGGCGGTCTCTTCTTCGCCTTCCGGGCAACGTCCCTACCCGCCATCCAGACTCCGCAACTGCCTGAAGTGAGGTTAGCAACGTGAAACGCCAACTGTCCTTTGCCGTTCTTGCCGCCCTAGTAGGAGCCTTCGCGCTCGTCGTTCTCGCCGGCGTCCCATCGACCTACCCGGCCCAGGCCCAGGCCCAGGCGTCGCCGTCGGTGGCGGTCAGCCTCTCCTCCGCCTCCGTGGAGGAGGGCGCGGCGATCACCGTCACCATGAGCTTCGGCGGCCTGGAGTCCGACGCCGACACCGCAACCAGGGATTACCTCTTCCGGGCCGACGTGGTGGGGGCAGACGGATGCGAGGACCAGGCCGGGGGCTACGGCCTGGGCGTGGACCGCTATATGTGGCAGGTGGACGAAGATCCCGAGGTCCGCACCGGGAGCGTCTCTGCCGACTGCCCGGCCGGCGACTACACCGTTGAGGCCGTTCTCAACGCTCCCGACGAGACCCGGATCGCGTCGGCAAGGGCGAGCTTCACCGTGACGGCCCCGGCGCCAACGCCAACGCCAACGCCTGGGCCGACGCCGGAACCCGCGCCGCTGGTGGCGATTGCCCTCTTCCCCAGCTCCGTGGAGCCGGGGACCGCCATCGCGGTCACCATCGGATTCATCGGCTTGCAGTCCAACTGGGACACCGACACCACCGACTACATCTTCCGCGCCGACGTGGTGGACGCCGACGCCTGCGAGGGCGACGGCCTGGGCGTGGACCGCTACATGTACCAGGTGGACGAGGACCCGGAGACCCGCACCGGGACCATATCCGCCGACTGTCCGGCGGGCGACTACACCCTGAAAGCGAGCATCTCTTCGTCAGACGGCGTGGAGCTGGCCTCGGCGAGGGCGAGCTTCAGCGTGGCGGAGCCGGAAGAAGAGGGGGACGACCCGCCGGATTCGGCGCAGCAGCAGGCCACGCGGACCGACATCACCCTGCACGAGGATAACGCCGATCCCATCAGCATGACGTCGGACGGCACGACCCTATGGGTGACGGACCGGGTGGACGACAAGCTCTACGCCTACGCCCTCGCCGACGGGACGCGCCAAGACGGGACCGGCGGCACCGCCGACAAGGAATTCGACCTGCACACCGACAACGGCGAACCTCGCGGCATTTGGACGGATGGCACGAACCTCTGGGCGGCCAACTGGAACGACGGCAATATCTACGTCTACGCCCTCGCCGACGGGACGCGCCAGGACGGGACCGGCAGCACCATCAACAGGGAATTTAACCTGCATCCCAGGTTGAACAAATATCCTGATAGCATCTGGTCCGATGGCACAACCATGTGGGTGGGCGACATCGTCAACCTAAGTATCCTCGCTTACGCCCTGGCCGACGGGACGAACCAAAACGGAAGCGAGGACAACGGCTCGACCAACAAGCAATTCCTGCCTCATTCCTCTAATGGCGAAGTGGGAGGCATCTGGGCGGACGGCACAACCATGTGGGTGGCCGACTTGACCGACGACAAGCTCTACGCCTACCTCTACACCGATGTGCCGGGAAGATTTGGTCAACACTTTGCGCCGCGCCAGGATGGAACCGGCGGCACCACCAACAAGGAATTCCAGCTGCGCGCCGGAAACGGATATCCGCTGAGTATCTGGTCCGACGGCACAACCATGTGGGTGCTTGACCCAGTAGAACGCAAGATCTTCGTTTACCCGCTGCTGGACGAGCAGCCGCTGTCGCCGCCGGGGCCCAAGTTGACCGAGCTGAGCGTCAACCCGGGGACGCTGTTGCCGAGCTTCGATAGCGACACCCTGGACTATACAGTTATCGACGTCCCCCGCCGCGAGAGCAATTGGATCACCGTCATAGCTACCGCGGAGAGCGGCGCCAGCGTCTCCTACGAGGACGGTTACAACGTCCCGATCACAGACATCAATCCCACCATGTTAGGAGACCAACTCCCGCTACCGAGCCGGTCGCGAGACTTCAACTATATCAGGATCACGGTATCTAAGGACGGCCTCAGCCGAGTGTATGATCTGACGGTCACCTATGTGCCACGTCCCCCGGATTGGCGCCGTTACGGCTTTCACCTGCACACTGACAATCGCGCCCCGCGGGGCGTCTATTCCAACGGCGCCACGATGTGGGTGACTGACTATAGTCACGACAAGCTCTTCGCTTACAGACAGTTCGACGGGAGCCGGGAGAGCGACAAGGACATCGCCCTTGACGCGAGCAACGACCAGCCGTGGGGCATCTGGTCGAACGGCGAGACGATGTGGGTGTCCGACTGGGACGACGACAAGATCTATGCCTACAACCTGTCCAGCGGAGCACGGGACAGTGGCAAGGACATCGATTTAGAAAGCATCAACCTGCCCCCCGACGAGCCGCGGGACAGCAACACCGCCCGGCCCCGGCCGAGGGGCATCTGGTCGAACGATACAACCATGTGGGTGGCCTACTCCGAGGACGACAAGCTCTACGCCTACAACCTGGCCGACGGGGGCCGGGACAGCGCCTGGGACATCACTCTTGACCCCGACAATGACAACCGGCAGGGCATATGGTCCGACGGCACATTCATATGGGTGGCGGACGATGACGACCTCAAGCTCTACGCTTACTGGCTGGGGAGGACGGGGGGAAAGCGCTACCCTGCCCGGGACCTCGACCTGAGCCGCACGGACGGCCGGGACCTCGACCAGTACAACTCCGACCCCAGGGGCATCTGGTCGGACGGGCGCGTGATCTGGGTGGCGGACCGTGTCGACTACCGAATCTACTCCTACCAGCTACCCCCTACGCCACCGCCACCGCCGCCAGTCGCGACACTGCGCAGGCTGGAGGTCGTAGACGTGAATATGCTGAAGCCGACCTTCGACCCCGAGACCACTTTCTACCATGCTACCGTGGCCAACTCCGTGGACAAGGCCCAGCTGATAGCGACGCCGACCCATGACAAGGCCGATATCGTCGTCAGCTACATCAACAAGGAAGGCGTGAAGGTATCGGGCCGCCACCCAGGCAGCCCGATGGACCTGTATGTGGTGGGCGGCGACAACGTCATCACGGTGGAGGTCACCAGTTCTGACGGACTCCAGACCAAGACCTACAAGGTGGCGGTCTGGCGTATGTCACCAGAACAGCCGGCCTATCAAATCAGGTGGCCCCATGCCGGGCGATCGTGCGAGCCCGACGCCTGGCGAATCTGGACGGTCGGCAGTTGGCTGCGGGAAGGCGTTGACATATCGACCCTCGACCTGTCGACGATGAGGCCCTACGACGAGGAGCAGTGCTCGGCCAACGTGCTGCCGCCTCGGGTGATACACAATGTGATGGAACTGGGGGGACTGGAAGTAAAGGGGCTGAGACTTGACTCCGACGGGAACCTGGAAGAGCCCTACCTGCTGGACTACGCGCTGACAGTCACGTGGAGAGCGCAAGCAACCGACTACATCTACTACGCGGAGGTTCGCGCCCATCTGATTGAAAGGCCTCCCAGCTGCGTGCTGAGCTACGAGGACGTGGGTACGGCTCCGACAGTGGGGGTCCGCTGGCTGATCGACAACAACTGGGTGTACAGCGAAGGCCGAGGGGGCCTCGAATGGCACGAGAAGCCGGTAGCGATCCAGATCCCCGAAGGCGCAACGCACTACAGCGAGAAGCAGCTGGACCAAATGATTGCGGTGCGGGACCGCCAATGGGAGACGAAGCTGGTCGATTGCCGACCATACGGAGGAACTGTAAGCCGGGCCGTGCGCGGCGCGCCCGCCGCTCTGGCCGCGCCAGCCGCGCCGCCCGATGCGCCGGACCAGCCGACCGGCGAAGTGCTGGAGCCGGGGCGGGTGACCCTGGACTGGGAGGACGTGGACGGAGCCACCGGCTACCAGGTGGGCCTCTATTCGCAATCCAATCTGTTGCTCCTGCCGAGCGCTGATTTGCCTGGGGTGACCGTGCAAATAAGCGGTTCCAGCGCCACGCTTACCGGCCTGCCTGCCGGATGGTCGCACTACTGGCTCAAGGTCCGGGCCATCAACGACTACGGCACATCCGGCTGGTCGGATTGGCTCACCCTGGCAAACGGCTGAGCGCCATACGCTGGAGGGGCGCGCCCACCGGCAGCGTCGTCGCTGGCACCCTGAGCCGCCGGCCTGGTTAAGGCCGATACCGGCCGGGCAACACGGCCGGTTCTTCAGCGCCGCTGGCGCCGGCGGTTAGATCCGAAGGAACATCCGCGTTGCGGACCCCGCTGCGCCAGGATGGAAAGCAAGGCCAGCGAGGGGACAGAACCGGTCGGCAGCGCCGCCGGCAGGCGGCTTCGCCTCTCTGGTGCATGGCAAATCAAGACGACGAGAAAGCCCCCATACCTGGACGAGCGGGGGAGGACACCCCTACGGGTGTCCTCCCCTTTGCCTTGGGCCTGGCGGCCCGCGCCGGCCGGCTCCTCTCCCGGTCCCGCTCGTTGTCCAATACCCACCCTGAACGGGGACAAAGACGAAGGCTTGGTCTCGCCGTTTCGTCCCTCGGGCTGGGCCGGTTCCCCGGCTATGAACCCGGCCCGGATAGCACCGACTGCTGAGGTGACGGCATCCCCCGCGTCGAGCCGGATGACCATGTCGTAGTGCCCCATCGATGCGACCGTCTCCGTGCCGTCGAATTGCGTGCCGCTGATCAGTGACTGGATGCGGGCGCGCTGGCCGGTGTTGAGAGGCTCGGCCGCCAGGGCGTTGAGCAGTTCGTCCTCGCTCTTCCGCCCGTGCTGGATCTCGCTGGGGTCAGGCATGGTGTCCTCCCCGGCGAATTGCCACGGGGCGGGCCACGGACCATCATGCCGGTTTCCAGGCGCAGCGCGCCCCCGGAGCCGCGCAGGCCGCTGCGAGAGCGCCTGCCTGCAGCCGCGTTCCGGGTCGTCCGGCGCCACGCCGATCGGCGGTCATGCGGGCGCCTCGCACGCGCGGACGCGAGCAGCCCCGTGGCGGCGGTCTACGCTATGCGGTGCGGGCCATCGCAACCGCGAGAACGGGCGTTCTATCATGAAGCGGGCGGGGAGCGGCCCGAGGAGCAGCGGATGACAGCAGCGGGCGGCTACCGCTGGAAGGAGTTCGGCGCGCGCGTGCGCGCGGCCCGCGAGCGCGCCGGCTTCACGCAGAAGCGCCTCGGCGAGCTCGTCGGCGTGCGCTCGCACACCGTCTGGTGCTGGGAAGCCGGGCGGATGAAGCCCAACCACGCGAACCTCGCCGCGATCGCCTACCACTGCGCGACGAGCGTCGCGACGCTCGAGGGCCGCGACAAGGCGGAGGCGGAGATGCTCAGGGAAGCCGAAGTCTCGTTCCGCGACGCCGTCAGCGGCCTCCCCATGGAGGACATCGAGTCGATCCGCAATTTCATCCGCTTCGTGAAGTCGGAGCGGCGCAGGCAGCGCCGGGCCGGGCCCTGAACCGCACGCAGCGCTGCGCGCGCGGCCGCCGCTACGCCGC
Organism: Dehalococcoidia bacterium; assembly: GCA_965220125.1. GTDB lineage: Bacteria > Chloroflexota > Dehalococcoidia > UBA2979 > UBA2979 > VXMT01. The sequence continues at coordinate 681,271 of CBDCPB010000002.1, read as the reverse complement.
ACGCCCCCCGGCCGCGGGCGGCGCTGCCTCCTCCGAAGCCGGTCCGGCGATGGCCTCTCCCGCCGCCGTCAGGGTCACCGCGCGCGCCAGGCGGGGCGCACGCGCGATCAGGCCCGCGCGCTCGCACGCGTCCAGCCAGTACGCCACGTTGGAGGTCGAGGACAGCCCGGTCGCCGTCATGAGTTCGCGTACGCTCGGCGCATAGCCGTGCACCGCCTGGTAGCGGGCGATCGCCCCGACCAGCACGCGCATCCGCTCGCGCCGCCGCCTCGAGGCGCTCACGGGGCGGACCCCTTCGGGAGCAGCCGCGCCGCCGCCGCCGCGGCCTCGTCGACGAGCAGCGCCGCCCCCGGCAGCAGGCAGTGCAGGAGCCCGCGTTCGAGTGCGAAGACGACCAGCGCGTAGAGATGGCCGGAATCGGGCGTCGTCCCGCTCTTCCAGCGCCGCAGCGTACGCGCGTCGACGCGCAGCGCCCGCGCCAGCCCCCGCCAGCTCAGCCCCGCCTCGCGGCGCAGGCGGTCGAGGCGCTCGGGGAAGTCCGGCGGCAGGCGCGCCGGCTCGGTGTGGTAGACGTGCTGCTGACGGCGTCCCATCAGCGCCTCCGCTCCGGGCGCACAACGATCACGTCCTCGCCCAGCAGCGCGGCCAGACCCTCGGGCACCCGCGTCGCGAGCCGCACGAGCGAGAGCATGGCCCCGCCCCCGGGCGAGGCGCCGTGGCGCCAGCGCCAGAGCTGGCGCGGGTCCACGCCCATGCAGACCGCCATCCGCTCCCAGGGCAGGCCGGTGCGCTCCTTGACCGCCACGAGCCGCTCCGCGAAGTCCTCCGGGAGGAGCGCCACGCCGGGCGGGAAGGCCGTCTCGGGGGCTGCCGGCGCCCTACGCATCGGGGTGCACCACGTAGAAGAGATCGTCGAAGGAGGCGCGGAGCAGGCGCAGCATCCGCTGGCGCAGCGCGGCGGAGGGGTGCCTCCGCCCGCTCAGGATGAGCGAGAGGTGACCGGAGGTGATGTCGAGCAGCCGGGCGAGCGCGTTCTGGGTGAGGCTGAGGCGCGCCATCCGCTCCCAGACCGCCTGCGCTTTGACCTCGACCGTCGAGCGTGCGGTCTTACTCGGCATGGCGCTCCTCCTCCGGGGTCGGCTCGGGGTCGGCTGCGGGGCGCGCGCCGTTGGGGGACGCCGGGCCGCCGGCGCCGGCGGCGAGGTGGGCGCGCACGATCAGCCGCGCGAGGGCGCGCAGTCCGCGCAGGCGCTGTTCGTCCTGCTCCTTGGTGAGGTGGCGTCGGGGGTCTGCGGATCGGGTGCGCATCGCTCTATCCGGGTAGTGGGAGGGGGTACTCGCTGACGTGTGAGTACGCCCGTTCTGGTACGCTGAAACGTAGCAGTGCAGGCGAGGCCCGACAACGTGTTTCGGCACCCTTTTGCAACGAATCTCTGAAATCACTTACTGCCATGCGACAGGAAGCCGACAACTGTGTGACTAGGCGCGTTACCATGTGAGCGAGACCCGCTCCAGAAGGGAAAGTGACCGATGCCCGAGCAGCGCCCCGACCCTGTCCCCGCCGCCCTCTACGCCCGCGTCTCCAGCGACCGCCAGGACGTCGACCTCTCCGTCGCCGCCCAGCTCCGCGCCCTGCGCGACCACGCCGAGAAGAACGGCTACCTCGTCGCCCGCGAGTACGTCGACGAGGCCGAGAGCGGGCGCGTCGCCAACCGCCCGCAGTTCCGCAAGATGCTCGACGAGGCGAGCGCCGACGATGCTCCCTTCCAGGAGATCCTCGTCTGGAAGTTCTCGCGCTTCACGCGCAAGCGCGAACACGCCGTCGCCTTCAAGTCGATGCTGCGCCGGCGCGGCATCCGCGTCGTCTCCATCACCGAGCACGCCGACGACTCCCCCACCGGCAAGCTCATGGAGGCGATCATCGAGAGCGTCGACGAGTTCTACTCGGAAAATCTCGCGCAGGAGGTCGCGCGGGGCATGCGCGAGGCCGCCTCGCGCGGCTTCTGGGTCGCCAGCCGCACGCCCTACGGCTACGCCCGGGTCTACGTCGAGGACGGCGCCAAGAAGCGCCCCCGGCTGGAGCCCGACCCCGATACCGCCCCGGTCGTGGAGCGCATCTTCGCCCTCGCCGAGGGGGGCAAGGGCATCACCGAGATCGCGCGCACCCTCAACGCCGACGGCATCGCCAACCCGACGGGACGGCCCTGGTCAAAGAACGGCGTCCACATCCTGCTCACCAACGTCGTCTACACGGGCACGCTGCTGTGGGGCGTGGGCGCGAAGGACGGCGCCCCGCCGGTGCGCGTCGAGGACGCCTTCCCGGCCATCGTCTCGCAGGAGCTGTTCACGGGCGTGCAGGGGTTGATGCGCTCGCGTGCTCCGAAGCGCGCCCACCCGCGCCGCGTCGGCAGCTCCTACCTGCTGAGCGGGCTGGTCAAGTGCCGGAGCTGCCACCGCGCCCTCTCCGGGCAGGACTCCAAGAGCGGCAAGTTCTCCTACTACGTCTGCCAGTCGCTCATGAAGCGCGGCCGGGGAGCCTGCGACGCCCCTAGGCTCAACGCGCGGAGCTTCGAGCGCCTCGTCGTCGACCAGCTCCGCGCCAACGTCCTCACCGAGTCCAACATCCGCGACCTCGTGCGCCTCGTCGGCGAGGAGATGGACGGGGTTGCCCATGAGCAGCGCCAGAAACTGGAGACGATCGAGTCCGAGCTGGTCGACGTGCGCCGCCGGCTCGACCGCCTCTACCACCTCATGGAGACGACCGAGCTGGACATCAGCGACGTGCTGCCGCGCGTGCGTGAGCACAAGGAACGCCGCGAGCGGCTGGAGCGGGCGGCCTCAGAGGCCCGGGCCGCGCTCTCGGAGCGGCGTGAGGTGCTCGACGACGTGGACACGATCACGGCCTACGCGGAGGACATGAGGGAGTTCCTTGGGACGAGCGATTTGACGGAGTCGAAGGCCTTCATCCACTCGTTCGTGAAGGAGATCGCTGTCGCCCCCGGCGCCGCCACGATCCGCTACACGATCCCGATGCCCGAGGACAGTCGCCTGCGGGGCGGCAAGGCCGAGGAGGTGGCCCTCGGCGGCCCGGTACTGTCTACCGTCAAGTTTGGTGGACCTGAGGGGGCTCGAACCCCTGACCTCCACACTGCCAGTGTGGCGCTCTCCCAGCTGAGCTACAGGCCCGCCCCGCAAGTCTATCGCGAACCAGCGAAAGGCGCGCGAGGGCAGCCCCGCGCCCCGCTAGAATGCCCCGAGGGACGGCACGGGAGAGCGAGGACGGCGATGCGCGATCGCATCAGCATCGAGCAGGGCGACATCACGCAGCAGCAGGTCGACGCCATCGTCAACGCAGCCAACAGCTCGCTACTCGGCGGCGGCGGCGTGGACGGGGCGATCCACCGCGCCGCCGGACCGGAGCTGCTCGAGGCCTGCCGCGAGATCGGCGGCTGCCCTACCGGCGAGGCGCGCATCACCTACGGCTACAACCTCGCAGCCACCTACGTGATCCACGCCGTCGGGCCGATCTGGGCCGACGGCCGCCGGGGCGAGGCCGACTTGCTCGCCGACGCCTACCGCAGCAGCCTGGAACTCGCCCGCGACCACGATGCGGCGACCGTCGCCTTCCCCGCGATCAGCACCGGCGCCTACGGCTTCCCCCTGGAACACGCGACGAGGATCGCGATCGGCGAGACGCTCGCCTTCCTCGGATCCAACCCGCTGCCCGAAACCGTCACGTTCGTCTGCTTCGACATCGCGACGCACGAGGTCTACGAGTGCCTGCTCGGCGAGCAGCCGGCCTGAGCGCTGCCGCCCACGGCTCGCCCGGTCAGTCCAGCGGGCGCTTGCTGGGGATGCCGGGGCGGCGCGGATAGCGCTCCGGCATCGCCTCGCCGCGGCGCACGAGCACGACGATCTGCGGCACGGCGCCCTCCGGCAGCGAGAGCGAGAGCGGCTCCTCGGCGCGGCCGCCGAGCGTCTCGATCGCCGCCGCCGCTTCGCGCAGCTCGTCGCGGGCGCGGCTGCCCTTGGGCGCCGCCAGGACGCCACCCGGCCGCAGCAGCGGCAACGCGTACTCGACCAGCACCCGCAGCGGCGCGACGGCGCGTGCGACGGCCAGGCCGAAGCCCTCGCGCAGCTCGGGATCGCGCCCGGCCTCCTCGGCGCGCATCCGTCGCACGGCGACGCCGTCGAGCGCCAGCTCTGCGATCGCTGCCTCGAGGAATTCGCAGCGCCGTCCGTGCGACTCGATCAGAGTCAGCGCCAGCGAGGGGTCGACGATGTGGATCGGGATGCCCGGTATCCCCGCGCCGCTGCCGATGTCGACGATCCCCGGGCTCTCGCCTGCCTCGAGGATGCCCGCCTCGCGCAGCGCGACCAGCAGCGCGAGCGATTCGCCGAAGAGCCGCGCCTGCATCGTGTCGGCGTCGCGGATCGCGGTCACGCCGGCGCGCACGCGCCACGCCTCGATCAGATCGAGGTAGCGCCCGAAGCGAGACTGGGCTTCCGCGTCGAGTTCGAGGGCGAGGCGGGACGCCTCGGATCGGAGCGGATTGAGGCGTTCCGTTATTGACATGCACGCTCGCCGATCTGCTAGCGATCTTCTACACTGCGCGGGCCGGGCACGAGCGCGCACCCGGAGCAGCAACCGGGCGCGGCACGTCCGCAGCGCCTACACACCGTACAAGCAGGAGGTGCCGGCCATGGCCGAGGCTATCAGCGTGGGCGACGCGAGTGCACACTTCCTCAACGCGATGGAGGCTGAGAAGGCGCGCGAGGAGCGCGCCGAGATCGATCGCTTCGTCGAGTGGCTCGGCGCGGACCACCCGATGGCCGACCTCACCGCCGAGCAGATCGGCGAGTACCTCCGCGAGCGTTTCCCGGAGGCTTTCGCGACCGATGACGAGCCCGCTGAGCTCGACGACGAGATGAGCGCGCTGCTGGAGCCACTGCGCGCCTTCCTCGCCTACGCCTCGCGGCTCGCCTTCACCGAGCAGAACCTCGTGCCCGCCCTGCGCCTGCGCGAGGGCGGCGGCGGCGCGCGTGGCGGCGCCGGCGCGGCCGCTGAACTGGGCGGCGCCTACTACGTGACGATCGAGGGCCTCGAGTTGCTGGAGCGCGAGCTCGATGAGTTGAAGGGCCGCCGTCCCGAGATCGCCGAGTCACTGCGCGCCGCGATGGCGGACAAGGACTTCCGCGAGAACGCACCGCTCGACGCCGCACGCGACGCGCAGGCCCACCTTGAGGCGCGCATCCGCGCGATCGAGGACCAACTGCGCCACGCCGTGATCATCTCCCCGGAGACGAAGGGCGGCCGCGCCAACGTGGGCTCGACCGTGAAGGTGCTGAACCTCGACCTCGACCGCGAGCAGATCTTCCAGCTCGTCAGCCCGAGCGAGGTCAACCCCGCGAGTGGCAAGATCTCCGTCGAATCGCCCGTCGGCCATGCCGTCATCAACCAGCGCCCCGGCGACGAGGTGATGGTCCATGCGCCCGCCGGCAAGCTGCGCCTGCGCGTCCTCGATGTAGAGGGCTAGTCCCTCCGCCGGCGTCCGGGACCACCACATCACGCACCTTTGGGCAGCGTAGACTGGGCCTCCGCCGATGATGCGGCGTGAAGCGGAGGTTCCTCGTGAGAGTTCTGGTGATGGGCGGCACGCGGTTCAACGGGCTCGCGCTCGTCCATGAACTCGTCAAGCACGGCCACGAGGTGACGACGTTCAACCGCGGCGTGACGGAGGCCGTGCTGCCTCCCGGCGTGCGCCGCCTCTACGGCGACCGCACCGACCACGAGGGCATGCGCGAGGTCTTCGCCGGCGAGGAGTTCGACTGCATCCAGGACATGAGCGCGTACACCCCCGACGACGTGCGCAGCATGGACGAGATCTTCCACGGGCGGACCGGGCACTACATCTTCGCCAGCTCCACGGCGATTTACGCCCACGCCAAGATCCTCCCGATCCGCGAGACCCACCCGGTCGACCTCTCCGAGAAGCAGATCGAGTACGGGCGCAACAAGATCGCCTGCGAGGAGTACCTCGTCCGCGCGTACCGCGATCACGGCTTTCCGGCCAGCCAGGTCCCGTTCGCCTCGGTCTTCGGGCCGCACAACATGATCAAGGACCGCGAGCAGCGGATGTTCGTCCGGCTGCTGCGAGGGCGGCCCGCGCTGGTCCCCGGCGACGGCACCACGCTCGGCCAGATCGGGCACGTCGACGACGAGGCGAAGGCGCTGCGCATGATGATGCTCAACCCCAACACCTTCGGGAAGCGCTACAACCTCACGGGCAAGGACTACTTCACCGACGAGGGCTACATCGACACGATCGCGGACGTGATCGGCGTCACGCCGGAGAAGATCTCCGTCCCCGCGGCGCTCATGGACGACCTCTGGGCGGACAAGCTCCCGCTCGGCGGCGGGCCACTCGAGGATCGCCGGGGCGCCGGCGGCGGGGCCTGGCTGACGCGCGTCTCGCAACTGGTGCAGCGATCCGCGCCCAACATCCATCCCTGGAACCAGAACGTCATCTTCTCGATCGACCGCCTGATGAAGGAGATCGGCTGGGAGCCGGAGTACACCTTCCGCTCCGCCGTCGAGCAGACCTTCGAGTGGTTCATGAACGAGGGCATGGACAAGACGCTCGAGCTCGACTTTTCGCTCGAGGATCTGCTGCTGGAGCGGATACGCGGCGGCGAGTAGCCGCCCGCAGGGCGGCCGCGCGCTGATACGCTGGTTGGGGACGGTCTGACCCGCGACGGGCGGGCGACGGCAGGCGAGCGGGCGGTGCGCTGATGGACGAGCAAACCTCCGGGACGGCGCAGTCAGGCGGAGGCGCGTCTGCGCTCGCGGCGAGCGTGCTCTCGCGGGGGCGCTTCCTCGCCCTGCTCGCCGGCAGCGCCGTGGCGGGCTGGGCCGCGGTGCGGGTGCTCGGCTCGCTGACCGGCGGCTGGCGCATCAACACCGTCGAGCGGCCCCGGCCGGAGTTCGACGCCAGCGCCTACCGCCTCACCATCGACGGCCTCGTCGAGCAGCCGCTCACGCTCAGCTACGGCGAACTGCTGGCGCTCCCGGCCGTGCGACAGGTCAGCGACTTCCACTGCGTCGAGGGCTGGGGTGTCGATGACGTGCAGTGGGACGGCGTTTCGTTCCAGACGATCGCCGACCTCGTGCGGCCCACCTCGGAGGCAGGCTTCGTCACCTTCCACTCGCTCGGCGAGATCTACCGCGACTCGCTGACGATGGAGCAGGCGCTGCTGCCCGACGCGCTCGTCGCCTACCGTATGAACGGGGCCGAGCTGCCGCCCGATCACGGCCCGCCCGCGCGGCTGATCATGCCGCGCATGTACGGCTACAAGGGCGCGAAGTGGCTCACCCGCATCGAGTTCCGGGACCGCCGCGACATCGGCTACTGGGAGCAGCGTGGCTGGCGGATCGACGCGTGGATCGAGGCCTGACCGAGCCCGCCGCGGGCGGCGGAGGCGAGCCCCACTCCGGAGCACACTTCATCGAGCGCTTCGAGGGGCCCTCGCGGCGCATCCACTGGACGCTCGGCGTGCTCTACGTGCTGCTGCTGCTGAGCGGCGTGACCAACTTCTGGCCGGAGGCGAAGGCGCTGCAGTTCGCGGATGTGCGGGTCTTCGCCTGGCTCCACGTCGTGCTCGGCGGGGCGTTCGTGGCGGGCCTCGCCGCCGTGCTCGGCCCGCTGCTCGCACCGACGCCGCCAGGGCAGGCGCTGCGCGCCGACCTGCGCGAGCTGACGCGCGCGGGCATCGACGACTACCTGTGGCTCCAGCACAGCGCGCTGCGGGCGCTGCGAGCGCGCTCGACGCCGCCGCGCGTCGGCAAGTTCAACGCCGGGCAGAAGCTCAATGGGCTCGCCTCGCTGACGCTCAGCCTGGGGCTGACGGCGAGCGGCGTGGTGCTGGGCGTGAACTACATGACGAAGTCGGTGTTCGATGTCGGCTTCGTCGAGGGCGTCTTCCCGTGGCACACCGCGCTGGCGCTGATCGCGATCCCGCCGCTGATCGCGCACCTCTACCTGGCGCTGCTGCACCCCGCGACGCGCGAGTCGCTGCGCGGCATGGCCCTCGGCCGCGTCCGCCGCGAGTGGGCCCGCGAGCACCATCCCGCCTGGGTCGACGAGGTCGAGCGGTCGGAGCGGGGCGCCGAGGGCGGGACTGACTAGCCGAGCACCAGCTCGTCGATGGCGACCGCGGCGAAGAGCAGCACCAGGTAGGCGATCGAGTAGTGGAAGAGCGGCATCGCGTCCGCGATGCCCTTGGAGCGCGCGAGCCGGATGGCGAGGTAGAGGAAGGCCGCGCCCCCGCCGACGGCGGTCGCGAAGTAGATCAGGGAGAGACCGCCGATGAGCGTGAAGGCGAGCGTGAGGCCGATCAGCATCAGCGTGTAGAGCACGATCTGGCGCTTCGTCTCCGCCTCGCCGCGCACGACCGGCAGCATCGGCACGCCCGCTCGCTCGTAGTCGTCGGAGAGGACGAGCGCGAGCGCCCAGAAGTGCGGCGGCGTCCAGTAGAAGACGATCAGGAACAGGAACAGCGCCTCGATGCCGACCTCGCCGGTCACGGCCGCCCAGCCGATCACCGGCGGGGCCGCGCCGGCCGCGCCGCCGAGCACGATGTTCTGCGTGGTGTTGCGCTTCAGGTAGTAGCTGTAGACCAGCACGTAGAAGCCGAGCGCGGCGAGCGCGAGCAGCGCTGCGAGCAGGTTCACCGTCAGCGTCAGCCAGATCGCCGCGATCGCCCCAAGCGCCAGCCCGAAACCCAGCGCCCGTGAGGGCGTCAGATCGCCCGTCGGCAGCGGTCGCGCGCTGGTGCGGTGCATCAGCTCGTCGATGTCGCGGTCGGCCACCTGGTTGATCGCGTTCGCGCCCCCCGCGGCGAGCGTCCCGCCGATCAGGGTGGCGACGATCAGCCAGGTCGAGGGCCAGCCGCGCTCGGCGAGCACCATTGCGGGCACGGTGGTGACCAGCAGCAGCCAGATGATGCGCGGCTTGGAGAGGGCGACGTAGGCGCGCACCGTCTGGCGCAGCGAGCGCGTGGCGGCCTCCCCGCCCTGCACGGACGCCTCGCTACGCACGGGCGGCGTCTTGTCCGCGCGCGAGCGCCGAGGGTGCGCGGGCCGCGGCGCCGCGGCCGGGGAGGTAGATCGCGCCGGCGACGATCAGCACGCAGAGCCCCCACGTCGCCGCGCCGCCCGCGAGGTGCACCGCGCGCGCCGCGCTCGAGAAGTCGGTCCAGATGTTCGCGGCGCCCAGCAGCATCTGCGCGGCGTAGAACCCACCGAGGCCCCACGCCGCCATGCGCAGCAGATCGTCCTCGTCCGGCAGGTCGCGCGCGTGCCAGGCGAGCCGCAGCACGGCGATGAACGCGGCGAGGGCGATCAGCCGGTGCATCCAGTGGATGTGCTGCAGGCGCAACCCGTCGAGGAACGGGGCGGGCGCCTCCGGACAGCCCGGCCAGCTCGTGCACGCGTTCGTCGCGCCGGCGCCGACGACGTACGACCCCGCGATCAGCGTGACAGCCACCATCACGGAGGCGGAGATCGCAAGCCGCAGATAGACCGCACGTTGTGGATCCTCGATGCGGCGGCGCTCCGGCCCGAGGAAGGCGAAGGCGGCGATCAGCGAGAGCACGGCCAGCAGCAGCAGCGCCATGCTGAGGTGCAGGGTGACGATCTCCGGCGGCAACTCGCGTTCGACCGTGACCTTGCCGAGCCAGGCCTGGAGGGCGAGCAGCGGCAGGGACGCGATCGCGAGGTTGCGCAGCGTCCGGTCCTCGCGGTGGCGCAGCAGCGTCACGATGGCGGTCGCCAGCACGAGCGCGCCGACGATCGCCGCCGTGGTGCGGTGCGTGTACTCGATGATCGCGGCCCGCTCCGCGGGGGGCAGCAACTGGCCGTGGCAGAGCGGCCAGTCCGGGCAGCCGAGGCCGGAGCCGGTGGTGCGCACGACCGCGCCGATCGCGATCAGCACCAGCGTCGCGGCCACCGTGACGACGACCAGCCACTGGTAGCGCGTCACGTCGCCGTCTCCTCCTCCGCCTGCGCGCGCTCGCTCTCGGCGAGGCGCTCCTCGAGGCGTTCGAGCTCGCGCTGCACGGAGCGCAGCCGCGCCTGCAGCCAGAGCAGGTAGACGAAGAGTCCGGCCCAGAAGACCGCGAATCCGGCGAAGAGGAACTCCAGGAAGTCCATCAGGCTGCCCCGCTTCGCTGCGACTCATGGCGGTCGACCACCGTCCGAAGATCGTCGCTGCGCACGGCGATCTGTTCGACCTCGGCGCGCAGCGCCATCAGCCACAGCGCGAGCAGCGTGATCGCCACCACGCCGAGCATCAGCACCACCAGCATCGAGGTCGGCAGCGCCTGGTCGCCGGGGATGCGCGTCACGATCGGGTCCGGGTGCAGCGTGCGCCACCAGTCCACGGAGCGGTTGATGATCGGGATGTCGACAAAGCCGATGATCGCGAACACCGCGGCGTAGCGGGCGGCCTGCACGTCGCCACGGTCGGAGAGGCTGCGCGCCAGCAGGTAGCCGGCGTAGATCAGCAGCAGCACGAGGGTGGTCGTCAGGCGCGCGTCCCAGGCCCACCACACGCCCCAGATCGGCTTTCCCCAGATCGCGCCCGTGGCGAGCGTCAGGGCGGTGAACAGCACACCCACCCCGGCGGCAGACTGCGCGATCGCGTCGAAGCGCAGGTTGCGCGTCCAGAGCAGCGCGATCGAGGCAAGGAAGACGATGAAGAAGCAGAGATAGGCGGCCACCGCCGAGGGCACGTGGATGTAGAAGATGCGCTGCACCTCGCCCTCGATCGCCTCGCGCGGCGCGACGATCACCGCGCCGACGAGCATCGCGAGCATCGCGGCGCCGGTGAGAGGCGGCAGCAGCGTCCAGCGTGCGTCGTAGACCGCGACCGCCGGGCGCAGCGCGGTCATGGCCCAGCGGGCCGCGGTGCCCCTCGAAGCGTCGTTGCCGGCCTGGAGCGCGCTCATTGCTCCGCCACGAAGGGGAAGAGCAGCACGCTGCCGAGGGCGAACCAGGCGGTGCAGACGGCGAGCGCCGCCAGCCACGGCTCGCCGCCCGTCGGCAGATCGAGGGCGCCGCCCGTCGCGCGCACGGCGGCGATCAGCAGCGGCGTCAGCAGCGGCAGCGCGAGCACCGGGATCAGCACCTCGCGCGAGCGCACGCGCGCCCCGAGTGTCGAGAGCAGCGTGGTGAGGCTGACGTAGCCGAGGGTTCCGACGGTCATGATCGCGATCAGCTCCGCGCTCAGCAGGGCGGTGTTGAAGAGGATAGTCGCCATCACCAGTACGGCCACCTCGATCAGCAGCAGCGCGATCAGGTTGCTGAGCAGCTTCGCCCCGTAGATCGCCGAGCGCGGCGCGGGGGAGACCATCAGCGCGTCGAAGGTCCCCTGCTCCGCCTCGGCCGCGAACGAGCGCCCGCTGGCGATGATTCCGGCGAAGAGGAACGTCACCCAGAGCACGCCCGGCAACAGCGGACGCACGTCGCCGGTCGCGAGGTCGAAGGCGAACGAGTAGGTCAGCACGCTGATCGCGGCGAACGTCGCCGCCGAGAGCCAGCCCGAGCGCTGCCGCCAGAGCAGCCGCAAGTCCTTGAGCAACACCGCGGTGGTCGCGTTCATCGCGCAGCCCTCGCCGCGACGCCCGGCGCTGCCGCGGCGCCGCTATCGAGGAGCCGCCCGCGCTCCAGCTCCAGCACGCCGTCCGCCCATGACGCGACCCGCTCGCGCAGGTGCGTGGCCGCCAGCACGGTCAGCCCCGGCGCGTGCAGCACCAGCCGGTCGAGCAGCTCGAGCGCCTCGCGATCGAGGCCCGTTTCCGGCTCGTCGAGCAGCAGTACGGGCGGGCGGTGCAGCAGCGCGCGTGCGATCGCGAGGCGCTGGTGGAAGCCGCGCGAGAGCACCGCCGTCGGCTCGTCGCGGCGCAGCCACAGGCCCACCGCCCGCAGCAGCTCCTCGATCCGCTCGTCGGCATCGGCGACGGAGTAGAGGCGCGCGAAGAAGCGCAGGTTCTCCTGCGGCGTCAGCTCCTCGTAGAGCATCGGCCGGTGCGTCAGCACCCCGATCGAGGCGCGCAGCGCCGACCCTTCCGAGGCGAGGTGGTGGCCGGCCACGGTCGCCTCGCCCTCGCTCGGCGAGAGCAGCGTGGAGAGCAGCGCGAGCAGCGTGGTCTTGCCCGCGCCGTTGGCGCCGAGCAGCGCGACCTTGGCGCCTGCGGCGACGTCGAAGGAGACGTGGTCGACGGCGAGCGTGCTGCCGAAGCGGCGGGTCAGCCCGCGCGCCTCGATCACGCGCCGGCTCCCGTTGCGGCGCCGCGGGCGCGCAGCAGCAGCAGCGCACCGCCGCCGGTCACCGCGAGCGCCAGCAGCACCCCGGCCAGCGCCCCGCCCTTCCCGGCAAGCGGGTTCGAGGCGTTGCGCCCGGACAGCCCCTCGAGGCGCACGCTGACGCTCTCGCCGGGCCGCGCCGCCGCGCGCGCGATCACCTCGACGCGCTCGCCGGAAACCTCGCGCGAGTCCGCTCGCTCGCTCGCATCGAGCGGCTCGAGGTCCTGGATGAAGCGGGCCGGCACTTCGATCTCCATCCGCCCTGTCGCGAGCGGCGCGGTGATGCGCAGGTTGTAGGCGTCCTCGGCGCGATCGTAGCCGACGACGTAGCGGGTGACGACCGTGGTGGAGCCCGGCCGCAGCGCGGTCGTCCCGGCGAGCACGCCGCCCTCGATGGCGAAGCCGCTGTCCGTCCCCGCGCCGGAGGCCCCGGCGACGCCCTCCGGCAGCGGCAGCCGCAGCGTCACGCCGCTCTCGTCGCCTACGTAGATGCGGTCGCCGAGGTTCGTCACCTCGTCCACGCGCTCGATCGTCAGTTGCGTCGCAGCGCGGTCGAGTGCGAGCAGCGTGACGAGCGTCGACTCGATGCGCAGGTCGGGCCGCTCGCTGGTCGCCTCGAAGAGCGTCAACTCGATCTCGATCGTGGGCAGCTCGCGGGAGAGCAGCAGCGGCGGCGAGAGGTACTGTACGCCCTGGTGCTCCACGCGCACGACGTACGTGCGTTGCGTGTCGGCGGGAACCTCGAAGCGGAACGCGCCGCCCTCGCCGCTGACGGTATCCGCCGTCTCCAGCCCGCCCGCGCCGCCGAGGATGATCAGCTGCACGGCGATGCTGTCGGGGGCGGGAGCGCCCGCGCTGCCCTGGACGAGCCTGCCGCGGATCTCGCCGTCGGCGCTCTGCCCCTCCGCCAGCCCCGGAGCGGCAGCCAGCGCGCCGCCTCCGAGGGCGAGCACGAGCAGCAGGACGGCGACGGCGCGGATCACGCCTGCGCGCGCATGTCGTCGCCCTCCGCGCGCAGGGCCTCCGTCAGCTCGCGCAGGCGAGGCGCCAGCGCGCGCCGTCCGGAGAGCCGCTCGGCGGCGGAGATGCGGCCACTCGCCGCGTCATCGTCCAGCTCGCGCAGATCCGCGAGGAGCCGCGCGCGCTCCTCGCGCAGCGCGCCCAGCGAGGGCGACTCCGCGACCGCCGCGGCCGTCGCCCGCCGCAGCGGGAGGCCGATCAGCAGCGCCGCGAGGGCCGCGAACAGCACCAGCACCAGCCACTCCATCAGGCGCCGCCTCCCGGCCCCGCGCTCGCGTCGAGCTGCTCGTCGAGCCACTGTTCGTCGCCCTCGGAAGTCGCGCCGCTGGCGGCGAGCGGACGCGCGCTGCGCCGCAGCCGCCAGAGCGTCATGCCTCCGCCGAGGCCGACGAGCACGATCGACCCGGCGACCCAGCCGAAGAGCACGAGGTTGAACCCGGAGCGCGGCAGATCCGCGAGCACGCGGTCGCCGAAGCGGGTGGAGAAGAACAGCAGCACGTCGTCGTTGCCCACTCCTGCCGCCAGTTGACCGCGGATCTCGCGGCGCATGTCGTCGCAGACCTGCAAGTCGCACTGGTCGAGGCGCAGGTTCGTGCACTTGGGGCAAAGCAACTGGCGCTCGAGTTGCAGCGCCTGCGCCTCGGGGTCCGGCGCGCTCGCCTCGCCACCGGGCGGCGCGAGCGCCAACAGCGCCGCCAGCGCGACGATCGCGATCGCCGCGGCCGCCGTTACGCCGAGGGCGATCCGCCGCCATACGGCGGGACTCATCGGAGGCCGCTCCGCTCAGGGCGCATCTCAGGCCTCCGCGATCGGCTCGGCGGGTGCGGCCGAGGGCAGATCGCGGCGCTGCCGCGCGGGGGCGTTCACCGGCGCGAAGACCACCAGCCCGCCCGCCACGTAGACGCCCGCGCCGATCCACAGCCAGATCATCAACGGGTTCACGAAGGCGCTGATCTCCGCGACGCCGGCCTCGTCCCAGCCCTGGAGGAAGACGTAGAGGTCCTCGCGCAGCCCCGTCTCGATGTCCACCTTCGTCAGCGGCTGGCCCGGGAAGTTGTCGAAGAAGCGCCGCCCGGGCTCGAGGACGGCGACGAACTCGCCGGCCTCCTCCACGCGCAGCACGGCGACCACCTCGGAGTCGATGCCGTTCGCCACGCCGGCGCGCTCGGACAGGCCGATGTAGTCCACCGTGTAGCGGCCGATCTCGAACGACTCGCCGGGCGCGACCAGGGCGCGCGTCTGCTCCTGGTAGACGCTGGAGGAGACAGCGGCGATCGCCATCACGGCCAGCCCGAGGTGCACCAGGTAGCCGCCGTAGCGGCGGCGGTCGCGCTCGAACAGCGCCAGCACGGCGGCGGGCCAGTGCCGCCCGCTGGCCGCCCGCAGCGCGCGCGCGCCGAGCGCGAACTCGCGCAGCGTCACGAAGAGCAGCACGATCGCCGCGACCATCCCGGCGAGGGCGTAGCGGTCGCGCACGCCGACGGCGGCGAGCAGCAGGAGGCTGAGCAGCGCCACGGCGATCGGGCCTCGGAAGCGGCGCAGCAGCGTGGTGCGCGCGGCGCGCCGCCAGGGCAGCACGGTGCCGATCGTCATGAGCACGAGGAGCGCGACGAGCAGCGGGCCGACGACGTCGTTGTAGAACGGGGCGGAGACGGTGATGCGTGCGTCCTGCAGCAGCTCCGAGAAGACCGGGAACAGCGTCGCGCCGAGCACGATCAGCGCGATCACCGTGAACAGGTAGTTGTTTACGATCAGCGAGCTCTCCCGCGAGACCAGCGACTCGAAGTCGTGGTCCGCCCGCAGCCGCCCGCTGCGCATCGCCAGCAGCGCGATCGAGCCGAGCAGCGTCAGCCCGAGCAGCGCGAGGAAGTACGGCCCTACGTCGGAGAGCGCGAACGAGTGCACGGAGACGACCAGCCCGCTGCGCACGTTGAAGGTCCCGAAGACGGCGAGCGCGAACGCCGCGAGCACGAGCGTGAGGTTCCAGAGCTTCAGCATCCCGCGCCGCTCCTGGACCATCATCGAGTGGACGAACGCCGTCATCGGGAGCAGCGGCAGGATCGCCGAGTTCTCGACCGGGTCCCAACCCCAGTAGCCGCCCCAGCCGAGCGTCGTGTAGGCCCAGAAGGCGCCGAGCAGGTTGCCGATGCTGAGCATCAGCCAGGAGAGCAGCGCCCAGTGCCGCACGCTGCGCAGCCAGCGCCCGTCGATGCGCCCGGCGACCAGCGCCGCCGCCCCGAGGGTGAACGGAACCGCCGTGCTGACCAGCCCGGCGAGCATGAACGGCGGATGGATCAGCATCGAGCGGTCAACGAGCAGCGGATTGAGGCCGACGCCGTCCTCGGGCGTGACGGGGCTGACCTCGAAGGGTGAGGCGAGGAAGGCGACCGGCACCAGGAAGGCGGCGAGGATGCCCCCGCCGATCGCCACCGCCTGCGCGGAGCCCCAGGCGATCCGCGGCACGGTCAGCAGCGTGAAGGCAGCGAGGAAGAGCGAGAGCAGCCAGGTCCAGAACAGCAGCGAGCCGGGCTGCCCGCTGTAGAGCGACGCCCACTTCATGTGCGGCAGCATCTCGCTCGAGGAGACCGAGGCGACGTGCGAGAGCGAGAAGTCGTCGTTGAGCAGCGCGTAGGCGAGCGTCGCGATCGCGAGCGTGGTGAACGCCGCCGCCACCGGCATCGCGCGCCGCGCCGCCAGCAGCAACTCCGGCCGCCCGCGCTGGCTGCCGATGACCGAGGCGCCGACGGCGAACAGCGCCGCCGCCAGGGCGGTCAGCACGGCGGCGGCTCCGATGGTGGCGGTGAGGTTCATGCGGGCCTCGCGCGCGCCTCGTCAGGGCGCCGCGATCGAGGCGTCGTCGGCGTCGGTCACGAATTCCGGCTCGTGGCGGATGATCACGCTCGTCGCCTCCAGCAGCCCCTCACCGATGGCGACGCCCTCGACGACCACGAAGGCGCGGGGGGTGAACAGATCCGGCACCACGCCGTCGTACTCGATGCGCATCGTCTCGCCCTGCTCGCCCTCGATCACCCAGCTCACGGGTCTCCCGTTCTCCTCGACGACCGTGCCGTCGACGACGCGCCCGCCGACGCGCCAGCGGCGGCCCTCGGTGTCGAGCTCCTGCGCGAACTCCTCGGGCGTCGTGTAGTAGGCGCCGTCGAAGGCCTGCACGGCCATCGCCGTGATCGCGAGGGTGGCGATGGCGAGGATCGCCACGAGCCGCCCTCGCCGGCTGGCGAGGGGACCGCTCCGGACGAGGTTGCGAAGGCTGTTCATCGCACTCACTTTGCTGCGCCGTCCACGCGCCTCGGCCCGCCCGCGGTCACGACGCGGGCCGGTCGCTCGCCGACATGATCGCTTCCAGCATCGCGCGGAACTCGCTTTCGCGCAGTTCCCCCAGGAACTTCTGCTGGACCTGCAGGCCCGGCGAGAGGAAATACGCCTCCGGTACGCCGTTCACGCCGAACTCCAGGTACACCCCTCCGTCCGCGTCCACCAGCGACGGGAAGGTCAGCCCGTGCCGCTCGACGAAGCGCCGCGCCTCGCGCTCGCTGTCGAGGATATTGACGCCGAGGAAGGCGTAGCCGCGAGCCTCGAATTCCTTCCAGAGCCGCTCGATCAGCGGCGCCTCGCGCTCGCAGGGCGCGCACCAGGACGCCCAGAAATAGAGGAAGATCGGGCGGTCCGCGTAGTCCGCGATCGAGACCTCGCCGCCGTCGAGCGAGGGCAGGCTGAACTCCGCCGCGCGCTCGATGCCGGGATCGACCGCGCCGAGCGGATCCCGCCCGACATCGCGCAACGAGGCGATCGCCAGCACGGCGATCAGCGCCAGCAGCGCGGAGCCGACGCCGATCACCAGCAGCCGGCCGTGCAGCGACTGAGCGAACCTCCGCACCGCCGCGATGATCATCGTCACATCCGCTTCGCCGGGGCGCGCCGTTGCGCGTGCACGATGGCGATCCAGCAATGGTCCAGCGGCTCAGCGCCGGCGCCCGAAGGGCGCGCGAGCGCCGCTGACGCGCCGCTCGGGAGCGGCGGCCGGGTGGCCCTCGAACCCCTTTGCGCTTGACCCCGACACGGCCTAATGATAGCCATAGCATCGCGTTGGGGGGATCGCGCGGATTGCGCTCGCGGAGCGGGCCACGCGGTTGACGGAGGGAGCCCCGGTGCGCAGTTACCGTAGCCTCCGACGACTCGCTCCGGTTGCCCTGCTCGCGCTTGCCCTCGTGCTGGCGGCGTGCAGCGACCCGCAGAGCACCGTCGACCCCAAGTCAGACTTCGCCGACGACATCCAGTTCCTCTACCTGCTCACGTTCTGGCTGGGCATGGCGGTCTTCGTCGGCATCCTCGGGCTCACCGTCGGCCTCGCCTTCTGGTACCGCGAGCGGCCCGGCCGCGTCGCGAAGCAGATCCACGGCAACACCCGCCTCGAGGTGTTGTGGACGCTTATCCCCGTCGTGCTCGTCGTGGTGATGGCCGTGCCCACCTGGCAGGTCATCGCGGACAGCAGCAAGCCACCCCCCGAGGACGCTCTGCATGTCAACGCCGTCGGCCACCAGTGGTGGTTCGAGTTCCAGTACGACCTCAATGGCGACGGCGTATTCGACGACCTGGTGACGGCGAACGAGTTGCACATCCCGGCCGGACGCGCGGTCTTCTTCAACCTCTTGTCGGACGACGTCATCCACTCATTCTGGGTGCCGCAGCTCGCTGGCAAGGTGGACATGGTCCCCGGCCACCAGAACGACGTCTGGTTTACGCCGCACCTGGACGCCGCCCGCGACGAGGCCTACCTCGGCCAGTGCGCCGAGTTCTGCGGCACCGCGCACGCCAACATGCGCTTCCGCGTCTTCGTCGATACGCCCGAGGACTTCGACGCCTGGGTCGCCAACGAGACCGCGGAGGGCGTCGCCCCGGCGGACGAGCTGGCCCAGATGGGGCAGGAGCTGTTCCTGACGGCTGTCTGGCCAGTCCCGGAAGGCACCGCCCTGCTGGGTTGCTCCGGCTGCCACACCGTCGCGGGCACGACGGCCAGGGGAAAGATCGGCCCGAACCTGACGCACGTCGGCGGGCGCAGCACCATCGCTGCCGGGATCCTCGACACGAAATTCGAGAATCTCGTTGCCTGGATTAGCAACCCGGACCGGGAGAAGCCCGGAGCCGACTCGGAAGACGACGCCGCCCGGTTCATGCCTGCGTTCGAGAAGGTGCTGACGCCTGAGCAGATTCAGGCGATCGCCACTTACCTCCTCGGGCTACAGTAGGTACGCTGGCGAGCGCGCGGGACTCGGAAGGGAACACGACGATGGCGACCGTTGCCGGCACGATAGCCGCACCGAGTGCCGAGGGCGTGGTCTGGTCCTGGCTGACGACCGTCGACCACAAGCGCATCGGCGTGCTCTACGGCGTGACCGCCTTCCTGTTCTTCCTCGTCGGCGGCCTCGAGGCGCTGGTGATCCGCACGCAACTCGCCGTCCCCAACGGCGGGATCGTGGACCCGGAGCTCTACAACCAGCTGTTCACGATGCATGCGCTGACGATGATCTTCCTGGCGATCATGCCGCTCGGGGCGGCGTTCTTCAACTTCATGATCCCGCTGATGATCGGCGCGCGTGATGTCGCGTTCCCGCGGCTGAACGCGCTCTCGTACTGGATCTTCCTCGCCGGCGGGGTGGTGCTGACCAGCAGCTTCTTCCTCGGCGGCGCCCCGGACACCGGCTGGTTCGCCTACCAGCCGATCAGCGGGGCGGCCTACTCCGGCAGCGGCATGGACTACTACGTGATCGGGTTGATGCTGCTCGGGATCTCGTCGCTGGCGGCGGCGCTGAACTTCGCCGTCACGATCATCAACATGCGCACGCCGGGCATGACGATGATGCGCATGCCGGTCTTCGTCTGGATGACCCTGGTCGTGGCGTTCCTGCTCATCCTCGCGCTGCCGGTGCTCACCGTCGCGCTCGTCCAGCTGCTCTTCGACCGCCAGTACACCACGAGCTTCTTCCTGCCTTCGGGCGGCGGCGACCCGATCCTCTGGCAGCACCTCTTCTGGGTCTTCGGGCACCCCGAGGTCTACATCCTGATCCTGCCGGCGATGGGCGTCGTCTCCGAGGTGCTCCCGGCCTTCTCCCGCAAGCCGCTCTTCGGCTACCCGGCGATCGTCTTCGCGGGCGTCGCGATCGGCTTCCTCGGCTGGGCGGTGTGGAGCCACCACATGTTCACCACCGGCCTCGGGGCCGTGCCGCGCGTGGTCTTCGCGACCAGCACGATGATCATCGGCGTGCCGACGGGCATCAAGATCTTCAACTGGCTCGGCACGATGTGGGGCGGCAACATCCGCTTCACCACGGCCATGTACTTCGCCGTCTCCTTCATCGCGCTGTTCACCATCGGCGGCATCTCCGGCGTGATGCACGCCTCGCCGCCAGTCGACCAGCAGCAGCAGGACACCTACTTCATCGTCGCGCACATCCACTACGTGCTCGTCGGCGGCGCGATCGTCGGCATCTTCTCCGGGCTCTACTACTGGTGGCCGAAGATGACCGGGCGCTTCCTCGGCGAGAGCCTCGGCAAGTGGAACTTCTGGCTGATGTTCATCGGCCTCAACATGACCTTCTTCCCGATGCACTTCCTCGGTGTGGGCGGGATGCCGCGGCGCATCTACACCTACGACGAGGGCCTCGGCTGGGAGTTCTGGAACATGTTCGCTACCGTCGGCGCCTTCATCCTGGCGCTCGGCGTGCTGTTCTTCGTGATCAACGTCGCGCGCACGATGCGGCAGCCGAAGACCGCCTCCGACAACCCCTGGGATGCGGGCGGCCTCGAGTGGGCCACCAGCTCGCCGCCGCCGGAGCACGACTTCGACGCGATCCCCGAGGTCCGCGCCCGCGACCCGCTGTGGTACGACCGCGACCACAACCTGAGCCAGCCCGAGGGCGATCCGGGCGAGCACATCCACATGCCGCCGCCCTCCTACTACCCGCTGATCCTGGCGTTCGGCGTGCTGCTGCTCGGCCTCGGGCCGCTCTCGCACCTCGCCGTGACCGCGCTGGGCGTGCCGGTGATCATCTACGCGATCTGGGGCTGGGTCCTGGAACCCACGGAGTAGGCAAGGACGACACGTGGCCACCGCCGAGCATCACGTCGAGCACCACTCCGTCACCGGGGTCGACAACCGGAAGCTCCTCATGTGGATCTTCCTCGGGTCGGAGTGCCTGTTCTTCGGCGCCCTGATCTCCACCTACCTGATCTTCAAGGCCGACATTCCCGCCCCGAACCAGAGCTACATCGAGGCCCACACCCACATCGAGAACGGCCACGAGGTCGTGACCGGCTGGTTCCCGGCCGACCGCATCGTCGATGGCGTCCAGTACGCCGGCGTGCTCGACATCCCGCTCACCTCGCAGAGCACCTTCGTGCTGCTGATGAGCTCGGTGACGATGGTGCTCGCGGTCTACGGCGCGCAGCACGGGCGGCCGCTGATGATGAAGGCCTGGCTGCTCGCGACGATCCTGCTGGGGCTGACCTTCCTCGGCTATCAGGTCTTCGAGTTCCGGACGTTCGGGCAGGAGGGCTTGACGCTGGCCACCAACCAGTTCGGCGCCTCGTTCTTCGTCCTGACCGGCTTCCACGGGACGCACGTCGCCGTTGGGGTAGTGATCCTCGGTTCGCTGCTGTTGGGATCGTTCCGGCGGAGCGGACTCGGACCGGAGGCCGGCTTCCATATCGAAACCGCCGGTCTCTACTGGCACTTCGTCGACATCGTCTGGATCGTGATCTTCACGGTCCTCTACCTGATACCGGCCTGATCGGAGCGGGTCCGATCAGGAGGGAGTGGAGCGCGCGATGAGCCACGGCGGAACGCACGCACAGCAAGCCGAGGAGCCGCACGGCCTGACGCCGAGGCAGTACATCGGGATCGGCCTCGCGCTCACGGTCATCACCATCGTCGAGCTCGCCTTCTCGCTCTGGATCGACATCGGCGACTTGCTGATCCCGGTCCTGATCGTGCTGTCCGCGGTCAAGTTCGTCGTGGTCGTCGCCTTCTTCATGCATCTCTACTTCGAACCGAAGCTGCTGACGCGCGTCTTCGCGGGTTCGTTCTTCCTCGCCGGCGGCGTATTGATCGCGCTCCTCGCCCTCTTCTGGAACGACCTCACGGACCTGCTCAACGGCGTCTGACGCTCACCCCGGGCAAGCAAGCCAACGGCCCCGCGCACTGCGGGGCCGTCTTCGTGTGCGTTACGGGGGTCCGAGGTCAGGACGTTCGTCGTGGCGACCTGCGTGGCGGCCAGGCTCCTACAGGTCCATTTCGCGCTGGATCAGCGCACGCAACTCGAGAAGTTCGCCATGCCGTCTAGCGCGACGCTGCTGGACGTAGCGCCGCGCCTCCGCGACGAGCGCGTCGCGATCCGCGTCGGGACCAGCCTGGTCGCGAGGGTCATACGTCCCCTTGAGTTGATTGCAGGGGCGGCAGGCGAGCGCCATGTTCTCAAGCGCATCCAGGCCGCCCGCCTTTCGCGGCACGATGTGCTCGCTCTCCCAGACCGAGTACGCATCGACGCTGCCGAGGAGATCCGCCGAGCAGAACTCGCACTTGAATCCGGCGCGCTCCTGCCACTCAAGGGCGTGCTTGTAGAAGCCGTATTTACTGATCAGCGTGCGCCGGGTCTCGTCTGACAGTCCCACGGTTGGCGCTCTCCTCACCCGATGTCAGGACGTCGTCGTGGCGGCCTGTGTGGCGGCCAGGCGCTCGGCGTCCTCGGCCTGCTGCCGCCGCTCCGCCTTGTGCGCCCACACGGCGAAGACGGCGCCGGCGGCGAGCAGGAACATCATCTGGCCCGGCACCCACATGATCAGCCCGCCGATCTCCTGATCGCGCAGCGGCTCGAGGGCGAAGGTCGGCTCCACCTCGTTGTAGAAGTCGTAGAGCAGCGACTCGCTGAACGTGATCATCGCGCCCAGGAACGCCTTCGGCGTGCCGACGGCGATCAGCAGCGCCATGCGCCACATGTAGCTGAGGCGCGAGCGCAGCGGGGCGGGATCGATCACGTTCCACCAGACCAGCAGCCCGGCGAACGCCAGGCTGACGTGCTGCAGGTCGTGCACGAGGGCGTCGCGGATCGCCGCGTCGTACCAGCCCGGCGCCAGGTGCCAGGCCCAGAGCAGCCCGCTGTGCACCGCGATCACGACGAGCGGATGCGTGATCGTTCGGTAGAGGGCGTAGGACTCCCGGCGGCGCATCACCGGACGCACCAGCACGCGCCGCACCGCGCGAGGCAGCCCGCGCAGCACCGGCGTGGTCGGCGCGCCGAGCAGGATCAGCGGGGCCGCGTACATCATCAGCAGATCGTGCTGGATCATGTGCATGAAGAAGTGGTGCTCGGCCAGCGCGTCGATCGGTGATTCGATCGTCGCCACGAGGAGCGCCACGCCGAGCAGATAGGAGGCGGTGCGCCAGTGGGGATGCGGGCGGCTGCGATTGCGCCAGACATGGAGGCCGCGCAGGTAGAGCGCGGTCATGAGGGCGACCGGGATCAGGATCTCCGGGTCGAAGTTCCAGCGCTCCCACCACTGCTGACCAGCGTGCACGCCGTCGTGCGCCGCGCCGGCAGCCTGCCAGAGCCGGGTGACTGGATCGGCCTGCACCGGCGCCCTCCGTAGTCGCCGCTCGCGCCGTAGCGCGCGAGGCGTACCCCGGACAGTGTGCCTCGGACGGTGTGCTCGGAACAGTGGTTCGGCGCACCACTTCGCGGCCCTCCCGTGCGCCGCGCGGAGCTCCCGCGATTGACCGTGCTCGCATGACCCTCGTACGATCGGGGCCGGTGAGTTCGTGTACCAGATACGCGAACCATCGCCCGCAGCCGCGATCGGCAGGAACGAGGCGCAGATGCGACCGCTGCGCGTGGCGCTGGCGCAGATCAACACCACCGTCGGCGACTTCGACGGCAACCGCGCGCGCATCCTCGAGGCCGCGCACGAGGCCGCGGCGCTCGACGCCGACCTCGTCGCCTTCCCGGAGCTCGCGATCACCGGCTTCCCGCCGGAGGACCTGCTGCTGCGCGCGCCGTTCATTGAGGAGGCCGGGCGCTCCCTCGCGCGCCTGCTCGATGAGTCGCGCGGGCTGCCGCCGCTGATCGTCGGCGCGCCCGAGTTCGACATCGCGCTCTACAACACCGCGTTCATGCTGCACGAGGGGCGCATCGTCGGCGGGCATCGCAAGCAGCACCTGCCGAACTACGGCGTCTTCGATGACGAGCGCTACTTCCAGCCCGGCGTCGAGACGCCGCGCTTCGTCATCGGCGGCGTCGAGGTCGCCGCGACCGTCTGCGAGGACATCTGGTACCCGGACGGCCCGGCTCGCGCGGCGGCGCTCGCCGGGGCGCTGCTCGTCGTCAACATCAACCACTCGCCCTTCCACGCCGGCAAGCGTCGCGAGCGCGAGCGGATGCTCGCCACCCGCGCCGTCGACAACCACATCGCGATCGCCTACGTGAACCAGGTCGGCGGTCAGGACGAGATCGTGCTCGACGGCAACTCGATCGTGCTCGGCGCGGACGGCGACGTGCTCGCGCGCGGCGCTTCCTTCCTCGAGGACCTCGTCGTCGTCGACATTCCCGTGGACGAGGTCGTGCAGGCGCGCATGCACGAGTCGCGGCTGCAACGCGAGGGGTCCGAGGCCGCGCGGCCCGCCGTCGCCGTCACGCCCGCCCGCGCGGACGCGCGCGCGCCGCTCGACGCCTCGCTGCCCGAGCCGCCCGCCGACATCGAGGAGACCTACCGCGCGCTCGTGACGGGTACACGCGACTACCTGGGCAAGACGGGCTTCCAGGACGCGATCATCGCGCTCTCCGGCGGCATCGACTCGTCGCTGGTGGCGGCGGTCGCCGTCGACGCGCTGGGGCCGGAGCACGTGCGCGGCATCTCACTGCCGTCGCGCTACTCCTCGGAGGGCTCGATCGCGGACGCGCAGGATCTGGCGGCGCGGCTCGGCATCCAGCTCTCGGCGATCCCGATCGAGCCGCTGCACCAGGCCGCCATCGACGCGCTCGCCCGCGAGTTCGAGGGCAGCGAGGCGGGCGCGGCCGAGGAGAACGTGCAGTCGCGGCTGCGCGGCCTGCTGGTGATGGCGCTCTCCAACAAGACCGGCGCGATCGTGCTGACCACGGGCAACAAGTCCGAGTACGCCTGCGGCTACGCCACGCTCTACGGCGACATGGCGGGCGGCTACGCGGTGATCAAGGACGTGCCGAAGACCCTCGTCTACGCGCTCTCGCGCTACCGCAACAGCGTCAGCGAGGTGATCCCGCAGGCCGTCATCGACAAGCCGCCCTCGGCCGAGTTGCGCCCCGACCAGCTCGACACCGACTCACTTCCGGCCTACGACGTGCTGGATCCGATCATCGAGGCCTACGTGGAGGCCGACGACGCCTTCGAGACGATCGTCGCGCGCGGCTACGAGGAGGCGACGGTGCGGCGCGTGATCGACCTGATCAACCGCAACGAGTACAAGCGCCGCCAGTCGCCGCCGGGCATCAAGATCACCCCCCGCGCCTTCGGCCGCGACCGCCGCTACCCCCTCGCCTCGCAGTATCGAGGGCACTGAGCGGCGCTTGCCTGCAGCTCACGTCAGTCGTCGCTACAAGCATCGATGGGGTGTTGCGCCGATCCGGCCCCCTCTCCTGGGGGTGAGGGGGCACGCCAGACTCCCGAGGACGCGCGCCACGCCCCTTGGCCGGGATGACCCGGCTGGATTCCGGCTTTCGCCGGAATGACGGGGGGAGGGGGCGGAACGCCCTCGGGGGTCCGTTGCGCCCCCGAAGGTCCCACGGGGGTCCGTTGCGCCCCTGAAGGTCCCACGGGGGTCCGTTGCGCCCCCGAAGGTCCCACGGGGGTCCGTTGCGCCCCCGAGGGTCCCACGGAGGTGTGGGGGCGCAGCCGTCACAGACGAGACAATCCGGGTCGGGTGTGCAGGGAGCGGCACGTGCGCGGCCCCCTCTCCTGGGGGAGAGGGTGGGGGTGTGGGGGCGGAGCCCCCGCGAGAGGGGGCGTGGGGGGCGCAGCCCCCCACACAGAAACAGTCCGGGGCGGGTGGGTGGGTCTGGAGCCGCGCGCAGCGCGCGCTCATCCGACGTGCGCGAGGCGACGGACACGCGACGAGGGCGGCCCCACGGCCGCCCTCGCTTCGTTGCCTGTTCCGGCGGGCTGCTAGCCCGCCGTCGCTGCTGCGGCCTCCTCGATTGGCTCGCCGGTGGACGTGTCGCGCTCGAAGGAGCTGAAGAGCTCCAGCTCCGTGCCCATCTCGCGGACGGCCGGGAGCACCTCCTCGCCCATCAGGCGCAGGCTGCGCATCGCGTCCTCGTGCGTCATCGCGCCGTCGCCGTCCCAGAGGAAGATCGAGCCGGGACGCAACTCCTGGAGCACCTCGCGGATCTTCGGGATGACAGTCCTGGGCGTGCCGGTGATGATCGTCTTCGTATCGACTTGGTCCTCGTAGCTGCGGCCCTGGTTGCCGCGCACGCGCGGCGTCGTGGCGCCCCCAACCTGCCGACCTGCCGGCTGCGCGCCCCCCGTCGGCAGCAGGTTCGTGCGCGAGGTGAGGCCGGGCAGGTTCTGGATGAACGAGTTGACCTGCCCCGTGTTGCCCTCGAGGAACGGGTTGGGCGGCCCCTCGATGAACTTGCGGGCCGTCTCGTAGGCGAGCTCCTCGGTCTCGTCCACGTGGACCTTGAAGAGGTAGCCGATGTTCTGCGTGCCGGACTCGTAGCCCTCGCGCTGTGCGACCTCGTGGTAGTAGGCGAAGGACTGCTTGGTCGGCTCCAGCTGTGTGGCGAGCATGATGTAGGGGTAGCGCTGCGTCGCGGCCCACTCGACGGTGTTGCGGCTGACGACGCCGGGGATCCACATCTGCGGGTGCGGCTTCTGGTAGGGGCGGACGAACGGGTTGACGTAGCGGTAGTCGAAGTGCTCGCCCTCCCAGCGGAACGGGCCGGGCCGCGTCCACGCCGCCACCACGAAGTCGTGCGCCTCCTGGAAGCGCTCCCAGTTGAAGGGCGGCTGCGCGTTGTGCGAGACGCTCTCGCGACCACCGCCGCGCACCCAGCCGGTGACGAGGCGCCCGCGGGAGATCATGTCGATCTCGGCGAGGCTCTCGGCGAGGAAGAGCGGGTCGTCCCAGAGCGGCAGCACGTTGCCGGCGAGGACGATCTTCACGCGCTTGGTGATCCTCGCGAGGATGGCAGCCTCGACGTTGAGCACGCTGCCCATGCAGAAGGGAGTGCTGTGGTGCTCGTTGAGCATCACGCCGTCGAAGCCCATCTCCTCGGCGTAGACCTTCTCGTCGAGGTAGCGGTTGTAGAGTTCGGCGCCGAGCCTGGGGTTGTAGGCGCTGTTGCTGATGTTGAGGTCGGTGTTGGAGCGGCCGGTGATCCCGAAGAAGCCGGAGTCCCGGTCCTGATAGGGCCGTTCGGTGAAGTAGCCGATGAACATCGCTCGTCCTCTCGAAGCGGGCGGACGCGTCCCCGGCGCCGCCTCGCTACATGCTAGCGAATCCCGCGCCCGCGCGCGCCGTCAGGGCGCGAGGAGGCGGACATCTCCGGTCGCGTTCGGTGCGGCCTCAGTCATCGTAGCGCTGCGGCCAGTCGAGCCGCTCGAAGATGTGGGGCCACAGCGCGCCGCCATAGCGTGCTTCGACAGGGCCGATGCGATCTTCGGCGAGGTCTTCCTCGTCGGCGGTCTCGCACATCCAGACGCGGCAGGCCGCCGGCTTACCCCGCTCCGAGGAGTCGAAGGCGAACATCACGAGCGCGCCCGTCGACTCGGGGTCCGCCAGCACGGACGCGGCGTCGAAGCCGCGCAGCCGCGTCTCGTTCCGGTCGCCATCGTGGTGCTGGCTGTTGTACCAGACGGCCTGAATCGTCTGGATGTGGGGGTGACTGTCGATCCTCATTTCGATGGGCTCCGACGGGTTCACCTTGCCGACCCAGAACACCCTCGGGGTCACCTTGACGATCACCTGCCTCGGTACGAAGAGGCCGTCAGTGTCCGGGCAGTCGGGACCGATGCAGGGCAGCCGCGTAGCGTACAGGGGCTTGAGGGTCGCCATGTGCTCGTCCAGCCAGTCCGATACATCGCGCACTGACGAGGCTCCTCTCGCGCCGCCCCCGCGACGATCCGGCCCGATCATACCGCCCACTCAGTGCCCCGATCCTGGATCGGCCGACTCCGTTACCCTGGCGAGCCACTCGCAGGATCGAGGGGGAACGCGCGTGGAACTCGGCAGTCTCGAACCGGGCGCGATCATCAGCTATCACCAGATGTGCACCGAGGAGCACGAGGTGCGCCTCCAGCGCGGCATGAACTTCCGCCTCGATCCCCGTTACAGCGTCATGCTGATGAACCGGCGCGAGGGCGCCCCGTACGCGGACACCGTGGGGGATGGAGGCGACACTCTCATCTACGAGGGGCACGATGCCTCGCGCGTGCGGGACGGCCCCGACCCCGCAGGCATCGACCAGCCGCTCGCGTACCCGTCCGGCAAGCCTACTCAGAACGCACGGTTCCGGGACGCCGCTCTCGCATACCGCGACGGTCGCCGCGAACCGGAGCAGATCAAGGTCTACGAGAAGCTGCTCAGGGGGATGTGGGTCTTCAACGGCCTCTTCAATCTGACCGGGTGCCGGAGTGAAGCGAGCGGCGGACGTTCGGTCTTCAAGTTCCGCCTCGAACTTGCCCCGGAAGACGCGTCGCCAGCCCGGCCCTCACTGCGGGAGCGCAGTCGGATCATCCCGTCGGCGGTGAAGCAAGCGGTGTGGAAGCGCGACGCGGGTCGATGCGTCGAGTGCGGCGCGAGCGACGAACTCCACTTCGACCACATCATCCCCTACTCCGCGGGCGGCTCCTCGGTGGCGGCCGAGAACGTGCAGATACTCTGCGCGAGGCACAATCTGGAGAAGAGCGACCGGATCCAGTAGCCACCACCGTGGGCCACGAGTCGCGCGGCGGGACGCGGCGGCGTAGTAGGCGAGTCGCGGCCGTCGCGCTTACCCCACCCCCGCCTACCCCAGATACCCCCGCGCCGCGCCCACCACTCGCAGCGCGTGGGCGTGCGGCTCCACGTCGTGGACGCGGAGGACGTGGGCGCCGAGGGCCGCCGCGAGCGTGTGGAAGGCGAGCGTCGCCTCCAGCAGGCCGGGGGCCTCCTGCCGCTTCGCGTGCCCCAGCGCCTCGGCGAGGAAGCCCTTGCGCGAGGCGGAGACGAGCACCGGGTAGCCCTCGACGGCGAGCGACGGCAGGTCGGCGAGCAGCCGCAGGTTGTCGTCGAGCGACTTCGCGAACTCGAAGCCGGGGTCGAGCCACGGGCGCGGCGCTCCGGCGGCTTCGAGGGCGCTCGCGCGCTCCAGCAGGAAGCCGCGCACCTCGCCGCCGATGTCCTCGTAGGTCTGGTCGACCTCGTAGTGGCCGTGCGGGCGGCCGCGCATGTGCATCACGACGCCGGGCAGGCCGTGCTCCGCGGCGACGGCGATCATCTCCGGGTCGCGGAAGCCGCTGACGTCGTTGAGCAGGTGCGCGCCGGCCTCGGCGGCTGCGCGGGCGACGGCGGGCGTCCAGGTGTCGATCGAGACGGGGACGCCCTCGCCGCTCAGCGCCTCGATCACCGGCGCGACGCGCTCGATCTCCTCCTGCGCCTCGATGTCCGCGGCTTTCGAGGAGGTCGAGTGCGCGCCGATGTCGATGATCGCCGCGCCCTGGTCGCGCAGCTCGCGCGCCCGTGCGAGCGCCTTCGAGGGGTCGACGACGGAGGCGGCGATCGGCGAGTCGCGGGAGACGTTGAGGATCGCCATGATCGCGGCGCGCTCGCTGGTGTCGATGCGGTGCTCGCCGAGCTGGAGCAGCACGCGGCGTCCTCCTCGTGGCGCGGGCGCCCGCCCGCCGCGCTGCGAGTCTACGCGCGGCCCCGGCTACGGGGCGGCTGCGGGCTGTCGCAGCACGATGCGGCGTCGTAGAGTCGCCGCGAGGGCGGACGGGAGCGTCGAGGGCGTCGATGACTGACGAAGACACGGGCGAGGGTACGGACGACGGCGCGGCCGAGGCCGCCGGCGAACCGGTGCTGGTCGCGGTGGACTTCACCGCCGATGAGCTGCGCGTGCTCTTCAGCGACCTGCACGGGAAGCCGATCGAGCGCGGCGAGTGGCCGCTGCCGCCACTCGAGGACGAGGACGCCTGGTCGTGGGAGGTCGGCGGGCGCATCGCCACGCTCTTCGCCGCCAACGGCGAGCGCCGCTCCGCGCTGGCGATCGCCGTCGCCGCGCCCGGCGTCGTCGACCCGCTGAGCGGTCGCCTCGTGGACTCGGCGGGCCAGCCGCAGTGGGAGGGGCTCTCGATCGTCGAGGCGCTGCGACGCCACTTCGATGCGCCGATCGCCTGCGAGAGCCGCACGCTGGCCGCGCTGCAGGGCGAGCGCTGGCAGGGCGCCGCGCAGACCCTCGACGACGTGCTCTACGTCTCGCTGCGCGGCGTGCCCGCCGCCGCGGCGGTCGTGGGCGGGCGGCCCGTGCGCGGCGCGCGCTTCGCCGCCGGCGCGCTGCCGGCGATGCCCGAGCTCACTCCCGGGCAGCCGATCAGCGACGAGGAGCTGGAGACGGCCTCCGGGCTGCTCGCCGACGCGAGCGCGCTGCTCGACCCCGACGCCGTGCTGATCGACGGCGAGGAGCACCACCGCAGCCGGCTGATCCCGCTGTTGCAGCGCGTGCTCGACGAGGTCGCGCCCGGCCCGCGCGTCGTCGCCTCCGCGCTTGGCGAGGACGCGGCGCTGGCCGGTGCGCTGCGCATGGCGACGACACTGGCCTACGAGGGGGAGCGCAAGCCATGACGCAGCCGCCCCCGCCGCCCGGTCTGCCCGATCTGCCCTCTGGCCCGCCGCCCGAGCGGCAGTACGCGCTGCAGCTGCACGCCGAGGCCGTGGGCACGCTGCTCGGCTCGATCGCCTGGGTGATGGGCGCGCTGGCGATCATGCGCGACCGCGGACACGCCGAGGGCAACGAGGAGCTGCACGAGCTGCAGGAGACGCTCGAACCGCGCCTCGAGGCGCTGCTCAACGACCTCGCGATGTCACGCGGCGTGGTCGAGGGCGGCGCCGACACGGAGCTCGGCGAGCGGGTCGAGGACGCCTACACGCGCGTCCGCGAGGCGTTCGAGCGCTGGATCCAGCTCACCGCCGTCGACACCGCCAGCGTCGCCATCGGCCAGCGGCTCGCCGAGATCACCGACGATGCCGAGGACGGCGAGGCTGACGAGGGGTAGTGTCCCGTCCAGAACGGCTGGAGCCAGACCAACAGGAGGCAGTCATGGCGTTCGCGCATCCGGAGTTCCTCGTCTCGACCGATTGGCTGGCGGAACATCTGGCGGACGACGACGTCCGCGTCTTCGAGTCGACCGTCTTCCTGCGTCCCCGCGACGGCGGCGGCTATCGCGTCGAGTCCGGCCGGGCCGAGTACGAGTCGGGACACATTCCCGGCGCGGGCTTCCTCGACCTGCAGGGGGACTTCTCCGACAACGCCCAGCAGCTGCGCTTCATGATGCCCTCGGCCGAGGCGTTCGCCGAGGCGGCGGGCCGGCATGGGATCTCGGAGGCGTCGAAGCTGGTCCTCTACGATCGCTCGGGATCGGCGTGGGCCGCGAGGTTGTGGTGGATGTTCCGGTCGATGGGCTGCGAGGGCGCCGCGGTGCTCGACGGCGGCTGGCGGCGCTGGAGCGCCGAGGGCCGGGCCGCCTCGACGGATGAGGCGACATACGAGCCCACGACCTTCACGCCGGCTGCCGATCCGGCCCGGTTCGCGGACCTCGACGAGGTCAGGGCGTTCATCAACTCGGGCGGTACGGGTGGTAGCTGCCTGATCAACGCGCTGGGACGGCAGCAGCACTCCGGCGCCGACGGCGGAGGGGCCTACGGGCGTCCCGGGCACATTCCCGGCGCAACCAACGTGCCGGCGATGGAGCTGACTGATTCCGATAGCGGTCTCTACCGTCCGGCCGAGGAGCTGGCGTCGCTGTTTGAAGAGGTCGGTGCGGGCAGGGCGCAACGTGTCGTCACGTACTGCGGCGGCGGGATCGCCGCGTCCAATGACGCCTTCGTCCTCTCGCTGCTGGGCTACGAGGATGTCGCGGTCTACGACGCCTCGATGTCGGAGTACGCCGCCGATCCGTCGCTGCCGCTCGAGGTCGACTGAGCGCACGGGCGAGCTTCTAGCGGGTAGCACCCCCGGAATCGGCAGCCCTCGTGCGCACGGGCGAGCGCCCCGTGCCCTACCATGCGCCCGCATCGAGCCCGAGCAGCGGAGAGGAGCCCGCGATGTCCCTCGCAGATCGCACGCCGCCCACCCCCGAGGAGTTCCGCGCCTACCGCGAGCGCTTCAGCAACTGGGGTCGCTGGGGCGAGGACGACCAGTTCGGCGCGCTCAACCTGATCACCGCCGAGGTGCGCGCGGCCGCAGCCGCCACCGTGCGCGATGGCCGCTCCGTCTCGCTCTCCTACCCGCTGGCGGTGGAGCCGGGGCCGGGGAACCCGGAGCCGGTCCAGCACGAGATGCGGCTCGACGCCGACCACTGCTCGGACTTCATCGGCATCGCCTACCACGGGCGGGCGAACACGCACCTCGATGCGCTCTGCCACGTCTACACGCGCGCCGGGGGCGAGCTCTTCGGCGGCCGCTCCTCGTCCGAGCACATCACCATGGAGGGCGCGACCACGCTCTCCGTCGACCACTGGCGCGAGGGCATCGTGACCCGCGGCGTGCTCTACGACATCCCGCGGCTGCGCGGCGTCGAGCACGTGACGGCGGACGCGCCGGTGCACGGCTGGGAGCTGGCCGACGCCGCCGCCGCGGCGGGGATCGAGCCGCGGGCCGGCGACGCCGTCGTGATCCGCTCCGGGGCCGGCCCGTTCATGGCCGCGGGCTACGACGATCCGCAGCGCCCGGGCGTCCACGCCTCCTGCCTCGAGTTCTTCCACGCCAACGACGCGTCGCTGCTGGTCTGGGATCTGATGGACGCACCGATGCACAACGAGGACGGCTCCGTGCTGATGGGCGCGCCGCTGCACCGCCTCACGATCCCCTACCTCGGGATGCCGCTGCTCGACAACGCGCAGCTCGAGGACATCGCCGAGGCGTGCGCGGAGGCGGGGCGCTGGGAGTTCATGCTCGTCGTCGCGCCGCTCGTCGTCCCGCGCGGCACCGGCTCGCCGGTCAACCCGATCGCCGTGCTGTAGGCCCTCGCGACGCCGCGCGAGGGCGGGGCCGCGCTACGCCTCGGCCTGGTCGTAGCCCTCGTCGATATCCGCGAAGCGCCGCGCGACGACGCGGCGCGTCTCCGTGTGGGTGAGGATGTAGGCGCGCCGCTCGCGCACGCCCGCGATGACGGCGCGGCCGACGATCAGCGGCTCGCGCCGCGAGTCCGGTGAGCGGCTCGGATCACGCGGCGCTGCGCGCTGCGCGAGGATCGGCCCGGGGATGTCGCGCGCCGGTCCGAACGTCTCCTGCCGGTTGCGCTGCGCCTCGCCGATGCGCGTGTCCGTCGCGCCGGGGCAGAACAGCGCGACGTCGACGCCCTCGGGCGCCAGCTCGATGCGCAGCGACTCGGTCAGCCCGACGACGGCGAACTTGGAGGCGACGTAGCCACCGAGGTTGCCGCCGCCCCGGCCGGCGACGAGCCCCGACATCGAGGACGTGTTGACGATCTGCGCGCGCACGCCGTCCTCGTCGGGCTCCTGCGCCCGCATCCGCGGCACGAACACCTGCACGCCGTTGAGCACGCCGTAGAGGTTCACGGCGAGCATCCAGTCGAGGTCGCTCGCCGGCATCTCGGCGGTTGGCCCGAAGACCAGCACCCCGGCGTTGTTGAACAGCACGTCGACGGCCCCGAACTCGGCGTAGGCCGCGTCGGCGAGACCGTCCACCGAGGCGCGGTCGGAGACGTCGGCCGCCGCCGAGAGGCTGCGCACGCCGTGCTCCCGCACCAGCGCCGCCGTCTCCTCGGCCGCGTCGCGCTCGATGTCGACTGCGAGGACGTGCATGCCCTGCTCCGCGGCGGCGAGGCAGATGCCGCGCCCGATTCCGCTGCCGCCGCCCGTCACCACCGCCACGCGGCCTCCGAGGTCACGCATCGCCGCCGTCCTTCCGCTCGCCGTTCGCATCGCTCAGTCCGAACGTCTCGGCCAGCAGCTCGTAGGAGCGCAGCCGGTCCTCGAAGTGGTAAGTGATCGTCACGACGACGAACTCGTCGACGTCGAGCTCCACGGCGAGCGCCTCGAGGCGATCGCGCAGGCGCTGCGGACCGCCGACGAGGCTGGTCTGCTTCTGATACTCGATGAAGTCCCGCTCCGGCGGCGAGAGGTTGTCGGCCTCGGGGTCGTCGGGCGGGGGCACGCCGCGGCGCAGGCCCTGGCGGTTACGCAGGCGCCACAGCCAGCGGCTCATCGCCAGCCGCTCGGCCTCCTCGTCCGTCTCGGCGCAGATTGCGGAGACGCCGACGTTCACGGCGGGCTCGTCGAGCCACTGCGAGGGCCGGAAGAGCCGGCGGTAGAGCGTGATCGCCTCGCCCGCCCACTGGTCCTGGATGAAGTGCGCGAAGGAGAAGGGCAAACCCTGCTCCGCCGCCGCGTTGGCGCTGTCCAGCGAGGAGCCGAGCAGCCAGGGCATCGGGACCGTCTCACCCCGCGGCTGGGCGTGGATGCCGGTCAGCGGGTGGCCCTCGGGCAGCTCGTCGCGCAGCAGCCGCATCAGATCGGCGACCTGCTGCGGGTAGTGCTCGACAGTGCGCATGCCCGGCCCCGGCGCCAGCGCCGCCGAGGTGCGCCCGTCCGTGCCCGGCGCGCGCCCCAGCCCGAGGTCGATGCGGCCGGGGAACATCGTCTCCAGCATCCGGAACTGCTCCGCCACCTTGAGCGGCGAATAGTGCGGCAGCATCACGCCGCCCGAGCCGACGCGAATGCGCGAGGTCACCGAGGCGACGCGCGGGATCAGCACCTCCGGCGCGGCGCAGGCAAGGCCGCTGCTGTTGTGGTGCTCCGCGAGCCAGTAGCGGGTGTAGCCGAGCCGCTCGGTCGCCTGAGCGAGCCGCAGCGTCTCCTCGATCGCCTCGGCGGCCGTGCCGCCCTCGCGGATCGGCGACTGATCGAGGACGCCGAGGGTGATCGCCACGCTGTTTGCTCCGTCCGCGCGCGCAGGCGCGCTGTGGGTCAGGGTACCGCGCGTAGTGCGCAGCGTGCGCGCGTCCCACGGCGGACGCGAAGCGGGCGCGCCTGGAGCGCGCCCGCGAGCCGTTCGCTGCCGGAGGGCGTCCCTACGCGGTCGGCCTCCACTGCGGCAGCGTCCAGTCGTCGTCGAGCTTCTCGAAGTAGACCTCGAGGGGGATGTCGCAGGCGGCCTCCTCGACGGGGATGTCGACGTTGCCCATCATGCGCAGGCCTTCGTCGAGCTGGATCACGCCGAAGATGTAGGGCACGCGCTCCTGGAACCAGGGATGCGCGGCCTGCGCGATGATCGTGAAGGTGTGCAGCCGCCCCTTGCCGCTCACGTCCACCCACTCGTAATCGTTCGAGAAGCAGTGCGGGTGCGGGCAGAACTCGCGCGGGTACCAGAACAGCCGGCTGCAGGCCTTGCAGCGCTGGACCGTGAGCCGCCCTTCCTTCGTTGCCTCCCAGAACGGCACGGTGAGTGCGTTCGACTCCGGTACCGGCCGCTTCGGGCCATCGCCGTTCGTCATCGTCGCGTCCCCTCCTGCTGCTCCTGTCGCCCGCCGCCTGGTGGGGCGGCGGGCGCGCTCCGGCGCTTCGTTCGAGGTGGCTAGTTGGGGTCCTTCCCGAGGACCAGTGAGCACATCACGCTCAGTCCGCCGCCTCAGCCGTTGACGAAACAGTAGTCCATCTGTTCCTTCTGACGGCCCTCGCCGCGGCCCATCAGCTGGCGCACCGCCTCGGTGGCGTGCGACATGCCGCCGGCGGTGCCGGGCTGGCCGAACGAGAGCTGGCCGCCGTGGGTGTTCACGGCGACACCCTTGCTCTTGTAGGTCACGTCCTCGCTGGCGAAGTACTTGCCGCCCTCGCCCTTGGGAGCGAAGCCGGCGTCCTCGAACTCGATGATCACCGTGATCGTGTAGCAGTCGTAGAGCGAGGCCATGTCCATGTCGGCCGGACCGACGCCGGCCATCTTGTAGGCGGCGCGCGCCGAGATCTCGACCGGGGACTTCGTCATGCGATCCACGTAGGTGATGCCGGGCACGCCTCGGTCCATCGAGTGACCGACGCCGAGGATGTAGACCGGGTCGTGCGGGGATGACTGCGCCGCCTCCGGGCGGCTCACCATCAGCGCCGCGGCGCCGAGGGTGGGCATCACGCACTCCAGCAGCGTCAGCGGGTTCGCGACCATCCGCGAGTTGATCACGTCCTCGGCGGTGACCGGGGTGCCGTAGAAGGCCGCCTCGGGGTTGCCCTGGGCGTTCTCCCGCTGCTGCACCGCGATCGCGACGCGCTCCTCGTCCGTGAGGCCGAACTCGTGCTTGTAGCGGTTGGCGACCAGCGCGTACCAGAAGTTCGCGCCCGGCCCCGTCCCGAACGGGCCGGCCCACTGCGAGGTCTGGTTGCCGACGGGGCCGCCGCCGCCGCCGCCGCCGAAGCCTCCGCCCTCGCCCGAGGTGACGAGGCAGAGCACGTTGTTGGCCAGCCCAGCCTTGACCGCCATCGCCGCGATGGCGACCGACGTGGGGCCGGACGAGCCCATCATGTTGACGCCGTGCGCCCAGGTCGGCTGGATGCCGAGCAACTCGGCGAACTCACAGGTGTTGGCGAACGGGATCTCGGTGATCAGCCCGTCCACCTCCTCCTTGAGGAGGCCGGCATCCTCGATGCAGAGGCGAGCCGCCTCCTGCGCCAGGCCGGGGCCGGTTCGCCCCGGCTTGCGCCGCTCGGGCTTCAGTTCGCCGATCCCGATGATCGAGGCCGCTCCGCGCAGACTCATCGGCAGCTCCTCCCGCTCGCGTATGCGTGCGCACGCGGTGACAGCACATCGGTACCGTGCGTCCGCGCCTGTACGGAATCTAACAGTCGGGAGACGGGCGAGCGAACCCTGAACTGAGGTCCAATGCTACATAACGGTGCATCCTGGGAAAAAGAACGGGAGCCGATTCCGGAATCGGCTCCCGTATATCCGCGACGGCGGGAGGCGCGCCCGTGGCTGGAGCCTACGAGGCGCCCACCGGCTGCCACTGGACGATCGTGATGTCGTCGTTGAGCTTCACGAACACCGGCTCCACCGGGATGCCGCACTGCGCCTCCTCGATCGGCATCAGGAAGTTCGTGTACATGCGCGCGCCCTCGGCCAGTTCGACCACGCCGAAGAGGTAGGGCGTGTGCTGGTTGAAGTAGGGATGCGCGGCCTGCCGGATCACCGTGAAGGTGTGAATGCGGCCCTTCCCGCTCGCCTCGATCCACTGCGGCGTCTCGTCGCTCTCGAGGCAGTACGGGCAGAACTCGCGCGGGTACCAGACCACGCTGTCGCAGACGCGGCACCACTGCAGCATGATCTTGCCTTCTTTGGCGCCGTCCCAGAACGGCTGCGCGGTGGGCGACGGCACGGGAATCGGGTGCTCGGGGGCTGCGTCGTTCATCGTTCCTCGCCTGCTTTCTCGCTTGGCCGGGAGATTGCCGCCGGAGTGTCTAGCCTGGGTCCTTCCCGAGGACCAGTGAGCACATCACGCTCAGTCCGCCGCCTCAGCCATTGACGAAGCAGTAGTCGATCTCTTTCTCCGCCTGGCGGCCCTCGCCGCGGCCCATCAGCTGCCGGACGCCCTCGGTGACGTGCGACATGCCGCCGGCGCTGCCGGGCTGGCCGAAGGAGAGCTGGCCGCCGTGGGTGTTGATCGGGAAGTTGCCCTTGTACGTCACGTCGTTCTCGGCGACCCAGGCGCCGCCCTCGCCCTTGGGCGCGAAGCCGGCGTCCTCCAGCTCGATGATCACCGTGATCGTGTAGCAGTCGTAGAGCGAGGCCATGTCCATGTCGTTCGGACCGAGGCCCGCCATCGTGAACGCATTCCGCGCCGAGACCGCCACCGGCGAGGTCGTCATCCGCTCGGCGTAGGCGATGCCCGGCACCCCGCGGTCGGAGGACTGTCCGACGCCCAGGATGTAGACGGGCGGGTGCGGCGACGACTTCGCCGCCTCGGCCCGGCTGACGATCAGCGCCGCCGATCCGAAGCAGGGCATCACGC
The DNA here is from genome assembly GCA_965220125.1 of Dehalococcoidia bacterium. GTDB lineage: Bacteria > Chloroflexota > Dehalococcoidia > UBA2979 > UBA2979 > VXMT01. The sequence goes on along the minus strand of CBDCPB010000002.1, from coordinate 643,629 downwards.
ACTCGAGCAGCCGCAGCGGGTCCGCGACCATGCGCGAGTTGATCACGTCCTCGGTCGTGATCTCGGTGCCGTGGAACGCCGCGTCCGGGTTGCCTTGAGCGTTGACGCGCTGCTGGACGGCGATCGAGACGCGATCCTCGTCGCTGAGGCCGTACTCGTACTGGTAGCGCTCCGCGATCAGCGCGTACTCGTAGTTCGCGCCGGGGCCGGGGCCGTGGGCGTCCTGGTACTGCCGTTGCTCGCCGTAGCCGCCCGCGCCGCCGGCGCCAGGGTTCGGATCCGGCGAGGACACCACCACGAGCACGTGCTCGGCGAGCCCGGCGTTGACCGCCGCCGCCGCCGCCGAGACGGCCGTCGCTCCGGACGACCCCATCATGTTGATCGAGTGCTGCCAGTTCGGCCTGATGTCGAGGTACTCCGCGAATGCGACCGTGTTGGCGAACTGGTTCTCGGTGATCAGTCCGTCGATCTGATCCTTGCGCAGCCCGGAGTCGCGGATGCACTTCCGCGCCGCTTCCTGCGCCAGTCCCATCCCGGTCCGGCCCGGCTTGCGCCGCTCCGGTTTCAATTCGCCGATGCCGATGATCGAGGCAGCTCCGCGTAGGCTCATCGGCCGTTCCTTCCAGTTGAGGCGCGCGGCTCGTCCGCCCGGCCGCGCGCCGTGAACGTCCATCTGCATGAATCTAGCAGCCCTCGCGGCGGCGGTGCGACATTGGAGTGTGCTTCAACCATTGGACTTTTTCGAGGTGGACGCGCGCTGCGGGCCGCCTCGGCGCTAGAATCGGGAGCCAAAGGGGGGCTGCCCATGAGCGACGACCAGGGAGTCGAGATCACGGTCGAGTACTGCGTGCCCTGCAGCTACCTCGCCCGCGCGCAGTGGATGATCGGCGAGATCATGTACGACATCCAGGACGATGTCCGCAGGCTCGAGATGCGCACCGGCGACGGCGGCTGCTTCGAGTGGTCCGTGAACGGCGAGCTGGTCTTCAGCAAGAAGCAGAGCGGGCGCTTCCCCGAGATCGAGGAACTGAAGGAACTGATCTACTCGCGCGTCTGATCGACGGCACGCGCCGCAGCGAACGCACGGAGGAGCGAACCATGACTGACACCATCCGCGTCTACGACCCCACCGGCCATGCCCCCGTCGAGCGCTATCCGCTGGCGCCGCTGCCGGCATCGCTCGACGGCCTGCGGCCAGGCATCGTCGAGAACCGCAAGGCCAACGCCGGCCTGCTGATGCGCCAGATGGTCGAGGGCCTGCGCGAGCACTTCGCCCTCGGCGAGCTGACGACGATCGGCAAGCCGAGCGCCGGGCCACCGACGAAGAGCAACGAGCGCAAGCTCGTGGAAGGAGCCGACTTCGCCCTCATCGGAACAAGCGACTGAGGCTCCTGCACGGCGTGGAGTGTCCACGCCTCCATCCTCTTCGAGCGGCAGGGCATCCCCACCGTCAACATCACGACCGAGGCGTTCGTCAGCCTGTTCGAGCTCGAGGCCCAGCAGCGCGGCATGCCGGACCTGCGCTACATCGTGGTCCCGCACCCGATCGGCGGCATCCAGCACGACGCCGTCGTTGAGAAGGCCCGCGGATCGCTGGCCGGCCTGCTCGCCGCGTTCGCGCCCGAGCCGGTGGCGATCGCCGGCGGCGATCGATGACGACAGGCGCCACGCCCGGCCTCGGCGATCCGGCGGCGCTGGTCGAGCTGCCCGCCGATCCGGGCGAGCTGCACGAGGTCTTCGTCGAGCGCGGCTGGTCGGACGGGCTGCCCGTCATCCCGCCCACCGAGCAGCGCGTCGAGGCGATGCTCGCCTACACCGACCGCGATCGGCACGAGGTGGTCGGCATCCTGCCTCCGCGCAACGGCGTCGCAACCATCGAGGCGATCGCGATCAACGCCGTCCTCGCGGGCTGCGAGCCGCGCGCGCTGCCGCTGCTGCTGGCGGCGGTGCAGGGCATCGTGCAGCCGCAGTTCAACCTCAGTGGCATCAACGCCACCACACACCCGTGCGCCGTGCTGGTGCTGGTCAACGGGCCGATCGGCCGCGAGCTGGGAGTCAACGGCGGCCCCGGCTGCTACGGCCCCGGCTTCCGCGCGAACGCGACGATCGGGCGCGCGATCCGGCTGCTGCTGCTCAACATCGCGGGCGCCTCGCCCGGCCTCGGTGACCGCGCCACGCAGGGCACGCCGGCGAAGTTCGCGCTCTGCCTCGCGGAGAACGAGGAGGCCAGCCCCTGGGCGCCGTTCCACACCACGCGCGGCTTCGAGCCGGAGGACAGCACCGTCACCGTCGCGGCCAGCGAGGGCCCGCACAACATCCAGGAGCACGGCAGCAACACCGCGCTCGGCGTGCTGCAGACCGTCGTCGGCGCGCTCGGGCAGGCCGGCAGCAACAACATCCTCAGCCGCGGCGAGCCGCTGCTCGCGCTCGGCCCCGAGCACGCCGCGACGATCGCCGACGAGGGCTGGACCCGCGAGGGCATTCGGGAGTACGTCCACGAGCACGCCCGCTACCCGGCGACTCGGCTCTCGCCCGAGTTCCTCGAGTCCGTCAACGTGCGGCTCGAGCCGGAGTTGGGCATCGAGCCGTTCCCGGCGGACGCCCTGCTCCCGATCGTCAACGAGCCGGAGCACCTGCATCTCTTCGTCGCCGGCGGACCGGGCAAGCACTCCTCGTGGCTGCCGACGTTCGGGCAGCGGACCAGCCCCGTCACGACGCTGATCGCCGACCGCTTCGGTCGCCCCGTGGGCAGCGTCGAGGAGCTGCGCGGCTAGCCGCTCCCGCCGCGGCCATCGAGGGCAGTCCGGCCCCCTCGCCCCTTGCGGGAGAGGGCGGGGATGAGGGGTCCGCCGCGCACCAGCGCGGCGAGATGGAGCCACACGCCCCGAACGGATCGGCGCCGCAACGCGCCGCCCTCCTTCAGGAAGGCCACGCCGGCCGTGCCGTGTCTGCCTCCGATCCCACGGGGGCGTGGGGGCGTAGCCCCCACAAGAGAAAACCTCCGGGGCGGGTGGGTGGGGAGAGCCGCGCGCAGCGCGCTCGTCCGGCTTCCGCAGTGCTGAGGGACCCTCGCAGAGGCCTCACCCTGGCCCTCTCCCTCGGGGAGAGGGGATAAGACCTCGCAGCTAGTTGAGCGCGCCGGGCTCGCTCCAGCGGCGCAGCGCGCTGTCCGACGAGCGCTGCCGCATCAGCTCGATCATCGGCGCGAACATGGCGACCGCGCGTTCGAGCCGGAGGGCGGGGTCCAGCGTCTCCAGCAGCTCCTGCCGCTCCGCCGGGCTGCCCGCCGCCGTGGCGCCGATCGCGTCCGCGAGCACGCCGGGCGGCGTCGTCACGGGCTCCGGTGAGCGCGGGCGCACGTAGCCGCCCGCCGTACTGAAGCGCAGCCGCTCGAACTCGTCGAGCAGCTCCTGCCCGCGTTCGAGCAGCTCTTGCGGCGCCTCGCCCGGCGTGTCCTCGATCTCCTCGGCGTCGGCCCAGAGGTAGGGGCGGTCGTGGTGCAGTTCCAGGATGCGCACGCGCCGCTCGCCGCGCGCGAGCAGCTGGATCGTGTTCAGCATGCCCTGCGCTATCTGCTCGATGCGCGCGGTGGAGCCGATCTCGAACGGGTCGGCAGGACCGCCGACCTCGGGGCCCTCGCGGATCAGCGCGACCCCGAACGGCTCCTCGTGCTCCATGCACTCCTGCACGAGCTGCAGGTAGCGCGGCTCGAAGACGTTGAGCGGGAGCGGCATGCCGGGGAACAGCACCGTGCGCAGCGGGAACAGGCGCAACTCCATGCCCGGCCTCCTCGTGGCTCTCGCTAGCCTACCGCACGCCGGGCGCCTCGCGTCCACCAAGCGCGGCCCGGCCGCCGCGAGGCGCTATGATGCGGCTCGCCGAGACTCGAAGGGAGGCGCCGGTGCCCAACCTGCGCGAACGTATCCAGCTGAGCGACGAGGAGCTGCGCGACTTCCTCGACAACGCCCACACAGTGCAGGTGGCCAGCATCGGTCCCGACGGCCGCCCGCACCTGGTGCCGATGTGGTTCGTCGTGGACGACGAGGGCTGCGTCGTCTTCAGCACCTACCGCACCTCGCAGAAGGTCCGCAACATCGAGCGCGACCCGCGCGTGACGCTGCTGATCGAGGACGGCGTCGTCTACGACAAGCTGCGCGGCGTGATGATCGAGGGCGAGGCGGAACTGATCCACGACGCCGACGCGACGCGCGATCTGATGCGCCTCGTCGGCGCGAAGTACTACCAGGCCGGCCCCGGGGGCGACACGGCGGAGGAGGGCGCACAGGCACGCCCCGACCGCCGTCGCACCGTGCCCAAGCGCATCGGCGTGCGCATCCGGGCCGGCAAGACTTCCTCCTGGGACCACACCAAGCTGCTGACGGGCTAGACGGACTCCCCGGAGAGGGAAGGAGCGGCCGCCATGGCGATGTTCGACCGCGAAGCGACGCTCGACCAGATCCGCGACGAGGCCCGCGAGTTGCTGCGAGGCGCGATCGACGTGCACGTGCACGCCGCGCCCGACCCCTACGCCGAACGGCGGCTCCCCTCCGACGTACTCGTCGAGCGCGCCGTCGAGGCGGGCATGGGCGGCCTCGTGCTGAAGAGCCACGAGTACAACACGCAGCCGCTCGCCTGGCTGCTCGACCAGCAGAACGCGGACATCCGCGTCTACGGCGGCATCGCGCTCGACCACGGCGTGGGCGGGCTCAACATGGAGGCCGTCAACGTCGCGATGCTGATCGGCACGACGATGGTGTGGATGCCCACCTTCGACGCGCAGGCCTGGCGCGACGCGCGCCCCGGCGGTCGCCACAGCCCCGCCCCCGGCATCACCGTGCTCGACGAGATGGGTGACCTCCGCCACGAGGTGATGGCGATCCTCGACCTGATCCACGAGCACGACGCCGTGCTCGCCACCGGCCACCTCTCGAGCCCGGAGGTCGCCGTGCTGGTGCGCGCGTCGCGACGCCGCGGGATCCGCACCGTGATCACGCACGGCTCGTTCTACATCGACGTGGAGGTGCAGCAGGAGATGGCCGGTCTCGGGGCGTACGTGGAGCAGGTGGCGACGGCCACCAGCCACGAGGACGGCCAGGAGCAGTGGGAGCTGCTCGAGTCGCAGGTCCGCGCCGTCGGCCCGGAGCACGTGATCCTCTCGACCGACTTCGGTCAGGCCGGGAACCCGGAGCCGCCCGTCGGCTTCGGCCGCTGGATCGAGCACTTCCTCGACGCCGGCTACTCCGCCTCGGACGTGGGCCGCATGGTGCAGGCGAACCCGGCCGATCTGATCGGGTAGCGCGGCGAAGTCAGCGCGGGGCGGCCAAACGCTCCCTAGAGCGTCTGAACGCGCGTTCCCACATCTCGCCGATGCTGTAGAAGTATCGTCCGTGCGTCTCTAGCAGTTCGTCCTCGGACTCCGCACCGAGCAGGACGACCTCGTGCTCTGTACCAAGAGCCGCGCCTTCGCGCTCCGAATACGCCGCGAGGGCCTCGTCCATGTCCTCGAACGTGGTGATGCTGACCAGCTTCTGTGTGGCGCGGTTGTAGTCGAGCAGGAAGTGCTTCATGCATTAAGGCTTTCGACCGCAGTTTGCCCGAGCCCGACACAGACTTGCGGGCAGTGAGGCTGCTCTCAGCCTACGAGCTAGTCATCATCACCGAAGTCCAGCGGCCTTGCCTCCTCTATCGTGATGATGTCGACGCGCCACTGCTCCCAGTCAGGCGAGTCGCGCGACACGAGCTGGTACACGATGTGGAAGTCATCGTCCGCGTAGGCGGTCATCGCAGCTGGCAGATACCGAGTGTAGTAGAACTTATGATCTCCGTCGGGGTAGGGGTTGTCCTCTAGCCGATCGAAGATACGCTCAAGCTTGGCTTGCACGTCAGCGCCGGCCGATTCGTAGAATTGGCGAGCGCGGGGGTACAGGTATACGTGGTACGAGCGAGCGTCTCGGCTCACGACCTCTTCTTGAGCTCTTCCCGGGGAGTGAGCGTCATCTTCTTGTCCGACTGCATCACTTCGACGACTGCCTCGTAGAGACGCTCGTCGTTGTGTAGGGTCCGCGTGCGTGCCATCGCCACCTTGTGCAGGCTCAACTTCGCCTTGGCCTCGTGAATGGCATTGACCATGTCCGGAGCCCCTTCCGCAGTACTCCCAACGCCTAGCCGTCGCTCGGCGAGACTCGGAAGTATCGCTGCCTAGAGTGTACTAGGCTCTGGTTCCGCTTTGTTCGCCCGCATCGTGTACCACATGGAGCGGTGCAGCGCCAGAAGAAGGAGGCGCATGGTGCAGGCGAACCCGGCCGATCTGATCGGGTAGCGCGGCGAAGTCAGGCCGAGGCGGTCAGGCGCGCGGCTGCCAGTTGAGCGCCCGCTGCAGGTTGGCGAGGTACTCCGCGAAGGCGCGGCGTCCCGCCGGCGTCGCCTGCACCCAGGTGCGCGGCCTGGCGTCGAGGAACTCCTTCGTGGTGAGCAGGTAGCCGGCGTCCTCGAGCCTTCGCAGATGCGTGGTGAGGTTGCCGCCGGTGAGGGAGAGCGTCCGCTGGACGAAGCCGTAGGCGAGGCGATCCGACTCCGGCACGGAGACCAGCATGGTCATGATCCGCAGCCGGGTGGACTGGTGGATCGTCTCGTCGAGGACGATCGGTTCCTCGGTCGCCTCGCTGGTCACAGGGCGCCGCTCCTGCGTATCCACGCCCAGGCCAGCGCCACCACCAGCAGCGTCGCCGCCGCCGTCACCGCGAGCGCGGCGTCACCGGCGAGGTAGCTGGGGATGTAGAACGCCGCGGCGATCCCCAGGCCCACCGCCGCGATCAGCGGGCGGTGCATGATGCCGAAGAGCACGTGCCCCAGCGCCACGACGCCCACGGCGACTCGCGGGATGTTCAGCGGGTCCACGTCGGCGTTCCACATGCCCGCTGCGCCCGGGATGAGGAAGGCCGCCGCAACCACCGCGAGCCAGAAGAGGAAGACCCGGATGCCGGCGCTGCGCATGGCGTCGCCGGCCGCCTGCCTCCTGCCCGCGCGGTGCCCGATGGTCGCGCTCCCCACCATCCCCACCGCAATGAGGACGCCCCACAGCGGCCCGCTGACCCAGGGGTTGTCCTCCCCGAAATCGCTGGCCAGCGTGTCGATGGCGTACTCCGAGAGGTACCCCAGCGAGGCGATCACGCCCCAGAGCAGCAGGATCGTCGCCGTCCCGGCGACGTACATCGCGCTGCGCGTGTCGTCCATCGTCGCCTGAATCGTGCTCCACCCCTCTTCGGGTGTGAGTCCCGCGTCCTCGCCTGCTCGCCTCATCGCGCACCCCCCGGCCGCTGACCAGTTCGCGCTGAAGCGCAAACTAGTTTGTAGTGCAAAGTATACTACACGACTCGACCGGCGGGCGTCATCGGGGGAGGGCGCGCGGTACGACCGGGTTGGGGCGCGCTACTCGCAGTAGCCGCCGTCCGCCAGCAGCGAGGCCTGACGGAAGGCGAGGCTGACGAGCTCGTCGACAGGCAGGTTGCTGTCGGCGATCTGCTCGGCGCTGCTTGCTTCGGCGATCACCTGCTCCTGCTCCCGGAGCGCCGCGTCCAGATCGCGGTATCTGTCGAGCAGCAGGGCGTGCAGTTCCGCCGTGCGCAGCGGCGGATCGATCGCCTCGAGGGCCCTCGTCGCCGCGCGCACGGCGTCGTACTGCACGGGGAACATCGCCCCAGCGCGCTGTTTGCGCTCGTCCAGGCTGAGTTCGTTCGGGTCGCGCGCGTCGCCGCTCGCGAGGAAGTCGATCGTGAACGCCCCGGCCGCGGCGCAGGCGCGGCGGCCCCAGGCTGCTACGGCTGCCTCCTCGCGCTCCTCGTCGGAGAGTGGCGATGACGTCGGCGACGGCGTGGCCGTCGTCACGCCTGACGGGGCGGTGGGAGTCGAGGGAGGGGCGTCGGGCTCGGCCCCGGAATCGGTGCAGGCGAGCAGCAGCAGCGTCAGCAGCGCGGCCACGGGCAGGAGGAGCCACGCTGCCCCGCGGCGCCTGTCTGCCGTCTTCCCGCGTGACGCCATGTGCATGCGACTCCTCGATCTCCGGCGCCGCCGCCGGACGGTTGGCCCGGCGCGGGAGCGCGAGCGCCGCGCTTCTGGGATCATTCTAACGAGGCGCCCGCACCCGGCGGCTGGACGGTCGCACGGGGAGCCTCTGGCGGGCGGCGCGACGAAGGGGGAGCGTGGTGGCGGAGATACAGGTCTACGGGGCGCCGTGGTGCCCGGATTGCCGGCGCTCCAAGAAGTTCCTCGGCGAGCATCGCATCGAGTACGACTGGATCGACATCGACCAGGACGCCGAGGGCCTGCGCTTCGTCGAGGAGCTCCAGAACGGCGGGCGCACGATCCCGACGGTCATCTTCCCCGACGGCAGCCACCTGCTGGAGCCCTCGAACGAGGAGCTGGCGGTCAAACTCGGGCTCAACATCGAGGCCGAGCGCGCGTTCTACGACCTCGCGATCATCGGGGGTGGGCCGGCCGGTCTCGCAGCCGGCATCTACGCGGCGCGCGAGGGCATCGACGCGATCATCGTCGACGGCGGCTCGCTCGGCGGGCAGGCCGGCGTCACGGAGCGCGTCGACAACTACCCCGGCTTCCCGGACGGCATCGGGGGCGGCGAGCTGGCCGACCGCTTCGTACAGCAGGCCCGGCGTTACGGCGTCGAGATGCTGGAGGCGGTCTCCGTGGCCGAGCTGCATGCGGACCAGCAGGAGGGCGATGTCGCACTGCTGCTGAGCACGGGGCAGGAGATCAGCGCGCACGCCGCGCTGATCTCCACCGGCTCCTCCTACCGCCGCCTCGAGGTTCCCGGCGAGGACGGGCTGATCGGCGCGGGCGTGCACTTCTGCGCGACCTGCGACGGGCCGTTCTACCGCGGCTCGGAGGAGCTGCTGGTGATCGGCGGCGGCAACTCCGGCCTCGAGGAGGGGCTGTTCCTCACCAACTTCGCGGAGCGCGTCCGCATCCTGGAGCGCAGCGCGCAGTTGAAGGGCTCGCAGCTGCTGCAGGACAAGGTGCGCGGCCACCCCGCGATCGAGATCCACACGAGCACCGAGGTCGTCGAGCTGCGCGGGCGGGGCGGCCGCCTGCAGGAGGTCCGCGCGCGCGACCGTGAGAGCGGCGAGGATCTCGCGTGGCAACCGGCAGGCGTCTTCGTGTTCATCGGCCTGACGCCGAACGCGGAGTTCCTGCGCGGGACGCTCGAGCTGGACGAGTGGGGCTTCGTCGCCTCCGAGGGCTTCGCGACCTCGCTGCCCGGCGTCTACGTCGCGGGCGACGTGCGTGCGGGCTCGACGAAGCAGCTCGGATCGGCGACGGGCGACGGCATCGCGGCGCTGATCGCGATTCGCGAGTACCTCGGACACCACGGGCACATACGCGAGGCAGCGCACCAGGCGTAGCGCGGGCGGGCCGGGCCGCGCGAGGCGTGCGCGAAACCGGGCCGTAACGCGCTGGCAACTATTCCGTTATCTACATTTCACAGTGGCGACACTGCGGCGAAATCGCGCGCGCCTACCTTTCCCGGCAAGAAGGGGGGCGTCTATGAGGATGCGCCATCGAACCGTCGTCGCCGCGGCGGTCGGAGTAGTTGCGGCGTTTGCCGCGGGAACCGGGTTTGCCAACGCCCAGGAGGTAGAGGAGGCGATAGCGGATCTGACGTCCGCGCTTGACATCGCCTGGCTCCTCATCGCCGGGATCCTGGTGTTGTTCATGCAGGCCGGATTCGGCCTGGTCGAGTCGGGCTTTATCCGCTCGAAGAACGTCACCAACATCCTGATGAAGAACGCGCTGGACCTCTCGTTCGGCGCGATTGCCTATTGGGCAATCGGCTTTGGCCTCGCGTACGGCACCACCGAGTTCATCGACATCAAGTTCTTTGGCGGGGGAAGCTTCTTCTACGGCGGGGGAGATGCTGACTACGCCACATTCTTCTTCCAGTTCGCATTCGCGGCCACGGCCGCGACGATCGTGTCGGGCGCCGTCGCCGAACGGACCAAGTTCGCGGCGTACCTGATCTACACGGTCGCGATCACCGCGGTGATCTACCCCGTGGTCACGCACTGGGTCTGGGGCGAGGGCTTCCTGAGCGCGTACGCCTCCGACATCCAGTTCGGCGATAACGGCATGATCGACTTCGCCGGCTCCACCGTCGTCCACTCGGTCGGCGGCTGGGCGGCGCTCGTCGGGGCGGTCATGGTTGGCGCACGCCGCGGCAAGTACAACGCCGACGGCAGCGTCAACCCGCTGCCCGGTCACTCGATGCCGCTCGGCTTCCTCGGCGTGATGATCCTCTGGATCGGCTGGTACGGCTTCAACGCCGGCTCGACCCTCGGGCTAAGCGGCGGCTTCGCCGACCTCGCGGCGCGCGTCGCCGTGACGACGACGCTCGCTGCCGGTGCCGGCGCCGCGACGGCGATGGTGGTTTCGAGGCTGCGCACCGGCAAGTCCGACCTCTCGCTGACGCTCAACGGCGTGCTGGGCGGCCTGGTCGGCATCACGGCCGGCTGCGCCACGGTCGAGCCGTGGGGCGCGGTCGTGATCGGCATCGTCGCGGGTGTGATCATCGTCTTCGGTGTCGAGTTGCTCGACAACCTGAAGATCGACGACCCCGTTGGCGCGGTGCCGGTGCACCTCTTCAACGGCATCTGGGGCACGCTGGCGGTCGGGCTCTTCACGACCCAGGCCAACCTCGGGCCGAACTACGCCGACTCCGGCAACTACGGGTTGCTGGTCGGCGGCGGCATCGAGCAGTTGCTCTTCCAGGCGATCGGTGTGATGGCCGTTGGCGTCTGGACCGTGGTGACCTCGGTGATACTGTTCACGGCCATCAAGTACACGGTCGGCCTGCGCGTCTCCGAGAGCGAGGAGGAGAGCGGCCTCGACGTAGCCGAGCATGCGATGGAGGCTTACCCCGAGTTCACCGGCGGCAGGGACCCGTTCGGTCCGCACTTCGGCGGGGCGGCCCTGTCCAGCAGCGGCGCGCCGATTTCCGGCGGGGCGCCCAAGGCAGACGAGGAGGCGACTCGTGCAGAAAGTTGAGGCGATCATTCGCCCCGAGAAGCTGGACGTGGTCAAGACGGCGCTCGAGGACCTCGACCACGCCGGCATGACGCTCACGGAGGTGCGCGGACACGGCACCCAGCGCGGCGTGACCGAGCAGTGGCGAGGCCGCACCTTCGCGGTCGAGTACCTGACGAAGGTCAAGATCGAGCTGGTCGTCAAGGACGACGAGGTGGACGCGATCCTCGGGCGGATCGTGGACGCGGCCCGCACGGGTCAGGTCGGGGACGGCAAGATCTTTGTCAGCCCCGTCACCCGGGCGATCCGCATCCGCACCGGAGAAGCGGACGAAGCCGCGCTCTAGGAACCTGTTCCTGGCGTGGAGCGCAGCGGTCTGACGTCGGCCCCGGGAGCGTCCTCCCCCATCGGGAGGCGCTTCCGGGGCTCGGCGGCAGTGGGCCAGGCGAAACGATGACCACCAACGTGACCGGCAGTCCAGCAGCAGACGGTCCACCTGCGGGGCGCATCGCGGTCGGCGACCTGGTCGTCGACCGTGAACGCTTCCGGGTCACCGTGGCGGACGACCCCACACCGCTCACCTACATGGAGTTCGAGGCGCTCTACGTGATCGCCGAAGCCGGCGGGCGCGTGGTCGTCTACGACCGGCTCGCCGAGGTGCTGTGGGGCGCGGCCGACGACGACCACCGGGCCCGCCTCGCGGTGCTGGTCTCGCGCATCCGCGCGAAGCTCGGCCCGGCGGCGCGATACCTCCAGACGGTTCGCCAGGTCGGCTACCGGCTCACCCTCGCCCCGGCCTGATCCCCCGCTGTCCTCCGGCGGCTCAATCCAGTACGCCCTCGATCTGTGCGATGTGCTCCTCGCGGTGGGGCCAGCGGCGGAACGCGTACTCCTGCCCCGCCTCGCGCAGCGCGGTCCGCTGCCCGGCAGTGAGGCCCATCGCCGCCGCGTCCAGGCCCTCGGCTGCCTCGACGGTCAGCGAGGCTACCGTGTTCGAGTCGAAGATCCCCGCGACCGCCTCCAGCGTCGTGTTCGTCACCTGGTCCTCGGGCGGGAGCGCCTCGCCGCGCGCGTAGACGCGCAGCGCGGCGTCCTGGCGGGCGTCCCAGAAGGCCAGGTGGGCGAGGGCGAACGCGACCGTCCAGCCGCCGCCGAGCGAGCGCGCCAGGTCGGCGTCGTCGAGGCGCGCGACAAGATCGCCCAGGCTGCGGGTCGCCTCGGCGTTGTGCAGCAGATCCGGATCGTGCTCGCTCATGGGTACCTCCCGGCGATCATTGTGGGCAGGAGCCCGCCAGTCCGCCATCGTGCCCCGGCGCGGTGCGTTGGGCTGCGACGGCGTACCATGGCGCGGACCAACCCGGCGCCTAGTTGATGGCGGGAAGAATGGCCACGAGGGATCTGCACAACGTCGTGATCGTCGGCGCCTACAACACGGTGCAGTCGCGCTACCTCCAGGAAGAAACATCGTTCTCGGTCACCCTCGATGCGGTGAAGGGCGCGATCGCCGACGCCGGCCTCGAGGTCTCCGACATCGACGGGGTCAATGTCAGCACGGGCACCGGCGGGGGCGGCGGATCGCAGCGCCAGTGGGTCCACCAACTCGGAGGCCGCCCAACGTGGGTGGGCGCCGCGGCCATGGGCATCCCCGCGGTGCTCGAGGCGGCTGCCGCGATCGCCGCCGGATACGCCAGCACCGTCGTCGTCGGCAACGGCCAGGCCGGCGCCTACACGGAGCGCGCCTCGACCGCGCCGTGGACGCGGCCCTCGAACGAGTTCGTCGAGTGCTTCGGCCTCTACACCGCGGCCGAGTTCGCGCTGATCGCGCAGCGCCACATGTACCTCTACGACACCAAGCCCGAGCACCTCGCCGAGGTCGCCTCGGCGATCCGCACGCACGGCGGGATGAACCCGGACGCCGTCTACACGGGGCGCGTGATCACGCCCGACGACGTGCTCAACTCGGCGATGATCGCCGACCCGTTCCACCTGCTGGACTGCGCGATGACCAGCGAGGGCGGCGCCGCAGTGGTCCTGACGACCGCCGAGCGCGCGCGCGACCTCGACATCACGCCGATCCACATCCTCGGCGGCGGCCTCGACTCGCGCGGGCAGGCATACGTCGCCGGGCCGCTCTGGCACGTCACCGGCGATGCCGGGGCCTTCTCCTCCAGGCAGGCGTTCGCGGCCTGCGGCCTCGGCCCGTCCGACATCGACGTGTGCGAGTTCTACGATCCGTTCTCGTTCGAGATCATCCGCCAGTTCGAGACCTACGGCTTCTGCGGGCCCGGCGAGGGCGGCCCGTTCGTCATGGACGGCCGCATCCGCGTCGGCGGCGAGTTCCCGGTCTGCACCGACGGCGGCACCATGTCGTTCGCCCACCCCGGCACGGCCCAGCTGCTGCAAAAGGTGATCTCCGGCACGAAGCAGCTCCGCGGGGAGGCCGGCAACCGCCAGGTCGAGGGCGCCGAGGTCGCGATGTGCACCAACGGCGGCGCCGGCGCCCTCTTCACCGACGTCGTCCTGCTCGGCCGCGAGGCGCCATAGCCACTGCGGCCGACCCTCTGCGAAGCGGTCAGGGCGCGGCGCTCGCATTCGGGCGGGATCGCTGTTCATGGAGCCCGCCGTCACGCCGCTGTATGCTGGTTGTGCGATGGTGGCATTCGACACGACGAAGGTTGAGCGTGCGCTCCGCGGCCCATTGGGCGATGAGGCGGCCCGCGAGGTGACGGACGCCCTCGCCGAGGGCCTATCCGAACACGCCGCCACGAAGTCGGACGTCGCCCACCTCGGCGAGGGGCTGCGCGGTGAGTTGCGCGAGGCCGAACAGCGCATCACCATCCGCCTCGGCTTATGGACACTGGCGGTTGTCACGCTTGCCACGGCGGTCCTTCTGTGGGCGATATAGCAATGACCACAACCCAGGAGACCGGCCCCGCCGCCGGAACGGTTCCCGAGTCCCGCGTCCAGCTGGCGCTCAACGTCTCCGACCTCGAGGCCGCGATCGGCTTCTACTCGGAGCTCTTCAAGACGGAGCCGCACAAGCGGCGCGAGGGCTACGCCAACTTCGAGGTCGCCGATCCTCCGCTCAAGCTGGTGCTGATCGAACAGCCGGGTAGCCAGTCCCTCAACCACATCGGCGTCGAGGTGTTCAGCACCGACCGCGTGGTCGCCGAGACGCGCCGCCTGGGCGCGGCCGGCCTCGAGACGCGCGTCGAGGACGGCGTGATCTGCTGCCACGCCGAGCAGGACAAGGTCTGGGTCAGCGATCCGGACGGCCTCGCCTGGGAGGTCTACACCGTCACCGACGACGAGCCCGCGCTGATCGAGTTCCTGCCCACATCTGGCGTCCCCGGGGACTGCGACGACCCCGCCTGCTGCGCGTAGCGCATCCGGGCGCAGGCTCGCCCGATGACCGACTCGCCGCCCGTGGACGCCCGCATGGAGCGCAGCCTGCGGCTGCTGCCCTACTGGTGGGTGCTGCGCTATGCATGGCTGGGCGAGGCGATCTGGTTCGTCTACCTGGTGGAGACGCGCGGGCTGACGGTCGGGCAGGCACTGCTCTTCGACGCCGTCTTCTTCTCGAGCTTGCTGCTGTCCGAGGTGCCAACGGGCGTCGTCGCCGATCGCTACGGGCGGCGGATCAGCATGCTCTCGGGGTCGTTGTTGCTCTCGGCCGGGTTCATCGTCTTCGCGCTCGCCGACGTGCTGCCGGTGCTCCTCTCGGCGTACGTGCTGTTCGGCATTGGCAGCGCGCTGATGAGTGGCGCCGACGATGCCTACCTGTTCGACGCGCTGCGTGCGGTGGGCCGCGTGCGCGAGTTCCCGGCGGTAGCGGGGCGGCTGAACGCGCTGATGACGCTCGCAATCGCGGGCTTCACCATCATCGGCGGCCTGATGGTGACCGTCACGCCCCTCTCCTGGCCGATCGCCGCCAGCGGCGTCCTCTCGCTCACGGCCGCCAGCCTCGCCTGGCGCCTCGAGGAGCCTCCGCGCGAGCCGGGCAGCGCGGCCGACTCGTTCTTCGCCTCGGGCCTCTCGGCCGCGCGCCGCGTGCTGCGCGTGCCCTCGCTGCGCTGGGCGGCGACGCTCGGTGCGCTGCCCTGGGTTGCCGGCTTCGCTACATTCACGGTCTGGCAGCCGGTGCTGATCGGCTACGAGGTGCCCGTGGGCGCGTTCGGCTGGGTCGCGGCGGGAATGATGCTGTTCGCGGCAACCGGCGGCTGGAGCGCGGACTGGTTCTCGCGGCGGCTCGGGATGAGCGGCGCGCTGCTGCTGCTGCCCATCATCGCCGCGATCGCGCTGCTCGGCGGCAGTGGGGGGATGCTCTGGGTGGTCCCGCTGTTCGGGCTCGCGCCGTTCGCGCAGAACGCGCTGCATCCCGTCACCACCGTCTACATCTCGCGGCGGGTGCCGGACAGCGAGCGCGCGACGGCGCTCTCGTTCCAGCAGTTCGGCGGCCAGTTCGCGACGATCTTCGTCATGCTCACGCTGAGCGTCCTCGTCTCCCGCATCGCCCTCGGGCATGCACTCGCGGGAACCAGCGCCGTGCTGCTCGCCATCGCCGTCGCCGCCTGGCTGCTCTGGCGGCGCGCCGGCGACCGCGAGCTCGCGCCTCCGGAGGACGCCGCCTGAGGCTGGGCGACCGCGCTGCGACTGCCAGTCATTGCCTGCTACCCTCGGCGCATGTGCAGGAGCATCAAGACCCTCCGCGAGGGCGCCACGCTCGCCGGCGACGAGGAGATCGAGGCCGCCGCGCTGCAGTTCGTGCGCAAGGTGAGCGGCTTCCGCCAACCAGCCGCGCACAACGCCGAGGCCTTCGACTCCGCCGTCGGGGAGGTCGCCGCCGCCACGCGCGTGCTGCTTCACTCGCTGCGGATCGGGCGCGGCGCCGCGCGAGCCGGTTGAGCCGCCGGTGACGCCGTGAGCGCGGCCTACCGCACGCGCGAGGTCGACGTCGGCGAGACCGTGCTCGTCCTCGACGAGTGGTCGGGCGAGCACTCGCGGCCGGTGCTGTTCCTCCACGCCACCGGCTTCACGCGTGGCGTCTGGCGCCCGACGGCGGCCGCCCTGACGGATGTCTGCCGGCCGATCGCGCTCGACCTGCGCGGACACGGCGCTACGCGCACGAGCTTGCCGGCCGCCGGCTGGACCGAGATGGCGGAGGACGTCGAGCAGCTCGCCGCAGCCGAGGGCTGGTCCGGCCTCGTGATCGTCGGCCACTCGCTGGGCGGCGGGGTCGGCATCCTGCTCGCGCAGGCGCGGCCGGACCTCGTCGACGCGCTCGTGCTTGTCGAGGCGCCGCTGCGCGCGCCAACCGGCGGAGGCAGCAGCAACGCGAACCAGATGGTCGAGGTGGCGCTGCGCCGCCGCTACGAATGGCCGAGCCGCGAGGATGCCGCCGCACACCTGCGCGCCCGCTCCCCGTACGACTCGTGGCACCCGGAGGCCTTCGCCGGCTTCGTCGACACGGGCCTGCGCGCGGTCGACGGCGACGGGACGGTGCAGCTCGCCTGCGCGCGCGAGACGGAGGCCGCCGTCTTCACGGGCAGCTCGACGGGCGAGCTCTGGGCAGCACTCCCCGAGCTGGACTGCCCCGTCTGGATCGGACGGGGCACCGGCTCGCGCGGCCTCGGATCGACGACGGCGGCCGAGGCGACCGCGCGGCCGCGGCGCAGCTACGAGTGGGTCGCCGAGGGCGCCGGCCACTTCGTGCCGCTGGAGCGCCCGGAGTGGGTGGAGGCGATGGTCCGGGAGGCGCTCGGCGTCCTCGACGGCGCATAACCGCGCTGCCGGCATCGCTTTCAACTCATCGGTTCCGGCCCTTGTTTGGGCTACGCTGGTAGGGCAACGCCCCGCGTGATCGAGGTGCATACGATGCCGCAGCGTCGCCTGACTCTGCTCACCGCGCTCGTCCTGCTCGTGGCCGCCTTCCTGGCCGCCTGCGGCGGGGAGGGCGGCGAAGAGGCTCCGACCGCCACGGCTTCCCCCCAGGCGCCGGCTGCAACGCCGTCCGCCAGCTCGGAGGGAGCGACCGCAACGCCGGCTGCCGCGGACAGGACGCCCACCGCCTCGCCGCCGGCCTCGCCGACGCCCGAGGTGGACTCCGGGCCAATCTCCGATCGCGAGGCGCTCGACCTGATGAATGCCCTGAGCGCGTCGTCCGCGGCTGGACCCGCCTACGCGGCGCTCGAGCGCATCCTGGCCGCCGACGATCAGCGCTTTGTCGCGGTGCTGATCGACATGCTCTTCGCGAACTTCATCCGCCTCGCCACGGTGGGGCCGGAGGCGAGCGAGTACGCGGACGCCCTCGCACAGCTCACGGGCCAGCAGATCGGCTACGACTACTTCGGTTGGGTGCGGTGGTATGGCGCGACGGACCTGGCGCCGCCGCCCGGCTACGTGGGCTGGAAGGGCCGCGTGCTGGCGAACATCGACGAGCGCTTCCAGGACTTCCTGCGGGACGGTTACCCCTCGGCGATCCGCGTCGAGGAGATTGTCTGGGGCGGGGTGCGTGTCGATGGCATCCCGCCGCTCGATCGGCCCGCGACGATCGCGCCCGAGGCGGCGACCTGGCTGGGGCCGGAGGAGGCTGTGTTCGGCATCGCGATCAACGGCGAAGCCCGCGCCTACCCGTTGCGCATCATGGACTGGCACGAGATGACGAACGATGTCGTCGGCGGCGTGCCGTTCTCTCTCGCCTATTGCACGCTCTGCGGCGCGGGCATCGCCTACGACAACCGCGCGCCCAACGGCGAGCTGTATACGTTCGGCACATCGGGCTTCCTCTACCGCAGCAACAAGCTGATGTACGACCGCGTCACGACCACCCTCTGGAACCAGTTCACCGGCAAGCCCGTGCTCGGCCCCCTCGTCGGCGCCACCGACGCCGAGGGCGCCCCGCTCCAACTCAATCTGCTCCCGGTCGTGCTCACCAGCTGGGAGGACTGGCTCGCCCAGCACCCGGAGACGATGGTCATCGACATCAACACGGGGCATTACCGCCCGTACGAGCCCGGCCGGCCCTACGGCGAGTACTTCTCCGATGGCGGCACGATGTTCCCCGTCTGGCTCGAGAGCGACGAACTGAGCCTCAAGAACTTCGTCTACGGCCTCCGCATCGGCGGCGACCGCAAGGCCTACCGGCTCAGCGCCATCGCCGAGGAGCGCGTCGTCAACGACGCCGTCGGCGAGCAGTCTGTCGTCCTCGTGGCCGCGCGCGGCGAGGTCCAGACCGAGGGCGTCCACGATCTCATCGGCCCCCTCGCATACAACTCCGGTGGCGAGGTGCGGGCCTTCGAGCGTGGTGACCGGATCTTCACGCCCGGCGACGACCCGGACCTGCTGCTCGACGCGACCGGCGACGAGTGGCGCGTCACCGAGGAGGCGCTGCTCGGCCCCGGCGACGAGCGCCTCGAGCGCATCAACGGCCACCTCGCGTACTGGTTCGGCTGGTACGCCTTCTACCCGGACACCGAGGTCTACGGCGCCAACTGACTCGCTCGATCGCCCCACGGGTCCGAACGGGGACAGCCGCGTAGAATCGCGCCCGGAGCGAGGAGGCGGCACGTGGAGCAACTCGAGGGCAAGGTCGCCGTCGTCACCGGCGGCGGCAGCGGCATCGGCCAGGGCATCGCCCACGCCTGCGCCGACGCGGGAATGCGCGTCGTGATCGCGGACATCGAGGAGGACGCGGGCGAGCGCGTCGCGAACGAGCTGCGCGAGGCCGGGACCGAGGCGATCGCCGTGCGCACGGATGTGACCGACCGTGCCGCCCTCGACGAACTCGCCGACGCGGCCTGGGACGCCTTCGGCGCGGTCCACCTGCTGTGCAACAACGCCGGGGTGATCTCGGTCGGCGAGATCGCGTCGACCACGCCGGAGGACTGGCAGTGGCTGTTCGGAGTCAACGTCTTCGGCGTGGTGCACGGCATCCAGGCGTTCGTGCCGCGGATGCGCGAGCAGATCGCCGCCTCGGGCGGCGAGGCGCACATCGTGAACACCGGCTCGGCCGCCGCCATCTCGGTCACGCGAGCCATCGACGTGGGCGTCTACACCGCGACGAAGCATGCCGTCCTCGGCATCTCCGAGACGCTGCGAAATGAAGTCGAGGGCGACGGCATCGGGGTCTCGATCCTCTGCCCCGGCGGCGTGGCGACGCAGCTGTTCGCCGCCGACCGCAATCTCCCGGCGGAGTTGCGCGGCCGCGTGACGCCGCCGGTCGGGGAGCGCACGGACGTTGAGCGCATGGCGCCGCGCAAGGTCGGCCGGATCGTGGTCGACGCCGTGCGCGCCAACCGCTTCTGGATCATCACCCACCCCGAGCTCCGCGGCACTGTCGAACGCCGCTCGCAGCGCCTGCTCGCCGCCTTCGACGAGGCCGCAGCGAGCCAGGCGTAACGAAAGGCCGCTCAGAGAGCGCGCCAGGACGTACCGTAAGGAGACAGCGGCGATGGAGCAACTCGAGGGCAAGGTCGCCGTCGTCACCGGCGGCGGCAGCGGCATCGGCCAGGGCATCGCCCAGGCCTGCGCGGACGCGGGGATGCGCGTCGTGATCGCGGACATCGAGGCCGATGCCGCCGAGCGCGTCGCGAACGAACTGCGCGAGGCCGGGACCGAGGCGATCGCCGTGCGCACGGACGTGACCGACCGCGCCGCCCTCGACGAACTCGCCGATGCGGCGTACGAGGCCTTCGGCGCGGTCCACCTGCTGTGCAACAACGCCGGGGTGATCTCGGTCGGCGAGATCGCCTCGACCACGCCCGAGGACTGGCAGTGGCTGTTCGGGGTCAACGTCTTCGGCGTCGTCCACGGCCTCCAGGCGTTCGTGCCGCGGATGCGCGAGCAGATCGCCGCCTCGGGCGGCGAGGCGCACATCGTGAACACCGGCTCGATGTCCAGCATCGCGGCCACGCGCGCCGTGCAGGTCGGCGTCTACTGCGCGACGAAGCACGCCGTCCTCGGCCTCTCCGAGACGCTGCGTAACGAGCTCGAGGGCGACGGCATCGGCGTCTCGATCCTCTGCCCCAGCGGGGTGGCGACGCAGCTCTTCGCCGCCGACCGCAACCTGCCCGAGGAGCTGCGTGGCCGCGTGACGCCGGCCGTCCAGGAGCGGCGGGAGGTCGCGCGTATCGCGCCGCGCGAGGTCGGCGCGATGGTGGTCGACGCCGTGCGCGCCAACCGCTTCTGGATCATCACCCACCCCGAACGGCGGGACACGATCGAGGAGCGCGCCGAGCGCCTGCTCGCGGCGTTCGACGAGGCCGCCGCGAGCCAGGCCTGACGAAGGCGGCGCAGCGGGCGAGCCAGGACGTAGCGGAGGGAGCGATCGGCAATGGAGCAGCTTGAGGGCAAGGTGGCGGTCGTCACCGGCGGCGGCAGCGGGATTGGCGAGGGCATCATCGGCGCCTGCGTGGAGGCCGGGATGCGCGTCGTCGCCGCCGACATCGACCTGGACGAGGCCGAGCGCGTCGCCTCGGCGGCCCGCGAGAGCGGCGCCGAGGCGTTGGCGGTGCAGGTGGACGTCTCCGACCGGATCGCGATGGACGCCCTCGCCGGGCGCGCCTACGAGGAGTTCGGCGAGGTGAACCTGCTCTTCTGCAACGCCGGCGTGATCACCGAGGCCTCGATCGAGGACAGCACGGATGCCGACTGGGAATGGCTGTTCCGCGTGAACGTGATGGGCGTGGTGCACGGCGCGCAGGCGTTCGTCCCGCGCATGCGCGAGCAGGATGGCGAGGCGCACATCGTCAACACCGGCTCGATCGCGGGCATCTTCGTGCCGCGGCTGGAGATCGGCAGCTACGCGGCGAGCAAGCACGCGGTCATCGCGATCTCCGACCGCCTCCGGCACGAGGTCGCCGACGACGGCATCAACGTTTCGGTGCTCTGCCCGGGGGGAGTCGTGACCCGGCTGTTCGAGGGGCACCGCAACGTGCCGGCGGACCTCGCGGACAGCGTCACGCCCTCGCAGCGCAGCGAGGGCTCGGGCGGCATCACGCCCGCGCTCGCCGGCCAGCGGGTGCTCGAGGCCGTGCGGGCGGGCAACTTCTGGGTGATCACGCACCCGCGGGCGGAGGATCGCGCGCTGCTCGACGAGCGCTACGAGGATCTGCGCGCCGCCTACGACTGGGCCCTCGAGCGCTGGTGAGCGACGCCGCCAACGCCGGGTAGCGCGCGACGGCTCGACGGAGGGAGACAGCGGCGATGGAGCAGCTTGAGGGCAAGGTGGCCGTCGTCACCGGCGGCGGCAGCGGCATCGGACAGGGCATCGTCGGCGCCTGCGTCGAGGCCGGGATGCGCATCGTCGTTGCCGACATCGATCTGGACGGCGCGGAGCGTGTCGCCTCGGCGGCCCGCGAGAGCGGCGTCGACGCGATCGCGGTGCAGGTGGACGTCTCCGATCGCACCGCGATGGATGTGCTCGCCGAGCGCGCCTACGAGGAGTTCGGCGAGGTCAACCTGCTCTGCTGCAACGCCGGCGTGATCGTCGAGACGTCGATCGTGGACAGCACGGACGCGGACTGGGAGTGGCTCTTCCGCGTCAACGTGATGGGCGCCGTGCACGGCGCCCAGGCCTTCGTCCCGCGCATGCGCGACCAGGACGGCGAGGCGCACATCGTCAACACCTCCTCGATGGCCGGCATCACCGTCCCGCCGGTCAACGTCTCCACGTACGCGGCGACGAAGCACGCGGTCGTCGCGCTCACGGACCGGCTCCGCCACGAGGTCGCCGCCGACGGCATCGGCGTCTCCGTGCTCTGCCCGGGCGGGGTCGCCAGCCGGCTGTTCGAGGGGCATCGCCACGTGCCGGAGGACCTCGCGGACAAGGTGACGCCCGCGCTGCGCACCGAGGGCCGCGGCCGCATGTCGCCCGCGCTCGTCGGGAAGCGCGTGCTCGACGCCGTGCAGGCGGGCCGCTTCTGGGTGATCACACACCCGCGGGAGCGTGAGCGCGTGGACGAGCGCTACGAGGAGATCCTCGCCGACTTCGCCTGGGCTCTCGAGCGCTCGTGAGCGCCGCCGCGGACCCGGTCGCCGCCGCCCGGCGCGAGATCGAGCGGCTCATCTACCACTACGCCGAGCTGCAGGACGCCGCGGACTGGGACGCCATCGCGGAGATGTTCGAGCACGGCGACTTCGTCGCGGACTCCGGCGTGGGCTGGCGCGGCAAGGAGATCGCGGAGCGCCGCACGGCCAACGTGCTCACCTACGACGACGGCACCCCGCGCACCCGCCACGTCACCACGAACCTGACGATCGAGGTCGACCTCGAGCGCGGCGAGGCCAGCGCGGAGTCCTGCTACACGATCCTGCAGGGCCCGCCCGCGCTGCCGCTCCAGCCGATCGCGGCCGGCCGCTACATCGACCGCTTCGAGTACGTCGATGGCCGCTGGCGCTTCAGCTACCGCCGCAGCGCCCTCGACCTGATGAACCGCTTCGACGCCTTCCGCCGCGACTACGAGCCGCCGGAGGACGCCTCGTAGGCGCCCGCGGCTCCGGACGAGCGCGCGCGCTGCGCGCGGCTCGGCCCACCCACCCGCCCTCGGATGTTCTTTCTGTGGGGGCGCAGCCCCCACGCCCCCACCCGGAGCGGGAGACGGAGCCGGACCGAAGGCGCACCCACCCATCGCTGCCGGAGTACCCTCGGGCGCGCCCCCTCACCCCTACCCTCTCCCCCAGGAGAGGGTGCCGGACCCTTCCCGTCATTCCGGCGGAAGCCGGAATCCAGCCGGGTCATCGGCGGGCCCACACCCTGGCCCGAAGGATCGAGGGGCGATCCGGCCCCCTCTCTCCCCCCGGCGGGAGAGGGCTGGGGTGAGGGGGACGGCGCGGAGCGCCGCCGTTCGGCCTCGCTAGTGGGCGCGGTGTGTCTCGATCCGGCCGACGAGGTCCACGTGGGAGCGGCGGTAGAGGAAGCGCCACTCGCCCTCGACGCGCTCGAAGTGGTCGTGGTAGCGGCCCGCGACGATCGGCTCGAGCGGGAGCGTGTCCGTGCCCTGGAAGACCGTGTAGTACGACTCCGCCGAGGCTGAGTTGTTCTCCTCGTCCACCTCGATGCTGATGTTCGTGGTCACGTGCTTCGTGGCGAGGCTGCCGTCGTGCAGGATGTTCGAGGTCTTGCGGTGCGCGGACACCTCCGGCCCGCGGAACGATTTGCCGTCGCCGCGCTGGAAGATTCCGTGGGAGAACAGCTCCGCGACGGCGTCGAAGTCGGCGGCGTCCTGCAGCTCCGCGTAGCGGAACATCAGCCGGCGAATCGCCTGCTCGCTCGTGCTCATCGGCCGGTCACCTCAGTGCGGCGTTGCTACCCCGTGACCTCGGTCTCGCTGTCGGCGGCGGTGATGGTGATGTGCGACATCGGCGAGCCGGTGTCGTGGGCGCCATGCCAGTGGTCCTCGCCGGCGGGGACGAGCGCGAAGTCGCCCACGCTGATCACTTCCTCGCTGTCCGCGGTGCCGACCTTGCCGATGCCGGCGACGACGTAGAGCAGCTGGTCGCTGCTGTGGCGGTGCATGCGCGTGCGCGCGCCCGCGGCGAACTGCACGATGCCGAAGCTCATGTGCTGGCCGCGGCCGGTGTCGCCGCCCGCGAGGCGGCGCGCCCAGACCTGTCCGCCCTCGAAGATCGCGGCGGGCGTGCTTTCCGATGTCTCGCCTTCGGAGGACTTGATCACCTCGACCACGCTGTTGCTCCCATCCGCTTCGAGCCATGTCCGCGTCGCCGTGCGACGCGTGCAGGCGGACGGTAGAGGCGAGGGCGCGGCGTTGTCAAAGTGCGCACCGAAGCGCTCGCGGGCGCGGCCTCAGGGAGCCGGCAGCGTGCGCCGCAGGAAGGCGTCCAGCTCGTGCGCGAACTCGCCCGGCTTGTCGCCCTGCACGGTGTGGCGCGCGCCCTCGATCTCGACTAGCTCGGCGTCGTGCATCGCGTCGACCACCTCGCGCGCGTGCTCGGCGGAGAGGATCTTGCTCTCCGTCCCGCGCACCAGCAGCGTCGGCGTCACGATCGCGCGGGCGGCGTCCCAGAGCAGCGAGGCGCGCTCGTCGGCCTGCCGCTTGCGCGCCTCCTCGTCCAGCTTCGGGCGCTTGCGGCGGTCGTTCTTCCAGGTCCAGCCCTCGTCCGTCTCGCGCAGCGCGTGCGTGAGGCTGTAGCGCAGGTGGTCGACGGGGCGGTCGGGGTTGAACTTCGTCGCGCGGTCCAGGAAGTCCTCGAAGCGCGCGAGCGTCTCCGTGGCCTGCGCGAACTGCTCCATCTCGACGATGCCCGCGCGCATCGTCTCCGGCGCGACATCGACGATCACCAGCGCGTCGAGCCGCTCGGGGTGGCGCGCGGCGTGCTGGAAGGAGTTGATCCCGCCCATCGACATCCCGACGAGCGTGAAGTGCTCGTAGCCGAGGTGGTCGAGGAAGGCGCGCGTGTCCTCGACCATCAGCGCGCCCGTGTCGTCGTCGACGTTCGGGGTCCAGTCCGTGTCGCCGTGTCCGCGCTGGTCGAGCGCGACGAGGTGGTAGGACTCGCGCAGCAGCAGCGCGCACATGTCCCAGGTGTGCGCGGTCAGCGAGCCGCCGTGCAGCAGCACCACGTGCGGGAGGTGGTGGTTCCCCCAATCGACGTAGTGGAAGCGGAGGCCGTTGAGTTCGACCTCGTGATCCTCGGGCAGCACGATCCTGGACGGTTCGATGCCCGCCGCCCGGGCCGCCCCGGCCATCAGTTCCAGAGGATCTCCGGTCATCTCGCCCCCCCTCGGTCCGCACGGGCAGCCTACACGGCTATGATGCAGGCATGGCGACCACTGAGCAGATCGCGGAACTGTTCGAGAAACTCGAGACCGAGCGCTCGGCGATGCTCGCCACGCTCGAGGGCATCTCCGACGAGCAGGCAGCGGAGCGGCCGGCCGAGGGCGAGGGCGAGGACGGCTGGTCCGTCAAGGAGCAGGTCGTGCACCTCGCGGCGATGGACCGCAGCTACCGCGGCTGGGTGCGGCGCGCGATCGCCGAGGACAGCCCGAACGCCTCGGACGGGCGGACGCCGAACATCCCGCTCGACATCCCCTTCGAGCAGGCGCACGAGGCCGACATCACGAGCCTCGTGGCGCAGATGCAGGGCGAGCGCGAGGAGACGCTGGAGCTGGCGCGCACCTTCACGCCGGAGCAGTTCGACCGCACCGCCCGCACGGATATCTTCGGCGAGCTGACGGTCATCCAGTGGCTGCGTTCCTACTACCGCCACGACCGCATGCACCACGCGCAGATGCTGGGCGAGGTCTCCGACTACCAGCCGCAATACGCCCCCGGCCAGCAGGAGCCGCCCCTCGCCCGCGACTAGCCCCGGGCGAGCCGCGCGCACGGTCGTGTCGTGGACGCGAGGGACACCTCGCAGGGCGGCTCGGCCCACCCACCCGCCCTCGGAGGTTTCTCTGTGGGGGGCGTGGGGGGCGCAGCCCCCCACGCCCCCGCGCGGCGACCAGCGACCTCTGCGCCCTCGCGGGTTGCACGCAATCCGGCGCGTGGGCGGCGGGACTCGCCCCGGAGGAGCACGCGCACAGTCGTGTCGTGGACGCGAGGGACACCTCGCCGGGCGGCTCGGCCCACCCACCCGCCCTCGGATGTTTCTCTGTGGGGGGCGCAGCCCCCCACGCCCCCGCGCGGCGACCCGCGACCTCTGGCGCCCTCGCGGGTTGCACGCAATCCGGCGCGTGGGCGGCGGGACTCGCCCCGGAGGAGCACGCGCTTCGCGCGGCTCGGCCGCCCACCCGCCCCCGGAAGTTTCTTTTGTGGGGGCTGCGCCCATGCCCCCGCGCGGCGACCCGCGACCTCTGCGCCCTCGCGGGTTGCACGCAATCCGGCGCGTGGGCGGCGGGACTCGCCCCGGAGCGCTCTCGACATCCATGCGCCCGGATCTGGTGTGGAGGTGGACAGGGACTGGCTCGCCATGCCGTACGTGCGGGGGTGTGGCGCAGGTGGCCCCGACCCTCGATCGGCGTATGCGGCTGGGTGTGACGCAGGCTGAACGCGCCCGGGGCGCCATCGGCGCTGCGGGCACGACGGCGCCGCACGGGTCCGCCGAGTCGGTTCCGGTACCCATCCGGAGGGGGCGTGGGGGCGCAGCCCCCACAGAGAAGAAAATCCGAGGGCGGGTGGGTGGGCCGAGCCGCGCGCAGCGCGCTCGTCCGGTCCGGCCAGGCACCGTCGGCGGCGAGGGTCAGCGCACTCGTCGGGACGCCCGTACCGGCGGTCGCGAGGGCGGCGCGCCGACGTCGCTCCGGTTCCGACCCGGCTGGGGGCGTGGGGGCGTGGCCCCCACAGGGAAGTGGGCCGAGCCGCGCGCAGCGCGCTCGTCCGGGCGGGCTACGCGCCGTCGGCGGAGAGGATTAGCGCGCTCGTCGGGACGCCCGTGCCGGCGGTGGCGAGGGCGGTCCGCGGGCGGCGCTCCAGCTGGTTCACCGCGTCGCCGCGGATCTGGCGCGCCGCCTCGGTGATCATGCTGAAGCCGTGCAGGTAGCCGTCGGAGAGCTGGCCGCCGTGGGTGTTGAGCGGGATGTCGCCCTTGAGGGTGGTCCGGCCCTCGCGGAACAGCTCGTGGGCCGCACCCGGCGCGGCGAAGCCGTAGGCCTCCAGCGACATCAGCACCATCGGCGTGAAGTGGTCGTAGAGCTGCAGCGTCTCGATATCGCCCGGCTCCATCTCCGCCACGCGGTAGGCCTCGCGCGCCGTCTCCTCCGCCTCCTCCAGCACCGACATGCTGTCGCGCTGGTAGCTCGTCATCGACTCGGTGCGGCTGCCGGTGCCCTGCGAGGCGCCGGAGATGAACACCGGCGGGCGCTTCGATCGCCCGCTCGCCGCCAGCTCCCGCGCCTTCTCAGCCGAGACGACGATCACGGCGCTGCCCCCGTCCGTCTCGAGGCAGCAGTCGAGCAGTCGCAGCGGCTCCGTGATCCAGCGCGAGTTCTCGTGATCGTCAAGGGTCACGGTGCGGCCGTATTGCATCGCGTGCGGGTTGATCGCGCCGTTGTTGCGGATCTGCACGGCGCAGAGGCCGAACGCCTCGGTGGTGAGGTTGAAGTCGTGCAGGTAGCGCCGAGCGAACATCGCCACCCACTGTGCGGGGGTGACGAGGCCGACGGGGATGCGGTACTGCATGCCGTCCTCGACGTAGCGACCCGCCCGCGAGCGTCCGCCCGGCCGCAGCGAGCGCCGGATCGAGCGGAAGCAGACCACGACGTCGGCCTGCCCGGCGGCGATCGCGGCCGCCGCGTGCACGACCGTGCCGACCGAGCCGCCGCCGCCGTGCGGGATCTCGCTGAAGAAGCGCAGGTTCGGAATGCCGAGGCTGCGCATGATGTCGATCTCGAACAGGTCCGTGTTGGCGTGCATCTTCACGATCGCGTCGACATCGCGAGGCGTCAGCCCGGCGTCGTCCAGCGCCGCCGTGATCGCCTCGAGGGCGAGGCGCAGATTCGAGCGCCCCGCATTGCGCGAGAACTCCGTCTCGCCCACCCCCACGATCGCCGACCGGTTACGAACGCTCACGCTGCCTCCTCGGTCCTCCCGCGCCACGCGAGGATAGCGGAGGGCTCGTGTGCCGTGTTGGGGCGTGGGGTAGATGCGCTCGTCGAGGCTACCAGCCGTTCGGCTTGGTGATGACGCCGACCTCGTCCGTCAGCGTGTCGTGGAGCAGGCTACGGCGCAGGTGGCTCCTCCAGAGGCGCTTCACGTAGCTGGCGGCGTCAGCGAGGTCCCTTGGGCTGTTGTTTCTCGCGTCGGGGTTGACCAGCGTGACGCGGAGGCCGAGGCCGTCCCGCACGTAGCGCATTGCAGCAGCGAAGTCGGCGTCGTTCGAGACGATGACGGCCTGCTCGTACTCCCCGTTGAACCCATCCACCAGGAGGCGAGTGGCCAGGTTCACGTCCGAGCCCTTCTCCTCGGAGTTCCTGACGCGGACGTGGGTTGGCAGCCCCGGCACCGGCTCCGCGAGAGGGCGGCGCCTGACCCCGGATCGGAACGCTCCGTAGTGGATCTCGAAGTCCGGCAGCGTCGAGAGGGCTCTCAGGTACGCCTGTTGCCGCTGAGGTTGTCCGGGGTTGGCTGGACGTGCATCAAGGCGGGCTGTGAAGTAGGAGACCGTGTGAATGGTGTCCTCGGGAAGGAGGGTCGCGGCCAGCTTCCGCAGGTCCAACCATCTGAACGGGGTGTCCTTGAGGGCGCGGTAGTAGAGGTTGAAGCCGTCGATGTAGACGTTGGTGATCAATGGACGTCCGATACACAGACAGAGACCGCCACGAGGGCGGTCTCGACCCTACCGTCGAATCGATAGGGGTGGTACAAAGATGCTACTGCTGCCGACGGCTCGCGGTCAACGACGCGATGAGTCCCACACAAAGACAGAGACCGCCCGAGGGCGGTCTCGACCCTACCGCCGAAGCGATAGGGGTGGTGCAGAAACGTTACCGCCGTCGGCAGTACTGTGTCAACGCCACGCCGCCTGCCCAGGAAAGACAGAGACCGCCACGAGGGCGGTCTCGACCCTACCGGCGAAGCGATAGGGGTAGTACAGAGATGCTACCGGCGGCGACCTTGACTCGTCAACGATCCCGCGCCCTAGTACAGCGCGTCGAGGGGGTGGAAGCGCAGCTCCGGGACGGCCTCGGCGAGGGTCTCGGGCGTCCAGGGCTCGTCGCTTTCGAGGGTCTGGGTGACCTCGAGGGGGGCGAAGAGGCCGACGCTGTTGCCCTGCACGAAGAAGGTCTGGCCGTTGATGTCCGCCGCCGCCTCCGTGCAGAGGAAGGCGATCACGGTGCCCACCCGCTCCGGCGACTGCGCGACGGCCAGCATCCGCTCCGCCGATGAGCTGTCGAGGCCCCTCGCGCGGGCGCGCTCGACGGCGTCGTCGATCATGCGCGTGTGCGTGGCCGCCGGGTTCACGTTGTTGACCGTGATCCCGTAGCGCCCGAGGTCGCGCGAGGCGGCGTTCGTGAGCCCGTAGATGCCCGCCTTGCCCGCCGCGTACGCCGAGGCGCCCGCGGACCCCAGCAGACCGGCTCGCGAGACGATGTTCACGACCCGGCCCCAGCCTCGCTGGCGCATCCCCTCGACGGCGCGGCGAGTACAGTGGAAGGTGCCGAAGAGGTGCACCCCGACGACGGTGGCGAACAGCTCGGGGTCCAGCTTGTCCAGCGGCGCGCCGGCCGCGATCCCGGCGTTGTTGACGAGGATGTCGACCGCGCCCAGCTCGCGCTCGGCCGTCTCGATGATGCGGCTCGCCGACTCGAACTCCGCGACCGAGTCGTAGCTGGCGACGGCCCGGCCGCCGGACGCGCGGATGCCCTCGACGACCTCGTCCGCGAAGGCGCGGTCCTCGCCCTCGCCGCGATCGCTGACGCCGGGGTCGTTGACGACGACGGCGGCCCCGAGGGCGGCGAGCGCCTCGGCGGCGGCCCGTCCGATGCCGCGCCCGGCCCCCGTGACGACGGCGACGCGGCCGTCCAGGCGCGTGCTCACGCCCGCCGTCCGCTCCCGGTCCGGCCTCGAGCCCGTGCGGCTACGAGTTGTTCGCGATGAACGCGAGCACGCGCTCCCAGGCGTCCGTCGAGGCGGACTGGTGCTGGTCGGCGGTGCGGTCGAAGAAGGAGTGCGGCGAGCCGTGGTAGGAAAGCACGAGGTGCTCGGCGCCTGCCTCGCTCATCGCGGCCTCGAAGGCGTCGTTGTCGTCCTTCGAGATGCTCTGGTCGGCGCCCGCCTGCAGGGCCAGCACCGGGCACTCGAAGTCGCCGACGCGGTCGATCACCGGCGCGGAGTCCTCGAACCACTTGTTCTTCGGCATGCCGTAGAAGCCGATCACGCCGGCCAGGCCGTGGCCCTCGGCGGCCTGCTGCCAGGACGAGGAACCGCCGAAGCAGAAGCCGATCGTGAAGATGGCGCGGTCGGCCTGGCCCTCGCGGCTGCGCAGCTGGTCGCTGGCGGCGCGCACGTCTGCGGCGACGCCGGCGGCGGTGGTGGCCTGCACCTCCGGCCAGAAGTCGAAGTCCTCGCCGCGCTTGCCGAGGCCGGCCGTGCGCCCGAAGTAGTCGATCGCGACCGAGTCGTAACCGCGCTCGGCGAAGCGCAGCGCCAGCTCCTCGTAGAAGCGATAGAGCCCGCGCACGTCCGGCATCACGACGACGGCCGGGCCGAGCGGCTCATCGGCCATCGCGCTGAAGGCCGAGAGTTGCGTGCCGTCCGAGGCGGTGAGCGTCAGATCTTCGTGCTGGACGGCGGCGCCGGCGATGGCCGGCACCGGCGGCAGGGAGTCGAACTTGAAGCACATGGCGGGGTCCCTCTCAGCTTCTCAGGTGGTGTGCAGCGGTCGCGCAGCACCGTACGCGAATCGCGCGTCGATGTGAACCGCGGGGCGGGATGCTGTGGCGAGCAGCGCCTACGCACCCGGCCGGGCGGGCTCGAGCAGATGCTCGCGCAGGCCGCGCCGCGACTCCGCGGAGACCTCGCACTCATCGAGGTAGGCCTCGATCGAGGGCCAGCGTTGGTCCATCGAGCGGAGTGCGAGCTCCATGTTCGCCGCGGGGGTCGTGAACCGCCCGCGCCGGGCTGGTTCCGTGCTGAAGGTCTTCGCGACGCGTTCGGATTGCGCCTCGCTCATGCGGAGGTAGCGATCGGTGAGGGCGTAGTCCTCGGCGATCGTTTCGTCGGAGACGCCGAGCGTGCGCAGGATCACCGCGGTCACGAGGCCGGCGCGGTCGCGGCCCGCCGTGCAGTAGTACGCCGTGGCGGCCGGTCGCTCCTCGGCGAGCGCTCTGAGCACGGCGCCGATCGCCCCGCGCCCTTGCTCCAGCAGCCACGTGTACTGCACCGCGTAGTCCTCGGGCGTCCAGTCCCGGACAGGGGCCTTCACGGGGTAGTGGGACGGCCCGATCTCCTCGACGAGCGGCAGGTGCCGCACGGAGATGCCGTGCTCCGCGAGCGGCGCCACGCCGAGGTCGTCCCGCTCGGCCTGCGTCCGCAGGTCGAACGCCAGCTCGACGCCCAGGTCGTGCAGCGTGCCGATGTCACCCGGCGTCACATCGGCGAGCGAGCCGGTGCGGAACAGCGTCCGCCAGCGCACGGACGCGCCCGAGGCCGTCACGTAGCCTCCGGTGTCCCGGAAGTTCTGTGCGCCCTCGAGTGGCACGTGCCGGTCCAACGCGATCCTCCGGCGACTCTCGCCGCTACTCCTCCAGCCGGCGCCGGAACTCCCCGGCCAGCTGCGCGTGCGCCGCTCCGCCGTCCGCCGGCCGCGAGGGCTCCCCCACGACCTCGAAGCGATCGCTCGCCTCGTCCCAGCGATGCAGGAGGTTCACCTCGACGTGTCCGTCGCGGACGCCGGTTACCTCGAGCAGCTCGGCGACCACGCGCCGCGTCGGCTCGCGCCAGTCCGGGCCGAGGCTGCGGATGTGCACCGCGTAGTCAAGCAGCGCCGCGTCCGCGTCCGGCACCTCGTTCTGCTCGAGGATGATCGCGAACGCCTCGTCGACCCCGCCGGCGTGCAGCACCGTCGCGAGCGAGAGGCCGCCCTCGCGCAGCGACTCGAAGACGCGCCGCACCGGCTCGCCCCAGAGGTAGTGCGGAAAGTCTGTCTGCGCGATCTCGTGCATCACGAGGTAGCCGCCGTCCGGCGGCGACGGGATGCCGAGCTGCGGGCCGGCCTCGGTCGAGAGTTCGTGGATCGGCGTGCCCTCGGGCGCGTGGTCGAGCGTCGCGAGCATCGTGGTCGTCTTGCCGGCCAGGCGAGGGATCGCGAAGAACAGCAGCGAGCGCCGCTCGCGCGCGGCCAGCGCCAGCGTCGCCGCCATCTCCGGCGACATCGTGCGATTGGCGACGAGGTCCTCAAGGCTCAGTTCTGCCATGGCAAGTGCGATGATAGCCCGCCGCGGGCGTCAGTCGCTCTGCTGGAGCTGGACGACGTTGCCCTCGGGGTCTTCGAGCTGGCAGTAGCGGCCCCCGCCGGTCGAGGCGCCCAGCTGGACGGGGAAGTGGCAGCCGGCCGCCTCGCAGCGCGCGGCGAGCTCGTCGATGTTGCGTACGTGGATGGTGAGGTAGCGCAGGCCGGTCTGCGCGCGCGTGCCGCCTCGTGCGTGTTGGTGCGGCGGCGGCTCGGGCGGGTCGAGCAGCTTGAGCAGCGAC
Source organism: Dehalococcoidia bacterium (assembly GCA_965220125.1). Taxonomy (GTDB): domain Bacteria; phylum Chloroflexota; class Dehalococcoidia; order UBA2979; family UBA2979; genus VXMT01. Next base: position 611,446 of record CBDCPB010000002.1, on the reverse strand, counting down.
TCGCCGCATTCGAGCAGGTGCATCGTCCCGCCCGGTCCGGTCTCGCGCGAGCGCTGGAACGTCAGCCCCAGCGTGTCGCGGTAGAACGCCACCATCCGCTCCGCATCCGTCACCACGATGGCGACATCCATCCCTGCCTTCGCCAGTTCCAGCGCCATCTCCGCCTCCGTCTCGCCGCCGCGCGATCGTGGCGCCACAGTACGCGCGCTGCGCCCTCGACGCGGCGCGCGCGAGGGCGCAGACTGCCCCGAGGCAGCACCGCGAGCGCGGGATTCGAGGGGGCGCAATGCCCGGCGCAGGCTACGATCCGGGGCACGTCTTCACGGGCAGCCCGCTCGACCGCGCCAGCAACGACCGCCGTGATCCCGGCTGGATCGAGGCGCAACTCGCGCACGCCGGACGCCGCTACCTCGCGCTGCGCAACCTCGAGGCGCTCGTGGACGACGGTCCGGCCGTCGTCTGGCTTGCGGCGGACGAACTGCCGGGCGCCGCCCTCGATGGCGATGCGGTGCTGCTCGGCCTCGATGGCGGCGAGCCGCGCTTCGCCCTCGATCTGACGGGCCTCGACGAGGGCTTGCTGCCCGGGCTGCTCGCGGGCGGGCGGCGCTTCGCGGAGGTGCGCGGTGTCGCGCCTGATCTGTCCGCGGACGACTCGGCGATCCTCGCCCAGGCGCGATCGTTCGTCGACTGGCACGCGCGCCATCGCTTCTGCGCGGCCTGCGGGGCAGTGACCGGGCCGCGCAACGGCGGCGGGATGCGGGTCTGCGAGGGCTGCGGCGCGGAGCACTTCCCGCGCGTGGACCCGGTGGTGATCGTGCTCGTCATCGACGGCGATCGCTGCCTGCTCGTCAGCGGGCGCGGCCGGCCGGGCTCGAACTACACCTGCATCGCCGGCTTCATGGAGCCCGGCGAGACGGTCGAGGAGGCCGTGCGCCGCGAGGTGCTCGAAGAGTCCGGCGTGGAGGTCGGCGCCGTGCGCTACCACTCCTCGCAGCCGTGGCCGTTCCCCGCTTCGCTGATGCTCGGCTGCCACGCCGAGGCCGTGAGCGAGGCGATCACGGTGGACCCCGAGGAGATCCGCGACGCCCGCTGGTTCTCGCGCGCCGATGTCGCGCGCGCCGTCGCCTTCTCCGCGGGCGAGGCCTCCGGCGAGAGCGGCCTCGACTTCGGCGTGCCCGCGCCGTTCACGATCTCGCACCAGCTGATCCGCGCCTGGACCTCGGACTCCGCGGGCGCATGAGCGGCGAGAGGCAGGCCGCCTACTTCGGCAGCGACGGCGAGCGACGCTACGGCTACGTGCAGGCGGTCCGCGTCGGGGACACGATCTACGTCTCCGGGCAGATCGCGCGCGGCGAGGACGGCGCGCTGATCGGCGCGGGCGAGATGGCCGCGCAGATGCGCGCCGCCTACGCCAACGTCGCCCGCGCGCTCGCCCCCTTCGACGCCGGCCTCTCGAACGTCGTCGAGGAAGTGGTGTACGTGACCGACATCACCGCCGCCTCGCAGGCAGCGGGCGAGGTCCGGCACGAGGCCTACGGCGTGGCCGCGGGCGAGCCGATCGAGGTGGCGAGCACGCTCGTGCAGGTCGTAGCGCTCGCGCATCCGGACCTGCTGGTCGAGATCCGCTGCACGGCTCGCCTCTGACCAGGCTTGGGGCGCGACCGCACCTTGCTGCATGACCTTGCAGCCTTCAGCGCCTGCAGCTCGGCGGCTGTGAAGCCGAAGTCGGCCAGCACCTCGTGCGTGTGCTCGCCGAGCGCGGGCGCCGAACGTAGCGGTGGGATGGTCGGGGAGGCCGGATTTGAACCGGCGACCTCTTGACCCCCAGTCAAGTGCGCTGCCAGACTGCGCCACTCCCCGACGAAGGCCGATCTCGATTCTAGCAGGGCGTCCGGCAGGGGCCACGCGCCGCCCGGCGCGCCTCGGCGAAGGCTAGGCGAGGCCGGCGGCGCTCGCCGCCACGACCGTCGCGACGCCGAGCGCGGTGAGCACGCCGTACTGGATCAGGATCTCGAGGGTCAGGTGGCCGCGAAGCCGTGCGGACAGCACGCCGCCGGTGAAGAAGAACGCCAGCAGCAGCACCACCGCTGCGAGTTGGCCGCCCAGCGGCACGAACTCCAGCGCCCAGCGCAGCTCCCCGAGTACAACCGCCCCCACCAGGGCAAAGGTCAGCAGCTCGGGCAGATCGAGGCTGGAGTCGCGCAGCAGCTCGATCGAGAGCAGGGCGCCCACGAGCGCTGCGGCGGCTACAGCGGCGGCGAGGCCCGGATCGCGGCTGTAGACAAGCGAGAGCAGGGCGAAGGCGGTGAGATACGCCGCCGCGTCGGCGACGATGCGCGCCTCGTCGGCCCGGCGCTCGAACTCGCGGACGCTTCGCAGTTCGGCGATGAGGATCAGCGCGAAGCCGAGCCCGGCGACGAGGGCGCAGAGCGGGCTCCAGAACCCGCGCACGTTCTGCTCGATGAAGAGCGGCATGGCGAGGGCGTAGAGCGCGGGCAGGACGAGCTGCGGGGTGGTGTCGATGCCGAGCGCGAACGTCCGGGGGAGGGCGCTCCGCAGCAGGCCGTCGGTCCCGAAGGCCGCGGCCAGGACCCCGAGCAGCAGCACCCAGCGCTGCGCCGGTTCCGTGAGCACGAACATGAGGAAGGCGAGGGTGACGACCGCCGTGAGCACGACCGCCGCGGCGGGCAGCAGCGGCCGCCGCACTGAGAGCGCCTGCGCAGCCTGGCTGCTCGAAGGTCCGGATTGACTCACGGCGCTTCCCGGCTCCTCGATGGCTGCCCGTCCGGTCGTCAGTCCGCCTGCTCACCGGCGAGTACGGGTTCCTCCTCGCCGAACAGCTCCGCGGCGTTACGGTACCAAATGCGATCGCGCTCCTCGTCGCTCAGTCCGAGGGCGTCGAACATCGCGTGGAAGCGCTCGACGTGCTCCCCGATCTCCTCGTTGCCGCAGTCCGAGCCCCAGACCAGCTTCTCGACGCCGATCTCGCCGCCGATCAGGTCGCGCTCCATCGCGTGCCGCTCGATCGTGTCGCCGCCGGAGAGGTCGAACACGACGTTGTGCCGCCAGCGCGCGACGGACGCCGACTCGTCGTAGTTGCCGGTGCCGCCGAGGTGCGCGCCGATCAACGGCAGGTCCGGGAAGTTGTTGGCGATCGTGTCGAGCTGGAAGGGGCGCATGCGTGCCGCGGACACGTTGCGCGGGGCGCCGCGACGGCGGAACTCGGCCATGCGCCGCAGCGCCGCGGCTGCCTCCGGGTCACGACGCGGGTGCGTGACCGAGTAGTCCACGCCACCGCCGATCACGCCGAGGTGGAACAGGATCGGCATCCGCCGCTCCTCGGCGGCGGCGTAGTGCGGGAAGTAGCCCGGATCGTCGATCGGCAGCCGCGATCCGATGATCTTGAGGCCGCGGTAGCCGAGATCGTGGAGCCGCGCCACGTCGCCCTCCGGCGTCTCGTCGATCGGCAGCGTGGCGACAGGCACCATCAGATCCTCGTGCCGCCGCACGTACTGCAGCGCCTCGTCGTGCGATGGTCCGACGATGCTGGCGCCGCCGCAGAGCACCGAGGCGCGCGTGACGCCCGCGGCGCGCAGCGCGTCGGCGCGCGCGTCGATCTGCGCCGCATGATCGCTGCCCTCCGGATTGTTCCAGTCGCGGGGGAAATGGCAGTGCACGTCCCAGATCACAGTCAGTCCTCCCTCAAGGCCGGCTACGGCCTGCGTGCCGTCTGCACCGCGCGCGTCTCGAAGCCGAGCCGTTCCCAGAAGCGCCGCGCGGGCGTGTTCAACCACAACACCGAGGCCTCCACCGAGGAGACGCCTTGCGCGCGCATGCGTGCGAGCCACAGCTCGACGGAGGCGCGCCCGACGCCGCGGCCACGCTGCTCGCGCTCGACGTAGCACTCGATCACCTCGCCGACCTCGCGGGCCTCCTCCGGCCAATCCGGGACGACACGTGTGATCAGGAAGCCGGCGCGCTCGCCGTCGGCGCATACCCACTCGATCTGCTGGCCGTCCGGGTCGGCGTCGATCGCCTCCCGGTACGCCTCGACGGGCGGCGCGGGATCCCAGGGCAACTCGTAGGCGTCGAGCTCCGCGAGGTAGTCCGCGAGCATCGCGAAGAAGGCATCGCGCTCACCCGGCGCGACCTCGCGCAGTTCGACGGACGGACCGCGGGCCGTCATGCGCGCGCCGCTCCCGCAGGCGCAGCCGCACGCCCACCGGCCGCCACCGCGTGCGGATCGCCGAGCAGGCGCAGCAGCGCCTCGATCGCGTCGAGCCAGTCCGCCCCGAGGGCGGCGCGGGGCAGCCGCAGTTGCGTCCGCCCGACACGCACCCCTGCCGGGAGCGGCGGGAGCCGGCGCTGACTGAACGGGGACGGCTCGCGCGCGACGATCACGATCTCGCCGCCCTCGGCGCGCACGGCGGCGACGCCGGCATCGCCCGCCGCGAGGCGGATGCGGACGAGGGCGAGCAGTTCGCGCAGCGGCCCGGGGAGCTCTCCGAAGCGGTCGATGACCTCGGCGGTCAGGTCCGCCTCCTCGCGCAGGTCGCGCAGCCCGGCGATGCGCTGGTAGAGCGCGATGCGCGCCTCGAGGTCCTCGATGTAGGGCTCCGGGATGAAGGCGGAAGCGGGCAGGTCCAGCGACACCGGGGGCGGCGGCGTACGCGCGTCGCGATTGTCGCGCTGCGCGCGCAGGCCCTCGACGGCGGTCGCGAGCATCTGCGTGTAGAGGTCGAAGCCGACGGCGGCGATCTGGCCGCTCTGCTCCGCGCCCAGCAGGTTGCCCGCGCCGCGGATCTCGAGGTCGCGCAGCGCCACCTGCAAGCCCGCGCCGAGCTCGGTCGCGTCGAAGATCGTGGCCAGGCGCTGCTGTGCGGCCTCGTTGAGCACGCCGCCGCGGCGGTGCAGCAGGTAGGCGCGCGCCTGCTGCGAGCCGCGCCCGACGCGCCCTCGCAACTGGTAGAGCTGCGCGAGGCCGAGCCGCTCCGCGAGGTCGACGATCAGCGTGTTCACGTTGGGGATGTCGATGCCGGACTCGATGATCGTGGTGCAGACCAGCACGTCCGCGTCGCCGGCGGCGAAGTGCTCCATCACGCCGCGCAGCACCCCGCGGTGCATCTGCCCGTGCCCGACCACGATGCGCGCCTCCGGCGCGAGCGCGCGCAGTCGATCGGCGAACTGGTCGATGCTGTGCACGCGGTTGTGGACGACGTAGGCCTGCCCGCCGCGTTCGATCTCTCCGAGGATCGCCTCGCGCACCATCGCCTCGTCCCACTCGGCGACCCAGGTCTGCACCGGCAGGCGGTCCTCGGGGGCCGTCTCCATCGTCGACATGTCGCGGATGCCGGCCAGCGTCATGTGCAGCGTGCGCGGAATCGGCGTCGCCGAGAGCGTCAGCACGTCCACCTCGAGGCGCATGCGCTTGAGCCGCTCCTTGTGGGCGACGCCGAAGCGCTGCTCCTCGTCGATGATCACGAGGCCGAGGTTGTGGAACTCGATGCCCGGCTGGAGCAGCCGGTGCGTGCCGATCACGATGTCGGTCGAGCCCGCGCGAAGGCCCGCGAGCACCTCGCGCGTCTCGGCGTCCGTGCGGAAGCGCGAGAGCGTCTCGATGCGCACCGGGAAGGGCGCCAGGCGCTCGCGGAAGGTGCTCGCGTGCTGCTGCGCGAGCACCGTCGTGGGCACGAGGATGGCGACCTGGTAGCCGTCCTGGACCGCCTTGAAGGCCGCGCGCACGGCGACCTCGGTCTTCCCGAAGCCGACATCGCCGAGGACGATGCGGTCCATCGGCTGCCGCGCCTCCATGTCGCGCTTCACCTCGGCGATGACGCGCCGTTGGTCCGGCGTCTCCTCGTAGGGGAAGGCGGATTCCAGCTCCTGCTGCCACTCGCTGTCGGTGGCGAAGGCGTGGCCGCGCAGCAGCTGGCGGGCGGCGTAGAGGCGCAGCAGATCGGCCGCCAGCTCGCCGACGGCCTCGCGCACTCGTGCGCGCGTCCGCGCCCACTCCTGCGTGCCGAGGCGCGTCAGCCTCGGCGCGTGGTCCGAGCCGGCGTGGTAGCGGCTGACGCGGTCGATCTGCTCGATCGGCACGTAGAGCCGATCCTGGCCTGCGTAGCGCAGCTGCAGGTAGTCGCGCTGCTCCTCGCCCACGTCGCGGCGCACGATGCCGGCGAAGCGCGCGATGCCATGGTCGGCGTGCACCACGAAGTCGCCCGGCGAGACGTCCGCGAGGAAGCGTGCACGGTGCGAGGCGCCCCGCCGCAGCGCGCGGCGCTTGCGGATGAAGCCGAGCAGCTCGCGGTCCGTCGCGAGCGCGAGTTCGCCCCTGGGTGTCGCGATGCGCCAGCCGCCGGGCAGCGAGCCCTGCACGAGGGCGAGCGAGCCCACGACGGGCGGCGCGGCGAGGCCGCCCTCGACGCTGGCGCTCACGCCCGCCTCGGCGAGCAGTTCGCGGAAGCGCTGCGCTTGCTGCGTGACCACGACGACGCGGTCGCCGCGCTGCACGCGCCGTTCGAGCTCGCGGGCGGCGACCTGCAGGCGCCCGGCGTAGGCGTCGTGCGGGGCGAACGGCAGGCGCATCGAGCCGGGCTCGGCGCCGGTCGCCCAGCGCGAGAACGTCGCGCGCGGCGCAAGGTGCTCGATCTGCTCGATCAGTCCCTGCTCGCCGAGGTGCGGGCGGGGTGCGTCCGCGGGCAGCTCGCCCTCCCGCGCGAGGAGCTGCGCGCGCTCTGCAGTCAGCTCGTCCTGCTCGGCGGCGGCGGCGAGCACCGCGTCCTCCTCGTCGACGATCAGCAGCGCACCCGCGCCGAAGTGGTCGAACAGCGTCGCCTCGCCGGCGAGCGGCCCGTAGCGCGCGGGCGAGGGCAGCTCGCCGCGGCTCAGCGCCGCAAGCTCCCCGGCGATCTCCTCGCGGGGGCCGCCCGTCGCGTGCCCGACGCCATTGAGGCGGCTCGCGAGTTCCAGCAGCGCGTGACGGTCCGGGAACCACTCGCGCGCCGGGCCGATGACCGCCTCGTCGAGGCGTTCGACCGTGCGCTGCGTCTCCGGGTCGAAGCGGCGGATCGACTCGACCTCGTCGCCGAACAGTTCGATGCGCAGCGGCAGCGGTGCAGTCGGCGGAAAGACGTCGAGGATGCCGCCGCGCCGAGCCGCCTCGCCGGGGGCCTCGACGAGCGGTCCGAGCGCGTAGCCGGCCTCGACGAGTTGGAGCGCCAGCGAGTCGAGGGCGATCCGCCCGCCGGTCGCGACGCGGCCGGGCCCGGCGCCGAGGTCGGCGCGGCGCGCGGTGATGCTCGTGGCGGCGGCGACGGAGGCGATCACGAGCGGCGGTCGCGGATCGCGGCTGCCGAGCGCCAGCCTCGCGAGGACGGCGAGGCGGCGCTGCGTGATCGCCGGCGGCGCGGGCTCGCGTGCGTAGGGCAGGCCGGGCCGCGAGGGGAAGAGCAGCGCGTCGTCGCCGATCCAGACGCCGAGCGCCTCGGCGTAGCCCTCGGCGTCGCGCTCGCGCGGAACCAGCAGCAGCGCCGGGCGGCGCGAGCCGTGCTGCAGCCAGGCCGCGACCGCCGCCTTGGCGCCGTCCAGGACGCCGAGCGCCAGGCGCTCGCCCCTCCCGAGGCGTGTTGAGGCCTCGGCCAGCGGCGGGACCGCGCCGAGCGGTTCGAGCAGCGGCGCCAGCGGCGCCGCAAGGCCGGGGGACGAGCGCTCCAGTGAGGCCTCCTTCGCTGCTGCCGGCCGGGCGGCGCGCACCCCAAGACGGGGCGCTCCCGGCGGAGCCCCCTCGGCAGGTGTGCCGATACCTGGGGACCAGTCTATCCCCGCGCGGGCTTACGCCCCGTCGCGGCTGCTGGCTACGTGCCGTCCCCGGCGGCGCGGAGGCCGCGCATCGCCGCCTCCACGCTCTCGCGCACGGCGAGCTCCACCGCGTCCGCGGCGGCCTCGACGGCGGCGTCGAGCGCCTCGCGCTCCTCGCGTCCGGGCTTGCCGAGCACCCAGTCCGCGACACGGTCGGGGTCGCGCACGGGCCTGCCGTCGTCGTAGGGGCGGTCGATGCCGATGCGGATGCGCGGGAAGTCGCCGCCCCCGAGCGCGCCGAGGATCGAGCGCATCCCGTTGTTGCCGCCGTGGCCGCCGTGCGGCCGCATCCGCACGCGCGCCAGTGGCAGATCGATCTCGTCGTAGACGACGAGCAGTGCGTCGCGGAGCAGCCGCAGCCGCCGCAGCTCGGCGGCGACGGCCGGGCCGCTCTCGTTGTAGTAGCTGCGCGGCGTGGCGAGGTGCAGCGTGTGCCCGTCGATCTCGATCGAGGCGCGCATCACGCGCTGGTCGCGCGAGAGCTGCGCGCCGTAGCGCGCCGCGAGCCGCTCGATGCACGAGGCGCCGGCGTTGTGGCGCGTGCCGCGGTACTCCGCGCCGGGATTGCCGAGTCCCACGACGAGCCTCGGGCGCGACGGTTCGCCCGCCGCGGCCTCCCCCGACCCGGCAGCCTCGGCGGCGTCGAGGTCGGGCGGTGGCGGCTCGCGGCGGCGGGCGCGGAAGGCGGCGAAGCGGCGGCGCAGGCCCATGCAGCCATCGTCCGGCCCCGCCCGGCGCACGCGCAAGGACGGCGGACGCGCGCCCGCCTCGCTTGCGGCTCACGAACGCGCGTCCGTATGCTCGCAGCGCCGTACACCGCACCGAGGATTGGAGCACGAGTTGAGCGACCCGATCGCCGCCGCCCGCGCGGACGGCCGCACGCTGCTGACCGAAGTCGAATCGAAGCAGCTGCTCCACGACGCGGGTATCAACGTCACGCAGGCGCGACTCGCCACGAGCGCCGACGAGGCCGCCGCCACGGCCGAGGAGTTCGGCTTCCCGGCCGTGCTCAAGGTCGTCTCCGGCGACATCGCACACAAGTCCGATGTCGGCGGCGTCGAGCTCGGGCTCGCCGATGGCGATGCCGTGCGCGCGGCCTACGATCGCATCATGGCCGCGGTGCAGGCCGCCGCGCCCGGCGCGCACGTGGGCGGCGTCTCCGTCCAGCAGATGGCGGACCCGGGCGTCGAGGTCATCGTCGGCATGACGACGGACCCGCAGTTCGGTCCGGTCCTCGCCTTCGGCCTCGGCGGCATCATGGTGGAAGTGCTGAAGGACGTGGCCTTCCGCATCGTGCCCCTGGAGCCGCGCGACGCCGGCCAGATCGTGCGCGAGATCAAGGGCTACCCGGTCCTCGAGGGCGTGCGCGGGCAGCCCGGCGCCGACATCGAGGCGCTGGAGGCGATGATCCTGCAGGTCTCCGCCTTCGCCGAGGAGCACCCGGAGATCGCCGAACTGGACCTCAACCCGGTGTTCGCGCGCCCGGACGGCGCGATCGCGGTGGACGCGCGCGTCGTCCTCGCGGAGGCATAGCGCCTCGATGGCCGTCGACCGCGATCGTCTGCATCGCACGCTCACCCCGCGCAGCGTCGCCGTCGTCGGCGCGAAGGGGCCCGACTTCGGCTGGATCGAGAACCAGCGCGAGTTCCAGGGCCCGCTCTACTCCGTGCAGCTCGACCCGAACGAGATCGTCGAGATCGAGAAGCGCGGCTTCACCAACTACCTGAAGCTCGAAGACGTCCCGGAGGACATCGACCTCGTGATCTGCGCGGTGCCGCGCAACATCGCGCCCTACATCGTCAGCGACGCGATCAAGAAGGGCGTCGGCGGCATGGCGGTCTTCACCGCCGGCTTCGCCGAGACCGGCCAGGACGAGGGCCTCAAGCTGCAGGAGGCGATCGTCGAGATGGCGAACGCCGCCGGGATGCCGATCGTCGGCCCCAACTGCATGGGCGTGTACAACCGCCGGCGCGGCGTCAAGTTCCACGCCGACGTGGACCAGAACGGCGACGGCGGCAACGTCTCGATCGTCGGCCAGAGCGGGACGCACACGATCAACATGACCACCGCCGCCCAGCGCGCCGGCATCCGCGTCGGCCGCGGCATCTCGATCGGTAACGCCGTCGTCGTCAACGAGGCGGACTACCTCGAGTACCTGCGCGACGATCCCGAGACCGAAGTGATCGGGATGTACCTCGAGGGGCTGAAGGACGGGCGGCGCTTCTTCCAGGCGCTACGCGAGACCACGCCCCACAAGCCGGTCGTGATCTGGAAGGGCGGGCAGACCAGCGCCGGACAGCGCGCGACGCGCTCGCACACGGCCTCGCTGGCGACGGCCTCGGCGACCTGGGACGCGCTGATCAAGCAGACCGGCGCGATCCCGGCGACCAACGGCGACGAGGTGATCGACGTCATCCAGGCGCTCGTGCACTCCGCGCCGCCGCAGGGCCGCCGCCTGGCGCTGATGGCGATGACCGGCGGGCAGTCGGTCGCGATCTCGGACGCCTTCGGGCGCGTCGGCCTCGAGGTGCCGGAGCTGGCGGACAGCTCCTACGAGCAGCTGGCGGAGTTCTTCAACGTGATCGGCGGCTCCTACCGCAACCCGTTCGACATGGCGAACACGATCGGGCGCGCGGGAGACGCGGACAACCTGCGCAAGATGATGGACATCCTCGCCGAGGATCCGAACATCGACGGCATGGTCTACGAGTTCACGGCGAACTTCTTCGCGCGCTTTTGGAAGGAAGAGCCGGGGCTGTTCGACGAGATGATGCAGACCCTGGACGCCTTCCGCACGCGCACCGGCCTGCCGCTGGTGACGGTGATGCACCCCGGCCACAAGGACGAGGACGTGATCCCGCTGCGTGACGACGTGATCGGCCGCGGCTTCGCGGTCTACCAGTCCTTCGACCGCGCCGCCCTCGCCCTCTCGCGCGTGGTCGCGTACCGGGAGTGGCTCGCGGCGGGGTAGGGGGCGGGCCGCGCTTCGCGTCGATGCGGTAGCGTAGTAAGGGCGATCCTCGCGACCTGCGACCGGATCACTGGACCGCGATCGGCGCACTCATGACGACTTCACCGGAATCCATCGACACCTCGCTCTTTCACCGTGGCGCGCTGAGGGCGCAGATCGTGGCTCACCTCTCCGGCGCCACGTCGCGGCAACTGCGGTACTGGCACTCGCACGACCTCCTTACGGCCACCGTGACGCCTGGGCGCCGCGGTGTGCCGCGGCTCTACTCCTGGATCGAGTACTCGAAGGCGCGCGCGGCCCGGAAACTGCTGGACATGGGGATCTCGGCCAGACGCCTGCGCCCGAACATCGAGTGGCTTGAGGAACACGTCCCGCGCTGGTATGCGCTGCCGCTGATCGCGTATTCGGGAACGGTGATCATCAGGCCAGACGACGGGGGCCCCGCCTTCACCGTCGGCGAGGTCCGGCAACGGGCCGAGGCGGATCTCATTGAGTCCGCCCCTCTCGCAGTGCGGATCAGGGAGGTTCTCGCCGAGATGGAGCGCGAGGGGCCGTTGGGCGTCCTTTCCGAGTATCGGGACGTGGTCGAGATGGACCCCCGGATTCGGGCAGGCGTCCCGATCGTCCGTGGTACGCGGATCGAGACCGAACTCCTGGCGCGGCTCACGCATTGCGGAGAGCATCCGAAGGAACTCGCCGCCCGGTTCGATCTCGACCCGCATCAGGTCGAGCGCGCCCTGCAGTTCGAGACCGCCATCGCAGCGTAGGGATGAAGCTCCTTCTCGATGAGGCGGTAGCGCCGGCGCTCGCAACCGTACTGACGGCGCTCGGCCACCCCTCGGAACACGTCCGGGATCTCGGCATCCGCGGAGCTTCCGATCAGGAGATCGTCGACCGCGCCCAGAGCTACGACGCCCTGGTCACCCTCGACCTGCACCGGCAGGCGCCGGAGTGGATAGCTGTGAACGAGGCGATGCTGACCTCCGCGAAGATCATCCGGCTCCGCTTCGGGCAAGCCGAGGACAGTGGACTCATGGGCCAGGCCCGGTCTCTGATCATGAAGTGGTCCGAGATCGAGCGAGCTGTGCTCCACGAACCTGGTATTCGCCTGGTCACGGTGTCCCGGGCCGGAAGCTCCGTCCGAACTCTGACCTCGGACGAAATCGAGGAGCTGCTGCAGGCACGACGAACGTGACGGCCCGGCGCCGCGCCTCTTGACCCGCTATCCCCCCACGGCGCACCCTCCGCGCATGACCGACTCGGCCTCACCCGCCCGCCGCATCTACCTCGACGCGGCCGCCTCCACGGCGGTGCGGCCCGAGGCGCTCGAGGCGATGCTGCCGCTGTTCTCCGAGCACTTCGGCAACCCCTCGGCGCACCACGCGGGCGGGCGCGCCTCGGCCGAGGCGCTCGCAGGGGCGCGCGAGACGATCGCCTCCGTGCTCGGCGCGCGCGCCGAGGAGATCGTCTTCACCTCGGGCGGGACGGAGAGCATCAACGCCGCAATCAAGGGCGTCGCCTTCGCGCAGCGGGACGCCGGGGCCGGGGCGCACGTCGTCACCAGCGCCGTCGAGCATCACGCCGTGCTGCACTCGATGCAGTACCTCGAGCGCTTCGGCTTCGAGGTCGACATCGTGGGGGTGGACGAGCAGGGCATCGCCGACCCGGCGGCGATCGCCAGCGCAGTGCGCGACGACACGGTGCTGGTCTCCGTGATGTACGCCAACAACGAGGTGGGCACGGTGCAGCCGCTGCCCGCGATCGTCGGGGCCGTCCGCGAGCGCCAGCGCGCCATCGGCCGTCCGATCCCCTTCCACACCGACGCGGTGCAGGCCGCGGCCTCGCTGCCGCTCGCCGTCGACGCGCTCGGGGTGGACCTGCTCTCGCTCTCCGGGCACAAGTTCGGCGGGCCGAAGGGCGTGGGGCTGCTCTACATCCGTCGCGGCGTGCCGTTCCTCGAGCAAACCTCGGGCGGCGGCCAGGAGCGGCAGCGACGCTCCGGGACGGAGAACGTGCCGGGCGCCGCCGGCTTCGCGACGGCGCTACAGCTCGCGCAGGCCGAGCGCGAGCGGTTCGCCGAGCGCACCTCGGCGCTGCGCGACCGGCTCCGCGACGGGCTGGCCGGGGCGCTGCCGGGCGCGCGCCTGAACGGCCATCCCTCGCAGCGGCTGCCGCACAACCTCCACCTCTGCTTCGACGGCATCGAGGGCGAATCGCTCGTCGAGGCGCTGGACGAGATCGGGGTGGAGTGCTCGGCGGGCGCGGCCTGCACCTCGGCGACCTGGGAGCCCTCGCACGTGCTGCTCGCGATGGGCGTGCCGCTCGAGCTGGCGATCGGCTCGGTGCGCCTGACGCTGTCCGAGGAGTCGACCGAGGCCGACATCGACTATGTCGTGGAACGGCTGCCCGCGCTCGTCGCGCGGCTCCGCGAAACGGCGGCACCGGCGCTGCCGTAGCTGCTCCCGGACTTCCACCTCTCCGGTCCCTGTCCGTTGGGAGACCTCTGCGCAACTCCCCGACGGCGCTCCGGCTCCCTAACCCCTCGCGGGAGAGGGGATTGGAGGGGGCGCTCCGGCACCAGGAATCCCCCTCACCCTAACCCCCTCCCGCCAGGGGAGAGAGGGGATCGGAGAGCGCTGCGGCTCCATCTCCCGCGAGGGGAGAAGGGATCGGAGGTTGGCCCTCGGGGCTGCGTCCCGGCTGCTGATCCGCGTGGGGGCGTGGGGGCGCAGCCCCCACAGAAAAGAAATCCGAGGGCGGGTGGGTGGGCCAGAGCCGCGCAGCGCGCTCGTCCGGGATGGGGGTGTGGGGGGCCGCTTCGCTCAGGACGCGAGGAACCTCGCAGGGCCCCCCGCAGGCGACACGCGATCGGCCTCGGAGCGCCCTCACCCCTCACCCGCTCCCGCCAGGGGCGAGGGGACCGGAGGGCGCTGCGGCGCCCGGAATCACCCGCAGCCGCCCTCGGGCCCGCGGCCGGTTACCCTCACCTCGCCCGAAATGTGTATGCGCTTTACAGTGGGCCTGTTGACAGTTATGATTGCGTACGCACGTGAACAATTCCCAGCCGACAGGAGGCGCTGCGTGCCCGACTCCCCGTTCGACGACTACCTGGACCTCGTGGAGGCCGCGCGCGAACTGGGGATCCATCCCCAGAGCCTGCGCAGGCTGATCAAACAGAAGCGCGTGCCCGCGGTGCTCTTCGCCGGCAAGTACCTGATCGAGCGCGACAAGCTCGAGATGTTCAAGGCCAACTACGACCCTCGACCCGGCCGCAAGCCGCTCCGCCGACTGATCTAGGGCGCTACCCACGACGACGGAGGGGCGACTGTGACGCTGCCCCGGGGCGCGGGGACGGACGAGCCGCGCGGCCGGCTCTGGCTCGCCGACCTGCTCTGGCGCCTCGGCTGCGTGCAGTTCGGCGACTTCTCGCTCGGCCGCACCGTCCGCAACTCGCCCATTTACATCAATCCCAAGCTGATCATCTCCCAACCCACTGCGCTCGCGCGCGTCGGGCAGCTGATGGACGAGGAACTGCAACTCGCGATGTCGATGCGCAACCCGCACGTGGAGCGCTTCGACCTGATCGTGGGCGTGCCCATCGGCGGGCTGCACATCGCGACCGCGCTCTCGCTGCAGACGCGCATGCCCCTCGTCTACCCGCGGCCGCGCGCCCCCGGCGACGAGACCGGCAGGCGGCCGCAGATCGAGGGCAGCTACCGGCCGGGCCAGACCGCGCTGATCGTCGACGACCTCGCCACGGGCGGGGGCTCGCTGGTGGAGACGGTGGAGAGCCTGCGCAGCGGCGGGCTGCGCGTGCGCGACGCCGCGGTCCTGATCGACCGCGAGCAGGGCGCGACACGTCGCCTCGAGGCGCTCGGCGTGCGGCTGCACCCGACGCTCACGCTGGAGGTGCTGCTCACGTTCCTGCACGGGGAGGGCCGCATCGACGCGGACGACTACCGCCGTTCGATGGCCTACCTGCACCGCGAGGGCGAACCTCGCTCCGAGTTCGACCAGTAGCGCGAGGCGGCCGGCGGCCTCGCGCGCTCTCTCCGCCGCAGGCGCTCTGCTACACTCGCGAACAGACGTTGACCTGGCACGATCCCACGCCGAGAGGAAAGCCCGATGGCCGTCAAGAACGAGCTGGAGCCTTTCACGCGCATCACCGTCGAGGAAGCGCACGAGATGATCGAGCAGGGCGACGTGCAGGTGGTCGACACGCGCGAGCCGTACGAGCACGCCGAGGGCCACGTGCCCGGCTCCCTCAACATCCCGCACATGGCCACGCTGCCGCGCGCCGGGGAACTGGCGACCGACCGCCCGATCCTCTTCATCTGCAAGTCCGGCCAGCGCTCCGCCGTGGCCGCCGAGTTCGCCGCCACGATGGGCCTGACGGACCTCTACAACGTCGAGGGCGGGCACGACGACTGGCGCGAGGCCGGCTACCCGATGGACATGTAGCGGCGGGCGAGCCGCCCGAACGCGCGTGACCGCCGACCCCGGCAGAACCGGCGACCGGATATACCTGCTGTTCGACATCGACGGCACGCTGATGGAGGCCGAAGGCGCGGGCCGCGCGGCCCTGGAGCGCGCCTACGACGAGGCCACCGGCGTCTCCGGCGCGATGCACGGCGTCGTCTTCGCCGGCCGCACCGACCGCTGGATCATCTCCGAGGTCGAGCGCACGAGCGGCGTGCGCATCGACCGTGAGACGTTCGTCCCGCGCTACCTCGCGATCCTCGAGGAGGAGCTGGACGCGCGGAATCCGCGGGCGCTGCCCGGCGTCGCCGATCTGCTGGAGCGGCTTGCCGCGCGCGAGGACGTCGTGCTCGGGCTCTGCACCGGCAACATGCGGGCGGGGGCCTTTGCCAAGCTGCGCAGCGTGGGCATCGACGGCTACTTCGCCAGCGGCGGCTTCGGCGATCGGCACGAGGACCGCGACGCCATCACCCGCGAGGCGGCGCGCGCGGTCGGTTGGACGCCCGGCGCGCCGCTCGCGCACGTCGGCGACACCGAGCACGACATCCGCGCCGCGCATGCCGCCGGAGCCGCGGCCGTCGGTGTCGCCACCGGTGCGCACGGCATCGAGCAACTGCTCGATGCCGACGCCGACCTGCTGCTGCGAGACCTCGCCGGCGGCGAGGGCGCCGTGGAGGCGCTCCTCGCCGTGGCTCGCACCGTGGCCACGGGCGCATGAGCGCCGCCGGCGGCGCCACGCACGATGTCGCCGTCATCGGCGCCGGTATCGTCGGCCTCGCGACGGCGAAGGCGCTGCTGGCGCGCTGGCCGCGGCTGCGGGTCTGCGTGCTGGAGAAAGACGCGCAGATCGCGGGGCAGCAGACCTCGCACAACAGCGGCGTGATCCACTCCGGCATCTACTACCGCCCCGGCTCGCTCAAGGGCGAGTTCTGCGTGCGCGGGCGCGACGCCCTCGTGCGCTTCTGCGAGGAGCACGAGATCCCCTACGAGCTCTGCGGCAAGCTGATCGTCGCCACCCGCGACGAGGAGCTCCCGCGCCTCGATGCGCTCGCCGAGCGGGCGACGGCGAACGGCGTCCAGGGTCACGAGCTGGTCGGCCCGGAGCGGGTGCGCGAGATCGAGCCGCACGTGCGCGCCCTGCGCGCGCTCCGGGTACCCTCGAGGGCATCGTCGACTTCACGCTGCTGGCGCAGGCCTACGCCGGGATCGTCCGCGAGGCGGGTGGCGAGGTGCTGCTCAACGCCCCCGTCGAGTCCTCGCGGCTCGTGGACGGGGTGCGCCACCTGCGGGCGGGCGACGAGGAGCGCTCGGCGCGGCTGCTGGTGAACTGCGCCGGGCTGCACGCCGACCGCGTGGCGCGGCAGCTCGGCGCGAGCACGCAGGTGCGGATCGTGCCCTTCCGGGGCGAGTACTACACGCTGCGGCCGGAGCGGGCGGCCCTCGTGCGCGGGCTGATCTACCCGGTCCCGGACCCGGCGCTGCCCTTCCTCGGCGTGCACTTCACGCGCAACATCCGCGGCTACGTCGAGGCCGGCCCCAACGCCGTGCTGGCCAGCGCGCGCGAGGGCTATCGCAAGCGCGACGTGAACCTCGGCGACGTCTGGGAGATCGCGCGCTACGGGGGCTTCTGGCGCGTCGCGCTGCGCGAGTGGAAGACGGGGATGCACGAGGTTCACCGCTCCCTGCGCAAGTCCGTCTTCGTCCGCGATCTGCAGCGCCTGATCCCGGAGATCGAGGGCGACGACCTGACGAGCGGTGGCTCCGGCGTGCGCGCTCAGGCCGTCGCGCCCGACGGCGCCTTGCTCGACGACTTCCTGATCGAGCGCACGGAGGCGGCGCTGCACGTCCTCAACGCGCCCTCGCCCGGGGCGACCTCCTCGCTGCTGATCGGCGAGCACATCGCCTCGATGGCGGGGGAGATGCTTGGCCTGAGCAGTTGACGGCCTGCGCTCCGGATGCGGAGATCCTCCCCGGGTCCGCGGGAACCTCGAGTTTGGAGGAGTACGCACTTGAGGGTCGGCGTCTCGCTCTTCACGCAGAATCACGGCGACTGGGATCGCTTCGAGGGCGGAACCGGCGTCCAGCGCGAGCCGGCCACGGACCAGGCCACCTACGACGCGGAACTCGCCCTCGCCGAGCAGATCGAGCCGCTCGGCTTCGACTCGATCTGGGCCGTCGAGCACCACTTTTCGCCGCTGAACCTGACACCGAGCCCGCTGCTCTTTCTCGCCAACCTCGCGGGCCGGACGCGCCGCGTCGACATCGGGACGATGGTGATCGTGCTGCCCTGGCACGATCCGCTGCGCGTCGCCGAAGAGATCGCGATGGTCGACAACCTGCTGCAGGGCCGCCGCCTGTTCGTCGGCCTGGGGCGGGGCGCCGCGCGGCGCGAGTTCGATCCGCGGCGGATCCCGATGGGCGAGTCGCGCGCGCGCTTCCTCGAGGGCCTCGAGATCGTGCGCGGGGCGCTCACGCGGGAGCGCTTCTCGTACGAGGGGGAGCACTACTCGGTCGCCGAGACCGCGCTGCGGCCGCGCCCCCGCAGCGAGGATCTGGTCGATCGCTTCCTGATCGCCGGCAACAGCCCGGAGACGATCGAGATCGCGGGACGCGAGCGGCTCGGGCTGCTGCTGCTCAACCACAAGCCGTGGGAGGACTACGGCGACGAGGTCGGGCGCTACAACGAGGTCCGCGCGCAGCACGGCTTCCCTCCGGCGCAGCCCACCGTGGTGGTCAACGCGGTCTGCGCCGAGACCGAGGACGAGGCGTGGGCCGACCTGCTGCGCTACTTCGGAGAGATGAAGGACGGCACGAACCGCCACTACGAGTGGGACGAGCCAACGCACTTCCTCGAGGCCAGCGGCTACGAGCACTACGCCCAGGCGGCGGAGCGGCGGCAGCGGGCAACTCCGGAGCAGCTCGCCCGCGAGAGCGCCCTGACGCAGGTCTGGGGCACGCCCGAGCAGTGCTTCGAGAGGCTGCGTTACATCCAGCGCATGACCAGCGCAGAGGAGTTCGTGATCGTCTTCAAGTACGGCACGATGCCGTACGAGGTCGCCGAGCGAAGCATGCGGCTCTTCGCGGAAGGCGCGCTGCCGAGCCTGCACGCCCTCGACCCGACGCCCGCCGCGAGCGCGGGTCGCTCGCTGTAGTTCCCGCCCTTCGGAGCGCCTCGCGGCACGCTGATCGCGCCCGGGATCGCACGGCGGTTTGCCGGCGGCTGTAGTCTGGCGCAACGCGGGAGCAGCGCTGGGAGCGTGACATGGTGAAGCCTCTGATGCCCGACGGCGCCCCTCCTCCGCTCGACGGCGTGCGCGTCATCGAGATCGCGTCGGGCTTGGCGGTTGCCTACTGCGGGCGGCTGCTGGCGCAGAGCGGCGCCGAGGTGATCCGCATCGAGCCACCGGATGGCGACGCGATCCGCCTCGCCGGGCCCTTCAAGGACGACCGTCCCGACCTCGACGGCGGCGGGCTGCACCGGCTGCTCAACGCCGGCAAGCGCAGCATCGCGCTCGACGTGACGACGGCCGAAGGCGCCGACGCCCTCGAGCCGCTGCTGCGCGGCAGCGCGCTGCTGCTCGCGAGCTGGCGGACGCCAGCGGCGCTGCCGCTCGCGGAGCCCGAGCGGATGCGCGAGCGCTTCCCGGAGACGACGTTCGTCTCGATCAGCGAGTTCGGCATCGACGGCCCGTACGCCTCGCACCAGGCCGACAGCCACATCATCGAGGCGCTCGCCGGGAACTCCTACGTCAGCGGCGATCCCGATCGCGAGCCGCTCAGCTCCGGGGTCGAGCTCGCGGACTATTTTGGCGCGGTCGTCGGCTGGGTCGCGGCCCTCGCCGCGCTCGCCGAGGGCAGGGCCGGAGAGCGCCCCGGCTTCGTCGACGTCTCGAACCACGAGACGCTGACGATGACGGACGACCACAACCTCTCGGTCTACCTCGGCATCGGCGGCGTGCGCCGCCGCTACTACTCGCGCATCCTGCCGGGCTACCCCTCCGACATCTTCGCCTGCAAGGACGGCCACATCGCCTTCGTCACCGCAGGCCCCGGCGGGCGCGACTTCGCGGGCAACATCTCGAAGCTGGTCGAGCAGCCCGAGCTCGCGACGCATCCGCTCTTCACCAACGTGTCCGCGCGGCTGATGCAGTGGCGCGAGTTCGACGAGCTCGTGAGGCCGTGGTTCGAGTCGCACACCTCGCGGGAGATTTTCCTGCGGACCGGCGAACTCGACCTGGGCTTCGGCGAGGTGGCGACGGCGCCCGACTTGCTCGAGGACGCGCACCTCGAGGCCCGCGGCTACTGGAGGGCCGAAGTCGACGCGAACGGCGAGCCCACGGGCGGCGTGTTGCCCGGACCGGCGGGGAGGTTCACGGAGAGCCCGCTGACGATCGGCCCGGCGGCGCCCGCCCTCGGCGAGGGGAACGCGCTGCTGTCCGAGGCGGCGGGAGCGGACGAGGTCCCCGAGCCGCGCCCCGCGGCCCGGCGCGCGGCTCCTTCGGGACGTCTCAGCTACTTCGAGGGCCTGCGCGTCGTGGACCTCTCGCGCGGCTGGACGGGATCGCTCGCCGGCCGCGTGCTGTCGGAGCTCGGCGCGGACGTGGTGAAGGTCGAGTACGCGCGCCCCGCCCACTCCTCGATCGGCCCCGCCTACTTCTCGGCGCGGCAGGCGAGCAAGCGGTCGGCGGCGCTCAATCTGCGGATTCCGGAGGGGCGGGAGCTGATGCTGCGCCTGCTCGAGCGCGCGGATGTGTTCGTCGAGAACTTCCCTCCGCGCGTCACGCGGGGACTGCGCCTGCGCTACGACGACATCGTGGATCGCTGTCCGCGCCTCGTGATGTGCTCGATCGCCGGGTTCGGGCAGTCCGGCCCCAACGGGGAGCGGTCGGCGGTGGGCATGACGATGGAGGCCGCCTCCGGGCCCGCCTCCGTCACCGGCTACCCCGGCGAGCCGCCGCTCAAGACCGGCCAGACCTGGGTCGACCCCTTCACCGGCCTGAACGGCGTCGGCGCGATCATCGCGTCCCTGATGCGCCGCGAGGTCACGGGACGCGGCCAGCGCATCGATGTCTCGATGCAGGAGTCGACGGTGCCGACGCTCGGGCCGTACCTCGCGGACTACCTGCTCAACGGGCGGCTGCACGGCGGCGACGGCAACCGCCGTCCCGGCATGGTGCGCGGCGCCTACCCCTGCGCGGGCGACGACGAGTGGGTGGCGATCTCGCTGCGCGACGATGCGGAATGGGAGGCGTTCTGCCGTGCCTCGGGACACGAGGGCTGGCTGTCCGACCCGCGCTTCGCGAGTGCGGAGCAGCGCACGCAGCGCCACGACGAGATCGACGCGCTGATCGCGGAGTGGACGCGCGAGCGCTCGAAGTCGGATGTCGCGCAGTTGCTGCAGGACGCCGGGGCGCCCGCCGCCGGGGTGCTGAAGGCGGACGAGATCCTGCTCGACCCGCACCTCCATGCGCGCGAGTTCTTCGATCCGGTGCATGTCGACGACCTCGGTCCCGTGCCGCTCCAGCGCTACTTCCCTCCGAAGTTCGACGGCCGGGGATTCCCGACGCGCAACCCCGTGCCCCCCTTCGGTGAGCACACCGTCGAGGCGCTGATGGAGGCCGGCCTGACGGAGGCCGAGGCGCGCGAGGCCGCGGCCTCGCAGGGCCTCGACGCGCCCATGACCGGCTGGTGGGATCCGGAGGTTGTCGCGGCGCGTGAGCAGGAGTTCGCCAACTACGCCCGGCTCGGCTCGATCCTGCGCTTCGATGCGGACTTCCTCGAGAGGGTGCGCATGGCGTAGTCCGGGCAGCATGGGCGGGCGCCCATCAGGGGGCGAGATGGATCCCACGCACGCACTGCGACCATCGGTCGAGGACGCCCGCCAGGCCTGGACGCGGCTGGTCGATGCCGACGCCGAGCAGGTCGCGCGCGTGCGCGAGCCCGAACCCGAGCAGGACCACTACGCGCCGGTCGCAGGGTGCTTCAGGCCGGGGCAGCCCTCGGCGGCGGAGTTCGATGCTCTGGCATCCCTCTCGCAACCGGAGGATCAGTGGCTGGACATCGGTGCCGGGGGTGGGCGATTTGCGCTGCCGCTCGCGCGCCGGGTCAGGAGCGTGATCGCCATCGAACCGTCGCCCGCGATGCGCCGGGTGCTTGCCGAAGGCGCGGCGGCGGCCGCTGTGACGAACCTGACGGTCCACGACGCGCGCTGGCCGGTGGAGGGATGGACGGAGCAAGCGGACGTCGCGCTCGCCGCCCACTGCCTCTACGACATCCGCGAGCCGATCCCCTTCATCGAGGCAATGGAACGGAACGCCCGACGCCTCTGCGTGGTTGCGCTGGCGAGGTTCGCCCGGGGCGCTCAGTTCGCCGGCCTGTTCGAGGCGGTCCACGGGTGTCGTTGAGCAGCGATTCGGTCAGTAGTTAACGGAGCAGCGATTCTGTCAGTCCCCAGCCAGCGAGCAGGGGGTGACAGGTGCAGCAGTCCGAAGAAGCACGACGCTACGTACTCGAAGGGGTGATGGCCGGAGATCTGCGGGCCGCGCAGGCCGCCGAGATCCTGGGCCTCAGCGAGCGACACGCGTGGCGGCTCCTCGCCGCCTACCGCGCGCGCGGAGCGGCGGCGCTGGAGCACGGCAACCGGAGGCGCCGTCCGCACAACGCCGTCCCGGCCGATGTCGCCTCGGCCGTGGTGCGCTTCGCCAGCACCCGCTACCCGGGAGCGAACCACACCCACCTCGCCGAGCTGCTCTGGGAGCACGAGGGCCTGGACGTGAGCAATTGGACGGTCCGCCGGATCCTGGCGCGGGCCGGCATCGCGAGTCCCCGCCGCCGCCGGCCCCCCGAGCACCGTGTCCGGCGTGAGCGCATGCCCCGCGAGGGGATGCTGCTGCAGATCGACGGCAGCCACCACGCCTGGCTCGAGGAGCGCGGCCCGCGCTTCGCCTTGCTGCTCGCCGTCGACGATGCGACCGGCGCAGCCGTGCACGCCCTCTTCCGCCCCGTCGAGGATGCGCGCGGCTACTTCCTGCTGCTGGAGGAGATCGTCCGGCGCTGCGGCATCCCGCTCGCCCTCTACAGCGACCGCCACGGCGTCTTCAAAGCCTCCTCCGACGGACGGCGGGGCCTGAAGGTCGCAACCCAATTCGCACGGGCGATGCGGGAACTCGGGATCACCCAGATCTTCGCCCGCTCACCACAGGCCAAGGGCCGTGTGGAACGTGCCGCAGGGACGTTCCAGGACCGCCTGGTGACCGAACTCAGCGACGCCTCGGCTTCCACCATCGCCGAGGCGCAGGCCGTGCTCGAGCGCTTCCTGCCGCGCTTCAATGCCCGCTTCCGGGTCCCGGCGGCAGAGCCCGAGCCGGCCTACCGCCCGCTCGACCCCGCGCTCGACCTCGGCGCCGTCCTCGGCTTCCGGCACCCGCGCACCGTCGCGCGCGACAACACGGTCAAGTACCGCTGGCGCACGCTCCAGCTGCTGCCCGGGCCCGAGCGGACCAGCTACGCCGGGGCGCAGGTCGAGGTGGTGGAACGCCCGGGCGGCGAGCTCTCCGTCCTGCATCAGGGGGAGACGATCCGTTCGCGCGAGGCGCCGCCGCGCGCCGGGGTGCTGAGAGCGGCGCGCTCCGAGCTGGCCCGGAACCCCGACCACGAGCGCATCGCCTCAGGGCTCGGCTCCGGAGGAGCACCCCGGCGGCTCCCCGTTGCCACCGCGGCGGTGAAGGTGGCGAGCAACGGTGCTACCACCAGACCCGAGACCGGGAGCAAGCAGCTCCGCGCTCCCACACCCCGGCAGCTCGCCCGCTGGAAGGCGATCCAGCAGGCGCGACTGCAGGGGCTCTCGATGCGGGCGACCGCCAGGCTGCTGGGGATCTCCCGCGACACCGTGAGCAGCTACGTCCGGGCCAACGGCGTGCCTGGACGCCGGAACGGCGCTGCGGCATCCTCCGACGGAGACGGCGGGACTGACAAAGTCGCTGCTCTCTTGCACTGACAAAATCGCTGCTCGTCGACACCACGGGGAACCATTCCAGGCACTCCCGGCGTTGCGAGAGTTCGTGGCGCTGATCGGGGCGCTCGGGCGCTCCTACGAGGTGCGACGCGTGCGGGCGGGTTCGCCCCACACGCCGGCCGACCCCGAGCAGGCGCGCGCGTTCGCGCGGCGCATGCTCTGGCTGCGTACCGGTTCGGACAAGGACCGGCGGATGTGCGATCTCATCGACCAGTGGTGGGGAGGATCCGGCGGCATCCTGATGCCGCTGGGATTCCGCGAGATCGCGATCGTCACGTGGCGAACTTCTGACATGTAACCTGTCGGCTACACCCTCGTCGCGGCCTGGGCACGACGTCGTGCCGCCCTCTCGCCCCCGCCGCCGTCCGCCGCCGCCGCGTTCGGATATGATGGCGCTCGCGTCAGGGAGGTGCGGAATGGCCGAACACAGTGGATCCGAGTTGCTTGCGCGGCAGATGCGCGAAGAGGGGGTCGAGGACGTCTTCTACCTGATGGGTGGCCCGATCATCGAAGCCGCCGGCTTCGCCGCCGACTTCGGCATCCGCACGATCGACTGCCGCCACGAGCAGGGCGCCGCGATGGCGGCCCACGGCTACGCGCGCGTGAAGCGCTCGCCGGGCATCTGTCTCGCCGCCTCCGGGCCGGCGACGACCAACCTGCTCACCGGCGTCGCCAACGCCTACCTCGACGGCGTCCCGATGGTGGCGCTCGGCGGGGCGGCCGCGGTGCGCGCCTTCGACAGCGACGCCTTCCAGGAGTACGACCAGCTCTCGATGGCGAAGCCGATCACCCGCTGGGCCGCGCGCGTCCATCACGCCGACCGCATGGCCGAGTACTTCAACATGGCGATGCGCAAGGCGCAGGGCCCGAAACCGGGCCCGACCTACCTCGATCTGCCCGGTGACGCGCTCTACGAGCGGGTCGACGACTCGAGTGTGTGGTTCCCGCCCGGCGGCCAGGGCCCGGCCCGCCCCGCGCCGGACGAGGGCGCCATCGAGCGTGCGATCGAGATCCTCGGAGCGGCCGAGCGCCCGCTCGTGGTGAGCGGGAGCGGCATCTTCTGGTCCGACGCCGCGGCCGAGTTGCGCGAGTTCATCGACCAGGCGCGTATTCCCTTCTTCACCACGCCGCTGGGCCGTGGCGTGGTCCCGGAGGACCACGATCTGGCGTTCCTCGCGGCGCGCGGGCAGGCCTTCCGCGAGGCGGACGCGATCCTCGTGGTCGGGACGCGCTTCAACTTCATCATCTCTTTCGGGCACCCGCCGCGTTTCGCCGAGGACGTGAAGATCATCCAGATCGACACGGACTCGACGGAACTCGGGCACAACCGCCCGATCGAGCTCGGGATCGTCGCCGACGCCAGGCTCGCCCTCAGCGCCCTCACCGCGGCCGCGAAGGAGAGCGGCCTGCGGACCTCGGACGACTGGATCGCGCGCCTCGGCGAGAGCGACCACTCGAAGCGCCAGCAGTCGCTCGAACTCGCCGAGTCCGACACGCTGCCGATTCACCCGCTGCGCATCGCGAACGAGATCGTGAACGTCATCGATCGCGACGCGATCATCTGCATCGACGGCATGGAGACGCTCAACTTCGGGCGGCAGTGGATTCCCGCGTTCGCCGAGGGCGGCCGGCTGAACGCCGGGCCGAACGGCTGCATGGGCACCGGCATCCCCTTCGCGATGGGCGCGCAGGTCGCGGCGCCGGGCCGCCAGGTGGTCGCCTTCATCGGTGACGGCTCGTTCCTGATGAACGTGCAGGAGTTCGACACGATGGTGCGACATAACCTGCCGATCGTGGCCGTGATCAACAACAACGGCGGCTGGACCGGCGGCCCGAACACCACGCCGGGCCGCAGCCTGGGGCAGACTCAGCGCTACCACGACGTCGTCGAGGCGCTGGGCGGGTACGGCGAACTGGTCACGGATCCGCAGGAGATCCGCCCGGCCATCGAGCGCGCGATCGCGAGCGGCAAGCCGTCCTGCATTAACGTCATCGCCGACGAGCACGCCCGCGCCAGCACGGTGCCGTTCGGCGGCTACTCGACGATGATGCAGCGCGAGTAGACGCCTCGACGCTCGCGAGGGGCGACCGGCGGCCGCTACGCGGCCTGCAGCTTGCGCTCGATCGCATCGGCGGCCGTGCGGATCGCCGCCAACTCCGCGGCGAGGTCCGGCGGCGCCGGGCGGTTGAGCGCCGCGAGCAGCGGGATCAGCCGCCGGCCGGGGCAGGCCGTCGCCTGCGGCAACGGGTCACCCGAGGCGTTCGCCGTCGGGATCGCGCCGTGCGAGAAGACGGGCGCGCCGGAGAGCGCGTACCAGGAGCCGTGGATCTCCTCGACGGCCTGCTCGATCGCCTCCCGCAGGCCGGGCGAGGGCTCGTCGCGGCCCGTGCGCTCGTAGTCGCCGAGCGCGCAGACGCCGATCGCATCGACGTTCCAGCGCACGCCGGTCTCGGGGTTGCGGCCCTTGGTGTGCGCGCGCTGCGTCTCCGGCTTGCCGACGGCGTAGAGCCGCCCGCTGGGGAAGGCGACGTAGTGGTAGCCCGGCCCGACGCCGAAGCGCGCGTGGTGGTCGCGCGCCAGCGAGTGGATGCGCCGCTCCTCGTCCTGCCTTGAGGCCTCGACGCCCAGCGGCGAGCCGTACCAGCCCGCGGCGTGGTGCAGCACGATCGCGCGGCAGGGCCACGCGTCGCGGTCCAACTTCCAGCGCGCCGCCCCGCCGCGCATGAACTCGGTCGCGAAGTAGCGGTCCGTCAGGTCGATGGCCATGCGAGCCTCCTCGCCGCGTGTGTACGCCGCGGCGCGGGCTGCTCGAAGGGGGATGTGGCGCTTGGGCGTCAGGCGAGCAGACTGGGCTGCATCGGTTTGCCGGTCTCCGGGTCCGCGAGTGTCGGGAGGTCCGGACGCCGCCCGCCGAAGTAGTCGTTGATCGACCAGAGTTGGACGTGCGGATAGCGTTCGGCCCCGAGCGCAATCTCACCCATCCCGGCCCCCTCGGCCCGCGCCTGCCCCGATGTCACCGTGTCTAGCGTAACGTCGACACCGGGCCCGGGGTTCTCACGCTCGACTACATGCAGGAAGTCGCGGAACTGACCCGAGTAATCTTGGCGCGCTACTCAAATGTCGCCGCCCGCGCTTGGTGTGCGGTCGTACATCGACTGGAGTTTGAGCCACACTCGTGCCGGTGTCCCGAGTACACGCTCGAGGCCGAGTGCGGTCTCTTCGGAGATTGCCTTGCGGCCGCGGACGACCTCGTTGATGACCTGGACGGGGCGCTCCATACGGCGAGCGAGTTCCGTCTGGGTCAGGCCATGCGCCTCGATCTCCTCGCCGAGGTAAATTCCCGGGTGGATCGCGCGGTCGGTGGTCACGATCGTGTCCTTCCTGACCTCACCATGCTGCCATTCCCGACTGCGGCGTGCGAACCCCCGAGGCCGCACGCGCCGACCTCGTCGCGGTGGCGCCCGCTACTCAGGCCGCAGCAGCAGCAGCACCGCCGCCAGCGCGGCGCCGGCGAGCAGGGCGAGCAGCGCGC
Organism: Dehalococcoidia bacterium; assembly: GCA_965220125.1. Classification (GTDB taxonomy): domain Bacteria; phylum Chloroflexota; class Dehalococcoidia; order UBA2979; family UBA2979; genus VXMT01. The sequence goes on along the minus strand of CBDCPB010000002.1, from coordinate 584,592 downwards.
CACGCAGCACGAACGATAGATCGAGGCGGCTGGACGCGAAGGTGCTGCGGCGGCCGTCCCAGCCGGACTCGATCAGCGCGGCGGCGGCGGCCTCGCGCTGCGGCGCGGGCACGAACAGCGCGTAGACGAACGGCTGGCCCGAGGGGTAGACGGAGGAGCGCGAGCCGAAGCTCGCCGCGTGCTCGATGTGCAGTTCCGCGTCGATGCCCTCGGCTATCAGCAGGTCGCAGCGATCGCCCGCGACCTCGGCGTCCTCCTCGACGGTCAGCAGCACGAGCCCGCGCCGGCCGGGCGGCTCTGGCGCCGGATCGGGCGCGGATCCAGGACGATCGTCGGATGTCACCGTGCGGCCGGGTGGAGCATCGGGGCGTCCGGGCTCAGGCGGGCTGGAGCGCCCGCACCAGCACCGAGGCGGCGCCGTCCGGCGCGCCGCGCAGCGGGAAGAGCGCCATCAGCGCGCCGCCGTCGAAGTAGCGTGAGGCGTAGACGACGCCGGGCGGGACGCCGTCGTCGAGTTGCGCGGCGATGCGCACCTCGTGCGAGCCGTTCGCCAGCACCAGCTCGTCGCCGCTGCGCACGCCGAGCGGTTCGGCGTCGGCGGGGTTGATCAGCAGCGACTCCTCGCGGTGCAGCTTGTCCGCCTCCTCGGAGCGCAGCGAGGCGCCCTCCCACGAGGTGTAGAGCGAGCGATCGGCGATCAGCCGCAGTCCGCCCGCCTCCGCCGCGCCGTTGGCGCTCGCGGGGAGCGGCTGCGCGCTCGCGCCCGAGGCCGGCGAGCCGGACAGCGCGCGCGTGCGCCCGGAGCGGACCGCCTCGTGCGGCTCGTAGCCCTCGAGGCGCGCGGCCGCCTCGGCCATGACCTCGCCAGCGCTCTCGTAGGCGAAGTCCGCGCCGAGCGCGCTTCCGAGCGCCGAGAGGATCGCGACGCCGTCGCGCTCGTCGCGGCGCGGCTGGGCGGCTGGGCGCTGGCGCGTGATGCGGCGGTCGCCCGTGGTGATGGTCCCGTCCTTCGCGAAGAAGGGCAGCTCCGCCAGCACGACGTTCGCGTGCTGCGCCGTGGTCGAGCGCAGCGAGTCGATCACCACCAGCGCCTCGACGGCGCTGAGGGCGGCGCGCACGTCGTCGCTGCCGGGGGCGTTGAGTAGCGGGTTGTCGTCGTGGATCAGCAGCGCGCGGATCTCGCCGTCGCGCGCGCCTTCGATGATCTCGGGGAAGGAGCGGCCGCCCTCGCCGGGCGCGACGCCCATGTCGCTGATCCCGAGCACGTTGGCGTCGGTCGGCAGGTAGTGCAGCCCGTGCGCGGCGCGGTCGCCGAGGGCGGCGACGGCGAGGTTCGCGCAGGCCGCGGCCTGCGCCCCGGCCGCCTCGGCGCTGAGCGCGCCCGGCGCGAAGACGATCGCGCAGGCGGGTGGGCCATCAGCGTCGCCGTCTTCGTCCTCGTCTGCGGCCGGTGCGGCCTGCATCAGGCGCTCCGCGAGGAGCGTGCGCGCGGCCTCGAGGCGTTCGCCGTCCACGCCCGCCGGCTCGGCGGCGCCGGCCTCTGCGAGCGCCTGGGCGGTCGCGGCCTCGGCGCCGGGCAGCGGCTGCAGCCAGACGGCGGCGAAGTCGACGAGTTCGCCCCAGCGCGGCGAGATCAGCACGAGCTTCGCGCCGTGCTTCACGACCGCGTCCTTGACGCGCAGCGAGATCACCTGGTGCGACTCCTCGATGTCGCCGCCGACGACGATGATCGTCCCGGCGTGCTCGATGTCCGGGTAGGACGAGGGCAGCTCCGCGGAGCCGAAGCCGCGCTCGAAGGCGGCGGCGGCGGCGCGGTGCACCGGCCCGTGCGAGAAGTCGAGGTGCGGCGTGCCGATCACGTCGCTCGCGAGCGTCGCCAGCAGCGCCGCCTCCTCGTTGGTCGCGAGCGGGGAGCCGAGGACGGCGATCGCCTCCGCGCCGTGCTGCTCCTTCACGCCTGAGAGCAGCCGCGCGGCCTCGGCCAGCGCGTCCTCGGGCGCCGCCGGGAGCAGCAGGTCGCCCTCGCGCAGCAGCGAGCGGCTGAGGCGCTCGCGGTCGCCGACGGCGTCGTAGTGGAAGCGCCCGCGCACGCAGATCTGGTCGCGGCTGGTCGGGTTGAGGCGATCGGGCCGCACGACCATCGGGCGGTCGTCGCGCAGGCCGTAGGAGAGCGTGCAGCCGACGGCGCAGGAGTTGCAGGCGGAGTTGGTCCACTCCTCGGACAGCGCCATCCACTTGTTGGGCTTCTCCATCAGCGTCGCGGTGGGGCAGACATCGATGCAGGACCCGCAGAAGTCGCAGTTGGACTCGTGAATCGCCCCGCCGGTGCCGAAGGCGATCATCGTGGTCGAGCCCTTGCCGGCGAGGCTGATCGCGCCGGTGTGGCGCAGGTCGGCGCAGGCGCGCACGCAGCGCGTGCAGATGATGCACATCTGCGGGTCGAACTCGAGGAACGGGTTGGCGCGGTCCACCTCGGGCGGCGGCGTCTCGTAGTACGAGCGCTCCTCGCCGACCCACGGCTCCTCGAACTCGCCCATGTCGATCAGCTCGGTCGAGGTCTGCAGCTCGCAGCGGTAGTTCTTGCTGCAGGTCAGGCAGCGATGCGTCACGACGTCGTCGCGCAGGCAGATCTCGCCCGGCTGGCAGTGCACGCGGCGGTGGCAGGTGAGGCAGCGGTCCGGGTGGTTCGCCATGATCAGCGACATCACCTGCTGGCGCGCGCGCTTCACCTCGGAGGTCTCGGTGTTGATCGCCATGCCGTCGGCGGTGACGGCGGTGCAGGAGAGCTGCAGCGGCGACGGCCGCCCGCCCTCGATCTCGACGAGGCAGGTGCGGCAGCCGGCGTAGGGTTCGAGGCCGTCGATGTAGCAGAGGTTCGTGATGCGAACGCCCTGCTCCTTGATCACCTCGACGAGCGGCCGTCCGGCCTCAACCTCCAGCGTTTCGCCGTTGAGCGTGATCGTGACCACCGGCGGCTCCTCCGTGCGCGGTGCGGGCGTTACTCGCGGTCGAGCTTGCCGGGCAGGTGCTGAGGCCCGAAGGGGCCTTCCTCGCCGGCGACCGGGAAGCGCCCGCGCGCGGTCGGCAGCGCCGTCCGCAGCGGGTTCTCATGCTGCTGCTGGCCGTTGGGGTAGACGCCGTCGCTGCGGTCCAGGTACTCGCCGGCCTCGCGGCTGAGCGCGTCGCGATCGCGGTACATGTCCTCGAAGACGTAGACGGCGTCGTCGTAGCGGCCGCCGGACTGGATCGCCTGGTAGGGGCAGGCCTCGGTGCAGAGTCCGCAGTACATGCAGATCCGGAAGTCGATCTCGTAGCGGTCGATGTTGAGCGTGCCGTCCGCGCGCGGCGAGGTCTCGACGAGGATGCAGCCGTCGGGGCAGGCCTGCGCGCAGGTGGAGCAGCCGGTGCAGCGTTCCTCGAACCAGAGCAGGTTGGTGCGGGCGCGCAAGGGGATGTCCCGCTCCTCCTCCGGGTAGGAGACGGTGATGGGGGACCTGAAGATGTGCTTGAACGTGACGAGCAGACCCTTGGCGATGCCCAGTCCGTAGGCCACGCGAACCCCTCGTCCTGCCGCGCCGTGCTGCGCCCGGCGCTCGCAGCGAAGCATAGCCGACGCTTGCGGCAGGGGGTAGCGGGGCGCCGGACCATTGCGCAAATCCGCCGACGGGCTATGCTGTGTAGCACAGGAACTGTGAGACTGTGACATGAGAAACATCACCGTATCCATCGACGAGGAGACCCATCGTCTCGCCCGCATCCGCGCGGCGGAGCTCGACACCTCCGTCTCGGCCCTCGTGCGTGAATTGCTCGCCGAACTCGTCCAGGGCCGGAATCCCGAGACCCGGTTCGAACGTCTGCTGAGGCTCCAGGACGAGACGTTGGAAGCGATCCGCGCGCGCGGCGGCGGCCTACGCATGTCTGACAACCTCCCACGGGACGAGCTCTACGACCGCGATGCGCTTCGTTGACACCAACGTCCTGCTCTACGCAGTCAGCTCTAATCCGGACGAAGAGGACAAGAGGCGATTGGCCGTCAACCTGCTCGCGAGGCGGGATCTCGCCCTCTCGGTTCAGGTGCTGCAGGAGTTCTACGCGCAGGCGACGCGCCCGTCACGGCCGGGTGCGCTGAGACACGATGAGGCAGCGGCCTTCGCCGAAGCCCTCGATCGTTTCCCGATCCAGCCGGTGACGCTCGAGGTCTTCCTCGCGGGCGTCTCGATCAGCCGGCGCTTCGGGCTGTCCTACTGGGACGGCGCGATCCTCGCAGCCGCGCGCGCCATGGGCTGCGAGATCGTCTACTCCGAAGACCTGAGCGCCACGCAGGACTACGACGGACTGCGTGTCGCCAACCCCTTCGCCGACGCCCCGATGAGCGCATGACCGCCGGCCTCTGGCAGCCCGGAACCTCTATCACCGGCCGCAACATCTACTACGGCCGCGTGTTCACGGCATGGGCCTTCGTCGTCGTCGAGGATCGCGGGGACGTGATCGCGGCCTGCACGCCGCCGGGCGCCGTCTGGAAGCGCCCGACCGACCTCGAGGGCAACGACATCCGGCTGCCGCACGGCGAGTGGCTGCTCCGCGACGATGTCTGGTACGGCCGCGGGATGGTGCGCGTCTTCATCGAGGGCGCCGCCCACTCCGTGCTCGTCTTCCTCGGCGAGGGCGACGTGCGGCGCTGGTACGTAAACCTCGAAACGCCCTTCCGCCGCACCGCGATCGGCCTCGACACCTGCGACCAGCACCTCGACATCGTCTTCCCGCCGGACCTCGGCGAGCCGCAGTGGAAGGACGAGGACGAACTCGAGGAGGCCGTCGACTTCGGCAGCATGACCCGCGAGGAGGCCGAGGCCGTCCGCGCCGAGGCCGAGCGCGCGATCGCCTGGATCCGCCGCGGCGACCACCCCGCCATCGACGACCGCTGGCGCACCTGGACGCCGACCGCGGAGTTGGGCATCCCCGTGCTCGCCCCCGACTGGGAGACGCTGCCGCCCCGGTTGGTCTAAGTGTGTGGGACGGTGGCCTTCAGAGCGGAAGGGAGATGGAGTCGGCATGACGAGCGAGAGCGATGCCGAGGATCGGTCGGAAGAGAAGCGTCGATTGGAGTTGGCGTACTTCTGTCTGAGCCGCGCGCGGAAGGCTCTGCGGCACATGCACAAGCTCAGCATCAAGAACGGGATGGCTTCTTGGGATCTCTTCACCGAAGGATCTAGCGAGATGGAAGACATGGTCATCGCGCTGCACCACGTCTATGCGTCGTGCAAGATCCTCAACGGGGATTGGCCGGAGTGGATCCCGCGCGCACCGCGCCGCGCCGCGAACCACTTCATGACAGCTTGGCAGGCGGCGGATGGCGAGGATCTACGTCACGCCTACTCACACTTTGAGGATGCCCTGGGGTCAAGTGAGCACCGGCTGAGAGAGGATGCGGCGGACAGCGTTGTCTGGCACAAGATGCAGTACCCCCCGCTGGGGGCATCCACCGTCTCGGAGTACACGGGAAGGCCGCAAACCGTGGTGCTCTTGGGGAAGGCTTATAGCCTCGAAGGAGTCTATGGACCACTGGCGGAGGTTGAGAGGGAGTTCCGGGAAGTACTGGCACCCATAGCGTCACAAATCGAGCCACCGGAGGCGAGTTCTTCCACACTGCCGCTCGCAAAGCTCGTAGGAGACCCGGCCGGGAACATCCACATCCTTCAGCAGCACAACGACCTGGGCGGCGGCATCGACTGGGAGAAGAAGAAGGAGATCGACGCAGCCCGCAGTGATGAGGACTCCTGACCCCGCAGGTGCGTTAGCGCCGCCTCAGATCCCGTAGCTCGCGAAGTCCTCGGCCAGTTCAACGCCCTCGAGGGTGCGCGCCCAGTCCGGCACGGCGAGCGGGTCGTAGTGCGTCACCAGCACGCGCGTCGAGGGAGCGAGGGCGGCGCGCAGTTCGCGCACGTCGTCCCAGCTCGTGTGCCCGTAGGCGCGGTCGCCGCCGCACTCGGTGATCAGCAGGTCCGCGCCCTCGGCGAGGTCGCGCACGGCCTCCACGTACGCCGTGTCGCCGGTGTACGCGATGACGCCGCTCGGGTGGCGCACGCGGAAGCCGAGCGCCTCGATGTCGTGTCCGTGCTCCATCGCCACGCACTCGACCTGCAGCCCGGCCCACTCGAAGGCCGAGCCACCCGCCTGCTCGAACCAGCGCACGCGCGGGTCGTCGCGCTCCGGCAGCCGGTCCGACGCTCCGATCACCTCGCGCAGCCGCTCGTGGATGCCCGGCGGCCCGGCGATGGCGAGCGGCCGCTCGCGCGGGGCGCCCTCGCGAGCCTCGCGGCCCACGGTCGCCTCCAGCAGGAACAGGTCCATGCCGCCGATGTGGTCGGAGTGCTCGTGCGAGAGCAGTACGAGGTCGATCGCCTGCGTGGCGACGCCGAGGCGAAACAGATGCGCCAGCGTCTGCGGCGGGCAGTCGAGCAGCACCCGCCCGTCGAGCAGGAACCCGCTCCAGTAGCTCCCGTGCGAGAACGCGAAGCCGGACCCCAGGCAGTCGAGGCGCAACTCAGGCCTCCTTCCGCCAGACGCCCGTCTCTGTATCTATCAGAACGGCGGAGAACTCCTGCTCAAGCTCGACCAACGCCTCATGAACGCCGCGCAGCCGGTAGTCCTTACCCGTCAACCGCACGCTCTCTGGCCCCCTCTGCGAGTCCCAGGTGTGACGGCGCATCCACAAGGGAGTGTCCACTCCTCGGATAGTCGTGTATGTGTCGGGTTCGCCGCGGTGCCGGTGACGTCGGTCCGCCAATACCTCCTCATAGTGCGAGAGTACGTTTCGCAAATCCTTGCCGAACCTATGACGCGCATGTGCACTACACATCGGTTTCAGACAAGAGCCGCAGAGCCTCTTCCCACCTTTGCAGGCTTCGCACTTGGCCTGCAGTTCCCGGCTCGGGCCGTCGTGGGGCTCGTTGCGCGCGCACGCCTCGCACCGTTCATCAGCGCTGGTGCCCTTCCAGCAGCGGGCGAACGCGTTCGCTGCGCGGCGTGCTGAACTTGTGAACGCGGGGGGCCAGCCTCTCCTGAGCTGGCAGCATGACTCGTAGACGTGATCGAGCTTTAGGGCGTAGAACTCGTCTCTGTCGAAATCGTCTAGGCCGCGCCAAGAGTCAGCCTCGTCCGACGAATCTCGAACGAGCGCGATCGCCTGGCGTGCCTGCTTGAGGCAGAAGACAGCGACCGCCATGTAGTCGCCCTCGGAGCCCTTGGCGGCTGCCACGGCCCGGCGCCGCTACCGGCCGGCGGGGGTGGGGTCGGGGACGCCGCAGAGCCGGCGGCCCTCGGCGAGCGTGTCGGGGGTGTCGAGGTCGATGCGCACGATCGGCTCGTCGTCCATCGCCAGCTGCAGCGGCGGGTGGCGGCGCAGCACCGAGCGCAGGCCCAGTTCGGCCTCGTTCGCCGCCGCCAACTCCTCGAGCAGCGCCCCGTCGACGACGACCGGGTGGCTGCGCGAGCCGAGGTACGAGGGCTGCACGGCCTCGGCGCCCGTCGCGCGCAGCTCGTCGACGAGGCGGTCGATGATGTCGGCGCGCGTCGGCTGGTCGACGTTCTGGATCACGACCGCCTCGGGTCGCCTCCGCGAGGGGGAGAGCAGCGCAGTCGCGCCGGCCGCGAGCGAGGTCGAGCGGCCCTGCGCCCAGCGCGCGTTGAACACGCAGTGCATCCGCTGGCCCGCGGGCAGCGCGCGCCGCACATCGTCGGCGTACGCCCCGGTGACGACGACGATGTCCTCGATCTGCGAGTGTCCGAGTTCGTCGATCTCCCAGCCGAGCAGCGAGGCGTCGCCCCAGGGCAGCAGCGGCTTGGGCGAGCCCATGCGGCTCGACGCCCCGGCGGCCAGCACGAGCGCGGCGACGCTCATCAGGCGGCCCCCGCTGCGTCGGCGGTGCGAGGCTCGTGTTCGAGCCGCCAGCCCTCGATCGCCTCGCGCACGGCGGCGGCGGCGAGGACGGAGCAGTGCAGCTTGGACTTGGGCAGGCCGCCGACGGCCTCGGCGTAGTCCTCGCGGCTGAGCGCGGCGGCCTCCTCGAGGCTGCGCCCGCGCAGCAGCTCGGTCGCCGCCGAGGAGGTCCCGATCGCGGCCGGGCAGCCCGAGGTCAGGAACGAGGCAGCGGCCACGCGCTCATCCTCGATGCGCAGGAAGATGCGCATCGAGTCCCCGCACACGGGGTTCGTCACATACGCCTCGGCGTCCGCGTCCTCCATCGCCCCCGCGTTGCGGGGCCGCTCGAAGTGCTCAATCAGCGCGTCGCTGTAGCCGGTCGTGGTCGCTGCCATGGCGGTATTGTCGCACGGGTTTGGGGTTGAGGGCCTAGTCCTCGAAGCGCGAATCGTATGCGGCCGCGAGCTCCGTAAGAAAGTCGTCGTATCGGAGCCCGCTCTCGCGTGGCGGAAGCTCGTTGCTCACTTCGCCCGAGTCAGGATCGAACACCACTAATCCAACGGCCTCCAGGAGATGCGATGCTGCTCCCTCGGTGCGGCGGTCGCCAGCTCTGACGAAGCGCTCGATTGCTCGATTGATCAGATCGTGGGTTGGCTTCCTGTTGTTCGCGCCTGTCACTTCATAGGTGGGCACAGTCATCAAGCCACCGACGACCGCGAATGGAAACTTGAGATGCAGGTTCACGGCCACGGTCCGGATATCCCCGAAGCGGTTCCAGATTGCCCGTCCAACAGCGAGGTGGACAGGTTTGATCTCGACTGCCAGCCGGAGACCGTCGAGTGAATGTTGCTCGACGACATCGAGCTTGACCGATCGCAGGCCGCCAGCAACGAGCTGCTCGCCCGCTCGACCCCGGATGGATGGAATCAGTCCTTGAATGTCATTCAGGACCATTCTGCCAAGTGCCTTCGAAAGACGGATCTGGGCCGCCTTCTTCGGTCCAGCGTTGAGATCGCGCGCTGAACGGATGTACTCGCTAGCGGCAGCGGCATAGCCTTGTAGGGTTGGCTCGCTAGCACCGTGTATCACGTCGACGAGTTTGAGGCCGGTGGGTTTCTCTTCGTTTGGGCTCACTCGTGAACCGCCCAGTCCCTACGAATCCGACTGAGTGCTGATCTCGCCCGGCAACTCGCTGGCAACGAGGCGGTTCGCCGTCAAGTCGACGTAACTCTGCTCGATGTCCACCGAGATCGAATGCCGACCCGATTGCATCGCGGCGAGTGCCGTTGTGCCGGTACCGGCGAAGGGATCGAGCACGGTGTCGCCGGAGAAACTGAACATCTTGATGAGGCGCTGGGGTATCGCGGGCGGGTAGGGCGCCGGGTGGGTGCTGCGGAGTTGCCCCGAGACATCCGACCAAATCGGGGTGAACAGCTTCGCGTACTCGTCCGCCGGGATGAACGACCGGCGCTCCTGCTCCGCGGTCGGGCTCCGGTAACCGCCGGGCTTGCGGAGGAACAGGATGTGCTCGATGTCGTTCTTGACGATGCCATTCGGCAGGTTCGGCTTTCCGAGGTAGCGGCTCGAATTCGACGCCTCGAGGGCGATGTTGGCGACCTTCAGCCAGAGGATCGGCGTAAGGCTATCGAAGCCGACCCGACGGGCCCGCACCTGGATGTCGGCGGAGAGCGGGAGCACGTGATGTCGGCCAGCGCTCCGGCGCGACAGGCAGATGTCACCCACAACGCACGCGACGCGACCGCCCGGCACGAGGACGCGGAGGCACTCCGACCAGACCTTGTCGAGTTCGTCGAGGAACGTGTCGTAGTCGGGGATGTTCCCCAGTTGCCCGTCGCCGCGCGGATACTCCTTGAGCATCCCGTACGGTGGGCTGGTGCACACCAGATGGACTGATGCGTCCTCGATCCAATCGAGCTCGCGTGCGTCACCCAGCCGAATCTCATGTCTCGTGGGAATCGGCTCGGGGAGATGCGGGTCGGGTGCTCCGTTCGTTCGAAACTCTGCCTGAACGTCCTTGACCGATCGAGTCGTTGGCGCCTGTACCACGCGTGACCCCTCCCGTGGGTAGACTGTTGACAACTATACTGCTGATGTGCTTATCCGGTCTAACCCTTCGTGCTATGCATGCCGGAAAAGCGGGGGATGCGCCACATTCATAGTACGTGCGTTCTGGTTCGTCAACCCACCCCCCGCAAACACCACAGCCCCTCCAGCGGCGCACCCCTCGACTGCGCGAGCACCCGCACCCGTCCAAGCCCGGCGGGGTCGAGCAGGGTGTCGGCGGCGCGGCGGGCGGCGGCGTAGGCGGCGAGGTCGCCGGCGGCTCGGGAGCGGGCGGCTTCGAGCTGCTCGCCGATGCCGAGGGCGATCAGGGCCTCGGACTGCGAGACGGAGGGGGCGGATTGGAATCCGGCGTCAGCTGCCGCAGCGGACAGCGAGGTGAGGTCGACGTGGGCGGTGAGGTCGGTGAGGCCGGGCTGGGCCAGCGGGTCCGGCTGCGGGCTGTGGCGGCGGAACGCCATCAGCGTGCCCATGCGCCGCCACGGCGCGTACAGCCGCTCCGCCTCGTAGCCGTAGTCGATGGTCAGCAGGTAGCCGCGCCGGATGCGCGAGGCCAGCGCGCGCATCGCTTCGATCGCGGCGGGCGCGACCTCGGCGCGGCAGCCGTCGCCGGGCTCGAGGCCGAGTCGTGCGAAGTGCGCGGCCAGCGCCGGGTCGCTCGCCTCGCCCAGCTCGAGGCGCAGCGCGCCGCCCTCGCTCGTCACCCACCACTCGCGCAGCTCGTCGCCGCGGCGCTCGACGAGGTGGACGGGGAAGGCGTCGAACAGCTCGTTGCTGATCGCGACGCCCTCGAGGGGCTCGGGCTCGGCGAGCCAGTCGGCGAGCAGGGCGGTGCGCACGTCGTGGCCGCGCGCGGCGAGGGCGGCTCGCTGCTCCTCGCTGCGCCGCGGGTGGCCGTCGAGCAGGGTGACGCGCGCGGCGGCATGGCAGTCCGGGGCGCGCGCGCGCAGCCAGTCGAGCAGCGCCGAGGCGAAGGCGCCCGATCCCGCGCCCGGCTCCACGAGATCGAAGGCGGCGGGTGAGCCGAGGCGTTCCCAGCACTCGGCGATCTGGCGCGCCCAGAGGTAGCCGAAGATCGGGTGCACCTCGGGCGAGGTCTCGTAGTCGCCGTCGCGGCCCCAGGCGAGGCCGGGGCGGGCGTAGTAGCCGTGCTCCGGGTGGCCGAGCGCGAGCTCCATGAAGCGCGCGAACGTGATCCGCCCGGCAGCGGCGATCTCGCCCTCGATCACCGCCGCGAGGGGCGTCGCGCCCTCCGCGAGGGCGAAGTCGTCGGCTGCCGGCTGCGTGCTCACGGCGCCATCGTAGCCGCGGACGGGCGTGCGGGAACGAGGACCGCGCTACTCGCTTCCGCCGTCGGCGCGGAGGCCCATCACCTGCACGGTGATGCTGCGCAATTGCTCGCCCTCGAAGCGGCCGGGCGGGAAATCGAGCTCGACGAGGAAGACGCTCTGCCAGACGCCGAGCCGCAGCTCGCCGTTCTGCACCGGCAGCGTCTCGCTTGAGCCGATCAGCAGGTGCTGGCAGTGCGAGTGACCGTTCTCCGGCTCGCCCTCCGGCACGTCGGTGCGGATCGTGAAGTCGTTGTGCTCGTAGTAGTCGTCGGCGGGGGCGATGCGATTGAGGACGCGCGCCATGTCGCGCAGCAGCAGCGGCTCGTGCTCCTGCACGGTCACGGCCGCGGTCGTGTGCGCCGAGGCGATCAGCACCTGCCCGAAGGCGACGCCGGAGCGCTCGATCACCGCCCGCACGTCCGCGGTGACGTCGATGAACTCGCTGGGGTGCTGCGTGGCGTACTCGAAGCGCTCGCTGGTGATGACGAACTCGCTCGCGGGCGCGGTCATCAAGGACAGCAGCTCGCGCTTGAGCGCGCGCGAGGGGTGCGAGGTCTGCGCCATTGCTACCTCGTTCCGTCCTGCCCGGGCGCCCCGGCGGCAGGGCCCGGCCCGGCGGCAATGTAGCCGCCGCCCTCGGGGCAGACGACCGCCGGCGAGTGCCTGATCAGGCCGTCTCCGCGGCGATGTGGCGGCGCAGCGAGCGCACTGCCTCGGTGATCGTCGCGGCGTCCGGCGCCTCCGGCCGGAAGCGCACGTAGGCCTCGAGGTCCGGGAGTGCGACGGCGTAGTTGCCGGCGCGTTCCTGCAGGCGGCCGCGGTCGCGCACCTCGTCGAGATCCCAGGGAACGAGCGTCAGCAGCAGTTCGATCGCCCGCTCCGCCTGCGCCTCGTCGCCGCGCTGGAGCGCGCGGCCCTTGAGGTTGTGCAGCAGCCGCTGCAGCACCTGCCGAGGCGTGAGCGGGTCCAGGAAGTGCTCCCGGAAGGGCGTGCGAGCGCCGTAGATCGAGCGGACGATCTGCTGCAGTTGCTCCACCGATCGGCGCTCGCCGCCGCGGAAGACGTCGCTGAACAGCGGCTCCTCGTCCTCGGTCTGGAGGCGCGTCACCACGTGCCCGGGCAGCCCCACCGCGTGCAGATCGAGCCCCGCGCGCTGGCAGATGTCGACGGCCACGATGGCAAGCGAGATGGGGATGCCGGTGCGGCGCTCGATCACCTCGTGCAACAGCAGGTTACGAGGGTCGGCGTAGTGGTCCTCGTTGCCGCGGAAGCCGAGCTCGTTGAAGAGCAGCTCGTTCGCGGCGTCGAGCCGCGCCTCGGGGCTGCCGGCCGGAAGCGCCCGCGCTGCGAGTTCGCGTCCCCACAGGTCGAGCTGCGCCTCGTAGCGGTCGATGTCGAGGCCGGGCGTTTCGGCCTCGGCGACGAGCAGCGCGGCGCGCGCCAGCGGGATCTCGTCGGGCCTGCCGGCGACGGTGACGCGGAAGCGCTCGAGCAACTCCGCGAAGGCATCGCTCATTGCCGCGCTCATGCGATCGCCACTCCTTCGACGCGCCAGAGCTTGACGAAGAGCAGGGCGACGAGCGCGGCGACGCCCACCATCGGGGTCTGCGGCGAGTCCAGCACGTAGGCGATCGGGATCACGGAGAGCAGCCCCGTGAGGCCGCCGAGCCGCCGCGATCCACCGATCCGCCAGACGATGAACGAGACGCAGGCGGCAATCAGGCCGGCGGCGGGTAAGAGCACGAGGATTGCGCCCACGGTCGGTCCGGTACCGTTGCCTCCGTGCAGCCGCAGGAAGATCGGCCAGACGTGGCCGACGACGGCGACGAGGGCGGTCAGCACCGCGGCGAGTTCGCTGAGGCCCACGGCGTAGGCGAGGGCAACCGCGGCGGCGCCCTTGCCGACGTCCAGCGCGCCCACGAGCAGCGCGGACTTGAACCCGACATGGTCGCGCACGTTCATCGTGCCGGGGTTGCCGCTGCCGATGCTGCGGATGTCCTCACCGGTGAAGCCGCGCACGACGAGGTAGGCGCTCGGTACGGAGCCGAGCAGGTAGGCGGCGCCCAGCACGAGCGCGAGTTCCATGGTGGCCTCCGGGCCGGTCCCCCTGCGAGGGTACCGAGCGCACGCGTAGGCGGGCAAGCGCCGGCCGTCCGGCTAGTCGCGGTTGCTCCCCGGCGGCTCGGTTGGGTCGATCGGGCGGCGGCCCGCGAAGCCGCTCTCGCGGGGGTGCCACCAGGCGATGTCCGGCTCGCCCGCCTGCCAGCACCAGTAGGCCGGCTGCCCCTCGATGGTGGTCGGGAAGTCGAGCAGGCCCTGCTCCAGGCCCTTCAACTCCGCGCCCGTCTCCTCGATCTCGGCGAGCAGCCGCCGGGCGCGCTCGCCGAGCACGGCGAGGCGCCCAGCCATCTCGCGCTCGTGAGAGCCGTGCGAGCGGCCGTTGCCGCGGAGCCGCTCGCGGAGCTGCGCGAGTTCGCGGCCGAGCGAGTTGATCTCCCCCTGCACCTCGCGCAGCGCCTCGAAGGGCTCGCGCGCGGCTGCCAGCGCCTCGCGCGCCTCGTCCAGCGTGAACTCGCGGTCGCTCATCTGCGCCCTCGCCCGGCGTCGCGGCCCGTCGCGTCGTGGCCGCCGCCTCCGGGTGTTGCCGCGAGGGCGGGGTGGCTCACTCCTCGAACGGCGTGAAGCCCTCGCCCGCCGGGGAATCCGGTGGCGGCGGCGGAGCCCAGCGGGCAGCGTCCCCGTCCTCGGGCCAGTCCTCGATCACCGTCGCGGCGTCGGGCATGCGCGGCATCGCGAAGCCGGCTCGCTCAAGGGCCTCGCCGAGGCTGGGGCCCATGGCCGTGACGAGGAAGTTCACCGCGAAGGCAGCAGCCCAGGGCGGGATGCCGAGGAAGGACCAGGGGCGGTCCCCCACTCGCAGCGCCGCCACCAGGCCCGGCACGATCTCCTTCGGGGTCGGCTGCGTCAGCGCGACATCAAGGCAGGCGGCGGGGCCTTCGTCGATCAGACACATCTCGCCCGCCTCGAGGCGCCGCCGCTGCTCGGCGAACGCGCGCCCGACGGCGGCGCCGAGGAGCGCGAAGACGATGGTGAGCATGACCGTGCGCAGCCATCCGAACATCGCCTGTCCCCTTGCTGCGGAGCGTGCGGCGCCACTCGCGCCCGCAGCCGCTGGCGGCGGGCTGCGCTAAGGTCTCAGACGGTACGAGGGCGCGCCCGACGCGGTCAACGTCCGCATAGCCGGCGCACGCCCCTGCTGCCGGGAGAAGGGCGCCGATGCCGGCCGGTCCTCGACGCTCGCGGCCGGTCGATGTCCGCGCGGGCCGCCCGCGGCAGCCCTTCGGGCGCTGGTTCTACGGCTGGACCATCGTCGGCGTCGCCTTCCTCACCACCTTCGCGCACGTCGGCTACCTCAACTCCGTGCTCGGCATCTTCCAGCCGGCGCTGCACGAGGAATTCGGGTGGAGCCGGGCGGAGATCGCCGGCGCGCTGACGATCGGCAGCCTCACCGGCGGCCTGCTTGCTCCGTTCTTCGGCGTGATCATCGATCGCTACGGGGCGCGCTGGATGATCGCCGGCCCGGCCGTGGCGCTGGCCGCCGGCTGCCTGCTGCTCGCGGAGCAGCGCGAGCTGTGGCAGTTCTATCTGATCTTCGCCGCGGGGCGAGCGCTGGCGATTTCGGCGATGATGGCGGCAGCGGTGGTCGCCGTCTCCAACTGGTTCATCCGGCAGCGCTCACTGGCGATCGCGATCGGTACGCTGGGCATTCGTGCCGGCAACGCCGTGGTGCCGCTGCTCCTGGCGCTCGTGATCGCGGCCCGCGGCTGGCCGGACGGCTTCCGCTCGCTGGCCGTCGTGTTCCTCGTCTTCGGGATCGTGCCGGCGCTGCTGCTGATGCGTCGCCGCCCCGAGGACATGGGGTTGCGCCCGGACGGCGATCCTCCGGCCACCCCGGAGGAACGCCGCAGCGCCGCCCTGCTCGATCCCGCCTGGACGCTGCGCGCCGCCGTCCGCACGCGCGCCTACTGGCTGGTCGGCGCGGCCTTCGCACTCGCGATCTTCGGCAACGGCGCGATCAACTTCCACCAGATCCCGCACCTGGTCGATCGAGGACTCTCGACGACCAGCGCCGCGCTGATCCTCACCGTGATGTCGATTGCGGGGGCCGCCGGCGGGCTGCTCAGTGGTGTCATCGCGACGCGGCTGCGCTCGCGCTGGACCATGGTGGGAGCGCTGCTATTCCAGAGCAGCGGCGTGCTGCTGCTGCTCGCGGTTGACAGCTTTGGCATGGCGTTGCTGTACGCGCTCTGGTACGGCTTGTTCTTCGGGATCATGGTGACGCAACTGCACGTGATCTACGCCGACTACTTCGGACGCTGGCAGCTCGGCCTGATCCGCGGCTCGTTCCAGCCGGTCGCGCTCGCATTCAATGCCGCGGGGCCGCTCGTCCTCGGCATCTGGTTCGATCGCGCCGGCGGCTACGAGGGCCCGTTCGCGCTGATCATCGTCTTCTTCCTGTTCGCGGCCGTCGCGCTCGCCGCCGCCAGCCACCCGGCGCCGCCCGAGCTGAGCGCGGGACGTCAGACAGGGCCGGGATAGCCCTCGCGCCGGGCGCGTCGTCCGCGCCGCGGCCCTACGAGCAGAGTTCGCCGATGCCGTGGCTCGGATTGTGCGAGCCGTAGTTCCAGATCGAGCGGAAGGTCCGTTCCTGGGCGCGCAGGAACTGTTCGATCGCCGAGCAGGTCAGGCCCGCTGCGAGATCCGTCGTGACCCCCTCGCGGTAGATCACGGCCACCTGGCCGTGCAGCGTCCTGCCGAAGTTGTCCACCGCCTGATTCAGCAGCGTGAGCATTCCCGCTTTATCCTGCATGCGCTGCGCCGACAGGCCGGCACGGAAGAGCGCGTAGGCGGACAACTCCGCGCGCCCCGATCCCCGTCCCCGCTCGACGCGCCAATCGACCAGCGAGGTGTCCGTGGCGGCCGCTTCGTAGAGCGTGCGCGCCAGCTCGTACTCCCCGCGCCTGAACGCCTCGTCGGCGTCCACGATCGCGTGGAAGAGGTAGCGCGTGGGACCGGGCGCCACCTCGGAGAGGAACCCCGCCCCGGCCCAGCTCAGCACCAGATTCGTGGAGCGCACCGGCCCCGTGGAGGAGTCGGGCGCGGCGTCGTCCATGATGACCAGCCGTGGAGGCGTTTCCGTGCCCGTCGTCCCTCCCGACGCTTCGTCCGCAGCCTCGAGGCTCAACTCGGCTTCGGGACCGATCTCCAGCCCGGTGGGTGTGAGGTTCTCCAGCCTTCCGCGGTGCGTGCTCACGATCAGCAGCAGCCGCTCGCAGACAGCGTCGCCGCAGCGCAGGGCCGAGATCACCAGGTCCGGGAAGCGGTCGCCGGTCAGGTCGGCGACCGCGTCGATGGTGACGCCGTCGAGGGTGGCGTTCACCAGCACGCGTGCGGAGGTGAGCAGGCGGTACTCATCCTCGCCGCTCTCGTAGAACCAGACGTCGCCTCCGCCGCCGGCCAGCGTGACGGCGAATACGAACTCGCTTGCGCCGTCCCCGTCGAAGTCGGCGAAGAGGCAGCGCTCGCCGCTGGTAGGGGCGAGCTCCCAGGCGGAGACCAACTCCGGCAGGCAGCCGGGCAGGTTCGCCTCCCCGGTCGCGAGGTAGTCCCGCAGCAGCAGGGCGCTCGCCAGTGGCTGCTCCGGCCGCTCGGGCGGTTCGGGCGGTTCGTCGGCGGTCGCGGTCACGGTCGCCGTCGGCGTCGCCGTCCCCTCGAGCGCACCCGCGGTGGGAGTCGCGGTGACGATCGCGGGCCCGTCGATGCTGCGCACCGGCGTCTGCTCCGAGGCCGGCGTCGGGGTCAGCGCGACGATCTGCACATCGCCGCCGTCGCCGCACGAGGCGGCGAAGAGGGCGAGCGCGGAGAGGATCACGGCGACGCCGGCCCTGCCGGCTCGGGCCGTCCGGGTGCTCCGCGGCGATTTGTGGAAAAACTTCGAGATCAAATTGAGTACCCGTGTTGACTTTTTAGCGAATGCCTGTTTGAATGCCCCATACGCCGCCGATCCAGCGGCGCCTCGGGTGCCCCTGGTGACGCGTGTGGTGGGGAGGGTCCAGTGGGTGCCTTCGACACGAGGGAGCACGGACGCAAGCTCGCCGCCGAGTTCATCGGCGCCTTCGCCCTCATCTTCATTGGCGCGGCCGCCATCATCCAGACCGGCGGACAGAACCTGCTCGCCATCGCCATCGCCCACGGCCTTGCCATCGCGCTGCTCGTCTCCTCGCTCGGCCACATCTCCGGCGGCCTCTTCAATCCTGCGCTCACGATCGGCCTGTGGGCTACCCGCCGCCTCGATACGATCTCGACCGTCGCCTACATCATCGCGCAGTTGCTCGGCGCCGTCGTGGCCGCACTCGCGCTGCTGCTGCTCTTCCCGGAGGCGCTGCGCGACGCCGTCAGCCTCGGCGTCCCGCTGCTCGGCCGCGGCATCGAGTTCGGCCAGGGCGTCATCCTTGAGGCAATCGCCACCTTCTTCCTGATGCTGGCCGTGTTCGGCACCGCGCTCGACTCGCGCGGCCCGAAGCTGGGCGGCTTCGGCATCGGCCTGATTCTCACGATGGACATCCTCGCGATCGGCACCCTGACCGGCGCGGCGATGAACCCGGCGCGCACCTTCGGTCCGGCCCTCGTTGGCGGCGAGTGGAGCAACCACCTCGTCTACTGGATCGGCCCGATCATCGGCGCGGTGGTCGCCGCGCTGGTCTACCACTACCTCTTCGCCGAGGAGGAAATGGAGATGAGCGATGCATAGCCCTCGCAGATCCGGGAGAGGGACGGACTCCGTCTCCCTTCTGGACGAGCGTTGGGCGGGAGGGGTTCCCGCCTGACGCCGCACCTTCCTTAGCAACCAACATCTGCCGCGAAACCAATCACCCCCGCCGCACGGCAGATGCTGGTGAGAGGGCGGGCCTCCGGGCCCGCCCTCTGCATGTCCGGAACAAAGAGCTGACGGAGCAAACTGCCGGGATGAGACTGCGATCAGGCTAGCGCCCGGTGGAGCCGTGGCCGCCCGCACCGCGCTCCGTCGCATCGAGGTCCGCGACGACTTCGAAGGTCGCCGGCGCGAGGCGGCCGACGACCAATTGCGCGATCCGCTCGCCGTCCTCGATCACGTAGCGGCCGGCGTCGCCGCTGCCGGGCAGGCAGTACATCGTCACGAACAGCTCGCCGCGGTAGTCCGAGTCCAGCGTGCCGAGCACCGCCAGCACGCCCCGCACGGCGAGGCCGGAGCGCGGCCGCAGCTGCACGTCGAGGCCCTGCGGGGCGGCCACGGCTATGCCGGTCGGCACGAGCACGGGCGAGGGGCCCAGCTCGATCGAGCCGCCCTCGAGGCAGGCGTGGAGGTCGAAGCCGCTCGCGAGGGCGCTCTGGCGCTCGGGGACGCGCGCACCCGGGCGCAGCAGCCGCACACGCAGGACCGTGGGTTCGGGAGTCTCGCTCACAGCGCCGGCCGCGTCGGCGTCCGCTGAGTCCGCTGAGGGGCGCGCGCTAGCCGGGTGTCGCGGCCTTGCGCTCCTGTGCCCGCGCGATGCCGCGGCCCTTCTTGGGCGTCAGCACCTCAATGGGGTAGACGTCCCTTTTGAGCATCTCGCGCGGCGGGTCGATGTAGATCGAGCCCCAGCCGCAAGCCTGCTCGCAGAGGCGGCAGCCGACGCACCTCTTGTCGTCGACGACGGCGACGCCGTAGAAGTCGTGGCTGTTCGGCGTGTCCGTCAGGGAGAGCGCGTCGAACGGGCAGATGTGGATGCAGAGCTCGCAGCCGGAGCCGATGCAGTTGTCGTCGATCACCTTCGCCAGCGGCAGCTCGCGGCGGGGGAAGGTGCGGCACTGGTCGCCCAGCTCATCGAGGATCGACTCGGGCGGGCAGACGGCGCCGCAGGCGCCGCAGTCGATGCACAGATCCGGGTCGATCACGTGCAGCTCGTCGCGCACGCCGGTGATCGCGTTGACCGGGCACTTCTTGATGCAAGCCGTGCAGCCGATGCACGTCTCGATGATGGAATACGCCAACGCTGCCTCCCGTCGGGGCTGCTCTCGGCGGCGCGACGGCGGACGCCTTCCCGCCACCGCTGGCCGACCTTGCGGCGAATCTACCACGCCCGCACGCACAGGGCGACGCCCGCGGCCGCATTCGATCGCCCGACGCGCCTTTCGGAGCCCCTCAGCCGGCCTCGAAGGCGGGCTGGAGCAGGCCCGCGACGCTGGTACGATGGTTGCATGATGCGTGGCATCCAGCTCCACCTTCGCCGCCTGCTGACCGCGCCGCGGCTGCGCGTCTCCTCGAGGGGCGAGGGCAGCAGTGAGCTGGCGATCGACGGCCTCGTCTGCGGGGTCTGCGCGAGCCGCACCGAGCGCGCCCTGCGGAGCGTCCCGGGCGTGACGAGCGCCAGCGTGGACCTCGCGTGCGGGACCGCGCGGATCGAGCACGGCGAAGCGACGCCCGACCTCGCGCAACTTTCGGACGCCGTCGAGGGGGCCGTCATCGCGCGCCCGTGGCGGCTGAGGATCGAGGCGTGGGCGACGCGCCTTCGAGGGCTCAGGCGGGGAGGGCGCGGGCGGGACCGCGCTTCATGACCGCGACGGAGGACGCGCCGCCCCGGATCGCGATCGGGGCGCACTGCTCGGCGTCCGGTGGCCTCTGGCGCACGATCGAGCGGGCGGTCGAGATCGGGGCGGAGGGAGTCCAGTTCTTCGGCGCCTCGCCGCGCGCCTGGCGCCCCACGAACCACAAGCCCGAGGCCTATGAGCGCTTCCGCACGCTGCGCGCCGAATCCGGCATCGGCCAGGCGTGGCTGCACGGCAGCTACCTGGTCAGCCTCGCCGCCCGCTCCGAGGAGCAGCACGAGAAGTCGATCGCCTCGGTGGTCAACGCGCTCAGCGTCGCCGCGCGGGCGGGAGCCGAGGGCGTGGTGCTGCACAGCGGCTCGCACCTCGGACGCGGCTTCGAGGCGGTGCTGCCGGAGGTGGTCAGCGCGATCGCGCGCATCTTCGACGAGGCGCCCGCGGGCCCGCTGCTCGCGCTCGAGAACGCGGCGGGCCAGCAGGGCCCGATCGGCGGCAGGTTCGAGGAACTCGGCGCGATCCTCGACGCATCCGGCTCGCCGCGGCTGCGCGTCTGCCTCGACACCTGCCACACCTTCGCCGCGGGCTACGACATCACGACACCCGAGGGCATGGCCGACACCCTCGAGGAATTCAAACGCGAGATCGGCCTCGACCAGCTGGCGGTGATCCACGCGAACGACTCGAAGCAGGAGCTGGGCAGCGGGCGCGACCGCCACGAGAACATCGGCGACGGGCACATCGGCTACGAGGGCTTCCGCACGATCCTCGCCGAGCCCGCGTTCGCCGGCCGCGCGCTGCTGCTCGAGGTGCCTGGCATCGAGGGCGACGGCCCCGATCTGGAGAACATCCGGCGGCTGAAGCGACTGCGCGACGAGGTCGCCCCCGGGTCGTAGCGCTCAGGAGGCGTGTCTGTGTTTCGAGGTCGGCGCATCGCCCGCTGGAGGATCGCGGCGTGTGCGGCGCTGGCGACCGCCTCGCTGCTGCTCGCCGCCTGTGGCAACGGTGGCTCGGCGCACGTCCGGGGCGACATCCACGACCGGCTGCACGAGATCGGATCGAGGACGGCGCGGACGCGTTCGAGGTGGTTGCCGAGGCGATCGCCGAGGGCGCCGCGCATGGCGCGACCGGGGCAGAGACGCGCGAGATCCTCGACGAGGAGTGCGGCGACCTGATCGAGTAGCCGCGAGCCGCGGCGCTAGCGGCCTCCGGCGTGCGGGCGGACGTGACGCGGTCGCCCGGCGAGCGCCCGGAACTCATCCTCCCAGTAGAGGATCTCGACGAGCAGGTGCGTCGTCACACCCCAGCGCTGGTCCGTGGGAGCGCCCTCCTCGCCGAGCCGTTCGAGCAGGCGGTCGGCCATCGAGGCGTGATCCATCTCGGGGTCGTCCTCGGCGATGCGGATGTCGGCCTCGAACTCCAGCACGGCGTCGACGACCTCGGCGGCGATGAAGCCGCCGAACTCCTCCGACAGCTGCTCGGCGACCCAGTTCGAGCACTCGGTCGCGAGCTGCTCGTCCATGCGGATGTCGTCGGCGGGGTTCTGGTCGGTCATCGGGCCTCCGTCAGGCGCCTGGCATGGGCGCCCATGGGCCGAGGCCGCCGATGCGCTCGGCGGCGATGCGCACGAGCAGCCGCTGCTCTCCGGGCGCGCGGAAGGGGTAGCTGTCCGCGCCCAGGAAGCGCCCGGCGAGCATGTCGACGTGCTCGTCGGCGCCCTCGCTGGTGATCTCCGTCACGCGGCCGTGGATCAGCAGGGCGCTTTGCGGCTCGTCGCGCGCCTGGACGGAGAGCAGCACGCGCGGGTCGCGGCGCATGTTGCGAACCTTGGCGCGCCCCTCCGAGGTGTTCACGAGCACCTCGTCGCCGTCGACGTCCACCCACAGCATCGAGAGCTGGGGCGTCCCGCTCGGGTTCGTGGTTACGAGGTGGCCGTAGGCGCGGTCGGCCAACAACGCGCGGGCGGATTCGGGCAGTGCGAGCATCGTCTGGGGCTCCGTTCGTGGTCTCGCAGCTCTGCGGCGAATGGTACCGCCGCCGGGCCGCATGGGCCTTAACCCTACGTTGACGGCAGAGGAGAGGCGAACCTACGCTGAGGTCCGCAGCGGCGGTGCTTCCCGCCGCGAGATTCCTCCGGTGCACGAGCGAGCAACGAGTCGACGAGGCGGCCGGGCCGGCGGCCTCGGCGGGGCAAATGCGCCGGGTTCGATGGGTGGAGCGCGCATGGCCCAGGGCACGACGCGCCGATCCGGCGACGCGGATCGCGAGGAACCGCCCGCCCCGCAGCAGGGCGCCGATCCGAACGGGGACGGGCTGGCCGCGCCCGGCCTTCCGTTGCGCGGCATGGCCGGCGGGATGCCCGGCGGAATGGCCGGCGGGATGGGCGACGGCATGGCCCCCGTCGGCGGAGCCCGTCCGCCGCTGCGCCGCACCTTCAGCGCCTTCCGCTACCGCCGCTACCGCCTGCTCTGGGCCTCGATGGCGATGGCGATGATCGGCATGCAGATGCAGATGATCGCACGCGGGCTGCTCGCCTACGAGCTGGCGGGCAACTTCTCCGCGGTCGGCGGGCTGGCCGCGGCGTGGGGCATCCCGCAACTCTTCCTCGCGCTGCCGGGGGGCGCGATCGCGGACCGCGTGGACAAGCGCAAGGTGCTGCTGTTCACGCAGGCGGCGGTGTTCGTGCAGGCGCTGGCGATCGCGCTGCTGATCAGCTTCGACATGATCTCGCTGCGGATGCTGTTCCTGTTCGGGATCGTGCTCGGCGGCACGTTCTCCTTCAACATGCCGGCGCGCCAGGCCTACATTCCGGAGCTGGTGCCGAGGCACGAGCTGATGAACGCGATCGCCCTCAACAACACGGCGATGAACGCGACGCGCCTCTTCTCGCCGGTGGCCGCCGGAATCTTCATCGCGGCCTGGGGCTTCGCGGCGACCTACTACATCACCTCCGCCATGTACGCCATCGCCTGGGGTGCCGTGTGGCTGCTCCCGCGCGGCCGTGGACACCTCGAGGGCGCCGCGCAGCGGCGGGGGATGTTTGGGGAGATCGCGATCGGGCTGCGCTACGTGCGCGGCAACCCGGCCCTGCGCACGCTGATGCTGATGGCGTTGCTCCCGATCTCGCTGGGAATGCCGTTCGTGACCATCCTGCCGGCGTTCGTGGCGGGCGATCTCGAACTCGGCTCGCTCGGCTTCGGGCTGCTGATGGCGGTGAACGCCGTCGGCGCGCTGGCGGGATCGCTGCTGATCGCCACGCTGAACCCCTCCGGCCGGCTGGCGCGCACGCAGGCGCTGCTCGGTCTCGGCTGGGGTATCGGCCTCGTCATCCTGGGGGTCGGATCGTTCACCCTCGGCGTGCCGGGCGCGTTCCTCGCGATGATGGTGATCGGGGCCAGCTCGATGGCGTACATGGCGCTCAACAACGGGATGATCATGACCAGTTCGGAGCAGCGGTACCACGGCCGGATTATGAGCCTGTACATGCTCACGTTCGGCTTCATGCCGCTGATGGGCCTGCCGCTCGGCATCCTCGCCGACGCGATCGGCGGGTACGCCACCTTCACGCTGCTCGGCATCGGCATCCTCTCCTTCGTCCTCGTGCTCGTGCTGCTCGTCCCGTCGGATCTGATCGACCGCGCCGCGCGGGTCGCCCGGCGCGAGTCGGCCGAGGCCGAGGCTGAGGCTGAGGCGGCGGAGGCGGCCGGATAGCCGAGGCGCGAGCGGGCCGTCCCGCGCCTACTCGAAGACCAGCTGGAACTCCATGATCCCGCGATCCTCGACCGAAATGACGATCCCGGCGCGCGGCTTCTCGATGTCGTAGTCCGCGAACACGATCTCGATCGAGCCGATGACGACGACCAGCCCGTCCGTGAGCTGGCCCTCAAGCGGTAGCTCTACCTGGCGGGTGACGCCGTGGAGCGTCAGATCGCCGACCGCCGTGACCGAGATCGTCTCGCCCTCCGCGGGCACGCTGTCGAGCGGTATCGGCTCCGTGAGCGCGAAGCTGGACGTCGGGTAGGTGTTCGTCTCGATCGCCTGCTGGCGCAGGGCGCCGTCGCGGCGCGACTGGTCGCTCCGCAACTGCGTCATGTCGACCTCGACATCGACGGCGGTGATCGCGCTGCCGTCGAACTCGAGCGAGGCGGTGATCGCGCTGGAGCGGCCCACGGCGGTGGTCGCGCCGATGGTGGCGAGCTCTTCGCGGACGCGGTAGCCGGCGAAGGACTCGCCCCGGTCCGAGAGCCGCCAGACGCCGCTGACCTCGCCCTCTGGCCGAGCCGGCGCGGCCTCCGGGGTCGGGGTGGCTGTTGGCGTGGCCGTCGCGGTTGGCGTCGGCGCGGCGGTGGCGGTTCGCGCCGGCGTGGCCGCGGCGGTGGCGGTTGGGGTAGGGGTCGCGGCAGGCGTCGAGGGAGCCGTGGCGGCGGTGGCAGTCGCGGTCGCCTGCGTGCTCGCGACGGCGCCCTCGAGACTCACCGGCGGCGGGGCGTCGTCGCGGATGAAGAAGTACCAGCCGCCCGCGGCCACGACGGCGACCAGCACGGCTGCGAGGACTGCGGCAATCACGAGGCGGGGCCGGCTCAGCATCGTCATCCTCCTGCACGCGCGACCGCCGATGGCCGGGCAGCCTCGCAGAACGCGGGTAACGTGAGCGTAAGGCCCGCCGGGAGCTGGTTACAGAGGCGCCGGCTCGTGGCTTCCGAGGCTCCTCGAACGTCCGCCCACCCACGCGTGGTGGCGGCGCGGTCGCAGGTTGGGCCAGGGAGGCGGTGTAGTATACGGCTCGGTTCGAATCCCGAACCGCGATGCGTCAAGGCGCCGCTACGCGGCGTAGCGGGCGAGGTGGGCACCACGACCGACTTCATGACGCCAGAGCAGCGAGCCGAGTTGGAGGCTCTGCGAACGCAGCGGTACGAGACGAAGCGTGCCACTGTCCCCGCCCTTGAAGACCTCTTGTACATGCCTGTGCAGGTCCTGGACCACGGGTTCGTGCGGCTTATCGACTACATGGGCGACGACGGCGCCATCGTGCAGGCGGCACGCGTCTCCTATGGACGAGGCACCCGACGCAGGTCGGATGATCGAGGGCTCATCCGCTACCTCATGCGTCACCGGCACACGACTCCCTTCGAGATGTGCGAGATCAAGCTGCACGTCAAACTCCCGATCTTCGTCGCGCGACAGTGGATCCGGCACCGCACGGCCAACGTCAACGAATACTCCGCCCGTTACTCGATTCTCGATCGCGAGTTCTATGTGCCAGGCGCTGAAGTCATACGGTCTCAAGCCCAAACCAACCGCCAGGGCCGTGGTGAGCAACTCTCCGCACGCGAGGCTGCGCGGGTGCAGGAGCTGCTGCGCGAGGATGCCGAACGTGCGTACAGGCACTACCAGGAGCTGCTGAATGAGCCGCCGGCCGGAGAGTCGCGTGACGAGGAGCAAAGTGGTCTGGCGCGTGAGCTCGCCCGGATGAACCTGTCGCTCAACTTCTACACGCAGTGGTACTGGAAGATCGACCTCCACAACCTGCTGCACTTCCTGTCTCTACGGGCGGACGAGCACGCCCAGTACGAAATCCGTGTGTATGCGGAGGCGATTCTCGAGCGCGTCGTGAAGCCCTGGGTGCCGCTCGCCTACGAGGCGTTTTGCGACTATCGGATGGGCAGCGGGCTCCTCTCGGCCGACGCGCTGGCGGTAGTGCGTGCATTGGTCGAGGGTCGTCGCACCGAAGCGGAAACGCTGCGGAAGGCGTCAGGAATCTCTGCACGTGAGTGGAGAGAGTTGATGGAGACTCTCGAGCTGGACGAGTGACCGGCAGTTGTACGCGTCGACGGATGCGAACCCGCTACCAGGCGACCTGCCGCTCCTCAAGGCCGCGCATAGCCTCGGCGTCGATGGCGAGCAGTTCGGCGAAGACGGCGGCGCTGTGCTCGCCGAGCCAGGGGGAGCGTCCGCGCACGTCGATGCGTTCGCCGTCGAGTACCCACGGCGAAGCGAAGTGGAGGTGCGTCTCGCCCTCGGGGATGTGGAGCTGGCCGCTGGCCGTCAGTTCGCCGGACCGCACCATCCCTTGCGCGTCGAGCATTCGCTCGGCGACGACGCCGCGCTGCCGCAACGCGACCCGCAGCGACTGCGCCTCCCACACCCGCGAGCGCGAGGCGAGCGCCGCCTCGATGTCGCCCGGCTCGACGCCATCGAGGGTTACGGCGAGCACGCCGCCGAGCGCGTCGAGCGAGGGCGCGTCGGGGCAGCTGACGGCGATCCACTCCTCGTGCGCACAGGGCAGGCAGCCCTCGTACGCGGTCTGCGCCTCGCGATTTTCGAACTCGCGCATCAGCGCCGCCGAGACGCCGAACAGGGACGACTCGATGAGCGCGCCGCGCCCGCTGCGGTCGCGCTCATCGAGGGCGCGCAGCAGGCCGAGCGCGAGCGCGGCGGCGCAGACCGGGTCCGGGTAGGCGATGCTGCGGTCGCTCCAGGGGCGATCCGGGCCGGCATAGCCGAAGCCGCACATCAGCAGCATCCCGTAGCCGTAGCCGGTCATCCCCTCGAGCTGGCTGCCGGGCTGATACGCCGAGAGCCGCCCGATCACGAGCTGCGGGTTGGTCGCCCACAGCTCGTCCTCGTGGAGCCCGAGGCGGCGCGCCCGCTCGCCGCCGGGCGTGAGGTTGGAGAGCAGCACGTCCGCCTGCGCGACGAGCCGGTGCAGCAGCGCGCGGCCCTCCCCGGTCGTGAGGTCGAGCAGGACGCTTTCCTTGCCGCGGTTCACCTCGCGGAAGCCGCCGGAGCGATCCCAGTCGGCTTCGCCCTCGGCGTGCGGATCGAGGTAGGTCAGGATCGGCCGCACGTCGTCGAGGCGGCGGCGTGACTCGATCTTGATTACGCGCGCGCCGAGCTGGGCGAGCAGCTGTCCGACGTACGGCGTGGCCCAGACGGTGCTGGCATCGACCACGAGCATGCCCGCGAGGGGGCGGCGCGGATCGCGAGCTGTGCGGGCGGCGCGCGCCTCGATGGCCTCGCGCGGCGCCGGCGCGTCCGTCCGCGGGGCGGGGGTGGTGCGGTAGAGCCACTGCGCGTGGTCGGGTTCGCCGTCGAGCTGCTCCTGCAGCGCCGCCGCCTGCTCGGGGCGGTTCGCGAGCGCGAACGGCAGGCGGTGGCGCAGCGAGAGATCGAGGATCTCCTCGCGCGTGTATTGAGCCAGCCAGGCGGCGACGCGCGGCCCCAGCACGTCGGCCCCGTCGAAGCGGCCCGGCTGGCTGCCGAAGATCTCCCAGCGCGCCCATTCCGGATCGCCCAGTGCCTCGACGAGGCGCGCCCACTGTTCGTCCCTCACGATGATCGTGTAGACGGGCCCGTCCTTCGCCTCGAAGACGCCCGAGGGCTGGTAGACGGAGAGGCCGAGTCGCGACGGCGCGACGCCGGCGTAGAGCCACTGGGTGGCCGCCCACGAGGTCGCGATCGCGAGGCACTCCAGCTTCGTCAGCTCGGTCACGCCCGAGGTCGCCCCGGCCAGCGCCTGCGCACCGATCCAGAGCGCGGCGAACGAGCCGGCGAGCGCATCCGCCTGCTGCGGCGAGAGCACGGCGGGCCGCTGCTCCTCGTCCGAGGGCGTGCCCGTGACGTGCAGCAGGCCGGCGGCGGCGGAGACGGTCAGGTCGCTGCCGCGGCGCGCGCCGGGCCCGCGGCCGAACGAGGAGAGCAGCACCAGCGGGCAGCCCGCCGCCTCCGCGGCCCGGGCCGCCTCGTCGTCGCGTCCTCGCCACTCCTCGTCATCGAGGTCGGCGAGCAGGGCGACGGCCGGCGGCGGGTCGCCGCCTCGGTCGAGCGGGAGCGGCTCGAAGCCGGCGCGGCGCAGGTGCAGCGCCGCCCACTCGATGGCGGGCGTGCGCCCGGCGAGCAGGACGGGCGGGCGTTCCTCGCCTGCGTTCCGGCTGCCCGTGGCGCTCAGGCGGGCAGCCCGCTGCTCGTGCGCTCGGCGCTCTGGATCGGGCGCCGCTCACCGCTGACGCCGAACTCGGGCGTGCCGATGGCGGCCGCGCCGTTCGTGACCTCGGCCCAATGCGCGTGGTTCGCCTCGTGGATGCTGAAGCAGGCCTTGAGCGCGGTGTAGAAGCCCTGCGCGTCCTGCGTCTGGTTGACCGACTCCTTGATCAGCAGCGCGGCGAACGAGGGCACCTCGGCGATGCGCCTGGCGAGGTTCAGCGTCTCCTCATCGAGCGCCTCGCGGTCGAAGACCTTGTTGACCATGCCGAGCCGGTAGGCCTCGTTGGCGTCGATCGAGTCGCCGGTGAGCAGCAGCTCCTTCGCCTTGCGCGGGCCCAGCTCCCAGGGGTGCGCGAAGTACTCGAGGCCGCACATGCCGAGCCGCGCCCCGACCACGTCCACGAACACCGCGTCGTCCGAGGCGCAGATCAGGTCGCAGCACCAGGCGAGCATCAGCCCGGCGGAGATGCAGTAGCCGTGCACCTGCGCGATCGTGATCTTGCGCAGGTCGCGCCAGCGGCGCGTGTTCTCGAAGTAGTGCCGGAACTCGCGCAGCCAGCGCTCCTCGGTACCTCGCCGGTCGGTGGCCGCGGCCATCGCCGCGTTCTCCGCGAGGCGCTCCGGCGTACCGAGGTCGTGACCGGCGGAGAAGGCGGGTCCGAGCCCGCCGAGGATCACGACGCGCACGTCCTCGTCGGCCTCGGCGCGCAGGAACGCCTCGTCCAGTTCGCCGAGCAGGCCGTAGTTCTGGGCGTTGCGCGCATCCGGTCGGTTGAGCCAGATGCGGGCGATGCGCCCCTCGTGCAGCGTCTCGTAGGTGACAAAGCGCCCGTCGGCCATCGTCTGCTCCGTTCCCGCGCGGCCCGGCAGCGTGCCGAGGCGTGGCGGATGATAGCGGAGCGCCGTCTTGACGAGATCGCCGGGCGCGGGCCAGTGTGCGCGTGGGACGGCGCGGATGCCCGGTGAGCACGTACGTCAGCCGATCGTCTACCTCAGGGCGATGCCCGAGCGCATCGAGATCGGGGCGTGGGGGAACCCGTACATGGTGTGCCCCGCGTGCGAGCGGGGCGCGCTCCAGGGGATGCACGATCCGCAGGGCTACGGCTCGATGCTGATCTGCCTGCGCGGCTGCGGTCAGCGCTTCTGGATCGACAAGCCGGTTAACCCGAAGGACGCTCCCGGCTAGTCCTGCGCCTCGCTCCAGCGGTCCTGCATCACGACGTCGTCGAGGGGCGCCCGGCGGTTCGGGCCGTAGTCGCGGGTGGACCAGCCGAGCGGGATGATCGCGGCGCTCTCGATGCCGTCGGGGATGCCGAGCACCTCGTGCATCTCGTCCTTGCGCCGGCGGTGCAGCGTCGTCAGCACCGTGCCGAGGCCGAGCGAGCGCGCGGCGAGCATCAGGTTCTGGCAGGCGGGATAGATCGAGGCGCCCGTCTGGAAGCCCGCGCTCCCGGAGGGCGGCGTCGAGACGCAGGCGACGATCAGCACCGGGGCCTGGTCCATTGGCATGCGCTCGTCGTCGGGCGAGACCTGCGCGACCTGCGCGATGCGGTAGATGTCGGCGCGCGCGCGATCGTAGACCTCGCGGATCCGGGCCTTCTGCTCCGCGTCGCGCACGACGATGAAGCTCCAGGGCTGGGTGTTGGACCCGGAGGGTGCGTGAATCGCGGCCTGCAGCACCGCGCGCACGTGCTCCTCGCTCACCTCGCGGTCGGACCAGGCGCGGACCGCGCGCTGATGGCGGAACAGTTCGCCCGCTTCGTCGATTGGCTTCATGGCTTCTCCTCGCCGCGCCGCCTCACCCTGATATGGAGTGACCGGCTGTCAAGCAGCACCGGCGGTGGTCGTGGCGATCCGGCTCCGGAGCGGGGGGAGATGGACGAACGAGGGCGCTGCTGCGACGACGTGTCACTCTGATATTCGCGGGTTGCCTGTGGCCTTGCCGCATGACCGTGCTTCGCCGGGAGGGGTCGCCGTCTAACGTCGCGGGTTGACGGCGCCGGGCGCCGTTGCCGCAAGGGTGAGCCGCGCATCCTCCGGAGCCTGCCCTCGCTCATCCATCCTCTCCCTGCCCCGGAGCGGCGCATCGCCGCTCCCGCTGCCCGTGCGTCCCGCTCCGTCCCGTCAGGCCGCGGCGCGCTGCCCGGCCTGGATGCTCAGTATCGCCCAGATGTAGCCCGCCAGCTCACGCGCCACGGCGACATTGGCGACCACCGACGGCTTGCCGTGGGCGCGCAGGCGCCGCTGACGGCGATGCAGCCGCGACTGCGCGCGGTCGGCCAGCGCCACGGCCCAGCCCGGCTGGCCCTCCCTGCGCTTGCGCAGCCCCGCACCGACGCGCGGCGTGTGGCGGTAGTGCCAGGCGCTCTCCACGAGCAGCCGCCGCACGTGCGTGTTGCCGGTCTTCGTGATCGGCCCCCGACGCTGGCGCGCCCCGCTGCTGTGCTCGCTCGGCGTGAGCCCGAGGAAGGACATCAACTGCCGGGCGCTGCCGAAGCGCGTGATGTCGCCGAGCTCGGCCAGCACCGTCAGCGCCGTCACCGTGTCGATGCCCCGGAAGCAGCGCAGCAGCCCCACCGCTTCCCTGTACGCCTCGCTGGCGGCCTCCCGATCGAGCTCCCCCTCGAGCGCGCGCAATCGCTCCTCGACCGCCTCGAGCGCGCGCAGGTAGTCGTCGAAGGTCGCCTGCGCGGCGGGGTGCTCGAAGCGCAGCGTCAGCAGCCAGCGGCGGTGGCGCAGCGTCCAGTTGCGGCCGTCGTAGGCGAGGCCGCGGCGCAGCAGCAGCTTCGAAAGGCGGTGGCGCGCCCGTGTACGGTCGGCCACGGCGTCCTCGCGCGCGCGGCAGAGGTCGCGCACCGCCTCCTGGTCCTCCGTGGGCGGATGCACCTCGGTGAGCAGGTCCGCGCGCAGCAGCTCGGCCAGCTTGCGCGCGTCGCGGCGGTCGGTCTTGACGCGGTCGCCGGGGCGGCGCGGGATCAGGGACGGGGCGATCACCCGGCACTCGATGCCCGCGGCCTCGAGCCGGCGCTGCAGCGCGAAGCCTGTTGGACCCGCTTCGTAGCAGGCCACGACCGGACCCTCGGCGCCATGCGCTTCAGGCGTTGCGCGAGCCGCTTCACCGCCTTCGGCTCGTTCGCCAGCTGCCACTCCTCGGGCCGCTCGGCCCCCGGCGCCAGCACCGCCACGTGGATCGCCCGCGCGTGTGCATCCATCCCTGCATATGTGGTAGTCATCGTCATGACCGGCTCCTTTCGCATGCGGCTCTGCAGCCCTCGCGTCTGTAACCCGCGAGTTTGCGAACTCGGAGCCGGTCACTCCATACGGTCTAACCTGTCCCATTACCGAGCAGGGGTGACGGGTATCGGTGCCTCTCAGCGGGTCAACGCGACGAGCCAGATGCCGCCGGCCACGAAACCGAGGCCAGCACCCACGGCGATGGCTTCGGCTCGATCACTGGCTTTCCGAGAGAGCTCCGCTACAACCAGCAGCCAGAGCAGGAAAGCGGGAAGAAGCGCGTGGGCCCACGTGAAGATCCCCAATGCTGCGGTGCCCAACGTCAGACCAGCTCCGGCGGAGGCGTCCAGTAGCCGCCGAGCAGGATCACGCTGCCTGATCGCGAGCACCGCTACCCCCGCACTGGCGACCGCGAAGTAGATCGCGAAGGCTTTCGCGGCGCCGGAGCCGCCAGCCGCCACGACGCTCAGGGCCGCCACTCCGGCAACCCACGCGCCTGCAACCTCAAGCACGACCCGCCAGTGCACGGCATGAACGGCAGTTCGCTGATCGCATCCGCGAGCTTTGGTTCGATCGACAGAAGCCCCACAAGTCGGCTTCATCGCGTCCCCTCGCCGCACGTCGAGGCTGCTAGATCGTCTCCACCAGCCCGCTGTAGGTCGCCATCACGCGGCCGGGCTGGCCCCAGCGGTCGGTCCGGCCGGCGGCGAGGTCGCCGGGCTCGACGAGGCCGCGCTCGACGGCGAACTCCGGCGCGAAGACGGTGAGGCCGGAGTAGTACATCGGGTGCGCCGAGCTTGCGATGTAGGCGCAGCTGCGCCCCGCCGCGAGCGCCGAGTCGTGGTTCGCGGGGTCGAACGCGTCGCCGCGCTGGACCGCCTTGCGCTCCACGCCGACGTCGCCCGGCTCGAGGTTCACGATCGCCACGTTGTGCTCGGCGATCTCCTTGGCGAGGCCGGGCGCGATGCGGTTGAAGGCCGCCTTGCTGACCGCGTACGAGAGCCCCGGCCGCCCCGTCCAGTCGCTCGTCGGCCGCTTCGAGGACTCGACGATGCCGTTGCGCGAGGTGATGTGGACGACGACGCCTCCGCCCTGCTCGATCATCACCGGGACGACCTTCTCGAGCAGGTAGAGCGGCGCGAGCGCGTTCACGCGCAGCGAGAGTTCGAAGACCTCGTGGGGCGTGATCAGGAACGGGTCCTTGTAACCGCGGCCCACCCAGCGGGCGTTGTTGACCAGCACGTCGATGCGGCCGAACTCCTCCAGCGTGCGCTCCACGAGGGCGTCCATGTCGGCCTGCTCGAGCAGGTCGACGCGCACGGCGAGGGCGCGCCGGCCGAGCGCCTCGATCTCCGCGACGGTCTCGGCGAGGCTCGTGCCGGGGACGGGACGGACGTCGGAGTCCTGGACGGTCTCGGACATCTCCTGCGGCTCGCCGGGCTCCAGCGTGCGCGCGGCGACGACGAGGTCGTAGCCGGCCTCGGCGAGGGCGATCGCGCAGCCTTTGCCGATCCCGCGGCTGGCGCCGGTGACGATCGCGACGGGTGCGGCATCCTGCACGGCGGCCTCCCGGGCTAGTCGGAGCGGATCGAGGGCGAGTAGGTCGGCAGGCGATCGAGCAGGAGGTCGTCCGCGCGGCTGCGCACGCGCTCCTTGATCGCCTCGGGGTGGGTGAGGATGTAGAAGCGCTCCTCGCGGATCGCCGCGACCACGAGGTCGCCGACGTCCGTCGGCAGCATCCGGCGGCCCTCGTCGTCTCCCTCGTCCGCGCTGCGCGCGCGGCGCGGGCGCTGATAGCCGCCCATGCGCACCGCGGTGCGCACGCGGCCGGGGCAGAGCACCGAGGCGCGCAGCTTCGATCCCGCCCGCGCCAGCTCGTGGTGCAGCGACTCCGAGAGCGCGACCACGGCGGCCTTCGTCGCGACGTAGGTGCTGATCCCCGGCCGTGATCCGAGGCCCGCCGCCGAGGCGGTGTTGACGATGTGCCCCTCTGTGTCCTGCTCGATCATGAGCGGCAGGAAGACGTGCATGCCGTTCAGCACGCCCCAGAAGTTCACGCCGACGACCGCTTGCCACTCCTCGTGGGACAGCTCCCAGAGCGTGGGCTCGTGGAGCGAGTTGAGGCCGGCGTTGTTGCAGAGCACGTGCACCGCGCCGAACTCATCGAGCACGCGCCGCGAGAGCGCCTCGACGCTCTCGCGCCTGGAGACGTCCGTCGGCACGCCGATCACCGTGCCGTACTCGCCCAGCGCCTGCTCGGCCTCCTTCAGCCCGTCGGCGTCGATGTCGGCGAGGGCGACGCGCATCCCCGCTTGCAGGAAGCGCTGCGCCAGTCCGCGGCCGATGCCGCCCGAGCCGCCGGTGACGACGGCGACCTTGTCCTGGAAGTCGCGCATTCCTGCCTCCTTCTCACCCTCATTCGGAGCAGTGGCGCCGAGTGTAGTCCCTGCCATCCGGCGATGCCCCCTCTCCCGCGAGGAGACCCTTGCGCAACTTGCCGGCAAGCGCCCCTTCTCGTCATCCCCGTGAAAACGGGAATCTATCCCTCCCTTGCGCAGGCGTCCTGGATTCCGGCTTCCGCCGGAATGACGGCAAAGGGCGCTCCCTTCAGGGCAACGCTGGAGTTATGCGAAGGTCTCGCCAGGAGAAGGGGGACCCCCTCGAAAGTCGGTGCGCCCTCGGTGGTTCCAAGGGGGGCGTGGGGGCGCAGCCCCCACAGAAAGAAAATCCGAGGGCGGGTGGGTGGGCGAGAGCCGCCCTGCGAGGTATCTCTCGCGTCCGCGACACGACCGTGCGCGTGCTCGTTCGGGATGGGGGAGTGGGGGCGCAGCCCCCCACGAAGGACGCGCGCCTGTCCTCGCTGGCCGCGCTGCCGCGCGGCTCCCCCTCACCCCCGCCCTCTCCCGCGAGGAGACCCTTGCGTAACTGGCGAAATCGGCAGATCCGGGGAAGCCGGGGGCGACGGGCGGCCCTGCGGGGGCCGTTGGCGGCTTGGGGCGGGGCGGGGCGGAGGCCTCAGACCGTGCCCGGGGCGCACTCCGCCCCGGGACGGGCCTCAGGCGGGGAGCAGACGGACCGCCCGTTTCAGGTTGTAGGCCGTGCACTTCAGCCATAGCTCGGTCGCGTTGCGCTCCAGCCCCAGGTAGCGCACCCGGCGGTAGCCGTAGCCGCGCTTGAGCGTCCCGAAGACCTGCTCCACCGGCGCCCGCACGCGCGAGAGCAGCGCGTTGCGCCGCTTCTGCCAGTGCGGCAACTCGGGATGGTGCTTGTTCGGGCGGTGCATGATCCGGTCCTTCACCCCCCGCGCCCGCAGCCGCGCGCGCCGCGCCTTCGTGTCGTACGCCTTGTCGGCGTAGACCGCCGCCTCGTCGCCCCCGAGCAGCTCCTCGGCGACCTCCGTCTCGTTGACGTTGGCCGGCGTCAGCCGCGCGCGGCGGATCAGCCCCGAGCCGGCGTCCATCCCGACGTGCGCCTTGTAGCCGAAGTGCGCCGCGCCGCCCTTGCGCGCCCAGGCCGCATCGCGGTCGGTGCTGCTGCGCGCGCCCGGGCCCGCGGCGAAGGGGGGCCGCCGCGCCTGCGCCTCGAGCAGGGTCGCGTCGAGCAGCGTGCCCTGCTTGACGAGCAGGCCGCGCGCCTCGAGCTGGCGCCCGACCGCGGCGAAGAGCGGCGCGGCGAGGCCGCGCCGGGTGAGCTGCGTGCGGAAGCGGCTGATCGTCGAGTGGTCGGGCGTGGCGTCGTCGAGGCCGAAGCCGGCGAAGCGGCGGAACGAGAGGCGGTCGCGCAGCGCCTCCTCGATCGCCGGGTCGGAGGCGTCGTACCACTGCTGGAGCAGCGTGATCCTGAACATCGCGAGCGGGGGGTAGGCGGGGCGGCCCTGGGGCGCGGCGTGGATCGCGGCGACGAGCCGGGCGATGGGCTCCCAGTCGAGCAGGGCGTCGATCCGCTCCAGCGTCTCGTTGCGGCCGAGCCCCTCGGGCAGGAACGCGTCCGCGAACGTCGGCGCGCCGGTCTGCTGATGCATGGCTCCCCCTCCGGTCCGCCCCGCCGCCCCCACCATGCCGCCCGCCGCCGCGTTACGCAAAGGTCTCGCAAGGGGGAGAGACAGCCGGACCGCCCTCGAAACGGGGAATCGCGCCGTGGGGCTAGAAGCCCTCCCACTCCGGCGCCCGCGTGGGCAGGCTGACCTGCGCGCGGCCCTTCGCGGTCATCTCGCCGATCTGGTTCTCCGCCCAGATCTCGAGGTCCACGAGGTGGTCGGAGCCCTCGATCTGCTTGCCGCTCACCCGGCCCTTCAGCCAGGTCGTGTCGCCGAGGTAGTTGAAGCGCCGGACCTCGCCGTAGAGGCGCGTCAGGAAGCCGTCGTTGCCCATCCAGTTGGTGATCGGGTGGCCCAGCCAGCACATCCGCTGCGAGCCGTAGTCGTAGGCCATCGGCAGCCCCGCCTGACCGGCGGTGCCGGAGGCGGCGTGCACGCGGATCACCGCCTCGAGCGCGCCCGTGTTCGGGTCGCGGTACCAGAACGCCGGGTGGCGGCGCGACTCGCGGACGGAGAAGACGTGCGCCATGCCGCCGATGCAGCCCGCCTCGAAGGCGGCGATGTCGCCGAGGCTGAGCGGCCCCTTCACCACGGCGGGCACCTCGTCGCCGATCTCTACGTCCTCCCAGAAGCGAGGGGTCGCGCCGCGGATCTCCTCGTTGAGCATCTCCTCCTCGATCGCGAAGAGCTCGTCCTCGGTGTAGACGTGCGGCTCGCGCTGGTACTTGCCGCGCTCGCGCGCGGCGCGGCGCTCGGCGCGGAACTGCCAGCCCTTGCACTCGGCGATCACCTCGCCTCGCTGGTTGCGATAGGTGGAGATGCTGGACTGGATCATCGTGCGGCCGGCGAACTCGCCCTGGCGCTCCTCGAGGCCGGTGAACTGCTCCTGCACCGTGATCCGGTCGCCGAGCATGATCGGGTGATGCCAGACCCAGTCGTTGCCGGCGTGGAAGCCGTGCACGCCGGGCAGCCCGCCCGTCCGGCCGGAGGTCCAATAGACGCTGTAGAGGAACGTCGGCGGCGCGATGAGCCCGCCCCAGCGCGTCGATGCCGCGTACTCGGCGTCCACCCACAGCGGGTTGGGATCGCCGATGCCGCGCACGAAGTGGCGGATGCTGTCGCGCGTCGCCTCCTCGTGCAGCGGTCCGAGGCCGTAGAAGCTCGGCCGGTTGTAGCTGCCGAGGCGCGAGCGCAGCCGCTCGAGGGCCTCCTCGGTGATCTGGCCCTCGCTGATCCGGGGTGCGTCTTGTTCCGCCATCGCTGCCTCCTTACCGCTTCGGAGGCAAGCCTACCGCGACGCGCGCCAGCGGGGGTGGCCGCGCCGCGCCTCGGTCGCTCCACAACGGGGGCCGTGGGTATGATGCGGACGCCAATCGGGCATCGAGGAAGGGCCGTGCGCATGCACTACGGCTGGACCGACGAACAACTGCAGTTCCGCGACGATCTGCGCGCCTTCATCCAGGAATACCGGACGGAGGAGCTCCTCGGTGAACTCGAGGAGTACCACGAGACCTACGTGCACGGCCCTGCCATGAAGCGCTTCCGCACGGCCCTCGACGAGGCCGGGTTCTCCACGATGGCCTGGCCGAAGGAGTACGGCGGCCAGGACAAGGGCGCCTTCTACCTCTTCATCCTCAAGGAGGAGCTGGAGTACTGGGGGATGCCCTACGACGCGCTCTCCGTGCTGTCGGTGGGCACGACGATCATGCGCTTCGGCAGCGAGAGCCAGAAGCAGGAGTGGCTGCCGAAGATCCAGACCGGCGAGATGAACTTCGCGATCGGCTACACCGAGCCGAACGCCGGCACGGACCTCGCCTCGCTGCAGACGCGTGCGGTCCGCGACGGCGACGAGTGGGTGCTGAACGGGCAGAAGATCTACACCTCGGGCGCCCACCACGCGAGCCACCTCTTCATGGCGGCCCGCACGGACCCCGAGGCGCCCAAGCACCGCGGCATCTCCGTCTTCGTCTTCCCCATGGGCACGCCGGGCATCACCGTGCGCCCGCTCTGGACGATGGGCGGTGGCCGCACCAACGAGACCTTCTACGAGGACGTCCGCATCCCCGCCGACTCGATCGTCGGCGAGGAGAACCGCGGCTGGTACACGATCATGAACGCGCTCGACCTCGAGCGCGTCACGATCGGCCCCTACGCGCCGATCAAGCGCGTGCTCGACCTGATGGTCGAGTACGTGCGCGAGGATCGCACGGAGTTGCGAGACGACCCGATCGTGCGCACGAAGCTTGCCGAGACGAAGCTCGACTACGAGATCGCGCGCGCGCTGGCGACGACCAACGCGGCGATCATCGACGGCGGTCAGACGCCGACGATGGAGGCCTCGATGACGAAGGTCTGGTCGACGGACACGAAGGAGCGCGTGAGCAACCTGGCGATGGACCTGCTCGGCTGGGAGGGTGCGCTGCAGGGCGCGAGCGCGCCGCTCGGCGGGGACTTCGAGGAGCGCTGGCGCGGCGCGCCGGCGACGCGCTTCGGCGGCGGCACGAACGACGTCCAGCGACAGATCATCGCCACGCGCGGCCTCAGCCTGCCGCGCGGCTAGCGGGCGGGGTGACCGGGGCAGTGGGCTCGTGCCGGGCGCGCTGTGCTATCTTCATCACGCATCGATATAGCCTGGCGGGGGCGGCCCGGCCGCGACGGTGTCCCCGATGCGACGCGAGAGGGTGACCATGGCAGACGCAGCAGACAACGGCGGCGAAATGACGGGCGGAGACGATATGACTTCCGATGTCCTCAGCGTGCTGACCAACGCCCGCTACCTGGCGGCGGGATGGATCGTGGTGCTGATCGCCGGGGCGGCGTTCTACTGGTTCGGCGCGTGGGTGCTCGTGGACTCGATGCCCTCGTTCGAACGTCTCCTGGGCCAGATCCTGTCCCAGGCCAGTAACGGCCTGTTCATCGCCAGCGGATTCGTGGGCGCCTTGGTGCTGCTGGGGTTGGTGCGCACACTTGAGCAGCGGATCGCGGCGCACTACGGCGGCGGGTCCGGACCGGGCGAATAGAGGCAGAGATTGGACCTGCAACCAACCGACCTCCAGGAGCTGCTCCGCAGCAACGCCGAGGACGTCCTCGCACGCGAGGCGCCCGCCGACCGCGTCCGCGAGATGGAGCGGGCCGGCGAGCCGGACGCTGCTCTCTGGTCGACACTCGTCGAGCTCGGCTGGACCGGGCTCGCCGTTCCCGAGGAGCACGGCGGCCAGGGCGGCTCGCTGCTCGACCTCGCCATGATCGTCGAGCAGCTCTGCCGCTTCGCGGTGCTCACGCCCTTCGTCCCCACCACGCTCGCCGCGCTCGTGGTCCAGCGCCACGGCGATGAGGCGCTCCAGGCAGAGCTGCTGCCGCGCATCGCCGAGGGCGCCACGATCTCGATCGCCCTCGCGGAGGGTCGAGGCGAGATGCACGACCTCGCGGCGACCGTCGAGGACGGCGCGGTCCACGGCGAGAAGCACTTCGTCGAATACGCGCGCAGCAGCGATCTGCACCTCGTCGCGGCCAGCCGCAACGGCGCGTCCGGCCTCGCGGTCGTGGCGGCGGGGGCCGACGGCGTGCGCATCGAGCGCGACCTCGCCAGCATCGGCAAGACGCCGCAGGCGATCGTCGTCTACGAGGGCGCGCGGGTGGACGCATGGATCGAGGGCGAGGCGGCGGTCGAGGATCTGCGGCGGCTCGGATCGACGCTGGCCTCGCTGGAGTCCTACGCGCATGCGCAGCGCGCGCTCGACATGACGGTCGACTACGTGCAGACGCGCGTGCAGTTCGGTCGGCCGATCGGCTCCTTCCAGGCCGTGCAGATGCGGCTCGCCGACCTCGCGACGCGCGTGCAGGCGAGCAACTTCCTGGTGCACGAGCTGCTCTGGAACTTCGACGAAGGCAACGAGGACCCCTCGCAGGTCGCGGTCGTGAAGGCCGTGACGGCGGAGACGGTGGCGCAGGTGACGCAGGACTGCCACCTGCTCCACGGCGGCATCGGCTTCATCACCGAGTACCCCCTCTACTTCCACACGATCCGCGGCAAGGAAGCCTCGCTGCGCTTCGGCGGCGCCGGCGAGGCGCTGCGCACCGTCGCGAGCGCGCTCCTCGACTAGTCGCGCACGAACGAGGGCGGTCCGGCGCCCTCTCGCCTTGCGGGAGAGGGTGGGGGTGAGGGGTCCGCCGCGCGCCAGCGCGGCGAGATGGAGCCGCCCGCGCGTCTCCTGTGGGGGGCACAGCCCCCCACACCCCCATCCCGGACGAGCGCGCTCCGCGCGACTCGGCCCACCCACCCGCCCTCGGATGTTCCTTCTGTGGGGGCGCAGCCCCCACGCCCCCGTCCGGATCGGCAGCCGGGACACAGCCCCGAGGGCGATCGCCAGTCCCCCTGTGAGGGAGAGAGGGGGGTGAGGGGTCGCCGCGCGCCAGCGCGGCCATCAAGGTCAGGGGCTCCCCCGCCACCCCACGCGTTGACCGCGCGCTGGGGGCGTGCGTTCAATGGCAAGGCGGGTGCGGGGGTAGCTCAGCTGGTAGAGCATCTGCCTTCCAAGCAGAAGGTCGCGGGTTCGAGACCCGTCCCCCGCTCCACACACCCACCCGCCTCGCCCGGCAGTGCGTCAGAAGTGGGTGTTGCCGTGCCCGGCTCGTAGTGCAGGCCTCGTTGGCGTCGCCCACGTTTCCCCGGAACAGGTGGCCGTGGTAGACTAAGTCGACTGGATCGGGCTAAGTGATTACCGGAGGCCGCCGTGCGCGTCGTCAACATGCACGAGGCCAAATCGCAACTCTCGAAGCTGGTGCAGGCCGCGGTGGACGGAGAGCCCTTCGTCATCGCGCGCGCCGGTAAGCCGTTGGTCAAGGTCGTATCGCTTGAGGCGCCGACCAGCGGTGCGCGCCGGACCGGGTTCCTGCCGGGCATCTCGGTACCGCCCGACTTCGACCGCATGGGCGCCGGAGAGATTGAGGCGCTCTTCGGAGAGTCGCGGTGAAGATCCTGCTCGACACGCATGTCCTGCTGTGGGCCGCAGGCATGCCCGAACGCCTGCGACCCGGCGCGCGCGCGCTCATCGAGGATACGGAGAACGAGCTGCACTTTAGCGCGGCGTCGTTGTGGGAGGTTGCCATCAAGAGCGGGTTGGGGCGTGACGACTTCAGCGTCGATCCGCGCCTGCTGCGCAGGGCGCTGCTGGAGAACGGCCACGTGGAGCTGGCGATCACGGGCGCCCACGCCGTGGCCGTCGATCTGTTGCCGCCCATCCACAGCGACCCGTTCGACCGCCTGCTCGTCGCGCAGGCACAGATCGAGGCAATGACGCTGCTGACCGCGGACGAGACCGTCGGGCGCTATCCGGGCCCCATCCAGGTGATCTGAACGCGGGGGCGCTGCGCCCCGAGCGCGCGTGCACGCTGGCGCCTGCCGGCGGTGGTAGGTTCGCCCTCGCGGCGCCGGATGTGCGAGACGAAGATTCGAGGAGGACGGCATGCCGGACGACGGACTCACGCCGGACTGGGACGCGCTGACCGAGGAAGCGACGGAGCTGCTCTCCGCCTACATCCGTGTCGACACCGTCAATCCGCCCGGTAACGAGACCCGCGCCTGCGAGTTCATCGGCGCGATCCTCGATCGCGAGGGCATCCCCTACAAGCTCTACGAGCCGGCGGACGCGCCCGGCCGCGCCACGCTCGTCGCCACGCTGCCCGGCGACGGGAGCGGCGGCAAGCAGCTGATCCTGCTCAACCACACCGACGTCGTCCCCTTCGAGCGCGAGCACTGGACGGTCGACCCGCTCGGTGGCGAGGTGAGCGAGGGCTACATCTGGGGCCGCGGCACCCTCGACATGAAGGGGATGGGCATCATGGAGCTCATCACCTTCCTGCTGCACCATCGCCACAAGCTGCCGCTGCGCCGCGACCTCACCTTCATCGCCGTCGCCGACGAGGAGGCGGGCAGCGTCCATGGCGCGGAGTTCCTCGCGCGCGAGCATCCCGAGGTGATCGACTGCGTGTGCGTGATCAACGAGGGCGGACGCGGCAGCACGCGCGCCTTCGGCGTCGAGCGGCCGCTGATGCAGATCGGGGTGGCGGAGAAGATCCCGTTCTGGGTGCGCCTGCGCACGCAGGGGCGTCCCGGTCACGGCTCCGTGCCGACGCCGGACAACGCCGCCGATCGCCTCATACGCGCATTGCAGCGGATCCTGGACTGGGAGCGCCCGCCGCATATTGGCCCGGAGTTGCGCGCCTACTTCGAGGGACTGCACGCCGCCGGCCTCTTCGAGGACGAGCCGACCTCCGAGGTCATCGAGCAGGTCGCGGCGCGCCAGCCGCGGGTGGGGGCGCTGCTCAGGAACACCATCTCCGTGACCACGCTGCAGTCCGGCGTGAAGCACAACGTGATCCCCGCCGGGGCGTCGGCGACCCTCGACTGCCGGCTCGTGCCCGGCTCCGATCCGGACGCCTTCCTCGCCGAGCTGGTCGGCGTGATCGACGACGATCAGGTGGAAGTGGAGGTGGTGCTGCGCAGCTACGGCCCGCCCTCGCCGATCGACTCGGAGCTGTACGAGACGCTGTCGCGGGCCGTGCGCAACACCGTGGAGGACGCCGTCGTCGTCCCGTGGACCTCGACCGGGTTCACCGACTCGCGCGTCTTCCGTCGCCACGGCTATCCCGCGTACGGTTTCGTGCCCGTCTTCGTTCCGCCCTCGGACCAGGCGCTCGGGCACGGCAACGACGAGCGCATCGCGATCGAGGGCCTGCGGATGGGCATGCAGATCCTGCACGACACCGTGCGCAGCATCTGCGGGTAGCGCTGTCCGCCGCCTGCGGTACCCTGCGCGTCGCTGCCACTGACCGAGCGCACGGAGCGAGGCGAGCACGATGGACCGACGGCGCGTACTGGTCACGGGACTTGGCGGCGCGGTCGGCGCCGCTGCCCGGCCCGCCCTCGAGGAGCGCTTCGAGGTCGTCGCGCTCTCACGCGGCGGCGGCGAGGGCATGCCGCCGGAGCGGGACTTCCGAGGCGACATCGCCGTACTCGACGAGATCGTACCGGCCTTCGAGGGCGTCGACACGGTCGTGCACCTCGCTGCCTATGGGGGGGTCAACTCGCCGCGCGGGATGTGGGAGGCGCCCTGGGAGGACATCCTCCGCAATAACATCGAAGGCGCCCGTAACGTCTTCGAGGCTGCCGTCGCGGCGGGGGTGCGGCGCGTCGTCTTCGCCTCGAGCGGCGCGACCATGAGTGGCTACCAGAGCTCGTCGCCCTACGCCGAGATCACACGCGGCGAATACGATCGCGTTCCCTCGGAGTGGACGATGCTGCGCACCAGCGACGAGCCGAGGCCGCTGAACCTCTACGCGGTGTCCAAGCTGTTCGGTGAAGACCTGGCGCGCATGTACGTGGCGACGACCGACCTGTCGATCATCTGCCTGCGGATCGGCGCCTGCTCGCGGGATGGCCGGCCGCGCGAGGGCGATCCCTGGAATCAGGCGATCTTCGTCAGCCACGCCGACGTCACCGACCTGATCGTGCGCAGCATCGAGGCGCCCGCGGACGTGCGCTTCGACATCTTCTTCGGCATCTCCAACAACCGCTGGCGCTTTCGGGACTACAGCCACAGCACCGAGGTGCTGGGCCACGTCCCGCGGGACGCGGCGGAGGACTTCCTCGGCGAGCCTAGCTGAGGTCGTCCGTATACTTGCCCCTTGCGCGCGGCCCGGGAAAGGCAGTGAGCGATGAAGTTCGGCATCTTCCTCGAGTTGCAGCATCCGCGGCCCTGGACGCCGGGCAGCGAGCAGCAGCTCTTCCAGAACGCAGTCGAGCAGATCGAGCTCGCCGACGAGCTCGGCATCGACTACGTGTGGGAGGTCGAGCACCACTTCCTCGAGGAGTACTCGCACTCCTCCGCGCCCGAGATCGTGCTCGCGGCCGCGGCGCGCAACACGAAGCGGATCCGGCTCGGCCACGGGATCGTCGCGATGCCGCCGAACTACAACCACCCCGCCCGTGTCGCGGAGCGGATCGCCACGCTCGACCTCGTCTCCGGCGGCCGCGTCGAGTTCGGCACCGGCGAGACGGCCTCGCGCAGCGAGCTCGAGGGCTACGGCGTGCCGCTCGGGGACAAGCGGGCGATGTGGCTCGAGGCGGCCGAGCAGGTCGCGAACATGCTCGCGCTCGACCCCTACCCCGGCTACGAGGGCAAGTACTTCTCGATGCCCTGCCGCAACGTGATCCCGAAGGCCGTCCAGCGGCCGCATCCGCCGATGTGGATGGCCTGCTCCAACCGCGAGGCCGTGAAGCTCGCCGGCCGCCTCGGCCTCGGCGTGCTCTGCTTCTCCTTCCTCCCTCCGGGCGAGGTCGGCGCGTGGATCGACGATTACTACGACGCGATCAAGACCGAGTGCGTCCCGATCGGCCACTTCGTCAACGCCAACTTCTCGATCGCCGAGCCGCTCTGCCTCGATCACGACGGCGATGCCGCCTTCGAGCGCGCGCTGCCCAACCGCCTCTTCTTCAGCACCGGCGTCGCGCACTTCTACGTCGCCGGCCTCCACACGCCCGGCCGCACGAACCTCTGGAACATCTTCGAGGACGCTCGCGAGAGCCTCGAGGCGGAGCACACGCGGCGGCGCCCGAGCTGCATCGGCACGCCCGAGGAGGCCCGCGAGACGATCCGGCTGCTCGTCGAGGCAGGCGCCGACCAGGTGATGCTCGGCGCCCAGGCCGGGCGCGCCACGCACGAGGAGATCTGCGACTCGCTGCGTCTCTTCGCCGAGGAGGTCATGCCGGAGTTCAAGTCCGAGCAGGAGGACGAGCGCGAGGCCCGCAAGCAGGAGGAACTCGCCCCGTACATCGAGGCCGCGCTGGAGCGCAAGGAGTGGATGCAGCCGCTCGCCGACGACGAGATCCCGAGCTTCGAGCCGTTCCAGCGGGCGGTCGCCGAGTCCGGGCACGCCGAGGTGGACGAACTGGAGCCGGACTCGTTCCAGGCGCTCAGCAAGGACCTGATCACCCGCGCCGGCGTCGTCCCCGGCGACCGCTAGGCCTGCGTCAGGCCGACGCCGGAGGGCTCGGCAAGTCAGCCGCGGGCTGCCTCGCTATGATGCGGCGGCAGCCGCTCCGCTGCGCGCGCTGAAGGAGAGCGAATCGTGACCACTGGCCGCGTCGTCGTCGTCAAGGAATACCGCGAGCCCTTCGTGATCGAGGAGTACGAGGTCCCCGATCCGGAGCCGGGCGGACTGGTGCTGAAGATCACCCAGGCCGGGATCTGCGGCTCCGACCTCCACACCTGGCGCGGTGACCAGGTCAACGTCCCGCTGCCGGAGAGCGGCCGCGTGATGGGCCACGAGGGCACGGGCGTCGTCTACCAGCTCGGCAA
The DNA here is from genome assembly GCA_965220125.1 of Dehalococcoidia bacterium. Lineage (GTDB taxonomy): Bacteria > Chloroflexota > Dehalococcoidia > UBA2979 > UBA2979 > VXMT01. The sequence continues at coordinate 540,024 of CBDCPB010000002.1, read as the reverse complement.
GGGCACGACGACGGACTCCAACGGAGTCCCGCTGCACGAGGGCGACCGCATCGTGTACTCGGCGATCAAGCCCTGCGGCAACTGCTACCAGTGCATGCGCGGCGAGCCCAACTGGTGCGCCAGCAGCCCCTACAGTGACGCCGGCGACTGGCCCTACTTCACCGGCACCTACGCCGACTACTACTGGATCCGCGCCAACCACCCCGTCTTCAAGGTGCCCGACGAGCTGCCCGACTCCGTGCTCGGCTGGGTCAACTGCGCGATGGGCACCGTCACCGAGGGCCTGCTCCGCGCCGGCGCCCGCGAGGGCGACTACGTGGTCATCCAGGGCGCGGGCGGCCTCGGCCTCAACGCCACCGCGATGGCGAAGGACATGGGCGCACACCGCGTGATCGTGCTCGACCGCCTCGCCGACCGGCTCGAGCTTGCCGAGGCATTCGGCGCCGACCACACGATCAACATCACGGAGTACGACACCGCGGAGGCGCGGCTTGAGCGCGTCCTACAGCTCACCGGCGGCCGAGGCGCCAACATCGCGATGGAGCTTGTCGGCAGGGCGGAGCTGCTCGTCGAGGGCGTGGGTTACCTGACCAACGGCGGCACGTTCATCGAGATCGGCGACATCGTGCGCGGGCGCACCGTGGAGTTCGACCCCTCGACGATCCTGCGCGGCAAGAAGATCATGGGCTCGCTCATGTACCGGCCGCACCTGCTGCCGCTGATGATGGAGACGCTGGTCAAGAACCAGCGCAAGGTGCCCTACGAGCGCATCGTCTCCAACATCTACCCGCTCGAACACGTCAACGAGGCGTTCGCCGAGGCCGAGTGGAACGAGCGCCAGACGGCCGTCTCGCGAGGGATGCTGGTGCCCTGACCTCGATGGTGCGCGCTACGGGCGCAGGACGGGGATGACCTCCTCGGCGAAGAGTTGCATCTGGTCCCTGACGACCTCGTGGGGCATGCCGCCGTAGCTGATCTCGAACGACCACCCGCTGAGGCCGCACGCCTCGGCCAGTTCGGACATGCGCTCGATGCACTGCTGCGGCGTGCCAATCACGGTGCGCTGCCGGCGCATCTCCCCGATGTCCTTCCAGAGGCCCTCCCCGGACTGGTAGTAGCGGTTGGCCTCTCCCGCCAGGGCCTGCTTCACCCCGGTCCGTTCCTTCCCGGCGTTCTGGAGGAAGTTGAGGTAGCGATAGAAGTACTCGTCCGCCCCCTTGAGCTGATCCTCGCGCTCGACGATGCTCAGGTGGTACGTCCCGAGGATCTCGAACTGCTCCGGGTCGTGCCCGGCCCCGGCCAGCTCCTCGCGGTAGATCTCCACGTAGCGGCGCTGCCGCTCGTTCGATTCGAGCAGAAACGGCGCGAGCAGCAGGTTGAAGCCGTTGCGCCCCGCCCAGCGGTACGTCTCCGGCGTCGCCAGCGCGGAGACGTAGATCGGCGGCATCGGCTGCTGCAGCGGGCGCGGCCGGATCGAGTGCGCATCGAACGACCAGTACTTGCCGTTGTGCACCACGCCGTCCTCGGTCCAGAGCCGGCGGATCACCTCCCACGCCTCCTCGAAGCGCTCGCGCGACTGCTCGGAGGGCACGCCGACGGTCTTGAAGTCGTACTCGTAGATGCCGCGGCCGATGCCGAAGTTCAGCCGTCCGCCGGAGAGCAGGTCGACAGCCGCCCAGTGCTCGGCGCTCAGCACGGGGTGGCGCTGCGTGATCAGCGCCACGGCCGTCCCGATGCGGATCTGCCTGGTGCGATCGGCCATCGCCTGCGCCACGACCGGCGTCGAGGAGAAGGCGTAGCCCGGATAGCGGTGCTCGGCGATCCAGATCGAGTCGTACCCGAGTTCGTCGGCCCACGCCCACTCGGAGAGCAGCCGCTCGTACCAGTCGCGGAACTCGCCGTGCAGGTCCGGGTAGTAGTCCGGGATGTAGCAGAAGCCGAATTGCATCGCGGCACGCACCTCTCGCGGCTATCGTAGCGAGCACTGCGGTCCAGTCGAGCGAACGGAGCAGTCATGAAGTTCTGGCAGTTCACCGGGTTCATGCCGACCGAGCAGGTGCTCCCGCTCGCTCGCGCCTCGGAGCGGCTCGGCTTCGAGGGCCTCGCGATCCCCGATCACCTCTTCTACCCGCGCGAGATCGTCCCCGCGTACCCCGGCACCGCCGACGGCGTGCCGTTCTGGGGCGCGGAAACACACTGGCCCGATACGTGGGCGCTCGCCTCCGCGGTGGGTGCGGCGACCACGACGCTGCGCTGCATGAGCGCCGTCTACATCGCGCCCGCACGCGACCTCTTCACCGTCGCCAAGGCAATCTCCACGGCCGCCGTGCTCACCAACGGGCGCATCGTGGCGGGCTTCGGCGCGGGCTGGTGCCGCGAGGAGTTCGAGCAGACCGGCCAGGCCTTCTCCGGCCGCGGCCGCCGCATGGCCGAGATGATCGAGGTGCTCAAGCGCCTCTGGGCCGGCGGCTGGGTCGAGCACCACGGCACCTGGTTCGACTTCGACGCCGTGTCGATGGCGCCCGTGCCGCCCGCTTCGATTCCGATTGTGCTCGGCGGCCGTAGCGAGATCGCGCTGCGTCGCGCCGCGCGCATCGCCGATGGCTGGGTCGGCGGCGGGTCTCCGGCGAGCGAGATGCGCGCCCGCGTTGCGCGGCTGCACCAGCTCGTCGAGGAGGCGGGGCGCGATCCCGCCGGCTTCGAGATCACGATTCAGCCCTCCGAACCGCCAACCCCGGAGCTGCTCGACGAGCTCGGTCGCGCCGGCCTCGACGGCATCAGGATCCCCGCCTGGGAGCCGGCCGGCGCCGACTCGCCGGTCGAGGCGAAGATCGAGGCCGTCGAGCGCTTCGCCGAGGAGGTCATGCGCCCGCTTGAGGGCAGCGACTCGTAGACGGCCGCTCCACCCCGCCGTCCCGATCGGACCGCGAGCCCGGACTGCTACCATCCGGCCCCCGATGAAGGCGCTGTCGGGACGGACAGGAGGGCGATCATGGGCGGACCACTCGATGGCATTCGCGTGCTCGAGTTCACACAGGTGATCGCCGGGCCCTTCTGCGGCGTCGCGCTCGCCGACCTCGGCGCGGAGGTAGTGAAGGTCGAGCCCGTCGACGGTGGACCCTCGCGGCGGCGGCGCAGCCCGATCCCGGGCGAGAACAAGTCGTTCCACTCGCTCAACCGCGGGAAGCGCAGTCTCGCCCTCGATCTCAAGCATCCGGACGCGCAGCGCCTGGTGCAGCGCCTCGTGCCGAGGTTCGACGTCGTCGTCTCGAACATGGGCTACGGCGCGGCGGCCCGCCTCGACGTGGACTACGAGACGCTGCGCCGTTACCGCGAGGACCTGATCTACGCCGAGAACACCGGCTTCGGCGGCCACGGCCGCAACGCCAGCCGGGCCGGCTCGGACATCGTGGGGCAGGCCTACAGCGGGCTGATGGCCGCCGAGGTCAAGTGCGACGAACTCGGCGGCCCCGAGCTCGTGCAGTGCACCGGCATCGTCGACTTTCCCGCCGGCGTCGTCCTCGCGATGGGCGTCTGCGCTGCGCTCGTCCATCGCGAGCGCACCGGCGAGGGACAGCTGGTCCGCAGCTCCCTCCTCGCGACGGGGATGATGATGATGGGTCGCGACATCGCCCGCTCCCCGGTCTTCGACGCTGCGACGCGTGATCCGCTGATGGAGCGCATCGAGGCGGTGCGGGCGCGCGGCGGCGACTACTGCGAGGTGGTGAACGAGCGCGGCGGCCTCTACGACCTGCTGGGCCCGCAGGTGCGCCTCTACTACGGCGGCTACGCCGTGCGCGACGGCGCGATCATCATCGGGGCCCTGACCGACCGGAACCGCGCTCAGATCCGTGCTCTGCTCGGCATCGAGGACGACCCGACCGAGGACCTGGAGTTCGACGTCCTCGACCCGGCGAACCGGCCGGCCATAGACCGCACGCACCGCAAGATCGCCGAGGCGTTCAGCGCCCGCAGCGCGGACGAGTGGATCGCCGAGTTCGACCGCCTCGGTGTCCCGGGCTCGAAGGTGAACCTGCCCGAGGAACTCGCCGACGATCCGGGCGTGCAGGAGGCGGGCATCATGATCGACGTCGAGCACGAGCTGGTCGGCCCCGAGCAGTTCGTCGGGCCGCTCGTCGAGATGTCCGGCTCGCCGACGGGCTCGCCCCGGCCCTCGCCGCTGCTTGGTCGCCACACCCGCGAGATCCTCGAGGAGGCCGGCCTCGCGGCGGACGAGATCGACGGGCTCTACGAGCGGGGAGCGGTCGCCTCGCCATAGCCCTCCCACTCCCTCTCCCCTCGCGGGAGGGGGTTGGGGTGAGGGGGCTCCCAGACCGGCGGCGCTAGTTGACCCGGCGCAGCCGCGGAACCAGCGCCGCGACGGCGAGCACGAAGACCGCGAGCACCAGCCCGAGGCCCCCGATCGCCGTCTGGATTCCCGTCACTTCCGCGATCAGTCCGACGATGAACCCGCCGAACAGGACCATCGAGATCTGGGTCATGAAGATCGACATCACGCGGCCTCGATGCGCGTCGTCGACGTAGGACTGGACGAGCACCATCGCTATCGCCTGCCGCCCCGCGGTCCAGACGCCGACGACGAACATGATCGCGAAGGCGGGCCAGAAGGCCGATGTCGCCGCGAACGCGGCCAGCGAGAGGCCAAGCAGGCACGAGCTGACGAGCAGCAACACGCCGCGCCGCCGCTCCGGCAGCGACGCGATGATGAGCGTCGCGAGGAGTGATCCGGCCCCGCTCACTGCAGCGAGCCACGCCAGCTCGCGGGGGCCGCCCGCGAAGACATCGGCGACGTAGCCGGGAAGCTGCACCATGTACGGCATCGCGAGGATCGCGGTGACGAAGTTCAGGACGAGCACCCAGAAGATCACCCTGTTTGAGGTGGCGTAGCGAAGCCCATCCATCAAATCGCGGAGTCCGCCGGCGCCGCCCGCGCTGGGCGCCGCACCCATGGCGCCGGGCCGCCGGGCGCGAACCGGCGCCAGCATGATCAGCGCCAGGCAGTACAAGACGGCGATCGTGAGGTAGGCCGAGCCTGTCCCGACCAGCGCGATGATGACCGCCGCCGCGGCGGGGGCCAGCAGCCGCATGAAGCTCATGCCCGCGGCGTTCAGGGAGACGGCGTTCATCAGCCGCTCCCTGCCCGCGACCTCGGGGACGATCGCCTGGCCCGCCGAGATCGTGAGCGCAAGCACGACGCCCTGCACGAGCGCGATGACGAACAGGTGCTCCACGCGCAGCATGCCGAGCAGCAGCAGCACGCCAATCAGGATCGCGAACCCCATGTTCAGCACGTGGCCGACCTGGAGGATCCGCTTCCTCGGCACGCGGTCGGCCAGCACGCCGCCGAACACCGAGAGCAACAACATCGGGACGGCGCTCGCGAGCCCGACGACGCCGATCGCCGCGAACGAGTCCGTGAGGTCGTACGCGACGTAGCTGCGCATCAGGATCTGCATCTGGATCGCGGCCATCTGCCCGAGCGTGGACACGAAGAGCCAGCGGAACTCGCGCTGCCGCAACGACGCGAATGTGCGCAGCGAGAAGCGTGGCGCTCGTCGCGCCGGCGGAGCCGGGGCGTCCGCAACCGCGGTCGCGGTCAGCCCGGCGGCCGGGGAGGGCGCAGGCGGCTGCGGATCAGCAGCAGTCATCGCCGTCGGCCCGCCCAACTACGCGGAGACGGGTGCGGCGCGCACTCGCCCGTGCGCGTCGAGTCTAGCAGCGGCTGCGAGCGGTCGAGGCCGCTCGACAACCCGGCGAGGGCTGCGTCGGCCGCGGCTCAAATCTCGCCGAGCGCCTCGAGCACGCGCTCGGGGTTGAGCGGCAGGCGCCGCATCCGCACCCCGGTCGCGTCGTGCAGCGCGTTCGCGATGGCGCCGAGCGGGGGCACGATCGGCACCTCGCCGACGCCGCGCACGCCGTACGGGTGTCCGGGATTCGGCACCTCGACGAGCACCGTCTCCACCATCGGCAGATCGACGGTGGTCGGCATCCGGTAGTCGAGCAGGCTCGCGTTCCGGAGGCGGCCGTCCTCGTCGTAGATGTACTCCTCGCTCAGCGCCATCCCGGCGCCCTGCGAGGCGCCGCCCTGCATCTGGCCCTCCACGTACGAGGGGTGGATCGCCGTGCCCACGTCCTGCACCGCGGTGTAGCGCAGGATGTCGACCTTCCCGGTCGCGGGATCGACCTCGACATCCACGATGTGCCCGGCGAAGCTCGGCCCCCAGGTCGTCTCGTTCGAGTCGGCCTGCGCCGCGATGTTGCCGCCGGTCCCCGGTAGCTGGCTCGCGAGCTCCCGGAACGTGAAGGAGCGAGCGTTCCCGTCCTCGTCCGGAGGTCCGTGGATTGTGGAGTCCTGGCGGTACTCGACCTGCTCCGAAGGCACGTCCCAGATGCGGGCTGCGCGCGCCTGGAGCTTGGTCTGCATCTCCTGCGCCAGCTTGTAGACAGCCCAGCCGGTCTTGAACGTGGTCGCCGAGCCCGCGGTGAGGCCCGTGTAGCCGATCGACTCCGTGTCGACCACGTGCGGGCGCACGTCCTCGTAGGGGATGCCCAGCGCCTCCGCCATCTGCATCGCGAGCGAGGCGCGCTGCCCGCCGATGTCGACCGAGCCGAAGAGCAGGCTGACGGTCCCGTCCGCGTTGATGCTCGCGGTCGCGGTGCCCTCGCCGCCGCCGTTGTACCAGTAGCCGACGGCTACGCCGCGGCCCTGGTACTCGCCGCTGAGCTCGGAGCGGTAGTGCTCCGAGGTGCGCACGGCCTCCATCACGTCGACCGCGCCGATCGTCGGGTAGGCGCGACCATCGAGGATGCGCGTGCCCTCGCGCGCGGCGTTGCGGAGCCGCAGCTCCATCGGCTCGATCTCAAGCTGCTCCGCGATCTCGTCGAGCACGGACTCCACGGCGAACGTCGGCTGGCAGGCGCCGGGCGCGCGGTAGGAGGACACCTTCGGCTTGTTGAGCACCACGTCGTAGCCGTCGACGCGCTGGTTCGGGATGTCGTAGGGGCCGAACACGGTCATGCAGCCGCCGGCCACGGGCGAGGGCGGGTGCGAGCCCGCCTCGTAGGCCAGTTCGGCCTCCCCGGCCAGCAGCGCGCCGTCGCGCTTCGCGCCGATCTTGACGCGCACGTACGTGCCCGAGGTCGGCCCGGTGGCCGCGAGCACCTCCTCGCGCGACATCGTGACCTTCACCGGCTTCCCCGTGCGCTGCGAGAACAGCGCGGCGATCGGCTCGACGTACATGTAGAGCTTCCCGCCGAAGCCGCCGCCGATCTCGGTCGGCACGACGCGGATGTGTGCGGTCGGGATCTGCAGGAGCACGGCGAGCTGGTCGCGGAAGTTGAACGCGCCCTGGCTGCTCGCCCAGACGGTGAGCATCCCGTCGGGACTCCAATCGGCCACGGCGCTCTGAGGCTCGATGTAGCCCTGGTGCGCCATGCCGGTGCGGAACTCGCGCTCGATCACCAGATCCGCATCGGCGAAGCCCTGGTCCGGGTCGCCCTTCTCGAGCGGCATGTGGCTGACCACGTTCGAGGGCGTGTCGTTGATCGGCGCGCCGGGCATGCCGCGCCCGAGCATCGTCACCGTGCGCATCTCCTCGTGCAGGATCGGCGCGCCCTCGGCCATCGCCTCGAGCACGTCGAGGACCGGCGGCAGCGGCTCGTACTCCACCTCGATCAGCTCGAGCGCGTCCTCGGCGATGTGCGGGTCGGTCGCTCAGACGGCGGCGACGGCGTGGCCGTAGTGCAGCACCTTGTCCGAGGCCATGATCATGTCCTGGAACCACTTGCGCGTGGTGTGCCCGCGCATCGTGCGGATCATCTCCTCGCGCTCGCCCGGGAAGTCGGCGGCGGTGATCACCGCGCGCACGCCGGGCAGCGCCTCGGCCTTCGAGGTGTCGATCGAGCGGATCCAGGCGTGCCCGTGCGGGCTGCGCTTGAGGCGGCCGTAGAGCATCCCCGGCAGCCGCGTGTCGGCGCTGTAGCCCGCGCGCCCGGTCACCTTCTCCATCCCGTCGGGGCGCACCGGCCGGGTGCCCACCACCTGATGCGAGCGCTGCACAGTCGTCATGCCTCACCTCACTCCGTCGCGCGCGATGCGAATCGAATGTCGAGACTGTACCGCGCCGTCAACCGCCGGTGGGGGTTTGCCGCCTCCCATCCGCTCCCGCTCCCTGGGGGAAAGGGTGGAGGTGAGGGGCCGCCGGCTAGAAGCGCTCGATCACCTCGTTGGCGATCTGCTCCAGCTCGCGCCTGGCCTGGTCGAGGTCGGGCGCCGAGAAGGCGAAGTGGACGCGGCTCGCGCCGCGCTCGGCAACGCGCCGGACCGACTCGAGGTCGGGCGCGGAGCCCATCCAGAGTTCCATCGAGGCGGCGTCGCGGCCGGCGGCGGCAGCCGCCTCGCGCCAGGCGTCGAGCAGCGGCGCCACGTCCTCGCCGTCGAAGCCGCCGAAGCCGAGCGGCATGAAGCCGTCGCCGAGCCGTCCCGCGCGCCGTGCCGCGGCGAGGCTGTGTCCGCCGACGTAGATCGGCGGGCCCTCCGGCCGCGTCGGCTTCGGGAGGCAACGGATCCGCTCGAAGGAGACGGTCTCGCCGTGAAAGGTCGAAATCTCGTCGCGCCAGAGCGTGCGCAGCGCCTGGATGTACTCGTCCGCGCGGCGGCCGCGGCGCTCCCAGGTGGCGCCGATCGCCTCGAACTCCTCGCGGAACCAGCCGACCCCCGCGGTCAGGCTGACGCGCCCGCGCGAGAGCGCGTCGAGGGTGGCGAGCTGCTTCGCGAGGATGACGGGGTTGCGCTGCGGGAGGATCAGCACCGAGGTGCCGAGCTCGAGGCGCTCGGTCACCGCGGCGACGAAGGTGAGCGCGGTGATCGGCTCGGGGAACGCCGTCTCGTCGTAGGGGTAGCGCTTGAAGTCGCCGCCCTCGTACTGCTGGTACGGGTACCGCGACTCGTAGTCGACGGGCAGCACGACGTGCTCCGGGAACGAGACGAAGTCGAAGCCGACCTCCTCGGCGAAGCGTGCGAGGCCGCCGAGATATTCGGGCGAGGTGAGGGCCGCACCCTGGCCGGGATCGGCGCGACGCCCGCTCGGCCCGACGTGTGCGCGGTGCGGCGACTCGATGAGGAACAGCCCGAACTTCATCGCCTCTGGCTCCCTTCGAGCAGGCGGCGGCAGGGGCGCGGATGGTAGCAGCGCCGGCGGCGGCCGGGTACCGCGCGGGCGTGCAGGCGTCGTACTGCAAGGCGAGGGCGCGGCGCCCGGAATGCGAGGGCAGGCGGCATGACCTCTTTGAATCTCTTGCCGAAAGCACCTCGCGTGCATCTGTAGCCTGTGCGCTACAATGAATCTGTGATCGAGATTCGCCAGACCGGGGTTTATGCCCGCTGGTTCAGGCGGCTTCGGGACAGAGAGGCGAGGGCGCGGATCGACATCCGTATTCGCCGGCTCTCCCTGGGCAACCCGGGGGATGTCAGGCCGGTGGGTGGCGGGGTGTCCGAGCTTCGCATCGATTACGGACCGGGCTACCGGGTGTACTTCTCCCGGCGGGGCGAGGCCGTCATCGTGCTTCTGGCCGGCGGCGACAAGGGCAGCCAGGACCGGGACATACGAGGAGCGCTGGAGTTGGCGAGGGGGCTGTAGGAGGCAACGACGATGGCGCAGACGCGCACCAGACCGTGGGATCCGGCAGAGCATTTCGAGACGGAAGAGGACGTGGTCGCCTACCTGAACGCCGCCCTCGAAGATGGTGACTTGCACCTCGTTGTGGCGGCGCTGGGGGACATCGCCCGCGCCCGGCGAATGACGATCGTGGCGCAGGAGGCGGGGTTGGCCAGAGAGAGCCTGTACAGGGCCTTGTCTGCCAACGGTAATCCGGAGTTCGGGACCGTGCTCAAGGTTCTCCGCGCCATGGGGCTGCGCCTGCAAGTCGCCGGTGCACTCGCAGTGCACCGCGAGTGAATCTCCACCCACCGTGATGCACGAGAGGAGGTGAAACGGTACACCCGGTTCGGATGCACTCCGCCGCGTGATGCGCGGGCGCGCAAGCGTCATACTGAGGCGAGCGGGGGCACGGCGCCCGGAAGGCGAGGGCAGGCGGCATGACCTCACTGATCATCGTCAGCGACTTCATCTGACCGTGGTGCTACGTCGGCCTCGTGGAGGTCGAGAAGCTGCGCCGCGAGTACGAGCTGGAGGTGCGCTGGTGGCCGTACCTGCTCGACGCCTCGATTCCTCCCGAGGGCCGTGAACGCGAGCCGCGCACCGGGCCGGACGACCCCCCGACGCAGCTGGAGCAGCGAGGCGAGCGCGTGGGGATCACGTTCCGCCGCGGGCGCAGGTTCACCCCGAACTCGCACCTTGCCCTCGAGACGGCCGAGTTCGCGCAGGAGATTGGCCACGACGGCGAGGGCCTGCACCGCGCGCTGTTCGCCGCGCACTTCGAGGGCGAGGCGGACCTCGGCGACCTCGAGACGCTGATCGCAATCGGCGGCGAGCAGGGGCTCGACCGCGACGAGCTGCGCACGGTGCTCGGCGAGGGGCGCTACCGGGCGCAGGTGGACGAGCGCATCGCGATAGCGCGCGAGATCGGCGTGCGCGGCGTGCCGACGTTCATCTTCAACGAGCGCGACGCCGTGGTGGGCGCGCAGGAGTACGAGGTCTTCGAACAGGTCATGGAGCAGCTCGAGGCGCCGCGGCGAAGCGACGAGTGAGGAGCGAGCGGCCGCTACTCGATCCGCCGGAGTGTCTGCGAGCGCAGCAGCAGCACCAGCGAGAGCAGTACGAGCGCCACGCCGGCCGCCGCGAACGTGGCCCGCGGGCCGTAGATGCTCGTCGCGATCCCCATCCCGAACAGCAGTAGCTGCGTGATGTTGAACTCCATCATGTAGATGCTCATCACGCGCCCTCGATGAGTGTTGCCGGCGAGGGTCTGCACGAGAACGTTCATCAGCCCCAGATAGCCCGCCTGCCCGACACCTACGAAGAGGATGATCCCGAGCGACAGCCAGTACGAGGTCGAGGCGGCGAAGGTGACCAGCGAGACGCCGAGCAGGATCGCGCTCGACAGCATCAGCACGCCCCGCCGTCGGCTCGGCAGCGAAGCCACCGTCAGTGATCCGGCCACCGCGCCGATGCCCGAGACGCTGACCAGCAGCCCGAGCTGCCCCGGACCGGCGTCCAGCACCTCCTTGGCGAAGCCGGGCAGCAGCACGAAGTGGCCGAGTCCCAGCAGCGCGAAGATCGGGTTGCAGATCAGCAGCGCCGCGAGCGGCCGGTGGCCGGCCACGAAGCGAAAGCCATCGGCCAGATCGCCGCGCAGCGAGGCGAACGAGCGCGCTCGCGGCATGCGGTCCGGCACGCGCACCGGGAACATGGTGGCGACGGAGACCGTGTAGATGCCGAAGATCAGCACGTAGACGTAGGCCGCGCCGCCGATCGTGCCCGGGTCGCTGAGCGCGCCCACCATCCCGCCGGCGATGCCGGGCATCAGCAGCCGCGCCGCGTTCTGGCTCGTGCTGTAGAGGCCCATCGCGTTCATCAGCCGCTCGGGCCCCACGACGTCGGGCGTCAGCGCCTGCCTCGATGGCATCGTGAGGTTGTTCGAGCCGCCGTGAACCGCCGCGGCGATCAGCACGTGCTCGACGCGCAGCAGGTCGCTGAACACCAGCAGCGCGAGCACGAGCGCGTTGATGCCGCTCATCGCCTGCCCCAGCTGCACGACGTGCTTGCGCTGTCGCACGAGGTCCGCGACCACCCCGCCGACCAGCGCCAGCAGCAGCCCCGTCAGCCCGTTGAGCAGCGACATCAGCCCGAGCGCCGCGAACGAGCCCGTCAGCTCGAAGACCAGCCAGCCCCGCAGGAACTGCTGCATGTCGTTCGAGGTGAAGCCGGAGAAGATCGAGGTCAGGAACCAGCGGAAGTTGCGGTCCTCAAGGGAGCGGAACGTCCGCAGCCGGCCTTCCCCCCGCGCGTCGATGGCCGGCCCCCGTTCAGCGCCGTTCGGCGCTACGTGCCGTCCTGCTCGAGGTCGTCCAGTGCCTCCCGGACCCGCGCGGCGCGCTCATCGATGCGGTCGCGGGAGTCGAGGTCCGTGAACAGGTAGCCCGCGTTGCGCAGGATCGCGTCGACGACCATGCGCCCGACCTCGTCCGGCTGCTGCCGGTGGTCGCGCGCGGGCGTGTGCATTGATTTGCGCTCGCCGAAGCGGGTGTGGCGGTTCCGTTCCGCCTCATAGAGGCGCGTGTCTACCGGCCCGGGGCACAGCGCCGTGACGCCGATCGCGTCGCCCTCGAGCTCAGCGCGCAGCACCTCCGAGTAGCCCAGCACGGCGGCCTTCGAGGCGGTGTAGATGCCCATGCCGCCGTCGAGCCTCGGCGCGACCGGGGCCATGGAGACGGTGTTCACGATGTGCGCGGGCGTGTTCGCACGCAGGTGCGGCAGGAAGGCGCGGACCCCGCGGACGACCCCGTGCACGTTCACGTCGAAGAGCCACGACCAGTCGGCCTCGGTCGCCTCGGCCAGCGGCCCCATCGTCATCACGCCGGCATTGTTGACCAGCACGTGGACGGCGCCGAAGGCCTCGATGGTGGCCTCGGCGAGACGGGCGAGGTCGGCGGCGTTGGTCACGTCGGTGCGCCGCGCGATCGCCGGGTGGCCCGCGCTCCTGAGCGCGGCCGCTGCGGCCTGGGCCGCCGCCCCCTCGATATCGGCGACGACGAGGCGGGCGCCGGCCGCCGTGAGCGCGCGCGCGATCCCGAACCCGATTCCGCTTGCGCCGCCCGTCACCACCGCGACTCTCCCGCGCAGATCCTGCATCGCCGCAGTCCTCCCCGGATCGACTGCGGCGACGTTACCACGCGGACCGGGCGTGCATTCGTTATCCCGATCGCGCTGTTGCGCAGCGCGGCTCGCGATCCCCTAGTGTCGTCGTGTTGGACGCGGCGCCCGCGCGGCGATCGCTCGCGAGAGGACGGCGCGATGACGATGCCCGAGGTGATCGACGTACACGTGCACCTGACGCGTGATCCGGCGCAGGAGCAGCTGGTGTTCCCGAAGCCCGGCTACCCCGACGAGTGGTACCGGGCGAACGAGCCGCGGGTCATCTCCTGGATGGACGCCGAGGGCTTCTCGCACCTGTTCATGATCAACTACATGGACACCAACCGGATGATCGCGGCACGGCTCGCACGGATGGCCGGGGCCTCCGAGGCCGCGCTCGAGGGGGCGCGCGCGCAGCTTCGCGAAGAGCACGTGGAGCGGCTGCGGCGCTTCAATGCCTGGGCCTGCGAGCTCGGGGCGAGGGAGCCGCGCATCATCCCCTTCCCCTGCGTCGACATCGGTATTTTCTACGACGTGACCGTGATGATGGAGGAGCTGGAGGCGCGGCTGGCCGAGGGCGCGCGCGGGATCAAGCTGCACCCCGGGCTGGGCCACTACTTCCCCGGCGACGAGCGGATGCTTCCCCTCTACGAGCGCCTGCAGGAGGCCGACGTTCCGATCCTCAGCGACACCGGCAGCCTCTCGCCGGCGCCCGGGGGAGGCGTCTACGGCGAGCCGCTCAACTTCGTCCCGGTGTTCGAGCAGTTCCCGCGGCTGCGCTTCATCATGGCGCACGCCGCGAGCGCCTTCTGGGACGAGCGCGTGCTCATCGCCGAGCGCTTCCCCAACGTCTACTTCGACCTCGCCGGCGGCTTCCAGAGCCCCTCGCAGCACGCCCGCGACGGCCACCGCGCCTGCCCGGTGGAGGACGCGCCCCGTTTCCTGCGCGCGCTCGGGATCGAGCGCGTGCTCTGGGCCTCGGACGCCCCGGGCGACGAGGCGGGTCCGCAGCTGCGCAACTTCATGCGCATCCCCCTGAGCGACGAGGAACGCGAGCGGATCCTGGCCGGGAACGCGCGCGAGTTCATCGGGCTGGACGGGCCGTAGCGCCCACCGGCCGGGGGGAGGTCCGTTGACAGGCGCCATCGAGCGGACTTAGAAGGGCAACGCATGTCATACCCGGTGGTCCGGTCCGCGGCTTGAGCCGGAGGTAGCCATGGCAGGCCCCCTGTCAGGCCTTCGCGTCATGGACGTCGCGCAGTTGGCGGTCGGGCCCCTGGGTGCGGCGTTTCTCGGCGAGCTCGGCGCCGAGGTGATCAAGGTCGAGGTCCCCGACGGCGATCTGATCCGCGGCCTGCTGCCTTCCATGGACGGCGTCGGGACGTACTACGCGTCCGTCAACGTCAACAAGAAGAACATCGCCCTCAACCTCAAGGAGCCGCGAGACCTCGATATCGCGTTCAGGCTCGCCGAGCGCTGCGACGTGTTCGTGGAGAACTTCCGGCCCGGCGCGATGGAGCGCCTCGGCCTGGGCTACGAGGCGGTGCGGGCGCTCAACCCGGACATCGTTTACTGCTCCGCCTCCGGGTACGGCGGGCGCGGCCCGCGCAGGCGGGAGGGGAGCGCGGACGGCTACGCCCGCGCCTTCACGGCGTTCGACAGCCTCAACGGACCCGAGGGCGGGAGGCCGGAGCGCTTCCGCAGCAACGGCCACATCGACCACACCTGCGCCGCCGTCGTGACCCAGACCGTGCTGGCGGGGCTCTGCGCGCGGGAGCGCTTCGGCATCGCGCAGTTCGTCGAGACCACGATGATGCAGGGCGCGACCGTCTACCAGACCAGCCGCATCGCGGAGCACTTCGCGGGCGGGCGACTGGCGCCGATGGGCAGCGCGACGACGAATCTCGTGCCCCACCAGGCGTTCCGCACCACGGACGGATACATCGCCGTCGGCGTCAACACGCAGGAGCAGTGGCGGCGGCTCTGCGCCGCGCTCGATCTGCCCGCGCTCGCCGCCGACGCGCGCTTCGCGGACAACGCCGCCCGCGTCGAGCACCGCACCGAGTTGATCTCCGCACTCGCGCAGGCCTTCGAGCGGCGCGCGAGCGCCGAGTGGTTGGCGCAGCTCGAGGCGCACGGCGTGCCGTGCGGGCCGTTCATGGCGTTCCCGGACCTCTGGGCCAGCGAGCAGGTGCAGGCCAACGAGCAGATCGTCGAGCGCGAGCACCCCTGGGGCGTCGTCAAGCTCGGCGGCTCGCCGTGGCGCTTCAGCGCCACGCCCGCGAGCGTCGAACGCGCCCCCGCGATCGACGAGCATCGCGACGAGGTGCTCGCGCTGATCGAGGCCGAGGCCCCGCGCCGGGATGGCCCGCGCCTGGAGCCGCAGCCCGCCGCCGCCCCGCTCGATGGGGTCAGCGTGGTCGAACTGGCGCAGGGTGTCGGCGCGCCGTTCGCCGCCATGCAGCTCGGCGACCTCGGGGCGGACGTGATCAAGGTCGAGCCGCCGGGCGGCGACTGGACGCGCACGGTCGGCCCGCCGTTCCAGGACGGCGAGGGCCCGGTCTTCCTGTCACTCAACCGCAACAAGCGTGGGGTCGTGCTCGACGTGGAGGATGCAGCGGACCGGGCTGCCCTCGAGGGCCTGATTGCGGGCGCCGACGTGCTCGTGACCGACCTCGCGCCTGCCGAGGCGGAGCGGCTGGGGCTGCGCTACGAGGATCTGGCGCTGGCCAACCCCGAGCTGGTCCACTGCAACGTGACGCCGTTCGGCGAACGCGGGCCGCTGCGCGACAAGCCGGGCGGCGAGATCGTGCTGCAGGCGATGGGAGACATCTGGCGCTACCTCGGCGCCCTCGACGAGCCCCCGCTGCGCCTCGGCGCGGATGCTTCCGCGATGGCGGCCGGAATCTTCGCGGTGCAGGGCGTGCTGGCGGCGATCATTCACCGGGTGCGCAGTGGCGGCGGACAGAAGGTCGAGGTCTCAGAACTCGGCTCGCTGCTCGCGATCGAGACGCAGCTCAACGCGGCGCAGAGCAACGACTCGCTTTCCGGAGGCTGGCATCTCTCGGCGCCCACCGATCCGCCCGACTACGACCTGCTCGCCAGCGATCATGCGGTCGACTTCGGGTTCGTGCGGGACCAGAGCGGTTGGGTGCTGTTCTGCGAGCGCCTCGGTGTGCCGGAGGAGGTGGCGACGGATCCGCGCTGGGCAACGACCCTCGACCGCACCCTCAACTCCCAGGAGCTGGTCGACACCTTCGAGCCGTACACCACCCGCCACACCGCGGCGGAGCTGAAGGAGCTGATCGAGGAGTTCGGCGGCATCGCCGTCATCTGCAACGACTACCGGACGCTGTTCGAGGATCCGCAGATGGTGGAGTACGAGATGCGTCGGCACATCGAGCATCCGACGCTGGGCCGGATCACGACGCTCGGCCTGCCCTGGCGCCTCGACAAGACGCCCGGCTCGCTGCGGCGACCGCCGCCGCTGCTTGGTGAGCACAGCGAAGCGGTGCTCGCTGAGCTCCGGGGAGTGGGCCATGTCGCTGGCGGATAGCGTCCTCGGGAAGGTCTGCATCGTCGGCGTCGGCGCCACGCCGCAGGGCAAGCTCGCCGGCCAGAGCGCCGACGACATCGCGATCCAGGCGCTCCGCGCGGCGCTGGCCGACAGCGGCCTCGCGAAGGGGGACCTCGACGGGCTGCTGGTGCAGCCGAGCTTCGGCGGCCAGGGCGACATCAAGGAGATCGGCCACCGCCTCGGCGTGGAGCCGCGCATCGGCTCCAACATCAGCCACCACGGCGCGGTGATCCAGTACGCGGCGATGCTGATCGCGAGCGGGATGGCGAGCGTGGTCGCCTGCGTCTACGGCACGAACCAGCGCACGAACCGCAACCGCTTCGGCGCGAGCGTGTACCACCTCGGAGGCAACTTCGACGACGTCTACGGGCTCTCCAACCCGGGCGCGGTCGCGGCCTTCAACTACCGCCGCCGGATGCACGACTTCGGCGCCACCGAGGAGCAACTCGGTGCGGTCGCCGTGGCGCAGTCGCGGGCGGCGGCGCTCAACCCGCTGGCGGTCTACCGCGAGCCGCTCACGCTCGACGACTACCTGAACGCGCGTTACGTGATCGCCCCGCTGCGGCTGTTCGACTTCTGCATGGTCAACGACGGCGGCTTCGCGATGATCCTCACCAGCCCCGAGCGGGCGGCGGACCTGCCGGTGCAGCCGGTCACGATCGTGGGCATGGGCGCGCAGTCCAGCTTCCTGGAGCTGGAGCACCCGCAGAGCATGTACCACCCCTCGCAGCTGCCGAACGCGGAGCTGCTGTGGGGCTCGTCGGGGCTGAGCCCGGCGGACATCGACGCGCTCTACGTGCAGGACTCCTACACGCCCAACGTGCTCTCGGCCCTCGAGAACTACGGGTTCTGCGAGTTCGGCACGGCCCAGGAGTGGATCCAGGGCGGCAGGATCGAGCTCGACGGGGAGCTGCCCGTCAACCCGCACGGCGGCCAGAACCGCATGACCTACATGGTCGGCTGGCACAACACCTACGACGCCGTGAAGCAACTGCGCGGCGAGGCCGAGGAGCCCGAGCGCCAGATCGCCGGCCTCGAGACGGTGCTGTGCACCTTCTCGACCGGGCACTGGCAGTCCACCTGGTCGCTGATCTACCGGAACGAGTCATGAGCGAGTATGCGAAGCCGATTCCCGTCGTCACCGAGCTCAACGAGCCGCACTGGGAGGGCGCCCGGCGGGGCGAGTTCCTCGCCCAGCGCTGCGCGGCCTGCGGGCACACCTGGTTCCCTCCCTCGCCGAACTGCAGCGGCTGCCTCTCGACGGACTACGAGTGGGCGGCGATGGCGGGCACGGGCACGGTCTACTCGTTCATCGTGTACCACCAGGGCTGGCTGCCCGGGTACCGCGACGATCTGCCCTACAACGTCGCGATCATCGAGCTCGACGAGGGCGTGCGCCTGATCAACAACCTCGTCGAGGTGGACAACGACGCGATCGAGGTCGGGATGCCCGTCGAGGTGGTCTTCGAGGACGTCGCCCCGGACGTGGTCGTCCCGCGGTTCAGGCCGGCGGCGTTGTAGGACGGGCGGCCCGCCTCGCGGCGGGGCCCGACGGACGGAGGAGCAAGATGGCGGCAGCCGCGAACGGTCCCGAGATCATCGACATCCATCTGCATCTCTGCAGGGACGTGAACCAGGAACGGCTGGTCTTCCCCAAGGACGGCTGGCCGGACGAGTGGTACTGGGGCAACCCGGACGCCGTGATCCCGTACATGAACGAGCGCGGGGTCAGCCACGTCGCCACCCAGAACATCATGGACACCGGGCGCATGGTCGAGGCGCGTCTCGCGCGCGTCCGCGCGGGCGGAGCGGACGACGAGGAGGTCGAGCGGGTCCGCCTCGATCTCGCCGAGGGCATGCGCGAGCGCGTCAGCGGCTTCAACGACTGGGCCTGCGAGACGCACGCGGACGAGCCCCGGATCATCCCCTTCGTCATGATCGACCCCGTGCTCTTCGGCGATGAGGCGAGCGAGGAGCTGGACCGCTGCATCGCGAACGGCGCGAAGGGGGTCAAGGTGCACCCCAGCATCTGCCAGCACATGCCGGATCACCCGAACATGATGGCGGTCTACGAGCGGCTGCAGGAGACGGGGTTGCCGATCCTCACGGACAGCACCTCGCGCGTCACGAACGGCGAACGCTACGGCATGCCGTTCAACTGGCGGCCCGTGCTCTCCCGGTTCCCGCGGCTGCGGTTCATCATGGCCCACTTCTGCGACCAGATGTGGGATGACCGGCTGGACCTCAGCAGGGAGTTCACGGACAACCTTTGGTTCGATATCTCGGGAGGGCTCGTCGACGAGCATCACCCGCCGAGCTCGCACTCCTCCATGCCCGCGGTGCAGGCCGCTCGCGTCTTCCGCAAGGTGGGCATCGAACGAATCATGTTCGGCTCCGACGGCCCCGGCGGCGGCGCCGGCGAGGACATCCGCGAGATGGCCGCGCAGGTCATGGCGCTCGACCTGACCGACGACGAGAAGGAGCTGATCCTCGCGGGCAACGCGAGGGCGTTCCTCGGTCTGTAGCGCGCCGGCCCGGATGCGCGGGCGTCAGCGGATGACGCCGCCGGCCCGCAGCGCGGCGATGCGCTGCCCGTCGTAGCCGATCTCCGCCAGGATGGCGTCCGTGTGCTCACCGAGCGTGGGCGGCGCGAGGCGCACCGCGCCCGGCGTGTCGGAGAGCTTCCACGCGAGACCGCCCATCCTCACCTCGCCCCGCGTCGGGTGATCGACGGTGAGCAGCGCGTCCTGCTCGAGGATGCCCTCGTCGTGGAACATGCTGTCGTAGTCGTGCACGGGCGCGCACATCAGCCCGAGCTCGTCGAGGATCCGGAGCAGCTCCTCGCTGCCGTGCTTGAGGAACGCCTGCTCGATGTAGGGCGTGACCGCGGCCAGATCCTCGGCGTCAATCCGGCGATCCCCGAACCGGGAGTCGGCGCGCACCTCCTCGAGGACGCCGGTGCGCTCCAGCAGCAGTTGGAGCGCGTCCGGGTTGCGGGCGTAGCCGAGCGTGAACTCGATCGGGCGGTCCTTCGTCGGGTAGCCGCGCGCCGGCGGCTGCAGGTGTGCGCCGTAGAAGTTGCCGCTGATCTCGTCGGGGTCGCTGAACGACGTGAGGTAGTTCTGCTGGGTCGCGATCATCGCCCGCAAGTACGAGGTCTCGACGTACTGGCCCAGGCCGCTCTGACGCCGCCAGAAGAGCGCGGCAAGGATCGCCTGCACCGCGTACATCGAGGCGCTGACGCCGGCGTAGTTGCTGCCGAAGCGCACCGGCTCCTTGCCGCGCTCCCCGGCGAAGCGCGTGAGGCCGCTCAGACCCTGCACGATCAGGTCCGTCGCCGGCTTGTCGGCGTTCGGGCCGCGCCGCTCAAGCAGCGAGAGGTCGCAGTAGATCAGCCCGCGATTCGCGGCCGAGAGCGTCTCGTAGTCGAGGCCGAGGCGAGAGCCGTCTGCCGCCTTCGGGAAGGACTCAATCAGGATGTCGGCGCTGGCGGCGAGATCGCGGACGATCGCGCGGCCCTCGGCGCGATCGAGGTCGAGCGCGATGCTGCGCTTGTTGCGGTTCATGCCCATGAACAGCGGACCGTCGGCGTCGTCGAAGGGCGGCCCGAGGTGGCGCGCCCAGTCGCCATCGAGGCGCTCGACCTTGACCACGTCCGCGCCGGCGTCACCCAGCTGCATCGCGCAGAAGGGAGCGCCGTCTCCCTCGGTGAGATCGAGGACGCGGATGCGCGCGAGGGGGGCGGTCATGGCCCGGCTTCGCCGGCGGGGCTGGCAGTCGCGACGGCGCGGTCGCGCACGCCCAGCTCGGCCAGCAGCTCGTCGTGGTCGCGGTCCATCTCCGCCGCCAGTTCGCCGTACTCGGCGGGCGTGCGGCTGAGCAGCCAGGGCACGGCGTTGGTGCGCACGCGCCCCATCTCCGGATGCTCGCGGTCCACCAGCAGCCCGTTCGCCACGACCTGCGGCTCGCTGTAGAGGTCCTCGATGTCCCGGTAGACGGGGCCGCAGGGCACGCCCGCCGCCTCCAGCCGTTCGAGCCAGCGCCGGCCGCTGAAGCGCAGGAACGCCTGCTTGAGGATCGGCAGCAGCTCCTCGCGCTGCTCCACGCGCTTCGCGTTGGAGTCGAATCGCGGGTCCTCGGCGAGCCCGGGCAGCAGCAGCATCTCGCAGAGCGCGCGCCAGCTCGGCTCGTCGGGGCACTCGACGAGGATGTAGCCGTCGGCCGCGAGGAAGGCCTGGCTCGGTACGACGTGGCGGCTGCCGCTGCCCCACGGCCGGGGCGTCTCGCCGCTCGCGAAGTACTCGGCCGCGCGCACGGAGCCGACGGCGATCAGCGTCTCGGTCTGCGAGCACTGCGCCCACTGGCCTCGCCCGCTGTCCTCCCTCGCCAGCAGCGCGAGCAGGATCGCCTGCACGAACGTGAGCGGCGAGGTGAAGTCGACCACGATGAAGCGCGGGCGCTCGCCCGGGCCGCCCTCGGGGCCGGTCAGCGAGAAGTAGCCGCCCATCGCCTGCGAGATCGGGTCGACGGTGGCCTTGTGGGCGTACTTCCCGGTCTGGCCGAAGCCGCTGGCCGAGGCATAGATCAGCCGCGGGTTGATCGACGCCAGCACGTCGTAGTCCACCTGCAGACGCTCCGAGACACCGCGACGCCAGTTCTCCATGAACACGTCGGCGTCGCGGATCAGGCGCAGCAGGATCTCGCGGCCCGCCGGCTCCTTGAGGTCCAGGACGATGTTGCGCTTGCCGTGGTTGAGGCCCGCGTTGGGCAGCGCGTGCCCGCGCTTGAAGGGCCCGGACCGCCGCATCATCTCGCCGCCGGGTTTCTCCACCTTGATCACGTCCGCGCCGAGGTCGGCGAGCAGCGCGGCGGCCCAGGGGCCCTGCGCCCCCTCGGTCACGTCCACGACCCGGACTCCGGCGAGTGGCCCGGTCATCCGCCTGGTCCTCCCTGGAGCGCTCGCGTGTGTCGGCCTCGCATCCGCGCGAGCAGCGCGACCATGATAGCGAGGCCGGACCGGCGATCGGCGGCCGCGTCGTCAATGCCTCGCGCCGTGGCTATGCTGGGCCGGCGTTTCGGCTCCGGGGGCCAGTCGGGCGCTCTGGCAAGCGCCGCGCACGAGGAGCGAACATGGGCGTAACCGAGCTGAGCAAGCTGCGCGACCGGGTGGCGATCGCCGGCGTCGGCACTACCCGGCAGGGCACGATCCCGGGCAAGGACGGCAACGAGATCGCCGTCGACGCTTTCAAGCTCGCCCTCGACGACGCCGGGCTGACAAGGGACGACATCGACGGCCTGCTGACCTGCCGCTCCTTCGGCGACCTGGGCGTGGACACGCAGATCGCGCCGATGCTCGGGCTCAACCCGCGCTACAGCGCCACGCTGGACTACGGCACGTGCAACTTCTCGCTGCACTTCGCGGCGATGCTGATCGCCAGCGGGTTCGCCAGCACCGTGGCTTGCGTCTACGGGACGAACCAGCGCTCCAACCGCAACTTCTTCGCCGGCACCTCGGCGGCCGACTACGCCCTGGCTCACGGCCTCTTCAACATCGCCGGCCCGGCCTCGATGGCGCTGCGCCGCCATATGCACCAGTACGGCACCACCGAGGAGCAGATGTCGGCGATCGCGCTCACCGAGCGCGCGCACGCCCGCCTCAACCCGATCGCGGTGATGCGCGATCCGCTGTCGAAGGACGACTACCTCAACTCGCGCTACATCGTGGAACCGCTGCACCTCTTCGACATGTGCCTGATCACCGACGGCGGCGCCTGCGTGATCGTGACCTCGGCGGAGCGGGCGCGCGACATGAAGCAGTCGCCCGTCTACCTCATGGGGATGGCCGAGAACACGTCGCTGCGCAACTTCCAGAACGACGACCAGTTGATGCGCCCGTTCATCCAGACCGTCGCGGACGAGGTCTACCCCGCCGCCGGCGTCAGCCGCGAGGATGTCGACGTGCTCTTCATCCAGGACCCGACGAGCGTCTGGGTGCTGCAGATGCTGGAGTGGTACGGCTTCTGCGAGGTGGGCGAGGGCGGCTCCTTCATCCAGGACGGTCGGATCGGCCTCGGTGGCGAGTTACCGCTCAACACCAACGGGGGGCAGCTCTCGGAGAGCTACATGTGGGGCTGGCTGCACATTCCCGAGGCCGTGCGCCAGCTTCGCGGCCAGGCGGGCCCGCGGCAGGTCGAGGGCGCGGAGATCGCCCAGTACTGCTCGACGATGGCGTTCAGCAAGTCCGCCTCGACGATCATGCGGAGGGACTAGCGGGATGGCCAACTACGCGAAGCCACTGCCCGATGTCACGGACTCGAAGATGCGTCCCTACTGGGAGGCCGCGAAGCGGCACGAGCTGCGAATGCAGCGCTGTCCCGACTGCGCCTACGTCCGCTTCCCTCCGGCCCAGCACTGCCCCGAGTGCCTCGAGGAAAACGACGACTGGGTGGAACTCAGCGGGCGCGGGACGGTCTGGTCGTTCGGCGTCTACCACCACGTCTTCAATCCGAACTTCGCCGGCGACATTCCCTACAACGTCGCCCTCGTCGAACTCGAGGAGGGGCCGCGCCTCGTGACCAACATCGTCGGCGTGGAGAACAACGCGATCGAGATGGGCATGCCCGTCCAGGTCACGTTCGACGATGTCACGGACGAGGTAACGCTGGTCAAGTTCCGCCCGCTGGAGTGACCGGCGAGGGCCATCCGTCGTGCGGGGAGGCGCACGGGCACTCCCTCCTGGTTTGTTATGCTCGCCATGGCCTCGGGTGTACGGCTGCGCGGCTCGCTCCGCGCCGTCTCCGCATCCTGGCCCGGCGCTGAAGCCGATCGGAGGTGCGCTCGATGAGTAACGGACCGCTGGCCGGGGTGCGCGTCTTCGATCTCACGCAGTGGATGGTGGGGCCGTGGTGCTCCGTACAGCTCGGCGCGCTTGGCGCCGAGGTGATCCACATCGAGCAGCCGGACGTGGACTGGAGCACGCTCGGCGCGGGCGTGCCGCCGCTGATCAACGGCACCTCGGTCGGCTACATCGCCTGGAACATGAACAAGCGCGGGCTCTCGCTGGCCATGAAGTCGCCCGAGGATCGCGCCGTCGCCTACGAGCTGCTGAAGACGAGCGGCGTCTTCCTCATCAACATGAGGCCCGGCGTGGCCGACCGGCTGGGCGTGGGCTACGACGTGGTCTCCGCGATCAACCCGAACATCGTCTACTGCGCGATTACCGGTTGGGGCGAGAGCGGCCCGATGCAGCACTCGCCCGGCGCGGACACGCCCGCCCAGTACGTCACCGGCTTCTCCACCGGCACCGGAACCCCCGAGGGTGACGACGAGATCCACCGTCACTTCACCCAGCTGGACGCGACCAGCGGCAACTACGCCGCGCAGGCGATCCTGATGGGCCTCGTGGCCCGCAAGCGCACCGGCAAGGGCCAGCGCATCCACGTCTCGATGCTGAAGGCGGGCTCCGCCCTGCAGACGGTCCGCATCGGCGAGTACCTCGCCAGCGGCCGGCAGCCGCAGCGGCTCGGCTCCGGCTCGCAGAACACGGCGCCGAACCGCGCCTACCGCTGTGCGGACGGCGAGATCCTCGGTGTCTCCGTGACCAGCGAGGCGGAGTGGCAGGGCTTCTGCGAGGTGATCGGGCAGCCCGAACTCGCCGCCGACCCGCGCTTCGCCGTCAACGCCGACCGCGTGGACCACCGCGAGGAACTCGACGGTCTGCTGGAGCCGGTCTTCGAGGGGATGGTGCGCGACTACTGGCTGATGCACTTCAACCGCGCCGGTGTGCCCGTCGGCTATCCGATGACCTGGGCCGAGCTTCGGCACCACGCGCAGGTGCTGGACAACGACTACATCGTGCCCGTGGAGACGGCGGCCTGGGGCGAGGTCTGGACCGGCGGCCCGGCCTGGCATCTCTCCGAGACGCCGGCGCGGATGTTCAGCACGCCGATGCCGGGCGAGCACTCGCAGGAGATCCTCGCCGACCTCGAGCAGCAGCGCGGCGCCTCGGAGCAGCCGGCGGCCGGCGCCCCGGTCGCGCGGGAGACCTAGGTGGGCGGCCCGCTCGAAGGCCTGCGCGTCGTCGAACTCGCCGAGGGCATCGCCGGGCCCTACTGCGCGCAGGAGCTGGCCGACGCCGGCGCGGACGTGCTGAAGGTGGAGAAGCCCGGCGGCGACCGCACTCGCGGCTGGGGCTCGCGGCAGCGCGGCGACCTCGGCGCGGCGTTCCTGCAGCTCAACCGCGGCAAGCGCGGCCTCGCGCTCGACCCGGACGGCGAGACGGGCGTCGAGGTCCTTCGCAAGCTGATCGCGGACGCCGACATCGTGATCGCCGATGCCGGGTGGTCTGGCGACGCCGCGCTGCAGTACGAGTCGCTCGGGGAGCTCCACCCGCAGCTGGTCTACTGCCGCTTCTCGGAGTACGGCGACCGTGGGCCGTGGGCCGACCAGCCGCCTCACGGCGAGCTCCCCGCGCAACTCGCGGGCGATGCGACCGGATCGCTCGGCGCCATCGGTGAGCCGCCGGTGCGCATGGCGACCGATATGGCGAGCATGTACGCGGCGATCTACTCCGTGATGAGCATCTGCGCGGCGATCTACGCACGCGACGAGCGCGGCGGGCAGCGCATCGACGTCTCGCTGTTCGGCAGCATCCTCGCGATGCGCTCCACGTTGTGGGTTGCGCTCTCGAATCCCGATGAGTGGTGGGGCTTCCACCTCGACAGCTACATCAAGCCGCCGGACAGCGGCTACCACTGCAAGGACGGCGCGATCTACTTCTCGCTCGCGCGCTCCACGCCCGATCAGCGCGAGGAGCTCTACCGCGCGCTCGACATGGAGTGGGTGAAGGACGATCCGCTGTTCGAGATCGTCAACGCCGACAGGGGCGGGGGCGGGGGACGCTACTCGCACCTCGCGCTGCCGGTCTGGGAGCGCGCGCTCGCCAACTTCACCACCGAGGAGGCGATGGAGATCACCTGGCGACATGGCGGCTGGGCGTTCCCCAAGAACGACTACGACGCACTCGTCGCCGACGAGCAGGTTGAGCATGTCGGCATGATCGAGACGGTCGACCAGCCGGGCTTCGGCCCACTGCGCCACGTGGCCCCGCCGTGGGACTTCGAGGGCACGCCCGCCGCGATCCAGGGCCCGGCCCCGCTGCTCGGCGAACACAACGCAGCCGTGCTCGCCGAGGCCGGCTACTCCGAGGCCGAGATCGCGCGCTTCCGCGCCGAAGGCGTCCTCGCCGGCTAGTCGATGACGCCCCCGGCCCGCAGGTCCGCGATGCGCTCCGCGCCGTAGCCGATCGATTCGAGCACGTCCTCGGTCTGATCGCCGGGCGAGGGGCCGACAGTCCTCGGGTGGCCGGGCGTCTCGGACAGCTTCGGCCCAACACCGATCTGCGCCAGCTGCTCGCCGCCGGCTCCGGCGACGCTCGAGAGCATCCCGCGATGCCGGTTGTGGGGATCCTCGAGCGCCTCGTCGAGCGAGTAGACGGGCGCGATGCAGAGCTCGGTCTCCTTGAGCTGCTCGAACCACTCGTCGCGGGTCCGCTGCCGGAACGTCGCGGCGAGGTGCTCGCGGATCTCGGGGTAGCGCTCGGGCTCGTGCTGGAGGGGTTTGAAGTCCTCGCGGCCGACGACGTCGCAGAGGTTCTCCCAGAAGTGCGCCTCCTGCGCGCCGAGCGAGATGTAGCCGCCGTCCGCGGTCTCGTAGACGTCGTAGTGCGGGTTCGCGCCGGAGAGGCCGCCGGAGCCGGGGCGCGGCGGCTCGCCTCCCGCCA
The DNA here is from genome assembly GCA_965220125.1 of Dehalococcoidia bacterium. GTDB lineage: Bacteria > Chloroflexota > Dehalococcoidia > UBA2979 > UBA2979 > VXMT01. The sequence continues at coordinate 513,830 of CBDCPB010000002.1, read as the reverse complement.
GCAGACTGGAGACGGCCGAGGCGAGCAGGTAGAGCACGCCGTCGGACATCGCGAGGTCGATGTACTGGCCTCGGCCGATGCGGTCGCGCGCGAGCAGCGCCGCGCTGATCGAGAAGGCGGCCATCGTCCCGCCGCCGGCGAAGTCCGCGAGGATGTTGAGCGGGATCGCCGGCTTCTGCCCCGGCCGCCCGATCGCTCCCAACGCGCCGGCGATCGAGATGTAGTTGATGTCGTGGCCCACCATCAGCCGGTAGGGGCCGTCCTGCCCGTAGCCGGAGAGCGAGCAGTAGACGATGCGCGGGTTGATGCGCGAGACCGTCTCGTAGTCCACCCCGAGCCGCTCCACCACGCCCGGCCGGAAGCCCTCGAGGACCACGTCCGCGTCCTCGCAGAGGCGGTAGAAGATCTCCTTGCCCGCGTCCTCGCGCAGGTTGATGACGATCGAGCGCTTGTTGCGCCGCAGCGCGTCGTGGCTCAGATCCCGCTGCTCGGCCTCCTCTTCGACCTCCACCGGTTCCGCCGCCGCGCCGCGCGTGACGAGGTGCGGCGGGGCCTCGACGAGCAGCACGTCCGCGCCGAAGTCACTGAGCAGCATGCTGCAGAACGGTCCCGGCGCCAGCCGTGACAGGTCCAGAACCTTGATGCCCTCGAGTGCGGTCATGGCTGCCTCCTCATCCGCGCTGTTGGCGGTCAGTGTAGCGGCGGCCAGCGCGGCCCGGCCCGCGGGCGGAGCGAGGCGGACAAGCGTTGTGATACCGTCGCGCCGCCTCGGGAGGAGCGCGCGTGGCAGCCCAGGCGGACCTCGATCGTCTCCGTCCGCTGAAGGACGTGGCCGCCATCGTCGGCGTCGGCGACACCGACTACGCGGCGGACTACCGCACCGCGCGAGGCGAGGCGACGGCGGTCGGAAGCGGCGGCGGCGACTCCTATGTCCTCGCGGCCCGCGCCTTCCGTCGCGCCCTCGACGACGCCGGCCTCGAGAAGGGCGAGATCGACGGGCTCTGCGTGGGCGGGCCGCTCGCGCACGAGCGGCTGAGCGAGGTGCTGGGCCTCAACCCGCGCTGGAGCAGCGGCGGCGACGCGCCGCGCAGCCTGATCGAGGCGGTACAGGCGATCAACGCGGGCCTCTGCACCACGGTCGCCTGCGTCTACGGCAACGCCCAGCGCTCGGCGAACGTGCGGTACGGCGGGCCGCAGGCGATGGGCGGCGGCGGGATCCTCTCCTACGTCTACTACGCACCCTGGGGCCTGACCTCGCAGGGCGCGCTCTACGCGATGATGTTCAAGCGCCACCAGCTCGTCTACGGCACCAGCGAGGAGCAACTGGCCGCCATCCCGGTGGCGCTGCCCAGGCACGCCACGCTCAACCCGAACGCGATCATGCAGCGCCCGCTCAGCACCGAGGACTACCTGCGCGCCCGCTACATCGTCGAGCCGCTGCGGCTGTTCGACTACTGCCTCGTCAACGACGGCGGCGTCGCCATCATCGTCCAGCGCGCCGACCTCGCACGCGAGCGCAGGCAAGAGCCGGTGCTGGTCAGCGGCTTCGGCTGGTCCGAGATGAGCGTCGACGCCACCCAGCTGCGGCCGCGCATCAAGGACTTCTACTTCCCCGCCCACCGCGATGTCGTGGCGCAGGTCTATCCGATGGCCGGCGTCACCCAGAACGACATCGACGTCTACGCGACCTACGACAGCTTCAGCGTCCACCTGCTCTTCACCCTCGAGGGCTTCGGCTTCTGCGGCGAGGGCGAGAGCGGCGACTTCATCCAGGACGGGCGCATCGAGGTCGGCGGCGCGCTGCCCTGCAACACCAGCGGCGGGATGCTCTCCGAGAGCTACATGCAGAGCTGGAATCAGCAGGTGGAGCTGGTGCGGCAGCTGCGCGGCGGCCTCGGCGACCGCCAGGTCGAGGGCGCCGAGGTCGCGCAGTACGCGCACGACGTGGCCGGCAAGTGCATGAGCCTGATCTACACGAAGGGCGGCTGACCGTGGCCACGCAGCGCCCTCCTCGCGTGATCGACCCCTACGCCGAGCGCTTCTGGGCGTTCACGGAGCAGCAGGAGCTGCGCCTGCAGCGCTGCGGCGAGTGCGGGCGCTTCCGCTGGCCTCCCGGCCCCGTCTGCGACCAGTGCCTCTCCGAGGACTACGCCTGGGAGGAGGTGAGCGGCCGCGCCACGCTGCTCTCCTGGGTGATCTACCGCCGCCAGTACTTCCCGGAGTACCCGGACCCGCACACCGTGCTCATGGTCGAACTCGACGAGGGCCCGCTCCTCGTCACGCAGCCGCTCGAGATCCAGACGCACGAGCTGCGCGACGGCCTGGCGCTGGAGCTGAGCTGGCTCGACGGCGAGGACCGCCACGGCGCCTACCAGTTGCCGGTCTTCCGGCCCGCGCGGTAGCGCCGGGCCGCTGCGAGAGGAGGGCGCCATCGAGCGCATCGGATTCGGCGCCTTCTACTCGCGGCGCTGCGGGCTCACGCCCGGCGAGTTCGCGCGCCGCATCGAGGAACTCGGCTTCGACGGCTTCTGGGCCGGGGAGACGCCCACGAACCGCGATCCGTCCCTCGACTCGTTCACGACGCTCTGCTTCGCGGCCGCGGCGACCTCGCGCATCACGGTCGGCTCGGACGTGCTGCTGCTGCCGCTGCACCACCCGGCCTGGGTGGCGAAGCAGTTCGGCACGCTCGACGTGCTCTCGAACGGCCGGGCGATCCTCGGCGTGGGCGTCGGCGGCGAGTACCCGAAGCAGTTCGAGGGCTTCGGCATCCCCCTGCACGAGCGCGGCCGCCGCACCGACGAGGGCATCGAGATCATCCGCAGCCTCTGGACGGAGGAGGAGTCCAGCTACCACAGCCCGCGCTTCCGCTTCGAGGGCATCACGATGGAGCCGAAGCCCGTGCAGCAGCCGCACCCGCCGATCTGGGTCGGCGGCCGGCCGGGTGGCGTCGAGACGGGTCCCGACGGCAATCCGCGCTTCAAGAGCACGACCGGCGCGATCCAGCGCGCCGCGAAGTACGCCGACGCCTGGGACCCCTACTACATGACGCCCGAGATGTACCGCGAAAGCGTGACGCAGATCCGCGCCCACGCAGCGGAGATCGGGCGCGACATCTCCGATATGGGGTGGGCGCTCACCACCTTCTGGCAGATGCGCGACTCCTACGACGAGGCGCTGGAGACGGCGGCCGGGAAGCTGCGCTACGGCCGCGACCTCTCGGCCCGCATCGCGCGCTACGACATCCTCGGCAGCCCCGCCGACGTGATCAGCCGCCTGGAGACGTTCATCGACGCCGGCGTGCGCTACTTCATCTGCAACTGGTCGTGCGAGCCCTCGGAAGTGCCGAGGCACCTCGAGCTGATCGGCAACGAGGTGATCCCGCACTTCCGCTAGGGGGCGGCTACTCCGGTTCGCGATGCCGTGCCCAGCGGCGGATGATGAGCGCCGCCGCCGCTAACCCAGCCAGAAGCGGCGCCCACCAGGCGAGCCGACGGAAGGCGTCCGTGGACGCTGGTCCGGCGTCGGCCTCGCTCGGGTCGGTGGTCTGCTCCTCATCACTGGATGGGCGTAAGGCCCCCGTGACGCCGGACTCGGAGGCCTTCCCCTCGCCGAGCTCCTGCAGGTCGTCGTCCGCATACTCGAGTGGCCGAGTGCGGCTGCACAGGTGGACAAACAGGGTGTCGTCGTCCTGTTCGTGGGGGAAGACGTCGTGATGGGCGTAGACGAGGAAGTCCTTCCCCGGTTCGAACCACTCGTACCCACAACTCGGCCCAAACCAGACGTACACGAATGTCGTTGACGTGACGGATCCCTTCCAGACAGTGTCGACTTCGAGCTCCACCGACCAGAAGAAGTCGAAGCCGAACGCCCCGCTGGACACAACCCGCCCCGTGAAGACAGCGTCGGCGTAACCAAAGGCCTCGAGGGGTGGTGGGGGCGGGGAGCACGAGCAGGCATGCGCGCGCCCCGCGCCCGTCGCCAGTTGGACGGTGAGCAGCGGGGCCAGCAGCAACAGGCTGCCAGCCAGCAGGAGGATCAGCCGCCGCGGCATCCAGCCCATGGACACCGCCCTCAACTCACCCACGCTGGCGAGGCCGCACTGCGAGCCGGATCAGGATAGCGGCTGCCGCAGTCGCCACGAGAAGCGGGAGCGACCAGGCGGGCAGGGTGGAGGAGTCTCCGGGCGTTGTTGCGGCATCGGTCGTGCCGGACCCAGGGGTCTGCCCATCGCCCTCGGATGACGGTCCGGCGCCGGTTGTTGCGAGGGCGGGGCCGCGCTGGGGATCCTCGGACGTTGATGTGGCAGCCGTCGTTGCGGAGCCGGGGGCCTGCTCCTCGCCTTCGGACGCAGGTCTGGCCCCCGTGATGCCGGCCTCCGGGGCTTGCCCGTCGCCGAGCGCCTTGAGGTCTTCCCCAGCGTTCTCGAGCGGCTGCGTGCGGCTGCAGAAGCTGACGAAGAGGGTGTCGTCGTCCACCTCGTCGTCGATGCGCTGATGGGTGTAGACGAGGAAGTCCTCGCCGATCTCGAAGTTCCCGTATCCACACGCCGGCCCGTGCCACACGTACACGAACGTCGTTGACGTGACGGACCCCTTCCAGATCGTGTCGACATCGAGTTCGACCGACCAGTAGGACTCCGTCCTGTCGGACTCGACCTCCGCCTCGAACGAATACGTTTCGAAGGAAGCCACCGTCCCGGAGAAGACGGCCGAGGCCTCGTCGAGGGCCTCGAGGGGCGGCGGGGGCGGTCCGCACTTGCACGCATGCGCGCGCCCCGCACCCGTCGCGAGTTGAACGGTGAGCAGCGGGGCCAGCAGCAGCGCGCTGCCCGCCAGCAGGAGCATCAGTCGGCGCGAGATCCTCATGAAGACCAATCCTTACCTTCCCGGCCGGCGCGGCGCCGAGGATCCGCGTGGCGTCGTAGACCGAGCGGAGTTGGCGTAGCCGCGCCGTCCCTATCAGTTAACTACGCGCTTGATCGCGCATCCGTTCCCTCGGAGCGGACGCCGGCGCTGGACAGTCACGCTCGGCGAGGGTACGAAAGGCGGGCAGCTACGCGCGGAGGGATGTGCGATGACCGACTCACTGCTCTGGGAAGACGTGAACGAGGGCGATGAACTGCCCACGCTCGAGTACCCGATCACCGTCAAGAACCTCGTGATGGGCGTTGTCGGCACGCGCGACTTCATGCCCTACCACCACGACTCCGAGTACACGAAGTCGATCGGCAGCCGCGATCAGTTCGTGAACACGATGTTCAACCAGGCGCTGTTCGGGCGCTTCGTCACCGACTGGTGCGGCCCCGACGCCGACTTCCGCGCCACCACGCTGCGCATGATCGGCCAGGTCTGCCCCGGCGACACCGCGATCCTCGAGGGCCGCGTCGCGAAGAAGCACCGCGACGGCGACGACTACCTCGTGGAGTTGGAGCTGAACTCGCGCAACCACCTCGGCACGGCCTGCATCTCGACGGCGAGCATGGCGCTGCCGTCGCGCGAGGGCGGCGCGGTGAAGCCGCGGCTGGAGCTGGAGAAGCCGCAGATCGAGCTGGACCCGGGCCTCCCGGACTTCGCGCGCGAGTGGCTGGGGCAGGAATCGGCCTCGCGCTCCGGCGCCTACCCGGTGAGCGAGGTCCAGATCATGTACTGGGCGGACATGGTCGAGGACGCCAACCCGCTCTACGAGGACACCGAGTACGCGCGCGACAGTCGCCACGGCGGGATGATCGCCCCGCCGATGGGGCTCATCACCTGGACGATGGACCGCCCCGGCCGCAGCGGCGTGAACCCGGAGGCGCCGGACGCGAGCAAGCCCGAGCGCGGGCCGTGGCCGCCTCGCGCGGAGCCGCTCGCGGCCGGGCAGCGCTTCGACCCGCCGGGGGCGACGGCGACGATCGCGACGATCTCGGAGCAGGCGTACGGCAAGCCGCTGCGCCCCGGCGACCGCGTCTCGGCCTCGACGGAGTTCGTGAACTGCTCGGGATTGAAGGACACGCGGCTCGGCCCCGGCTACTTCGCGACGGTGCTCAACAACTACTACAACCAGGACGGCGAGCTCGTCGGAACGAACCTGTTCACGCTGCTGCGCTACACCGCGCAGGAGGGCTAGCGGGGAGCCAGGCCCGGGACGGTACGGCGACGAGCCGTCCCGCGAGGCCGCCGCTGTGCAATAATGCAGCGCAAGCTGAGCGGATCATCCGCCCGCTTGTACGGAAGGTGATGACGATGGCGATTGCACCTCCACCCACTCCGACGAACCGCTCCACCGGGACGACGGTGATGGGCGAGTCCGGGATTCCCACCTCGGAGATCCCGAAGCGCTACTTCATGATGTCGGCGGACAACCACATCAACGGCCCCCCCGACCTCTTCGAGAAGCGGGTCGACAAGCGCTTCCGCCACCGCCTGCCTCGCCAGGAGGTGGACGAGAACGGCGTGAAGTGGTCCATCACCGAGGGCCTGCGCCCGATGAAGATCCGCGACTTCAAGCTCTCGGGCGAGGACCGGGAGCGCTCGATGGGCGGCTACTTCGACTGGGAGAAGCGCTGGTCCGACCACCAGCGCGACGGTGTGGACGCCGAGATTGTCTTCCCCAACGGCGGCGGCCTCATGGCCTGGGCGACGCCCGACCCGCGGCTCGCCACCGCGCTCTGCCGCGCGCAGAACGACTGGTACCACGAGGTCGTCGGCCCGTACTTCCACAAGACCATGCCCGCCGCCCTGGTCGCTCCCTCCGACGTGGACGAGGCGATCAAGGAAGTCGAGCGCGTCGTCAACATGGGGTTCCGCGCGATCAACATCCCGGTCCGCCCGTTCCATGAGAGCGCGGGCGCGAAGAGCTCGCAGATCGGCTACAACTCGCCGATGTTCGAGCCGCTCTGGAACGCCATCGAGGACGCGGACGTGCCGCTCACCTGCCACGTCGCCACGGGCAAGGACCCGCGCACGGCGAGCGGCGAGGGCGGCGCGGTGATCAACTACGTCACGCACGCGCTGACCCCGGCGATCGAGCCGTTCACGCACTTCTGCGCCTCGGGCATCCTCGAGCGGCACCCGAAGCTGCGCTTCGGGACCGTCGAGTCCGGGATCGGCTTCGTGCCGTGGATGCTCTCGGGCATGGACGAGGCCTACGAGAAGCACCACTTCTGGGTCTTCCCGAAGCTGAAGATGCAGCCCAGCGAGTACTTCCGGCAGCAGTGCTTCGCGACCTTCCAGGAGGATCCGGCCGGGATCATGCTCGCGCGTGACTACCAGATCTCGAAGAACGCGCTCTGGGGCAGCGACTACCCGCACCACGAGGGCTCGTGGCCGCACTCGGACGAGGCGATCGCCCGCACCATGGGCAGCCTCACCGAGGAGGAGCGTCGCAACGTGCTCGGCCTCAACGCCGCGCGCCTCTTCGGCTTCGACGTGCCGGAGCAGTACGACTACGACATCGACGGCAACGACCGCTAGGCCGTACCGGATGCAGTAGACGCGAGCCGCCCGCGAGGGCGGCTCGCTCGTGTCCGGGCGCAGCGAGGACGCGCGATGCCTGATACGCTGCGCGCCGATCCGGGGGGTGCACGATGGCAGACGAGAACACGAGCGAGAGCCTGACCGAACGATTCGACGCCGGCGCACGTGACTACGACGAGTGGCTTGGCGCCCTCCCGGCTCACCGCGAGGAGTTCGAGCGCCACTATGAGGCGTACGAGCCGGTCGAGGACGACCGCGGGCGCATGGAGCGCGCGATCGAGTTCGTCGGCGGTTCGCTGCGGGCCCTCGTCGTCACCGATTCCACCACCCACGACGACTGGCGCGGCGTCGCCGTCATGGCGAAGATCGCCGATGTATTCGGCGTCGACCTCTCGATCCTGCCCGCCGAAGGCAACGAGGACATCGTGGAGTCGCGTACCAATAGCTACGACGAGACGGGCACGCCGACGATCGTCTTCCTCGACGGAAGCGGGACGGAGCTCGGGCATCTCTCGGGGCGTCCGGACCAGGTGGAGATGGACATCAACCGCGCGATCGAGGAAGAGCACGGGTTCGACTTCCCCCTCGAGGGGTCCGACTTCGAGGCCGCGGTGCGGGCGTACCTGGAGGGCGCCGGCCGCAAGCGCGAGTCGGCCTGGCGGCACGCCCAGCTGTGGGACACGGTCGGCGTGGTCGCGCCCGTTGTGCAGCGCATCAGCCGCGGCACGATCGGGCCGATCGGCGTGTTGCGGCAGGCGGCCTCCTCAGCCCGCGAGGCGTAGGGCGCGCTGCTCCTCTCCCCAGGGAGAGACACCCCAGGGGGCTAGCTGGTCAAGCGGCGAGCTGCTCGCGGTCGCGCCGACGCGCCCATGCGCCGCCCTCGCGACGGCCGGGCGGGCGATTCGGGTGGGCGCGTGGGGGCGGCGGCACCGGACGCGGGATACCCCGCAGGCCCCCGTCAGCTGAGAGAGCGCCCCTCATCCCCGTCCTGTCCCCAGGGAGAGGGAGCCGGAGGTGCGCCCTCCGGAGTTCGGGTGCGCCCTCGGCGCCTTCTCGCCCGGCGGGCGATCCGGGCGGGGGCGTGGGGCAGAGCCCCCACAGAGAGAAAATCCGAGGACGAGTGGGTGGGCCCGAGCGGCGCGCAGCGCGCGCTCCTCCGGGATGGGGGCGTGGGGGCGCAGCCCCCCACAGCAGACGCGCGATCACCCTCGGAGCTTCGTTGCGCCGCCCAACCCCCCCGGCACGGGTTCCCCCTCCTCAGGGGGGAAGAGGGGCAGGGTGAGGGGAAGCCGGGTCGCCGCCTGCGGGCGGCGGCGCTACGGGTCGATGCCTCGCACGGCGCTCTTCGGATCGGACGGGATGCGCGCGAACGGCTGCTTCCTGTCGAAGTCGAGCTGCTCCGCCCAGACCTCGGGGGGTTCGTTGCCCAGCAGTACGTCGGCGTACTCGGCCTCGAGGCCCTCGGACGGCCAGCGCCGGATGCGCACGCCGATCGCCTCCTCCGGGATCGGCGCGGTCTGAGTCTCGCCGCCGCGGCCGCTGTAGAACCACTCGCCCTCGACGCCCTCGTTGTCGACGATCCAGGAGCCGAACCAGAGCAGGCCGAAGCCTTCCTCGTTCATCAGCGCGGGCCAGTGCAGGGTCAGCGCGCTTCCGTTGTTCGCCATGGCATGCCTCCGCCGGAACGCTGCGAGGATGGCGACCGCGCCGGTGCGCGTCAACCGCCGTCGCGCTCGCCTCCGACGTCGACCACGAGGCTGCCGTGGAGGCCCTCGTGGCCGGGGACGACGCAGAAGAAGCTGAGCGCGCCTGCTGTGGCGCGCGGATGCGGATCACGGTGTCGCCGTCCGGCGCGAGCCGCTCGTCGATCTCGGCGCCGCCGAGGCCGCTGGGCACGAAGCGGTGTGGTGCGCCGCCGCTGCCCTCAGCACGAAGTCGATCAACTCGCCGGGCCGCACCGCCAGCCCGCGCAGGTCCAGCTGCTGCGCGGCGGGTGGCGCGGCGGCGCGTCGCGCGCCAGACTCGCACCATGAAGCTGCAGTTCGTTCCGCCCACGGGACCGCAGGCGATCGTCTACACGCTGGTCGGCATCCTCCTGCTCGTCTTCGTCGTCGCCGTGCCCGCCGCGGGCATCTTCGATACGCCCTCGATCAGCCCCTTCGACGGCGATAGCACCGAGGCCGTCGTCGTCTCGACCGAGGAGACCGGCCGGGAGCAGACCCCCGGCGGCGTGACGGTCGTCTCCGAGCGGATCGAGGTGCGCCTCGACAGCGGCGAGCTCGTGACCGTCGAGCGCCAGGTCGCCGGAGATGACGCCTTCGCCATCGACGCGCAGCCCGGCGACGACGTGCTGGTTACCGCCTACGAGGCGGGCGGCGGCAAGGTCTACTTCATCGCGGACCGGCTGCGCACCGTCCCGCTCTGGGTGCTGGGGGCCGTGTTCGCCGCGGCGGTGGTGTTGGTCGGGCGCTGGCGAGGCGTCGGATCACTGGTCGGCCTGGTCGCGAGCTTCCTCGTGATCGTGCGCTTCATCGTGCCCGCGATCCTCTCCGGGATGAGCCCGCTGGTCGCGACGCTGATCGGCGCGAGCGTGATCATGACGGCCACGCTCGTGCTCGCCCACGGCGCGACGCTGAAGACGGGTGCGGCCCTCGCCGGGACCGTGCTCAGCCTGCTGCTCGCCGTGCTGCTTGCGACCGTCGCCGTCGAGTTCGCCGCGCTGACCGGGCTCGCCGGGGACCAGGAGGCGACGCTGCGGATTCTCTCCGGCGGCGCGATCGACGCGCGCGGTGTGCTGCTCGGCGGGATCATCATCGGCGCGCTCGGCGTCCTCGACGATGTCACGGCGACGCAGGCCTCGGCGGTCTTCGAGCTGCGGCGGGCGAACCGACTGCTGGGCGCCGGGGAGCTCTTCGCGCGCGGCCTCAACGTCGGCCGCGACCACATCGCCTCGACGGTCAACACGCTGGTGCTCGCCTACGCGGGCGCGGCGCTGCCGCTGATCGTGATCCTCTCCGTGCAGCCGGAGCCGCTCGGCCTGCTGATCAGCCGCGACCTGATCGCCACGGAGATCGTGCGCACGCTGGTCGGCAGCATCGGCATCGTCGCCGCCGTGCCGATCACCACCGGCATCGCCGCGCTGGCGGCAGGCACCCTTGAGGCGGGCGAGCCGCCCGCCCCGGACGGGGGTGCGGAGCAGCGGGCGGCGGCGTGACCACGCGACGGCCGGGGCGCTGCCTCTTCTGCTCCATCGCCGCGGGCGAGACGGAGGCGGCGCTGGTCCTCGAGGATGAGCGCTTCATCGCCTTCCTCGACCATCGCCCCGTCTTCCACGGGCACGTCCTGCTGGTTCCTCGCGAGCACGCGGAGACGCTGCCGGACCTGCCGCTCGAGGACGCCGGTCCGCTGCTGGAGCGCGCGCAACTGCTCGCGCGCGCCGTGCCGCAGGCGATGGCCGCTGAGGGCAGCTTCGTCGCGATCAACAACGGCGTCAGCCAGAGCGTGTCGCACCTGCACGTGCACGTCGTCCCGCGCTCGCGCGGCGACGGCCTGCGCGGCTTCTTCTGGCCCCGCCGGCCGTACGAGGACGCCTCGCATCTGCGCGAGACGGCGGCGCGCATCCGCGCCGCCGTCGACCGCCTGCGCGCGGGCGAGGACGGCGATGGATAGCGAGCCCGCAGCGCGCGCGTGACGTAGAATCTGGCCGCGCGGCGGGCACGGAAAGGGGCGGCGATGGCTGCCGAAACGCTGCAAGTGATCGAGCTGGCCGAGCCGCACTTCCGCATCGTCGTGAGCGGCGATGAGACGCCGCTGCTGCGCCGCGGGGGCAGCGGCAGCTTCGCCTGCGGCGGCTGCGGCGCCCTGCTCGTGGAGGACGCCTGGAGCTGGGAGATCTACAACCTCGTGCTCCACTGCCCCGCCTGCGGGGCGCACAACGAGGTCGAGAAGCCGGCCACCGAAGGCCGCTAGGAAGCCGCCAGAGGAGCAGCCATGCAGGTCTGGGCCTCGAAACCGCGCGACATGCCGCCGAAGGAGGTGGGCGACTACGCCCGCCGCGTCGAGGCGCTCGGCTACGACGGCCTGACCGTTTCCGAGGGCGTCCACGACGGCTCCGTGAACGCCTGGGCCGCCCTCGCGGCGACGACGGAGCTGCGTGTCGCCGTCAGTGTCTTCGTCGCCTTCACTCGTAGCCCCATGTCGCTCGCCTACGCCTGCTGGGATCTGCAGGACTTCTCCGGCGGGCGCTTCGTGATCGGCCTCGGCACGCAGGTCAAGGCGAACATCGAGCAGCGCTTCTCGGTGCCGTGGACCCCGCCCGTGCCGCGCATGCGCGAGTACGTGCAGTCGCTGCGCGCGATCTTCGACGCCTGGGCGGCGCAGGACGGCACGCTCCTGCGCTTCGAGGGCGAGCACTACCGCTTCACGCGCATGCAGCCCTTCTTCACCCCCGCCCTGATCGAGCACCCCGAGATCCCGATCTACCTCGGCGCCGTCGGGCCCGCGATGACGCGGCTCACCGGCGAGGTCGCCGACGGCTTCTTCACGCACAGCTGCAACAGCGACCCGCGCATGATCCGCGAGATCGCGATGCCCGCCGTCGAGGCCGGCGCGAAGCGCGGCGGACGCTCGCTCGACGATGTCGACGTGATGGTCTCGCCCTACATGAACACCGGCTCGACGGCCGAGGAGATCGCGGAGTCGCGCGAGGCCAACCGCCGCCAGATGGCGATCATGTACTCGACCCCGAACTACTGGGGCCCGCTGCGCCTGCGCGGCATCGAGGAACTCGGCGCGCAGTTGCGCGCAATGACGCGCGAGGGCCGCTGGGACGAGCTGACCGACTGCCTCAACGACGAACTCGTCGACGAGATCGCGATCAGCGGCGACTACCTCGATTCCGCTCACCTGCTCAAGGAGCGCTACGGCGACCTGCCGGTCTCGTTGCGCTTCCCGCTGCCCGACGATCCCGCCGACGACGGACAGATCGCGAAGGCGCTCGAGATCCTGCGGTCCTGACGTGACGCCCTCGGGCCAGACGGACGACCGCTCCCCCAGCCGCCCGCGGCCGGTCCTCGATGCGCTCTCGCGTGCGTACTGGGAGTCGGCGGGCCGCGGCGAGTTGGCGATCCAGCGCTGCGAGCAGTGCGCGCACTACCAGCACCCGCCGCGCCCGCTCTGCGAGCGCTGCACCTCGGCGGAGTTCGGCTACCCCGCCGTCAGCGGGCGCGGGTGCGTGTACAGCTTCACCACGAACCACCAGCGCAACGTCGCCGGCTTCGAGGGCTCCGTTCCCTACGTCAACCTGATCGTCGAACTTGAAGAGCAGCCGCAGCTCTACCTGCTGAGCGACCTCCCGGCCGACGAGGCGGACTGGGTCGCCATCGGCGCGCCCGTCGAGGCCGTGTTCGAGCCACTCGAAGCCGCCGAGGGCGAGGCGATCGCGCTGCCGCAGTTCCGGCCGGCAGGTGGAGGCTAGGAGGCGCCGCATGTGGGAGGCCAGGGGCAAGACCGCCGTCGCCGGCATCGGCTTCTCGCAGCTGACGCGCACGCACGAGCGTCCGCTGGGGCAGCTCGCGATCGAGGCCTGCCGCGCCGCGATCGCCGACGCCGGTATCGAGCCCTCGCAGATCGACGGGCTGGCGACGCACCCGGACCAGCCGTTCCGCGGGGCGGGCAACCGGCCCGGCGAGGACCTCGTGCCCGCGGGCTTCCTGATCGACCACCTCGACATCGGACCTGAGATCGAGTGGTACGCGCAGGTCTCGGCCGGGCTGATCCCGAGCGCGATCATCGAGGCGCTGAACGCGCTGCTGGCCGGCGCCTGCACGTACGCCCTCGTCTGGCGGGCGATGCACCGCCCGGCGGGCGCCTACGGCGCCTGGCGCGAGCCGGTCGCCGGCGGCGACAGCCAGTTCAGCGCGCCCTACGGCTACACGAGCCCCTTCCAGCTCCACGCCGTCGCCTACCAGCGCTACATGCACCGCTTCGGCGCGACGCGCGAGGACATGGCCTCGCTGGTCACGAACAGCCGCGCCAACGCCCAGCGCAACGAGTCCGCGTTCTTCTTCGGGACGCCGATGTCCGTGGACGACTACCTCGCGGCGCGCATGATCTCGGAGCCGATCTGCCTCTTCGACTGCGACATCCCGGTCGAGGGCTGCGCGGCACTGGTGCTCACCACCGCCGAGCGCGCCCGCGACCTGCCGAGGCCGCCCGCCTACGTCGCCGCCTGGGGGCAGCACACGGCCGCGCGCCCGACGTACGTGAACTACATGCTCGACGACTACATGGCCTGCGGCGCCTCGACGGCGGGCAAGCTCTGGTGGCGCTCGGGCCTTGGGCCCGGCGACGTGGACACGGCGCAGCTCTACGACGGCTTCAGCCCCTCGACGTACTACTGGCTGGAGGCGGCGGGGTTCTGCCCCGAGGGCGAGGCGCACCGCTTCGTGCAGGACGGCCGCGTGGCGCTCGATGGCGAGTTGCCGGTCAACACCTTCGGCGGATCGCTCTCGGAGGGCCGCCTCCACGGCATGGGCCACATCGCCGAGGCCGCGCGCCAGGCCTCCGGCCGCGCCGGCCCCCGCCAGGTCGAGGGCGCCGAGGTCTCGATCGCCCTCGACGGCTCGCCGCTGCTGCGCGGCGGCGGCCTGCTGTTCACGCGGGAGGCGTAGGGGAGCGGGCGGCTCCTGCGGGCGGGAAACTTGCGGCATCCGATGCCGCCTGGACGACAACCAGGTACCCTCGACTACGCGATTGCGCTAGACCTGCTGGATGCGAAACGGCGAGGTCGATATGGATGCCGAGCAGCCGATGCCCGAGCGGAAGCGCCGCGAGACAGCTCGGCGGCTGACCCTCGACGAGGTGTGGCCCGTCCGCAGCGCGGGGGCGTGGCCGAAGGATCTGAGTCTCAGGCGGGAAGACATCTACGACGAGCGGATTGATCGCGCCTGATTCCCATCGCCGGCACGGGGACCGCATCGGTGGGTAGGCCGGTAGCAGAGCGGCCTGGACCTATCCCGCTCTGTTGGCACGGAGGCCGTCGCGTGGCTTCGGAGGGCTCTACAAGGCCTCGAAGTCGCGAGGCGTGAGTCCTGCCTGCCGCAAGATGCTCCGTAGAGTTCCGACTGCGATCTCTCTATGGCGAGGCACAACCGCGGTGAGGATGCTGTGCTCGGTGTCTCGAGCGAACTTGACGTGACTGCCCTTCTGGCTGACTTCGCGGAAGCCGGCGGCCCTGAGCTTCCGCGCTACCTCTCGATAGGAAAGCGGCCTAACCGGCGGCAACCTCTACTTCGATCTGGTGGATCAAGGGTTCGCTACTCGGAAGGGGCGGCTCGAAGTGGAGCTCCAGCGCCTCGCGGAGGTTCGTGAGGGCGTCATCGACCGATTCGCCCTGGCTGGCCACGTCGACATCCAGCGCCTGTGCGACGTACCACTCGCCCTCGCGGCACACGCTCGCCGTGAATACTCGCTTCATGGCGTCTCGCCTCCGCTTCCATCCTGCCACACCACCACCGCCCCCGCCTCCGCGAGGCGCGCGATGTCCGACTCGGCGTAGCCGAGCTCGGCGAGGACCTCGGCGGTGTGCTGGCCGAGCACGGGGGGCGGGCGGCGCAGGGCCGTCCACGGCTCCTCGAAGGTCCAGGGCGGGGCGATCGTCTCGAGGTCGCCGAGGGTGGCGTGGCCCTCGAGGCGGCGCACCATGCCCAGCGCCTTCACCTGCTCGCTCTTGAGCAGCGACTCGATGGTGTTCATCGGCACGATCGTGCCGCCGAGCTCGTCCTGCACGATCCGTCGCAGGTCTTCGTAGCGCCAATCGCGCAGCGTGTCGTTGATGGCGGGGGGCAGGTGGCGAAGGTTGTCCATCATCCCGCGCGGCCCGCTGAAGCGGTCGTCGAGCAGCACCTCGGGGCGGTCGATCGCGATCAGGAAGGCGTTCCAGCCGCCCTCGTCGCCGCGCAGCGTGATCAGGGCGGGACCATCGGCGGTCTCGAAGCCGTAGTCCGGCGGGTCGGTCAGCCCGACGATCGCCCTGCCCTGGCTCGTGTCCTGCGAGCGCTCGGCGGTGAAGGTCCACTGGTGGATCGCCGTGAACGCCGCGAGCAGCGAGGTCTCGACGTGCTGGCCGGCGCCGTGGCGGTCGCGCCAGAGCAGCGCCGTGAGGATCGCCTGGAAGCCGGCCATGCCCGCCGCGTGCTGCGCGAAGTCGTAGCCGAAGCGCAGCGGCGGATCCTCGGGCCGTCCGAGGTGGCGATTCGAGCCGACCAGCATCTGCACGTCGATCTCGCTCGCGGGCGCGCCGGCCAGCGGGCCGCGGCTGCCGTGCCCGCTGATCGAGCAGTAGACGAGGCGCGGATGGCGCGCGCTCAGCGCCTCGTAGCCGAAGCCGAGGCGCTCCATCACGCCCGGCCGGTAGCCCTCGACGAGCACGTCGGCGTCCTCGATCAGTCGCGAGAGGATCTCCGCGCCGGCCTCGCTCTTGAGGTCGGCGGCGATGCCGCGCTTGTTGCGCTGGAACTGCAGAAACAGCGCGCTCTCCTCGGTCCCGCCGTCCGGCGGCTGCATGAACGGCCCGATCGTGCGCAAGAAGTCGCCCGAGGGCGGCTCCAGCTTCACCACCTCCGCGCCGAGGTCGCCGAGCTGCATCGCGCATAGCGCGCCGGGAATCCCCTGCGAGGCATCGACGACACGCAGGCCCTCGAGCGGCAGCCGGGAGTGCGCCCGGCCGTCGCCGCCGGTGGCGGCCGCCGCGCCCGCGCGGTCCGCGCCGTCGAGGTCCGCGAACACCTCGGCGGTGTGCTCGCCGAGGCGAGGAGCGGCGCGCGTGATCCGCGCCTCGGTCCTGCCGAAGCGCCAGTGCGGCTTGGCGCTGGCCATGCCGCCGTAGGGCGTGTCGAGGACCGTCACGAGGTCCTCGGCGATCGCCTGCGGGTGTTCGAGCAGGCTCGCGCTCAGCGTCTCGCCGCGCTGGCAGGCGGCGGCCGGCACGTCCGCCTCGTGCAGGCGGCGCTCCCACTCCTCGGCGCTGTGTTCGCGGAAGCAGGCTTCGAGGATCGGCAGCAGCTCGTCGCGCCGCTCGACGCGAGCGCTGTTGGTCGCGAAGCGGGGGTCGTCGCGCAGCTCGGGGAGTCCGAGGGCGTCGCAGAGCTTCGGCCAGAAGCCGTCGTGGGGGACGCTCACCGCGACATAACCATCGGTGCAGGCGAAGACCTGGTCCGGGACGATGTTGGGGCGGGCGCTGCCCATCGGGCCGGGCGCGGTGCCGGGCGCGCGCCCGCTCGCGAGGTGCTCGGCGATGCGGCTCGTCGCCCCGGCGATCGTAGATTGCAGCTGCGAGGTCTGGATGAAGGTGCCGCGGCCGGTGCGCTCGCGCACGTAGAGCGCGACGAGGATCGCCTGCAGGTTGGTGAAGGCGCCGCCCCAGTCGAGCGTCGCCGTGCCGCGCGAGAACTCCTGCCGTCCGCCGGCCTCGCCGGTGACGCTGGTCAGGCCGGCCGCGGCCTGCGAGAACCACTCGTTGCTGGTCATGCCGTGCATCGGCCCGCGCGGGCCGTAGGCCGAGCTTTGCAGGTAGATCAGCCGCGCGTTGTGCTCGCACAGCAGCTCGTAGCCGAGGCCAAGGCGGCGCATCACTTCGGGCGAGCGGAAGTTCTCGACGAGCACGTCGGCGCTCTCGATCAGGCGCAGCGCCTGCGCGTGGCCCTCGGGATCCTTGAGGTCGAGCATGACGCCGCGCTTGCCGAGGTTGTTGCCGAGGAAGGTGTGGCCGGTCCCGCGCAGCATCGGCGGCGTGCCGCGCACGGTGTCGCCGCGCGGCGACTCGACCTTGATCGCGTCGGCGCCGAGCCAGCCGAGGTACTCGGCGGCGATCGGCCCGACCGCGGCCTGGCCGAAGTCGAGCACGCGCAGGCCGCTCAGCGGCCCCGTCCAGCCCTCGCTGCTCATCGCCTCTGTCATGCGCGCACCATGCGCGCGGGCGAGTGCGGCGGTCAAGGCGCGGACGGTGGGCGGGGCGCTATCATCGGCGCGGCCGGAAGGGGGCCTTGATGAGCAACGAAGAGCGACCGCTGCCGACGAGCGAAGAGGTGGACTCCTGGCTGACCGAGCGGCGCAACTGGGGCCGCTGGGGAGACGACGACAGCCGCGGCGCCGTCAACCTGATCACGGACGAGAAGCGCCTCGCGGCGTTCGGGCTGGTGCAGCAGGCGCGCGTCGTCTCGATCAGCCGCGAGTACCCGAAGAACCCCGGCCCGACCAACCCGGTGCCCGCGCAGCACTTCATGCGCCGCAACGTACGCGACGCCGGCGGCGGATCGGTCGTCGACTACTACGGCTTCATCTACCACGGACAGACCCACACGCACCTCGACGCGCTCTGCCACGTCTGGGACAAGAACGGCGCCTGGCAGGGCCGCAACCCCGACGACTTCATCACCGGCGATGGCGTCACCTACGCCGACGTGACGGCCTGGGACACGGGCATCATCACCCGCGGCGTGCTGCTCGACGTGCCCCGCCACCGCGGGACGGCGTACGTGACGCCGGACCGCCCGGTGCACGGCTGGGAGCTCGAGGAGATTGCGGAGGCGCAGGGCGTGAGCGTCGGGTCTGGCGACGCGCTGCTCGTCTACAGCGGCCGCGAGGCCTACCAGGCGGACAACCCGGAGCAGTTCCTCGGCGAGGCGGGGAGCACGACGCCCGGCCTGCACGCCTCGTGCCTGCCCTTCGTGCGCGACAACGACGTGTCGCTGCTCGGCTGGGATCTGATGGACGCGAAGCCGAACGAGTACGACAGCCCCTGGGCGATGCACGGCGTGATCTACGCCTACGGCGTGCCGCTGCTCGACAACGCGCTGCTGCAACCGCTCGCTGAGGCGTGCGCCGAGCAGGGCCGCCATGAGTTCCTGCTCATCATCTCGCCGCTGAAGGTGGTTGGCGGCACGGGCAGCCCGGTCAACCCGCTCGCGGTCTTCTAGACGCGGCGAACTCTCACCCTGGCCCTCTCCTTCTCGGGGAGAGGGTGGCGGGACGGTGCGCCCCCGGGGAGCTTGTGCCAGTCGCCGCTTCTCCCCCTCACCCCCGCCCTCTCCCTCCAGGAGAGAGAGGGGGCCGGAAGGCGCGCCTCGGGGCTCCGGGGCGAACAGCAGCGGGGGCGTGGGGGCGGAGCCCCCACAGAAAGAACATCCGAGGGCGGGTGGCTGGGCCGAGTCGCCCTGCGGGGTCTCCCCGCGTCAACACGAGCAGAGCGAGCGCGCTCGTCCGGGATGGGGGTGCGGGGGGGGCGCAGCCCCCCACAGACGAAGGAGAGGGAAGACTCGGCGCGGCTAGCCGTGCGAGTGGCCGCCGTGTCCGTGGCCGGCCGAGGGCTGGTAGTAGGGGTTCGTCCCGGATGCGTGGTCGGTGGCGTCCATGATCTCTTCGATCTCGGGCACCGCCTCATTCATCATGCCCTCGATGCCCTCGCGCAGGGTGACGTTCGCCATCCCGCAGCCCTGGCAGCCGCCGCCCATGCGGATGTAGGCGATCGTGCCCTCCACGCCGAGCAGGTCGACGGCGCCGCCGTGTGCGGCGATCGCCGGGTTCACCTGCTCGTCGAACAGCACCTGGATGCGCTCGGCCAGCGGATCGCGCCAGCGCGGGTTGGGGTTGTCGAACTCGAAGCCGTTGACGCCCTCGCCCTTGAACTCCCAGTGCACGGCCAGCCCGTCCAACTCCTCGGCGTGGTCGCCGTGGACGTAGATCGCGAGGCCGTCGAAGTCGAGCTCGTAGTCGTCCTCCGGCTCGCGCCCTGCGTCGACCATCGTCAGCAGGTGCTCGAAGCCGTCCTGCGTGCGGCGGGCGACCTGCAGGCGGATGCCGGTGACGGGTGGGTCGCCGGCGGTCTCGATCAGGTGCAGGAGGCGGCCGATCGCCGCGTCGGTCATCGAAACCTCGGGGCCGGGCTCGTCAATCTCAGAGTCGAGGTCGGTGTCGAGGTCGAAGTCGGTAGTCACGATTGCTCCTTCGGTGGCGCCTCCAGAGTAGCGGATTCCGCTGCCGGGCGCTGCCGCCCGCGGCGCGAGGACGGCAGGCTCGCAGGCGAGGCCCCGTGCTACGCTCGGGATCCCCGTGCGTCATCGTCCGGGCGCGCCGCCGACCACGGCGCAGGCCGCGTCCGCACGCGCGAATGGACGGCCATGAGCGTCGCGCCCAGCCCCGCTCCCGAAACCCCTCGCGGCGATGAGCGCGCCGCCGACACGGGCGGGCAGGGGCCGCGCCGCTTCCTCTTCGGGCGCCGCGCCGGCGAGTTGCGCACCTTCGAGTCGCTGGGCGATCGCAACTTTCGCTGGTTCTTCATCTCTACGCTCGGGCAGTTCGGGGGCATCCAGACGCAGATGCTGGCGATGGGCTTCATTGTCTACGAGCTGACCGGGTCGCCCGGGCGCCTCGGCCTCGTCGCGCTCGTCAACGCGATTCCCTCGCTTGCCTTCTCGCTCTACGGCGGCATGCTGGCGGACCGCGTGCCGAGGCGGCTCGTGCTGCAGGTGGGGCAGGCGTTCCAGGCGCTGCTGGCGGCGCTGGTGGCAGTGCTGCTGTTCCTTGATCTGCTGCGCTACGAGCACCTGATCGCCGTCGTCTTCTTCCAGGGCGCGGGGATGGCGCTGATGATGCCGGCGCGACAGGCGATGATCCCCGAGATCGCGGGCGAGGAGCGGCTGATGAACGCCATCTCGCTCAGCGCCGCCGGCATGACCACGATGCGGTTGATCGCCCCCGCGATCGGCGGCGCGCTGCTCGTGATCGCGAGCAGCGCCTGGCTCTACGGCGCGGTCACGCTCTACTACGTCGTCGCCATCGTCGCGCTCGTGCCGATACGCCTCGCGACCGCGCGCACGGCCAGCGCCCCCGCCGCCCGGGATGCGCAAGGCTGGGCGGGCGTGCGCGACGGGATCCGCTACACGGCGCGGCGGCCCGCGATCCTGCAGGTGCTGGCCCTCAACCTGCTGATCGTCTCCGCCTCGATGCCGTGGATGTTCCTGCTGCCCGGCTGGGTCGAGGACGTGCTGGGGCTGGGGGGCTTGCACCTCGGGATCCTGCTCAGCGTGATGGGCGTCGGGTCACTGTTCGGCTCGCTCGTGATCGCCTCGCTGCCGCCGCGCCGCCGCGGGCTGCTCTACCTGCTGAGCGCGGTGCTGCTGGCGGCCGGAGTGCTGGCGTTCGCCACCGTCGAGGCGTTCTGGCTGGCAGCGCTGCTGACCGTCGTGATCGGCATCGGCCACGCCGGGCGGATGTCGCTCAGCACGGTGCTGCTGCAGACCTACGTTGATCCCGAGTACCGCGGCCGTGTGCTCTCGATCTACATGATGGAGTTCGGTCTCGTCGCACTCGGCGTCTTCGCCGTGGGCGCGATCGCCGAGGTGGTCGGCCTGCAGCTCGCGATCGGCGGCGCCGCGGCGATCCTGCTCGTCGTCTCGCTGCTGCTCTTCCCCGCGTTCAAGACGCTGCGCCGCCTCGCGTAGCGCGAGGGCGCCCCGCTCGCCGCGCCTGCTCGCCTCATGCGCTACATTGCCCGCGCGACTGCGCCCGCGAGGGGCGCGCGAGGAGGTCCGGATGGCAGACATACCGACGAGTTGCCGCGCCGCGCTGCTCACCGGCCACCAGCAGCCGATGGAGATCGCCGAGGTTCCGATCCCGCAGGAACTGGAGCCGGGCGCGCTGCTGGTGCGCAACACCGCCGCCACGATCTGCGCCAGCGACGTGCACCTCTGGGAGGGCGAGTCCGGCTCCTCGACCGATCGCTTCCCGCGCATCCTCGGCCACGAGATGACGGGGCGCGTCGCGCGCATCAGCGAGGGCGCCGGGCACGACTCGCTGGGTGAGCCGCTGCGCGTGGGCGACCGCATCATCTGGACGCACGGCTTCTGCGGACAGTGCGTGAACTGCGTGATCGAGCACGAGCAGACGCTCTGCGAGCACCGCCGCGGCTACATGCAGGGCCTCGCGACGGAGTACCCGTACCTGACCGGCGGCTTCGCCGAGTACGGCTACGTCTACCCCAGTTCCGGACGCCTGAAGGTGCCGGACATCGTGCCCGACGAGCTCGCCGCGGCTGCGGCCTGCGCGCTGCGTACGATGGTGCATGGCTTCGACCGCCTCGGGCGGCTGGACGACCGCCACACGCTGGTGATCCAGGGCTCGGGGCCGCTCGGGCTGTTCTCGACCGCGCTCGCCTCGCGCGGCGGGCCCTCGAAGATCATCGTGATCGGCGGACCGGCGGCGCGCCTCGACGTGGCGCGCCGCTGGGGGGCGACGCACACGATCGACATCGCCGACGTGCCGGAGGCCGCCGACCGCGAGGCGCTGGTGCGCGAGTGGACGGACGGCCGCGGCCCGGACGCGGTGATCGAGGTCTCCGGCGCCGTCTCCGCCTTCCCCGAGGGCTTCTCGATGATCCGCCGCGGCGGACGCTACCTGGTCGTCGGCCAGCTCCACAATCGCGAGGTCTCGATCAAGCCGTCCGAGATCACGCGCAAGCACGTGCGCATCATCGGCTCGATCTCGGCGAGCGTGGCGCACTACCACCGCGCATTGCAGTTCATCGCCCACAACTGGGAGCGCTTCACCTGGATGGACATGATTTCCAACCGCTACCCGATCGACGAGATCAACGAGGCGATGGTGCGCATGCAGCGCTGGGAAGAGATCAAGCCGGCGATCGTCTTCGGAGGCTCCCGATGAGCGCCGCGTCGCCGCCGATCGGCGTCGTCGCCTCCGCCGCGGAGGCGGGGGACGCCCTCGCCCAGATCGAGGAGGCCGAGCGCCTCGGGATTCCGGCTGCCTGGATGACGACCGGCGGCACGAGGGCGGACGCGCTGACGATCTTCGGCGCGGCGCTCGCGCGCACGGAGCGGATCGTCCTCGGCAGCTGCATCGTGCCGACCTGGCCGCGGCACCCGGTGCTGCTGGCGCAGCAGGTGCGCGCGCTGGAGGAGATCTCGCCGGGGCGCTTCCGGCTCGGCATCGGCCCCGGCCACGAGCCGGGGATGGTGCACACCTTCGGCGTCGAGTGGCGCACGCCGCTGACGCACCTGCGCGAGTACCTGCACGTCCTGACCACGCTGCTGCACGAGGGCGAGGTGGAGTTCGAGGGCAGTCACGTCACCGCGCGCGGCCGCCTCGATGAGCCGTTGCAGACGCCGGTGATGGCGTCCGCGCTGCAACTGCGCTCCTACCGGCTCTGCGGCGAGCTGGCGGACGGGGCGATCTCCTGGAACTCGCCGGCTGCCTACCTGCTGGAGCGCGCGTTGCCCGCGCTGCGCGAGGGCGCCGAGGCCGCCGGCCGCGAGCCGCCGCCGCTGATCGCGCACGTCCCGGTCTGCGTCAGTGAGGACCGCGACGTGGTCCTCGCCGCCGGCCGGACGCAGCTCGGCCGCTCCGCGCAACTGCCGTTCTACGCGGGGATGCTCGCCGCCGCCGGCTACCCGGACGCCGCGACGAACGTCGAGGAGGCGCTGGTCGACGCACTGATCGTCGCCGGCAGCGAGCAACAGGTGGCCGACAGGCTGGCCGAGCTGGCGGGCAGCGGCCTCGGAGAATTGCTGGTGTCGCCGATCGGACCGGGCGAGCCGCGGCAGTGGATCGAGCGCGGCTTCGCGGCGGTCGCGAGGGCGGTGGACCAGCTCCGCGCCTCGTAGGCCGCGACAGTCGGACCCGCGCTCGGCGCCTGTAGTACCGTAGCGCCCGTATAGCGTTTCCGGACCGCGCAGGAGAGAAAGTCATGCCCAAGTACCTGGCCAGAGCGTGGTACACCAACGAGGGGCTGCAGGGCCTCATGCAGGAGGGCGGATCGTCCTGCCGGGACGCCCTCGGCGCCACGATCGCCTCCGTCGGCGGCACCGTGGAGGCCTTCTACTACGCCTTCGGTGAGGACGACCTCTACATCATCATGGATGTGCCGGACCAGGCGGCCGCGGCCGCGCTCGGCCTCGCCATCAGCGCCGCCGGGGCGATCACCTGGAGCACCACCGCGCTGCTGACCCCCGAGGAGATCGACGAGGCCGTCGGGATGTCCGTCGAGTACCGGCCGCCCGGAGCGTAGGGGGGCCCTGCTGGCGCCTCACATGGCCCCCGCCTGATACCCCGCACCAGGAGCGGCGCGGCCTATCGCGGAAGGCTGCGATATACTCGGCCCCGCCGACACGCCCACTGCGAGGGAGGGATCGCTATGGCCACCGAATACCCCGAGATCGCAAAGGACATCTCCGCACTCAAGCTTCCGCCGAACCTCGCGGACTACGACAGCCTGCGCTCCTCGTGGGACTGGGACGAGCTCTGGGCGGAGCTCGACACGCCCGACGGCCTCGTCAACCAGGCCCACGAGTGCATCGACCGCCACGCCGCGGGCGAGCGCGCCAACAAGCTCGCGCTGATCTGGCAGAGCCAGGCCCGCGAGGTCGAGGAGTACACCTTCGCGGACCTCAAGCGGGAGACGGACCGCGCGGCGAACGCGCTCCGCAGCGTCGGGATCGAGAAGGGCGACCGTGTCTTCTTCCTCAGCGACCGCATTCCGGAGCTCTACTTCGGGTTCTTCGGCGCGCTCAAGCTGGGCGCGCTGGCGGCGCCGCTCTTCTCCGCCTTCGGCCCCGAGCCGATCGCCGAGCGCGTCGGGCGCGCCGAGGGCAAGGCGATGATCACCACGCCGAAGCTGCTCTCCAAGGTGAACGCGATCCGTGACAACCTGCCCAGCCTGGAGCACGTGATCATCATGGACGGGCGCGAGGATCACGAGCTCGCCGACACGGACATCTCCTGGAGCGCGCTCATCGCGGACGCCTCGGACGAGTTCGAGATCGAGAAGACCGGCCCCGAGGACTGGTCGGTGATGCACTTCACCAGCGGCACCACCGGTCTGCCCAAGGGCGCGGCGCACGTGCACAACACCGTGGTCAGCCACTACGCGACCGGCAAGTACGTGATGGACTTCCAGGAGGAGGACATCTACTGGTGCACCGCCGACCCCGGCTGGGTGACGGGCACCTCGTACGGCATGTTCGCGCCGTGGAGCAACGGCATCACGCAGGTGATCGACGAGGGCGGCTTCGGCGCCCGCCGCTGGTACGAGACGATCACGCGCTTCAAGGTCACCGTCTGGTACACCGCCCCGACGGCGATCCGGCTGCTGATGCGCTCCGGCGCCTCCGCCGCGCGCGAGCACGACCTCAGCTCGCTGCGCTACGTGATGTCCGTCGGCGAGCCGCTCAACCCGGAGGGCGTGGTCTGGGGCCTCGACGCCTTCGATCTGCCGATCCACGACAACTGGTGGCAGACCGAGACCGGCGCGATCATGATCGCCAACTACCCCTCGATGCCGATCCGGCCCGGCTCGATGGGCCGCCCCTTCCCCGGCATCCACGCCGCGATCATCGACGACGCGGGCAACGAGATGACGGAGCCGATGGCGGAAGGCCAGCTCGCCGTCCGCCCCGGTTGGCCCTCGATGTTCCGCACCTACTGGAACGACGAGGAGCGCTACGACTCGCGCTTCCAGATGGGCTGGTACCTGACCGGCGACAAGGCGAAGCGCGACGCCGATGGCTACTTCTGGTTCGTCGGGCGCGACGACGACGTGATCAACACGGCCGGCCACCTGGTCAGCCCGTTCGAGGTCGAGAGCGCCCTGATCGAGCACGAGGCGGTCGCCGAGGCCGGCGTGATCGGCAAGCCGGATGACATCGCGATGGAGGTGGTGAAGGCCTTCGTCACGCTCAACGACGGTGTGGAGGAAACGCCGCAGCTGATGCGCGAGCTCAACCGGCACTGCCGCGCACGCCTCGGGCCGGCCGTTGCGCCGCGCGAGATCCAGGTGATCGAGGTGCTGCCGAAGACGCGGTCCGGCAAGATCATGCGGCGGCTGCTCAAGGCGCGCGAACTCGGACTGCCCGAGGGCGACACCTCCACGCTCGAGGACGACTAGCGCGCCCCGGCTGCGACGGAGCCGAATCCGGGAGGCGGCGAGATGACATCGGCCGACGAGATCCAGATCCACCGCGGCTTCAACGGCGTCTACTTCGACCGCAGCGAGACCTGCTTCATCGACGGCCGCGCCGGCAAGCTGCAGTATCGCGGCTACTCGATCGACGATCTCGCCGAGCGCTCCACCTTCGAGGAGACGGGCTACCTGCTGCTGCACGGCGGCCTGCCGACGGCCGCGCAACTCGCGGCCTTCGACGCCGAGCTGAAGTCCGCCCGCGTGCTTCCGGGCGAGATCCTCGACGTGATCCGGCTGGTCAAGGACGCGCATCCGATGGACGTGCTGCGCACGGCGGTGTCCGCGCTCTCGGCGATCGACCCGGAGACGGCGGACAAGTCGCACGACGCGACGCTGCGCAAGGGCATGCGGCTCACCTCGCAGGTGCCGAGCATCGTGATGGCGCACCACGCGATCCGCGCGGGCGGTGATCCGATCGAGCCGAACAACGAGCTCTCGCACGCGGCGAACTTCCTCTACATGCTCGACGGCGAAGTCCCGAGCGAGGACTCGGCGCGGCTGATGGACAAGGACTTCATCCTCCACGCCGAGCACGGCTCCAACGCCTCGTCCTTCACCGCCCGCGTGGTGACGGGCACGCAGGCGGACCTGCACGGCTCCATCACCGCCGCGATCGCGGCGCTCTCCGGCCCCTCGCACGGGGGGGCGGCGGAGAACGTGATGAAGATGGCGCAGGAGATTCAGGAGCCGGAGCGCGCCGCCGCCTACGTGAAGGAACTGCGCTCCCGCTCCGAGCCGATCATGGGCTTCGGCCACCGCGTCTATCGCGCCGAGGACCCCCGCGCCCGGCATCTGCGCGAGGGCGTCCAGCGGCTCAGCGCCGAGAAGGGCGAGCC
Source organism: Dehalococcoidia bacterium (assembly GCA_965220125.1). Taxonomy (GTDB): domain Bacteria; phylum Chloroflexota; class Dehalococcoidia; order UBA2979; family UBA2979; genus VXMT01. Next base: position 487,509 of record CBDCPB010000002.1, on the reverse strand, counting down.
GAAGTGGTACGCGATCCTCGAGGCGGTGCAGGAGGCGATGCGCCCCTACGGCCGGCTCGGCGTCAACGTCAACGTCGACTTCTTCGCCGGGGTGATCTACTACCTGCACGGCATCCCGCAGGACCTCTTCGTGCCGATCTTCGCCGTCGGGCGCGTGCCCGGCTGGACGGTGCAGGTGCTGGAGCAGATGGAGAACAACATCCTGCTGCGCCCGCTGCTCCACTACGTCGGCCCCCTCGACCAGCCCTACATCCCGATCGAGGAGCGCTGAGGGCGCCGAGTTCGGTTGTGCTCGAACCGAGGTAAACCGCACCGACTTGGCCTTATGGACTATCGCAGCTGTGGTTCGGTACACGCTTGTTATGACTACGTGAGGAGGGATCGCAGATGGACGTGCATATGAACCGTGAAATCAAGGCATACTGCCCAGACTTTACGCCGATACGCCAGGTTCTCCGCGATGTTGGGGCGAACCTAGTCGAAGTGAAAGAACAAGTAGACCATTACTACCAACTCCCAGCTAGTAGAGAAGAGCATGGGGCACGGCGGCTTAAGCTCCGTGTTGAGAATGAGAAGAGGCAGCTGATCTACTATCGAGACCATCAAGAAGCAGGCACACGGATCAGCCGATTCCAGCTTCGGGAAGTACGTGACCCGCAGGTCATAGAAGTGCTAGAGGCCGCTCTGGGTAGGCGAGTCATAGTCCGCAAGCAGCGTGAACTGTGGCACAAGGAGAGCATCAAATTCAACCTGGATACAGTAGAAGGAGTGGGGCAGATATTCGAGGCCGAGGCACAGGCCAAGGATGGTTGTGACATTGACGAACAAGTGGAAGAGTACCGCCGTCGTATGGGTCCCTACCTTGGCCCCTATATAGCTTGCTCCAACGAGGACCTGGTCATTGCATCACAATAGATGCTCAAAGGCAGTGATCGGTGATTAGTGATGATCTCTGAAGCCGTCCTGCGGTCCATCCGATGGCGCCAGAGTCAATTAGCCGATGGAACACCGCTGGCTGAGCGATCCGACGGCGACTGCAGGGGTTAACCGGGAAACCCACGGGGTCGAGGTGGTCTGGCGTGCAGGCCGCGCTCACAGCGAGCGCGCTACGGGCCGCCCTCGGCGCCCTCGTCCTCGCGCCTGACCCGGCCGAGGAAGACGTCCGTGAGGATGTTGGTTTCGCGGATTGATTCGGGCGTGCCGTCGTGGACGACGCGGCCCATGTCGAGGACGTAGGCCCGGTCCACGATCTCCAGCGCCCCCCTGATGTTGTGTTCGACGAGCATGATCGTCGTGCTCAGCCGGTCGCTGATCTCGCGGACCTTCTGGAACACCTCGCCGACGATGATCGGCGCGAGGCCCAGGGTCGGCTCATCGAGCAGCAGCAGCTCCGGGTCGGCCATCAGGCCGCGGCCGAGGGCCAGCATCTGCTGCTGCCCGCCGGACATCTGGCTGGCCATGTCGCGCCGCTTCTCGTGCAGGATCGGGAAGAGCTCCATCACCGCGTCGAGGCGGCGCGCCTTCTCCGCTCCGTCGCCGAGGTAGAGGCAGCCCATCTCCAGGTTCTCCTCGATCGTGAGGTGCGTGAAGACGCGCCTGCCCTGCGGCACGAAGGCGATGCCCTCCTTCACGATCTCGTGCGTTGCCGCCGCGAGTCGCTGCCGACGCCAGTAGACCTCGCCGGCGACCACCGGCGCGAGGCCCATGATCGCCTTCAGCACGGTCGACTTGCCCGCGCCGTTCGGCCCCATCACCGCCACGACCTCGCCCTTGCTGATGCCCAGCGAGACGTCGTCGAGGGCCACGACAGCTCCGTAGTGCACGGAGACGCCGTTCAGCTCCAGCAGCGCGGCTCCGGTCGCGGAGTGCGTGCCGGAGGAGTTCGGAGCGGAGTTCTGCGTCATGGCCGTCCGTCCCCGCGCACCTAGTCGCCCAGGTACGCCTCGATCACTTCTTCGCGGCTCAGCACGTCGTGCACCTCTCCCTGGGTGAGGAGCCTCCCGCTCTCCAGCACGATCAGGTGGTCCGGGAGTTCGCGGACGATGTCCATGTTGTGCGAGATGAAGATCAGCGTGCGGCCCTCGTCCCGCATCCGGATCACGATCTCCTTGACCCGTTCCAGCATCTGCGGGAACAGGCCGGCGAACGGCTCGTCGAAGAGGTACGTGCGGACATCGAGGGCCATCGCGCGCCCGATCTCGAGCAGCTTGCGCTGTCCGTAGGACAGGTCCTGGGCGAGGGAGTCGCGCTTCTCCCACATCCCGACCTCTCGGAGGATCTCCTCGGTCCGCGCCCTGTGGCCGGGCGTCGTCCGCTCGAGCAGGGCGGGCAGCAGGCGCCGCCTGGTGAGGACCACCATGATGTTGTCCCGGACGCTGATCTGGTCGAAGAGCCGCACCTCCTGGAACGTCCGCGTGACGCCGTGGCGGGGCGTCTCATGCGCCTTCACCACCCGGAGGCCGCGGCCGTCGATGATCACCAGGCCGCCGTCCAGCGGCAGCACGCCGCTCAGCAGGTTCACCAGCGTCGACTTCCCCGAGCCGTTGGGGCCGACGATGCTCGTGATGCCCGTGCTCGGGATGGAGATGCTCAGCTCGTCCACGGCCTTGACCGCGCCGAAGTGCTTCGAGATGCCGACCGTCTCGATGGCGTAGGCCTGGCGGGCGCCGGCGTCGAGCGTGCTCACAACCTGTACCTCCCGACCAGCCCCTGAGGCCTGAACAGCATCAGCAGCACCAGCAGCACGCCGAGCACGATCTGGCGGGCCTGACCGACGAACTCGCTGGGCAGGAAGGGCAGGAAGCGCATGCCCTCCTCGAGCAGCACGAACGCCATCGCGCCCAGCAGGGAACCCCAGATCGTCGCCAGCCCGCCGAGGATGACGATGGAGACGAGCAGCATCGACTCGAGCAGGATGAAGGAGTTGGGGTCGATGAAGCTGGTCCAGCTCCCGAACAGGCCGCCGGCGAGGCCCGCCATCATCGCCGAGATCACCCAGACCGCCAGCTTGTAGTGCGTGACCTCGTACCCGAAGACCGCGATCGCCTCCTCGTCCTCGCGGATGGCCGTGAGCACACGTCCGAACGAGGAGGTGACGATGAACCACGAGACCAGCACGACCAGCGCGAGGCAGACCAGCGCAAGGACCAGGAACTCAAAGTCGCCATCGAGCACCCATCCGCCGATCGCGGGCCGCTCGATCTGGTGAATCCCGAAGGCGCCGCGGGTGAGGCCTCGCAGGTTGAGGAAGAAGTTGAAGGCGATGATCGCAAAGCCGAACGAGACGAGGACGAAGATGTCGTCGCGGAAGCGGTTGAAGGCGACCCCCACCACCAGCGCCAGCAGGCCGGCCAGGGCGATGCTCACCGGCAGCGCCGCGAAGAAGGGCCAGCCCAGCGTCGGGATCGCCTCGGTGCGCAGCTGGTCGTAGGAGACGTCCGAGGTCAGGATCGCCATCGAGTACGCTCCGACGCCGAAGAATCCGATGTGCCCGACCGAGAGCAGGCCGGTGAAGCCCACGACGAGGTTCAGACTGACGGCGAGGATCGCCCAGATCGCGAAGACGGTCGCGATCGTGATCGCGAAGCCAACGCCCTGCCAGAGCATGAACGCCGCGGCCCAGGTGAGCACGATCAGGTTCGCCCAGAGCTCGACGTTGCCTCGGGCGAGGCGCAGCAAGGCGCGGGGATCGCGCGCCGACGCGGCCAACTCGCTGACTGCCTGCTGGTTCATCGCCACGAGCCTACTTCCTGGGCACGAGGCCCTTGGGCCAGAACGAGAGGAAGAGGATCAGCACGCCGAACGAGACGACGTCCCTCCACTCTCCGGCGAGATCCCAGATGCCGAACTGCTCGACCATGCCGAGGGCGAACCCGCCGGCGATGGCGCCGTAGAGGTTCCCGAGCCCCCCGACCACCGAGGCAATCCAGCCCTTGAGCAACAGCAGCAGGCCCATCCTCGGCTGGATCGCGGTGTCGTGGCCGCTCAGCAGCCCGGCCAGCGCGGCGTAGACGGCCCCGATGAAGAACACGACGGCGATGACGACGGTGGTGTTGATCCCCACCACCTTCGCCACCTCCTCGTCGTCGCCGATCGCCCGTACCGCCTTGCCGAAGGAGGTGCGCTTGAGCAGCAGCAAGAGGCCCGCGAAGCCGACGAGCGCCACGCCGATGCTGAAGACGTTGAACCCCTTGATCGTCGCCCCCCCGATCTCCCAGGGGTCGCTGCCGAACGCCTCGGGCAAGGGCCGGGGGGCCGCCTGGAAGACGATGGTGGTCGCGGCCGTCAGGGCCAGCAGGACGCCGAGCGAGGCGACGAGCATGATCAGCGGCGATCGGGCCCGCTCGATCATGTATACGTAGAGACCTCGATAGAGCGCCAGCGCGACGGCTCCCGCCAGCAGGCAGGACACCGCCCAGCTCAGGTAGAGGCGCGAACCCGGCGTGTCGGCCACGAGGAGGGCGCAATACCCACCGGCGATCGCCGCCACGATGGCCGCGAGGGCGAGGAGCGGCCTCGGCGCGGCTCGCCCTCGCGCGCGCCGGTGGGCTTGCTGGAGCGCCCAGAGCACGGCTGCCGCCACGGCGAGTCCGAGCGCGGGACTGAGCAGGACGTTTATCTCATCGGGGCGCGCGAGTACGAGCCCGGTGTAGGTTCCGGCGGCGGCGGCCACCAGGCTCGCGGCGAGGATCAGGTTCCTCGTGCGGTAACGCCGCCTCAGTCGAGTGTAGAGCCCCTCGCGCAGCGCCCACGCGACCACCCCCGCGGTGACGGCGGCGAACGCGATGTTGAGCAGCGGCTCGTTGACCTGGTACTGCCCACCGAGGGCCTCCCCGGAGCGCAGGTAGAAGACGCCGTAGGCCCCGATCGCGGCGGCGGCGCCGTAGTAGAGGTCGAAGAACCAGACGGTGCTGTAGACCAGCGTGAAGCCCATCGCCAGCAGGGCGTAGATGGTGCCCACGGACATGCCGTTGAACGCGAACTGCAGCGCCTGCTCAGGCGACTGCCCGATCTTCCAGCCGATGTAGGCGATGGTCGCCAGGGTTAGCGCGATCGCCAGAAGCTCGTTCTGGCGATGGCGGTAGCGGGCGAACTGCACAGCTCCGAGCTTCGCGACCACCGTCGGGAGCCCTCCACTCGGGGCGAGCGGCCGGGCCCGCGGGCCGGCCGCTGTGCCCCGTTAGCAGCAGAGCCTACTCGCTCGGAGCAGGGCCCAGGACCTTGTAGCCGTAGTTCTCCGCGTTCCGTTCCGCCGGCGGCAGGATCTCGACGACCACGTTGGTCAGCCCCACCACCTCGCCGTCCTCGTCGAAGCTGTAGTTGTCGCCAATGGCGCCGCTCCAGGTGATCTCGTACAGGCAGTCGCGGAATCCGTCCGCATCCTGGTCGTCGCCGGTCTCCGCAAGGCACTCTGCGGCGATGTAGACGTCGTCGTAGACCGAGCCGATGTACCAGGCGAGCGTGACGTACTCGTAGCGCTCCCGGAAGTTGGTGAGCACCTCCTGGCCCTTCGCATTGGACGGGTCGATTTCCGCGATGATCGCCTTCATGCCAGTCGCCGCGTCGCCGGCGATCTCGATGGCGGTCGCGCCGACGGCCACGATCTCGGAGTAGATCGGCCCCTCGTAGCCCAGCTCGCGGGCCTGCTTGACGATGGTGCCGCCGCTGAACTCGGACTGGGCGGCGACGTGCAGGGCGTCCGGATCGGCGTTGAGCAGCTTCGTCAACTGCGTTCTGAAGTCCGTGGCGTCGGAGGCGTAGCGCTCCTCGCCCACCACCTGGCCGCCGCGCTTCTCGAACTGCGCAACGCTGGTGCGTCTCACGCCCTCGGCGTAATCGGTTGACTCGGTGATGGTGGCCAGCGTGCGGGCGCCGTCGGCCCAGAGCACGTTGCCGGTGTCGACGCCCAGCTGCGCGTCGCTCATCGAAGTGCGGAAGATGTAGTCGCCGGCGTTGGCGATGTCCGGGTTCGTCGCCAGTCCGGAGAACAGCACCACGCCGTCTCGCTCGGCCTGGGGCGCCGCGCCGAGCATCGCGCCGCTGCACGAGGTGCCGAGGATGATCTTCACGCCGTCCACATCGGTGAGCTTGTTGTAGGCGGTGATCGCGTCCTGGGCGTTGCACTTCGAGTCCTCGACGATGATCTCGAGCATGCGCCCGTTGATGCCGCCGGCGGCGTTGATCTCGTCGACGGCCAGCTGCTTGGCCTGGATCGCGACCGTGCCGTAGGTCTCACCCGGACCGGTGGCCGACTCCATCACGCCGATCCGGAACGGCCCTTCTTCCTCGTCGTCCCCGTCGCAGGCGATCGCGAGGGGTATAAGCAGGAGCGCGAGGCCCAGCGTGACCAGGGTTCTGAACGCACGAATCGGCATGATTCCCTCCCTCCCGCGGACGCACCACGAGGCTCGTCAGCGCCTGCGCGTCGCAGGCTGGTCTGCGCCGCTCACGCTAGCACAACGCACGAAATATTGGTGGGCCTCGCGTGCCGTGCCGCGAACCCTCGAGGCGGTCATGTGAGTCTGCTGCGTCCTGGCCGGCTCCTTCGCCGCAACGGGTTACTTGTGGCGGCGACGTATAGCGCCCAGGCGCCCGCCAGAAGCACGGCTGCAACGAGAAACCCTCCCTGAAAGCCAATTCTGTCAGCAATCACAAATCCTGTGAGCGGGCCCAACGCCGCGCCCAGATCCAGCCAGGTTGAGTACCTGCCCATCACGGCGGCCCGTGTTGAGTCGGGCGATGTTTCGCCTATGGCCGCATCCAGTGCGGCGTTCACTCCCACGGATGCGATGAACAACAGCGGTATCCCAACGATCGCGGCGACCACGGAATCAAATGCGGCTATCAGGGCCAGCGAAGCAAACATTGCGGCCACTCCGTAGGCGATGGACGTCCGCCTGCCCACGCGGTCCGACAGGTGCCCCAGAGGTATGCCAAGGCCGAGGTCGGAGAACCATCTGAAACCAACCAGGAGGCCTGCAAGAGTCACCACAGCGAGCGATCCTCCGAGTACCTTCCCGTTCTCGTCAGCGAACTCGGCGAGGTAGGGAGCCACGGTAGCAATGGCCAGACCATTTGCCGCGAACGACGTGGCGAACCGCATCACGCTGATCGAGAGAAGGCGAACCCGTAGCTTGCGGCCGTACCCGGGCAGTCTGGAGACAGCGAGGTCCCAGGGGTTCAGGCCGTTTCGCAAGCCTCCACCGGATGATCGGACGCGCTCCGGCCTGAGGTTCGGGACTCGGGTGGCGATGATCACCCCGAGCAGTCCGACGCCCGCCAGAACTGTGAACGTCACCTCTCTCGAGGTGAGTTGAAACAGCACCGCGCCGGCGGTGACTGCGACAAGACTGCCGAGCCGTTGACCGGAATTGAAGAACCCCATCAGCCTGCCCCGCATTGCGGATGTACCGACCCCAAACGCTGTCAGCTGCGCAGCCAGTCGCATGTGCGAGTACGAAACCCCCCAGACAGCGCGAGCCAGTAGCAGCAACACGAGACCGCTCCCCAGACCGTATGCAAGTGTCGTCAGGGCGCCGGCGGCAATGGAAGCGACGAAAGGCCAACGCACACCAAACGACTGGTACACAGAGGCAGCGAGGGCATTGCTGACCAGGCGAATGAAGCGATTGATACTGAGCGCAAGCCCAATCCAGAATGACGCGGCAAGGCCGAACTGGTCACCGGCCCCAAATTCGGCCGCCGCCACCGGTAGCACGACGTACATCAGTGAGTCGCCCATGATGACCGCAGCGGTTGGGGATACCGCGTACACCATCCCAGCCGGAATGATCGGTCTCATACGCATGCCTGGAGTGCGGCCTCCCTGACCTCGCCGTGGTCACCAACGTCCTCTTTTTGGGCGAGTTCTGAACACAGTCAAGTCTGGTGGGCCGGACTGGACAAAATCAAGAACCGCTGCCCGCTCGCTCGTCACGCCCCCGGCCGGCATCGGAATGGTGTACGTCAGCTCGGCCTCGTCGCCCGAGACCTCAATGCCCTGCACGAAGTTGCGGATCAGCGCCTTGCGCTCGGGGAACGTCCCCTCCTCGAGGAACTCCCGGAAGTCCGCCACGTACGCCCGGATCTCATCCGAGGTCGGCAGCTCCACCCGGCGCTCGTCGAGTTGCCGTGCCGCGTCCTCTCGTGCAGCGGCGAGCTGGTCCTCGCGCTGGCGCAGTTCGAGGATGCGGGGCGAGAGCGCCTGCATCGTCAGTTCCGTCGTCTCCAGCGCGTCGTAGAGCTTCGTCAGCCGGCTCCGTACATCGGCGAGCTCCGCCTCGATCGTGTGCAGCTTCCCGCCCAGTTCGCCCGCCAGCGCGTCGATCTCCTCCGCCACGAGCGTCACCAGTTCGGTGATCGTCTCGTCGGTGAGGATGCGCTCGCGGATCTTGTCCACGACGAAGCCCTCGGCCCGCTCGGCATTGAGGTAGCGCGCCTCGCACATCCCCGCGCCCTCGCGCTGCAGCGTCGCGCAGACGTAGTAGCCATAGCGCCCGCCCTTCGCGCCCTGCCCAACGTAGGCCCTCCCGCACAGCCCGCAGCGCAGCAGCCCGCTCAGGAGGAAGCGGCTGCCCACGCGCGCCGGGCGCTGGACGTTCGGCGCGCGGCTGCGCAGCGCCTTCCGGACGCCCTCGAACAGCTCCTTCGTGACGAGCGGCTCCCACGCGCCTTCCACCCGTACAGGATCGGGGGTCTTGCCTACCCTGCTCGTCTTGCCCCACACGGCCGTGCCCGTGTAGGCCTCGTTGGTGAGCAGGTAGTGGATGGAGTTCTTCTGCCAGCGCCGTCCCCGGTTGGTCACGCCGCGCTCGTTGAGGTCGCGGCAGATCTCCTTCAGGCCCTGCCCGCGCAGCGCGCGCTCGAAGACCTCGCGCACGACAGGGGCGGCGGCCGGGTCCACCTCGAGCGTGGGGCGCTCCTTGCCTCCGTCTGAGACCTTGACGCGCGTGTACCCGAAGGGCGCGCGAGAGGCGAGGAAGAAGCCGCGCGAGGCGGACTCGCGCATGCCCCGGACAACGTCCTGCGCAAGATTTTCGCTGTAAAACTCATCGACGCTCTCGATGATCGCCTCCATCAGCTTGCCGGTCGGGGAGTCGTCGGCGTGCTCGGTGATGGAGACGACGCGCACGCCGCGTCTGCGCAGCATCGACTTGAAGGCGACGGCGTGCTCGCGCTTGCGCGTGAAGCGCGAGAACTTCCAGACGAGGATCTCCTCGAAGGGCGCGTCGGGGCTGCTCGCATCCTCCAGCATCTCGCGGAACTGGGGCCTGTCGGCGACGCGTCCGCTCTCGGCCTCGTCCACGTACTCGCGGACGACGACGTAGTTGTTGCGCTCGGCGTGCTCGCGCAGCGCGCGCAGCTGGGCGGCGACGGAGAGATCGACGTCCTGGCGGTCGCTCGAGACACGGGCGTAGAGCGCGGCTGGCATGGGGTCGGTGCGGTCGGACATCGGTTCGTGCTCCCTGGCTCGCGACCGGGCTGCGCTGCCCGCCGCGGTTCCTCGCCTACGGGCCACGGCGAGGTTCGTGCGTTGTCGAACGATTGTACGCCAAGGGGCGCAAGGCGAACTCGCGAGGCCGCTGCTGAAGAGTGTCAGGCCAACGACCCTCCCGAGCCTACTGCCCGCCGGGGCCTTCCTCTGCGGCGCGCGGGCCGAAGACGGCGCTCACGTAGCAAGCGAAGCCGGGCAGCACGTCCAGCCCGTCGAGCGAGTCCTGATCGCTGAGCGTCGCCACGGCTTGGTTGGGCTGGTACACGTCGACCGTGCGGGTGCCCGGCTGTACAACCCAGACGAGGCGTACGCCGTGACTCAGCCACATGTAGGCCCTGTCGTGGAGTTCCCGGCGTCCATCGCTCGGTGAGGCGACCTCGACGACCAGATCAGGCACCACCTCGGAGTAGCCGGTGTTCCAGGCGTCGAGCGGAAGCCTGTCCGCCGACGTGAATGCGAGGTCAGGCTCGCGCACCGTGTCGGGATCGCGCTCTAGCCACACGCCCGAGTCGGAAGCGAAGAGCGTGCCCAGACCCCGGGCCTTGACGAACACGCCCAACTCAATCCCAAGGTTCATCACGATCTTGCCGTGGAGTTCTCCCGTCGACATGGTCTCGCAGAGCACCCCCCGGATCAGTTCGCCGCGCACGCCCTCGCCGTCGAGCCTGAGCAGGTCGGCGGCGGTCAGCAGCTTCGCCTCTATCGTGGTCGTCATCGCTCTCGCTCCCGCGCTGGCACATTCTATCGGATTCCGCGTCGCGCGGGGTGAGCGGGCGGCCGGTGTCGCAACTCTCCGCGGTTACACACGCGCATCCCGGCATCAAACGATGAGAGCGCCCCGCTCGTCTGATCGCGTCCTCCTCGAACTCTACTGGCCGCCCGCGGCCCGCGCAGTCGCTGCCGCGGGCCATCTTCGCGCGCATCCGGTGATCGCGCGACGGGCGGGTCACTGGGGATCTTGGCCTCGCTTCTCTCCGCGCGTTCCGGCGCGGGCGGGCCCGAACTCAAAGATTGGGCAAGGGCCGCCAGTCTACGGCGGGCGCTTCCGGCTGGCGGGGCACCGACGTCGGAGGTACCGAACGGCGCCACTACTGGAGACCCGACGATCAAGTTACGCTAGAGCGGTCTGATGATGACGCGCGTGCGGTCGCCCGCACCAGCAGCTAGACGAGGCTCGGTGCCAACGGGTATGGGGCCCGCTGTGTAGGAGGACGAGAGATGAGCACCCTTCAGCGCGCGGAACTGCTGAAGGTCGAGGAACTCATCGTAACGTCTCCGGGGTATGTTTCCGATTTCAGCAACAGGACATTCGGGGACTTCTTTATTAGGGAGGTTGGCATAGACATCGACTCCGACGTGTACCATTCACAAGGAACTTCTAAGGCCAATAGACTCCGAGCGTTCCTGAAGTCTGAAGGCGACTCCGTAGCTGGCAAGGCTCTCATGTCGCTGATTGACTATCACGTCGACATACGTCCATCTAGTCCGCCAGAACTTGTTGAAGCGTGTCGGGCCATCGCGGGGCGATTGCTCGCGGGAACGCCCGATCTCGCAACGCTCTCTCAAGCCGCCTCTGGGTTCGACTCTGGAGTACTCCAGCGGCAGATTGATCGGATGTCGCAGTCTGTAGACACTGATCCTGCACTCGCGATCGGCACCGCGAAGGAACTCGTCGAGACGTGCTGTAAGACGATCCTCGCAGATCGGGGAGCCTCCTTGCCGAGTCAGCCGGACATGTCGAAGCTAACGAAGGCCGTGCTCAAGGAACTCGACCTTGTTCCTGAAGCGATACCAGACGGGCGACGCGGAGCGAGCGTAGTCAAGCGATTGCTCAGTAATCTCGCGACCATCGGGAACGGACTAGCGGAGCTTCGTGGACTCTATGGGACCGGCCACGGACCAGAAGGCGATGCATCTGGCCTACAGCCCCGACACGCGAGATTGGCAGTAGGAGCGTCAGCGACCTTGGCGACCTTCCTGTTCGAGACGCATGAGCAGAGGGGTCACGAGCCGCCTTGATCGCCACCGGGTAGATCGCCACACCCGTGCGCGGAACCCAGGACCGTTTCCGAGCCTCGACGCGGATGCTCCGGCGCTCCCGGTCACGCTCGCCTTGATCCGTCTTCAACCATGCCCGCTGCTACCATACTGCCGAGTGTCTCGGGGGGCTCGACAATGGCAGCATCGACCTGCGAACGCTGTGGGAAACCGAAACCGCGCCAGTACGCCTTGACCGAGGGGCGCTGGACGGAATGGAACGCACTCCAGGTCATTGGCATCCTGCCGGCGATACCGGGCGTGTGGATGCTCTTCGAGCCGGGCGCTTCAGTGGGGCTGTCGCTACTCCTCGTCGCTGTCGGCCTCGCGATCAACCTCGCGGCGACGGCAAGGATCAAGGAGCTGCGCGAGCACTCACTCTGCAACAGTTGCCGCGAGACCTAGCCACGAATAGCATGGGTCTCAGGATCGAGCGTCTTGAGGAGGGAGAGCACCCGGGTGCCCAACAGCCGCAGCGCATACTGGCGCGCGTTCGAGGATCACATGCGCGCTACCACCAACGCTGACATCGTGTTGCACGACCTCGGCTTCGACTACTTCAGAGCCATCCGAATCAACGGTGTCCCCGGCGAGACCGGCAAGCGGTGGATTCTGCCCCACTTCGCCGTGGTCGCAACCAAACAGAAGCAGCGCGTCAAGGCCGGCAATCGCGTCGAACTCGTGATCCGGCGTCCCTACTACGGCCATCTGGCGATGCGCGAGCAATGCATCCGCGAGCAGATACCGCACATCCTGCCCTCGGACCCGCCCACCGACGACAACGAGACAGGTCACTTCGAAGTGTGGAAGCCCCACAACCTCGAACGCGAGGATGCTTGGCGCACCGACTTCGAGTGGTTTGTCGAGAATCTTCGCCTGTTCCAGCGCGTGCTGGCACCGCGCGTGCTCGAGGCGCTCCGCCGCTAGCTCGCCCTCCGCCCGCGAGCTACCAATCGCGGGCGCCGGAGGGCCTGCGGGCGAGACTGGCACCGGTCGCGATCCGGGACGTGGATGATGGGGTGAGCGCTGGTTCTGCGATGTCGTTCACCGGGAGTGGTATCCACGCCGCCCGTCTGGCGGCGGAGGTGAGTTCGCGGGCGCGCGGGGTGAGCCGGCACCTTGTCGCGCGACCCATCGATGGTCTTGCCGCGCCCATGCCGCTGCATCCGCCGATATGGAGATAGCGGGTCCAGGCGCGCCCTCCATCAGGCGAAGGCGTGGGTGGGTTCCAAGTGGTGGGTGCTGCGCCAGGCGGCTCCGAGAGCCCCGGCTGACTCAAGATGGTCGCGGGAAGCCGTCCACAGCGGCACGTCGACGCCGGAACGCGCCATCTCCTCGCGGGCGACGCGCAGGAAGTGCGCAGGAGCGACGGCATCCTCGAAGACGACGAGGACGGTGGGCATCGAGCCGTGATCGGTGCGCGGGCGGTCCGTGGCGTAGTAGCGGAGGTAGGGCGCCAGCCGGGCCGCCATCGTAGAGGGATGCAGCGCGCGCCGCTCCCACTCGAGGAAGAACGGCCATGCCGTGTGCCCGCGCCGCAGCACTCCGAACGCGTCGGGGTGGACCGAGCGCAGCGCCTCACCATTCCGGAAGTAGCGCGCCGCACGATGCGGAGGGTCGAGTTGCGCGACGCTCCAAAGGCCGTCCGCCCGCGCCTGCTCGGCGAGCCGCGCCAGGAACCAGTGCACGCCAGTGGTGTGCTCGATGTGGCGCGCGAGCTGGCGGCTGCGCGTGCCGGGGATCGCCCGCCAGTCATCCTCCCCGGTGCCATCCACCGGCTCCGCGCTCCAGCGCCTGCGGGAGAGCGTCACGGAAGCGCGGTCGCGGCGCGCGAGCAGCGCCAGCGCGCGGTCGCTGAGTGTGAGGCGCCGCCCGTCGGGTGGGGCGCGAACGACCAGCTCCAGTTCTTCGAGGCGCGCGAGTACCCGCGAAAGACGCGAGGCGGAGACCCCGAGCAGCGCCGCCAGATCGCCGGGCGCGATCCACGGCCAGTCGGCGACGAGGTCGAGCGCGTGCTTCTCTGAGGGCTTCAGCAGGGCGGGACGCAGCTGATCGCCGGGAGCGCCGCCGTCCAGATCGTCCGGCAGGGCGGGCCGTGCCTCGGGCCGCTCGGCGGGCAGCCCGCCGCCTGGCCGCACGGCAGCGAGCGCCGCAGGCAGGCCGAGCGGGGCCGGGGAGGAAGCCGCGCGCCAGACGGCAGCGCGCCCGTCCGCTGCTGCCGCCTCGGCCTCGAGCGCAAGGAAGGCGGGACCGGGCAGGCGCGCCAGCAGCGCGGCCGTGCGGCGCAGCCGCACCTCGTCCGGGACCAGCGCCAGCAGCGCGCGAGGCCGCGCCTCGCCGCGGCTGGCGCCCTGCGCGAGCCGCCCGATGCGCTCGCTGAACGCGGTCCACTCCGCCGTCGCGCCCAGGCGGAGCACCCCGACCGTGCGCCCGTCCGCGAGCTCGATCGCGGCGTCGAGCGGGTGACCGCGGTACCAGCGGAAGCGCGTGATCGCGCCCGCGCCTGCGAGCGCCGAGGCGAGCCGGTAGACGACCGCGACGGCGTCGAGGCGCTCCAACAGCACGCGCCGCCAGCGCGCGGAGACGGGATAGGCACGGAGCAACTGCCGCTCGCCCAGGCGCTCGTCCCGCGCCAGCCAGTGCAAGCCGTCGGCGGTGAGCAACCAGCGCCGCGTCGAGGCGGTAAGCGTGCCCGCGTGACGGACCGCCGTCGCCAGCCCCTCGCGCTCAAGGCGGCGCAGCGCCGCGTGCGCAGAGCCCTCGGACATCGCGCCGACGGCCGCCAGCTCCAGCCGGTCGAGCAGCGGCATCGCTGCCAGCAGCCGCAGCGCCCGCCCGGGTGAGGCCGCGGACATCTGCCCCGCTCACCCCCTCGGTGTGGAAGCCGTCAGGCCGCCGTCGGCCCGCGCCGACGCCGGGTGCGCGGCTTCTTCTTGCCCTGCGCCGGTGGCGGCGCGGCGCCGCCGTCCTGCTGCTTCGCAGCCTCGTCGTCGAGCGTGTCCAGCCCCTCGTGGAACTGCGCGAGCAGCGCCTCGTCCTCGCTCTCCAGCTCGGCCAGCGGGGTGGTGTAGGCGACGGTGCCCTCGCGGATGCCCGCGGCCACGGCGGGGTCGCCCGGCCCGGGCGCCATCACCGCCATCGAGAACGGCGGCTGCCGCTCGCCCCCCACCGTTGCGCGCACGTAGGCGTGGTGGACCGGCAGCGAGGTGATGTCCTCCTCCGACAGCCGCTCCTTGCTCAGCTCCCAGACCAGCTCCCGGGCGTCCGCGGCCGCCACCTGGAAGACGGCGAGGCAGCCGGCGTTGGCGAGCAGCGTGTCCTGCAGCGTCGGCGAGAGCTCGGAGAGCCGCGAGAGGCTCTGCGTCGCCAGCACGAACGAGCCCCCGAACTTGCCCAGCTCGGAGAGCATCGACTCGTAGTCGACGCCCGGCAGCGCCTGCATCTCGTCCACCACCACGAGCGCCCCGCGGCGCTGCTCCGGCGGCAGGCTCCCCTGCTCGCGGATCACCGCGTCGACGAGGTTGAGGATCGAGGCCCCGACGAGCGCCGAGACCTCCTTGCCGGCCGTCGCCTGCGAGGTCGAGACGAACAGCACGCCGCCCTCTGCAATCAGCTGCCGGAGATCGACGGTCGAGCGGCGCTGCCCGAGGATCGCGCGCGCCCGCTTCGAGCCGGCGTAGTAGGCGAGCCGGGTCTGCACCGGGGCGAGCGCGTCGGCCCGGTAGTTGCCGGTCCAGGACGCGAACGGCCCCGCCCACCAGGAGAGCAGGTGCGGGTCGCGCACCTCGCGCAGCACCGTCCTGCGGAACTCCCGGTCGGAGAGCAGCCGCTGCCCGTCGAGGATCGTGTACTGCGCGTCGGGCTCACGCCGCTGGTTGGCCTCGTGCAGGCTCTTCACCGTGTACTCGAGGATCGACTGCATGCGCGGCCCCCACTGCTCCCAGAGACCCTTCGCCACGCGCACGACCGCGTCGGCGGTGCGGTCGCGGTCGCGGAAGACGCGCGCGTCGAGCAGGTTGATGCCGGGCGCGCGCTCCTCGTCGGCGAGGTCGATCAGCCGCACCCGGCCGGCCAGCTCGGGCGGCACGCGCTCGAGCAAATCGGAAACAAGGTCGGCGTGGGGGTCGATCACGACGATCGCGTCGCCATCGCGCCCGGCCACCTTCTCCCGCAGCTTGTGGATGATGATGTGCTGCATCAGCGTCGACTTGCCCATGCGCGTGCGCGCCACGTAGAGGTGGTGGCGGTGCAGCAGGTCGTCCGAGAAGCGGATCTCGCGGCGCTTGCCGGCCGTCGTCTCGCCGACGAGCGCGCCCGCGCCCGTGCCGCGTGCGGTGGGCAGCAGCACCTTCGCGCCGGAGCGCTCCACGAGCGGCAGCTCGTCGCGCGCGCCCGGCGGATGCCAGAGCCCGGCCAGCTCGCGCACGTCCAGCACCTCGCGCGAGCGGAGGAAGCCGCGCCGCGGCGGGGCGAGCGTGCGGTCGGGGACGCTCTCGCGCACCTTCCCGGCCTTGAAGCGCGCGCCGGCGACGTTGTCGTAGTGGGCGTAGGCGGCGGCGGCGCCGTCGAGCAGCTCGTCCGCGCGGTCCTCGGAGCCGTGCTCGGAGAGGATGGCCGTCAGCTCGAGCTCCGCCTCGAATGCGATCCTGGACGCCTTCTCCTTCATCAGCCTCGTGTCGTGGACGGCGTAGCGCTTGCGGTTCCAGCGCGCCAGCGCCCAGCCGCCGACGCCGAGTACGGCGACGATGCCGAGCCCGAGCAGCACGGTCTTCCACCACTCGCCCGCCTGCCACCAGCGCCAGCCCATGAAGGCCAGGGCGCCCGCGATGGCGAGGAAGACGAGCGGCATGAACTCGGCGGGGTTCGCGCGCGCATCGCCGCCGTGGGAGGGCGGCGCGGTCACGGGCTGCGGCGGTTGGAGCGCCTTCTGGAGGTGGGCCCGCGACCAGTCCGGGCCGAGCGAGCGCAGCTTGAGGCGCGCCACCAGCCGCTCGCCCCGCTCCAGCCCGGAGAGCGCGCCTACGACGGAGATCAGCGGGTCGGAGCCGGCGTCGAAGGTGTCGTCGTCCTCGAAGGTGCGCAGCGGCAGGAACTCCGGTCCGTCCACGCGCAGCCGCCGCGACCAGGCGCGCTCGCCCTCCTCCAGCCGCAGCGGGTCCTCGTCCGCTGTGAGTTCGGCGATGCGCGCCTGCGGATAGTGCGCCTCGAGCTGCTGGCGCGCGAGCGAGCGCTCGCCGCAGCGGGTCAGCACCGAGACGCCGCCCGAGTCGCCGGCGATCTCGAGCGAGAACGGCTCCGGGAGCGCGATCGAGCCGAGCAGGTTCTCGACGCCGAGCAGGGTGCGCTCGCCCGTGCGCGGCGGCGTCACGGCGAGCAGCTTGACGGCGGGCGGCTCGCGGCGCCCGAACAGTTTGGCGAAGGGGTTGAGTTGCATGGGGGGAACCTCCAGCGGGAATGAGAACGCACGTTCTGTTCACTTTGCCACGCCTCTGCTGGGCGGCGCAAGGGGGGCATTGGCATCGGATCCTTCTGTTACCCAGACGGGCGCCTTTCGTCGGTTGCTCAGTCGATGAAATGTGCCGCCTTCGCTCGCCCGTCGTACTGCCTCTCGCTTCCCGCAACCGGTGCCGGCGACCGCGGTCGAGTGTGCGGGGGCGGGCATGGCGACGGAATGCCTTATAAGGGAGGGCACGCGTGGCCCCCTCCTACGGGACACGTCACAGAACACAGACCTGACCTGATCCACGAAGACCCAGCACGAAGAACGTCCGCAGGGATCGTGGCACCGGAGTGGATCACCATCCGCCCGCTGACCTGGGTCACGATCCGAGCGCTGTTTGTTGTCGATGGTCAGCGATTCGGCGGTCGGGCGCCGCGCGGCGGACCGTTCCGTACCTACCAGAGAGCCAGGATCGCGGCAGCGCGCGGCGTCGGCGGGCGTGCGAGCGGGATCGGAAAGTGCAATCGCCGGGTGCCCGTTTGGAGGCCGGTGGCCTGTAAGGGAGATCAGACGTTAGTAAGAAGTGCAATCGTGGGTGAACCGCCTTGTGACGCAAGGGGATTCGCCGGTTGTCGTGAAGCGATCAGGCGCGGCGCGAGTTGCGCCTCCGTGTCAGCCTGATTGCACGAATTGCATTGCACTTCTTGCACAATGGGAGGGGTGCAGGGGGCGACATGGAGCCAGGTGAACAGCACGAGGGTATCGCGGGCGACGGTGGCGAGCCGGTCTCCGACGAGGAGCTGCTGCGCTGGGCCGGGGAGATCTCGAAGGCCCGCGGGCGGGTGCAAGCGGCGCGGGACGTCGGCCTCAACTACCGCACGCTGGCGCGGGCACTCGACGAGCAGACGCTCTCGCGGGTCGTGCGGGAGGCGCTGGTGGCCGCGCACCGCGCCGAGTCCGCCCAGGGCGCGCAGGCGGCAGGGGAGTCGGGCGAGGAGCTGGCGCGGAGGGTCGAGGCGGCGGAGGCTCAGCTTGCGGACGCCCTCGGCGCGCTTGCACAGGAGCGCGGGCGGGCGGATGCGCTGGAGCGCCGGCTGGCGTTGCTGGAGGAGCAGCAGGCCGGCGAGCCGAGAACGAAGCAGCCTCCCGGTAGACCGGAGCCAGGGTCGCAGGCAGGAGAGCCGAACCGAGAGCAGGAGCCGGACGCTGAGGGCTCACTGGCTCCTGCCCCGACACACGATGACACCATCGCGCGCCGGCCCGGCGTGGTCACGCTGGAGCCACTTGAGGGCGAAGATGCCGTTGTCGGCGGAGCCGCCGCGCTCGTGGCTGAGTGGCGGCGCCTGCGCGGCGACGACGCCCAGCGCGGGAGCGCGGCCGAGCGGGCACGCGCCGAGGAGCGTCGCTGGGAGATCGAGATCGAGTTGATCGCCAGGCACGGGCTCGCACTGCCGCCCGAGACGGAGCCGCTGCATCCCTCCCGCCGCGACGACCAGCTACGCTGGCGCCGGGTGACGCTCCGGCGCGTGCACGGGGAGCGCGTGCGCGCCGAACGGCTGCGCCTGCTGCGCCGCATCCTCACCCTCGGCCTCTGGTGGCGGTAGGCCACCAGCGGGGCGACCGTCCCGACGGCTGTCAGGGTGCTGAAGAAGTCGCTGGGCGGATGAGATGTGACCGGTGGCGGGGGCGTAGCTTGGAGGCTGCCCCATGCGCGGGCGACGCGGAGCGCCAAGTCAACACCGCCGGGGCCTTGACCGTGCGTCGCGCCCCAGAGGCCCGCCCGATCGCGGGTGCCAGATGACTGGGCCGATGTGGCTTCGGGGTCAGCAGGCGAGCGAGGACGAGCCACGGCCATTGAGAGCCCGGGCGAGGCGAGCATCTTCGGCGAAGAACTCAGCCAGCAGAGCAACTCTAGGCTGGCTGGCATGCTCGAACGACCGGGACGGGGTGAGCGGGTGAGTGTTGACACCCCGGCCGGCGCGCCGCGACGATGGTATCCAGTCAGAGAAGCGCCCCGGTAGCAGCCGGGGCGCAGTCTGCCGAGCACCACCCGGTCGGTCGAGTTCACCCTAAACAGGGTGAGCTCGATGGCAAGGGGCTTGCTCCCGGCGGAAAGGGAGTTCGATGCTCACCCCCGGATTCGGGCACGCCCTCAAGGAGCAGGCGGACGCGCTGGAAGCCCTCGCGGAAATAGAGATGATCAGGCGCCGCTGCGGCATCTGGTTCCGGGACAATGACGAGAAGCACCGTCGGCGTCTCCACAACGCCAGGCGTTACATCGCCCGGTCGTCGTGGAACCGCTAATGTCGCGCTGACATTGATGGTCGGCCGTACGATGACCACGGGTTCCGCAGGAGGATGTGTTGTGACAATCTGCAGCAAGAACCATCGCTACCAAGGATTGTTCGAGGACTTGCCGACAGATCAGGGCGGAATCGGAAGGCACAAGTGCGCTGGCTGCGCATACGATCGAGGACATGACGCTGGGGCACGGCGCGACGAGGAGATCGAGCTCTCGCTCGAGACTCTCCCAGGCAGTCAGGCAGGCGCTGTGCGGCACAAGAGCACCGTTGCTGCCTTCGCGCTCGGGTACTACGAAGGCGCACTGAGCTCGTACTAAGGGCCCCGCGGATGCTTGTCTGAACCGTGCGTGGCAGGCGGCAGCCCGGAGTGGCGAAGCGGTCCGTGCGCCTCGCGCCTGCGCGCACAATGGTGGACGTAGACACCACTCTGCAGGGGGCGAGGAGCCTGATCCGGCAAGGGGAGTTCCTCGTCCATCCTCTCCGTCACCCCGAGCCGTGAGATTCGGAAGTCGTACCTGACTTGGTCCCGCGCACTGATAGACTGCGGACTATGACAGACCGCTTCTTCGAGTCGCCAGTCCTGAACTCGCCCTACGAGTACCCGGCGCGGCACTGGGAGCTCGACGACGAGCGCCAGCCGACGAACCAGGTCGCCGCGCAGAGGCGGCCAGCGGCGTACATCACGCCTGTCCCGCAGCCTCGGAGGCAGCGCGGTCGCTCGCAGCAGCAGCGGATGATTCTCGACGAGGGGGAGGGCCTCTCCACCGAGGATCAGGAGTACGACCCCACGTCGACCATCAACGTGCTCAGGCGCGAAGTCGACCGGTGGCGCGCCTCTCCCGAATCCGACTGGAACGTCACGCCAGAGACCGCGCACCTGCTGAAGCACTGGCGCCACTACGACTTCAGCGACATCCGTCCGTTCTTCTGCCAGATCGAGGCTGTCGAGACCGTTATCTGGCTCACCGAGGTTGCGCCGCAGAGTGGCCGGCGCGACGTGCGCGAGATCCGGGAGCGCCTTGACTGGGCGAACGAGCAGTCGAATCCCGACCTAGCCCGGTTGGCGTTGAAGCTCGCGACAGGAGCAGGTAAGACCACGGTGATGGCAATGCTCATCGCGTGGCAAACGGTGAACGCCGTACGGCACCCGAGCAGCCGGAACTTCACGCGAGGGTTCCTCGTAGTGACCCCCGGCATCACGATCCGCGACCGCCTGCGCGTCCTCCAGCCGAACGATCCCGATAGCTACTACGAGAGCCGCGAGCTCGTCCCTCGCGACATGCTCCGCGACCTCGAACAGGCGAGGATCGTGATCACCAACTACCACGCCTTCAAGTTGCGCGAGACGCTCGACCTTTCGAAGGGCGGGCGCTCCCTGCTCCAGGGCCGCGGGCCTGAGATCCAGTCGATCGAGACCGAGGGACAGAGGCTCCAGCGCGTGATGCCCGGCCTGATGGGCATGCGCAGCATCATGGCGTTCAACGACGAGGCGCATCACTGCTACCGCGAGAAGCCCGGCGAGACCGACGAGGGGAAGCTCACCGGCGACGACCGCAAGGAGGCCGAGAACAACCGCGAGGCCGCACGGCTCTGGATCTCCGGCCTGGAGGCCGTGAACCGCAAGCTCCGGATCCGGCGCGTCATCGACCTGTCGGCGACGCCGTTCTTCCTTCGCGGCTCCGGCTACGCCGAGGGAACGCTGTTTCCGTGGACCATGAGCGACTTCTCGCTCATGGACGCCATCGAGTGCGGCATCGTGAAGCTCCCGCGGGTACCGGTTGCCGACAACATCCCCGGCGGCGATATGCCGATGTTTCGCGAACTCTGGGAGCACATCAGGGGGAAGATGCCGCGAAAGGGGCGCGGCCAGGCGGGCGCGCTCGACCCGCTCAGCATCCCCGTCGAGCTTCAGACGGCGCTCGAGGCCCTCTACGGGCACTATGCCGAGGTCTTCAAGCTCTGGGAGGACGCCGGCACCGAGGCGCCCCCGTGCTTCATCGTCGTCTGCAACAACACGGCGACATCCAAGCTCGTCTACGATTACATCTCCGGCTTCCATCGGGAGAACGAGGACGGTTCGACCACCCTTGAGAACGGGCGCCTCGAACTCTTCCGAAACTACGACGAGCACGGCAACCCGTACCCCCGGCCGTACACGCTGCTGATCGACAGCCAGCAACTCGAGTCGGGGGAGGGACTCGACCGCAACTTCCGGCAGGCCGCCGCCGAAGAAATCGAGCGCTTCCGCCGCGAGCAGGTGCAGCGGACGGGCGACCGCGCGGCGGCCGACAAGATCAGCGAGCAGGATCTACTGCGCGAGGTGATGAACACGGTCGGCAAACCGGGCCAGCTCGGCGAGTCGATCCGCTGCGTGGTCTCCGTCTCGATGCTGACCGAGGGGTGGGACACGAACACCGTGACGCACGTGCTCGGCGTGCGAGCCTTCGGCACGCAGCTGCTGTGCGAGCAGGTGATCGGTCGGGCGCTGCGCCGGCAGTCCTACGACCTGAACGAGGACGGGCGCTTCGATGTCGAGTACGCCGACGTACTCGGCATCCCGTTCGACTTCACGGCCAAGCCGGTCGTCGCCAAGCCGACGCCGCCGCGCGAGACCGTGCAGGTGCGCGCGGTCTCGCCCGAGCGCGATGACCTCGAGATCCGCTTCCCGCGAGTCCAGGGCTACCGGGTGGAGCTGCCTAGCGAACGGCTCGAGGCGGAATTCACGGATGACTCCACCTTCGAACTGACGCCCGAGGTCATCGGACCGTCCATCACTCGCAACGAGGGCATCATCGGCGAGGGCGTCGACCTCAACCTCGTCCACACGGGTGACATGCGACCGTCGACGCTCCAGTTCCATCTCGCGCGCCGGCTGGTGGAGACGAAGTGGCGCGACCCGGGCGGCGAACCCAAGCTCCACCTCTTCGGGCAACTGAAGCGCATCACGCGCCAGTGGCTTGAGCAGCATCTCGTCTGCACGGGCGGGACGTATCCGGCGCAGCTGATGTACCAGAGCCTCGCGGATACCGCGTGCGAGCGGATCACCCAGGGTATCAACCGCGCGCTACTGGGCGAGCGGCCGATCAAGGCCGTGCTCGACCCATACAACGCCTCAGGCTCGACGCGGCATGTGCGCTTCACCACCTCGAAGCGGACACGCTGGCGAACAGACCCGCGCCGGTCCCACGTCAACTACGTCGTCTGCGATAGCGACTGGGAGGCGGAGTTCTGCCGCATCGCCGAGAGGCATCCGCGCGTCCGCGCCTACGTCAAGAACCAGGGACTCGGACTCGAAGTCCCGTACCTGCGAGGCGCAGAGCCGCATCGCTACATCCCCGACTTCATCGTGCTTGTCGACGACGGGCGCGGCGACGACGACCTGCTGCACCTCGTGGTCGAGATCAAGGGCTACCGCGGCGAGGACGCCAAGGAGAAGAAGTCGACGATGGAGACCTACTGGGTACCGGGCGTGAACCACCTTGGCAGCTACGGCCGCTGGGCCTTCGCCGAGTTCACCGAGGTGTTCAGAATGCAGGATGAGTTCAACGAGATGATCGAGCGCGCCGCCGGCACAGCCGCGGCCGTGGCAGGATAGAGACAGCACGAGGTCGCAGGCCGGAGAACCGCGATGGTCGAGCAGGCGATGGGCAAGGTCGAAGTACTGGCGCTGCTGCGCGAGCACAAGCTCGCGATGGCCGAGCGCTTCGGAGTGGTCGACCTTGCCCTGTTCGGATCCACCGCCCGCGACGAGGCCGGGCCCGATAGCGACATCGACATCCTCGTGAGCTTCGACCGCCCGACGGACCCGGACTGCTACTTCGGCGTCCAGTTCTACATCGAGGACCTGCTCGGCCGGCCCGTCGATCTCGTCACGGACAAGGCATTGCGCGCCGAGTTGCGCCCGTACGTCGAGGCCGAGGCGGTTCGTGTCTGAGGACCGGCCGTGGGATCTCTACGTTCGCGACATGCTGGAAGCCTGTGAGCGGGTCATCGAGTTCACGGACGCGCTGGAGCAGGCTGCGTTCGTGGCGGACGTACGCACCTACTACGCGACCCTGCACAACCTCGCACTCCTCGGTGAGGCGGCCACCCACATCCCCGAGCCCGTCCGCGACTCGCACCCCGACATCCCCTGGCGCAGCATCGTTGGTGCGAGGAACGTGATCATGCACCAGTACCTCGGCACGGATGACAACCTGATCTGGGTCATGGTGACGCGCAGCGTCCCGGACCTGGCGCCTCGCCTACAGGAACTTCTGGCGGAATACGACGAAGAGGACAGCGCACATGCCACGTAGACAGGGCCGCGCCAAGCAGGTCGAGGCGCTGCGCCACGACGAGGCGAAGAGGACCAACATCCCCACCGCCGAGTACAGCGCGGCACTGGAGGACGACGACCGCAGCCCCATCGAGGTGGCCTACGAGCGGCGCAACCGCGACCTCGACCCGCAGCTGGTCTGGCGCGGCAAGGACGAGCAGGACCTCTCCGACCTCGTCGTGCAGGCGCCGCCGCTCTACATCCAGGAGAAGGTGCACCCGAAGGTGCTCATCGACGACCTGCAACGCCGGAGCGAGCGCGATCGGGACGAGGAGGACCAGTCCACCGAGGGCTACCAGCACGGCTTGGACCTGTTCTCCGACTTCAACGGCCTGCCGGAGGACGCCGAGCGCACGGACTTCTACGAGCACGACGCCAACTGGTCGAACCGCATGATCCTCGGCGACAGCCTGCAGGTGATGGCCTCGCTGGCGGAACGTGAGGGACTGCGCGGCAAGGTGCAGTGCATCTACATCGACCCGCCGTACGGCATCAAGTTCAACTCGAACTTCCAGTGGTCGACGACCAGCCGCGACGTGACGGATGGCAACGCGGCGCACATCACTCGCGAGCCAGAGCAGGTGAAAGCGTTCCGCGACACCTGGAGAGACGGCATTCACTCCTACCTCTCCTACCTCCGTGACCGCCTTGAGGCCGCCCGAGACCTCCTTGCCGATTCTGGCTCGGTGTTCGTCCAGATCGGAGATGAGAACGTTCATCGCGTGCGTGCCGTGATGGACGAAGTGTTCGGTGCGGACAATTTGGTATCCAAGATCAGCTTCGTGAAGACGAGTGGCTCTTCCACACGGTATCTCGGGAACGTCGCTGACTATCTTCTCTGGTATGCCAAGGACTTGGGGCGATTGAAGTACCGTGGGTTGTTTGAGCCCAAGAGGGACAAGACGCTCGCCGAGCAGTATCGATTCGTGGAAGCTGATGATGGGACGATTCTTCGAACCAAGGACGCGGACATTGCTGACGACGGGGAGGCCATACGTGGCCGCCGATTCATGGCTGACAATCTCACAGGGCAAGGGGACGCGGGCAATACCGAGCCTTACACCTATCAGGGTCGTAGCTTCCTCCCCACTCGAGGTCGGCACTGGTCAACGACGCACTCTGGCCTGAACGCGATGGCTGCTGCTGGGCGGCTCACCATCGTCGGTGAGCGGCTCGGGTGTGTGAATCACCAGGATCTATAGACCGGAAAACGGCGAGATCGCCAGGGTCATTGATCCACTTCGCCAGGATCATTGATCCACCCCCGCCAGGGTCTTTTGACCACCCGGTCGCCGGTAGGGCCACCATCGGCTGCATCCCCAGGGGAGGGAGCAGCGATGGCCTACCGGGAGGTGCATCGAGTGGAGATCAGGGAAGTCATCCGCCGCTGGCAGGCGGGATTCAGCCAGCGTCGCATCGCCAGCGGCACGGGGCTGTCGCGCGTGACGGTGCGGCGCTACATCGCGGCGGCCGAGGCGGCCGGGCTCCAGCCAGGTGGCCCCGAGCCGAGTGAGCAGCAACTCGCCCGGCTGGCGACGCTGAGCCGCACCGGCCCGCGCCGCGCGGAGGTACCGAGCGAGCAGCTGCTCTCGCCCTGGGCGGAGCAGATCGAGCGCTGGCTGCAGGCCGAGCGCCTGCAGGTCACGCGGATCCATGAACTGCTCGCCGAGCGCGGCTGCGAGGTCTCCTACAGCACGCTGCGGCGCTTCATCGCCCGCCGCGGCTGGGGTCGCCGGCAGCCTCTGACCGTGCGCATGGAGGATGGGCCGCCGGGCGAGGTCGCGGAGCTGGACTTCGGCCGGCTCGGCCTCATCGCGGACCCCGAGAGCGGGCGGCGCCGCACGGTCTGGGCGCTGATCGTGGTCTGGCGCTACTCGCGGCACTGCTTCGTCTGGCCCACCACCAGCCAGACGCTGCACGCGGTGGTCGAGGGCCTGGAGGCGGCCTGGGCGTGCTTCGAGGGCGTGCCCCGCTACCTCGTGATCGACAACTTCCCGGCCGCCGTGGCCGGGGCCGACGCGCTGCACCCGCGCTTCACGCGGGGCTTCCTCGAGTACGCCCGCCAGCGTGGCTTCATCAGCGACCCCGCGCGCGTGCGCAAGCCTCGCGACAAGCCTCGGGTCGAGCGCAGCGTCCCGTACGTGCGCGAGCGCCTCTTCAAGGGCGCGCAGTTTCGCGACCTCGCCGAGCTGCGCGACGCCGCCCGGCGCTGGTCGCTCGAGGTGGCGGGGCAACGCATCCACGGGACGACCCGCAGGCGGCCGCTCGAGGTCTTCGAGCAGGAGGAGCGCCCGCTGCTCGCCCCCTGGGACGGGGAGCCCTACGAGGTCCCCGACTGGCGCACGGCGAAGGTCCATGCCGACCACCACGTCGCCTGCCAATACGCGCTCTACTCGGTGCCGTCGGCGCTCTGCCCGCCGGGGCAGCAGGTCGAGGTGCAGCTCGGCGCGAAGCTGGTGCGCATCTACCACCGCGGCGCGCTGCTCAAGGTCCACCCGCGCCAGCCCCGCGGCGGACGCGCCACCGACCGCAACGACTACCCGGCCGAGCTCAGCCCCTACACGCTGCGCGCGCCCGAGCAGCTGCAGCGGCGCGCGGCCGAACTCGGCGAGGCCACCGGCGCCTTCGCCGAGCGGCTCTTCGAGGGGCCGCTGCCCTGGGCCAAGCTGCGGCAGGGCCACAAGCTGCTCAGGCTCGCCGAGCGCTACTCCCCCGCCCGCCTCGACGCCGCCTGCCGCCGCGCGCTCGAGGTCGACCTGATCGACGTGCGCCGCCTCGAGCGCATCCTCGTCGAGGCCCTCGAGCAGGAGACCACGCCGCCCCAGCAGCCGCTGCCCCCGCCGCCGGGCCGCTTCGCCCGCCCCGGCGCCGTCTTCGCACTGACCGCCACGCAGACCACGACAGGAGCGTCACGATGACCGCCACGACCGCCGAGCTGCGCCCGCTGCTCAAGCGCCTCAAGCTCGGCCCGATGCTCGACACCCTGCCCGAGCGCATCGCCCTCGCCCGCCGCGACGGGCTCGACTACGCCGACTTCCTGCAGATCGTCCTCGCCGACGAGGTGAGCCGCCGCGACCATGGGCGCCTCGAACTGCGCCTGCGCCAGGCCGGCTTCGAGCAGCTCTGCAGGCTCGAGGACTTCGACTGGTCGGCCGGCATCCGGCTCGACCGCAGGCTGCTCGACGCCGCCTGCTCGCTGCGCTTCCTCGACCGCCGCGAGCACGTCCTGCTCGTCGGCCCCGTCGGCGTCGGCAAGAGCTTCCTCGCCCAGGCGCTCGGCTACGCCGCCGTCCGCTCGGGGCGCAGCGTGCGCTTCGTGACCGCCGACCAGTACTTCCGCGAGCTGGCGCAGGCAAGGGTCGACCACTCCACCGAGAAGACGTTCCGCGCCTTCCTCGCCCCCGACCTGCTGATCCTCGACGACCTCGGGCTGCACCGGCTCAGCGCGCAGCAGTCGATCGACCTCTACGAGCTGATTATCGGGCGCCACCGCAGCTCCAGCTTCGTCATCACCTCGAACCGCGCGGTCGAGGAGTGGCTCGGCCTCTTCGACGACCCGATCCTCGGCAACAGCGCACTCGACCGGCTCGCCAACGCCAGCTACCAGATCGTGATCGAGGGCGAGAGCTACCGCCAGCGACTCTCACCGCACCGCGCCCTGCTCGACGCCCAGGAAGGAGCTGATTGACGAGACGTACTGCTCACTGATACCAAGCCGCCCTACCGGCTGCCCGGGTGGTCTAATGACTGTGGCGACGGGTGGTCCATAGACCCTGGCGATTGACAGGTGGAAGCGATACCTGTCGGACTACGGCGTCACAGCACGGAACAACATATGGACTGACACGGCTCAGGGAGGTCGCGCACTCGATCGAATCTACGTGGTCCAGACACTAGAGCGCGTCATCGAGCGGGTCATCCTAATGACCACGGATCCGGGCGATCTCGTTGTCGACCCGACCTGCGGAAGCGGGACCACCGCGCATGTCGCTGAGCAATGGGGTAGGCGGTGGATCACGATTGACACCTCGCGCGTAGCGCTTGCGTTGGCACGAGGACGCGTCATGGGCGCGCGCTACCCGTACTACCTGCTCGTAGACAGCGCCGAGGGCAAGAAGAAGGAGGCAGAGCTCACTCGCACCGATCCACCGGATGGGCCGCGATCTGGCGACATCCGGCTGGGCTTCGTTTACGAGCGCGTCCCGCACATCACACTTGGGGCGATCGCCAACAACGCGGAGCATGAGGTCATATGGGAGCAATTCCAGGTCATCCTCGAACCGCTGCTAGAGCAGCTCAACGCCTCGCTCAGCGAGTCGTGGGAGGCGTGGGAGATCCCACGCGAGGCCGAGGACGGGTGGCCGGCTGAGGCACGGACACTGCACGAGCGTTGGTGGGAGCAGCGCATCGCGCGCCAGCGCGAGATCGACGCCTCGATCGCCGCGAAGGCGGACTTCGAGTACCTCTACGACAAGCCCTACACGGACAACCGCAAGGTGCGCGTCGCCGGGCCATTCACGGTCGAAAGCCTCTCGCCGCACCGTGTTCTCGGCGTCGACGAGGACGACGAGCTCATCGACGGCGTCGCCGAGACGCCCGGCACGTACGGCGAGCCGCAGGACTTCGGTTCGACGATCCTCGCTCACCTGAGCACGGCCGGTGTCCAGCAGGCGCACAAGGAAGACCGCATCGAATTCTCCTCGGTCACTCCCTGGCCGGGCGAGATGATCTGCGCCGAGGGTCGCTACGCCGATGGCACGGCCAGCACCAACGGCACGGGCGCCGAGAAGCGCGCCGGCATCTTCATCGGACCCGAGTTCGGCACCGTCTCGCGGCCGGACTTGGTCGAAGCCGCCCGCGAGGCCGCCGACGCCGGCTTCGACGTGCTCATCGCCTGCGCCTTCAACTACGAGGCGCACGCCACCGAGTTCAACAGGCTCGGCCGCGTCCCGGTCCTCAAGGCACGGATGAACGCCGACCTGCACATGGCGGGCGACCTCAAGAACACCGGCAAGGGCAACCTCTTCGTCATCTTCGGCGAGCCGGACATCGACATCCTCGACGCCTCCGGCGACGAGGGCGCCGAGCCCGGGCAGGTCAAGGTGAAGGTCAACGGCGTCGACGTCTTCCACCCCAACACCGGCGAGGTGCGCAGCGACGGCCCGGAGGGCATCGCCTGCTGGTTCATCGACACCGACTACAACCAGGAGAGCTTCTTCGTCCGCCACGCCTACTTCCTCGGCCAGAACGACCCGTACAAGGCCCTCAAGACCACGCTCAAGGCCGAGATCAACGAGGAGGCGTGGGAGACCCTGCACAGCGACACCTCGCGCCCCTTCGACAAGCCGGAGTCCGGCCGCATCGCCGTGAAGGTCATCAACCACCTCGGCGACGAAGTGATGAAGGTCTTCCGAGTCGCCTGAGCGCGGGCGAGGTGCCAGGTCGACGGAGCCGCTCTGCGGTAAGACGTGACCAGAACACGGCGACAGAACCTACCCGACTGCGCCGCCGAGGCCCGATCGAGAGTGGGAAGTAACTCCCGACGCGCACTCGGGGACGGCCTCCCATGGGGAACGGAGAACCAACGAAGTGTCGAAGCGGCGTAAACGCAAGAAGTCGAAGCAGAAGAAGTCTGGTGCTCGATCGAGAAGCGGAGCCGCGCGTCAAGCCAAGCGCGAGGCGGTCGAGGTGCTTGAGCATGAGAGCGGCCTCAGACTCCTTCGCTCGGGTCGGGCCGTCGCCTTGGACACAAGCCAGATGGAGCCCGAGCAACTCGATGCCTTCCGTGCGCGCTCCGAGCAGCACGCCCGAGACCTCCCCCGCCTCGTTGCGGACGCGGAACGCCAGGTACGCGCGATGCTCGGGAGCCTGCCTACCTTGCCGGTCCTTGCGACTCTGGCGTTCGACATCCTGGCGCGTAACCCGGACGCGTATGTGGAGGCGGAGCAGCGACGCATCGCGAACGAAGTGGAGTGGCTGACTCGCGTGGCACTTGAGCGCCCCGAGCCCATCGCCTTGGATCCCGAGCGCCCCGTCCTCGACGGTCTGGCCTACCGCGATCTGGACGAAGCGCTCTCGCGCCTGTACGAGGCTGTCAAGGCTCTTCCGCAATCGGAGCATGTGCGCCAGGGCCGACCCGAGCCCTCCCCTCTGGACGAGATTCGGGCTCGGAGCCGCCTACGCCTCACCACGGTCCGGAGCCTGAGCTACGAGCACCAGCGAGTCGCCCTCCTCCAGGGGCTCTTCGGCCCCTTCGAGCGTGAACTCGAGGATGCAATCGGGTTCACGGCGGGGGATGTGATCCGCTACGCCGCAGGGATTACGGAACTCGTAAACGGTCGCATGCAGGAACGACTCGGCCAGCTAAAGGCCGGGCATGAAGGCTTGCGGCGAGTTGCCCGCGACCAAGGCCTCAGCGTCGAGGCCGAGATCGAGCACTTTGCCAGATCTGCTGGCGTGGCATGGCTCGCTTCCGTCGGATACGCCGACTGGATCATCGAGCCCCGGCAACTCGACGACGACGTGGACCGAGCTCGGTCCTTCTTGGACCGCTTCTCTCTTGGCTTCGGTCAGCCTCAGGCTCCTCCAGCGGGCCCTGTCCTCGATCTTCTCGACCGGCCTCTCGTTGCTTTGGGCGGCGACCAGTTCTTCTGTCACCTGTTCGTGTTCCTGACTGACGCTGCGAAGCGGAACCTCGAGGATGCGCTCCACCAGGATCAGGAAGTTTGGGACCGCTACCAGTCACATCGCGCGTCGTTCCTTGAGCAGCAAACCACTCAACACCTCAGTACGGCGATGCCATCCGCCGAATTGCATCGCAACCTCAGATATGAGGGCGCGGAGGGCACGGGCGAACTGGATCTTCTTGTTCGCCTCGACCGCATCGTGCTCCTTTGCGAGTGCAAGGCTGGTTCGATTACGCCGCCCCAGCGCCAGGGTAACCGGCTTCGCAGGGCCCTCCGAGAGGTGCTTGGCGAGGCGCACTCTCAGGCCCTCCGTGCGCGTCGGCACATCCACGATGGCGGCGCATTCACCACACAGGATGGTGACAACATCGCTATCGATCCGGAATCAGTCGACCACTTCTTCGTAATGGTCGCCACGCTCGACGACGTGTCCAGCTTCGTCACGAATCTCGCGACGCCTGTGGCCGACGGCATCTTCGAAGCGGGCGACATCCCATGGGCCGTCAGCGTGACAGACCTCGAGCTCATCGCAGACATGGTTGACCTCAATGTCCTTCTCCCGCACTACCTCGTGCGCCGGGCTCGGATCGCGAGCCAACCCCACCTCACTGCGATCGAGGAGATGGACTGGTTCATGCACTTCGTGAACGAAGGACTGTACTTCGCCGACGACCTCGACGCCCTGGGTGCAGTGAGTCTGGGATCGTTCACACAGCCAATGGACGATTACTACGAGTACATCTCGGGCCCTCGCCAGAAGCCCGCGCCCAAGCCCCAGGTGCGGATGCGCGCCAAGTACCGCACGCTCATCCGGCAGCTCGAGGCGGCCGGCCCGCCGGGATGGGCAAGCGGCGCGCTTCTCCTCGCCAACTACGGACAGGAGGGGCAAGACGATGTCTTGCGCGAACTGCGAGCGGTCACGGTGAGAGGCGCTCCAGCGGGCCGGGCGCTGATAAACAACACCCCGGCCGGTCGAGACGCCGTGATCCTGTTCGGAACTCCAATCCAGCCCGGTCGATTGCGTTCAGCCATGCGCGACTATGCGAGAGCGAGAATGGCGCACGACGGGATCGATCGGGCAATCGTGATCGGAATGAACCAGCACTACCCAACATCGATACCGCAGTTCATGTACATCGATACGGAGCGGGAAGGTGCGCTTCCCGACACCGAAGTTGAGAGGATCCTGCGCCCGTTCCGCAACACTCAGGTTTCGCTGCATCCCTGATGCGAGCACATACCGCGCTCCCTACTCCCAGCACGAGCGACGACGACTACGACGAGAACCTTCCGGGCTGCGTCAGTACCGGCAAGACCTGGGGCGAGATGCTGGCGATGATCCGGGAGGCGCTCGTGTTCCACCTCGAGGCCATGCTGGAGGACGGCGAGCCGCTCCCCGATCCGAAGATGTCGATCGACGACGCCATCGCATACCACAGCGAGCTCATCCTCGACGACGTGCTCAACTCCTACCTCGAGTCCGGCGAGCCCGCCCCGACGCTCTCGACTCGATTTGAGTTGGTCGAGATCGAGGTCCCCGCGCCGCATGCACCGAAGGACAGGGAGCACTACTCTGTGGCTACTCCAAGGAAGGTGATGACGACACCACGCGTGACCGCACCCGGGCGTAACTCGCGAGACTGACGAATGGAGTTTCGGATCGCCGACACGTTCACGGCCAGCCTAGCTCGGCTGACCGCAGACGAGCAGCGTGCGGCGAAGACCACTGCCTTCGATCTGCAGCTCAACCCGGCGAACCCCGGCATCCAACTCCATCGCATCGACCACAGCAAGGACAAGAGCTTCTGGTCCGCGCGCATCAGCCGCGACCTGCGCCTGATCGTGCATCGCACCGACCAGAGCCTGATGCTCTGCTACGCCGACCACCACGACGCCGCTTACCGCTGGGCTGAGCGACGCGTTCTCGAGCGCCACCCGCGCACGGGCGCCGCCCAGCTCGTCGAGGTGCGCGAGACCGTCCGCGAGATCGAGGTCCCGGTCTACGTCCCGGCGGAGCAAGCCGTCGCGGAGGCCGCTGCGCCAGCGTTCGGGCCCGAACCGCGCCTCTTCGATCACGTAACGGACGATGCGCTGCTCGGCTACGCGGTGCCCCTCGAGTGGCTCGCCGATGCCCGCGCCGCAACCGAGAACACGCTCTTTCAGCTCGCGGAACACCTACCGGCCGAGGCCGCCGAGGCGCTGCTCGAGCTGGCCACCGGCGGCACCCCGGCGCTGCCGGTGCATGCAGACGACGACGCGGACCCCTTCGAGCACCCCGACGCGCAGCGTCGGTTCCGGCTCATGGACAACGCCGCAGAGCTGGAGCGCGCCCTCGACTACCCCTGGGAGCAGTGGACGGTCTTCCTCCACCCGGCCCAGCGCGCCATCGTCGAGCGGGACTACAGCGGGCCGGTCCGTGTGGCCGGGTCCGCCGGCACGGGGAAGACCGTCGTCGCGCTGCACCGAGCGGTGCACCTCGCGCGCTCGCATCAGGATGCCCGCGTCCTGCTCACGACGTTCAGCGACACGCTCGCGGCCGCGCTCCGTGTGAAGCTCGGGCGGCTGGTGGGCGACGATGCCGCGCGCGAGCGCATCACCGTGAGCGCCATCGATGAGGTCGGCGGGGAGCTGTACGAGGCGGCGTTCGGCCCGGCAAGGCTGGTGGACGACGCGACGCTGCAGGCGCTGCTCCGCGAGGCGTCGGCAGCCGCCGAAGAGCATCGCTTCAGCGAGCGGTTCCTCGAGACCGAGTGGCGCGACGTGGTCGACGCCTGGCAGCTCTCGACGTGGGAGTCGTACCGCGACGTGCCGCGGCTCGGCCGCAGGACGCGTCTCGGCGAGAACCAGCGCGCTCTGCTGTGGTCGATCTTCGAGCGCGTCCGCGCCGAGCTCGCGGAGCGCGACCTCCGCACCCTCGCCGGCGTGTTCGCCGCGGCGACCGAGCGCGCGGCTGAGAGCGGCCAGAGCCCCTACGACTTCATCGTCGTGGACGAGAGCCAGGACATCGGCGTCCCGCAGCTCCGTTTCCTCGCCGCCCTGCGGGGCGAGCGCGACGCCGGCCTGTTCTTCGCCGGCGACCTCGGCCAGCGCATCTTCCAGACGCCGTTCTCGTGGCTCTCGCTCGGCGTCGACGTGCGAGGCCGGTCGAGCACGCTGCGCATCAACTACCGCACCTCGCACCAGATTCGCCGCCAGACTGACCGCCTGCTCCCGCCCGAGATGAGCGACGTGGACGGCAACACGGACACTCGCCGCGGCACCGTCTCCGCCTTCAACGGCCCCGAGCCGAACGTCGCCGTCCTCGATACGGTCGAGGAGGAGGCCGTGACCATCGCCGAGTGGATCGAGGCGCGGACGGGGGAGGGCGTGCCGCCGGACGAGATCGGTGTCTTCGTGAGGTCAGAGGCAGAGCTGGAGCGCGCCCGAGCTGCGATCGAAGCGGCCGGCCTTACCGCCGGCGAGCTCGAGGGCGGCGCCGAGGCCGAGCTGGGCCACGCCGCCGTTGGCACGATGCACCTCGCCAAGGGCCTCGAGTTCCGAGCCGTCGTAGTCGCCGCCTGCGACGACGAGGTCATCCCGCTCCAGTCCCGCATCGAGGCCGTTGCCGACACCGCCGACCTCGAGGACGTCTACAACACCGAGCGCCACCTCCTCTACGTCGCGTGCACCCGCGCCCGCGACCACCTCCTGGTCACGGGGGTGGCTCCGGGGTCGGAGTTTCTCGATGATTTGCGAGCGCGCCGCGCGGCGACAGCACGGTAGGTTCGTTCGGGAGCTGAGCAGACTGCGGCACGAGCCGGCAGGGGCACGGTCCGCGCCCGCGCTGCTGTTCCGGCGAGTATCCTTAGTGTGCGTCTGCCCGCAGGGCAGGTCGTCCTTCGCGAGATCAGGCAGCCGCAGGTTTCAGTGCATGTCGTCATAGAAGGCGTTCAGGAGTTAGGAATGGTTGACGAACCCCCTGTCATCCCTCTCCCCGAGATTCCCCCGGTACCGACCGCGATCAAGCGTCTGATGGAGGCGCTGGACGACCGAACAAGGGAAGGCCGTGTCGAGTGGTGGGCGAATCCTGGTGAGGCGTTGGAGACGGTGGAGGATCCTGGTCCGGGCGGCTACCCGAGCTACCCAAAGTCACCTCTGTACGCCGAGTTTCGAGACGCTCTCGTGGCGCTCGCCCTGGGGCCCGGCGCTCGAGGTGGGCCTGCGATCGCTGTGAGCGTGACGGACTCGTTCGGCACCACCATCGAGTCCGTCCACGTCGACGGCATCTACGACTTCGAGCATCTCTACGAGCAGTGGGCAGCCACATTCTGGGCCGCACTGGCACAAGCCCAAGTACGAGAAGCGCTAGAGGCGGCGGACGTGATTCAGGACATCCTCGACGAGCTCGAGCTCATGTAGCCAGCCCCTGGCATGGAACGCACGGCACACGTCCCACCGCTCGAGTTTGTGGCGTTGCCAGTCGGTGTCGGGCTCCAATCGGTGGGGCGATGCCTACAGCAGGCTACATCGGCAGCCGGAACGTCAGGATGAAGGTTCTCGATTTTGTCCAGTCTGGTGGGCCCGCCAGGATTCGAACCTGGGACCGATCGGTTATGAGCCGACTGCTCTAGGCCGCTGAGCTACGGGCCCACTCCGCGACGGCGCCAGAGTACACGCGCCCGCGCCTCGGCGGACGGCTTCCTGCCACTTCGAGGCGCCTCGATGTCGCGCTGCGCGTCAGGCGATCGGTCCGAGCGGGCCGCCGCCGAGGATGTGCATGTGGAGGTGCGGCACCTCCTGCCCGGCGTCGGGGCCGTTGTTGAGGACCAGCCGGTAGCCGCCCTCGGCCAGCCCCTCCTGCGCCGCGATCCGCGCGGCGGCGACGAGCATCCGCCCCGCCCAGCCTGCGTCGCCATCCTCGAGGCCGCCGGGACCGGCGGGCGGCTCGCCGCGCGGGATCAGCACGATGTGGGTGGGCGCGGCGGGGTTGATGTCGCGGAAGGCGACGAATTCGTCGTCCTCGTAGACGCGATCGCTCGGGATCTCGCCGCGCAGGATGCGCGCGAAGACGTTGTCGCTGTCGTAGCCGGGCGCATCGTCGGTCATGGCGGACATTCTGCCACGGCGCGCCGCCGCTACGCGCCGTCGGTCTCGGCCAGCCGGGGCGTGAAGTCCCGCCCCTCGTCCGGCCAGCGGCTGCGGACGTCGGCGCGTCCCGCCTCCTCGTCGGGCCGTGGTTCGGGTGGGGGCATGGCGGGTTGGTCTCCTCACACGCCGCGGTCGCCCGGGCGCACGTCGAAGTCGCGGCGGTCGCGGTAGAGCGGAGCGCGGTTCAGCACGTAATCGTCGGCGTCGAGGTCGATGTCGGCGCACTCGGTCATCGTCCAGTACTTGTGTCCGCCGAGGAAGAGGTAGCGGCGCGCCTGCCCGAAGAAGCGGCACTCGACGCCCTCGCCGCGCGCGATGCGGGCGCAGAAGGCGGCGAGCAGGTCGCGCTGGCCGTCGCGCCGCGCCATCACGTACTCGTGGGGCCACGTATCGCGGTACGTCACCGCCTCGCGCCAGGGCGCGCTGGCGATCAGCGCCATGATCTCCGGGACGGGCGTCTCACCGCTCACGATGGACCTCACTCTACAAGGGCGCGCTGCGTCGGGCGGCGGACGCCCCCTCACCCCCACCCTCCCCCCGGGGCAAGGGGCCGGAGGGCGCGACGGCGCTCAGACCTCCAGCTCGAGGCGGCCGACGCCGCGCAGCAGCAGCGTGCCGGCGCGCTCGACTCCGCCCTCGGCGACACGCAACTCGGGGAAACGATCGAGCAGGGCGGCGAAGGCGATCTCGCCCTCGAGGCGGGCGAGCGGGGCGCCGAGGCAGAAGTGGATGCCGCGCCCGAACGCGAGGTGGCGGTTCGGCGAGCGGGCGATGTCGAGCTCGTCGGGATCGCTGAACTGCGCGGGGTCGCGGTTGGCCGCCCCGACCAGCGGCAGCAGGACCGCGCCCTGCTCGATCGTGCGGTCCCGCAGCTCCGTCCGGCGGCGTGCGAAGCGCACGACGCCCTGCACGCTGCTGTCGAAGCGCAGCAGCTCCTCGACCGCCGAGGGCAGCAGCGAGCGGTCGGCGCGCAGACTCGCGGCCAGCTCCGGGCGCGCGGCGAGGGCGAGCAGCCCGTTGCCGATCAGGTTGCTGGTCGTCTCGTGCCCGGCCAGCAGCAGCAGGATCGAGAACGCGAGCAGCTCCTCGTGCGAGAGGCGTTCGCCGTCCTCCTCGGCCTGGCTCAGGGCGGTCAGGATGTCGGCTTCGGGGGCGTGGCGGCGCTGCGCCACGACCTCGTCCATGTAGGCGATCAGCTCCGTGGTCGCCTCTCGCGCGGCGTCGAGGATTGCGGGCGTGTTGAGCACGTCCGTCGCGCGCGCGATCGCCGCCGACCAGCGCCTGAAGCGGTCGCGATCCTCGGGCGGGACTCCCAGCAGCTCCGCGATTACGATGATCGGGAGGGGTTGCGCGAAGCCGCTCGCGACATCGAAGCGGCCGCCCGAGGCGTCCACGCCGGCCAGCAGCGAAGCGGCGATATCCTCGATGCGCGGGCGCAGGCCCTCGATGGCGCGCGGTGTGAAGGCGTGGTTGAGCAGGGTGCGGAGGCGGGTGTGCACGGGCGGGTCGGAGTTGAGCACGGTCGGCGTCTCGCCCAGCGGGAACTCGCGGCGCTGCTGCTGCAACACCTCCGCGAGCTGTCCCGAGGCGCTGTCCGAGCTCGAGGAGAACGTCTCGTCGTCGCGCAGGACCAGCGCGCAGTCCTCGTAGGCGGTCAGCACCCAGGCCTGGAGCGCCGCGCTGAAGTGCACCGGCTCGCTGGCGCGCAGCGCGGCGTAGTGGGGATACGGGTTGTTCTGGAACGACGGCAGGAACGGATTGAAGACCGCCATGCACACGATCGTACCCTAGGGAGCGGCATGAGCGTCGCGAGGTCGGCCGCGTGAGCGCGTCTCTGTCCAGCATCGCGCCGCGCCCGCCATCGGGCCGCTGGCGGCGCTTCGTGCCGATGGCGGTCACCTTCGCCCTGCTCTGGCTGCGCTGGCGCTGGCTGCGCCTGCTGCGCCGCCTGTGGCGCTCCGAGCTGCCCGAGGCGACCGAGCGCTTCCACCTCGCCGCCGCGCGCGCCATCGTGCGCCGCTCGATTCGCCAGCAGGGGCTGATCATCAAGGCCGTGCAGTTCCTCGGCAGCCGCGCCGACATCCTGCGCGAGGAGTACGTGGAGACGCTCTCGCTGCTGCACGACGCCGTCCCGCCGCGCCCCTGGGAGGAGATGCGGCCGCTGATCGAACGCGAGCTGGGCGGACCCGTCGACGAGCTGTTCGCCGAGTTCGACAGGGAGGCCGTTGCCGCCGCGTCGCTGGCGCAGGTCTACCGCGCGCGGTTGCACGACGGCACGGACGTGGCCGTCAAGGTGCAGTACCCCGGCATCGAGCGGATCGTCCAGTGGGACCTCGAGACGATCCGCTGGCTGGCGGCGGTCTGGGCGCGCATCGAGACGGTGCTCGACTTCCGCCCGATCGCCGCCGAGATGCAGCGCAACGCGCCCGATGAGATCGATTTCGTGCACGAGGGCCGGGCTGCCGAGGAGATCGCGGCACTGCTCGCCGACCGCGAGGACGTGGTGGTGCCGCGCATCTACTGGCAGCGCTCGAGCCTGCGCGTGCTGACGATGGACTACCTCGATGGTATCAAGATCACGGATGTCGAGGCGCTTCGGGGGGCGGGCGTGGACACGCCGCGGATCGCCGACTCGCTGGTCGACATCTACAACGTCATGATCCTGCGGATCGGCATGTTCCACGCCGATCCGCACCCCGGCAACCTCTTCGTGCTGCCCGCGGAGGACGGCGTCCCGGAGCGCATCGGGCTCGTCGACTTCGGGCTGACGAAGCGGCTGCCGGACGAGTTCCGGCAGCAGGTGGTGGTGCTGACGAGCGCGATCATCGCGCAGCACCGTGCCGAGGTCTCGACGGCGATGGAGGACATGGGCTTCCGCACCCGCGTGCGCGACGAGGAGACCTACTACGAACTCGGCGAGGCGTTCCTCGGTGACGTGCTGCGCTCCGGCCAGGCCTACGCCGACCAGCAGCTGTTCGCCGAGGTCAACGTGCGGCTCGGGCGCGTGCTGCGCGCGAACCCGCTGATCGAGGTGCCCGGCGACGTGGTGCTGATCGCGCGTGTCATGGGGTTGCTGTCCGGCATCGGGCGCACATTGGACTCGAAGACGGACCTGCTCGAGGCGATCCTGCCCTACCTGGAGGAGGAGACCGCCGCGGCCGGGCAGGCGAGCGGCTGACTGCCGCGCGAGCGCCTCGGCGCCTCGCGATTTGTGGACGAGGGTGGATGTATTGCGCACGGGTTGTGCGTAACTGAGGCCAGATCCGGCCCACATCGGCAGCCGAATCCCCTAACCTCTAGTCAGCCGAGCGGGGGTGTCCCAGGAGCCAAAATCCGCTGGAGGCTCCAGGGAACAGCGGAAACCAGCGAGGCGAGAGGCCGCGCACATCCGGGCAACCGGGAGTGCGCGGTTTCGCTTTAACCCTCGATCTCGCTGTGGGCTCCGGCTCCTCCCTCTCCCCGCGTGGGAAGAGGGCCAGGGCGAGGGGTTCTGCGAGAAGCGCTGCTAGAAGAGGTGCCCCTCGACCGAGGTGGCGATCGACATCTCGATGTCGCCGATCGCGCGGGACATGGCCTGGCCGATCAGGTCCAGCCTGCGCACCTGCTCGATGCGGCCCGTCGCCTGATCCTGCTCGCGCCTCGAGAGCAGCTCCTTGAAGATGCCGCACGCGTCGGCCAGGCAGATCAGCACCACGTCGCGCGGGTCCGGGATCTCGTCGCTGAACAGCACCTGCATGATGCGCAGCTTGACCTCGCGCTCGGCCGAGCCGTCGATCATCGGATAGCGCCTGGCCTTGAACACCCAGAGGACGCGATCGTCGCGGCGTTCGAGGATGCCGTGCTCGACCAGCCGCGAGAGCGCCGCCTCCTGGATCTCTTCGGCGCGCGCGACCGTGTGCTCCAGCCAGAAGCGCGGGGAGTGCTGCTCACCGGCCGCGATCTCGGCCAGCGCCGGGTCGAGCAGGTTGTCACCGACCGGCGTGTCATCGAGCAGGATCAGGTTCTCGAGGTCGGTATCGATCCGGTTCTCCATCGCCAGATCCATCAGCACGCTGCCGGCGATGGCGTAGTCGCGCGACCAGCTGGGCACACGGGCGAAGCTTCCGTCGTCATCGTGCAGCAGCAGCAGGGTGATCTCCTCGGCGAATCTGAGCATGACGCCTGTCCCCTCACGTGACCGCACGCACTCGAGTGCTGCTACCGGGCCCGATCCGGCCGCCGCCTCGCGTGTGGAGTTGGCGCGGCCCTACTATACGTGGTCTCACCACGCGCCCACCGCCTCGGAACGGGCGGAACAGCAGTGAAGGCGGTGATTCGTGCGGCAGCGCATCCGCGAGATCGTCGAGAGCCACGAGGCCACGCCGCTCGAGGGCGACGACCTCGCGCCCGCCGCCGTGCTGCTGCTGCTCTACGAGCGCGACGGCGCCGAGCACCTGCTGTTCCAGGTCCGCACGCACCACGTCGAGCACCACAAGGGCGAGATCAGCTTCCCCGGCGGCGCGCAAGATGCCGAGGACGGCTCGCTCGAGGTCACCTGCCTGCGCGAGACCGAGGAGGAGATCGGCGTCGCCGCCTCCGACATCGAACTGTTCGGACGCCTCGACGACGTGCCGACGCGCTCGCACTTCGTGATGACGCCGTTCGTCGGCGCGATCACGCGGCCCGGCCCGTACCCCTTCCGTTTCGCCGAGATCGAGGTGGCCGAGCTGCTGGAAGTGCCCCTCGACCTGCTGCGCTCCGGGGACGCCCTCGAATGGACCGCGCGGCCGGACGGGCCCGTGATGCCGGCCTACCGCTACGGCGAGCACCTGATCTTCGGCGCCACCGCCCGCGTCGTCGCGAACTTCCTGCAGCTGATCAAGGACGCTCCGTGACGCTGCTGCTGCTCCGCCACGGCGAATCCGAGGGCAACCTCGCGCGCGTCGTGCAGGGCCAGCTGAGCCACTACGCGCTGACGCCGCTCGGGCGCGAGCAGGCCGAGGCCGCGGCCCGCCGCCTCGCGACCCTCGAGATCGACGCGCTCTACTCCAGCGACCTGCGCCGTGCGCGCGAGACCGCCGACATCGTCGCCGCGCAGACCGGCCACGAGGTCATCGAGCTGCCGGACCTGCGCGAGTACGGCTTCGGCGAGGCGCAGGGGCTGACCTGGGATGCGGTGCGCGAGCGCTTCGATGTCGTCGGGCGGGCCTGGGGGCGTGGGAGCATCCCCGGCGAGGAGGGCGGCTCGAACTTCCGCGACCGCGTCGCCCGTCAGATCGGCGAACTCGCCGAGCGCCACGAGGACGGGACCGCCGTCGCGGTGCTGCACGGCGGGGTGCTCGGCGCCACGGTCGCACGCATCTGCGACCTCGAAGACTCGGAGTACGCGCAGATCTTCACCGCCAACTGCGGCATCACCGAGGTCGCCTCGGCGCAGGACGGCAGGCTCACGCTCCGCAGCCTCAACGACGTCTGCCACCTGCGCGCGCTCGGCGGCCCCCGCACGGAGCCGTGGCTCAGCGAGGCGTGAGCAGACCGATGCCCCAGACAGTGCCACTGTGCTGGCGCGTCAGCGGCGAGGTCAGCGAGCGCGAGGAGCTGCTCGACGGCCGCTTCCAGGTCGTGCTCGACGGCGGCGCAGAGGACTCAGCCGACGCACCGGGCATCGAGGTCTCGTGGACCCTCGTCTGGCTGCTCGGCCGCGAGGGCGAGGTCCCGCTCTCCGAGGGCTACGTGACCGTCGTCGACGCCGCGCGAGGCGAGTTGAACGGCTCACTCGAGGCGGGCTCGGCGCTGGTCGGCGGCGAGACCGGGGCGGCGCAGGTGCGGGCCAGCTTCGTCGTCGACGCCGTCGACGGCGCCCTCGCAGCCGAGGGCGACCGCGTCTCGTGCGAGCTCGAGGTCGGCGTCGAGGAGTGGACCGGCGAGCTGCGGCTAGGGCCCGACCCGGAGCGCTGAGCTTCCGGCGCTACGGCTCGTAGCGCCGGAAGGCGATGCAGGCGTTCTGCCCGCCGAGGCCGAACGAGTTGGACAGCACCACGCGCAGCGGCGCTTCTCTCGCCTCGTTCGGCACGATGTCCAGATCGCAGTCCGAGTCCGGCGTCTCGTAGTTGATCGTCGGCGGGATGCAGCCGTGGTGGAGCGCGAACAGCGCGGCCACCGCCTCGATGCCCCCGGCGGCCGCGGCGAGGTGGCCCGTCATCGACTTCGTCGACGAGATGGCGATGCGGTAGGCGTTCTCCTCGCCGAGCGCGAGCTTGACCGCCTGCGTCTCGCTGCGGTCGTTGTATTGCGTGCTCGTGCCGTGCGCGTTGACGTAGTCCACCTCGGAGGGGTCGATGCCCGCGTCCGCGAGGGCGCGGCGCATCGCCAGCGACTCGCCTTCGGCGTCGGGCGCGGTGTCGTCGGTGGCGTCGAAGGACCAGCCGGCGCCGGCCAGCTCGGCGTAGATGCGCGCGCCGCGCTCGACGGCGGACTGCTCCGACTCCAGCAGCAGCACGCCGGCACCCTCGCCGAGCACGAAGCCGTCGCGGTCCTGGTCGAACGGGCGGCAGGCGTGCTCCGGGTCGTCGTTGTTGCGCGAGAGCGCGCCGAGGCGGCCCATCGAGGCGAGCGCGAGACGGCCGATCAGCGCCTCGGCGCCCCCGGCCAGCAGCGCCTCCGCCTGTCCGAGGCGGATCAGGTTGAGCGCGTGACCGAGCGCGTCCGTCCCGGAGGCGCAGGCGGTGTTGATCGTGGTGTTGGGGCCGCGCAGCCCCAGCTCGCGGGCGACGCGCGCGGCGCCCATGTGCTGGCCGGAGCGCGTGATGATGAAGGGGTCCGCCTTCATCGGGCCGCGGCGCTCCATCTCCAGGTAGGGCAGCCCCATCTCGAAGGCGTCGCCCGAGGTCGCCATGACCACGCCGATCTCGTCCTGCAGCTCCCCGTCGCCGGCGCGCCCCGCGTCCTCGAGGGCTTCGCGGCCGGCGGCGACGGCGAACTGCGCGAAGCGCGCGGTGCGGCGCGCGGTGCGGCGGTCGAGGTGCTGCTCGGGGTCGAAGTCCTTGACCTCGCCGCTGATCTGCACGGGCAGGCCGTCGGGATCGCAGAGCGTGACGCGCCCGATGCCGTTGCGGCCGCTGCGCAGGCCCTCCCAGAACGAGGGCGCGTCGCCGCCGATCGGCGTGACGGCGCCGATGCCGGTGACGAGGACGCGATGCAGCTGCCTCGCCGCGGTCACGCCGCCGGGCTCCGGGACAGGCTCTGCAGGAACTCGCGGATGTGCTGGCTGAGCGCGCCGGGCTGATCGGTCGGCACGGCGTGCCCGGCCTCCTCGATCAGCGAGACGCGCGAGCCGGGGATACGGCGGTGCAGGCGCTGGATCGCCTCGGGGGTGAGCATGTCGGTCTCGGCCCCGCGCACGATCATGACGGGGCACTGGACGCGCTCGACGCACTCCCAGAGGTTGGTCATGCGGCGCTGGCCGGGGTCCGGGTCCGGCGGGCGCGCCGTCGCGTCGCGGAAGATCGGGTCGAAGTCCCAGACGTACGTGAGGTCCTCGCTGCGTGTGAGCGTGGCCTTGACGCGGCGGCTGAGCTGCTCGGTGGTGGCGTAGGGGTAGAGCTGCTCGTAGGCCTCCACGGCCTCGTCGAGGCTGACGAAGCTGTCCGCCGTTGCGAACAGGCGGCGCATCGTCTCGACGCCGCTGCGCAGCACCTCGGGAGCGGCCTCGATCACGATCAGCGCGGAGACGACGTCGGGGTGCTCGGCGGCGTAGCAGAGCGCGTTGGCGCCGCCCATCGCCTGCCCGACGATCGTGACGCTGCTCAGCCCGAGGGCCTCGACGAACGCCTCGAGGTCCTCGACCTGGCTGTTGCGGCTGTAGTTGTGGTCGCGCACGCGGGCGCTGCCGCCGTGGCCGCGCTGGTCGAGGGCGAGCACGCGGTACTCGCGCGACAGCTCGATCGCGATCTCCTCCCAGATGGAGGAGGTCTCGCCGAAGCCGTGCAGCAGCAGCAGCGCGTGCTTGCTGCGCGATTCGCCCCATTCCTGGTAGTTCAGCGAGAGGCCGTTGATCTCGACGGTTTCAGCCTGGGCGCGGTTCGCCACTGGGTACGCCTCCGTGGGAGCGAGCGTGATGAGGGATTGTCATGGTAGCACCGCGCTCCCCTGTGCGCTGCCCGGCAGCGGCGAGGCCGCGCGAGGTCACTGCGGATTCGGGGCCTCGAACAGGCTGCGGGCGATCGCGATCACATCATCCTTTCCGAAGGGCAAGTGGTCGGCGAAGATCACGTATTCGCTCTCCGTGGCCGCGTCATATATCCATAGCTCCTCGGAGAAATTGGGAGCGTGATTCGGACCGGGGGGGCTGTACACGATCATCGCCGGACGGCCGGCGATCACGAGCAACTCAAAAGCCCCCGCGCCGCTGCTGAATGATGACTCTCGCGCGTACCTGCGCCCCGTAGCGTAGTAGCCACCAATGGTGACGCCGCCGCGCGGCCCGAAGGAGGTCCCGTAGCCGTACGCTGGCCCGTCAAACGCCCCGGTGCTCGCAAAGTTCAGATCCCAACCGGCGGGCAATGTCGGTTCGCGCCAGTAGGGGAATGTGCGCGCAACGGCGATATCGGTCGTTTCGCGCTCCCCGGACTGGGCCGGCGGGTCGTGTGACGTAGGTTCCTCGGTCGCGCCCGTCCAGCCCTCTGGAACCAGCTGCCACGCCCCGTGCACGACAGCGAAGTCCGTCAGGTTGATGCCGCCGAGGTGCTCGAGCGGCAGCTCGTCGGCAGCCGTGAACGTCACCATCAACCCCGACACCGGGAGCGAGCCCGTCTGGCAGCCCTGGAAGGCATACGTCTCCCAGCGGACGCCAAACTTTCGCTGCGCCGCTGTCGCGTCCGGGTTTGGCGCGTCCGTCACCCGGTAGCGGACCCAGCAGTCCTCCGCCTGCCGCCACTCGAAGATGTCGCCGGCCTCGACGGTATCGAGGAAGGCGGCGCGCGAGACGCCGTCGGCGTCCGTCTCGTGGATGCGCAGGGCGGTCGCCGTGCCGTCGCGCAGGCCCTCGTAGGTGGTGACGACGCTCGTCGTGTCGCCCGCGTCGGCGAGGAAGGCGTAGCTGCCGGGCTCGGCGACCGTGCCGCTGGTGTCGTAGGTGTCGTAGCGGAAGGTTGTCGGCGAGGGCAGCAGGCTGCGGGCGATTTCGATCGTTGCGTCGATATTGCCGCCACTGAGGCTCAGATCCGCCCCGATGACGAGGTATTCGACGCCCGTCGCCCTGTTGTAGATGCGAACCAGTGTCGAATGGATCCGGTCGTCTATCGGACTGTATTTCACGTATGCGGGGTGGCCGTCGATGATCCGCGTCTCGACGATGACCGTCCGCGGGTCGGCCGTGGTGGCAGACCAACGGCTACCAAGCATATCCAGTTGTTGAATCTGGAGTACAAGCGCGATATACCCCTCGGCATCGAAGTACGTAGCTATGACGCCGTCGATCCCCTCGAATCCCGCGCTTGCCGAGCCCAGCCGCCACCCATCGGGGAGAGCCGGCTCGCGCCAGAGCC
Organism: Dehalococcoidia bacterium; assembly: GCA_965220125.1. GTDB lineage: Bacteria > Chloroflexota > Dehalococcoidia > UBA2979 > UBA2979 > VXMT01. The sequence goes on along the minus strand of CBDCPB010000002.1, from coordinate 442,581 downwards.
GATGCCTCCGCACCGCGGCAACGTCATACGTCTCTTCGGTGCGCTGTGTCGGCACCAGAACTGTGTCCTCGCGCGCGCCGGTCCAGTCATCAGGCACCAACTGCCAAGGTCCATGGCGGATAGGCACAGTGATGTCCGGTGACTGGATGTTCGCTGGCGCCCAGTCGACCGTGGCAAGGGCGTTCGCCGGGATCGCGCCGCTGCAGCCCGTGAAGGCGTACGTCATCCACTCGACGCCGAGCAGCTTGCGAGGCGCCCCCGAGGGCTCCGGCAGCAGCTCCGTCACCTGGTAGCGGACCCAACAATCGCCCGCCTCCCGCCACTCGAAGAGATCGCCCACCTCGACGGTATCGAGGAAGGCGGCGCGCGAGACGCCGTCGGCATCCGTCTCGTGGATGCGCAGCGCTGTCGCCGAGCCGTCGCGCAGGCCCTCGTATGTGGTGACGACGCTCCTCGTCTCGGCGGGGTCGGCGAGGAAGGCGTAGCTGCCGTGCTCGGCGACCTCGCCGCCGGCGTCGTAGGTGTCGTAGCGGAACGTCGTCGCGCTTGCGGTGGGCGTCGGCGAGAGCGTGGCCGCAGGGGTCGCGGTCGGCGTGGGCGCCGCGGTCGCAGTCGGGGTGGGCGTAGTTGTCGCGGTTGGTGAGGGCGTCGGGGTTGGGGCGGGCGTCGCCGTCGCTGTCGCAGGCGGCGCGGTTGGAGTGGCCGTCGCCGTCGCTGTCGCGGTCGCGGTCGGCGTGGCCGTCGCCGTCGGCGATGCCGTCGCCGTCGGGGTGGCGGTCGGCGTCACGGGTGGCGCGGGGCGCTCGTCACCGCCGCCGGTGCACGCCGCCAGCGCGAGCGCGAGGACGGCCGCGAGCAGCAGCGTCAGCGATCGACGCGCGCCGCGCTTCGGCATGGTCGCCCCCCTCACAACAGTCCCTGAGAGGTTAACGACGTTCGCGGGCGCAGGGTTCCGCGAACGCCCGCGCGCTCAGAGCGCGACGGCGAGGCAGCGTGCGGGCGGGAGGGGGCGCGCGGGCGGGTCGGTGAGGGGGCGCCAGTCGCCGCCTCGATCGTGCGAGGCCCAGATGACGCCGTCGGCGAGGGCGAAGACCGTGTCGCGGCTGCCCGGCAGCGACGCGACCAGCGGCGCCTCCGCCCACTCGTCCTCGTCGCCGAGGATCAGGCGGATCCAGCGCACTCCGCCGTCGATCGAGCGGAACAGCGCGCCGCCCGAGCCTCCGGCGCGGCGCGAGGCCGAGAGCACCATCGCGTCCGGCGCGCCCGGCAGCACGGCGGCGCTGTGCGCGACCGATCGGTCGAGGCCGCTGATCGACTGCAACCAGCTGAAGCCGCCGTCCTCGGATCGAAAGAGGCCGCCGCCGGTCGTCGCGAAGACGCGATCGCTGCGCTCGGGGTGCTCCTGGAGACCGCTCACGTTCGGGTCGATGCCCTCGGAGCGCGGCATCCAGTTGCGGCCCTCGTCGTTCGAGAGCCAGGCGCCCGCGCCGCCGACGGCGACGAGCAGCGCGCTGCCGGGGAAGGCGATGGCGCTGACTTCCCAGCGCACGCCCGAGCCCCCGCGGCTGCGCGTCCGCTGGTAGCGCACGACGCTGTCGAGGGTCGGCGAGGCCGTCCACTCCTCCTCGCCGGGCGTGGCGCGCAGCAGGGCGGCGGGCGCGGCGCCGATGTAGCGCGTACCGCCGGGGCCGATGCGCACGCAGCGCGGGTCGCCCTCCCAGACCTGCCGCCAGGCCGTCGCGGGTCCGCCGTCGTGCTGCCAGACGCCGTGCCCGGGCACGGCGGCGAGGGCGACCTCGTCGCGCACGTCGAGCGAGGCGATCTCCACGTCCGGGAGGATGAGGCGCAGCGGCTCGCCGGGCAGCAGCTGGTAGAGGCCGCGCTCCGTGCCGATCAGGACGCCGAGCGGGTCGCCTCGTGGTCTGGAGCGCGACGTCACGGCGTGCTGGTCTGGGTCTCGCCGGCCGCGCCGAGGCGGATGCGGACGGCCGCGACGAGTTCGGGCAGGATCTCGCCGGCCGGTCCGCGCAGCACCACGGTCGCCAGCTCCGTCAGCGCCGTCGGATCGGGGTCGACCTCGATCAGCGGCACGCCGCGGCGCACGGCCATCTGCGGGTACTCGGCGGCGGGGTACACGACCGCCGTGGTGCCGACGATCATGAAGGCGTCGGCGAAGCGCGCCTCGAGGGCGCAGCGTTCGAGCGCCTCCGGCGGGATCGGCTCGCCGAACATCACGCCGTCGCCCTTCACGATGCCCTCGCAGCCCGGCTGGGAGCAGCGCGGCGGGAGCTGCGTGCGGTCGACCGGGAACTCCTCGCGAGGCCAGCGCGCGGCGCAGCCGAGGCAGCGCATCCAGTTGGTGTTGCCGTGGATCTCGGTCAGCGACTGCGTGCCGGCGCGGCGGTGCAGGTCGTCGACGTTCTGCGTGATCACGTGCTGCAGCGCGCCCATCGCCTCGAGGTCCGCGAGCGCGCGGTGGCCGGCGTTCGGCTGCGCGGTCTGGATCGAGTGGCGGAACTCGTCGGGCTGATCGAGCTGCTCGAGGCGCTGCTCCCACCAGGCGGCGGGGTCCTGGAGGAAGATCTGGTAGCCGTTGAGCGGCGGCTCGCCGCGCTTCGTCCAGAGGCCGTCCGGGCCCCGGAACGTGGGGATGCCGGATTCCTTCGAGATCCCCGCGCCGGTGAGCGCGACGGTGTGCGAGGAGCCGGCGAGGATCGCGGCGGCGCGGTCGAGCGCATCCTGGTCCATCATCGCCCTCCCTCGCGCCCGCCTGCCCGCACCGCGTGTCCGGGAATTTGCGTCATGGTAGTCGCGCCGGATCGAGGCCACCAGTCCCGCCCTGCGAGGCGCTCGGAATCGCCGCCCGTAGGGTGGGCGAGACGTATCATGGAAGGGAGTTCATGAGGGCGGACACAGCATGGCTCACGCGGGACGCCTTCGGACGACGTTGCAGCGGCGCACCATCGCAGCACTCCTCCTCCTCGCCGCCGCGACGCTGCTCGCGGCCTGCGGCGGCGACTCGCAGCCCGAGGCCGCGCCCGAGGCCGCAACGACGGCGGCGACCGCCCAGGCCTCGCCCACAGTGACCCCCGACTCCACACCGGCGCCCACGTCTGCGGCTGCGACCCCGGCGGCGACCGCCCAGGCCTCGCCCACAGTGACCCCCGACTCCACACCGGCGCCCACGTCTGCGGCTGCGACCCCGGCGGCGACCGCCGGGCGAGCCACAGCCACGCCGACGCCGTTTCGCGAGGAGTTCGATGCCGCCGATCTGCGGACGGCTCAGAACCTCGAGCGCAACTTCCCGAAGATCGATCTCAGCAAGCGCTCGGTGAACCTCGCGGAGATCCGGGCGGTGATCCCGCCGGACGCGATTCCGGCGATCGACGAGCCGCGCTTCCTGACGCTCGAGGAGGCCTCGGACTGGCTGTCGGCGGAGGCGCCGGTGCTCGCGTTCGAGCGCAACGGCGACGCGCGCGCCTACCCGCTGGAGATCCTCACCTGGCACGAGATCGTCAACGACGTGGTCGGCGGCGAGCCGGTGATCGTGACCTACTGCCCGCTCTGCAACTCGGCGATCGCCTTCTCGCGGCTGGTCGATGGCGAGGAGCGCACGTTCGGCGTCTCCGGCAGCCTGCGGCGCAGCGATCTGATCATGTACGACCGCGAGACGCACACGCTGTGGCAGCAGCTCACCGGCGAGGCGATCGTCGGCCACGACACGGGGACGGTGCTTGAGTTCCTGCCCGCCCAGCTCGTCTCCTTCGAGGAGTTCCGGGCGGCGTTCGAGGACGGCGCGGTCCTCAGCCGCGAGACCGGCCACGCGCGCAACTACGGCGAGAACCCGTACCCGCTCTACGACAGCACCGGCCGGACGTTCTTCCCGGTCGGGGAGTTCAGCGACCAGCTCTCCGCCAAGGAGCGTGTGCTCACCCTCGAGATCGCGGGGGAGACGGCCGCCTTCCCGTTCAGCGCGCTGAGCGATCTCGTGGTCATCGAGGCCGAGGTCGGCGGCGAGCCGGTCGTTGCGTTCTGGCAGCCGGGCCAGGTCTCGGCGCTCGACGATGCGTTCATCATCGGCAGCCGCAACGTTGGCTCCGCGGGGGCGTTCAGCCCGCTCCTCGACGGCGAGCGGCTGCGCTTCGAGTCGCGCGAGGGCGCGATCGCGGATGTCGCCACGGGGAGCACCTGGGACGTGCTCGGCCGCGCGGTCGAGGGGCCGCTGGCCGGGTCGCAATTGACGCCGCTCGTCTCCGGCAACCACTTCTGGTTCGCCTGGGCGGTGTTTCAACCGGAGACGCGTGTCATCCTCGAGAGCGACGGAGATCGCTCCTGACGGGGGCTGCGCCCGGTCTGCGGGCGTGATCGGGAAAGGATCTGGCAATGGAAGAGAACAGAAGGCTGGCCTTCCTGATCGTCGCGGTGATCCTCGCGCTCTTCGTGCAGCGCGAGTTCATCGACAGCGGCGTCGATGAGGCGATGACCAGCAGCGGCGAGATGGTCGCGATCGGCCTGCTCGACGATCTGGAGCTGGCCATCGATGAGCCCGCGCCCGACTTTGCGCTGACGAACCTCGATGGCGAGACCGTCAGGCTCTCGGACTTCCGCGGCAAGACGGTGGTGCTGAACTTCTGGGCGAGCTGGTGCCCGCCCTGCCGCGAGGAGATGCCGGAGTTCCAGGAGCTGTGGGACGAGCGCGGCGAGGACGGTTCGGACGACCTCGTGATGATCGCGCTCGACTTCCTCGTGCAGGACACCATGACCGACGCCCGCGGCTTCGTGGAGGGGCGCGGGTTCACGTTCCCCGTGCTGTTCGACACTGCCGACGGCTCGGTCGCGGATCGCTACCGGGTGCGTGGGCTCCCGGCCACGTTCTTCATCGATAGCGAGGGCGTGGTGCGCTCGGTCAACTACGGGCCGGTGTTCGGCAACCTCCTGCCGGACGGCGTGGCGAAGGCGGACGCCGCCGGCGGAGGCTAGCGCGGGCGTCAGCGAGGGCCCGTGATGCCGCCCCGCCGTTCGGCTGGCGCATGGCTCCGGCGCCTCGCGCCCTGGCGCTCGCTTGCGCGGCGCTGATCGCGGCTGCCTGCGGCGACGGCGGCTCCGAGCCCCCCGCGCCGGCGACCAGCACCGCGACCGCGACGCCCGCGAGCACGCCGGTCACGATCGGATTGCTGGATGACCTGCCACTCGAGGTCGATCAGCGCGCGCCGGACTTCTTCCTGAGAACGCTGAACGGCCGGTCGGTACGGCTCTCCGACTACCGGGGCAAGACGGTGGTGCTGAACTTCTGGGCGACCTGGTGCGCGCCCTGCCGGCGGGAAATGCCGGACTTCCAGACGCTCTGGGAAGAGCGCGGGCCATCCGGCCCCGACGACCTCGTGATCCTCGCCGTGAACCTGCTGCCGGAGGACACGCTCGCCGCGGCCGAGGGCTTCGTCGAGGAGTTCGGGCTGACCTTCCCCATACTGCTCGAGACCTCGAGCAGCGAGGTGGCGCGGCGCTACGGCGTGCGCGCCCTGCCCGCGACGTTCTTCATCGACCGCGACGGGATCGTGCGCACGACCGCCCTCGGATCCGTGTTCGGCCACCTGCTCGAGGTTGGCGTGGCGGACGCCGACACGGCGGGGGGCACGTACGAGTAGCGTGTCGCGGCAAGCGCGCGGGCGTATGATCGAGGCACGATGTGGATGCCGCGATCTCGTGCGAGCCGAGCCTGCGTCCGGGGCTTCTCGCCGCTCCTCCTCGCCTGCGCGGCGCTGATCGCCGCCTGCAGCGGTGGCGGCGAGGGCGACCCCGCGCCCGCAGCGACGGCGACGGCTACCGCAGCAGCGACGCCCGAAGCGACGGCGACGGCTTCCGCCACGCCGACCCCGGAGGGCTATGCCTTCCCAACGGGCCCGGCGGTGCTGGTGGCGGCCGACTACCAGCCGCCCGAGGACCGCGTCGCCTCGACCGGCGCGTACCTGCCCTCGAACGGCAAGCCGACTCTGGTCTTCGTCGATGCGATCTGGTGACAGTTCTGCGCGATCGCGCGGCCCATCGTGCATGGGCTTCGGGACGAATACCAGGACCGGGCGAACTTCGTGGTCCTCGATGTCGACGATCCGGAGGAGGGCAGGCTGGCCAGGCTGCTGGGCTACAGCGGGACGCCGGCCTACCTGCTCGTCGCACCCGACACCGCCGATGTGGTTGCGAGGGTCTTCGGGGCGCAGCGGGAGCGCGAGCTGCGGGGCATCCTCGACAGCCTGATCGCCCGCTACGGGGGGTAGCCGACGCCGGGGGTGCCCGCGACGGCGTATCCTGAGAGCGAAGCAGGAGCGGGGGCGGACGAGCCGATGAACATCCAGCGCGCCGCCGTCGCCAGCGGCCTCAGCGCCGACACGATCCGCTTCTATGAGCGACGCGACGTGCTGCCCCGGCCGCCGCGGCGGGCGAACGGCTACCGCGACTACTCCGAGCGGCACGTCGAGACGCTGCGGCTCGCCGTGGGGCTGCGCGGGCTGGGGCTGTCACTCAGCGAGATGGGCACCGTGCTGGGCCTGGCCCACGATGGAACCTGCGGCGACGTGCGCTCCGTACTCAGCCGCACGCTCACCGAGGCCGTCGACCAACTCGACGGCCGCATCGAGGAACTGGAGCGCTCCCGCGAGCAGATCTCGGACATCGCGGACAGCCTCGACCGGATGCAGCCCGGCGAGGAGTCCTTGCCGGGGATGACGCCGTGCGCCTGCGTCCAGCTCGTCGAGGCGAGCGCGATCCAGGCGATCGCGCTCGAGTGAGCTGGTAGTGCTGCGCCTCCGCCCACGCCGCCTGTGCGCCCTGCGCCTCGCGGCGCTGGCCCTCGCCTGCGCGGCGCTTATGGCGGCCTGCACGGGCGACGATGACGAGGACGGCGTCGTCGCGCCTACCGCGACTGCGACTGCGACGCCGACGCCGACCGCAACGCCGACACCGCCCGCTGCGACGGCGACGCCCTCAGCTCCGCGCGCCGCGACTGCGACCGCGACGCCAACGGCACCACCGACGCCTAGCGTCGCGACCGCGACACCCACGCCGACAGCGACCGCGACGCCGGAGCCCACACCGACCGCGACGCCGACCGCAGTCCCGGCGACACCGACACCGACACCGACGGCGACGGCGACCGCGGCGGCCACGGCTGCCCCGACGGCTGCCCCGACTGCGGCCCCGCCGGCCGCGACCGCGGCGCCCACAGCTGCCCCGACTGCGACACCCACGGCTGCCCCGACCGCGGCGGCCACAGTTGCCCCGACCGCGACGGCGACCACGGCGGCCCCGGCGACGCCCACGCCGACGGCGGCCGCGGCGGCCACGGCTGCCCCGACCGCGACGGCCACGGCTGCGCCGACCGCGACGCCCGAGCCGACCCCGACCGAGACACCCGAGCCGAGCTACGACTTCCCCACCGGGCCGGCCGTCCTGGTCGCGGCCGACTACCAGCCCCCGCGCAGCCATGTGGACTCGACCGGCGCGTATCTCCCGGCGAACGGGAAGCCGACCTTCGTCTTCTTCGATGCGATTTGGTGACCGGCCTGCACGCGTGCACGGCCCGTCGTGAACGGGCTCCGAATCGAATTCCAGGACCGGGTGAACTTCGTAATCCTCGACTGGGACAGTTCCGAGGATCACTGGTACGGGATGAGCCTCGGCTTCGAATATCACCCCAACTTCGCGACCATCGCCCCGAACTCCGACGAGGTCGTGGAATACCTCTTCCTTGCGCCCAGAAGTGGCGAGTTGGAGGGGATGATCGAGCGGCTCCTCGCCGATCACGGGGGCTGACGCTCCCGATCGCCCGATTGCCCGGCCGGTAGAGGCCGCACCTGCTAGCGTCGGATCATGGCGAAGGCGTGGCTCGAGGCGGTTGCGTCGCGCGAGTGGATCGTGCTGCTCGCGGGGGTCGCGGCGCTCTCCTGGGCCGCCCCGCTGATCCGCCTGGCTGACGCCCCTCCGCTTGTGGTGGCCTCGCTGCGGATGGCGCTGGCGGCGCTCCCGCTGCTCATGCTCTCCGGCCTCACGCGCCGCGAGGAGCTGCGCCTGCTCGGACGGCGCGACGCGGGGCTGCTGACGCTCGCCGGCCTCGCGCTCGCCGCGCACTTCGGCTTCTGGGTCGCCTCGGTGCAGGACACCTCGATCGTGGCGAGCACGGCGATCGTCGCCACGCAGCCGCTGATCGTCGGGCTCGGCGCGTGGGTCGCGCTCGGTGAGCGGCCGACGCGCGCGCTGCTGATCGCGATCGCCATCGCCGGCGCCGGGGCGCTGCTGCTGGCCGGCGCCGACCTCGGCGACAGCGTCTCGCTGCGCGGCGACGCCTTCGCGGCGCTGGGCGCCGTCTTCGCCTCGATCTATCTCGTGGCGGGGCGGCGTGTCCGCGCGAGGCTCTCGAACGTCAGCTACGCCGCGCTGGTCAACGCGATCGCCGCGATCGCTCTGCTGCTCGCGCTGGCGGCGAGCGGCGATTCGCCGCTCGGCTGGGGCGCCGAGGCCTATATCCTGATCGCGCTGCTCGCGCTGGTGCCGCAGCTGATCGGGCACGGCGCGCTGACCTGGGCGCTCGGCTCGCTGCCGGCCGCCGTCGTCGCGGTGGCGGTGCTGGGCGAGCCGGTGGGCGCGACCGCGATCGGCGCGACGCTCCTCGGCGAGCGTCCTACACTGCTCGAGGCAGCCGGCGCAGCACTGCTGCTGGTGGGCGTGTACGTTGCGCTGCGCGGCGGGCTCAGCCTCGTGCGCCGCGAGGAGGAGAGAGTGCGATGACGGGGGCAGCCGGGCGAGGAGTCCGTGCCGGGAATGACGCCCTGCACCTGCGTCCAGCTCGTCGAGGCGAGCGCGACCCCGAGGATTGTGAGTGAGCCGGTGATGCCACGCTTCCGCCCAGGCCGCCCGCACGCCCTGCGCCTCGCGGCGCTGATCCTCGCCTGCGCGGCGCTTGCCGCGGCCTGCTCGGGCGGTGACGACGACCGAGGCGACGCGGCGCCGACTGCAGCCGCGGCGCCGGGCGATGCCTTCCCGACCGGGCCGGCGGTAGTGGTGGCTGCGGACTACCAGCCGCCGGGCAACCGCGTGGACTCGACCGGGGCGTACCTCCCGGCGAACGGGAAGCCGACGTTCGTATTCTTCGATGCGATCTGGTGACCGAATTGCACGCGTGCACGGCCCGTCGTGAACGGGCTCCGAATCGAATTCCAGGACCAGGTGAACTTCGTGATCCTCGACTGGGACATCCCCGAGGACCACGCGTTCGGCACAGGCCTGGGCATGACCAATCACCCCAACTTCCTGTCCATCGCCCCGAACTCGAACGAGGTCGTGCGGGGCCTCTACCTGTCGCCGAAGAGCGGCGAGCTGCGGGAGATGGTGGAGGAACTCCTCGCGAGCCACGGCGGATAGCGCCCCCCGCTCGCCGGGCTGCCAGGGCCCGTACCTGCTAGCGTCGGACCATGCTCAGGGCGAAGCTCGAGGCGGTTGCGTCGCGCGAGTGGATCGTGCTGCTCGTCGGGGTGGCGGCGCTCTCATGGGCCGCTCCCCTGGTGCGGCTGACGGACGCCCCTCCGCTGGTCATCGCCTCGTTGCGCATGGCGCTGGCGGCGCTCCCGTTGCTCGTGCTCTCCGCGCTGCGGCGCCGCGAGGAACTGCGCCTCCTCGGACGCCGCGATGCGGGGCTGCTGGGGCTCGCCGGGCTCGCGCTTGCCGGATATGTCGGGTTCTGGACCGCCGGGGTGCAGGACACCTCGATCGCCGCCGCCACGGCGATCATCGCGACGCAGCCACTGATCGTCGGGTTCGGCGCCTGGGTTGCGCTGGGCGAGCGGCCGACGCGCGCGCTGTTAACCGGCATCGCCATCGCCGCGGGCGGGGCGCTGGTACTGGCGGGCGCCGACCTGGGCGATGGCGTCTCGCTGCGCGGTGACGCCTTCGCGGCGCTGGGCGCCGTGTCCGCCTCGATCTACCTCGTCGCGGGACGGCGCGTCCGCGCGAGGCTGTCCAACGTCAGCTACGCCGCGCTGGTCACCACGATCGCCGCGATCGTGCTGCTGCTCGCGATGGCGGCAAGCGGCGATTCGCCGCTCGGCTGGAGCGCCGAGGTCTACATCCTGATCGCCTTGCTCGCGCTCGCGCCGCAGCTGATGGGGCACGGGGCGTTCACCTGGGCGCTCGGCTCGCTGCCCGCCGCCGTGGTTGCGGTGGCCGCGCTGGGCGAGCCGGTCGGCGCGACGGCGATCGGCGCGACGCTCCTCGGCGAGCGTCCTACACTGCTCGAAGCGCTTGGCGCAGCACTGCTCCTGGCGGGCGTGTACGTCGCCCTGCGGGGCGGGCTCCGCCTCGTGCGCGGCGATGACGAGGGGGCGCAGTGACGGAGGCAGCCGCGAAGAGCGGAGGCGGGACGGGCGGCGGGCCGCTCAACGGCCTGCGTGTGCTGGACCTGAGCTGGGTCCTCGCCGGCCCGTACTGCACGATGCTCCTCTGCGACCTCGGCGCCGAGGTGGTGAAGTGCGAGCGCCCGCCGTTCGGCGACGTCGCCCGCACCACCGGCCCGCTCCTCGACGGCGAATCCGGCTACTTCTTCAGCGTCAACCGCGGCAAGCGCAGCATCGCGATCGACCTCAAGCAGGAGGAAGGGCGCGAGCTCTTCCTCCAACTCGTGCCGCAGTTCGACGTGCTCGTCGAGAACTTCCGGCCGGGCACCCTCGAGCGCCTGGGACTGGGCTACGAGCGGCTCGCCGAGGTGCATCCGGGGCTGATCTACGCCGCGATCTCCGGCTACGGGCAGACCGGGCCGCTGCGCGAACGTCCGGCCCTCGACGTGGTGATCCAGGGCGCGGGCGGCGTGATGTCCGTGACCGGCGAGCCGGGTGGGCCGCCGCTGAAGCCCGGACTCTCGCTCGCCGACATCGCGGGCGGGCTGTTCGGCGCGGTCGGCATCCTCGCGGCGCTGCGCGAGCGCGAGACCTCCGGACGCGGCCAACTCGTCGATATCTCGATGCTCGACTGTCAGCTGGCGATCCAGGAGAACGCGCTGCTGCGCTACCACCTGACGGGCGACTTGCCGCAGCCGCTGGGCACGCGCCACTCGTGGGCGGTGCCCTTCCAGGCGTTCCCGACCGCCGACGGCTACATCGTCGTCGCGCTTGCCTGGGGCGTGCCGAACCAGTGGGCGCTGCTCTGCTCCGAGCTGGACGTCGTCGAGCTGATCGACGATCCGCGCTTCGCCGAGGCGCACGCCCGCTCGGCGCACCACGCGGAGCTGGAGCCGCTGCTCAACGAGGCGTTCCGGACGCGCACCACGGCCGAGTGGGTGGAGCGGCTGACGCCCTACGAGATTCCCTGCGGGCCGCTCAACAACATCGCGGAGGCCGTCGCGCAGCCCCAGGTCGAGGCGCGCGCGATGCTGACGCCGGTGGAACACCACACGCTGGGCACGCTGCCGCTGGTGAACACGCCGATCAAGCTCTCGCGCACGCCCGGTGGCGTGCAGGGCACGTCGCCGGACATGGGTCAGGACTCGCGGGCGCTCCTCGCGAGGATGCTGGGCCTCGACGGCGCCGCCCTCGACGCGCTCGTGGAGCGCGAGGTGGTGTGGGACGAACGGCCGACGCCGGACCTCGGCTAGTCTCGCCGGTAGGGGGCCAGGCACGGCGCACCTTTACAGCTTGTGAAATTTTGCGCAGAATAGGAGACCGTGAAGGCACACCTGCATCGGCGCTTGCCCGGTGTAGGTTATGATTGAGCATTCCACGGAGACTCTTCCCCCACGGTGGGGGTGAGAGCAGCCTTTCCGGAGGGCTTGTGCCGTGAGTGGCGCCGAGTCGCGCTCTGCGACAGGTATGTCCCCGCATCCCCCTCGCGGGCTATACGACCCGTCGATGGATCACGACGCCTGCGGCACGGGCTTCGTCGCGCGCATCGACGGCGAGCGTTCCCACCGCATCGTCCAGCTAGCCGTCGAGGCGGTCGTGAACCTCACGCACCGCGGCGCGGTCTCCGCCGACGCCGCCTCCGGCGACGGCGCAGGCGTGACGCTCCAGATTCCGTTCGAGTTGCTGCGCGAGGACGCCGAGCGGCTCGGCCACGTCCTCGAGCGCCGCGACGAGCTCGCCGTGGCGATGGTCTTCCTCCCGCAGGACGAGGCGGACAAGACCGAGGCGCGCGCGATCATCGAGCAGGCGGTCGAGGGCTGCGGCGTGCAGCTCATCGGCTGGCGCGAGACGCCGCACGACCCGTCGGTGCTCGGCGGGCTCGCGCTGGAGTCCCTGCCCGGCATCGAGCAGCTGTTGCTGCGCCGGCCGCCCGGCCTCGGCGGGGCGGACTGCGAGCGCGCGCTCTACCTGGCGAGGCGGCAGGCCGAGGCTGCCTTCCGCGAGCGATCGATCGACTGCTACGTGGTTTCGATGTCCTCGAAGGTGGTGGTCTACAAGGGGCTGATGGTTGCGCCGCAGCTGGCGGCGTTCTACCCGGACCTCTCGGACGAGCGCACGGTGGCGGCGGTGGCGCTGTTCCACCAGCGCTTCGCGACGAACACGCTGCCCAACTGGAAGCTCGCGCAGCCGTTCCGGCTGGTCGCGCACAACGGCGAGATCAACACGCTGCTCGGCAACCGCAACTGGATGAGCGCGCGCGAGCCGGAGCTGACCTCGGCGGTCTGGGGCGACCAGATCGAGGATCTGCTGCCGGTGATCTGGCCGATCGGCTCGGACACGGCCTCGCTCGACGAGGCGCTCGAGCTGCTGACGGCCTCGGGCCGCAACATCCTGCACGCGATGATGATGCTGATCCCGGAAGCCTGGGAGAACATGCCCAACATGGACCCCCAGCTGCGGGCGTTCTACGAGTACCACGCCTGCCTGCAGGAGCCGTGGGACGGCCCGGCCGCGGTGGCCTTCACCAACGGCACGGTCGCGGCGGCGATCATGGACCGCAACGGGCTCCGCCCCGCCCGCTACCAGATCATGCGCGACGGCACCGTGGTGATGGGCTCCGAGGTCGGCCTCGTCGATCTGCCGTTCGACGAGATCGTCGAGTCGGGCCGCCTCGGGCCGGGCGAGATGATCGCCGTCGACACCGCTCGGCGGCAGTTCCTGCACAACGACCAGATCAAGCGCGAGATCTCCTCGCGGCGTCCCTACGGCGACTGGGTGCGCCGCAACCTGCATAGCCTCAGTCGCTATCTCGACAGTGCGAACGGCCAGCACCGTGAGCAGCCCGACGGGGAGATGCGCGCGAGGCAGACCCTGCACGGCTACACCCGCGAGGAAATCGAGTACGTCATCAAGCCGATGGTGCGCGAGGGCAAGGAGCCGGTCGGCTCCATGGGCGAGGACACCCCGCTGTCCACGCTCTTCGACCCGAGCCGCCTGCTCTACACCTACTTCAAGCAGAAGTTCGCCCAGGTCACGAATCCCGCGATCGACTCGATCCGGGAAGAGATCGTGATGTCCCTGGACACGCTGCTGGGCCGCCGCCACTCGCTGCTGGAGACCACGCCGGAGGCGGCGCGGCTGGTCCACCTCAACAGCCCGCTGATGGTGGACGAGGAGATGGCGGCGCTGCGCAACACGCCGATCGGGACGTTCGCGCTGACCACGCTGCATGCGCGCTTCGCCGCCTCGGAGGGCCCGGCCGGGCTGCGGTCCGCCCTCGACGACCTCTGCGCCGCCGCCGAGCTGGCGGTGGACGAGGGCCACGACGTGATCGTGATCAGCGACCGCCTCTGCGACGGCGATTGGGCGCCGATCCCGATGCTGCTCGCCGTCTCCAGCGTGCACCACCACCTGATCCGCACCGGGCGCCGGATGAAGACCAGCCTGGTCGCCGAGGCGGGCGACGCACGCGACGTGCACCACTTCGCCTGCCTGATCGGCTTCGGCGCGAGCGCGGTCAATCCCTACCTGGCCTTCGACACGCTGCGCGACCTCACCAGCGAGGGCGAATTCGGCGAAGTCGAGCTCGACCAGGTGATGCGCCAGTACCAGCAGGCGGTGGACGCCGGGATCCTGAAGGTGATGTCCAAGATGGGCATCTCCGCCGTCTCCTCCTACCACGGCGCGCAGATCTTCGAGGCGCTGGGTATCTCCAACGAGGTCATCGATCGTTCGTTCCCCGGCACCACCTCGCGCATCGCCGGTATCGGTTACGAGGACATCGCGCGCGATATCCTGGACCGCCACGAGCGCGCCTTCCCGGATGCGGAGATGCCGCACGGCGGCTGGTACAAGTACCGTCGCGACGGCGACTACCACGCCTTCGAGCCGAAGGTCTGGCGCGCGCTGCACAAGGTGGTGCAGGACGGCGGCGGCCAGGAGGAGTACCAGGAGTACAGCGACCTGGTGCACGCGCGCCCGCGCACGGCGCTGCGCGACGCCCTCGGCTTCCAGTCCGACCGCGACCCGATCGATGTCTCGCGCGTCGAGCCGATCGACCAGGTGACGCGACGCTTCAACACGGGCGCCATGTCGCTCGGCGCGCTCAGCCGCGAGGCCCACGAGGACATCGCGCGCGCGATGAACATCCTCGGCGGCCGCTCCAACACCGGCGAAGGCGGCGAGGACCCGCGACGCTACAGCCCGGACGGCGACATGCGCGACGCCAACTCGAAGGTCAAGCAGGTGGCGTCCGGGCGCTTCGGCGTGACGCCCGCCTACCTTGCCTCGGCGGTGGAGCTGGAGATCAAGATCGCGCAGGGCTCGAAGCCCGGCGAGGGCGGACAACTGCCCGGCCACAAGGTCTCCCACTACATCGCTTCGATGCGCCACGTGATGGAGGGGACGCCGCTGATCTCGCCGCCCCCGCACCACGACATCTACTCGATCGAGGATCTCGCGCAGCTGATCTTCGACCTCAAGGCGGTGAACCCGCGGGCGCGGGTCTGCGTCAAGCTCGTCGCTGCCGAGGGCGTCGGCACGATCGCGGCCGGGGTGGCCAAGGGCTACGCGGACATCATCCAGATCAGCGGCCACGACGGCGGCACCGGCGCCTCGCCGTGGTCGTCGATCAAGTACGCGGGCGCGCCCTGGGAGCTCGGACTGGCGGAGACGCAGCAGGTGCTCGTCGCCAACGCGCTGCGCGGCCGCGTGCGGCTGCGCGCGGACGGCGGCTTCCACACCGGCCGCGACGTGATCGTCGCCGCGATGCTGGGCGCCGAGGAGTACGGCTTCGGTACCTCCGCCATGATCGCCGTCGGCTGCAAGATGGCGCGGCAGTGCCACATCAACACCTGCCCCGTCGGCGTGGCGACGCAGCGCGAGGACCTGCGCGCGAAGTACTTCGGCACGCCGGAGATGGTGATCAAGTACCTCACGCACGTCGGCGAGGAAGTGCGGGCGATCCTCGCCGAGCTCGGCTTCGAGCGCATCAATGACGTAATCGGCCGCGCGGACCTGCTCAAGCAGCTGCCGCCCGAGGGTGGGCGCGGGGACGGGATCGACCTCGCGAACGTGCTGCTGCCCGCGGACCCGACCGGGCTCGAGCCCCGGCACTCCATCCAGGAGCGCAACGATCGCGGCGAGGCGTTGCTGGACGACACGATCATCGCCGACGTCCGCTCCGCCATCGCGGGTGGCCCGCCGGTGCAGCGCGCCTACGAGATCCGCAACACGGACCGCACGGTCGGCGCGCGGCTCTCCGGCGAAATCGCGCTGCGCTACGGCAACACCGGCTTGCCCGAGGGCTCGATCGAGCTCGCCTTCCAGGGCTCGGCGGGGCAGTCGTTCGGCGCCTTCCTCTCCTCCGGGATGCGCCTGCACCTCGTCGGCGAGGCCAACGACTACGTGGCGAAGGGCATGAACGGCGGCGAGATCACCGTCCGCCCACCCGATGACGCGGGGTTCCTCGGCGCCGACACCGAAGCCGTGCTGGTCGGCAACACCGTGCTCTATGGCGCGACCGGCGGGCACCTCTTCGTCGCGGGCAGCGCCGGCGAGCGATTCGCCGTCCGCAACTCCGGCGCGCGCGCCGTCGTCGAGGGCATCGGCGACCACGGCTGCGAGTACATGACCGACGGCGTGGTCGTGATCCTCGGCCGCACGGGCCGCAACTTCGGCGCCGGCATGTCGGACGGCATCGCCTACGTGCTGGACGAGGAAGGCGACTTCCGCACGCGCGTCAACCAGGAACTGGTCGGCCTCGAGCAGGTCACGACGCCGGACGCCATCGAGCTGCTCGAGATGCTGGTGCGCCGCCACCTCGAGATGACCGGATCGCCGAGGGCGCGCCACGTGCTCAACGAGTGGCGGCAGTACCTGCCGAAGTTCTGGAAGGTCGTCCCCAGGTTCGCGCTGACCGAGGAGGGCCCGATGACCGTGGTCCGGCGCCACCTCGCAGGCTTGCGCGCGCAGACGGCGGTCTAGCGCCGGTCCTCAGGCACCAGCAACCTGCCGTTGCTCCAGCCAGTGCTGCGCCCGTTTGAGCGTCCGACACGTGTCTCCGAAGTCACGAATGGCGGCCTCCAGAAACCCGTTTTCTAGTGTCAGCACCCGCTCGCGATCCATAATCAGGAACGATCCTTCGGAGTACGAGATCTCATTGCGCTTGATGAGATTAGACAATTCCTTCTCAGATTCAGGCCGGCAGAATCCTGCCCCATGCGCGAGCTCGTTGCGGAGGAACCTCAGTTCGGATATCCGCTGGTACATGTTGTCCCAGTCGGTGACGCACTGTCCCAGCGTTGGCTTCAATGCCCTCAACGCATCACGAGTCGATGGTTCACGGACGTTGAAATCCGGATCGTGCTCACGAACTAGATTCAGGACGAGGCGCTCAAAGTAGGAGTACGCCGCCAAGTACATACCCCAACGCAGAACGCGAAGCTGATCACATGCTGCATCGTACTCCAACTCCTCATCTTGAACGTCCGGGAATCTGGCATTCTCTGGAACACTCTCGCGCTGAGTCTCCCAGTCTTCCCGGTTCTCTTCCCAGCGCTCCTTAGTCTCGACGATCCGCGCCTCTGACACTTTCTCAAGTTGTTGGAACGACTCGCTCAGTTCACCGAAAATCCCTAGTTCGAACACGAGAAAAAAAATCTGTCTCTAGGATGTCTTCGGTCGGTACCTGTTCTCGCCAGTTCATCATTGGCCATGCCTACTCCATAGCACGCCTCTCGGTAGACGGCGCCTACTCGTAGCGGAGCGCCTCGGCGACGGCGACGCGCGAGGCGGCGCGTGCGGGCAGCAGCGTCATCAGCGCGCTCGCGCCGTAGGCGAGGGTGAGCACCACCGCCAGCCGCACCCACGGCACCTGGAAGTCGATGTCGGTGCTTCCGGTGAAATCCGGACTTGCCAGCAGGTTGTAGGAGACCGCCAGACCGAGCGTGATCCCGATCGCGATGCCCGCCAGCGCGATGAACGAGGACTCGAGGAAGTAGGAGATCGCCACGAGCCTGCGGCTGTAGCCGATCGCGCGCAGCATCCCGATCTGCTGGCGTCGCTCCACCACGGTGCGGAACGCGATCACCCCCAGCGCCGCGATGCCGACGATCAACCCGAGCGCCATGAAGCCCTCGAACAGGAACTGGAACGAGCGCGACATGCTGGCCTCGTCGTCGATCAGCTTGTCGATCGAGTTCGCTTGCACACCAAGTTCGAGCAGCGTCGACTCGATGTCGCGCGAGGCCTGGATCGCGGCCTCGTCCGTCGCCTCGGCGGTGACGACGAAATAGCGCTCCAGGTCGCCGCCCTCGAAGCCCTCCTCGATGGTTGCGGCGTGCGTGAAGATGGCGAAGAAGGCGGGGATGACGGAGCTGACCTGCGGCTCCAGCACGGCGATGATCCGCAGCTCCGTCGTGTGACCGGTCGACGGGTCGCGGAACGTGAGCGGGATCGGATCCCACGGCTCGTGACGGAGATCGTGGTCGGTGACCCCGAGGTAGAAGTCGCCCGGCTGATTCGGGTTGCCGCCGAAGACGGGCTCCAGGAGGCGCGTGGCGTCGACGATGGCGACGCCGGGATCGCTGCGGAGCGCCTCCCACACAGCCTCGTCGCTGTCGTAGGCGGCTGAGCGGTGCTCGAGGGGGAAGCGCTGCAGGTCGAGGAACTCGTCGTCCATGCCGGCGAGCTGGTACGTCTCGAAGCCGTCGTCGCCCTCGGGGTCGTCGCTGCGCCGCACCTGCGGGAAGGCGGAGACGAGGCGCCCGACACCGGCGAGCGTCGTGTCGGGCTCGTAGCCGGCGGAGCGGAGCGCCTCGCGCAGGTCGGGGACGCGGTTGCCGGGATTGACGTCGACGGCGACGTCGAAGCCGCCATTGGCGTCCTCACTGAGGAACGCCTGCGTGAAGTTCGAGTTGAGTGTGGCCATGACGACGAGGCTGAAGACGACGAGCCCGAACATCGCGAGGGTCATGCCGGTGCGGAACTTCGAGGCCACCGGGTAAGCGATCGCCATCTTGATCGCCGGGGCGATCCCGCCGAGCAGGCCGCCGAGCCAGCGCACCGGCGTAAGCGCCAGCTCGGCGTTCAGGATGATGACGAGCACCGCCGACGCCGTGATCGCGATCCCGGAGACGAAGAACATCTCGATGTTGCCCTCGATGTCCCCCGGCCGCGGCAGGCCGAGCAGCCGCAGCACGCCGTCGACCGGGTCGAGTTCGCCACCGACGACGCTCTCAAGTTCGAGGAACAGCGAGAACGGGAGCGGGAGCACCCAGTACCAGACCAGCCCGAGCCCGGCGACGGTGAAAGAGAGGCGCTCGTGCAGTCCGAAGTAGACGGCGAGCATCGCGATGGCGAACACGGCGAGGGTGAAGCCTCCCGTGTATGAGAACGCCTGGCCCTGGAAGAAGCTCAAGCCATCGAGGCCCCACCCGGACAGCCAGACGAAGGCCGCACCGACGACGAGCATGATCACGGCCCAGCCACCCGCGTTGCGGTGGCGTCCCGCCCAGTCGCGCGAGAGCTGCAGCAGCCACACGCAGGCGGCAACGACGTTGAAGACCGTGATCCACAGCGTCCAGATCAGCCAGTTCCGCCAACCCTCCGTGGCAAGGAACTGTCCTGAGCGCACGGTCCGGGCTCCGAAGAGCATCAGGGCGCTCACCGCCATCAGCGCGGCGCCGCCAAACAGCCCGGACAGGATGAGCGGCAGGTTGCCGAAGACCCCCCTGATGACGATCGCGCTGACCACGATGGTCACGGTTCCCGAGACCACGAGCACGACGATCCAGCCGACCATCCAGATCGCGCCCACCGCGGCCTTGAGCAGCCCGCCGATCGAGCGGTCGGCGCCTCGCAGCGGCTGTGGCTCCGGCAGGTCGCGGATCGCGCGCACGATGTTGAGGTTCGCGATGCGGAACGAGGAGAACGCGACGGTCGCGAAGGTCAGCACCACGCCCAGGCTGTAGGCGATCAGGAAGCCCTGCCAGTTGAAGTGGAACGTGATCCCGAAGCCCAGCGCCTCCCTGAAGATCCGCCCCAGCACGAGCACCAGCAGGAACGCGACCCCGAGGCCGAGCAGGGCGCCCACCGCTGCCGAGCCGACGTTGTAGGCCATGCCCTCGGCGAGGAACGATTCCGTGAGGTGCAGCCGCTGCATACCGACCGCGCGGGCCATGCCCATCTCGGAACGCCGCTCGGCGGCGAGCATCACGAAGATCAAGAAGATCAGGAGGATGCCCGAGGCGATCGCGAACAGCCCGAAGATCAGGAAGAAGGTGACGAAGATCGACCCGATGATCTCAGCCAGCAGGACGGCGTCCTTCTTCGTGAAGAAGACCTGGGCCTGGCTCTCCGGATGGGCCTCGATGAATTCCTCCACCCGGCCCGCGACAGCGTCGTTCAGGTCGAGCGTGTCGCGCACGCCGCCGGTGATGGACACTGCGACGGCGGTCAACTTGCCCTCGCGGCCGGTCAGTTCGCGAGCGATGTCGAGGCTCGTCACGAAACCGCCTCGGCCGCCCTGGGCCTGGGTGATCGAGGTGTTCTGGACGACGCCGATCACCTCGAACTCCGTCGGCTGGCCGTCCTGGAACACGCTGAACGTGTCGCCGGGGCCGACGTCGATCTGTTCGGCCAGTTCCTGGGAGACGTAGGCGCGGAATCCCCCGAGGGTGGAGCCGGGGATCAGATCGCCGTCGAGGGTCTTGAGGCCTTTGAAGGCGTCGACGGTGTCCGGCTCGACGCCGATGACGCTGGCGTCCGCCTCCGCAAGGCGCCGTTCGAGATTGACCGCGGGCAGCACCTCGGCGAGCACGCCCGTGATGCCATCGATGTCGGGATCTTCGATGAACTCGGCAGTGAGCGCGTCGAGGAACTCGTCGGTCAGGAAGCGATCGCCGAACTCGGAGATATCGCCGTCGAACGCGATCAGGATGTCGGCTTCCTCGAACTGGTCGTAGACCTCGTTGGTGATCGAGTAGCCGACGGTGTCGCCGGTGGCGAAGGCGGCGCTGATGATCAGCGTCGAGAGCATCAGCCCGATCACGATCAGCGCGGTCTGCGGCTTGCGCCGGACGATGTTGCGCAGGCCCATGCGCACCAGCAGCGGCTGGCGCCAGGCGATGACGCCGAGGATCGCGAAGATCGCGCCGAGCGCGAGCAGCAGCGCGACAAGGATGCTGGTCAGCGGGATCCCGAAGAGACTATCCAAGCAGCATCTCCTCGCGCTCGATCTCGCCGTCGCGCATGTGGACGATGCGGTGGCAGCGCTCGGCGATCTCGCGCCCGTGCGTCACCAGCACGAATGTCTGACCGTGCGAGGCGTTCAGGTCGACGAGCAGGTCCATGATCTGGTTGGCGGTCACGGAGTCGAGGTCGCCCGTGGGCTCGTCGGCCCAGACGATCGCCGGGTCGTTGACCAGTGCGCGCGCGATCGTGACGCGCTGGCGCTGGCCGCCCGAGAGCTGACCGGGCCGGTGCTCGGCCCAGTCCGCGAGGCCGACCTGCTCGAGGCCGGCCATCGCTCGTTCCCGCGCCTCCGAGGGCGCCACGCCGGAGACGAGCAGCGGCAGCTCCACATTCTCGACCGAACTGAGCACGGGCAGCAGGTTGTAGAACTGGAAGATGAAGCCCATACGCCGGGCGCGGTACGAGGTCTTGGTGTTGTCGTCGAGGCTCTCGAGGTCGGTGCCCTCGATGAAGATACTGCCGCCGGTGGGATCGTCGAGGCCGGAGGCGGTGTTCAGCAGCGTGGTCTTGCCGCAGCCGGAGGGGCCCATGATGGCGACCATCTCGGCGGGCTGGACGGAGAGCGAGACGCCGCGCAGGGCGCGAACCTGGACCTCGCCCGTCTCGTACGTCTTGACGAGGTCCGTGATCTCGATGATCGCTTCGCTCATCCTGCCTCCTGACCCGAACGCCGCCTCATGCACGCTCGTGTCATTGTCGGACGGGGCTCAGTCGAGCGCCAGCACGGGTACGACCCGCGCGTTCGCGGCGCTGTGATCCTCACCCGATGCAGGGCAGCGGACCCGCCTTCGGACCTGCCGAGGCGGAGCAGCCGTACAATGGAGCCGCGGGAATCGCCAGCGCGCTGGCGCACCATCGAAGCGGAGGGGCGGACGGTGGCGTTCGGGGTCGTACTCGTCATCATCGGCCTGATCTTCCTCGCGGAGTCGCTCGGGATCACCGAGTTCGGCATCCGTGAGTTGTGGCCGCTGATCCTGATCGGCGTCGGCGCCGTGATCCTCTATGAGCGGCTGCGGCGCGCCTGGCGGAGGCGGCGGCCGTGAGCGCGCGCGCTCGCGACGTGGCCCCGATCAGCGTCGCGCTCTATGTGGTCACGCTCGGTGCGGTGCTGCTGATCGACAGCACGGGCGCGCGCTCGCTCGGCCTCGCCGGCGCGATCGGCAGCGCCTTCGGCCTCGCCTTCGTCGTGCTCGGCGCGCTCGCGATCCTCGCGGCCTGGCGCGTGCGACGCTTCTCGCGGCAGCTGCGCCTGGCGGTCGGCCACGTGCGCTCGTCCGTGGACGGCTGGGCCGTCGAGGACGACGCGGTGATCTCGACCGTGGTCGGCGACATCGAACTCGACCTGCGGGAGGCGGAACTGCCGCCCGGCGAGACGGAGCTGGCGCTGTTCTGCTGGCTGGGCACGATCCAGGTGCGCGTCCCGCGCGGCATCGGTGTGGACATCACCGCCCAGTCGATCGTCGGCAGCGTCGATGTCCTCGGCCGCCGCGAGGAAGGCGTCGTGCGCGACATCCACCTGCGCAGCGAGGGCTACGAGGAGGCCGAGCGCCGCGTGCGGATGCGCCTCTCGACCTTCGTCGGCGAGCTGCTCGTCGTCCACGTGTAGGTAGTGGCCCGGCCTTCGCGCTACTCCCGCAACGGACAGGCGGCGCAACGCTCGAGCGCGGGCGGCGCGGTCTCGATGCCCGCGACGCGCGCGAGCAGGTCGCGCAGGGTCCAGAGCGGCAGCCCGATGACCGCGCAGAGGCAGCCGTCCACGCTTGCCGCCGGGTCGAACTCCGCATCCTGCACGGCGTAGCCGCCCGCCTTGTCGAACGGCTCGCCGCGGGCGATGAAGCGTGCGATCTCGTCGTCGCCGTAGTCGCGCATCGTGACGGCGGTCGTCGCTGCCTCGACGGCGTCCCGGCCCTCCGAGGCGACGGCGACCGCGCTCACCACCTCGTGGCGGCGGCCGCGCAGCGCGCCGAGCATCGCCGCGGCCGCGGCCACGCCGTCGGGCTTGCCGAGCACGCGGCCATCGAGGACGACGATCGTGTCGGCGGCGATCACGGGCGAGCGCGGGTGCGCCGCCGCCGCGGCGCGCGCCTTGCGGAGCGCGAGCTGGGAGGCGCGGCGGTGCGGGTCCGGCTCCTCGCTGCTCTCGTCCACGTCGCTGGGGCGCACGAGAAAGTCGAGGCCGAGCGCCGCCAGCAGCTCGCGGCGGCGCGGGGAGGCCGAGGCGAGCACCGGCGTCGGCTGATCCATGCGCTCAGCTCGTGGCCCGGTCCAGGGTGGAGATGCACTCGATGTGCTGCGTGTGCGGGAACATGTCGATCGGCTGCAGCTCGCTGAGCTCCATGCCGCCGTCGGCGAGGCGCCGCAGATCGCGGGCGAGCGTCGCCGGATCGCACGAGACGTAGACGAGCCGCCGCACGCCCGATTCGACGATCGCGTCGATGACGGAGGCGTCGAGGCCCACGCGCGGCGGGTCGACGATCACGACATCCGGAACGGGATCGAGCGCCGGGAGCTGCTCCTCGACGGTGCCGACGATGCGGCGGACGTTGTCATAAGGCGCGAGATTGACCTCGGCGTCGTCGCCCGCGGCGGCCGAGGCCTCGATCGTCACGACGTCGGGGACGACCTGCGCCAGCGCGACGGCGAACGTGCCGACGCCGGAGTAGGCGTCGGCGACGAGGCGTGGCTGGACGGCGCGCGCGCGCGCCACGACGAGCTCGATCAGCCGTTCCGCCTGCCGCGAGTTGACCTGGAAGAAGGCCGGCGAGGAGACGCGGTAGCGCGCGCCGCGCAGTAGCTCGTGGTAGTGGGTCTGGCCGCTGCGCGTGTTCCCTCGCCGGTGTGGGCGCCAGCGCAACTTGGGCTGGACGAGCAGCTCGTCGCTGTGCTCGCCCGCGCGGACGGTGAGGGCACGGGTCTGCATCGTGCGGCCCTGTGCGTCCTGCAGCACGCGGTTGGCGGCAGGCAGCGCGATCTCGCAGTGGTCGATGCGCAGGAAGCGATGGCTGCCGTGCTCCATGAAGCCGATCTCGCCGTCGCGCCGCACGGTGAAGCGCATGTGGTTGCGGTACGCCCAGGGGTCCGCCATGCCGATCATCTCCTGCAGCACGCCGTCGATGGCGGCGTCCTCGAAGCGGCCGATGCGGCGCAGCTGCTCGCGGACGATGCCGGTCTTGAGGCGCAGTTGCTCGCCGTAGCTGATGTGCTGCAGCTGGCAGCCGCCGCAGCGCCCGAAGTACTGGCAGCGCGGCTCGACACGCTGCTCCGAGGGCTCGCGCACCTCGATCGTCGTGGCCTCGATGTACGACGGGGTCTCCGCCGCGATCTCGGCGAGGACGCGCTCGCCGGGGACGGCGTACTCGACGAAGACGACGCGACCGTCGGGAGCGTGCCCCAGCGCCTTGCCGCCGGCGGCGAACCCGGTCAGCTCGATCTCGAGCGGCTTGCGAGGACGATCGAGCACGCGCCGCCGCCGCCGGCTTCTCTGGCGTCGGCGCTGGGGTGCGGGCTCCGGCGAGGCGGGGTCTTCGTTGCTCACGGTCTGATCGTACGCGGCAGAGGCGGCCGGGCGCGAGCGCGGGTAGCATCGGCGCTGCCCAGGCGGAAGGAGTCGCCCCGTGGTCGACGTGCCGGAACGGCTGCGCGAACTCGTGCGCGAGGTGGTTTCGATCCCCTCCGCGCCGTACCTCGAGGGCGGCGTGCGTGACTACCTGCGCGACTTCGCCGCCGCGCGCGGACTGGCGCACGAGGAGGACGCGTACGGCAACGTGCGCATCAGCTACCGTCGCGGCCGCCGCCGCCGTCCACTCGTGCTCGGCGCGCACATGGACCATCCCGGCTTCGTCGTCGAGCAGGTGCGGGGCCGGCGGCTGCGGCTCGAGTTCCGCGGCGGGCTCTCCGCCGAGTACGGCAAGGGCGAGCGTGTCGCCCTCTACCGCGAGGGCGAGCGGAGGGCGCACGCGCACGCGCGCATCACCTCGGTGCGGCGCGACGAGCGGCGGCGGCTGACCGGCGCCGCCGCCACGCTCGAGCGCGGCGGCGACGAGCCTGCCGAGGGCGACCTCGCGCTCTGGGACGTGCCGCTCTGCCGCTTCCGCGGCGACCTGGTGCAGGCGCGCGCCTGCGACGACCTCGCCGGCTGCGCCGCCGTGCTCGCGACGCTCGAACGAGCGGCCGCGGAACGGCGCACGGGGCACCTGGTCGGCCTCTTCACGCGCGCCGAGGAGGTCGGGCTGCGCGGCGCCTCGGTCGTCGGCCGCGAGCGGCTGCTGCCGGAGGACGCGCTGGTGGTGGCCGTCGAGACGTCCTCGTTCGCGGGCGGGCGGGCAGTGCAGGGCGGCGGTCCGATCATCCGCGTCGGCGACGCGATCCACATCTTCTCGCCGCAGCTGACGCAGTGGATGACCGCGCTCGCGCAGGAACTGGCGAGCGAGGAGCGCGACGGCTTCTCATGGCAGCGCCTGCTGATGGACGGCGGCGTCACCGAGGCCACGGCCTACGACCTCTACGGCTACGAGACGGGCGCGGCCTGCATCGCGCTGGGCAACTACCACAACGCCGGGCCGCGCGGCCGTGTGCGCGCGGAGACGGTGCGCCTCAGCGACCTCGAGGGCCTCGTGCGACTGTTCGAGCGGATGCACCGGGAGGCGCCGCGCAGCGGGCGCGCGCTGCCCGCGCTGCTGCGCCGCTACGACCGGCTGGGGCGCGAGGCCGCGCCGCTGCTGCGCGAGTCCTGAGCCGCGCCCGGCGAAGGGCCATTCGGCTCAGCGACCGATCAGCGCCCAGACGGCTTCCTCGGTGTCGTGCTCGACGTGGCCCTCGCGCATCAGGCGAGTGAGCAGGCGGCTGTCGCACTCCCCGCTGGCCTCGATGTGGTCGCGGATCGCCTTGCTGCGCGCCGCGTTGCCGAGCACGACGGCGAGCAGCAGCTCCCACTCGAGCGGCGTCGCGAGGACGGTGGCGCCCTCGAAAGCGATCTGCGCGCGGGCGTCCCAGAGCGAGGGGATCTCGAGCGGCGTCAGCGTGTCGTAGGCGCCGTGGAAGGTCGGGTTGGCGTGCACGAAGACCGGCACGCTCCCGCGCTGGAACTGCAGACGCGAGGCAGCGACGTGCGCGCCGCGCTCCCAGGTCGCGTCCACGCCGAGCATCCCGGCGAGGGTGCGGATTGCCGGATCGCTGGTGATGAACTCGATGTTGGCGGCGCTTACCGCGACGCCCTGCAATTGGGTCGCCGCCGCGCCGACCAGCGCCCACGGCTGCAAGTCCGCGGCTTCCTCGATGATGCGCACCAGCGGGCCGAGCACGGCGCGCTGCTCGGCGTCGAGGCGAGAGCGTTCTTCTATGGTCACCGCGCCTCCGGGTCGGGACGGCGGGAGCTATTCAGGGGCATCATAACCTGTCGTCGATACACCGTCTCCCAACCTTCGCCCGCATCCTCCCGGGCCGTGTCCGGCGGGGCCGCGAGGCCCCTCGGCCACTTGCGGGGGCGCGAACGCCCATGGAGTATCATGGCGCGGAGGGACGATGCCCAAACAGGTCACCAACGTCGCCGCCGACGACGCGCTGACGACGATCTACCGCCTCTCGCACGACGAGCAGGAAGAGGTCATCGCCGCGCGCGTCGCCGAGCGCCTGGACATCAAGCCTGCCTCGGCAGCGGGCATGCTCACGCGACTGCGGCGCGACAAGCTGGTGCGGATCGACGGACGCAAGCGGATCTCGCTCAGCGGCACCGGCTTCGCGAGGGCGGAGCAGATGGTGCGGCGGCACCGCCTGGCCGAGTGCCTGCTGGTGGACACGCTCGGCCTCGAGTGGTGGCGCGCCTACGAGGAAGCGCACCTGATGGAGCACGCCATCTCGGACGTGACCGAGCCGCTGATCGTCGAGCGCCTCGGCGATCCGCTCGTCTCCCCCTTCGGCTACCCGATCCCCGGCTCCCATCACGGCCACCCGCTCTCGACGCGGCGCCTCACGGACCTCAAAGCCGGCGACAGCACGACGGTCGACCGGGTCTACGAGGAAGACGAGGAGCTGCTGCGCTTCTTCGACGAGGAGGGCATCCGCCCCGGCGCGGGGTTCGAGGTGATGGAGGTCGCCCGCTACCGGGGGACCGTGACGATCCAGTTGAACGGCCGCGCGCTCGTCCTCGGTCTCGAGGCGGCGCGGCGGATATGGGTGCCATAGGCAGGACAGGAGCAGGACGATGACGCAGGTGCACGAGGCAGATGCCAGCCCGAGGACGATCCCGAATCCTCGCAGCCTCGCTCCGGAAGCGCAGATGGCGTTTCAGCTGTTCCATGCCGCTTGGCAGGAGTTCACGACGATCGACCCGGTCACCGTCGACCTCTGCCGCCTGAAGTCGGCCAACCTCAACGATTGCAAGTGGTGAATCCCCGGTCGATCTGCTGCGGCGCAGCAGGAAGGCATGGACGAGGAGATGGTCGCGAAGGTCCTCGACTTCGAGGCCTCTGACCTGCCGGAGAAGACCAAGCTGGCGCTGCGCTTCACGGAGCGCTGGGTGGCCGCGCACGCGCAGGGCATCGACGGCGAGCTGCTGGAGC
Organism: Dehalococcoidia bacterium; assembly: GCA_965220125.1. Lineage (GTDB taxonomy): Bacteria > Chloroflexota > Dehalococcoidia > UBA2979 > UBA2979 > VXMT01. Next base: position 415,391 of record CBDCPB010000002.1, on the reverse strand, counting down.
AGATGCGCGAGCACTACACGGACGAGCAGATCATCGAGCTGGCGCTGATCGTCGGCCGCTACGACACGGCGCATCGCTTCAACGTCGCGTTCGGGCTCGAGCGCGAGCTGGACGACTTCTACAGCTTCGGCGGCCCGAAGATCCCGAAGCTGCTCGAAGGCGCCCTCGAGACACTGCGCGAGGCGCACAGCGAGCGCATGGCCCGCGAGGGGTAGCGCGCGAACTCAGGCTGCCCCTTCGGCGAGGGCGGCGATCAGCGCCGCGAGGCGGGACCGTCGCGATGACCATATGACACGCGAGCACGGGGCGGTCGCGACCGCGAACGCCGGCGGCAACGGTGCCCCGTCCGTCGCGGCGTCCCCGCCGCGCAGGCCGGGCGGGCGCATCTTCTTCGGCTGGTACATCGTCGCCGGCGGGTTCCTGCTCTCCGCGATCCTCGGCGGGCTGATGTTCCACGCCTTCGGGCAGTACGTCGTAGTGCTGGAGGCCGAGTTCGGCTGGAGCCGCACCTCGATCTCCGCCGCCTTCTCGATCCAGATGGTCGAGGCCGGTCTGCTCGGCCCGATCCAGGGCTGGGCGCTCGACAGGTTCGGTCCGCGGCGGATCATGTTGGTCGGGATCACGATCTTCGGCCTGGGCTTCCTGCTGCTCAGCCAGATCAACACCCTCACCGAGTTCTACCTCGCCTTCGTCGTGATTGCGCTCGGCCTGAGCGCCGGTGCGGGGATGGGCATGATGGTCGCGGTCGTGAACTGGTTCAACCGCAAGCGCGCGCTGGCGATCGGGATCGCCACCGCGGGCTTCGCCTTCGGTGGTCTCTTTCAGCCGGGTGTCGCGTGGTCGCTTGAGCACGTCGGCTGGCGCGAGACCGCGATCGCCTCGGGGCTGATCGTGATCGCCGCTGGCCTGCCGCTCGCGGGGCTCATGCGCCACCGGCCCGCCCAGTACGGTTACGGCGTCGACGGCGACCCGCCGCGCCAACGCCAGGCGGGTGACGGCTGGCTGGCCGACTTCGATCCCGGCGAGATCAACTTCACGTTGCAGCAGGCGCTGCGGACACGCGCCTTCTGGCTGATCTCGATCGGTCATGCCGCCTCGCTGCTTGTCGTCGGCGCCGTGATGGTGCACTTCGTCTCGCACGTCACGGAGAGCCTCGATTACTCGCTGGGCCAGGCGGCGAACCTGCTGCTGGTGATGACCGTGACGAGCGTGATCGGCATGCTGGGCGGCGGCTACCTCGGCGACCGGCTCCCGATGCGTTACATCCTCACGGTGGCGATGCTCGGGCACATGACGTCGCTGCTCGTGCTGACGCTGTGGGTCTCGGTCTGGGGCGCCGTCGCCTTCACGGTGATCCACGGCCTCGCGTTCGGCGTGCGCGGCCCGTTGACACAGGCAATCCGCGCCGAGTACTTCGGCCGCGCCGCGTTCGGCACGGTGATGGGGTTCTCGTCGCTGATCATCATCATCGGAATGGTGCTGGGCCCCATCGTCGCCGGGCTGAGCTACGACATCACCGGCTCCTACCGCACCGGCTTCATCAGCCTGGCGCTCGTCGCGGGCCTCGGCTCGCTGCTCTTCCTCGCCTCGACGCCCCCACCTCCGCCGCCGTCGAGAACGCCGCCCGTGGCGGCTCCCGCGAGGTCAGTCGGCCCCCTCGGCGAGTGAGACGAGCAGCTCCGGCAGCTCCGTCAACGCCTCGATGCGGTGCGCGCCCTCGGGCAGCGGGTTGCCGTCGCCGAAGCGGTCGATCCAGATCGCCGTGAGTCCGGCGCTGAGCGCGCCCTGCACGTCGGCGATCAGGCTGTCGCCGACGTGGGCCGTCGTCGCGGGCTCCGCTTCGAGGGCATCGAGGGCGCGCTCGAAGGCCGCGCCTGCGGGCTTCTTGATCCCGCCGAACACCGTCACCACGTCGTCGAAGTAGTGCGCGAAGCCCATGCGCCGCAGCACGGACTCAGGCATCGGCCCGTTGGTCAGCACGCCCAGCGCGTAGTGCTCGCGCAGCTGCTCGAGCGCGGGATGGACATCGGCGAAGGGCACGGCGTCGAGCAGCTCGCGGAAGCGCGCGATCAGCGCGTCGAGGGGGCGTTGCGGAATCTCGGGCAGCACCGCGCGCCAGACCGGCATCGGGTCGATGTCGATCCAGTAGTGCCGCCGCTCGACGACGCGCCCGTCGCGGCGATCGATCAGCTGCTCGTCGATCGCGCGCCAGATGCGCGCATCGAGGTCGCCGCGCAACTCCTCGGGCACCACCTCGGACGCCTCGGACATGAGCTCGGCGAGGGCGCGGGCAATGCCCGCCTCCCAGTCGCGCAGCGTTCCGTCGAGGTCGAAGAGCAGCGTGTCGATCATCGGGCGCCACGATAGCGGGGATCGGCGCCGCGGTCAGCGCGCACGGGGCTCGATGCGCTCGATGCGCTATCCGGCGGGGGAGGCGGCCTCCGCGGGTTCGGCCCTGATCTGCGGGGGCGGCTTGTGAGAGCTGAGGAGCAGCACGGCACCGAGCGCGAGGACGACGGCGAGGGTGAAGAACGCGCCGTTGTAGTCGCCGACCGAATCGAAGTAGATCCCGGTGAGGATCGGTCCCGTCACGGCGATCACCACGCTGATCGGGAATCCGGTGCTGCGCACCGCGCCGATGTGGCGGCGTCCGAAGTACCAGGCCCACACGAAGTCGAAGAGCGGGAACACCCCGCCGACTCCGAAGCCGAAGAGCCCGAGCACCACGAGCAGAGCGCCGAGCGAGGCGTCCGCGGCCGGAATCAGCAGCGCCAGGGCGACGCCCATCATCGCGATCGTCAGCACGGTCAGGATGCGCGGCGAGCGTGTTTGCATCGCCCACGCCCAGAAGAACTTCGAGGCCATCGCCACGCCGCCCTGCAGGGCGAACGCGAAGGCGGCCTGGGAGCGCGTGTAACCGACATCGGTCATGAACGGGATCACGTGCGCGTAGACGGACGCCACCCCCGCCACGGGGAGGGCGAACCCGAAGATGAGCAGCCACATCGCCCGCGTGCGCAGCGCCTCGCCTCGCGTGTAGGAGTTGGCGTAGTCGCTCCGCATCTCCTCCAGCTGCGCGAGTTCGCGCGCGGTCTGCTCCTCGTCGCCGGTCTTGCCGTCGGGGAGCAGGCCGTAGTCCTCGGGCTGCCTGCGCATGACGAGCGAGCAGGGGAGCATCAGCACGAGGGTGGCGACGCCCATCACCACCCATCCGGCCTCCCAGCCCCAGCGATCGACGATCCCCGTGAGGGCGAGTGGCGGGATCACGCCGCCGAGCGAGGCGCCCAGCGAGGCCAGCGCGATCACGCGGCCGCGGTTGATGACGAACCACTTCGAGAGCGTGGTGTTGACGACGAGCGGCCCGATCATGAAGAGCCCGACCTGCGTCAGGGCCCCCCGCACGAGGATGAACTGCCACAGCGACTCGATCTGTGAGACGGCCACCAGCGCGATCCCGCCAACGATTGTGCCGGCGAGCATGATCGGCCGCGCGCCGTAGCGGTCGATCAGCGGTCCGAAGAAGAAGGCGCTGATCCCGCCGATGCCGAACCCAAGCGAGGACGCCAGCACGAACTCCGAGCGCGTCCAGTCGAGGTCCGCGGTCATCGGCTTGAGGAAGACGCCCGTGACCTGCGCGGCGAAGCCGATCGTGACGAATTGCCCGACGATCGCGGCCGCGAAGATCCACCAGCCCCAGTAGATGCGGGGGCGGCGCGTCACCGCCCTCAGCGCGAGCCGCCGGTCATGCACGCTCCTTCACGAGGCAGGACCAGATTAGTCCTCGCCCAGCCCCCAGGCGATGCCGTTGCGCAGCAGCGTGCGGAAGCCCTCGGTCTCCCACGAGCCGAGCAGGTGCAGCGGGGGCTTGCCGTCGGCCGCGACGTTCTCGTGCACGAGGCGCTGGCTGTTCGTCGTCGGCGTGTGGCAGTGGCCGAGCGTCGTGTAGGCGACCGCGCCCGCCCCGAGCTCGCGCACGAAGGCGATCGCGCGCTTCGTGCTGCCGCCGTTCGGCAGCAGCGTCGTGTCGTGCTCGAAGTAGAAGCCGGTCGGCGCGTCCGGGTCGACCTCGCCCCAGTCGGCGCTGAGCAGCAACTGGCTGCGCTGCGGCGCCTGCAGCTCGACCATGTAGGGCTCGTCGATGGTCTCGAAGGACTCGGGCAGCCCGCGGGTCAGCGGGTGCCGCGCGTCCACGAGGTAGACGCGGAACTTGCGGATCGGCGGGTGGCTGAGGAAGAAGCCTCCGAGCGTCTCGTGGTAAGGCATCTTCACCATCTCGCGCTTGCTCGTGTCGGGCCGGCGCACGGCCTTGCCGCCGCTGCTGCCGTGCAGCGCCAGCCAGCGGCCCCCGGCCTCAAGCCACTGGCGCAGCACCGTGTTGCCGTGCTCGTCGGCGAAGGGGCCGGCGACGTAGGTGACGAGCAGGCGGCACTCGGGCAGCCACTTCTCGATGTCCGTGTAGTCCCCGGAGACCGAGGCGTGGACGTGATCGCGCTCCTTGAGCTGCTCGAGGATGCGCAGCCGCGCGTAGTCGTGGTCGTGTCCGGCCGGCCTGCCGGGCGGGAAGCCCCCGGCGATGACGTGTGCGCGAATCGCCTCGTTCATCTCGCCCTGCCTCTCTCCGGCGCGTCAGTCGATCGGATCCCGGTCCGAGCGATCGAAGGCGTCGAGCAATTCGCCTGCGGCCGCCTCAATCTGCTCACGCCGCTCGGTGTGGGTGATGATGTAGAGCGCGTCCTCGCGGATCGCGCGCAGCACGTGGTGGCCCACCACCAGCGGGTCCAGCACGCGGGCCGGGAGGAGCCGCTCCGGCCGCTCGTAGGTCTCGGGGCCGCCGCGCTCGGTAGGCCGGTTGCGCCCGGCCTCCCAGATGCGCGTGTCGACGCCGCCGGGACAGAGCACGGAGACGCCGATGCCGCTCCCGGCCAGCTCGCCGCGCAGGTTCCGGCTCATGCTCACGACGGCGAACTTGGAGGCGCCGTAGGCGCTGTGGGCCCATCCGTCGCCCGCCCGCAGGCCGGCCATCGACGCGGTGTTGACGATGTGCGCTTCGCCGCCCGTGTCGCCGACTCGGGCGACCATGCGCGGCACGAACGCGTTGATCACGTGCGCGACGCCGAGGATGTTGACGTCGACGATCCAGCGCCAGTTGTCGACGCTCTCCGGCCCGAGCGGTGTCGGGCCGATCACGCCGGCGTTGTTGCAGAGCACGTCGACGCCGCCGTGCCGTTCGAAGCAGCGATCGGCCAGCGCCTCGACGGCGGCCGGGTCGGTGACGTCGACGCTGTCCGCGCTCGCCTCGCCGCCCGATTCGGCGATCTCCGCCGCCACCGCCTCGGCGGCGTCGCGCTCGATGTCGGCGACCACGACGCGCATGCCCGCGCCGGCCAGCGCGAGGGCGATCCCGCGGCCGATGCCGCTGCCGCCCCCGGTCACGAGGGCCACCCGACCGTCCAGTTCCCGCATCATCCACCTCCGCGCAGGGTCCGTGGAGGGACTATACGGGCAGTCGGCTGCGAGCCTGCAACCGTGCAGGTTGTCCCCGACGTGCCAGGCAGCGCCGGCCTCTACCGCCAGCCGGTCGAGGGCAAGCTCGAAGACTCCTGCACCGGGCCTGGCGACGCCGACATTGCCGGAAACGTCGACCGTATCAACCAATGTCCATCCCCGCAGGAGCACACTGGTGCAGCCGGTCGGCTCGCTGCCGTTGCTGCCGTTCAGGACGTGATCAGTATTCCGCCGAATAGACAAGAGCCTGTGACAGTGAGCCTGGCCCGTGGATCGGAGGGTTCCGCCCGTTTGGACTCAATGCTTCCGAAGGTGGCGGATGAGCGCAGATCGACCGCCCAGTCGGGCGGAACCCGGAGGTTGATGCGACCGAATAGCGCGCTGGCGTTGACTGCGGCCACACCGTCAACGGCAGCAGCCGCGCGGAGGTCTATCTCCGCGTTCCCGAAGGTGGCGGAGACGTTGCCGCCACGGAAGTGCTCGCTGGCGGAGATCTGGTTGGTACCGGAGAAGAGGCAGGCGACGTTGAGCTCGTCGTCCGCCTCAGGAGCTCTGCCGGTGCCGAAGCGCCAGTAACGGAAGGTGATGGCCGCACCGATGACGATCAGCGCGACTGGCCACAGAGATGAACCGTCGAGTCCGAGAATGCCCAGGTTGTACAGCAGAAATGCGGCCGCTACGGCAATAGTCGGCAGGCCGCCCCTCCAATTGCCGCTCAGGGCGCTGGCGAGGCCGACGACCACGAGGAATAGTGGCCACCACTGCCCCGGCGGGAGTTCGACGCTGCTCACGAGTGGCAACAGGAACAATACCCCCAAGAGGATGAGAGCAATCCCGACGAATCTATTGGTCGCCATGGGAGTGTGCCTCCGCATTCCGAAGTGCCGTAGCCAGCATAGCCTGGAGAACTGTAGGGGCTGGTGGGCTAAGGCGTACTGATTTGCGAACTTTTCGGTGGGAGGTTCGTATCTGAGGAGGCGGTCAGGCGACTCCGGAAAGCGCCTCACGAGCTTCCGATCCGCCAGGGTTGGAGGCTCAACCATTCTATGACTCTCGTTTTCTAAGACCTAACGCTTTTAGCAGGCGCGCCCTTTTCAGCGTCGCCTGGCTAAGCTTGTTAAGCCCTTTATAGTAGGTGGCAATTCCCTAAACGTAGCGACCTTGGCAGTTGCTTTGGACAAATCGTGAGCTGCAGTGAACTCGTTTGCAACCACGATGCAGTCAATACCCGCCGCTATTGCCGACTTCAACCCTCTCGCCGAGTCTTCAATAACTACCGTTTCAGCGGCAGTAGCACCAAAGCGTTGGAGTCCTCTCAGATAGGGTTCTGGATGTGGTTTAGCTCGCTCGTAATCCTCCACAGTTAAATGGAATTCCATATAGTCTAGAATAAATCGCTTTTCGTGTATTAAGGCGAACTCAGTTCGTTTGGATGTAGTAACTACACCCATCCTATACGTATCTGCGAGTTCGGCTAGTGTTTGCAGGACACCCTCGATCTCGATGTCTTCGGTCATCAGGTATTCCTGGTAGTATCGGTTTCTTAGTTCTCGGCCACGTTTAATTTCAGATTCGGATACTCCTGAAACTCGTGCCGCCTCCCACGCGGAAACTCCATTGGCCATATTCACCAAATATGCGTCTCGTGGGAGATCAATGCCGAGAGATGCCAGCGCTCGTTTGTTTGCTAGGTAATACCAATGTTCTGTTTCAACTAAAACCCCATCATGGTCAAAGAGAATGTATTTTTTCACTTTTGTGCTCGATTCACTTTCGGCTTAACGACTAAGCTAACATATACACGGATGACAGTCCCCTAGGGGGTGCGAACGCCGCTGAAATCGCCATCAATGGCGGAGTTCGCAAATCGGTACGTCATGGTGGACCTGCACGGACGCGAACCGTGCGTGGACAAGCTCCTGCATCAGACGCGCGTCTTCGCCGCCAGATCGAAGGCGTCGAGGAGATCGCGGGTGGCTGCCTCGACGACATTCCGTCGCTCGGGGTGGGTGATCGCGTAGAGCTGGTTCTCGCGGATCGCCTGCAGGGTGCGGCGTCCGACCTCGATCGCGTCGATCACGCGGCCGTCGAGCCCGCTCGGCCGCTGGTACGCCTCGGGCCCGCCGCGCTCGGCCGGGCGGTTGCGGCCCGCCTGCCACATGCGAGTGGCGACCGCGCCGGGGCAGAGGACGGTGACACCGATGCCGCTCCCGGCCAGTTCGTTGCGCAGGTCCCGGCTCATGCCCACGATCGCGAGTTGGGAAGCGCGGTAGGCGGCGATCTCCCACCTTCCGCCCGCAAGCAGGCCGGCGATCGAGGAGGCGTTGACGACGTGCGCCTCGCCGCCCCGCTCGCCGATCCGGGCGAGCATCCGCGGCACGAAGGCGTGGATCGCGTGCACGAGGCCGAGGACGTTGACGTCGAAGACCCAGCGCCAGTTGTCGAGGCTCGCCGGTCCGATCGGCGTCGGGCCGACCACGCCGGCGTGGTTGCAGAGCACGTCGACGCCGCCATAGCGCTCGTCGCAACGCTTGGCCAGCGCCTCGACGGCTGCCACGTCGCTCACATCGACGGTCTCGGCGGTCGCCTCGGCGCCCGAGGCGGCGAGCTCCGCCGCTACCGCCTCGGCAGCGCCGGGCTCGACATCGGCGACCACGACGCGCATGCCCTCGCCGGCCAGCGTGAGCGCGATCGCGCGGCCGATACCGCCGCCTCCGCCGGTGATGAGCGCCACCCGGCCCTCGAGCTTCTGCATCAGACGGGGGTCTTCGCGGCCAGCTCGAAGGCGTCGAGCAACTCGTGAGCGCCCGCTTCCACCTGGTGCTTTCGCTCCGGGTGGGTGATCGCGTAGAGCTCGTTCTCACGGATCGCGTGCAGCACGCGGCGTCCGACCTCGAGCGGGCCGATCACGCGCTCGCCCTCAAGGCGGCTCGGCCGCTCCCATGTCTCCGGCCCGCCGCGCTCGGCCGGCCGGTTGCGCCCGGCCTCCCAGATTCGGGTCTCGACCCCGCCGGGGCAGAGCACCGAGACGCCGATGCCACTCCCGGCCAGTTCGCCGCGGAGGTCCCGGCTCATCGCCACGATCGCGAACTTCGAGGCGCGGTAGGCGGTGATCTCCCATCCATCGCCCGCAATCAGGCCGCCGCCCAGCGACGAGGTGTTGACCACGTGCGCCTCGCCGCCGTTCCCGGCCACCCGGGCGAGCATGCGCGGCACGAAGGTGTTGATCGCGTGCACGACGCCGAAGAGGTTGACGTCGAGGATCCAGCGCCAGCTGTCGAGGCTCTCCGGTCCGATCGGCGTGTGGCCGACCACGCCCGCGTTGTTGCAGAGCACGTCGACGCCGCCGTAGCGCTCGTCGCAGCGGTCGGCGAGCGCCTCGACGGCCGCGACATCGCTCACGTCGACGGTCTCGGCGATCGCCTCGCCGCCCGCGGCGGTGATCTCCGCCGCCACCGCCTCGGCGGGCGCGGACTCGACGTCGGCGACCACGACGCGCATGCCCTCGCCCGCGAGCGCGAGCACGATCCCGCGGCCGATGCCGCTGCCGCCCCCGCTGACCAGCGCCACGCGTCCGTCGAGCTCCCGCATCGTGCACCTCCTCGCGCAGAACCAGCGGAGGCACTATACGAGGCACAGGGCGGCGGAGCTGCGACGGCGCGCGATCGCCGGCGGGAGGAGCACGATGACGGCAAGCGATAGCACTGGCGCGAGTGCGGAGGAGCAGGGCGTCACGATCGAGCGCGTCTTCGACGCCCCGCGCGAGGTCGTCTGGCGGGCCTTCACGGAGCCCGAGCACTTCATGCGCTGGTACGGGCCGCAAGGCGTGTCCATGTCCGCCTGCGAGATCGAATTCCGGGTGGGCGGCCGCCATCTCTTCGGCTTGCGCATGCCCGACGGCCGGGACTACTGGGCCAGCGGCGTCTACCTCGAGATCGTGCCGCTCGAGCGCCTCGTCTGCACGGACTCGATGGCGGACGAGCACGGCAACGCCGTTACCCCGTCGCACTACGGGATGGGCGGGGATACCCCGATCGAGACAACGGTCAGCGTCTCGCTCGAGGACCTCGGCGGCGGCAAGACCAGGGTCACGTTGAGCCAGGCAGGGTGGCCGGACGAGAACATGGCCGCCGGCGCCGGCGGCGGCTGGAACCAGGCCTTCGACAAGCTGGCGGAGCTACTCGCGGCTGCCTGAGGCGCGCTCCGCTAGCCGCCGCTCCGCACCGCGCGCGCGGCCTCGACCATGTGCTCGAGGGCGGGGACGACCTCCTCGTAGCGGCGGGTTTTGAGGCCGCAGTCGGGGTTCACCCAGAGGCGATCGGGGTCGAGCACGGAGGCGGCGTCGCGCAGGCTGGCCGCCATCTCGCCGGTCGAGGGCACGCGCGGCGAGTGGATGTCGTAGACGCCGAGGCCGACTTCCTTGTCATAACCGTGGTCACGGAACGCATCGAGGCCCTCGGCGTCGGAGCGCGCGTTGAAGAGCAGCATCACGTCGGCCTCCATGTCGGAGACCGCGTCCAGCACGTCGCGCAGCGGGACGTAGCACATGTGCGACTGGATCTGCGTCGCGTCGGCGGCCCCGGCGGTGGCGAGCCGGAAGCAGGGGACGGACCAGCCGAGGTAGGCGGGCCAGTCCGCGCGCCGCAGCGGGACGCCCTCGCGCAGCGCCGGCTCGTCCACCTGGATGACGGCGATGCCGGCCGCCTCGAGGTCGGCGACCTCCTCGCGGATGACGAGCGCGATCTGGCGGCAGGTCTCGCTGCGCGGCTGGTCGTCGCGCACGAACGACCAGTTGAGGATCGTGACCGGCCCGGTCAGCATGCCCTTCACCGGGCGGTCCGTCAGCGACTGGGCGTAGGCGGACCAGCGCACGGTCATCGGACCGGGCCGCGCCACGTCGCCGTAGATGATCGGCGGCTTCACGTTGCGCGAGCCGTAGGACTGCACCCAGCCGAAGCGCGTGAAGGCGAACCCGGCCAGCTGCTCGCCGAAGTACTCGACCATGTCGTTGCGCTCGGACTCCCCATGCACGAGCAGGTCGAGGCCGGTCTCTTCCTGCAGCCGGATCACGCTCGCGATCTCGGCCTCGATGAAGGTCTCGTACTCCGCGTCGTCGATCTCGCCGCTGTTGCGGCGGCGGCGGGCGCGGCGGATCTCCGGCGTCTGCGGGAAGGAGCCGATCGTGGTCGTCGGGAACTCCGGCAGCCGCAGCCGCTCGCGCTGGGCCTGGCGGCGCTCCTCGACCGAGCCGCCGCGGCTGTAGTCGGCCTCCGAGGTGGCCGCGACGCGCTCGCGCACGTCCGGGTCGTGTGTGCGCGGCGAGCTGCGCCGCGATTCGAGGGCGGCGCGGTTGGCGGCGAGCTTGCCGGCCGCGCCGCCGGGGTTGCCGAAGGCGCGGGCCAGCGTGGCGACCTCATCGACCTTCTGGTTGGCGAAGGCGAGCCAGGAGCGCAGCTCGGGGTCGAGTCGGGTCTCCAGCTCCAGCTCGAGCGGGACGTGCAGCAGCGAGCACGAGGCACCCGCGATCACGCGGTCGTCGCCGACGGCCGCGCCGACCTCGCGCAGCGTGGCGAGCGAGGCGTCGAGGTCGTTGATCCAGACGTTGCGCCCGTCGACCACGCCCGCGACGACGTGCTTGCCGCCGGGCAGTCCGTGGCGCTGCAGCAGCCCGAGGTTGCGCCCGCCGCGCACGAGGTCGAGCCCGATCGCGGCGACCGGCAGCGCGACCAGCGCGCGGAACGACTCGTCCACGTCGCCGAAGTAGGTCTGCACCAGCAGGTTCGTCCCGCCCGCGGCGGCGGCGAGGCGGTCGTACGCCATCGCGAGGGCGGCGAGGTCCTCGGGCGAGCGGTCCTGCACCAGCACCGGCTCGTCGAGTTGCACCCACTGCGCGCCGGCGTCACGCAGCAGCGCGATCACCTGCTCGTAGACGGCGAGCAGGGCGGGCAGCAGCGAGAGCCGGTCGAAGGCGGGATCCTGGTGGCCGTCGCTGCCGACGCCCTTGCCCAGCAGCAGCAGCGAGAGCGGGCCGAGCAGCACCGGCACGGTCTCGATGCCCGCCTCGCGCGCCTCGAGGTACTCGTCGAGCGGCTTGCGCGAGGCGAGACGGAAGCGCGTGTGGGTGCCGAGTTCGGGGACGATGTAGTGGTAGTTCGTGTCGAACCACTTGATCATCTCCATCGCGGTCACATCGAGACCCTCGCGCTGCGCCCCGCGCGCCATCGCGAAGTAGGTTTCCGCGCCCACCTCGCCCTCGCCGCTGTCGCCGTAGCGGGGCGGGACCGCGCCGACCATCGCGATCGCGTCGAGCACGTGGTCGTAGTGGGAGAAGGTGTTCGATGGGACCAGGTCGATGCCCGCGTCGCGCATGCGTTGCCAGCCCTCGAGGCGCAGCGCGCGTCCGGTCTCGTCAAGGGCGTCGCGGTCCACCCTGCCGTCCCAGTAGCCCTCGACGGCGCGCTTCAGTTCGCGCCGCGGGCCGATGCGCGGGTAGCCGGTGATGGCGGACAGGGTCATGCGTGGCCTCCGGGCGTCGGAGTTGGTGGGCTGGTCAGCCGGATCGTACCGGCCCGCCGTCGGACGGGCTATCGGCGCGCGCCGTATCCCCCGTCGCGAGGCGCAGTTCGGCGAAGGCAAGCCACGCCTCGCCGCCGTCCGGCGGCGGCGCGAGCCGCACCCCGGCGAGCGTCACGGCGCGCCCGTCCTCGGCGAACGAGTACCCCTCGAGGAGCCGCAGCGCCTCGGGCGGCCCCTTGAGCAACACGCGCCCCGCGCCGCCCTCGTCGCGCGTCTGCTGCTGCACCCGCACGAGGACGCGCTCTCCACGGACGCGGATCGGGAGCACGCGGTCGATCATGGGGGCAGCGTAGCCCAGACTCGCGGCTGTCGGTTGGCGGCTGGATAGTGGCCGCCATGTGCATCTAGGCGTTCATCCCCATCCGCGTCTTCGACTTGCAGGACATCGTCTTCAACACCCTGGCCGCCGTGATGGCAATCGCCACGAGCGTGGCGCTCGGCTGGGCGTGGCGGTGGCGGAGTGCGTAGCGGCGGGGTGGGCGATCAGGCTAGCGCTGCGGCTGTTGGGCGACGCGCCCTATAGGTCTCGTCCAACTTGGTCAGCATCACTTGGCCCAGCAGGGCTGCGGCACCCACTATTGCGCGCGCTGTCATTGGAGAAGTCGTGGGGAGTGATGTACGCCCGTGGCCGGTTCCTTCAAGGTTGCGCAGCCCGTTCACAGACTTGGCGACCTTCCACAGTCCCTCATACACCTCGCGCTCGATCTTGCCAGCTGCATCATCAGCCGAGACTTGTTGTGGGAGTAGCCACAGTCGTTCGCGAGCCATGTGCAAGAGCTCGTCGAAGTTCGCGTTGGCTCGAGCCGGCTGCCCCATTTCCTCAAGTGTGTATCGCGCTACCGTTTCCAGTAGCTCCTTCGCAGTGCCGAGCAACAAGGAGGGATCCCCGGATGCGCTCCTAAGTCTCGCGACCTGAGCTTCAAGGGCGGGACGGAGGTTGGCGTGCTCGATGTCCGCCAGGACCAACGGTGACAGATGGCCCCGACTGTCGAGGTGCCAACCGGCTCTCTCGAACGCCGAGCCCAGCGCCTTCAGCGGCTGCACCCCCACATAGCTCTCTGCACCCTCATCGAAACACCCGAAAACCCGCATCCGTGCAAGTAGGTTCGCTACCAGCTTGTTGGCATCCGCAACCTTCGGCCCTGCGTCAGCTAGGCGGCCGAGCACTGCTCGAACGCGGACCGCCTTGCTCTGTGATTCAGAGGTGTCCTGAGCCGGGTCAAGTTCGAGGACTCTGGCGTTACGGAAGAGCTCATTCAACTCGCGGTGGGAAGGACCAGTACCTCCCGCGAAGCACTTCGACAGCGCTGTGGCGATCTCCTCAGACAGAGGGACACTCGTCATCACTCACCCCCGTGGCGATGGTCTTGTTACGTGTCTTGGGGCTCAGTCGGCTCCGTTCCCTTGTGCTTGTATTGAACAGTGCCCTTAGCTACACCCGGACGTGGAGCCGCAGGACATGCACTTCAGGCAGGTGCCGTTGCGCACCATCATCATCTGGCCGCACTCCGGGCAGGGGTCGCCCTCGAAGCCGTAGTGGCGCGCCGTCGTCTGCGAGATTGCCGTGGCCGAGGCGACGGCCGGCGCGGCTGCGGCTGCGGCCGAGGGCGCCTCGGGGGCCGGGCCGGCGGCGGGAGGCGCGGCCTCGGCGGCTGCCTCGGCGGCTGCGGGGGCGCCGTGGCCGTTCGAGCCGCCCGCGATCGGGGTCAGCACGTACTCGCGCGGGTCGGGCGCCGGCAGTGGCTGCGGCTCCGGCGTCGGCCACGCGCCACCCTCGTCCTTGTCCTCCGCCGTCGAGGTGCTCGACAGGTCGACCGAGCCGAGGTGGGCGAGGTCGCCGCGGCCGAGGTAGCTGACGGCCAGCTCGCGGAAGACGTAGTCGATGATCGAGGTCGCCATGTGGATGCGGTCGTTGCCGGTGACGATCCCGTTCGGCTCGAACTTCGTGAACAGGAAGGAGTCCACGTAGGCCTCGAGCGGCACGCCGTGCTGCAGCCCGATCGAGACGGCGATCGCGAAGCAGTTCATCAGCGAGCGGAAGGCCGCGCCGTCCTTGGACATCGAGATGAAGATCTCGCCCAGGCGCGCGTCCTCGAACTCGCCCGTGTGCAGGTAGATCGTGTGGCCGCCGACCTTGGCCTTCTGCGCGAAGCCGGGACGCCGCGAGGGCAGCGGCTCGCGCTCGCCGCGCTGCAGCCCCACCAGCCGCCGCGCCAGCACGCGCGCGTCCTCCCGAGGCAGCGTCTGGATGAGGCGCTCGACCTCGTCCAGCGCCTGCTTCGGGTCGAGCTCCGCCGGGGCGGGCTCCTCGTCGAGGTCGTCGAAATCCTCGAAGTCGTCGCCGAGCACGGTGGCGGCGAGGGGCTGCGAGAGCTTGGAGCCGTCGCGGTAGAGCGCGAGCGCCTTGAGCATCGAGGCTGCCCCGGCCTCGTAGACGGCGGCGACGTCGCCGACGCTGGCGTCGCCGGGCAGGTTGATCGTCTTGCTGATCGCGCCGGAGAGGAACGGCTGCGCGACGGCCATGATGCGCACGTGCGCCATCGCCTCGATGTAGCGCGTGCCGTAGCGGCCGCAGCGGTTGGCGCAGTCGAAGACGGCGTAGTGCTCCTCGCGCAGGTGCGGGGCGCCCTCGATCGTCATGCGGCCGACGATGTAGTCGTTGGCCTCCTCGATCTGCTCGCGCGTGAAGCCGATCGCCTCCAGCAGGTTGGCGCCGGCGAGCTGCTCGTCGTCGAGGCCGAGCACGTCGCGGCAGAACTCGTCGCCGAGCACGAAGCGGTTGAAGGCGAAGGTGATGTCGAACGCCGAGCCGAGCGCATCGTCGACCGCATCGAGGGCGCGGCGGTTGAAGCCGTGCTGCGCGAGCGTGTGGCGGTTGATGTGCGGGGCGCCCTCGAGGCGGCCGCTGCCGGCGCAGTAGGCGACGATCTCCTCGACCTGCGCCGGCGTGTAGCCGAGCGTGCGCAGCGCGCCGGGCACGGACTGGTTGATGATGCGGAAGTAGCCGCCGCCGGCCAGCTTCTTGAACTTGACGAGCGCGAAGTCCGGCTCGACGCCGGTGGTGTCGCAGTCCATCAGCAGACCGATCGTGCCCGTGGGCGCGATCAGCGTCGTCTGCGCGTTGCGGAAGCCGTGCTCCTCGCCGAGGGCGAGCGCGCGGTCCCAGGAGGCCTGCGCGGCCTCCAGCAGCGCCTTCGGGCAGTGCTCGGCGTCGAGGCCTGTCGGGAGCGTCGTCAGCTCCTCGTAGTCCTCGGCGGCGGCGTCGTAGGCGGCGCGGCGGTGGTTGCGGATCACGCGCAGCATCGCCTCGCGGTTCGGCTCCCAGGCGGGGAAGGGGCCGAGTTCCGCGGCGATCTCGGCGGAGGTCGCGTAGGAGACGCCGGTCAGCAGCGCGCTGTAGCCGGCGGTCTGCGCGAGCGCCTCGGGCGAGTCGTAGGGCACGCCCTGGTGCATCAGCAGCGCGCCGAGGTTGGCGTAGCCCAGGCCGAGCGTGCGGTACTCGTGGGAGAGCCGCGCGATCACGGGGCTCGGGTACTGCGCCATCAGCACCGAGATCTCGAGCACGATCGTCCACAGCCGGGCGGCGTGCTCGTACGAGGCCACGTCGAACTCGTTGCTCTCCTCGTTGTGGAAGCGCATCAGGTTGAGCGAGGCGAGGTTGCAGGCCGTGTCGTCGAGGAACATGTACTCGGAGCAGTTGTGCACGGCGATCCCGCCCGCGACGAAGTGGTCGGTGACCGGCTCCGTAAGGTCGTAGACGGTCTCATCGCCCACGTACTCGAGTCGGTCGAACGTGTCGACTAGCGCGGAACGATTTGGTACCTGGCGTCTCAGGGCCACGTTGAGGCGTTCTGCCTTTGAGCCGGGTATGAAGCCAATTTCTGAGAACGCGTGCACGCGGTCAGCAGGGACCACGAGGCGTCGCTGGTTAACCTGAAGCACCGATGGCACCCTGAACCCCAATAGCAGTTGCTGCACTTGGCGCAGCAGCGTCTGGGACTCGAGCATTAGCGACACAGAGTCGTCTTCTTCGACCTGCCCCAGCTTGCCGAAGATCCCACGTAGCAAGTCAGCAGCGGAGCCACGATCGAGCTGTAGACCAGCCCCCGTCAGCCTCCAGCCATCGTCCCTAAACGCCACGAACCGTTCGGCCCAAGGCCCAAGTCCATATGACTTGGGGTCATCGAAGCGTAGGGCCAGAGGGCCTCTTGATTCCCATGCGGGTGCCGCCCTGACGGTGAGTATCCTCCCGCGCGCCATCTTTCCTCCGAGGAGCCAAGCCTCACCAGGTCGCAGCGTCTCGGATCCGAAGGGGGAACCCATCAGTTGTACGGTGTCGCCGCGCCTGAGCTCTCCTGCTGGAACGTCGCCGTGCTCAATCGTCCATACGCGGTGATCTGCGGTCAGCTTGAGTTCGTAGCCGGACTCCGTGTGCAGCCGGTAGACGGGCCTCACGCCGGTCTCAATGACCCGGGCCGTGCGGTGCAACTCGCCGTCTAGCCCCACCACTCGCGGTAGTTCTCCCACGAGGCTGTCAATCCGCTGGAGTCCGTCCTCGGTTGCGACGAGCGTATCGCCGGTCACGCAGGGGTTGGAGCCGCGGATCGGGCCGCCCGCCGGCGAGGTGTGCCACTCGTTGATCGTCGTGTCGTACTGCACGCCGGGGTCGGCCGACTGCCAGGCCGCGCGCGCGATGCGCTCCCACAGATCGCGGGCGCGCACGGTCTTCGAGGGCTTGCCGTCGACGCGGCGGTAGAGCGTCCACTCGCGGTCCTGCTCGACGGCCTCGAGGAAGTCCGCGCTGACGCGCACGGAGTTGTTGGCGTTCTGGCCGGAGACGGTCTGGTAGGCCTCGCCCTGCCAGTCCGTGTCGAACTCGCTGAAGTCGATCGGCGCCTCGCCCGCCTCGGCGAGCTGGAGGACGCGCTGGACGCAGCCGTCCGGCACGCCGTCGCGGCGCGCGCGGGCGATGGCGCGGCGCAGCGCGCGGTTCTGCGTGGAGTCGAAGCCCTCGGCGGTCGCATCGAGGACCGCGGCCAGGCGGCGGCGGATCGTGCGCGAGCCGACAACGAGGGCGGCGACCTTCTGCTCCTCGGCCACCTTCCAGTCGATGAACTCCTCGATGTCGGGGTGGTCGACGTCGACGATCACCATCTTGGCGGCGCGGCGGGTGGTGCCGCCGGACTTGATCGCGCCGGCGGCGCGGTCGCCGATCTTGAGGAAGGACATCAGGCCGGAGGACTTGCCCCCGCCGGAGAGGAACTCGTTCTCGCCGCGGATGCGGGAGAAGTTGGAGCCTGTGCCGGAGCCGTACTTGAAGATCCGCGCCTCGCGGGTCCAGAGGTCCATGATGCCGCCCTCGTTGACGAGGTCGTCGGCGACGGACTGGATGAAGCAGGCGTGCGGCTGCGGGCGCTCGTAGGCGCTCGTCGACTGGCGCACCTCGCCGCGCTCCGGGTCGAAGAAGGAGTGGCCCTGCGAGGGTCCGGCGATGCCGTAGGCCCAGTGCAGGCCGGTGTTGAACCACTGCGGCGAGTTGGGCGCGGCGCGCTGCGTCGCCATCATCAGGATCAACTCGTCGTGGAAGGCGCGGGCGTCATCCTCGCTGTCGAAGTAGCCGTGCTTCCAGCCCCAGTAGGTCCAGGTGCCGGCGAGGCGGTGGAAGACCTGGCCCGCGTCGCTCTCGCCGCCGGAGTCGTCGGAGCCCTCGGCGGGCTCGGAGCGCCAGAGCCATTGCGGCACGCCGTCCTCCTCGACGGCCACGAGGTCGCCGGCGATGCCGGTCTTGCGGAAGTACTTCTGCGCCATGATGTCGACGGCGACCTGCGACCAGTCCGCGGGCATGCGGATGCCGGCCGCCTCGAAGACGGCCGACCCGTCGGGGTTGACGATGCGCGAGTCCCTGGGCGCGAAGGCGACTCCTTCGAGCGGATCCTGACCCGAGGTGGTGAAGTGTCGTTCGATGCGCATGATCTACTCCCGCGTAGCGGCCGTAATCGCGGGGTTGGCGGCATCTCGCCTCCCGCGTCGCCAGTTCCCTCAGCTGAATCGCTGCATGGAGTGCGGCTCAGACACTCAGATAGATCACCTGAGCACTCGCATCAGCGGATACGCGTAAGGGATAGTAGATTGCGCAATGTGCCCGGCGTTTGTCAAGTCACGTGGGTATGCGGATGTGCTTATTGCACTTTCCATTCAAGCTGAGCTGTTCCTTTTGTCAGTGCTGAGCGCGTTAGTGAACGCGTGCATCGTCAGACGTAGTCGCCTGACGGCCCTCAGAATCAGCCGCTGCCGACGATCGCCTCGAGGCTGTCGGGATCCTTCGGGATCGCCTCGGAGAGCACGCGGTGGCCGCCGCGCGTGACGAGCACGTCGTCCTCGATGCGCACGCCGATGCCGCGCAGGCGGCGCGGGACGCCGCGCAGGCCGGGCGCGAAGTAGAGGCCCGGCTCCACCGTCAGCACCATCCCCGGCCGCAGCTCGATCGACTCGCCGTCCTTGCGGTAGGGCCCGGCGTCGTGCACGTCCATCCCCAGCCAGTGCGAGGCGCCGTGCATGAAGTAGGGGCGGCTGGCCTCCTGCTTGAGCAGCGTCGGCATGCGGCCTTCGAGGACGCCGAGGTCGCGCAGCCCCTCGGTGATCACGCGCTGCGCGCGCTCGTGCACGTCGTGGAAGCGCACGCCCGGCGCGACGATCTCGATCGCCTCGCGCTGGGCGGCGAGCACGACCTCGTAGACGTCCCGCTGGGCGGCGCGGAAGCGCCCGTTCGCGGGGAAGGTGCGGCTCACGTCGGCCCCGTAGTACTCGACCTCGGCGCCGACATCGAGCAGCAGCAGGTCGCCGTTCTCGATCCGGGCGCGGTTGTCGGTGTAGTGCAGCGTGCAGGCGTTGACCCCGGCCGCGACGATCGAGGGGAAGCCGTCGCGCGGCGATCCGAGGCGGCGGAACTCGGCCTCGAGGACGGCCTGCACCTCATACTCGTGGAGGCCGGGGCGGGTTGCGCGCATCGCCGCCTCGATGCCCGAGCCGGTCACGTCGATCGCCTGCTGCAGCGCCGCGATCTCCTCGCGCGTCTTGATCAGGCGCAGCGCGTCGACGAGCGGGGCAGGGTCGATCAGCTGCTCGATCGCCGCGGCGCCGCGCTGCGCTCCGGCGCGTCGCCCGGCGACGATGCGTGAGACCAGCCGCTCGAGCCGCTCGTTGCTGCCGAGCGAGAAGGCGACGGTCCGCGCCTCGCCGAGCAGCTTCGGCAGTTGCGCCTCGAGCTCGCCGATCGGGTGGGCGGCGTCGGCGCCGAGCTCGCTGACGGCACCCTCGACGCCGAGGCGCGGGCCGTCCCAGATCGCGGTCTGCGGGTCGTAGGGGCGCACGAAGAGGACGAACGGCTGCTCGTGGCCGGGGCGGAGCACGGCGACGGCGTCGGGTTCCTCGACGCCGGTGAGGTAGTAGAAGCCGGAGCGCTGGCGGAAGGGGTAGTCGACATCGCCGTTGCGCCGCGCGTCGCGGCCCGCGCCGAAGATCGCGGCGCTGTCGCGCGGCAGGCGGCGCATCAGGCGCGCCCGGCGCCTCGCGAAGGCGGCCGCCGGGATGGCGGGCGTGGTCATTGCGTCTCTGGCGCGGGGGTGACGAGCCGCAGCATGAGCAGGCCGATCAGCCCGGCCACCACCGAGGCGAGGAAGATGCCGACCTTGGCCTGCGTCAGCAGCGCTCCCTCATCGAATGACAGCTCGGTCACGAACAGCGCCACGGTGAAGCCGATGCCGGCGATAAGGCCGACGGCGAAGACGCCGGGCCAGGTGACGCCGGACGGCAACTCGGCCCCGAGGCGCACGGCGATCCAGGTCGCGAGCGTGACCCCGATGGGCTTGCCGATGAGCAGCCCGAGGCCGACGCCGAGGGCGAGGGACGATGAGGCAGCTTCCTGGAACGCCCCGCCGCGCAGATCGACACCGGCGTTCACGAAGGCGAAGAGCGGGACGATGACGAACGCCGACCACGGCAGCAGGCGGTGCTCGATGCGGTCCAGCGGAGAGATCGCCTGCCCGCTGAGGTCGCTCAGCGTGAGCAGGGCGCCAACCCGGTCGTGGTGCGCGGGCTCCTCGCTGGGCGCGGACTCGCTGGCGCGGATGCGGCTGAGCAGGGCCTCGGCAAGATCCGGAAGCGCGCCGCGGCGGTACCAGGGCTGCAGGGGCGTCATCAGCCCCAACGCGACGCCGAGGATGGTTGGGTGGACACCGGACTCGTGCGCCGCCATCCAGCCGACGAGTCCGACCGCGATATAGAGCGGCACCAGCTTGATGCCGTTGAAGTTCATGAGCATCACAAGGGCGAGCATCGCGACCGTGAGCGCGAGTGCCGCGAGGTCGATGTTGTCCGTGTACAA
Organism: Dehalococcoidia bacterium; assembly: GCA_965220125.1. Lineage (GTDB taxonomy): Bacteria > Chloroflexota > Dehalococcoidia > UBA2979 > UBA2979 > VXMT01. The sequence goes on along the minus strand of CBDCPB010000002.1, from coordinate 394,927 downwards.
CACGGCGATGACGGCGATCGCCCCGATGTCGTCGACGATCGCGAGGGCGAGCAGCAGCACCTTCAGCCCGCTGGGAACCCGCGACCCGACGAGCGTGACGACGCCGACGGCGATAGCGATGTCGGTCGCCATCGGGATCGCCCAGCCCTCGCGGGCGGTCTCGCCCTCGACGAGCGCGAGGAAGATGATGACGGGGACGATCATGCCTCCGGCCGCCGCGGCGATCGGCGCCCAGACCTTGCGCCCGCCGGACAGCTCGCCCGCGACGACCTCGCGCTTGATCTCCATCCCCACGACGAAGAAGAAGATCACCATCAGGCCGTCGTTGACCCATTCCTTCAGCCCGGTGTCAAGGTGGAAGAACCCGACGTCGATGGCGACGTGGTGATGGATGAAGTCTTCGTAGAGGTCGGAGAGCGGCGTGTTGGCGGCGATCAGCGCGAACAACACCGCGCTGATGATCGCGATGCCACTGGAGGCCTCGGTGCGGCCGAATTCCTGGAAGGGGCGGACGAGGCGGATGATGCGCGCGCGCCGCTCGGCCCGCGCATGGTCCAACGCCACGTCGTCGACCGGTTGGCTCATGGGATCGGCATCGCTTCTGCGCTAGCCGGGGAGCCGGTAGACGCGCTTGCTGCCGTCGCTGCTGACGACGATGCTGCGCCCGCGCTTGAGCGTGCGCAGCGCCGTGGCGAGGTGCGCGGCCTCGACGTCCGGGATGCGCTTCGCGAGGTCGGCCTTGCTCTGGTCCTCGCCCTCTGCGAGGGCGTGGAGGATCTGCTGTTCCAGTTCCTGCGCGATGGTCGCCATGCCGTGCTCCCGGACTTGTCGCGGCGTCTGCGCACAGTCTGCCGAGCGCGCGGCGCTCGGTCCAGCGGCGCGGGGCGGGTGCGCCCTCCGGCCAGCGGTTGGCGCCCTCGGGAGGACTCGAACCTCCGCACAGGGATTAGGAATCCCATGCTCTGTCCCCTGAGCTACGAGGGCGCTCCTTCCAATCTATGCCGCGTCGGCTTCGGACGCACCGTGCGGAACTTCGACGGAGACGCCAGGGCCGAAGCCATCAGCCTCACGGACAAACAAAACCCCGCCAGCCCCCGAGGGGGCGGCGGGGAGAATTGACGCAAGTATCCGTTGGACGACGCCTGGATTCAATCACATGGTCGGCATCTCGAGGCTAGCTGTTCTTCCCACGAACGTTGTTTACAGGCGTGAGGCGGGGACAGCCCCGCCGATGCCGCCGTGTGGCCGGCGAACATTGTAGCGGTAGAGCCAGCGCGGGAGCTGGTGCAGCCGCTCGGCGTTGGAGCGGTAGGGGCGGACGTAGGCCCACTCGTTCTGCAGGATCTGGATGAAGCGCTCGGCCTTGCCGTTCGTCTGCGGGCGGTAGGGCCGGGTGTGCCGCAGTTCCACGCCAGCGGCGGCGGCCGCGCGGCGGAAGTCGCCGGAGACGGTGTAGGCCTTTGCGTTGTCGGTGAGCACGCCGCGCACGCGCACGCCGCGGCGGCCGAAGGCGGCGAGCGCCTGCTCGAGGAAGGCGGCGCAGCTGGGGCCGCGCTCGTCGGGCAGGGCGGCGACGTAGGCGTAGCGGCTGTGGTCGTCGACGGCGACGTGGAGGTAGTCGAGGCCGCGCGTGCGCGGGGTCCGGGCGGAGCGCCCGCGCACGCGGTGTCCGCCGCCCTCGGGGATGCGGCCCAGCTTTTTCACGTCGATATGCAGCAGGTCGCCGGGGGCGGGGTGCTCGTAGCGGACCACCGCGCGGGTGACGCGGTGCAGCCGGTCGAGGCGGTTGAGACCGAAGCGCCTGAGCACGGCGTAGGCGGTGGAGCGGGCGATCCCGAGCGCCCAGGCAATGCGGTGCGGCCCGAACCCCTGGCTGCGGCGCACGGCGCAGATGCGCTGCTCGAGCGCGGCTCGAGCGCGGCTGCGGTGCGGCGCGGGTTGGAGCGCGGAGCAGAGCTGCGGTCCCGGAGACCGGCTGCGCCCTCCTCCTGGTAGCGGCGCCACCACTTGGAGACCGTGGGGCGGGAGACCCGGAAGCGCCGGGCGACCTCCGCCTGCGACCAGCCGGCCTCGACCTCCAGAACCATCTCCAGCCGGGTGGCCGGAGTCAGACGCGCGTTAGGATGTGCCACGAGGGGCTCCTCTCTGCTACTGGTGCGTTCGTTTCACACACACAGCAGCAGGCGGAGCCCCTCACCTGTCAACAACCTACGTGGGAACTACAGCTAGCGGCCGCGTGAGCGACGGCGACGTTCGGCGCGGCTGAGGTTCTGGCCGCGTGGGCGCGGCGGCGGCGGGGGCTGCGAGGCGACCTCGGGGGCTGCCGAGGCCTGCTCCAGGTAGCGCGCGTGCGGGATCGCGTGGCGCACGAAGCGGTCGCACTTCGCGCGCTGCTCGCGGCGGGCGCGGTTCGCCTCGTCCCAGAGGCCGTAGTAGTCCATCTCGCGCCTCGCGACATCGGCGTCCAGGAGACCCAGGCCGTCCAGCGTGAAGAACCACAGCTTCATGTCGATCGCCCCGAAGTACGGGTCGAGGTCGGTGGTGATCGGCGTCTTCACCCGCCACAGGTCGAGGCGCTCGCGGGCCGAGTCGTTCATCGAGATCGAGCGCCAGAAGTCGGTGTCGTCGCGGCCGCCCTGGTAGTGCATCACCAGGAAGTCGCGGAAGTCGTCGTACATGCGCCCCATGCGCCGGTTGTAGCGATCGAGGATCGGCTGGGCGTCGAAGTCGAAGTGCTCCGTCAGGTACTCCTGCATCAGCACCAGCAGCTGCACGAGCTGGCCGTGGATCGAGGTGGACTCGAGCGGCTCGCTGAACGCGCCGGAGAGGCCGATCGCGACGCAGTTCTTGATCCAGAGTCGGCGGAAGCGGCCGCTCGCGATGCGGATGTCGCCCCAGGGCTCAATCGGGTGGCCGAGCGCGGTCTCGACCTCGGCCTGCGCCTCGTCGGGGCCGATGAAGTCATCGCAGTAGGCGTAGCCGCAGCCCAGCCGCTCCTGCGTCGGGATCTGCCAGAGCCAGCCGGCGGAGAGCGCCGAGGCGTGCGTGTAAGAGGGGATCGACGCGCCCTCCTCGTGCGCGACGGAGAAGGGGAGGGCGCGATTGACCGGCAGGTGCTCGGCGTAGGAGATCCACTCCTCCTCGTACGCGCCTCCGATGATCAGCTTGCGGAAGCCCGAGCAGTCGACGAAGAAGTCGCCCTCGATCTCGCGGCCGTCGGCGAGCGTGACGCTGCGCACGTGCCCGCTGCCGGCCTCGAGGTTGACGGCCTCGACCGTGCCCTCGATGTGGGTGACGCCCTCGCACTTCGAGCGCAGGTAGGCGCCGACGATGTGCGTGTCGAAGTGGTAGGCGTAGTCCCAGGCGCTCTCTTCGGCCTGCCCGGGCGGGCGGCTGTAAGGGGCGAGCTGGTCGAGCATCAGCCGCGAGTTGAGCACGTTCGTCCAGGCCGGTTCGCCCTCGGCGACGGAGGCGGCGAAGAAGTAGGGGTACGTCTCCGGGGGGACCACGGGGATCCCGAGCTGGCGGTCGTCGTTGAGCGGACCGAGGTAGTACGAGCCGTCGCCCGTCCAGTTGCGGTGCAGGATGCCGAGCTTGAATGAGGCCTTCGTCTCGCGCAGGAACTCGCGCTCGTTCGAGAGGTTGCGAATGAAGGTGGTGAACAGCCCGGTGGTCGCCTCGCCAACGCCGACGATCGGGATGTCCGGCGCCTCGACGACGGTGATCTCGAGGTCGCCCGCTCCCCGTCCGCGCTTCCAGAAGCGCGAGAGGTGGATGGCGGAGAGCCAGCCGGCGGTGCCGCCGCCGACGATCACGATCTTCTTGATCTGCGTCTGCATGGGCAGAGTGTAGCGCGGGCGCCGCAGGCTACGGCTGCGCGCGCGGCTCCAGCCGCACGCCGGCCTCGGAGTCGGGGTCGGCGACCAGCGCCGCCTTGCCGCCGAGCCAGGCGAGGATCGCGTCGCCGGCCAGCGCCCCGCGCCAGCCCTCGAGCAGCGGGAGCGGCGGCGGAGTCTCGCGGTCGCCCTCGATCCACCAGCGCACGACCGCCTCGATCTCGCTGCGCGGCCCGAGGAAGCGCGGGGCGATCCCGGCCTCCAGCGCGAGCGCGCGGACGAGCCCGTGCAGCGCGGCGGCCCAGACCTCGCCCGAGGGCGGCAGCGGCGCGCGCGAGGGCTCGCGTTCGATCGGGCGCGCCGCGCCATGCTCGATCGCGTCGATCAAGCGCCTGCCGTGGCGTCGCACGACGCCCTCGTCGACGCCGCGGACGGCGCGCAGGCCGTCCTCGCTCGATGGCCCGGTGCGGGCCAGCTCGAGCATCGAGCGGTCGTTGAGGACGCGCGAGGGCGGGCGGTTGCCGCGGGCGGCCTCGCGCTCACGCCAGGCGGCCAGCTCGCGCAGCGCGCCGCGCTCCGGGCCGTTGAGGCGCGCCCAGCCCTTGACGCGGCGGTAGCTCTCGTCCGGCTCAGGCCGCCGCCAGGCGGTCGCCGCCAACTGCTCGCACTCCTCGATTGCCCAGGCGAGCCGCTCGCCGCCCGCGAGGCGGGCGTGCAGCTCGCCCCACACGCGCCCGAGGTAGCGCACGTCGTCGAGGGCGTACGCGATCTGCGTCTGCGAGAGCGGCCGCCGCAGCCACTCGGTGTACTGCGAGCCCTTGTGCAGCGGCACGCCGAGCACGCTCTGCACCAGTGCGGCGTAGCCGATCTGGTCGCCGTAGCCCGCGAACGCGGCCGTGATCTGCGTGTCGCGGACGTTGCGCCCCGCCGTCTCGTAGCTGCCGGCGAGGATCGCGAGGTCCGCCTGCGCGGCGTGCACGATCGTCTCAAGGTCCTCGTCGGCGACGAGCTGCGCAAAGGGCGTCACGTCGACCTCGAGTGGGTCGATGGCGGCGACTTCGGGTTCGTCGGGGTCGCCCCAGGCGACCTGCACGAGCGCCAGTTCGGGGATGTAGCGGCCCTCGGGGACGAACTCGAGGTCGAAGGCGAAGCTGCCGGCGTCGCGGATCTGCTCGACGATCTCGTCGAGTGCTCGCGCGGTCGTTGCGAGGACGCCGTCCATGAGCTGTCCGGACGTTCGCGAGCGGTCGGGTTGGGTGGTGGAGGCGAGGGGACTCGAACCCCTGACCTCGGCATTGCGAACGCCGCGCTCTCCCAACTGAGCTACGCCCCCACGAAATCCGAGTATGAGACGCCCACCCGCGTGCGGCAAACGGCGCGCGTCGCGCCGCGGCCGGGCGCGAGCGCCGCGGATCAGCCCTCGAGCAGCCCCGGCAGCAACTCGATCCGCATCCGCCCGGCGACCGGGTCGACGTCGAGGATCACCTCGGGGATGGCGGGGATGAGCAGGTCGCGCGCGCCCTCGCGGCGCACGAGGTAGACGTCGTTCGCACCGGTGCGCAGCACCTCGACGAGCTCGCCGAGGGCGTCCCCGTCCGCGTCGACGACGGCGAGGCCGACGAGGTCGTGGACGTAGAACTCGCCCTCCGGCAGCGCGGGCAGCTCCTCCTCGGCGATCTCGATCAGCGTGTCGCGCAGCGCGTCGGCCGCGGTCGCGTCCTCGTAGCCCTCGAAGACGATGCAGGGGTAGCCGCGCGGGTAGGCGACGTCGAGGATGCGCCGCGGCTCGCCGCGCACGATCAGCACGGCGCCCGGCTCGAAGCGCTGCGGGTTCGAACTGAGCGCCGTGACCTTGACGTGGCCGCGCAGCCCCCAGGTGCTGTTGATGCGCCCGACGGCGATGCGGCCCTCGGCGCTCGCGGCGTCGGCGGCATTGGGCGCGCGATCGCGGCGGGGGGCAGGTTGGGCAGTGCGGGCGGTGGAGCGGGAGCCGGCGGGGCGCCGCCGGCGCGTCCGGGACGGCCTGGACGGCGAGGGCACGGTCGGGCTACTCGATGTTGAGCGAGGCGCGCACGCCGGCGCGGATGCTGGCGACGTGCAGCAGCGAGCGCATCGCGTTCACCACGCGGCCCTCGCGGCCGATGATGCGCCCCTTATCCTCGTCGGCGCACTCGAGGTGGAAGACAATCTGGTCGCCGCGCTGCTCCTCCTCGACGACGATCTCGTCGGGGCGGGAGGCAAGGGCGCGTGCGAGGTACTCGATCAGTTCTTTCATCGGTGTCGTTTCGCTATGCGTCCTCGGCTGCGGCTGCGGCGGCCGCCTCGCGCTCGGCGCGGCTGGGCTTGGTCAGGCGCTGCGGCGGAGGCTCGTCGATCAGGCCCTCGCGGTGGAGCAGGCGGTGCACGGTCTCACTGGGCTGCGCGCCCTTGGAGAGCCAGTGGCGGACGCGATCCTCCTTGAAGACCAGCTCCTTGGGCTCCGAGCGCGGGTTGTAGTGCCCGACGATCTCGACGAAGTCGCCGTCGCGCGGCGCGCGCTGGTCGGCGACGACCACGCGGTAGTGCGGGGCCTTGGAGCGGCCGGTGCGGCGGAGCCGGATGCGGAGCACGCGTTGCCTTTCCTTCTCGCCCGCCATCGCGGGCGCTGTGGGCAGCCTACCGCGCGCGGGCGCTAGCGTCAGCCTTGCGGGTGCAGGTTGACACGCGACGGCCATAGTGGCACGTTGTTGCTACTCACCGGCCGCGGCCGGGATGGAGACTCTTTCGATGGCAACGACGCCGCGCTCCCCGGGTTCGCGCGGACGCGCCCCTACCGACCGCAAGCAGTCGAGCGACCCCCCCATGCCCGAGCCCGGAACGCCGGAGTTCGCTGCCGAGGCGCGTCGCCAGTCGCTGTTGGCGGCGCGTAGCCCGCACGCGGAGGAAGACCAGGCCTTCGTCGACTCTATCTCCGAAATGTTCTCCGACTGAGGCGATCGGAGTGCGGCGGGGCGAGATCTGGACCGCTGCGGGCGGTGGGGACTACACGGGGAAACCGCGCCCGGTTGTTGTCCTGCAGGACGACCTTTTCGACGCAATGGACTCGATCACAGTCTGCCCGCTCACGACCGACCCGGACGATCTTCCGGCTTTCCGGATCCTGATCGAGCCGAACGACCGCAACGGCCTCGACGAGCCCTCCAGCATCATGGCTGACAAGACCACAACGGTGCGGAGGTCTCGGCTCGGCACCGCCGTGGGGCGACTCGACGACGACGACATGGCCCGGCTGAGCCGGGCTGTGCTCACCTTCCTCAGACTCACGGACTGACCGAGGCGCCGCCGGACCCCGCCCCCTACAGCCCGAGCAGCCGCCCGAGGCCGCCCGCACCCTTGCCCGAGGTCATCGCCACCATCAGCTTCTTCGCCTCGCGGTACTGGTTGAGCAGGCGGTTCACGTCCGCCGGCTGCTTGCCCGCCCCGGCGGCGATGCGGCGGCGGCGTGAGCCGTCGATGATCTCGGGGCGGCGGCGCTCGCTCGGGGTCATCGAGAGGATGATCGCCTCGTTGTGCTTCCAGAAGTCCTCGCCCACCTCCGGGATGGCGAGCTGATCCTTCATCCGGCCCGCCCCGGGCAGCATGTCGAGCAGGCCGGAGATCGGGCCCATCTGCTGCATCTGCTGCAGCTGCGTCAGGAAGTCCTCGAGGTCGAACTGGCCGCGCTGCATGCGCCGCGCGACGTCTTTCATGTCGCGCTCGCCGATCGTCTCCTTCGCCTTCTCGACCAGCGACACCACGTCGCCCATGCCGAGAATGCGCGAGGCGAAGCGGTCGGGGTGGAAGGCCTCTAACGCCTCGAGGCGTTCGCCGGTGGTGATGAACTTGATCGGGAGGCCGGTCACCTGGCGCACGGAGAGCACGGCCCCGCCGCGCGTGTCCGAGTCGACCTTGGTGACGACGATGCCGGTGCCCTCGACGGCGTCGTCGAAGTCGCGGGCGAGCGTGACCGCCTCCTGGCCCGTCATCGCGTCGACGACGATCAGCACCTCGGTCGGGTCGATCTCGTCGGCGAGGTCCGCCAGCTCGTCGGCGAACTCGTCGTCGAGGGCGACGGCGCCGCGGGTGTCGACGATGACGGCGGTCGCGCCGGTGCGCTGCGCCTCGGCGAGCGCGCGCTTGCCGACCTGCGGGGCGGGCGCCGCGGTCTCCTCGGCGTAGACGGGCACGCCGATCTGTTCGCCGAGCACGCGCAGCTGCTCGGAGGCGGCGGCGCGCTGGAAGTCGGTGGCGACGAGCAGGGGTCGCAGGCCGTCCTTCTGCAGGTGCAGCGCGAGCCGCGCGGCGAGCGTGGTCTTGCCCGAGCCCTGCACGCCGCAGACGAGGATCTTCGTGGGCCCTCGCTGCGCTTGCAGCAGCGGCTCGTGGCCGCCGCCGAGGATCTCGACCAGCTCATCGTTGACGGCGCCGATCACCTGCTGTCCGGGGGTGATCGACTGCAGCAGCTCGCTGCCGGAGGTGCGCTCACGAACCCGCGCGACGAACTCGCGCACCACCTGGAAGTTGACGTCCGCCTCAAGCAGCGCGATGCGCACCTCGCGCAGCGCCGTATCGAGGTCGTCCTCGGTAATCCGCCCGCGGCTGCCGAGGCGGCCGAAGGTGGCCTGGAGTCGGGAGCTCAGTGTTTCCAGCATCGTGGGGGGAGTTTAGCAGGGGGGGCTATGGGTCCATGCGGTCAAGGATTCGGTGGAGCAAACTCGCGAGACTTAGGCAGTCGAGAGCGTATGACTCCTCGCGGTCCCACTCCCAGTCATCTTCATGAGTTCTCGGGTTGCGCTGAGAGAGGACTGCTCCCGCGAATAGGTGCATCATTCCCTGCTGCTCATCTTGCTCGGACTCAGTAACTCGAGCGTTCACGGCAAGAGGGGGCGGGTCACCACCGAATGCGTGGGTCATGAGACTGAATCCGTCTCGGCTCGTTCCCGCTAAGCGCTTGACGCGGTTGTTGACTGCTTGAAAGGCCTTGCGGATCGCTTCCGTGCGATGCCCGTCGACGAATAGCCTTCGCGCATCCCTGGCAACACGGGGATGAAAGTCCCGCGCATCGAATCGCGAGCGCGGAGAGTCTGGCTGGGGTGTCGGCGGTCGCGTCGGCGGTGCAGCTGCGCTTGGCTTCGCGGGCTCCTGCTTCGAATCGAGCGGCCAACGCGCCCCTCGCGCGCGCAGGACAGCCACCCGTTCCATCTGCTCGTCGCTAAGGTGTTGACCCAGGTTGATGCCGAGATCATGGGCAATGACCCAGCGCGCTTCATCCCCCGTCATGGGACCGTGCACCCGATCGAGTTGTCGTGCCCAACGCGAAAGCGCCGAGTCAGAACTACCGGACTGCTTCTTCAATTCCCGTCGAAGGGAAGTACTCAGGGCCACAAGCGTGAGCTAGCCAATCAGTCCGGTGAGTTCGTACCGCGTGCTGGGGCCAGCGCCTATCCGGCGGACTACTCCCAGTTCTTCGAGGTGTGCAAGCCTAGCCTGCACGGTGCGGTGACTAACCTCGGTAGTACCTGCCACGGTATCCGAGATCGCGCGAGCCGAAAGAGGCTCCGAACTTTCGCTCAGCGCCTCCATGATCGCCCCTGATGCGTCGTCTTCGCGCAGTTCCCTCGCAAGGTCGGTCAAAGCGCCGCGGTGCGCGGCTCGCAAGATGGCGGTCTGCATCTGAACTTCGCGAAGCAATTGTTCCTCGATTGTCACGATTCAGTCCTCTAGGCAGCGTTGGTAGCGGTCGTTGTCGAGCTTTCGGATCAACCCCCGCTGAGCAAGTTGCTTCGCGTGCTGGCTGACTGCCTGCTGGCTGACTGCCTGCTGGCTGACGCCGAGCTTCTGAGCCATCGCGGTCAGAGTAGTCTCGCCGTCCGCCATCCCCCACACGTGGCGCCGCGTCGAGTCACCCAGAACCTCGTCCCTGATGCGCACGACATCCTCGTGATGCACAAGCCGGTACATTGCCGCGAGGTCGTAGAGTGGCCCAAGGTCGAGTTCAGCGCTGGTGGCGGCCACGATGGTTCTCCTCGCTCCGTTCGGCGGAGGGCACCTTGACGCCCTTACCTGCCAGTACTAAAGTTCGCGTACAGGTCTTAGCAGGATATCATAACGTCGGGAGTGATGGCGGTGGATGACGAGATCGCGCGTGAACTAAGGCTCATTCGAGGCTTACTGGTAGCGCAGCTGAGCTACGCACTCCAGCAGGGGGATCAGACCCAGCGCGACGCGATCGCGCTCCTGAGTAATGCTGGCCTCGAGCCGCGTGAAATCGCTTCGGCCCTTGTCACGACACCAAACAACGTCAGCGTGGCGTTGGTGCAACTCCGGAAACAGGGGCGCGTTCGCCCGAAAGCGTAGCGCCCTACTCCAGCCCGCGCTCCGCGATTAGCGCGCAGATGTCGGCGAGGCGGCACGAGTAGCCGTACTCGTTGTCGTACCAGGCCATCGTCTTCGCCATCCGACCACCGTCCACGACCATCGTCGCCGGCAGGTCGAAGATCGAGGATCCGGGGTGGCTCTTGAAGTCGGTCGAGACCAGCTCCTCGCGCTCGGCGTAGAGGATGCCCTTCATCGGGCCGTCGGCCGCCGCCTGGAAGGCCTCGTTGATCTCCGCCGCCGAGGCCGCTCGCGTGAGGTCCGTTGCCAGGTCCACGACCGAGACGGTCGGCGTCGGCACGCGATAGGCGATGCCGGTCAGCTTGCCCTTCAGCTCGGGCACGAGCTGCGCCACCGCGCCCGCCGCGCCCGTCGAGGTCGGGACGATGTTGAGGCCGGCCGCCCGCGCGCGCCGCAGGTCGCTGTGCTTCGAGTCGACGAGGTTCTGGTCGCGCGTGTAGGCGTGGATCGTGGTCATCATCCCGCGCTCGATGCCGAACGCGTCGTGCAGCACCTTGACCACGGGCACGACGCAGTTGGTGGTGCAGGAGCCGGCGCTGATCACGTGGTGGCGGGCCGGGTCGTACTCGTCCTGGTTGACGCCGAGGATGACCATCCAGTCCTCGTTCTTGCCCGGCGCCGAGATGATCACCTTGCGCACCGAGTCGCGCAGGTGCCGGCCCGCGCTCTCGCGGTCGCGGAACGCGCCGGTCGATTCGACGACGACGTCGACGCCCACGCTGCCCCAGTCGATCTGCGCCGGGTCGTCCTCCTCGAAGACGCGCACCTCGTGACCCTCGACGCGGAAGCAGCCCTCGCCGTCGGTGACCTCGGCGGGGAAGCGGCCGTAGTCGGAGTCGTAGCGCAGCAGGTGCGTGTGCATCTCGACCGGCGAGCGGCCGTTGATGGCGACGACGTCGAAGTTGTCGCGATGGCGTTCCCACCAGGCGCGCAGGAACTGGCGTCCGGTGCGGCCGAAGCCGTTGATGCCGACACGGAGCTTCGAGGTGGTCATGCGGTCATCCTCTCGCGGCCCGGGGAGAGGGGAGCGACGGCCTGCCTCGATTCTACCGCCTCTGCCTTTGTCCGCGAGGGGGGAGGGCCGTCTGGCGCCGCCGGATCAGAGCAGGATGCGCTTCGGGGCGTCGCCGGGGCGGCGGCGGAAGTTGAGGATCAGGTGGCGCCGCCGCTCCTCGGCGTCCGTGTGCTCCTCGAGGCGGCAGCGGTCGCCGTCGGCGAGCAGCGCCTCGTTGTCGCGGACGTGCGCGACCGCCTCGTCGCGCAGCTCCTGCGCGGCGGGGAAGTGCTCGCGCGCGTGCAGCGCGAGATGCAGCTGGCTGGCGTCGATCTGCAGCAGCCAGCCGAGCAGCAGCTGCGCCCAGCCGAGGTGGAAGGCCTCGTCGGCGAAGATCAGCGGGTATCGGCGCTGGCCGGCGTCCCCGGCCGTGAACAGCGCCGTCGGCCCGAAGTTGGGACGCCCGAGGTCGCCCGCGGCGCGGTAGATCGGCCGCAGCGCGTCGTCGCGAGCGATCGCCTCGCCGCCGAAGAAGTGGCCGAGGCCGACGTGCTCGGCGCGCGCCGCCTCGTCGCGTTCGTAGGCCGCGACGGCCCACTGCGCGAAGGCGTCGGGCTCCTCGTGAAGCGCCGCCTGGGCTGCGACGTGCTCGATCGCCTGGCGGATCAGCGGGGCCGCGCTCTGGTAGGCGCCGCGGCGCACGAGGGCGACGGCGTCCGAGGCGCTGAGCAGCGCGCGGCTCCAGAGGCTGGCGAGCGCCGCCATCCTCATCGTGCGCGCCGACGGCGTGTAGCCGCTGGCGGCGATGCGCACTTGCACGTCGAGGCCGGCCTCGAGGCGCTGCAGCTCCTCGCCGAGCAGGAAGCCGCTCTGCCGCCAGGCATCGGCGGCCGCGGCCGAGAGCCCGTCGGGTTTGCCGGGCAGCGTCCAGCCCTCGGGCACGCGCATCCCGGAGACACGCTGCGGCGGGTCGAGGGCGGGCAGGCCGCCGTTGGAGGTCATCGCTTGCATTGTGGGGGATCGGCGGGGAACGGGGCAGGCTCGCGCCCTCCCGGTCGCCGCCCTGCTACGATCCGCCGTGCGACCGCTTTCGCGCCGAACGGGGCTGCCGATGACGACCGCAGCGGCCGACGCCACCCGCGTCTTCGCCGACGCTCGCCGGATGCACGAGTCCGCCCTGCGGCGGATGGCGGCGGGTGACATCCGTGACGCGGCGGAAAAGGCGTGGTGCGCCGCCAAACGCGCCACCGACGCGCTGATCCTCGCCCGTACCGGCGAGGAGCCCCGGCGCTCCACGGACACGGGCGCTGGCCTGCGCGCCCTTGAGCGGGTCGGGCCGGACGCCGGTTCCCTGCGCGCGCGCTACTACGAGCGTCAGGGCGCCCTCCACGGCGAGTGCTTCTACATCGGCCTGTGTGAGCCCGTCGAGGGTATCGAACGCCTGATCCGCGAGACCGCCGACTATATCGAGGACGCCCGGCGGCTCGCCGAGGTGTGAACGAGGCCGTGCCGGGGCGCCGTCAGCTGCGCGGGAAGGCGTCGCGGCCGGCGTAGCGGGCCTCTCCGCCCAGGGCGTCCTCGATGCGCAGTAGCTCGTTGTACTTCGCGGTGCGGTCGGAGCGGGCGGGTGCGCCGGTCTTGATCTGGCCCGCGCCCGTGGCGACGGCGAGGTGCGCGATCGTCGTGTCCTCGGTCTCGCCGGAGCGGTGCGAGATCACGGCGGCGAAGCCGGCCTCGTGGGCGAGCCGGATCGCGTCGAGCGTCTCGCTGAGCGTGCCGATCTGGTTGAGCTTGACGAGGATCGCGTTCGCCGCGCGCTCGTCGATGCCGCGCTGCAGCCGCTCGATGTTCGTGACGAAGAGGTCGTCGCCGACGAGCTGGACGCGCTCGCCCGTGCGCTCGTGTAGCCCCGACCAGCCGGCCCAGTCGTCCTCGGCCATGCCGTCCTCGATCGAGACGATCGGGTAGTCGCGGACCCACTCCGCCCAGAGCGCGGCGAGTTCGCCGCTGTCGAGCGTGCGGCCCTCGCGCGCGAGCACGTAGCGGCCGCCCTCGCCTTCGCCCTCGTAGAGCTCGGTGACGGCCGGATCGAGGGCGATCGCGACCTCGTCGCCGGGCACGCGGTCGGCGGCGGCGATGGCGTCGATCAGCAGGTCGAGCGCCTCGCGGTTCGCGCCGAGCCGGGGCGCGAAGCCGCCCTCGTCGCCGACGGTGGTGCCGTAGCCGCGGGTGGCGAGCAGCTCGCGCAGGGCGTGGTAGATCTCGGCGGTCCAGCGCAGGCCCTCGCGGAAGCTGTCCGCGCCGAGCGGCACGACCATGAACTCCTGGAAGTCGGTGGAGCCGGCGGCGTGCGCGCCGCCGTTGAGCAGGTTCGCCAGCGGCACGGGCAGCGTGCTCGCCTCGGCGTCGCCGTAGAGGCCGCCGAGGTGGCGGAAGAGCGGGAGCCCGAGCGCTCTCGTGGCGGCGTGGGCCGCGGCGAGCGAGACGCCGAGGATCGCGTTCGCGCCGAGCGCGCCCTTGTTGGCGCTGCCGTCGGTGGCGATCAGCGCCTCGTCGACGGCTCGCTGGTCGCCCGCGTCGAGGCCGCGCACCGCCTCGGCGAGCGGCCCGTTGACGTTGGCGACGGCCTGCTGGACGCCGCGACCGCGGTAGCGGTCGGGATCGCCGTCGCGCAGTTCGACGGCCTCGTGCGCGCCGGTGCTGGCGCCGCTGGGCACGATCGCCCGCCCGAAGGCGCCGCCGGCGAGGGCGACTTCGGCCTCGACGGTGGGGTTGCCGCGCGAGTCGAGCACCTCGCGCGCGGCGACGTGCTCGATGGTTCGCGCCGCCTGGTCGCTCGGTGTGCTGGCGCTCACGCTGTCTCCCTCACGCGCGCGGTCAGCGGGCGCGGGGGTGGACCTGCTCGTAGACCTCGCGCAGGTGGCTGTCCGCGAGCTGGGTGTAGATCTGGGTCGTCGAGACGTTGGCGTGGCCGAGCAGTTCCTGCACGTCGCGCACGGAGGCGCCGCCGCGCAGCATGTGTGTCGCGAAGGAGTGGCGCAGCGTGTGCGGGGTGACGTGCGTCTCGATGCTGGCCTTGCGCGCGTAGCCCTTGAGGATCAGCCAGAAGCCCTGGCGGGTCAGCCGCTCGCCGCGGCGGTTGACGAACAGCGCCAGCTGCGGGCGGTTCTTGAGCAGCCGCGGCCGGCCCTCGTCGAGGTAGCGCTCGACGGCCTCGAGGGCCCGCTCGTAGACCGGGATCGTGCGCTCCTTCTCGCCCTTGCCGATGCAGCGCACGTAGCCGGGGCGCGGTTCCAGATGCATGCTTTCGACGTTGACGGAGACCAGTTCCGTCACACGCATGCCGGTCGCGTACATCAACTCCAGCATCGCGGAGTCGCGGATCGCCTCGGGCGTGTCGTTGAGCGCGGGCTGGCGCAGCAGCGAGTCGACCTCCTGGGTGCTCATCGGCTTCGGCACCGGCTTTGGCGCGCGCGGGGAGTCGATCGCCGCGGTTGGGTTGGCGGCGAGGTCGCCGTGGTCCAGCAGGAAGCCGCAGAACGACTTCAGCGCGGCGACCTTGCGGGCGATGGTCGAGGCCGCGTAGGAGCGCTCGCCCAGCCAGGCGATGTAGCCGGTGACCAGCTCGCGGTCGATGCAGCCGGGGGTGAGTTCGGCGTCGCTGCCGTTCTGTTCGCCGGCGAAGCCGACGAAGCCGCTGAGGTCGTTGCGGTAGGCGTCGATGGTGTTTCGGGATGCCCCGCGCTCGGCGGACATGTAGTGCAGGAACGACTGGACTCGGTCGTGCACAGGCGTTCACGCGTCCTTTCGCCCTCGTCTGCGGGTCCGCAGCGGAACCGGGGCAGGGCGGCGGTCGGGTCGCGCCAGTATACGGAACCGAGGATCGCCGTGCGCGTCCCGATGGCGGCAGATACGTGCTGATCCTAGAACGGGCCGTGCTCCGGGAAGGCCTCGTCGCCGATCAGCGGAACGAAGCGGCAGCCGCCGAGCGAGCGCTGGCGAACCCGCCCGCCGCGCTTCGTCACGATCAGCAGCTCCTGCCCCTCGCGATCCCCGACCGGGATCACGAGCCGCCCGCCCTCCGCGAGTTGCGCAACCAACCCCGGCGGCACCGAGGGCGCGGCGGCGGTGACGAGGATCGCGTCGAACGGCGCCTCGCCCGATGCGCCCAGCCGCTCGCCGGCGGCGAGACAGCGCACGTTGCGCAGCCCCAGGTGCGCGAGCCTTCTCTCCGCGGCGAGCCGCAGCTCCTCGATGCGCTCGACGGCGACGACCGCGGTGGCGAGGTGGGCGAGCACCGCCGCCTGGTAGCCCGAGCCCGCGCCGACCTCGAGCACGCGCTCGCCGCCGTCCGGTCCGGCGAGGGCCGCGGCTTCCGTCATCAGGCCGACGATCATCGGCTGGGAGATGGTCTGGCCGCGGCCGATCGCAAGCGCGCTGTCCTCGTAGGCGTAACGGCGCAGCGCGGGAGGTACGAACTCGTGGCGCGGGACCGCGCGCATCGCGTCGAGCACGCGCCTGTCGCGCACCTCGCGGGCCACGTGCGCGACCATGCGCTCGCGCGCCGCGGCGAAGGGCGCAGTCGTCTCGGCCGCGCCGTTGCGCCGGTCGGAGCGGTCGCGCTTGTGGCGGCGGAACATGGAGCGGCGATCCCGCGGCGCTACAGGGAGCGCTTGACCGTCTCGGCCAGACGGCTGCTCACGCCCTCGGTGGCGGCGATCTCCTCGAGCGAGGCGGCGCGCAGCGCCTTCACCGAGCCGAACTTGCGCAGCAGCGCGCGCTTGCGCTTCGGGCCGATGCCCGGCACGGCGTCGAGGGCGGACTGGCGGACGCGCTTGCCGCGCACGGTGCGGTGGTAGGTGACGGCGAAGCGGTGCGCCTCGTCGCGAACGCGCTGCAGCAGGTACAGCGCCTGCGAGCTGCGCGGTAGCCGCACCGGCTCGGCGAGGTCGGCGACGTAGATCTCCTCCTCGCGCTTGGCCAGCCCGCACGTGGGCACGTCGCCGAGCCCGAGGTCGCGCAGCACGTCGAGCGCCGCGCCGAGCTGCCCCCTCCCGCCGTCGATGACCACGAGGCCGGGCAGCGTGCTCCATGGCGCATCCGCTTCGTCCGCTGCGTCCGGCTCAGCCTCTCCGTCCGGCTCGCGCTCCAGCCCCCGGTGCTCGGCGATGCGCTTGAAGCGGCGGGTCAACACCTCGCGCATGGAGGCGAAGTCGTCCTGGCCCTCGACAGTGCGGATGCGGAAGCGGCGGTACTGATCGTTGCGCGGGCGGCCGTCCTCGAACACCACCATCGAGGCCACCGTGTCGCTGCCCTGGATCGTCGAGATGTCGTAGCACTCGATGCGGCGCGGGCGCTCCGGCAGGTCGAGCTCGTCCTGCAGCATGGAGAGCGCCGACTCGGTCTTGTCGCGATCGGCGAGCCAGCGCACGCGGTGCATCGCGAGCGCCTCGCGGGCGTTCTCCTCGGCGGTCGCGACGAGGGCGCGCAGTTCGCCGCGTTCGGGGACGGCGATCTCGACCGCGCCGCCGCGCTTCGAGCGCAGCGCCTCGCGCAACTGCTCGCGGTCGGCGGGCGCGTGCGAGAGCAGCAGGCTGCGCGGCACGTACGTCGCCGACTCGAAGAACTGCGCGAGGAACGCGCCAAGGACTTCGCTGTCGCTGGCGTCGGGCGCCTCGCGCGCGCCGTCGAGCATGAACGAGTCGGTGTCGGCGACGACGGTGCCGCGCACGAAAAAGACCTGCACGCAGGCCTCGTCGTCGCTGCGCGCGAGGGCGAAGACGTCGGCGTCGAGGGCGGTGGTCGTGGCCATGCGCTGGCGCTCGGTGACGCGGCGGATCGCCTCGGCCTGGTCGCGCAGGCGTGCGGCGCGCTCGAACTCGAGGCCCTCGGCGGCCTCGTCCATCTCCCGCTCGACGTGGCGCAGCACGTCGTTGCTGCGGCCCTCGAGGAAGAGCAGCGTCTGGTCGATCACGGCGCGGTATTCCTCGGGCGTGCAGTAGGCGGTGCAGGGGGCGATGCAGCGCTTGATGTAGTAGTCGAGGCAGGGGCGGGGGTCCGTGCCGGTGATCGTCTTCGTGCAGGAGCGCCAGGGGAAGAGCTTCTTCACGACGTCGAGCGTGCGCCGCACCGAACCCGCCGAGGCGTAGGGCCCGAAGTAGCGCGAGCCGTCCTGCTCGACGCGGCGGGTGATGGTGACGCGCGGCCAGTCGTGCTGCACGTCGACCTTGAGGTAGGGGTAGTGCTTGTCGTCCTTGAGCCGGACGTTGTAGGTGGGCTGGTGGCGCTTGACGAGCGTCGCCTCCAGCAGCAGCGCGTCGGCCTCGGAGGCGGTGACGACGTGGTCGAGGGTGACGATCTGATCGACGAGCGCGTGGATGCGGCGCTCCATGCTGCGGCCTGATCCGAAGTAGGAGCGCACGCGCGAGCGCAGCCGGCGGGCCTTGCCGATGTAGAGCACCTGCCCGCGCGCGTCCTTCATCAGATAGACGCCGGGGCGCTCCGGCAGCGCGCGCGCCTGTTCGAGGACGGCAGATTCGGTCACGCCACCAGTGTAGCGCCGCGCGCGTCGGGGCGACGCCCAGATATGACGGCGGACAGGGATCGGATACGCTGGCAGTCAGGCTGGTGCGGGCATGACGAACGACGACGCTGCTCAGCGGCCGTGGCTGCGGTTCCGCATCGCGGGGAGTGATCCCGGCGGCGTGGACGCGCGTGACCTTGCGCGGCTGCTCAATGACATCGTGAGCGCCGCGCGCGTGATTGCCGACGAGGCGCTCGCCCTGGGGCGCCGCGCCGGTCCGATGAGCAAGCTGGAGCGATCGCTTGCCGCGTTCCGCGTGGTCTCGGTGTTGCCCGGCAGTCTCGACATCACGCTCGCGGAGCCGCCCCCGTCCGAAGCGGCAACGGAGTTGATCCTGGAAGACCGGGATCTGACCCCGGGGACTGTTGCGCTGGAGCTCTTCGAGGCGTTTGAGGCTCTGTTGGCGCACTCGCCGCTCCACTCGGAGGCGGGTGCGCGGCGAAGCGCCGTCGAGCGCGTCGTGGGCTCGGCGGCCCGGATCGGCGACCATGTCGAGATCGTCCACTACCCTGCTGACGGCGGAAAGCTGCATGTGAGCGTGCCCCTCGGCGCGCGCCTCGGGCGTGCCGTGGGGGTGCGGCGGCGCGTCGTCTATGGCCGCGTGTTCGCGGATGACGCGAGCGCCGCGCCCCAACGGCTGCGCGTGCATCTCACGGACGGCTCGGAAGCCATCATGCGCCCGTCGAAGTTCCTCACCCGCGAAGTGCTGGCGGTTCGCGGCAAGCTCGTCGAATTGCATGTGAGCGAATCGACGACCGACGTGGCGGCGGTGGATCGGGTGATCGCGGGGGTTCGGCTCATCGAACGCCCCAAGCCGCGCGTCGCGCACCCGCCGAAGTCCATCGAGCAGTTGGCCCGGGAGCACGGGTTGCTGTCCCGCCCGCCTGCGGACTACCCGTCGGTCCTCGCCGGTCTGTTCGAGACGGAGGCAGAGGCGGAGGCGTTCCGGGAGGACATCCGCCAAGGCCGCTCCGCCGCACGATGACCCTCGATCGCCCTCGCGACTTCGTCGTTGCGGACACGTCCGTCATGTCCTACTTCGCGTCGGACGCCGGGCAGAGCGGCGCGTATCGCGCGCTGCTGGCCGGCCGCACCATCGCCCTCTCGTTCTTCGTCAGGACCGAACTGGACGGCAGGGATTGGGACGAGTTCCGGCAGGCTCGTCTCGATGCGCTCTATCGCGAGTGCGTGCCCTTGCAGCCGGGCGAGGCGACCTCGGGCTGGTACAACGCGGCCCACCGGCTGCGGCGCGAGATGCGGAGGTCGCGGGTCTCCGATACCGATCTGTGGATCATCGCTCACGCTGCGGAGTATGGCGTCCCATACATGTCGCACGACCGCGGCGCCTGTGAGTTGGCGCGAGCGCTCGGTGTTGACGTGCTTACAGCCCTGACGGAGGACTGAGCCCGCCCGCTACGTCGCGTCCTCGGCGTAGACGGCGCCGATGATCCCGTCCGCCTCGAGGCGCTTGTACTCCGCCTCGCTGAAGCCGAGCAGGCCGCAGAGCCCTGCGTGGTATCCTCCAGCGAGGTCACGCGACATCGCCGGGGGCGTGGGGATGCCGAAGCAGTACAGGTTGCCGTACACCCTCAGAGCGCCATCCGAGGAGACAGAGGACATGTACCTCGCGGAAGTTCCCGTGCTCCCGGGCTGCCGGGCGTGGGGGGCGACCGCCGAGGAGGCCCTGTTCAACCTCGAGGGTGTGGCGGCAGACTTCATCGCATCCTGCAAGCGCCACGGCGATGAGCTTCCCGCCGCCATCGCGGCTGCCGGGGAGTTCATAGTCGCCGTGTGAGGTACCGCGAGCTCACTCGCAAGTTGAGGGCGCTCGGCTGCGAATTCGACCGCCAGTCACGGGGCTCTCACGAAATCTGGCGCAATCCCGCCAACGGCGCGCGGACCACGATCCCGAATTGGGGCGGCAGCGATCTCCGAACCGGGACGATCCGCGCGATCGTGCGAGACCTTCGTGTGGACGCGAGCGCCTTCGACCGGGCCTGATGCGCCCGGCGTCCCGTCGATGTCGCACGATCGCGGAGCCTGCGAGGTGGCGCGAGCCCTCGGTGTCGAGGTGCTTACCGCCCTGCAGGGCGACTGAGCGCGCCCGCTACGTCGCGTCCTCGGCGTAGACGGCGCCGATGATCCCGTCCGCCTCGAGGCGGCGGTACTCCGCCTCGCTGAGGCCGATCAGGTCGCACAGCAGCTCGTGGTTGTGCTGGCCGAGGTGGGGCGGGACCGCGCACCGGGGCGCTCCGGCAGCGCCCTCGCCTGTTCGAGGACGGCGGTGGCGGTCATGCGATCCAGTGTAGCGCCGAGCGCCTTGCGATGAGGCTCGCTTCGGGCGCGAGCCACCCCGACTCCGGCTTGCCAGCCTGGTGCGGCATATCTACAGTCGTGTTGACTGGCTCACGGGCCAACGAGGAGGGTGACGTTGTGAGATTCGCTGTAAGCGTGCTGATCGGTCTTGTCTGCGTCCTCGCCGTGAGCTGTGGGCAGGGTTCCGCATTCTCGCTGGAAGTTGGAGACTGCCTCGACGAGCCGCGGGGCGGTGAGTTCTCGGATGTCGACAAGGTTTCGTGTGACGAGCCGCACGAGCTGGAGGTCTTTGCACTCGTTGACTACCCGGGCGGGAACGATGCCCCCTTCCCTGGGACGGGTCGTCTCGAGGAAGCTGCCTTCGATCTCTGCTTTGTGTTCTTCAAAGACTACGTGGATCGGCCCTATCCCGAGTCCCTTCTGGACATCGCCACGTTCAACCCAACCCGGGACTCCTGGGACGAGATCGATGATCGCGAGATCGTTTGCCTGTTGTACGACCTGGAGTCTCAATACATGGACGAGAGCATGAAGGACAGCGGCCGCTAGCCTCGCCGCAGCGAACTCGGGAGCACTGCCGCACCAGCTTGCCGCGTCCAGGATCCAGTAGGCGCCCGGCGCGTCGCGCGGCCCGTCGCACAACCCGCTACGTCGCGTCCTCCGCGTAGACGGCGCCGATGATCCCGTCCGCCTCGAGGCGCTGGTACTCCGTCTCGCTGACGCCGATCAGGTCGCACAGCAGCTCGTGGTTGTGCTGGCCGAGGGTCGGGGCGGGGCCGCGTACCGGGCTCAGCGGCTGCTCGGAGAAGCGGGCGAGCGGGCCGGGGTAGAGGTGCGTGCCCGCCTCGGGATGCTCGATGCGCTCGAAGAAGCCGCGCGCCTGCAGGTGCGGGTCGCCGTGCATCAGCGTCTGGCGGTTCACCATCGTCGCGGGCACGCCCGCGGCCTGGAGCCGCAGCATCAGCTCGCGGCCCGTGCGCTGCCGCGTCCACGCCGCGATGCGCGGCTCGAGTTCGTTCTGGTTCCTGTAGCGCGCGACCACGTCGGCGTAGCGCTCGTCCGCGGCCAGCTCCGGCTCGCCCATCGCCTCGCAGAGCGCGGCCCAGGCGCGGTCGTCCGGCACGGCGAGGGCGACGTAGGGGGGCAGGTCGTGCTCCACGCCGGGCTCCTCGGCCGCGGGGAAGACGCCGTACGGGGCCATCGAGGGGTGGCGGTTGCCCCAGTGCGGCTGCAGCCGCCCGTTCATCTGGTGGTCCATCCAGGCGTGCGAGACGTGGTGCATGACGACTTCCGACTGCGCCATCTCGATCAGCCGCCCCTCGCCGCTGCGTTCGCGCTGGTAGAGCGCGGCCTGCAGCGCGAACGCCATGTGTGCGCCGGCGTTCGGGTCGGCGTGGTAGGTGGGCGGCGTCTGCGAGGGGTCGGAGTCGCGGTAGCCGCGCACCAGGGTGTGACCGGCCAGCGCCTCCATCGCCGCTCCGAAGCCCTTGAAGTCGCGGTAGGGGCCGCTCAGGCCGAAGCCGGGGAAGCGGATCATGATCAGGCGCGGGTTGACCTCGGACAGCGTCGGCCAGTCGATGCCAAGATGCCCGACGACACCCTCCGCGTTGTTCTCGACGAAGGCGTCCGAGTGACGGACAAGCTCCAGGAACAGCTCGTGCCCACGCTCGCTGTGCAGATCGAGCGTGATGCTCTTGTGGGCGCGCTTCGCGTAGTTGAAGAAGCTGTAGCGGTTCCAGAAGCCCTCGCTCGTGTCGCGGTTCACGAGGCCCGCCCCGGTCGTGCCCTCGCGCTGCCGCTCCGAGATGTGCCGGTAGAAGGAGCGCGTCGGGTTGAGGTGCCGGATCGACTCGATCTCGATCACCTCCGCGCCGAGGTCCGCGAGGATCATCGAGCCGAACGGCCCGGCCCAGACGATCGCCTGCGCGAGCACGCGCACGCCCTCCAGCGGCAGCCCGACGGACGGCTGGCCCGCTGCCTGCGCGGCCATCAGACGACGTTCCGCTGGCGCAGCCGGACGACCTGCTCGCGCGTGTAGCCAAGCCGTTCGGTCAGCACCTCGACGGTGTGCTGGCCGAGCAGCGGCGCGGGACGCAGTGCGACGGGCGTCCCGTGCATCGCGAAGGGCGGGCCGAAGTACTCGAGGCGTCCGGCTTCCGGGTGTTCGACGGTCTGGAAGTAGCCGCGCTCGCGCAGGTGAGGGTCGCTACTCAGATCCTCCATCGTGTAGATCGCGGTCGCGCCCAGCCCGTAGGCCTGCGCCTCCACCATCGCCTCGCGCTTCGTGCGGGAGAGCGCCCAGGGGAGGAAGAGCGCGTCGACCTGCGGGCCGATCGCGGGGTCATCAAGGCGCTCGACATAATCGGGATCATCGATCAGGTCGGGCCGCCCCAGCAGGCGGCAGAGCCGGTCCCACCAGCGGATCGAGGTGTTGATGTGAAAGTAGCCGTCCTTGCACGGGTAGACCCCACTCGGCAGCGCCTGGTTGCCGAGCGAGGCGATCGGGTGCCCGAGCGCGCCCGTGTACTGCGTCGAGACGAGGTTCGTGCCTCCGCGGTCCATCGAGCCCGCCAGCACCTCCATCAGCGAGATGTCCGCGCGCTCGCCGTGGCCCGTCCGCCGTCCACCCGTGAACGCGCCGAAGGCGAACGCCGCCACCACACCGCCGGCGAGGAAGAGCGGCGCATAGACGCCGAGCTTCACCGGAGTGCGCCCCTCCATTGCGGTGATCGAGAGCACGCCGCCCATCGCGTAGGCGAGCATGTCGTCCGCCGCGAAGTCGCGGTAGGGGCCGTCCTGCCCGAAGTTGGAGACGCGCACCAGCGAGAGCGCGGGGTTGGCCTCGCGCAGCGCCGGGTCGCCGACGCCGAGCCGTTCGAGCGTGCCCGGCCGGAAGCTCTCGACGGCGAGATCGGCCTGCGCCGCGAGGCGCAGCAGGATCGCGCGGCCGCTGCGCGTCTTGAGGTTGAGCGTGACGCTGCGCTTGCCGGTGTTGAGCTCCAGGAACATGCCGCTGCGCTCGCGGTGCGGCTCGTCGCCGGGGAAGGGCCCGAAGCGCCGTGAGACATCGCCGCGGCCGGGGTGCTCGATCTTCGTGACCTCGGCCCCGTAGTCGGCGAACAGCTTCGTGCAGTAGGGCCCGGTGATCCCCTGGCTGAGGTCGAGGATGCGTATGCCCTCGAGGGGTCCGGCGTCGGCGGGCGAGGCAGCGCTGGCTTCTGCGGACACGGGCGCCTCCGGCGACACGGGTGTGAGCGGGTTCTAGCGGATCGCGCCGCGAACCTCAAAGCGGACGCTCGCCCGGACCGGCGGTGCGGGTGGCCCGAGCGCTTGTATCGTGGCGGCGATGCGTGGCGCGGAGGAGCGAGCGATGTCCGATGCGAGTGGCCGCATTGTCGTGCTGAGCGGGGCCACCTCGGGGATCGGCAGAGCGGCCGCGTGGGCGCTGGCGGGGGCCGGCGCGCGGCTCACCCTCGTCGGCCGCAACGAGGCGCTGCTGCGCGAGCTGGCGTCCGAGCTCGGCGAGGCGACCGACTGGGTGGTCGCCGACCTCGTCAGCCTCGAGCAGACGCGGCGAGCCGCCGAGGAGATCCGCGAGCGCCACGACCGCATCGACGTGCTGATCAACAACGCGGGCGGCATGTTCAGCCGGCGGCACGAGAACCCCGAGGGGCTGGAGATGTCCCTCGCCCTCAACCACCTCTCGCCGTTCGTGCTCACCTCGGAGTTGCTGCCGCTGTTGCGCGCCGCGGCCGAGGCCGACCGCGAGTTCGGCGCGCGCATCGTCAACGTGGCCTCGAGCGCGCACCGCTCCGGGGTGCAGTGGGACGACATCGCCTCCGAGCGCGGCTACCGGATGATGCGCGCCTACGGCCAGGCCAAGGCGCTGATGATCATGACCACGAACGAGCTGGCGAGGCGCCTCGAGGGCTCCGCGATCACCGCCAACAGCGTCCACCCCGGCGTCGTGCGCACCGGCATCATCCGCAAGTCCGGGAACCGCATCCTGGGCGTGCTGTTCGACCTCGTCGCCCCCGTGGTGCTCATGTCGCCGGAGAAGGGTGCGTCGCACGTGCTGCGCCTCGCGATCGCGGACGAGGCGTCTGGCGTCAGCGGGACCTACTGGAGCAAGAACCGCATCGAGGAGCCTGCCGGGGAGGCGGGCGACCGCGCGGCCCAGGCGCGTGCCTGGAGGCTGAGCGAGCAGCTCTCGGGGACGACCGCGGCGGACTGATCCGCCGTCACGGGGCAAGCCGGTCTACGCCTCGGAGACTGGCCGTATCTCGTGCAGCGGGGCGAGCGCGGCGATCACGGCGGCGATGGCGGCGATGCAGCCGGCGTAGACGACCACGCCGTGGAAGTCCCAGTTCGAGTTGATGGCGCCGGCTACGACGGGCGAGATCGCGCCCACGATCGCGCCGCCGGTGAACAGCATCGCGACCGCCGAGCCCTCGCTGCCCCCGGCGACCGACTCCATCGCGGCGGCCATCATGATCGAGTTCACGGAGAACAGCACGACGCCGAGCAGCGCGAGGTTGAGCGTCAGCGCGAAGCCACTGTCCGCCCAGAGGAAGGCGAAGGTCAGCGCCGACATCGTGGTCAGCCCGAAGAGGATCACCGGCCGCCGCCCGATGCGGTCGGAGACCGCGCCCATGAGCGGACCGGCGAGGATCCCGAGCAGCGTGAGCAACCCGAGGTGCGCGCCCACGGCGACGTCAGAGTAGCCGAGGTCCTCGGCCATGTAGAGCACGAGGAAGACGGCGAAGGCGTTGTGCGCCATCCCGCGCAGGGCGGTGACGGAGACGAGCGCGATCACGGTCCGGTTGCGGAACAGCGGTCGCGCCGAGCCGAGGTACTCGCGCAGCCGCACGCGCGCCTGGGCGCCGGCGCCGGCGGACTTGAAGCGCAGCAGGATCACGACCCCGGTGACGACGGCCGGCCCCACGTGCAGCAGCGCCACCGTGCGCCAGCCCAGCCCGCCCCACTCGAGGCCCGCGAGGCTGATCCCGCCGAGCAGCACGCCGATCACGAATGGCGCCGAGGAGTCGCCGACCGATCCGCCGGAGCGGTGTGCGGCAATCGCGAAGGCGCGTCGCTGCGGGTAGCGCACCGCCAGCTCCGTGAAGGCGGGCGCGTGCCACATCGAGGTGCCGGCCCCGCAGACGGCGACCGCGAGGAGGATCAGCCAGTAGTTGGAGGCGAGCCCGATCGCCGCGTAGCCGAGGGCGAGGCAGGTCATGCTGCCGGTGAGCATCAGCGCGATGCGGCTGCGGAACATGTCCGTGAGCACGCCTGCCGGGATGTTCATCGCGCCCATCGCCGCCGCACGCGCGCCGATGATCCCGCCGGCCGCCACGTCGCTGAGCAGCAGCGTCTCCTTGATGTGGGGGAGCAGCAGCAGCAGCGTCTGCTGGTAGAAGTGCTTCACGCCGTGGCCCGCGGACAGCCCGACCATGAGCCGCATGCTTTCGTGTGACTGCGGTGTCACGTCGGGTCGGCCGGGGGCGCGTGCCTCGGGTGCGGCGGATCGCTCGGCGGTGGCCATGGCGCAAGGGTAACGCCAGCGGCGGGCAGA
Source organism: Dehalococcoidia bacterium (assembly GCA_965220125.1). Taxonomy (GTDB): domain Bacteria; phylum Chloroflexota; class Dehalococcoidia; order UBA2979; family UBA2979; genus VXMT01. Next base: position 369,209 of record CBDCPB010000002.1, on the reverse strand, counting down.
CGCCTCAGAGGCGGCAGGCCAGCCCTCGAGGCGTCGTGGAGCGCGGGCCAGGGGCGGTGTTGGCCGGGTGGGAGTGATGGCGCGCCCGGAAGGATTCGAACCTTCGGCCTCAGCCTCCGCAGGGCTGCGCTCTATCCCCTGAGCTACGGGCGCGTGTGGACAAGTATGCGGTATATCCGGGTTATGGTGCCGAAGGTGAGATTTGAACTCACACGGGGTTATACCCCACTGCGCCCTGAACGCAGCGCGTCTGCCGTTCCGCCACTTCGGCACGATGTGTGGCTCCGCTTGCGACAGGTGCTGCGCTTGCGGACCGCACGCTCCAAGTATACTGCACCGGTCCCGGGTCAATTCCCATCGAGGGGTTCTATTATGCCCGCACGTATCATCAAGTCCGGCTGGCTCGGCGCCATCGCCCTGACGCTCGCGATCACCGCGCTCGCCGCGGCCTGCGGAGGCGATGACGACCCCGAGCCGACGCCGGCCGCGACCACCGCGCCGGCTGCCACACCGACGGCGACTCCCACTCCGCCGTCAGCGACTCCGACGCCCACGCCGACCCCGCCGCCAGCGACGCCGGCCCCGACTCCGACTCCGACGCCCACGCCGACCCCACCGCCACCGACCGCGACGCCGACACCCACCGAGGCGCCTCCACTCTCGGCGACTCAGCCTGCCGAAGGCCTGTCCAGCCTCGTGTTGACGCCGGCCACGACCGGCAAGGACATCATGGACAGGATCTCCGAGGCCGAGGCCGCGTGCGTCCGCGCGGCGTTCGGGGAGGTCATCTACCAGATCCTCCTCGGCACACCGATCCTGCTGGCGGCGGGCTCCGACCCCGCCGCCGCGGCGCCCATGTTCGCCTGTCTCACGATCGAGAACATCGTGACGCTCGGCGTCTCCTTCATCGCGGCGCAGGCCGGCGGGTGGGAGGCGGAAACCCGCGCCTGCATGATCGAGGCCGGCCTGGAGCACCCGGACGCCGTCCTCATCGGACTGGGGATGCCGGCGAGCGACGAGGCCAGCGACGCGGCCCCGGCGCACCCGGCCTTCCTCGAGTTCTACGGCTGCATGACTGTGCTGGAGAAGGTGGACTACCTCCTGAACTACCAGGAGGTGATCGACAGCATGACGACCGCCGAGCATGACCTGATCGGCGCGATCCCCGAGGCCGATGTCGCCTGCATCCGTGACGCCCTCAGCGACGACGAGTACAACACGCTCCTCGCCGGCACGGTCCACGAGGCCTTCGACGTCTCGGACGCGGTGGCCGATTGCATCACCGATGAAGGCTACGTCCAGGCCTTCGTCACGATCACCGTGACGACGACCGGCGAGCTGACCGCTGGGACCAGGGCCTGCCTCGCTGACTTCGCCCGCGAGCATCCGCACTACACGGCCCTGATCAACCCCCACGCGTACGACCCCTCGACGGTGGCCCCGGCGGATCTCGCCGAGATCGCCGACGATGGCCTCAGGACCTGGGCTTGCATGACCGACGAGGAGATCCTGCGGGCGCAGGGGACCGCCCTGGCTGCACTCACGCGCTAGCGTCCGCTGCGTTTGAGCTAGCGCCGAGGCACTTCGGGGCCGGCGCGTCCGGCGAGGGGGGCGGCTACCGGGCGCCCGCCCCGGTGGCCGGGTGGGTAAGCGTGCCCACCAGTTACGGGAGTGATCACCGCTCGCGCGGGCCTGTCGAGAAGGCGCCGAGCGCGGCCGGGCGCCCGCGCCGCGGTGTCGGACGGAGCATGGCCAGGCTTCGCCTCGGACCGATCCGTGCCGCCGGGACATCCGAGGCCGCGTCCCCGGTACGGCCCCGACGCCATCGGATTCGCGGAACGATTGCTCGCGGCGCCGCGTAGTATCAGGTGCAGGCCCGGAATCGGACCGAACCCTGAGGCGCAGCGCCATGCTGAAGAAGCTGACCGTCGCCGCGTTACTGCTCCTCGCCGCCGCCGTTGCCCTCGTGCCCGTCGTCGCGCCCGGCCCCGACGCCATCGCCGAGGGCAGCACCTCCGGGCAGGCTGCCCCGGGCGAGGACGCCGCGGTCGTCGAGCTGCGCGTCTGGCAGGACGTGAAGTACGCGAAGTGGTTCTGGGTCAGCGCGCGCCCGGAGGGCGGGAGCTGGGCCACGCTGGGCACGATTCCGTTTCCGCTCGATGATGGCCACAGCGCCGACGGGAGTCTCCGCTACGGCGCGCTCACGGTCGGCCTCGTGGAACTGCGCGTCTGGCAGAACGTAAGCGACCCGCTCTCCATCTCCATCACCGCGCGCGGCGAGGGCGGCGACTGGGTGGACGCGGGGCAGCTCGCGCTCGACGACGGCCACAGCCCGGACGGCCGCTACCGCTACGGTGATCTCAGGATCGTGGCGCCGCTGGCCGGCGCCCGGCCGCCGGTATCCGTCTCCCCAGGTGGTACGGAGGTCCCGCGGCTCGCCACGCTGACGATCGCCTTCCGCGATGCGCCCGGCGAGCGAGACGGCGCCGCCCTCGTCTCGATCGACCCGCCGGCCGAGGGCTCGTTCGCCTGGGCCGACGACCGCACGCTGCTGTTCCAGCCCGCCTACCCCGGCTGGCAGCGCGGGCGGCAGTACGAGGTGGTCGTGAACGCCGCCGCCTCCGGCCTCGCCGAGGACCACGTGCACACCTTCACCGTCGAGGGCGCATTGGAGGTGGCCTACCTCATCCCCGGCGACGGGGACCGGGAGGTCCCGGTCGAGGCGCAGATCCTCGTGCAGTTCAACCGCTCCGTCGCCGCGCTCACGGTGCTCCAGGAAGGACCCGCGCCCGAGGTGCTGGAGTTCGACCCGCCGATCACCGGGCAGGGTGAGTGGCTCAACACCTCGCTCTACCGCTTCACGCCCAGCGAGGGACTGCTGCCCAGCACGCAGTACCGCGTGCGCATCCCGGCCGGACTGACCTCGGCCGCCGACGGCGCCCTCGAGGCCGACTTCGAGTGGAGCTTCGCGACGATCCAGCTGGCGATCACGCGCTTCGAGCCGGAGAACGAGTCGAAGTTCGTCGAGCCTGACGGCCCCTTCGTCGTCACCTTCAACCAGCCGATGGACCGCGCCTCGGTCGAGGCGGGCCTCGTGATTCGCGACGAGGACGGCTCCGCCGTCGCGGCCTCGTTCGCGTGGAGCGAGGGCGACACGGTCGTGACGCTGACACCCGCAGAGCCGCTGGCGCTCGGCACGGTGCACTGGCTCATCGCACCCGCCCGCCTGCTTGGGGCGAGCGGTGGCGCGATGCCCTCGAACAGGTCTTCGCGCTTCACGGTTGTGGAGGCGCCGAGGCTTGTGCGCACGAGCCCGCCGGCCGGCGCGACCGATGCATGGCCGTACGACATCACGCTCTACTACAACAACCCGATGGACATCGAGTCGTTCGAGGACCGCATCACCGTCAGCGGCATCGACTCGGACGACATCACACTGCGCTGGTATGACTGGAGCCCCGAGACGGTCCGTATCGGTGTGGGGCTCGAGTATTCGACGGAGTACACGGTGAGCGTGGCCGAGGGCGCGCGTGACCGAGGGGGGCGGACCCTCCCGGCGCACGAGTTCTCCTTCACCACGCGCGCGGCGCAGCCCCCGAGACCGTGGGTGGCCCTCGCGGCCCCGGCCAGCTTCGTCACGTTCTCCGCAGGCGATCAGCAGGTGCTGTACTACCATGCGCGGGCCGTGGAAGAGGCCCACTTCCGGCTCTACCGCCTCTCCGACTCCGACGCCGAGATCCTCCTGCGTCGCGGCTTCATCGACGGATGGCGCGAGAGTGAGGGGTCGATCACCTTCTGGCCGGACAGCGAACCGATACGCAGCTGGACCGAGCCGATCGGCGCAGAGTTGCGTGACACCTCGCGGCTCTACTCGACGGCTCTGAGCGTGGGCGAACCGCTGCCCAAGGGGCACTACTTCCTCGGCGCGGACGATGGGGATGACGAGGCCTGGCGCAAGCTGGTGCTGAGCGTCGTCGATACGGCGGTCGTCACCAAGCTGGCGTTCGACGAACTGGTCGTCTGGGCGCTCGACTACGAGACCGGCACGCCGCTCAGCGGGGTGCCGGTGAGCACCGCCCCGCTCGAAGACCCGCCATCGAGCCCCTACCAGACGGGCAGCACCGACGGCGACGGGCTCGCGCGGTTCGCCATCTCCAGCGGTCGCGGCTACCGCTGGGACTCCTACGGCCAGCACCTCGTGCGGATCGAAGAGGACGGGCGCAGCGGCGTGGCGTCTACGTGGTGGGACGTAGGCGCTTCACCCTGGCAGCTGGGAGCGTCCTCCTATCTCCCCGGCCGCGTGGGCCACGCCTACACGGATCGCCCGATCTACCGGCCGGGCGAGACCGTCTACTACAAGGCCGTCGTCCGCGACGACGACGACGCCTTCTACTCCGTGCCCGGCCCGGGCACGGAAATCCAGGTCACGATCCGCGACCCGCGCCGCGCGTACCTGCTGAACACCACGGCGGAGCTCGACGAATTCGGAACGGTCGCGGGTGAGTTCGTGCTCCCCCGCGATGCCGCCACGGGGTCGTACTCGGTGTCGCTGAACTGCTGCAGAGGCGCCAGCACGTCGTTCAGCGTGGCGGAGTTCCGCACGCCGGAGTTCGAGGTCGAGGTCGGGACGGCGGAGGAGCACTACGTCGCCGGCGACACGATCGCGACCGAGACGCAGGCGCGCTTCTACTTCGGCGCACCGGTCGGCGGTGCGGAGGTCGCGTGGGCCGCGCGCGCGTTCCCAACGGCGATCCGCGTCGAGGGCTACGAGGACTACTCGTTCTCCGAGTACGACTACTACTACCGGACCTCGGAGTACCGCGATCCCTGGCGTGGCAGCGGCACGGCGCGCACCGACGCCTCGGGCGTGGCGCGCTTCGCGGTTCCCGCCAGGCTCGAGCAGGACGAAGGCACGCAGTCGTTCACGATCAGCGCCACGGTGACGGACGCCAACGGGCGGGCTGTGGCGAACAGCACCACGGCGACCGTCCACCCCGCCACCTGGTACGCCGGCATCAAGACCGAGTCCTACATCGCGAAGGCCGGGGAGCCGGAGACCGTCCAGCTCGTCACCGTCGACTACGAGAGCCGCATCGCGCCGAGCCGGCCCGTCACCGTCCGCATCTACGAGCGGGAGTGGGTGAGGAAGAAGGAGCGAGCCGGCAGCGGCGGCTACTTCCACCGCTACGAGCTAATTGAAACGGAGATCGAGGTCCTCTCCGCCACGACGAACGAGGCCGGCGAGGCGACGCTGACGTTCACCCCTCCAAAGGCGGGGTCGTACCGGCTCGTCGCGGAGTCGCTCGACGAGCGGGAACGCGAGGCGCGCTCCGCCCGCTTCCTCTGGGTCAGCGGCTCGGACCATGCGCCGTGGCCCGTGCGCGAGGGCGACATCATCGAACTGATCGCCGACCGCGAGGAGTACGAGGTCGGCGACGTGGCCGAGGTGCTCGTGCCGGCGCCGTTCGCGGGCGCCACCGCACTCGTCACCATCGAGCGCGGGCGCGTGCTGAGCAGCGAGGTGCGCACCTTCGAGACGAACAGCGAGGTGCTGCGCATCCCGATCGAGGACGCGCACATCCCCAACATCTACGTCAGCGTCGTGCTCTACCGCCCGCCCACCGCGGCCGACCCGTACGCGCGCTACCTGGTCGGCTCCCTGAAGCTTCCGGTCTCGACGGCGCCGCGCAGGCTCGACGTCCAGATCGAGCCGGACCGCGAGCAGGCGCTGCCCGGCGAGACGGTGCGCTACGAGGTCACCGTGACGGACGCCGAGGGCCGCGGCGTCGAAGCCGATGTCGCGGTCGCCGTCGTCGACAAGGCGGTGCTGGCGCTGGCGGACGAGGTGGGCCCGGACGGGATGGACGCGTTCTGGTACGAGCGCGCGCTGGGCGTGCGCCCCGCCTCGTCGCTCACGGTCCTCGTCAACCGCTGGAACGAGACGTACCGCGAAGCCGGGAAGGGCGATGAAGGCCGTGGCACTGACAGCGCGCGGGAGGCCTCGCCGCTTGGGGAGGCGTCCGTGTACGCCGTGGCTGCGGCGACGGCAGCGCCGACGGCTGCTGAGGATTCGGCGTCAAGCGCCGATCCGCGGGTCCGATCGGACTTCCAGAACACGGCGCTCTGGATCGGGCAGCTCACGACGGACGAGGACGGCACGGCCAGCTTCGAACTGCAGCTGCCGGACAACGCCACCACCTGGCGCGCGCGTGCGCGCGCCGCCACCGCCGAGACGCAGCTCGGCGAGGGCGAGAGCGAGCTGCTGGTGACGCAGCCGCTGCTCGTGCGCCCCGCACTGCCGCGCTTCCTGCGCGTCGGCGACTCCGTCACCCTGCGCACGCTCGTGCGCAACGGCACGGCGCAGGCGCGCAGGGTGACCGTCACCGTCGAGGTCGAGGGCGTGATCCTCGACGAGGATGCCGCGCGCTCCGCGACCATCGAACCCGGCGACTCGGCGATCTTCGAGTGGCTCGCCCGCGCGCTCCAGCAAGGCACGGCGACGGTTCGCTTCCGCGCCGTCACCAGCGGCGGCTACGGCGACGGCGTCGAGATCAGCCTGCCCGTGCACCTCGACGTCACGCCGGAGACGACGGCCACCGGCGGTCTCGTCGAGGACACGCCCGTCATTGAGGCGGTCTACCTGCCGGACTACGTGATCACGGACAGCGGCTCGCTCGAGCTGTCCATCCAGGGCTCGCTGGTTGGCGCGCTCGACGAGGAGCTGAAGTACTTCGCGCCGTACCCGTCGCGCTGGCGGGAGTCGAACGTGCGCAAGGCGAGCCGCATCATCGCCACCGTTGCCGTGCAGCGCACGAAGGCGGGCCGCCTCGACGAGGCGCAGACGCGCCAGCTCGGGACGGACCTGCGGGCGCTTGTGAACGCGCAACACTGGCGTGGCGGCTGGGGGTGGTGCCAGAGTTGCGACCCCGATGTCTGGATCAGCGGCTGGGTGCTGATCGCGCTCGGCGAGGCCCGCGACGCCGGTCACGCGGTGCCCAACCAGGCCCTCACCAACGCCTGGCAGCTGATCCGCCGCGAACTGGACAGCCAGACCGATGTCGAGCGCCCGGCGGATCCGAGCCGGCACGCGTTCCTGCTCTATGCCCTCGCCAGCGCCTCCGAGCACGTTGCGGAGGCGGGCCCGCTGATCGATGAGGAGGCGCGTGCGATGCGCGCGATTGTCGAGGAGCACCGCACGGGCCTCACCAGTTGGGGCCGCGCCTACCTGCTGCTCGGCCTGCTCGCGACGGGTCACGAGGCGGACCACCAGGACGTGCGGATCCTGCTCAACGACCTGACCGCGACCACCATCGCCAGCGCCAACGGCAACCACTGGGAGGACCAGCGCATCGCCGGTTGCCTGCACAACGGCAGCGTGCACGCCACCGCGCTCGTGCTGCGCGCACTGACCGAGGCCGACCCGCGGCACCCGCTGATCGAGGAGACCGCACGCTGGCTGGCCATCGCGCGCGCCGCCGATCGCTGGAAGACGAACGTCGAGCGCGCCCGCGGCATGGCCGCGCTCGGCGCATACGCGGAACTCACCGGCGAGACGCTGGGCGTGTACGACTACTCGGTGCTGGTGAACACCTCGAGGGTGCTCGCCGGCGACTTCGATGTGCCGGCCGGCGACTACCTCGACGGCACGGAGATCGCGCTCGCGGAGCTGCCGCTCGGCGGGGTCAGCCGCGTGCAGTTCGAGCGCGAGGCCGACAGCCTGGGCCGGATGTACTACGGGCTCAACCTGCGCTACGTCACGCCCGCTCAAGACGTCGAGGCGCTGAACCGCGGGTTCGCGGTCTCACACCGCTACTCGCTGCTCGACGAGCCCGACAAGCCGATCAGCAGCGCCGCGATCGGCGACGTGGTGCGGGTGACGGTAACAGTGGTCGCGCCCGCCGACCGCGTGTTCGCGAAGGTCGAGGACTTCCTGCCGGCGGGCCTCGAACCGATCGATCCGCAGCTGAACATCGTCTCGCCATGGCTGCGCGAGCAGCTGGAAGCCGATCGTGTGGAGGCGCTGCTCGGCGATGCGCCCGCGTACTACGCGCCCTGGTACCGCTGGTACTACAACCCGTGGAACGAGGTGGAGCTGCGGGACGACCGGCTCGTGCTGCGCGCCAGCCGCCTGCCGCAGGGCGTGCACGAGTACGTCTACTACGCGCGAGCGACGACACCGGGCGACTTCTTCGTCGCCCCCGCGCACGCGGAAGAGGCCTTCTTCCCCGAGGTCTTCGGGCGCAGCGACAGCCGCCGCTTCAGCGTCGTCTCGGGCGAGTAGCGCCGCGGCCTGCGCCTCCGAGCCCGATCCCATCGAAGGTCGGCAGGGGACCGGCGCAGGCGGGGGAGAGTATCGTGATTGCGAAACTCTTCGGGAACCGGAGAGAGCGGACGGGATGCGAATTCGATGACGGACATGCGCGTCCCGGTGCTGCGCGTCTGGCCCTCGCGACTCGTGGCGGCGACGCTGCTCCTCGTCGTGCTGGCGACGGCAACGGACAGTGCTCGGGCCCAGACCTCCGAGGAGTTCGTGGTGCGGATCGCCGCCCGGATGCAGCCTGACGGCAGGCTCGAGTTCGGCATCCAGCGGATCGACGACGAGGGCACGCCGCGACTCCTCCACCTCGAGTACGAGCGGTTCTTTCCGCGCGACGTCACTCACAATCATTGGCTTGAGGGCAGCGCCACGCACCTGCTTCAGGCGCCGTACTACGACGCCAGGGGCAGGGACCGCACGGCGCCGGTCGGCACGCGTGCTGCTGAGGCCCGCGTGATCGCGCGCGTACATCCCGCGGACGGCAGGGTGGAATTCGCGCTCCAACACAAGCTGGGCGCGGTCCAGCTCAACGCCGCGCTGGACGACTACGGCGATCCGATCTTCGCAACGCGGCGCTTCTTCCCGGACGACGTGACCCACGATCGCTGGCTGTACAGCAGCGAGATTCGCTTCACCCGGGTCTGGGCGGGAGACGAATCGATGGAGCCCGAACCGACGCTGGAGGAGGAGGCGCCCGACGCGGTCAGGCCCGCTCCAGCACCCGTCACGGTGGAGAAATGCCTGGCCTACATCGCGATGGGAGCGATGCCCTCGGAACACTGCGCCGATGTGATGCCGGCATACGCGGAGGAGCATCCCGAGGTGTGCGACGAGTTTCCCGACTGGTGTCGTCGCCGCACGGGCGGAGGCTGATCCACTCGCCCGGACCGGAACGCCGCGCCTGGAGCGCCAGCGGAACCCCGGAACGCAGGCCGTTGAGTCTGCCCGATGTGGTGGGCGGTACTGGACGAAATCAAGAACCTTCGTACTGCGGTTCCGGTTGGCCCTATAGCCGTTCACTCCTTATCAGCTGTACTGACCACAGAGCCCCGCCCTTCGCACGGCCCCACTGATGCCCAGGCTCTTTCGCACCGGTGCAAGAACATGGGCATGACGACCCGCTCGTGCGAAATGGGGTGTGCTCGGTTCTACGTGCCCCTGGCGTTCTGAGGGCGATCTCGCAGGATCTACCGCTAGGACCCGCGAGCACAGGAACGGTCCATGTGGGGCAGCGGGAGATTGGCGCCCGTCGGCTCGGCTCGGTGGCAGGGCGTCTAGCGAGACCCCCGACCCGCTTGGACCTGCCGTGATACGCCGGTCGCCCGGAGCCGGAATTCGGCCATCTGCCGACTCACACCATGCTCTCGAGCGATGTCCGCCGGCTGGAGGCCGCGCTGTGCCGCTCGCAGCAGGAGCGGCCTCGGAAGGAGTAAGCAGCCTGCGAGCCAGTTCGCCTCTTGCTCCTCGTCCGGATCGCAGCTGAAGAAGCTCACTCCGTCGAGTTGCTGCACGGTCTGGAGCTCGTGACCGAGCAGTATGTGCGCGACCTCGTGTGCGATGTCGCTTTGCTGCCGGGGGTCAGAAGCCAGGGGGTTATAGACAATGATCGGCCGTCCCCGCACCCGGAAGGTGCATGCCGAGAACGCGCTCGGTTGCAGTGCTTCAAGCGCCTCGAGTTTGTCCCGGTTCGTCAACTCGTCGGCTGCGTGAACGTCCGCGCCGGCGTGGTTCGCCAGCGCTGACACATCGATGCCATTTGTCGGCCTGAGGCCCATGTCCCGGCGAGTTTCCTCGGCCAGTCGCTCAGCGCGTGCCTTGAATCCGCGCTGCATCCGTTAATCGCCTTCGGACTCTTCGAGCGCCGCATACATCGCACTCAGAATCTCCCCCAGCAGAGCACCCGCTTCCGGCGTGAACGTCCGGGCGGCTCGCAGTTGCACCTCCAGCACGCGGCGCTCCTCTACGAACCGGCGGTAGCTCTCCGCGACCATCCCTGCAATCTCGGCGGCCGCATCGGGTGTCAGCAGACGGTCCGAGCGCAGGTGACGAGCGATTACCTCAGGCGTCCCCGCCGAGTCCGGCTCGTCCACCAGGAAGCTGTCGGCGGGCACTCCAAGCCAGTCCACGATGCGCTGGAAGTTCTTCAGGTCAGGGACATGCCCGCGCTCGACTCTCGACAGCGTGTTGAGAGAAACGCCGATCTCCTCGGCAAGGTCGCGAAGGCTCAACCGCCGTTCACGACGGCGCGCTCTGAGCATCACGCCGAGTCGGTGGGTCCTGGGGTCGGTGGTCATGGGGATGTCCCGGTGCGCCCCGCCGCATCGGAGGCTGCAACTCTCTCGGGCAGCCGCAGCCTACACGTCCGGTGCCTCCGCTGTCTCGCCGGGAGGCCGGCGCTCACGCCGCCTCGATCTCTGCCGGCGGGCTCGCCGGTCTCGTCTTGAGCCGTTCGAGTTGCCGCCCGGAGTGCCCGCCGACGGGTGCTCCCCTCCGCCGTGCCACTCCCCGGTCGCGAGCCAGATCTCGTAATGGAGGAGCCACTCGCAGGCCCACGGCACGATGGTGTCGGCGATGAACATCTTCGGCGACCACTCGCCGGGCACGTGCAGGCAGAGTGAGCCGTCGGCGTAGACGTGCGGAAGGGGCTCACCGGGTCGGGATGCAAGCTCGGGCAAGACTTCGACCCGCGGCGGATAGCCGTCGGGGGCGTAAGTGAGCCTGATCGTGTATTCGCAGCTCAGCGCCGTGGGGCGAAGCTCAGCCGTCCATGTGAGGGTCATCCCGCGCATCCGAAGCTCGGAGTCGGGGAAGCGGCCCTTCAGGGCGGCCCCCTGTACGGCAATGCTAAGCGAGGCGCGGCGCTGCATCGCCACCGTAGAAGGTGTGTCTAGATGCCGGACGCGAGGGTGATGGGCTGAGCGTGCCTGCACTCGAGCCAAGACCCAACTGACCCGCGCCACTCAGCGCTGCGACGCCGCTCCCGAGGGCCGCGCCGGCTGCACTCGCGGAGTCATCGCCAAGACACCTGGCGATAGCCTTGAGGGTGCCGTCGACGCCGGGGACCGCCGCGAGGCTTAGAAAATCGGACCGCGCCTGGCTGAGCCACGCAAAGAACGAGCCCGCGAGTTCGGGGTGTTCGCGCCAACGGTCGGCAAAGTTCTCAGCCGGCTGTACCGGGTTCGGCACCCACCACACGCCATCTCGCTTCTGAACGAACTGCGGCATACGTGTGAGCACCTCGACCAGGACGCTAGAGAGACTCCCGCCGCCTGCGTAGCTCCGAGCCGCAAGGGTCGTGATGATGATTGAGGCGGGACGGCGCTCAGGCCGACGCTGGAAGTAGATGTCGCGATGACGCTTGAGGGCCTGGACCGTCCGCTGCAGGGTGGTCTTCACCCTCCACTCAGGTACATCCTCCACGCTCGCGGCCCTCATGGCGTACGCCGCCTCCGCGCGTAGCTGCGCGAACTCATCGGCCATCCGTCGATAGAACCAGTCGGCGTAGCCGATGGGGTCAGAGTGCTGCCAAGCCCTGAGGTCCTTGTCCGTCAGCAGGAGCGCGTCGCCGCCTCCTCCGAGATCGGGAATGGCCGGGAGCACGTCGATATGGAAACGATCGGACGGGTATTCGAGTGTCCAGCAGCGCTTCCCCTCGTGCAGCTTCGGTCGCCCTTCGGGTCCGATTGACACGTAGGCAGCGAGGCTAGCGCCGACGTTCTCCCTCAGCTCCGTCTGGCTGATGGAGTGCTTGACGATGTGGAGCCTGCCCACCATGTCGATGTCGTACTCGTCGTGTCGGCCGATAGGCTGAGTGACGGTACCCAACCGGAACGATCCCTGGACGAAGACGTCGGCGTCCTGGCCGCGATTTTCCTCAAACGCCTCGAGCCACTGGCCGACGCTCTCGTACCGGCGCACGGCAAGCTCGTACCGAGAGTCCGGAATGTCGAATGATGCAATGGCTGCTTCGAGCAGTTCGCTGAGCTCGCGCTCGCGTTCGAAAGTCATGGTTAGGGCACCTCAGCTTTCAGGCTGTAGAGCGGGGTGTACTCGTGGCGGACGTGTCCCCCGAACGTCCGCTCGAAGTCGCGGCTGTACGAGCGGCTGTAATGTGATGCCTTGGCGATCAGGGCATCGGGATCGGCTCGATCCAACGGGATGTAGCCGTCCAGGAGTGGCGGGTCGAGACGATGCGCGTTCTCCTTCCCGAGGAGAAGTTGCACCTGCGCGAACGCCCCAACGCCCTGCCCAGCGAGCAGCACATCGACGATGCTCCGCCCCATTACCCAGCTGAGGATTCCGGCCCGGTCGAGGCTATCGGGCCGCGCTCGTGCTTCCGAAGTGGTGCCGACACTCAGGACGCGAACATCGCTGAGCTTGCGCCGGAACAGGCTGACCGCCTCAGTGACCCCGACCATGGCGGGATTGTTGGCCCACACGCCGCCGTCCACGAGGCGGACCCGATCGCCCGATAGCCGGTACGCTGGAAAGAAGGTCGGAGCTGCACTTGTCGCCATCGCTACCTCCCACATGGGAACCCGCCAGTCCCGCTTGAGCCTCGGGTGGTGCGGGGTCTTGAACAGGTAGACGTCGTTCTCGCCGAGGTTGTACGAAGGCACGACGAGTGGAACCTTGCTGTCTCCAAGTAGAGTGTCACCGAGCACGTCGCGGGCGGCCCGCTCGAGCCCGCGGCCATCGTACTTGGCAGCACCCCATCGCCGGACCCAGCGCCACCAGTACGGGCCCGGAAAGACGTTGCGCGACTGCTCAACATAAAAGTTTACGATCTGTCTCGGGCTCAGACCGGCACCGAGGGCGAGGGCAATCAGTCCGCCGGTTGATGTGCCGACGACGAGATCGAAGTGGTCCAGCAGAGGGCGGCCGAGATCCTCTTCGAGCCCGGCGAGGAGAGCAGCGCTAAAGACCCCCTTCGCCCCGCCGCCGTCGAGCGCCAGCACCTGGAAGCGGTCGTCGGTCACGTCGGCACGCTCGTGATGGCTGCTGGCCATAGGTGCTCCTCGGACGTACCAATCGTAGGACAATATCTCCACCAAGAGTCTACACCGACCTCTGCGCCCCTTGCCAGCGCTGATGCGTGGCCACCGCTGGTCCAGGAGCCATCGCACACACGCGGTTCGAGACCATCCACCGATTCGTGGACGACAACGGGCGCGTGGGCCTTGGCCTGATCCATCTGGTGCTGCGGCGCCGCGGGCTGGGACTCCGGGTCCAACCGGCTATCGCGCTCGTGCTCGCGATCTGGTCGCGGGCTTACGTTGCGGGCCTGACCGCGATGGGCTGCGTCGGGCCGCCCGACAGCGCGGCGGGCGCGCGACGGCTTCGATCGCTGGGTGGCGCTCGCCACCGCGGCGTGCCTGCATGCGACGCCGCACGCTTCGAGGAGCGGGTGCAAGCGCTCCAGGCGGAGTGGCTTGCACGCGCCGGTCCTGCGCCGCGCGATTCGGCGCTGCCGCTGCTCATCGACGCGCTTCCGGAGTCGCCGGTCCTCACTTAGTTCCGACTACCCAGGCCATGGACCAACTGGTCCGCGCGGGGATCCTGGTCCAGATCACGGTTGGCCGATGCAAACGGGCGTTCGAGGCGCCGGAGGTGATCGAGGCGTTCACGGGGTTCGAGCGGGGTCTCACGAGCCCACTGGGTGATACGGCTATCGCCGATCCCTCGCGCCCGGTGCCCCAATGACGGGATGAACCGTCACGAGCTGCTGCTGCAGCACTGACTGAGCCCAGTTGTCCCGCCCCCTCCGAGAGCGCCCACGGCCGATTTCTCGCCACTCGAAGAAGGAAGGCATGACCACACGCTCGTGCGGAATGGGATGCGCCAGGTTCTTCGTGGCGCTCTCGTTCTGAGGCCGATCGCGCGCGGCTCCGATGATCAGTCCTCGAGCGACTCCAGCTCACCGCTGGCGGCTTCGCCAACCCGATCGCGCAGCCGGCCGAAGTAGTCTGCATCGGCGGTGACTGCCGGTGACGACACCGCGCCTTCGAGGAGCAGGCCGCGCAGGCGCTGGCGATCTTGGTCCTTGCGGATCAACTCACGGACGTACTCGCTTGACGAGCTGTAGCCACGGTCGTTGACCTGCTGGTCCACGAAAGACTTGAGGGCCGCGGGAAGCGATACGTTCATCGTGCTCATGATGCAACGCTAGCAAGTCTGGCAAGACGCCGCGCCACCCCTGGGTCAGAAGGGCCGTCCAAGACCGCTGCGGCATCCAGACGAGGCTCCGGTAGTGGATGAAACGTTGGACGGCTCGCCAGCTCCGTGCCCGTGCTGCAACTTGTGATCGTCATGTGATATACGATGGGATATCGAGTGGTAGATTCTGTTCGGACAGAGGAGGTGGCTCAGTGACATCGACACCCGCTGCCCGCCCGGACTACGAAGCTCATGTGCGTGCCACCCGCTCGACGTTCCCCGAAGTAGTTCGCGAGGTACGCGATATCCTCGGCCCCAGGCTCTGCGCGTACCTGGGCTCGGTCAAGGAAACGCGCGCTGTCCACCAGTGGGCGGACGGTTCGCGCAAGCCGAGCGCCGATGTCCAACGGCGGCTGCGCACCGCGCTGCAGGCTGCCGCCCCGATCGCCGCTGCGGACTCGGCCGCCATCGCGCAGGCCTGGTTCCAGGGCCTCAACCCGCAACTTGACGACCGCTCCCCGCTGCGCTTGCTCCGCGAAGGCGATCTCGACGAGGTGGGCCCCGAGGTGATCGGCGCCGCGCGCGCTTTTCTCGCCGGCGGATGAGTTGCGATCTGGAGACCGTGGCCACCGCCGGTCCGGTCTTCCGCCTCGCCCGCGCTCCCGACCCATGGGCATGGCCCGACTGGAGCCAAGCGAGTCGGCTCAATCTATGGGCTCGCCCGCTAGGGCGAACGTAACGAGGACGCCAGCAGCGCAAACGAGTCGCCGCTCGTGCATCACTGCACTGCTGATGTTCTTCGAGAACTCGACGCCCCAGATCACCTGTCCGGTCCAGCTCAAGACATCGAGCTGCTTCCGGCTCCAAACGTAGAGTCCACCGGACCACGCCCCGACACCCTCCGGTGCGCCGGCAGCTTTCGTGACGTGCCGGAACCGGCCGCTCTCCCAGCGAAAGAGTGTCTCGCTGCTGTACGCGGCGACAGATGCACCTTGGGCATCCACGACTGGGTGTACCCAACTCTCGCCCACCTGGTGTACGCCGCGAAGTTCGCCGGCTGGCGACAGGACGAAGAGTCTGCCGTCGGACGACCCGACGAGGATCGCGTCCGCGCCCGCCACGAGACTCGAAACCATCGGCGACATCCCGTCGAAGGTGATGGAGAACTCGAAGCCCAGCCCGTCGTCTTCATCTGCATCGCCCGTCGAGAGATCCAGTAGCTCGCCGTCCTGGACCATCTCCTCGTGAGGTAACTGGAAGTGCCACAACGTGGTCCCGGTGGCGCCGATGCAGTAGATGTCGCCCATGCTGGAGACTACGGCTCGCTCACCATCGGCCGCGACGTAGTACGGACAGGGTCGCGAGTACGCGTCGCCGTCGTGGTCGCGTGACCCGGGGGTCTCCCACCGCCAGAGCGGTTCTCCCGTCTGTGCGAACGCATAGAGATGCCCGTCGCGGCACCCCACGCACCAGAGATCGCCTATAGCGGCGATCTCGGACACAGCGTCGGGCACCCGGCCTGTTGCTACGGCTATCGAATCCGGAGAGAGGAACGTGAGCGTGGTCTCGGCCGACCCAACGCGACCGGTCTGGACCGCCCCGATCCCATACCCGTTCGGCGAGAACAGGAGGTCACCGAACGCAGGAAGATCGGTGTGGCGGCCGACCTCGGAGCCGTCGGCGAGCGACACGTCGACGATCGTCCCGACGCGCTTACTGACCCCGAAGCATCGAGCCATCGCCCCCTGAACGTGCGCGGAACGAATCGGGGGACGCACGCGTGACTGGAACACGGGCTCGAAGGCGCCCTCGCCAGTTCGCACCGAGTAGGCGGTCACGTCCCGCCGGCCGCGACCCTCCGCGCGCGCCCGGCATCGTTCGAGGCGCTTTCGAAGTTGCTCCTCAGTGTTGGCGGGGAGGTGGCGCTCAAGGGCTATCTCGATGACGGCGATGGCACCAGCGTAATCGCGCGCACGCTCGCGATGCATCGACAGTCGGTTCAGAGTCGTGGGGTCGTCGCTTCCTTCAGCGAACGCTACGGTCCATAGATCGAGCGCTCTATCGAGGTGCCCGGCGCGCTCGTGGATGTGCCCGAGCACGCCAATGGCCGACCAGGCTGCCTGCTGATCGCCGGCTCGCGCGGCACCCGCCGCTACCCGATCGGCAACCGCTATCGCGAACTCCGAATCGCCTGCACGGTCGGCCCCTCGTGCGTGAGCGATGAGCCCGGCCCACGGCTGTTCCGGACCGTGGGCGCTCGCTTGCCAGCGCGTGGCGATGTCGAAGAGGCCATCCAGATCTTGCCGACGAGCCCGGATGTCGAGGGAGTCGCGCCAAATTGCCGGAAGGTCAGTTCCTCGGGTGATCGCCTCGTCGAGTACCTCGGTCGCTTCATCCACTCGTGCCTGGTCGAGGAGATACGCGCCGAGGCGGCCCAGCGCGAAATCGACGCCGTCGGGCTCGGCGCGACGGTACGCGTCGACGCCCTGCCTGAGTAGGCGCTCTGCACGCTCTTGGTCTCCGGCCTCCCAGGCCTCGAGCCCGCTCGATACGTATTCGAACGGCTCCATCCGGCTTCGGACGTCGTCGATCTCGCGAGCCGCCCTAGCAGAGGAGTCCGACGGACGCGACTTGTCGGATCCGAAGAGGCCCTTCAGCCAGCCCATCCCGGACTCCCTCCCGTGCCGACAGGCCGCGCTGTCACCGGCTACGCCTAGACATGAGGCGCCTCGCTGGCAAGCACAGTGAGCTGATCACTCGGACTGGTGAGTCGCGCCTCAGCCCACGACCTCACATCGTCCTCGTGGGTGAAGAGGATCACTTGCGTCGACTCGCTGATCGACAACAGCGTCTCGAGTAGCTGCTGCTTGCGTTCGCTGTCCGCTGCGCTGATCACGTCATCGAGGATCAGCGGACACGCTTCGCCCGACGGTTCTGTGAGGTGTCGGGCGAGCGCGACGCGCAGCAGCAGGTACAGTTGCTCGGCGGTTCCATGTGACAGAACCCGCGCTGTGCGCCACCGCCCCTCTGCGTCCGCGACCTCGACCTGTAAGGACTCGGGGTTGACGCGGCAGTCGGTGTACCGGCCGCCGGTCACCTGCTCGAGGCGCTCTAGGACAGTCGCGCGCAACACCGGAGCGATGTCACGGTGGACGCGCTCCTGGGCAGCCTCAAGGAGTTGGATGACGGTGCCCAGGGTCTGATCGAGGCCTTGGACGCGTGCAAGCTCCGCCGCGGCGCGCTCGACGCGCTCCTCGGCCTCCGCCATATCCGTTAACCCACTCTCGAACTCGCCCAATTCACCGGTCGCTGTGTCGCGGCGGGCGCGGGCTTCGCGCAGGTCCGTCTCCAGATCTTCGAGGTCTCCTTCGGACGGCTCGTTCTGCCTCGTCTCCACGATGGCCTCTGGGGCTGCGCTCGCGAGCAGCGAGTCCGCTTCGCTACGGAGCCGCCCCGTTTCCTCCTCGAACTCAGCGAGCGTGCGCTCACCCAGAAGTCGCTGGAGGTCCTCCCATTCGTCGGTCTTGCGGCGATCCTCGGCGAGCATCTCTCCCCTGCGCTGAAGCCACTCGCTCAGGGCCGACTCTTGGTCGTCCGGGGTCAGCGCCTCACTCCCGATAGCAACCACTCCCCCGCGCAGTCCCGCCCGCGCCTCGTCTCGCCTACGTGTGTCGTCCTCGAAACGCCTATCGTCCGCTTCTCGCATGCGCAGACGACTCTCCGCTTCGGCTCGGCGCGCGGCGCTTGTCCGTCCCCGGAGTGCGGCAAGCTCGGCGTCTTCGAGGGGCTGAGCAAGGGCGCGAGTCAACCGGTCTTGGTCCGCAGCCGCGGCCCGCGAATCTGCTTCGTGTCGCGCATGCGCGGCGTCGGCTTCCAGATCCTCCAGCGTCTGTTCACCGAGGGCTCGTTGCAGCTCCTCCCAGAGCGCGAGCCTCTCATCCGCCTCGTTCATCTGCTCGGTGCGTGTCTTCTGCCACTCGCGCAGGGAGCGCACGAGAGAGTCGGCCGATCCGTCCGGGAGCCCCGCACGAAGCGCTACCTTGCGGATGCCGATCCGTGCTTCCTCGACCCGCGTTGCGTCATCGATTTCGCGTTCGATGCTGCTGCTGTGCCCGGCCAGGTCCGAGCGCTCCGGTTCGGACTCACGTGAACCAAGGCCAAGCAGGCGTGCGAACCACTGGAAGATCCCGCGGAGCAGGCCCGCAAGGCCGCCGCGCGAGGTGTCCGCGCGCGCCTGGTCGATCTCATCGAGTTGCGCGCGCAGGTCGCTGATCGGTGTGCCGCGGACGTCGGGACGCGCATCCCAGGCCGCAAGTGCGTTCGCGACCTCCTGCGTGAGTTCGTCTTCTTCACTCGGGCGCCTCGGCGCCCCTTCCGGGAAGGGCGCGCTCAGCCCACGCGCGCGGGCGAGACGTTCTTCAGACGCCGATGCGTCGACCTCCGCGAGGATGGCCATATCCAGGTCCTGGTCGGCGAGTAGGGCCCGGAGTTCGGCGGCGTTCGGGCTTGTGGGCTCTTCGGGTTGCGGTGTACTGCTCCACTGCTCGAGCGCCCTCGCCACCTGCTCGGCGAGCCCGCTGTCGTCGGCGGGATGGCGTGGCTCCCCATCGAGGAACGACTCGCGCAGAACCTCGGCGCGGGCAAGCCGCTGTTCGGCAGACACGGCTTCGGCTTCAGCGAGCACCGCGCGAATGGCGTCCCTGTTGCGCTTCAGGTCTTCCACCTCGGCCTCAAGGGCCTCGACGCCACGGCGGCGCTCAGCCGCTTCAGCACGTGCCGTCGTCGACGACGTCAGAGCGGCTCGAGCGTCCCCGACCTCTCGCCGCGACCTAGCGAGTGGTCTCGTCGGCGACCGCTCCGTTCCGACGTGCTCGGTACGGTAGTCACCGAGCAGCACCAGGGCATCGGCCGCGGTCTCACCGGTGCGGGCCGTGGCGGCCGCGCTCTGCAGTTCGTCCTGAAGGTCACCCGGATCGTCGAGGACGGCCAGAATGCTCGCCTGCCGCACGCACGCCGTGCCAAGGAAGGACCTGCGGTCGAGACCGAGCCAGCGTGCGCCATCCGGGGCGCCATCGCTCACGATCTCGGTAGAGTAGTCACGACCGGCGAGGTCCGCATCCTGCGCGCTGCTGTCCACGCGCGCATCAAGGTCGTGCCGCAGCACGACCCGCCGATCCTTGAGCGTGATGGTCGCTCCGACTGCCCAGCCTTCCCCGTCCCATGGCCTGTGGCGCTCCTGGAAGGCACTGTCCTCGCTTCGCGCTCGCCCGGGCGCACGCCGCATCCCGCAGAGACCCGCATAGAGTGCGGCGTGCCATGTCGATTTGCCGGCCTCGTTCGGGCCGTAGATGACGTTCATTCCGGGGGCGAGATCCAGGGTCTGGTCCCGAAAGCGCCCGAAGGCGTGGGCTGCCACCGATTCGAATCGCATCAGAGCACCCCGAGGTCGCGCCGGCCCTCGAGCGCTCGCAGTCCGGTCATGAGCACCCGCCGCTCTTCGTCAGGGTCGAGGCCCGCGTCCAGGACGTCGGCGACGAACTGCCCGCGCACCGTCGGTTCGACACGGAGCGCTTCAAAGTCGTAGCCCGGCCGGAGCGCTCCGAGTCGGATCTGCACGGCATCGAGGCGCGCATGGCGTCGCGCAGGTCGCTCTCTGTGACGCTGATCTCCGGCGCGATGTCCCCTCGCACCGTGAGCCTCGCGAAGCCCCCGCGCCCGTCCACCTGCTCGGCGAGGGCATCCCGAATCTGTTGCTGGGTGGTGTAACCCGAGATGTCGATCTCGAAGTCGTGGACATCTGTATGAGCAACGTTGTGGCGCTCGCTCGTGATCTGCCCGACAGCATCGATGGTTGCCAAGACTGCTCCCCGCTCGCCGTCCTCGCCGAAAGCGAGAGGGTCGGGGTTGCCCGGATACGTGTGCCGATCCGCGTCCTTCGGGCGGTGGTAGTGGCCGAGGAATGCGTGATCGATCCCCACTGCCGCGATCTGAGCCGCGTCGAAGGGTGCGTGCGGCTGCTTGCCCTCGCCCTGATCGCTGAACCACGAGTTCTCGGCGCCATGGAAGAGTGCGAGGTGGGTGCCGGGGCCTTCGGCGCGGAACCCGTCGAGGAAGTTGTCGGTGTTCGCCGGCGCACAGTGCGCGGCGCCCCAGAGCGTGACGGCAGTCTCGAGCTCGACAGGCCGAAGCGCGGACTCGCTGAAGACATGGACATTCGAGCTCCAGTCGACGAGGGCGTAGAGGCTGTCCGGTCCGTACCAGTCGTGGTTTCCCGGCGCGAGGTAGACGGGGATGGGGTCGAGGCTGGCGAACGTCTGGCGCAGAAACTCGCCCGTGTCCCGCCCGGCGCGCTCGTGTTCATAGAGGTCGCCACCACTGAAGAGCGCGTCTGCGCCCTCAGCGCGCGTCACGTCCACGATTCGCAGCAGAGTGTCCCGCAGCGCCTGACGGCGTCGACGCGCCGCGTCACCTGAGGCGCCAGCCCAGGTGAACGTGGAGTCAAGGTGGAGATCGGAGAAATGAACGATTCTCACTACGATAAGAATCTAGAGCATCGCGACGACGAGCGCCAAGGAATCTGCTTTCCCGACGCATTGCGTTCAACGATCACCGAAGCTCGCCAGGGATGCGTTCGTCTGGGATGCGAGCCGGTGCTACAGCCGGATCCACTGGCCGTGCGCCTCGGAGTGGCCTTCGCTGGCCGGGCGAAGCACGACTCGAACAGATCATGGCTGGCCATCGTCTCCACGAGCTCATTGGGGCGCGGGAGAGTAGGCACTACTCCGGCGACCCGAGCTGCCGTGGGCGGGCACGTCGGCACCTCGCCCAGGGCGCGGAGGTGCGCACCGGGTCGCCAGCGAAGGCCACGTGGCCGCAGCGGCACATCTGGGGGATACACTCGCTGCACGGGCGCGTAGAGTTCTCTCCCGCCTGGGCCTCAAGTCCGTCACCGAGGTGCTCAGGCGCATTCTGGTGCCACCGGCCCCCGTAGCTGCCTGACCTCAAGAGCTTGGTCACGGCTGGTAGTCGAGCGCGATAACGATGCCGGCGACGATCTCCTCGACGAGCTCCGCATCGAGACTCCCGATCCGCCGCACCAAACGCTCGACCGACACGCTCCTGACCTGCAGGTAGTCGGCTGCGGAGTCCGCGTCCAGGCCATTCCGCTCGGTCGCCTCGACGAGGAGTTTGTTGCCACTCTCGGTGAACGCGGCGAGCCACGTCGTGAGCGGCACGATGATGCGGACCGGCGCCGCATCAAACGCCGGGGAATTCACGATCACCGCTGGGCGCACCCGCTGAAGCTCAGCACCCACCGCACGCGGCAGGCGGGCCAGCCAAACCTCGCCGCGCGTCGGCGGAGCCGGGGGGACATCTGGCCCACTCACTCCTCGAGACCGTCGCCCACGGTCTCGTCCCACGCCTCGATCTCATCAGCGTCGACGCTGATCCCGGCCGCCCGGATCGCCTGGTGCCGTTCCTCAAGCGGTAGCCTGGCGAGGTCGCGTAGTGACGAGCGACCGGACCGCGCCTGCGGGGCGTCGCTTGCGGAGCCCGGGTACAGACGGTCGGCCTCCTCGGGCGTGATCATCCGCTCCGTCAGTGCGCGCAGGACCAGTCGCCTCAGCAGCGTTGGTGACTCCGTTCGTTCGTACGCGAACGGTTCTTCGCGATGCCATCCCTCATGGCGGAATCGCATGTTCAGCCTCCGGTAGAGCTGATCGCCGATGATCTCAAGGTCGTGTGCGCGACGAATCCAGGCCTGCATGCTCAGTCCCCAGCGCTGCTTGAGGAGGCCCAGTTCGTCGACGGTGAGTCCCCGGCGCCGCGGGCCGAGTTCCCGCCGGGCCGCTTCCGCCGGCACGAGGAAGGAGGCGGCGAAGCGGTGGGCGAACGCCTCGTCTCGCTTCGCATCTCCCGTGCTTGCCATGACAAGATGGCCGAGCTCATGCGCCGCGTTGAACCGGAGGCGATCCGCTGGCGCCGCCTCGTTGAGCACGAGCACCGGCGTCTGGTTCGCCCGACCCGAGAGCCCGTCGAAGCCCCACTCCTCAGGCCATGTCACCACGGCGCAGCCGTGCTCCTCGATCTGCTCGACGAGGCTGTCGACGGGCCGGTCTCCGAGATTCCAGCGCATCCGTAACGCCGCCGACGCGTACTCGCAGTCGTCCAGGTGATTCACCTCGATGGGCCCGGGCAAATCGTGACGGTTCGCGAGATGGAATAGCTCCCGGAGCCTGACCTCGCCCTCCAGCCGTTGCGTGGCGACGGCCGTGACCTGCTCCTCCCTGGACTTGCTCAGCCGCTGCAGCTTCCGGTAGGCAACCCACTCGATCTTGACATCGGATTCCGCGAGCAAGGACGACGCCCGCACGTTGAGCGCGGCGGCGATATCTGCGAGTCGGCTGGGGGGCGGTTGCGACGCGCCCCGTTCGTACTTCGATAGCGCCTGCTTGGTAAGCGGTCGCTCCAGCCGTTCGGCGAGGCCCTCCAGCGATAGCCCTGCCGCCAGTCTCGCCTGGCGTAGTCGTTCGCCCAGCATCCCGGCACCTCCCGATGTGTCCCCCTTGTCAACTGCGAGGCTCCCGCCTCGTGGTCAACCCACAGTTGACATGGTAGCCGAATCGATCAACGATCGTCACCTGACGGTAGCACGCGCATCCTGCGGTGCGGTTAGCGGTCGCGAGGAGGATAACCCGTGACGCAAGAAGTTGTGGCCCGGCCGGATGCCGGGGAAGGAGCGGACCCATGAATGGTGACACGCAGATCTACGTAAGCGGCCGCGAGTACAAGGTACCGGGCCATCTCGTGACCTATGAGCAGATCGTGAAGATCTGGAACGAGCTGCACGAGCCGGAGAACAAGCACATCATCGGCACGCCCGGCATCGACTACGACGACGACTTGAAAGGTGAGGACGGCGTCCTCTTGCCGGGCAAGGACGTTGAAGTCAAGGACGGCACGAGCTTCTCGGTCGACCCCGAGCATGTCTCCTGAAGACCGCCCTCACCGCGTTCGGTGAGCAGGTCGGGTTTGACGTCAGAGTGGTGCCTGACGTTGTCCGGGCGGTAGGGGTTCCTTGTCTCCTCAAAGACGGGGTTGTTGGCACTTGCACCATTGAGAAGTCCTGCGATCCTGCGAGCGGGAAACCGAATGGCCGGATAGGCGGCGCAGTCCACGCGGTGCGAATCACGACTGACGAGGAGCACGATGGCCGCGTGTACCACGCGGATGCAACACCGATCGGGAACCATGTCGACGGGGACGGAAAAACCTGGTCAAACATCTCCATCCGGAGAGGTAGCCAAGAAAGTCCGGAGGAGGACCGATCGGCGAGCCACTTGATCCACCGCTATGCGAAGCAGATCGTCGGGGCCGTATCGGCCGCCGGAGACTCCGAAGCCGCTTCTCTCACAATGCAGGGGCCGTTCAAGATACCCAACACTTTCGAGGCACGGGCGGCGATAGGTCCAGTTCAGGATCGAATCCGCAGTCAGAGTATTGCGATCATCGGTCTGGGCGGAACGGGCTCCTACGTCCTCGACCTTGTTGCCAAGACGCCAGTGGAGGAAATTCATCTTTTGGATTCCGACCACGTTGACTGGCACACCTTCATGCGGGCCCCCGGCGCACCTACCGCCGAGGAGATCGAGTCACGTCACAACGGGCGTCTGCTCAAGGTGGACTACTACCACTCCAAGTACGAGTCCCTCCGCGAAGGCATCTACCCGCATGCTCTCCGAGTGGACAGCAAATCGACGTTCAACGCGTTTCTGTCGGCTCATCACATCGACTATGCTTTCGTGTGCATCGACCAGTTGATCGAAGGTGATTGCTCGCGTCAGGATGCCGTCTACTGCGCACTCTCTGAGGCCGGGGTTCCGTTCATAGATTCGGGCGTGAGCATAACGCTGGAGGACGACGCGGTGAGAGGCGCAGTGACGACAGGCGCCTATGAGGCAAGCTCTGTGGCGTGGAAGGGTGCCATACCGAACGCTGGAGTCGAGGGCAATGCCCCGGGCTATCGCAACGTCCAGCTGCCGGAAGTGAACGCGTTGGCGGCGGCGCTCGCCGTGATGGAGTGGCGACGCCGTACAGGGCAGTACGTCTCGGAGTCCGCTTCGTTTCTCCACAAGTTCCGACTTGAGACGCCACGCATTGTCCCGTTGCGGGAGTGACGCCCGTGAAGCTCCGTCCCATCTTCGTAGAGGTACTGCCCGAGTTCGACGCAATCAAAGCCGGCGAGCTCTGGATCAGCCCCAAGCATCGGACCGTTAACCTGCGCTGTCCGTGCGGTTGTGGCGATCTGACAGTGCTGTCCCTCCACCCCAGTCGATGGCACGTTCACTTCGATGGAAAGTCAGTCTCCCTGAAGGGTCCTACGGGTGGGTCCGTCTGGGCTAGTTCCGGCTGCGGCAGCCACTACGTCATACGAAACAGCACCGTGATCTGGCTGGATGGGATCGATCCAGGTCATCACTCGGACTATGCGGACGTCGAGCGTGCCCGCATGCTTGGCTCAGCATCGAGCCGTCAGACTCTTCGTTCACTGCTCCGACGCGCGTGGCGCAGTTTGTCAATGTGGACGTGGCGCAAGTAGCCGCCGGCCCAATGGATGTTACTGGTCGCCGTCGCGCAACAGGGACAACTCGCCTCAAACACGGTCTAGATGCGTGTCGAGGAGCACATGAGCTCCGCGGTCCTGGCGCCCACGCGGGACGCGCCTGATCGGCTCGGAGACGAGGGTGTCTCCCTCGGAGCTCGCGAGCTGCCGCTCCAGCGCCATGAACGCACGGTTTCGCCGCCCGACCGTGACCTGCTTGAGGATGCTGGCCTCCACGAACCGGTCGATCGCCTGGCTCGTCGCCTGGAACGAACGCCCGATCAGGTCTGATGCCGTGGTGACGGTCAGCAGTGGCGCGCCGGGCAGTGCGCGGAGGAGCAGGTCGGCCGCCGATCCGCGACGCACCGGGCCGAGCCGCTCGCGCCAGGAATCCTGCAGCGCCCGCACCCGCTCCTCGAAGCGCGCGGCGTCCTCGGCCGCGCGTCGGCACGCGCTCGCGACGAGCGCGATCCAGCGGTTGATGCCGGCGAGGGCCTCCTCGGAATCGGGCGCGCCCTCGTAGCGCGTCCCGGTGAGTCCGCCGACGTAGTCGCGGGGCCACGAGGCCAGGATCAGCGAGATCGGCGGCAGGATGCGCGGCGCGAGTCCGCGTCGTCTCAGCACCAGGTGGATCAACGCGCGTCCGGTGCGCCCGTTCCCGTCGACGAACGGATGGATCGTCTCGAACTGCGCGTGGGCGATGGCGGCCTGCGCAACCGCGGGCAGGGCGTCGTCGTTGCAGAACGCGGCGAGGTCGGAAAGCAGCTCGTCGACCAGCTCGTGCGGCGGCGGCACGAAGGCCGCTGCACACGGGTTGTAGTCGCTCCCGCCAATCCAGTTCTGGACCGTCCGGGTGCGACCGCCGTGCTCCGCGAGGCGCGTCCCGGCGAGCAGGCGGCGATGCGCCTCGAGCACGATCTCCACGGTGATCGCTCCCCCGGGCGGCACAGCCTCCACTGCCCAGAGCATCGCCTCAATGTTCCCGAGCACCTCCACGGCGGTGACATCGCGCGGATCCTCGCCGAGCTGGTGGGCGGCCTGCGCGCGGAGCAGCCGCCGCCCACCCACCTCCAGCCCCTCGATCCGGGAGGACGCCACCGCTTCAGCGCGGAGCAGCAGCCGGGCAAGTGCTTCGGTGTCGGCGAGCGCACCGGCCGTAGCGTCGAGCCGGACGAGCGCCGCCTCGGCGTCGGCGACATCGGCCGCGACATCCCCGTCGAGCACGAACTTCCGGCCGACGAGCGGGTCTGGGATATAGACTGCGTAGTCACACGGGCGGCGATCGCGGCGTGTCTGGCCGCTCGCATCGCCGTCCCAGCGCCGTGCTTCCAGTCGGGCCATCCTCGCCTCCACATTCAACGATATAGCATAAGCTTGAATATAGGATGGCTCAGTTCAAGGTCTGGGGGCGGGCGACCTGGGAGCGATTTGCGGCGAGTTAGCGTAAGCCGTCGAGGCGCACCCGCTCCTCCTCGCCGCTCAGTGCTCGCTGCGTTTTCATGGTTGTCGCCTGCGGGCGTGTTGTCCGTCCCGATCATTGCTTCGGTGGCAGAACGCCTGGTCCGTGGCCTCCGACGCCGAGGATGGAGGACCCCGAGTCAATCCCTCCGGAGGGACTGCATCCGTGAAGTCCCTTACAGGGGTGGTGGGCGGTACTGGACTTGAACCAGTGACCTCTCGCGTGTGAAGCGAGCGCTCGTACCAACTGAGCTAACCGCCCGGGGCGCCTCCGCCCGGCTCGATGGCCGTCCGGCACGCCGATTCAGCGTACCGACGCCGCTGTCGCGCGGCAACCGATGCGCAGCGGCGCCGCGAGCGCCCGGACGGTTGCCCGGCGGCGGGCTGACGTGCTACAACCCGCGAGGCTCGCGCACGAGTCGCGCGGGGCCATGCCGACAGGATGCCGGAGGGGGCATATATGCCGCAGTACCACGGGCTTGAGGTCGCTATTCCCGAGAACGACCGGCCGCACATCGAGTATTTCGAGCAGGCAGCTTCCGGCACGCTGCACCTGCAGTCGTGCACCGACTGCGACCTCATGCGCTACCCGCCCGGGCCGATGTGCCCCGAGTGCGGCGGCACGGAACTCGCGTGGTCGCCCGTCTCCGGCAAGGGCACCATCCACTCCTACTACTACGTCCCGCACGCCGTGAACCCGGCGTTCCGCGACTGGACCCCGTACCCGATCATCCTCGTCGAGATCGACGAGCAGCGCGGCCAGCCCACGCCCGACCGCTCCGTCCGCATCATCGCCAACTGCGTCGACGCGGACGATGGCCCGGAGCTGGAAGCCAACGTCGCCATCGGCAAGCGCGTCGAGGTGACGATGATCGACATGGGCGACGGCATGGCCCTGCCCCAGTTCCGCCTCAGCGACGAGGACCCGGAGCACGAGATCTGGCAGTTCCCCGAGGACGCCTAGCTCCGCGAGGACCAACGGAAACCTGCGGTCGAGGCCCGAGCAGAAACGCTCGGGCCTCGTAGCGTCCGGGACAGGCGCCTCGTTGGCGTGGCTGCCGAGTCGCACCCGGCGTCCGGGCCGGCGCGCGGCTGACGGGCGCAGTCGGTACGATAGCCACGAACCGGTGCGCGCTGGCGGCCGCCCGAATGCGGGCGGCGAGAGAGGGTGTGGCCCATGGCTGCGGGATTCGAGTCGCTGGACAGCTTTGGCGCGCGCGCGAGCCTCGAGGCCGGCGGCGCGTCGCACACGATCTACCGGCTCGACCGCGCCGCCGAGGCGCTCGGCTGCGACCTCGCGCGGCTGCCCTTCACCTTGCGCATCCTGCTCGAGAACCTGCTGCGCGGTGAGGACGGCGCCGCCGTCAGCGCCGACTCGATCCGCGCGCTCGGCGCCTGGCAGGCGCAGGCCGCGCCCGCGGACGAGGTCGCCTTCCGCCCCGCGCGCGTGCTGCTCCAGGACTTCACCGGCGTCCCCGCCATCGTCGATCTCGCGGCCATGCGCGACGCGATGGCCGATCTCGGCGGCGACCCCTCGAGGATCAACCCGCAACAGCCCGTCGACCTCGTGATCGACCACTCCGTGCAGGTCGACGAGTACGGCGCCGACGCCGCCTTCCTGCTCAACGTCACGCGCGAGTTCGAGCGCAACGGCGAGCGCTATCAGTTCCTGCGCTGGGGCCAGCAGGCCTTCGAGGGCTTCCGCGTGGTTCCCCCCGGCACCGGCATCGTGCACCAGGTGAACCTCGAGTACCTCGCGACCGTCGTGCACCGCCAGGACGGCGGCGCCTGGCCCGACACCCTCGTCGGCACCGACTCGCACACCACGATGATCAACGGGCTCGGTGTGCTCGGCTGGGGCGTCGGCGGCATCGAGGCCGAGGCGGCGATGCTCGGCCAGCCGGTCTCGATGCTGATCCCGCAGGTCTTCGGCGTGCGGCTCAAGGGGCGGCTCCCCGAGGGCGCGACCGGCACGGACCTCGTGCTGCGCGTCGTCGAGCTGCTGCGCGAGCGCAACGTCGTCGGGAAGTTCGTCGAGTTCTTCGGGCCCGGCCTCGGCGCGCTCTCACTCGCCGCCCGCGCGACGATTGCCAACATGTGCCCCGAGTACGGCGCCACCGTCGGCTTCTTCCCCGTTGACGCCGAGACGCTCAACTACCTGCGTTTCACCGGCCGCCCCGAGGAGCAGGTCGCGCTGGTCGAGGCCTACTGCCGCGAGCAGCAGCTGTTCCGCACCGACGAGACGCCCGATCCCGACTACAGCGACCTGCTGGAGATCGACCTCGGCTCGATCGAGCCGAGCCTGGCCGGGCCGAAGCGGCCGCAGGACCGCATCGCGCTGCACGAGGCGCAGGCCTCGGCGCGCGCGACCATCGTCGAGGAGATCGAGGAGGGCGCCAGCGCGACGCCGATGCAGGTCGCGGCCAACGGCCACTCCTACGAGCTCTCGAACGGCTCGGTCGTGATCGCCGCGATCACGAGCTGCACGAACACCTCCAACCCGGAGGTGATGGTCGCCGCCGGCCTGCTCGCGAAGAAGGCCGTGGAGCGTGGCCTCAGCACCCCGCCCTGGGTGAAGACCAGCCTCGCGCCCGGCTCGCGCGTGGTCACCGCGTACCTCGACGAGGCCGGGCTGACCGAGTACCTCGACGCGCTCGGGTTCAACCTCGTGGGCTACGGCTGCACCACCTGCATCGGCAACTCCGGCCCGCTGCCGGAGGCGGTCTCGCAGGCCGTCGACGGCGGCCCGCTGGCCGTCGCCGCCGTGCTCTCCGGCAACCGCAACTTCGAGGCGCGGATCAGCAACCAGGTGCGTTCCAACTACCTCGCCTCGCCGCCGCTCGTCGTCGCCTACGCCCTCGCAGGCCACATGGACGTCGACCTCGCGACGCAGCCGCTGGGCACGGGCGCGGACGGCGAGCCCGTGCACCTGCGCGAGATCTGGCCGAGCGAGCAGGAGATCGCCGAGGTCATCCAGTCCTCGATCCGCTCGTCGATGTTCCGCGAGCGCTACGCCGACGTCTTCACGGGCGACGAGCAATGGGCCGCCCTCGACACCGGCGGCGGGCAGCGCTTCGGCTGGGAAGACGACTCGACCTACGTGCGCCACGCCCCCTACTTCCAGGACCTGCAGCGCGAGCCGTCGCCGCCCGGGGACGTCGAGGGCGCGCGCGTCCTCGCGAAGCTCGGCGACTCGGTGACCACGGACCACATCTCACCCGCGGGGGCGATCGCGCCGGACAGCCCGGCCGGGGCCTACCTGCGCGAGCGCGAAGTCGCGCGCCGCGACTTCAACTCCTACGGATCGCGCCGCGGCAACCACGAGGTGATGGTGCGCGGCGCCTTCGCCAACGTGCGGCTGCGCAACGCGCTCGTCGAGCGCGAGGGCGGCTGGACGCGCCATCTGCCGGACGGCGAAGAGCTGCCGATCTACGACGCCGCGGAGCGCTACCGCGCCGAGGGCGTCCCGCTGATCGTGCTCGCGGGCCGCGAGTACGGGTCCGGGTCCTCGCGGGACTGGGCGGCGAAGGGGCCGGCGCTGCTCGGCGTGCGCGCCGCGATCGCGGAGTCGTTCGAGCGCATCCACCGCAGCAACCTGATCGGCATGGGCATCCTCCCGCTCGAGTACCCGGCGGGCGAATCGGCCGCCTCGCTCGGTCTCAGCGGCGAGGAGCGCTTCGACATCACCGGCATCGAGGGCGGCGTCGAGCCCGGCCAGGACATCGCCGTGCGCGCCGTCTCCGATGACGGCCGCGAGGTCGCCTTCACCGCCCGCTGCCGCATCGACACCCCCGTGGAGGCGGAGTACTACCGCCACGGCGGGATCCTGCAGTACGTGCTGCGGGGGCTGCTGGAGGAGTAGGGGGGCGGCGCATCGGCGCATCGGCGCATCGGGAGACAGCTATGAGCGACATCAATACATACGCGAACGACCTATTGCTGGAATTCCTCGATGCTGCGCACGAGCAGATCAAGTCGACCCTACAGCAAGAGTTCGGCGACGATTGGCTGTCCAAGGGGGTAGAACGTCACTTGAACCAAGGTGCGCTTGAACGCACCCGTCAGATGCTGACCTCACCCATGGCAATTGTGGACATGGACAAGACCGATGAGGAAGTCTACGGAGTCGAGCACCTGTCGAATATCATTCGAGGAAACTGGGCTTTCTTCGGTGACGGTCTTGGTGATCGCACACGTGCCGAAGTCTACTTCGGAGAAGTCTCAGAGCTTCGTCACAATGTCTCGCACCGCCGCCAGCACCACATGCTGCGGCGAGGAGACCTCCTGCGTTTCGCGCGCAATGCGCAAATGCTGCTCAGAGGCTTGCAGTCGCCGATAGCCGACAGGTTCGATTCGGTTGCTACGAGTCTGGAGCAAGGCGGATCCCCGTGGGGGGCCGAATTGGGCGGTACACTCCCTCCCGCCACTGAGATCGTTCCAGAGTTTGTTGGGCGTGAGGATGAGATTCGCGACCTCTCGATCTGGCTTGCGGACAACTCTGAGCGTCAACTCGTGATTTGGGGCTATGGGGGATCGGGCAAGAGCGCCCTTGCCTATCAGTTCGCCCGTGCCGTTCGGGACGGGGCACCGTCGAACCTGCAAGCGGTCGTCTGGCTTAGCGCGAAGTCGCGCGAGTACGTTGAAGGCGAGACGCGGGACCGCCGCGCCGACTTTGATAGTATCGAGTCGTTTGCGCGAGCGCTCTGGTCGGCCCTCTACGATGCCGAGCCATCTGTCGAGCAGGCAAGCCCCAAAGAGATCGTTCGGGAGCTCACAAACACACCTTCATTGGTCGTCGTGGACGATCTCGATTCTGTTCTCGACATTGAGGCACTGGCCAACCTTCTCCTCTTCGAAGTCCGGAGATCAAACAGCAGAGTCATCTACACATCGAGGCAGCGAGTGCCGGGACTGCCAAGGATTGAGGTTGCCGGCTTCGACGATAACGAGCTCGCCTCGTTCGTGCGCTCTCGGGCCCGTGAGCACGAGCTCGATGTAGACGAGTGCCTCGGGCGTCTACCCGCTATCCGGTCTGTGACTGATGCATTTCCGCTGTTCGTCGACGATCTGCTGCGGCACGCTCGGCTCGGTGGTCTGGAGAACGCCATCGGAGACTGGAGTCAGCGGAGAGGCGATGCCGCGCGTGAGTACGCGCTTCGTCGTCAACTCTCAGCTCTGGGCGAAGCCGCCCGTAGGGCACTGATCGGTGTAGCTGTGGCCAACCGACCGTGTCAAGCCTCGAACTGGCCAACATATCAGGCTTCACCGACGATGATGTACAGTACGCTATCCAGGACTTGCTTAACTGGCGCCTGTTGACACGATTGGAGACGGACGCAACGGGCCGCCCCACATTCTCCTGCAACAGAAACACGGGTCGGCTAGTACAGAAGACATTCGGCCGTGAGCCAGTCTATACCGCGTACCGTGCAACATTCGAAACGCTATCCGGTTCTCCCCTGCCATCGGCAGTCCGGAAGGCTGTTGGCATAGCGATCAGCGAGGCTCGCGCACAAGTACTCCGTGGTGACTTCGATGGCGCGGCCGAGAGTCTGAATGAAGCCAAGAAAGGTGAACTTGCTGAGAATGCGGACTTGTGGGGCGCACTGGGTTGGGTGCTCAGCCGCCGACGGGACGAAAGTTCCAGAGGCGAAGCACGCTTCGCCTTTCAACGCGCACATGCGCTGGGATCACGAAAGGAAGATACTTACTATCATTGGGTGATACTCGAACGCGATCTGGCTGAACATCTCGTCGGCCAAGATGACGATGCAGTATTGCTTGACCAGTGGCGCGCAGCGTCTCACGTAGCTGAACAAGGAATTGAACGATGCGGTGAAACGCGCCCCCTCTGCCAAGCCGCTGCGTACCTGAGCACAAGGGAAGCAAAGACGCTCGAACGCCTCAAGCAATTCACATCAGCACAAAGTTGCTTCCGCCAGGGGGCGGAGTGGGCCCGGCGGGCACTTGCTGCGTCCAATCCGTCGTCGCGCGAAGTAAACCGAACTTCGCTGTATCGAACGCTCGTGATCGCACTCGAAGGTTCCGGAGAGACCGAGCGTGCTGTTGAAGCGCTGGTCGACTGGCGATCCGCCGTCGGCAGCGCGGACCCGGATTGGCGCAGAGAACGTGACAGACTGGCGAGCGTTCCAGGGTTCCGCGGGATGCTCCCGTGATTCGGCACCGCGAACGTGGCCATCCGAGGCCGATCAGGGACCTATCACTCGGTGCCGCAGCCGAGACTCTGTTTCGTAGCCTCTACTCGCCTGCGTCGCCTGCCGCACCCGCCCCCAACTCCGCCACGATGAAGTCCCGGACCAGAGGGAAGACGGGGCGCTGCCAGTAGCCGCGCAGGTCCTGCCACACCGCCCGGATCATGAACGCGAAGACGTAGCCCTCGCTGGAGCCGTCCTCGGGGCGCGCGTAGCCCGCCGAGACGCGGTAGCCGACTGGCACCCCCGAGGTCCAGTAGCCGGCCTTCTGGCCGTACGCGTAGCCCTCGACGCCGAAATCAGCCGGGAACGGCCAGAAGGCGTCACCCAGCTCCGGCCTGGTCGCCAGGTCGAGCAGGTACGCCGTCAACTCCTCGTCGAGTTGCTCGCCGCGCACGAGCGAGACCCAGACGCGCGCGAGGTCGATCGGCGCCAGGTGCGCGTAGCGCCAGCTGTGCTCGTACTCCGATGCTTCCGAGGCGCCCGCCCGCTCCAGCACGGCCGCGATCTGCTCCGATGTCACCTTGTCGTTCAGCCGGTCGGAGTGCGCATCGAGGGACTTCGACAGGATGATCTCGATGTCCTCCTGGACCTCCCCCTCGAACTCCAGCAGGGCGTCCTGCACGGCGCGCAGCGCGGTGATGACGATCACGATCTTGCCCGCCGAGGCCGGGTACTGGCTGTGATCCCGGTTGACGAGGATCGCGGCGTCGCAATCGAGGTCGATCAGCGCGAGCCCCCATCCTCCCGTGTACCCGTCCATCGACTGCTCGACGGCTTCCGTGAGCACTGCGCCGCGCTCGTCCAGCCCCGCGCACCGCGCGGGGCGCGGATCTGGCGTCGGTGTCGGCGGGGGCGTAGCG
Source organism: Dehalococcoidia bacterium (assembly GCA_965220125.1). Lineage (GTDB taxonomy): Bacteria > Chloroflexota > Dehalococcoidia > UBA2979 > UBA2979 > VXMT01. The sequence goes on along the minus strand of CBDCPB010000002.1, from coordinate 335,600 downwards.
GTGGGCGTCGGGCTGGGTGAGGGCGTTGCCGTGGGTGTCGGGCTGGGTGAGGGCGTCGCGGTCGCGGTCGGCGTGGCGCTGGGCGTGGCCGTCGCGGCGGGCTCGTCGCGTTCGGACTGCGGCTCGGTGCAGCCGCCCGCGAGGCCGACGAGGAGCATACCGGCGAGCAGGAGCGTGCCGGATAGCCGTCGCATCGATGCCCCTCGTGCGCGTCAGGCGACGATCCAGAGTATGCATGCCCGACGTGAGAGCGGGAACAGCGCCGCCTGACACGCGCTGTCCTCGCCGGTCCGTGTCGTCAGGAGGAGCGCCCCGCCGCTGCGGTGGCCTCGGCGTTCCAGCGCTCGCGGGCGTCGGGCGGGCGGACGAACAGGAACATCACCGAACCGAGCGCGGCGACGACGGCGAGCACGAGGAACCCGAGGCGGTAGCTGCCGGTCTGGTCGTACATGATCCCGGCGAAGATCGGCCCGATGATCATCCCGAGCATGATCACCAGCGACGAGAAGCCCATGATCGTGCCGAACCGCCTCGGACCGAAGTAGTCGGCGCGGATCGCCATCAGCAGCGGTCCACGCGAGCCCCAGGCGATCCCGTTGATCAGCACGGCGGCGTAGATCATCGGCAGCCCGCTGGCGAGCCCGAGCAGCAGCATCGCGGTCGAGTGGCCGAATAGGGCGGCGATGACCTGCGGTTTCTTCGGCAAACGGTCACCGAAGTAGGCCGCGAGGAGCTGACCCACGATCTGGCCGACCGTCTGGACCGTGATCGCCAGGGCGGCGAGCGCGAGGCTGTGCCCGAGGTCCTCGTGGATGTAGATCACGAGATGCACCATCAGCGCCCCGATCACCAGCAGCGCCGAGGCCTGACCGAACGAGAGGAACCAGAACGACGAGGTGCCGAGCGCCTCGCGCGCCGTCATCGACCACTCGACCTCCAGGTCCGGGTCGCCCGCGACCAGGGAGCTCGCATCGACCCCGTCGGGCAGCAGGCCGTAGGGCTCGGGGCGGTGCCGCACCACGAGCGCGAGCGGGAGACCGATGAGCAGCACGACCACGCCCGAGCCGAAGGCCGCGCTGCGCCAGCCGATGCTCTCGATCAGCAGCGCCATCGGCGTGGCGGTGAGGCCGCCGACCGCGAAGCCCATCGTGAGCACGCCGGTCGCCAGCGTGCGGCGCCTGCGGAACCAGTTGACGATCGCGACGATGATCGAGAGGAAGCTCCCGAGCGAGGCGCCGATCGCGATCAACAGGAAGGAGACGTAGAAGAGCGGGAGCGACTGCACCTGGCTGAGCAGCATGAAGCCGGCCGCGAACAGCACCAGGCCCAGCATCATCACCTTGCGCGGCCCGTACGTGTCGATCACCCAGCCCTGGATCGGGCCGAGCACGCCACTCTCGATGCGCTGGGCGGCGAAGGCGAACGAGAAGGTCGTGCGGCTCCAGCCGAAGTCGGCCTGCATCAGCGCCACATACGTGCCGAACGAATGGAACATCAGCACGCCGAGCATGAACTGCGTGATGAAGCCGGCCCCGGCGATGTACCAGCCGTAGAAGATGCGCGGCCGTGGGGCGCTGGTCGTCACGAAGCAGCGAAGTCCCTGCAGCGGATCGCGCGCTCGAGGTCGTCGTTGGCCTCGCGCAGCGAGCGGGCGAGCAGCGGCAGCCCGTCCCCGATCTCGTCGAGCAGCGCGTGCGAGCGGTCGAGCACGGCCTGCTCGATGCGGAAGTGGGGGAAGAGGTTCGCGAACCAGGCGCGGGTGAACTCGTTCTGGCGCTCGGCGAAGACCTCGGGCGCGCGCTCGAAGAACTCCCAGACCCACGGGTCGAGCAGCTCGCGCTGCACGTTCCAGTGGAAGCCGCCCATCGCCGCGGCGGTGAGGTGCAGCGACCCATAGCCCTCGCCGTGGATGCGCTCCCATGCCTCTGCCTTCGCCTCCTCCGAGGGCGTCGCGACGGCGGCGCGGATGGCCGCGCGCTCGCCGCGGTCCGAGGGATCGCGCTCCCGTTCCGCCTCGACGCGCGCCTCGGCGCCATCGAGGCCGTGCGCGACGGCGCGGGCGGCGATGTCCCAGCGCATCTCCTGGTCGATCGTCAAGCCCGGCGCGGACAGCTCGCCGTCGGCGAGGCCGATCACCCGCTCGATGTCGGTCGGCGTGATCGAGACGCCGATCAGCGTGCGCGCCCAGATGATCCGCAGGTCGGCCGCCTGATCGCCCCCGGGCAGCGACTGCAGCGCCTCCCAGGCGACCTCGGAGAAGCGGTGCGCCTGCTCGTCGCGCTGCTCGTCCGGGACGTAGCGCGCGATCGCCGCGACCACCGTCGCGAGGCCGCTCTGGATCAGCTCGGTGTCCGTCTCGGTCGTCACCTTCGAGGCAATGAGCGGCAGGTAGTCCGTCGAGCGCAACTGCTGGTCGCGCACCATGTTCCACAGCGACTGCCCGATCAGCTGCCGCAGCAGCGGGTCGCCGAGGCGCTCCAGGTGGTCTCTGACATAACGCAGCGAGCGGTCGTCGAGCGCGACCTTCACGAAGGCGTGGTCGTTGTGGTTCGGCGCCACCAACCGCGGCGCGGCGCGGCCGGCGGCTTCCTCGACGACCCCGCCCTCGCCCTCGACGGAGACCGCGAGCGTCTCGATCGCCGCCTCGCCGTCGCCGCCGTCGTCGCCAGCGCCGACGAGCGCGACATCGAGGCGGTGCGGGCGCAGCGTCGGGTAGTCCTCGGGCGCGGTCTGGGTGATCGCGAGGCTGGCGAGGCGGCCGTCCTCGACCTCCCAGCTGGCGGCGAGCGTGTTGAGCGAGGCGGTCTCCAGCCAGAGGGCCGCCCAGCCGTGCAGGTCGCGTCCGGCGCCCTCGCCGATCGCGTCGAGGAACTCGGCGAGCGTGGTGTTGCCGAAGGCGTGGCGGCGGAAGTAGATGCGCATGCCCTCGCGGAAGCCGTCCATGCCGACGGCGGCGACGAGCTGCTTGAGCACGGCTGCGCCCTTGCCGTAGGTGATGCCGTCGAAGTTGAGGAAGGTCTCGTCCGTGTCGCGCACCTGACCGGCGATCGGGTGGGTGGTGACGAGCTGGTCCTGGCGGTAGGCCCAGGCCTTCATCCCGGAGTTGAACGCCTGCCAGGCCGTGCCGAAGCGGGTCGCCTCGACCAGCGTGAGGTAGGCCATGTAGGTGGCGAAGCTCTCGTTGAGCCAGAGGTCGTTCCACCAGCGCATCGTCACGAGGTTGCCGAACCACATGTGCGCCATCTCGTGCAGCAGCACCTCGGCGCGTCCCAGCCGCTGGTTCTCGGTCGGCGGGTCGCGGAAGACCATGCGCTCGGAGTGCGTGACCGCGCCGACGTTCTCCATCGCCCCGACGTTGAACTCCGGCACGAAGATCTGGTCGTACTTGCCGAACGGGTAGGCGTAGTCGAAGAATTCGCCGAAGAAGTCGAGGCCCTGTTTCGTGACCTCGAACAGCTCGTCCTCGTCGAGGTGGCGGACCAGCGAGCGGCGGCAGAAGAAGCCGAGCGGGACGCCTTGATGCTCGTCGCGGACGACGTGGTAGGGGCCGGCGATCAGCGCGAAGAGGTAGGTGCTGAAGCGCTCGGCGGGCGCGAAGCGCCGCCGCAGGCGCCCGTCCTCGAGCTCCTCGCGCTCCAGCTCCGGGCCGTTCGCGATCAGCTCCCAGTCCGAGGGCGCGTCGACCGTCAGGTCGTAGCTGGCCTTCAGGTCCGGCTGGTCGAAGCAGGGGAAGAGGCGGTGGGCGTTGTACGGCTCGAAGTTGCTGTAGAGGTACTCGCTGCCGTCCTCGGGGTCGATGAACTGGTGGAAGCCGTCGCCGGTGTGGTCGTACTCGTGCTCGTAGCCGACGCGGACGATGTTGCTGGCGTGGAGCGCCGAGGCGGGCAAGGGGATGCGGTACTCGCCGGTCGGGTGCTCGATCTCCTCGCCGTTGACCTCGATGCGTTCGATGCCGCCGCCGCGGTGGTCGAGGAAGACGCCATCGGCTGCGCTGTCGTCGTCGGCGAAGTCGAAGCGGATCGTCACCTCGCCGCGGTAGGCGGACGCGCCCGCGACCAGGTCGAGGTGGATATCGTAGCTGATGCCGGAAACAAGCCGCGCGCGGGCTACAGCCTCGTCCTGGCTGAGGACGTCGCGCGCGATCGGTGAGTCGTCGGGAGTCATCTCCGCCTTTCAGGTCGGGCGCGTCTTCCGTGACGGCAGCCGCGCCGCGCGAGGGGCGTCGACGGTCCGGCGGGGTCAAGTATACGGCCCCGGCGATCTTGCTCGCGTGCGAGCGCTGTGCGCCTACATCTCCTCGCGCTTCTCGAGGGCGCTCACAGGCGGAACGGGTGGTCGAGGTACTCGGTGTCGCCCCAGCACACGACCTCGCCGTCAGTGGTGACGGCGCAGGTGCGGCACTCGCTGGCGCTGATCGACGTATAGCGGCCGGGCGGCGGGTCGGCCTGCCCATAGTCCCACCACGCGGGCGAACCCCAGCAGACCGCCTCGCCCTCCTCGGTCAGCGCGCACGCGTAGCCCCAGCCCGTGTCGATCGCGATGTAGCGGCCGGGCGGCGTGTCCGTCTGCCCGTACCTGTTGTCGCCCCAGCACACGGCCTCGCCATCCTCCGTCAGCGCGCACGTCGCCCAGTAGCCAGCGCTGATCGCGGCGTAGCGACCCGGTGGCGCGTCGGCCTGTCCGTAGTCCGACCATTCCGGTGAACCCCAGCAGACCGCCTCGCCGTCGACGGTGAGGGCGCAGGTGTGTTCGCGGCCCGAACTGATCGCGACGTAGCGGCCGGGCGGCGGGTCCGCTTGCCCGTGGTCCCAGGCGTGCTCGGCGCCCCAGCAGTCCGTCTCGCCGTTGTCCGCGAGCGCGCAGGTGTGCGTTTTCCCGGCGCTGATCACCACGTATTGGCCGGGAGGCGGTTCGGCCTGGCCCAGCCAGTTGTCGCCCCAGCACACCGCCTCGCCGTCGACCGTGAGTGCGCAGCTGTGTCTGCCGCCCGTGCTGAGAGCCGCGTGGCGGCCCGGCGGCGCCTCGTTGGGCTGCTCGCCGTACCAGCCCCAGCACGTCACCTCCCCCGACTCCGCGAGGGCGCAGGTGTGGAACGGGCTGTCGCTCACTACCGAGTGGCGCTTCGAGACCAGGTCGCCTGGGGCGAGTGTCTTCGTCTCGACCGTTCCCCAGCAGACCGCCTCGCCGGTCCTTCGTGAGGGCACATGCGTACGTGTTGCTGACGCTGATTGCCGTATAGCGGCCCGGAGCCGGATCGGGAGGCGAGAGTTCATCGGAGAATCCGCCCCAGCAGACCGCCTCGCCATCCCCGGTCAGCGCGCAGCCATAGAGACCCGATACATCCAGCGCCGTGTACGGTCCCCGGACGATCTCATCGGGGATGTAGCTAGATTCGTCCCAGCACACGATGGCGCCGCCATCGGTGAGCGCGCAGCTCTGCGTCACATCGCCTTCCCACCAGATATGCCCCACGCTGACCGCCTTGTACGAGCCAGCCGGAACCTCGTGGGCGCCGGCCTCGCGGAAACCGCCCCAGCAGACAAGATCTCCGGTGACGGTGAGACCGCAACCGTGGGCGTTACTCACATCGATCGCGACGTAGCGGCCCGTCGGCACAGTGCTGACCCCCGCGTAGCCTGATCCCCAGCAGCCAGCTTCACCGCTCTCCGTCAGGGTGCAGACTTCCCAGCCGCTCACCACGATCGCCGAGTAGGCGGCCGGCGACGGCTCCTCGGCTCCCTCGAGGTCGCCACCCCAGCAGATCGCCGCGCCGTGCTCGGACAAGGCGCAGCTCCGCACGAAGCTCGACGTGATCGCCGTGTAGCGGCCCGGTGGCGCTTAGGTCTGCCCGTGCTCGTTGTCACCCCAGCACACCACCGCGCCGTCCTCCGTGATCGCGCAGGCGTGCCCCGTCCCGACAGCGATAGCCGTGTAGCGGCCAGGCGGCACGTCGAGCGGTGTCGGTCCGGTGGGCATGAAGGATGCCCTCGGCCCGTATCCGATCGGCGTCGCGACCGGAGTCGGAGTGGCGACGGGAGTTGGCGTGGCCACAGGTGTCGGGGTAGCGATGGGCGTGGGTGTGGTGGTCGGGCTCGGCGAGGCGGTGGGGCTCGGCGTCGGGGCGGCGGTCGCCGTCGTCGGCGGCGATGCGACCGTGGCCGCGAGCGTGGCGGTCGCCGTCGCTGGCGGGTCCGCCGGCGCAGCGGGCGAGGGCTCGGCCGTTGCCGTCGCGGTCGAGGCGGGCGGGGCGCCCTCACCGTCCTCGCAGCCGAGGCACGCGACCGCGAGGAAGACCATCCACGCGACTACCGCCAGGCGTGTTCTCACGTCACGGCCCCCCGAACGGCGCCACTTCCATGATGAATTGACGTCCGCGGGGTGGCGGATGTTCCCGTGCGCAGCGCCCGCGTGCGAGCGCTGTGCGGCTACATCTCCTCGCGCTTCTCGCCGGAGAGGTAGGCGGCGGGATCCTCCTCGAAGGAGAGCCGGCAGCCGCGGCCGCAGAAGTAGTAGGTCTCGCCATCGTGGACGAGGCTGCCGCCGGGCGGGTTGCCCCGGTCCACGGACATGCCGCAGGCGGGGTCGGTGGCGGGACCGCGCCGGCGCAGCAGGTCAAGCAGGCGGGCCATCGGCGGTGCTCCCTTCCGCGTCCGAGGCCGCCTCGCGACCCCGCCGCTGCTGGCGGATCCGCACCCCGGCCGTCACGGCGAGCACGGCCGCGAGGCCGAACCAGGTCAGAGCGTACTCGATGTGCGGCGTGGTGTTGCGGTAGCCTTCGTAGCCGGTCACCGGCAGCTCGTCCGGCGCCTGCCGCGGCTGCTGCTCGACGCGCTCGCCGGCGATCACGTACAGCGGCGCGACCGGGTAGGGCAGCGCCCCGGCAATCGAGTGGAGGCCGAAGCGCGTCCAGGCGCCCTCCGCGTTCCGCTTCGCGGCGGCGTTGCCCGCGCGCAGGGCGAGTCCCTCCGGCGGCGCGTTCGCCTCGAGGCCCGCGATAACCCGCTCGCGCTCGGCGGCGGGGTACCAGCCGCGATGCACGAGCAGCGCGGGCGCGTCCCCGCCCGTCAGCAGCGGCACGTAGACGTCCTCGCCGCGCAGGCCGAAGCGCGTGCGGTTGGCGACGATCTGCGCTCGCCCGTAGTCCCAGGCGCCCTCGAAGGCGACGCGCCGGTACTCGATCGATTCGCCGTCGAGGGTCGCGGCCTCGGCGGCGGCGAGCGGAGGCGCGGCGATCGCCGCGTCGCGATCGCGGATGAGCTGCTGCTTCCACTCGTTCCGCGCGAGCTGCCAGGCGCCCAGCGCCGTCAGCACCACGAGCGCCGCGGCGACGAGCACGAGCACGGCGGGAGTCTGCAGCCGGCGCATGTATCGACTCTACCGCGAGGGGCAGTCACCGGCCCGCCACTCGACGGCTGCGGGGGTTCTGTATCCTCGGAGTTCCACCGACGCCACACGAGGGAGTCCCGATGCCCCGCCTACCGAACCTGACCTCGCGCGATGAGCTGCCCGCCGAGCTGGCGGAGACCTACGACCAGATCGCGGCGCTCCGCGGCGGCCAGGTCTCCGGGCCCTACGGCATCCTGATCCACTCGCCCGAACTGGCCCTGCGGGCGGCGCAGGTGAGCCGCTACGTCCGCTGGGAGTCCGACCTCACCCCCGGCCAGCGCGAGACAGCGATCATCACCGCCGCCCGCGAGCTCGATGCCGAGCTGATGTGGAACGCCCACGTCAAGCTCGCCCGCGAGGGCGGTGTCAGCGAGGCCACGATCGAGGCGATCGGACATCGTGCCGCCCTCGACGCACTCGATGACGGGGAGGCGGCGATCGTGCGCTACGTACGACAGCTCTTCGCCGACAATCGCGTCAGCGATGAGTCGTTCGAGGCGCTGCGCGCGCTCGTCGGCGACCAGGGCATCGTCGACCTCACCGGCCTCGTCGGCTACTACGTCTTCGTCGGCTTCACCCTGAACGCCTTCGAGGTCCCGCCGCCAGCGGGCGCCGAGCCGCTTCCGTAGGCGCCGGGGACTGAGACGAAAGGAACCTCCAGATGGGTGTTGCTCTCAGCAAAGACTCGATCGACCTCGGCATCATCGTGCGCGACGGCCCGGCCGCGCTCGCGTTCTACCGGGACTTCCTCGGGCTTGAGCACATCGCCGACACGCCGGTCGGCGACGGCGGGACGATGCATCGCTTGATGGCGGGCAGCAGCCTGATCAAGGTGATCGAGTTCGAGCAGCCACCGGAGGCGCGGCCCGCGCCCGGCGGCCTCAGCGGCGGCTCCGGATACCGCTATTGGACGATGACCGTCTCGAACCTCGACGAGCTGGTGGCTGCGGCGACGGCCCAGGGCTACGCCGTCCCCACCGCGCCGAGGGAGATCCGCCCAGGCGTCCGGATCGCGATGATCGAGGACCCGGACGGCAACTGGGTCGAGCTGCTCGAGGACCTGAACAGGTAGATCGGGGCACAAGCGACGCCGCTGCCCGAACAGGGCTCGTGGGTCGCTCGCTTGCTGAACGCCCTCGAGATCCCGCCCCCGCCCGGCGCCGAGCCGCTGCCGTAGGTGCCGGGGATTGGGGCGGTTAGCCCTTCCTGGCGAGTTCCTCCGCGTACCTGCTCACGGTTTTGACAGTCTCCTGAGAATCCTTGCCATTGCTGAGGAAGCGGCCGCTCGTGTCGAACTCCACGAAGTAGCGGGAGTGTGTCCGCCGGAGGTCGTCCTCGCACTCGGCGCCCAGCAGCACGACTTCGCGGGTCGTGCCGAGGGTCTCTGCCTCACGCTCCGAGTACGCGGCGAGCGCCTCCTCAGCGTCCTCGAAGGCCTTGATGCTGACGAGTTTCCGCCTGGGGCGGTCGTAGTCGAGCAAGAAGTGCTTCATGAGTTTCCCGTGCCGCGATTACGCAGCCAAGTCTCGGACTCCGTGGCGAGATGCTCCAGGTAGGCCCGGACCGTACCAATATACTCCCGTCCGCCATCGAGCACTTTCTCAAGAGCGAGCGAGTCTTCGCCGAGAACCGTGGAGGTGTCTCCCACGATGACCGTGAGGGTGTCTCCCACGATGAGCTCCTCTTCGTCATCCAGCTTCTCGGCCCCGCCCGCTTCCAACGCTGGAGCTTCCTGAGAGAGGTCATCCAGGAATCGATCAAATTCGGCGACCTGCGTCTCCGCGCCTTCCAGCGTAGACAGGGCGCTGATGATGCGATGTCTGAGAACCTTGACCGCGTCGTACTCCCTGAAGATCGCTGAGGTCTCCCGCAATAGGGTCCGCGTTTGAGATGGTCCACCGCCGTACTTGATCACGAGATCCTCCTGGGCGAGTTGGTCCACGAAGTTCGCCCACCGATCCTCGAGTTCGGTTCTCAGCTGTATCTCGACCGGTTGCTCGCGTACACGGACGACAGCGTGTAACGCGCGATACCCGTGGCGCGGCTCAAGCTGGTAGTCGCGTTCCCGAACCACCTCCAACTCGTCCCGAAGGCTGTCAAGCAACTCGTGTTGCTCCCGCCACGTCGGCAGCACAACGCGACACCCTGCGATGTCCTCGATGCTCGACAACCGGGTCCTCTGGCGGCGGAGCTTCTGCACGGTCGTCTCGAACCGCTTGAGACGGTGTGTGACGGGCATGCCACCGGCGAGCGCGCGCAGCGTAGCGACGACCTCGTTGAGAGGCTGAAGGAAACTGGCGCGGTACTCGTTGTAGAGTTCGCGATCGGACTCGCTCGGCGTCTCAGCCTCCCGCAATCGCTCGCCGGCACGGTCGATCTGGCTTCGGGTCGGCATCGCCCGAACAGCGTCGCACAGATCGGGGGAGCGCGGGTGATGCCGTCGGCCAGCCGCGCCCTACCCCGCCGAGGCCTCGATCCTCGCGACGACTGCTGCCATGCGCTCGAGGTGCTGGTCGTCCACTTCGAGGATGGAGCCGACCTTGAGGAAGACGTCGATCGGCTGGATCAGGGCGGCGCGGGCTTCGGGCGGGGTGAGCATCTCCGGCTCGCCCTCGATCACGCCGGCGGCGCGCAGCTCCGCGATCTTCGCGTCGTCGTAGCCGAGCAGCTCGCGCAGCACCTCGTCGGTGTGCTCGCCGATGTGCGGCGCGGGGCCGCGGGCGCCGTAGCCGCGGCCGTCGATGTGGGCCGGGAAGTAGCGCTGCACGGGGACGGTGGCGAAGCCGCGCACGGGCTGTGCGTCCCAGAGGCCGCGGGAGAGCAACTGCTCGTTCTGCATCAGCTCGCGCGCGTTGAGCACGGCGCCGGCGGGCGCGCCGGCCGCCTGCAGCTCCTCCATCGCCTCGAACTTGTCGCGCGTGGCGGTCCACTCGCTGATCGCGGCGTCGATCTCGTCGTGCTGCTCGTGGCGGCCGGCCATCGTCCCGAGGCGGGCGTCGTCCAGCCAGCCGTCGTTGCCGGTGGCGCGCGCGAGGGCGGCCCACTCGTCCTCGTCGCGGACGCTGATCGCGATCCAGGCGTCGTGGCCCGCGGTGGGGTAGATGCCGCGCACGACGCCCTCGCGGCGGTTGCCGCTGCCGGGGTGCAGGCGGCCGTTCATCCAGTAGTCGTGGAAGTTCGCGCCGAGCAGCTGCAGCAGCCCCTCCTGCATCGAGACGTCGATCTGCTGGCCGCGTCCGCTGCTCTCGCGGTGGTAGAGCGCGGTCATCAGGCCGCCGAGCCCATGGATGCCGGCGAAGGGGTCGACCCAGGTGTTGCCGCTCTTGAGCGGCGGTTCGCCCTCGTAGCCGCTGACCGAGGCGATGCCGGAGGCCGGCTCCATGCCCATGCCGAAGGCGGGGCTGTTGCGGCGCGGCCCGGTCTGCCCGTAGCCGCAGAGCGACATCATGATCAGCCGCGGGTAGCGGTCCTTGAGGTCGTTCCAGGAGAGCCCGAAGTTCTCCAGCACGCGCGGCGTGTAGCTCTCGATGAGCACGTCCGCGTCTTCCAGCAGCCCGCGCAGGATCGCGATGCCCTCGTCGCTGCCGAGGTCGAGCGCGAGCCCGCGCTTGCTGACGTTGCGCACGGTGTAGTACGGCGCGCGCTCCCAGTAGTTGCCGGTGGTGTCGTTCTGCGCGATGTAGGCCGTGCGGATGCGGTCCGGCACCGTCGGGCGCTCGACCTTGATCACGTCCGCGCCGAGGTCGGCGAGCACGCGCGCGGCCACGGGGCCGGCCCAGACCTGCGAGAGATCGATGACGCGGAGGCCCTCGAACGGCTTCACGATGCGCCCCCCTCCATGCCGGCGAATTCGTCGTTCGCCTCGCCGAGCGCGGGGGGCGCGCCCGGGCGCAGCGGCGTGTCCGATAGGCCGACGGGCGGGCCGACTGCCCGGTCGCCGCCGGGGCCCTCGAAGAACCCGCGGGCGGCCAGGTGCTCGTCCGCGGAGAGGTCGGCGACATCCGGGACGAGGGCGAAGGCGAGGCGCAGTTCCTGCGCCTTCTGCACGATCTCCTCGGCGTCGTGCTCCATCAGCCAGGGCGCCATCAGCGCGTCGAAGTCCTGCCAGCGCACCACGCGCTCCTTGGGCAGTTGCAGCAGCGGGTCGTCGATCATCTCGGGTCGGTCGATCAGCAGCCCGAGCGAGGTCGCGAAGTCCGGCGCGCCGGGCACGACGGAGACGAAGCCGTCCCGGCAGCGCATGATGTCGGACGGGTAGGCGCCGAGCACGCGCGAGTAGAAGCGCCGCCGGAGCAGACCCATGCCGTGGTAGACCGCCAAGTTGTGGTCGTCGGTGAGGGCGGCGGTCTCGTAGCTGGCGATGTCGGCGTGGTGGTGCTGCTCGCCGTGGGCCCTGGCGTTGAGCAAAGCCAGCGTCGTCACCCAGCCGTAGAGCCCGCCGAGGTGCTCGGCGGTGTCGACGCCGAGGCTGACGGGCTCGCGGTCCGGATAGCCCGTGACATAAGAGAAGCCGGCGAGTGCCTCGATGATGTGGCTGTCGCCCTCGAAGTGGGCGTAGGGGCCGCTGCGTCCGAAGGGGCTGATCGAGACGTAGAGCGTGTCGGGGAAGCGCTCGCGCATCGCGTCTACGTCGTCGAGCGGGAGCTGCGAGGGCGTCTTCCAGGAGGTCACCAGCACGTCGGCGCTCGCGATCAACTCGGCGCTGACGGCGGCGCCGCCCTCGCTGTTCACGTCGAGCGCGACGCTGCGCTTGCCGCCGTTGAAGTAGGCGTGCCGGCCGCCTGCCTCGAGGTCCGGCTCGTCGTCGGGGAAGGGACCGCCGCGGCGGATCACATCGCCCTCGGGCGGCTCGATGCGGATCACCTCGGCGCCGCCCTGCGCGAGCAGCTTGCCCGCGTAGGCGGCGGGGAGCCCCGCCGCGATTTCGATGATGCGCACGCCCTCGAGGGCGCGCGGCGCGTCGGCTGCCATCGACCGCTCCCTTCGCCGCTGCCGGCCGGGTGCGCAGCCTCGACGCTCGCAGGGCGGGCGTCAATGGCCGCGCGGTCCCGCTGCTACTCCTTGCCGTGGAACTCCGGGATCAGCTCGCCGATCAGGCGGATGCTGCGCGTCACTTCCTCGTGGCGCAGCTTGCCGACCTGGTGGAACGACATCAGGCGGTCGATCCCGACTTCCTCGTAGCGCTTCATCTTCTCGAGGCAGGCCTGCTGGTCGCCGACGACGAGCGACTGTTGCTCGCTCAGTATTTCGAAGACCTCCTCGTCGGGCACCGTCTCGCCGTTCATGATCCGCGCGTGCATCAGCTGGGCGCGCGTCGACTCGGCGTCCTCATCCTCGAGGAAGCGCCCGGTCAGGTCGCCCCCGGCCTCGTCCCGAGCGGCCTCGATCTCGCGCGCACGGCGCAGGAAGGACTCGCGGGCCTCGAAGAAGGTCAGCGCGGTGTTGGTGTACCAGGCGGCCGCGCCCGCGGCGGCGCTGCTCAGCTGGGCGTCGCCGTCCTCGACGCAGTGGACGAACGTGAAGAAGGCGATCTGGTCGTTGATGAACTCGCCGACGGGGCGCTCGCACTGGGCGATGCCGCGCTTGTAGGACTCGACGATCTCCTCGACCTGGTCGAGCGAGCGCCAGAGCGTGTTGGCGAGCGCGCCGACGCCGTTGCGGCCCGCCTGCTCGAAGGAGACCGGTCCCGAGCAGGCTTGCCAGAGCGGCGGGTGAGGCTGCTGCAAGGGCTTGGGCGTGAGCGTGAAGTCCTGGATCTGGAAGTCCTCGCTGTTCCAGTTCACGCTGTCCTGCGTCCACAACTGCGGGATCAGCTCGAACGCCTGCTGCATCTGGTCGCGCGTCTCGTCGCCGTCGATGTTGAAGGCGCGCCACTCCTTGACCGTGGAGCGGGCGAGGCCGACTTCGAGGCGGCCGTCGCTGAGGTGGTCGAGGAAGGCGGCGCGCTCGGCGACGCGGATCGGGTGGTTGAAGCGGTGCGGCGAGAGCACGGCGGAGTGGCCGACGCGCAGCCGTTCCGTGCCTCGCGCGATCGCGGTCAGCATCATCTCGGGCGCGGAGCTGTAGCTGAACTCGACGGCGCCGTGATGCTCAACCTGCCACCAGCAGCCGTAGCCCAGTTCGTCGGCGAGCCGCGCCTGCTCGAGGGTCTCCTCGATCAGCGTGTGCTCGTAGGCGTCGTCGTCCCACAGCTCCCGGGGGCGCTGCATCTCGCTGAAGATGTCGATCTGCATAGCGCCGCTAGCTGCGCGGCAGGCCGAGACCGCGCGTGGCGATCACGTTGCGCTGGATTTCCGAGGTGCCCCCCGCAATCGAGTCCGGGATCATCCGCACGTAGCGGTCGGCGAACTCGCCTTGCAAGGGCGCCCTCGGGTCGCCCGGCCAGAGGTTCGTGTAGAGCCCCAGCGCCTTCGCGCCGGTGCGGGCCACGCGCTGGTGCAGCTCGGTGGAGAAGACCTTGCCCATCGAGGCCTCGTAGTTCGGAATCAGCCCGGAGGACTGCATCCAGGCGAGGCGGTAGGAAAGGTTGTGCCCGACCTCGGTCTCGATCATGCGGTCGGCGATCTCGGCGCGCACGCTGGGCAGCTCGGCGATGCGGTTGCGGGTCCGGCCCTCCTCGCTGTGCGCGTAGTCGATCAGCTTGTGGATCGTGCGGCGGTCCTCGCCGGTCCCGGAGATCGAGGCGCGGTCGAAGTCCATCAGCGTCATCGCGACGTACCAGCCGCGGTTCTCCTCGCCGATCAGGTTGGCCGCGGGCACGCGCACGTCGTCGAAGAACGTCTCGCCGAAGCGGCCGTGGTCGAAGCAGGCGTTGAGCAGCGGCTTCATCACGATCCCCGGCGCGGTCAGGCTATCGACCATGAGGAAGGAGATGCCGCGGTGCTTGGGTGCGTCCGGATCGGTGCGCACGAGGCAGTAGATCGCGTCCGAGGTCTGCGGGGTGGACCAGATCTTCTGCCCGTTGAGCACGTACTCGTCGCCGTCGCGATCGGCGCGCAGGCTGAGCGAGGCGAGGTCCGAGCCGGCGCCCGGCTCCGAGTAGCCCTGCGCCCACTCGATCTCGCCGCGGGCGATCGCGGGCATGTAGCGGTCGCGCTGCTCCTGGTTGCCGTGCACCATCAGCACGGAGCCGAGGAACATCGCGCCCGTGCCGCCGGCGCGGGGGGCGCCGGCAGCCTCGCGCTCCTCGTGGAAGATGAACTGCTCGCGCGTGCTGAAGCCGGCGCCGCCGAGCTCCTTCGGCCAGGCCGGGGCCACGTAGCCCTCGGCGCTGAGTGCGGCGCCCCAGTTCTCGGCGGCCTGGTAGATCTCCGGATCCTCGGAGAGCCGGTCGCCGGTCCAGCTCGCGGAGTTGAGGATGATCTCCTCGCCGTTGACGGCGCGCACGGTGTGGTAGTCGGCGTGCGGTGCGTTGCGGTAGCGCTCCGGCAGCTTCTCCTCGAAGAAGCGGCGAACGTATTCCCTGAACTCCGCCTGGTCCGGCGTGTCGCTCCAGTCCATCATGTCCCTCTCGACATGCTCGTGCGGTCGCGCCAATCATAGCCGCACGCCGCTGGTGGGGCGCGGCGGGCGGCGCGCGATGCGTCTGCGTTGGCCCCAGCGCGGCACGGCGGCGCTAGACTGCCGGGAGGCGGTCGGTGCGGGAGGCGGTCGGATGACGACGGACGAGTCAGCGGCCGAGATCGCGCGCCTGCGGCTGGAACTTGAGCATCGAGACCAGCTGCTGGCCTCGGTCTACGCGCGCGCCGACACGCTGCGAGGCTCGGTCGAGCGCCTCGAGCGCCAGCTCGACACGGCCGCCGCGGAGCAGCGCGAGGCGGCGACGGAGCGCGCGGAGTTGCGGCGGCTGCTCGGCAACGCGCAACTCCAGGTGCACGCGCTGATGCAGCTCCCGGCCCCGGAGGCGGACTCCGACGCCCCGGGTGACCGTGCAGCAGGGGAGCCCGAGCCGCCGCCTCCGGCGTCCGCCCCGCCACGGCCTCCGCGGCGACGGCCCGCGCGGCCGCAAGCGCGCGCGCGGCGGCCGCGCAGTCTCCTCGATGAGGCGCGGGGGATGTTTGCCGGCCTGCGCCGGATGATCTAGCGGATCGGCTCGGCCGAGGGCGCACGAAGACACGCCCGCGACATACCGCGGTCGCGAACTCCTGGCGACAGTCCTGTCAGGCTCTGTTCAGCCCGAGTAGCCCAGCAGCCGCTCGTCGATGTCCGCCGCGAGCCGCAGGTGCGCGGCGCTCAACCGGCTCAGCGCCGCGGCTACGGACGCCGCGACTCCATGCAACCAGCCGACCGCGCGCAGAGCGATCCGGAAGGGCCACCAGGCATCGATACCCGTCCGGTCCGCCGTGCGCCGCCACTCGCCGTCGAGGCCTCGTGCGAGGCCGTCGAGGGCGAGGGCGAGCGAGCGCCAGAGGCCGCTCACGGTGAGTAAGCCGAACACGAACACCCGGCGGGCATCCTCGCGAGTTTCTCGCAGGTTGCCCGTCCAGGCGCTCGTCGCGAGCGCGTTAAGCACTTTGGCTCGCGTCTCTCGCTAGTTCGTAGCTGATCGCTCGGCGAGTTGCCGGCTCAGGTTCTGAACTGCCTACATATCGCCTTCCGCGAGCGTGCGGAAGAAGTCGTCCATCGCGCTCGTCAGTTGCCGTACGAACACGGTCACGATCGACACCAGGCGGAGTGCAATGGCCGCGATGCCCCATAGCACCGAGGCAGGCAAGCTCACCCATGTGCCCGTCGCGGCGCTGGTGCGATCCAGGCCGCTCTCGCTGCGCTCGCCCAGGCTCGTCACCAGTTCGTCGACCTTGGTGGCGAGAATCTTCGCAGCTAATGTGAAAATTCTCGCAAGATTGATCCCGACTAGCGCGACATTCGTCGCGAGGTCTCCCACGCGTTCTGCCCACGTCATTCCAACAATCCCCTCTCGTCCCGCTGTACGTGCATCCTAGCGTTGCTGCACGTATCAAGCTTGAGCGGACGCTAGAGAGCCGGTATCGAGGCTGTCAAGCGCCCCTGCCCTGAAACGTTTGTTACGTACAGTTGAGCGTGTAGTTACGTTCGTTTTGGCCACATTGCGCTACCCTGCGTCTCACATAGCGTGATCCGGCGATCACGCCGGAGTGGAGCGATCACAATGCCCGACCGTGAATCGAGGCCCCCCGAGCGCGATGGCGGCGCGGCGCCTCGGCGCCGCCCGCGTTCTCCCTTCCTCGGCGTCGTGGGCGGCGCCGGCGAGGCGGCGGGCGAGGCGGCGGGCTCGGCGCTCGATGCCGCCGCCGGGCTGGCCTCCGGCCTCGCCGGCGCCCTCGAGGGCGTCGTCCGCGAGGCGACCGGACCGCGACGCCCGCCCGCGACCGAGGACGACGAGGAGCGGGACGAGCCGCGCGAGCGCTCGTGACCGACTCCGGCGAGACGGACGCTCGCGGCCACCGCAACCGCCTCGCCTCGGAGACCAGCCCCTACCTGCTGCAGCACGCCGACAACCCGGTCGACTGGTACCCGTGGGGTGAGGAAGCGTTCGAGCGCGCCCGCGACGAGGACAAGCCGCTGCTCCTGTCGGTCGGCTACTCCTCGTGCCACTGGTGCCACGTCATGGCGCACGAGTCCTTCGAGGACGAGTCGATCGCGGCGCTGATGAACGAGGCGTTCGTGAACGTGAAGGTCGATCGCGAGGAGCGCCCGGACGTCGACAGCGTCTACATGACGGCGACGCAGGCGCTGACCGGCTCGGGCGGCTGGCCGATGACGGTCTTCCTCACGCCCGATGGCCAGCCCTTCTACGCCGGCACCTACTTTCCTCCCGACGACCAGCACGGCCGGCCGGGGTTCACGCGCGTGCTGACCGCGCTGCGCGACCTCTGGACCAGCGATCGCGACCGCGTGCTCGGCTCGGCAGCGGACATCACGGAGCGGCTGCAGGCCGCGGTCGCCCGCCAGTACGCCGGCGAGGACGGCGAACGCGAGGTGAGCGCCGCGCTGGCCTCGGAGGCGGTCGAGTCGCTCTGGGGGTCGTTCGATGAGGAGTGGGGCGGCTTCGGCCGCGCCCCCAAGTTCCCCAGCCCCGGCGGCCTCGAGTTCCTGCTGATGCACGAGGCGCGCCTGCGCGGGGCGGGCGGCGGGCCGGGTTCCGGGGGCCGGATGGTCCTCTCGACCCTGCGGGCGATGGCCGCGGGCGGCATGTACGACCAGCTCGGCGGCGGTTTCGCGCGCTACAGCGTCGATCGCCAGTGGCTGGTCCCGCACTTCGAGAAGATGCTCTACGACAACGCCCAACTCGCGCGCGTCTACCTGCACGGCTACCAGCTCAACGGCGACGCGGCGTTCGAGCGGACGGTGCGCGAGACGCTCGCCTACCTCGAGCGCGAGATGCTCCACGCGGAAGGCGGGTTCTACAGCGCCCAGGACGCCGACAGCGAGGGCATCGAGGGCAAGTTCTTCGTCTGGACGCGCGCAGAGCTGGACGCGGTCCTCGGAACGGAGGACGCGCGGCTCTGCAGCGCCGTCTACGGCGTGACCGAGAACGGCAACTTCGAGGATCCGCACCACCCCGAGTTCGGGCGGCGCAACGTGCTCAGCCGCTACCGCCCGCTCGCCGAGGTCGCTCGCGAGTTCGGGCTGGACGAGGGCGAGCTGGAAGCGCGCCTTCCCGCCTGGCGCGCGGCGCTGCTGGCCGTGCGCGAGCAGCGCGTCTGGCCGGGCCTCGACGACAAGGTGCTCACCTCCTGGAACGGCCTCGCGCTCGCGGCCTTCGCCGAGGCGGGGCGCGTGCTCGGGGACGCCCGCTACCTCGAGATCGCGCGCCGCAACGCCGAGTTCGTGCGGGATGCGATGTGGCAGGCCGGAGACGGGGAGCAGGGCGGACGGCTGCTGCACAGCTGGAAGGACGGCGTCGCGAAGATCGACGGCCTGCTCGACGACTACGCCGGCTACGGCCTCGGCCTGATCGAGCTCTACCGCGCCACGGGCGACCTCGATCACCTCACGTGGGCGGCCGAGCTGTTCGAGGTGATCGTGCAGCGCTTCCGCGACGACGAGGGCGGAGGCTTCTTCGAGGCGCCCGAGGACGCCGAGCGCCTGATCCTGCGCCAGAAGCCGTTCTTCGACGCCGCCACGCCCAGCGGCAACGGGGCCGCGGCGCTGCTCGCGTTCTGGCTCGGCCGCTACCTCGGAAGGCCCGAGTGGGAGGCGCTGGCCGGCGAGGTCGTCTCCCAGGTCTCCGCGAAGATGGCCGAAGGGGCGGGCGGCTTCGGCAGCCTGCTCCAGGTCGTCGAGCTGCTTGTCGCGCCCCCGCGCGAGATCGCGATCGTCGGCAGTCCCGAGGCGCGCGCGCCGTTCGAGCGGGAGCTGGCCGGGCGCTTCCTGCCGGCGACGCTGCTCGCTCCCGCTGCGGGCGAGGGCGGCCTCCCGGTCCTCGAGGGCCGCGCCGTCGCGGCGGGCGAGGCAGCCGCCTACGTCTGCGCGGACTTCGTCTGCGCGCTCCCCGCGCGCAGCGTCGCGGAGCTCGTCTCGCAGCTGGACGAGGGCGGCCCGTAGCCTCCTCGTGCTTCGCCCCGCGGTTGCGCAGCTCGCGGGCTGGACAGCGAATCGCGGCATGGCCACACTGCGCTTCGGGCGCGCGCCCCGGTCGCCGCCCGCCGAAACGCGATGCCTGCAAGGAGAGCAGCCCATGCGAGCCGCCGTCTTCCACGCTCCCAACGATGCGCTCACCGTCGAGGACATCGACCTCGCCGAGCCGCGTAGTGAAGAGGTCGTCGTCCGCACCGGGGCGAGCGGCGTCTGCCACTCCGACCTGCACTTCGTCGAGGGTCTCTACTCGATGGCCGCGCCGGCCGTGCTCGGTCACGAGGGCGCCGGGGTCGTCGAGGCGGTCGGCGACGACGTGACGATGTTCGCCCCCGGCGACCGCGTGATCGCCTGCCTCTCGATCTTCTGCGGCTACTGCGACCGCTGCCTGAGCGGCGAGCCGTTCCTCTGCATGGAGCGTCCGATGCGCGGCCGCGGCGACGAACCGGCGTTGAGCTGGAAGGGTGGCGGCGTGACCCAGATGGCCGGGCTCGCCACCTACGCGGAGCGGATGCTGGTCCACCAGAACGCCCTCGTGAAGATCGAACAGGACATCGGGGTCGACCGCGCCGCGCTGATCGGCTGCGGCGTCACCACCGGCCTCGGCGCGGTGCTCAACACCGCGGGTATCGAGGTCGGCTCCACGGTCGCGGTCTTCGGCGCGGGCGGCGTCGGGCTGTCCGCCATCCAGGGGGCGCGCATCGGCGGCGCGCGCACGATCATCGCCGTCGACGTGCACGAGTCGAAGCTGGCGACCGCGCGCGAGCTGGGCGCGACGCACTCCGTGGACGCCTCCTCGCGCGACCCGGTGGAGGCGATCAAGGGCATCGTCGCCGGCGGCGTCGACTACACCTTCGAGGCGATCGGCCTCAAGGCCACCGCCGAACAGGCCTACGAGGCGATCCGCCGCGGCGGCACAGCGACGGTGATCGGGATGATCCCGCAGGGCGTGAAGGTAGAGATCGACGGCCCTAGCCTGCTCGGCGGCAAGAAGCTGCAGGGCTCGAGCATGGGCTCCAACCGCTTCCGCATCGACATGCCTCGCTACGTCGATTGGTACCTGCAGGGCCGGCTGCTGCTCGACGAGATGATCACGCGGCGCGGCAAGCTAGAGGACATCAACGAGGCGTTCAGGGCGATGAAGGCGGGCGAGGTCGCCCGCAGCGTCCTGATGTTCGACGAGGACGCGTAGGCTGTGGCCGAAGCGTCCACCCCCGGAGCCCTCGAGGGCATCCGCATCGTCGAGATCGCCAGCGGCGGCGCGGTCGCGTACGCCGGTCTGCTCTTCGCCCAGTGCGGGGCCGAGGTCATCCGCATCGAGCCGCCCGGCGGCGACGCCATTCGCCGCGCCGGGCCGTTCCCGGGCGACCGCTTCGGCCTCGACGGCGGCGGGCTGCACCGCCTGCTCAACGGCGGTAAGCGCAGCGTCGCGCTGGACATCACCAGCGAGGCGGGGGCGCGCTTCGCGGGCAAGTTGATCGCCACGAGCCAGCTCGTGATCGGGAACTGGCAGACGCCGGCCGCGCCTGCCCTCCCGCTCGCCGACGCCGAGGCGATGGCCGAGCGCTTCCCGGACACGATCTACGTCTCGGTCAGCCCCTTCGGGCGGACCGGCCCGTACGCCGATCGCAAGGCAGACAGCCTGATCATCGAGGGCGCCGCCGGCATGTCCTACGTCAGCGGCAAGCCGGACCGCGAGCCGATGGCATCCGGCGTCGAGGTGGCGGAGTACTACGCCGCGGCGATGGCCTGGATCGCCGGCCTCGCCGCCCTCGCCGACAAGGGCGCAGGCGTCGAACACCACTTCGTCGATGTCTCGATGCACGAGGCGCTCTCCGCGGCGGACGACCACAACCTGCCGGTCTACATCGGGACCGGTGCGATCCGCCGCCGCTACTACTCGCGCGTGCTGATCATCTACCCCTCCGACTCGCTGCCGGTGAAGGACGGCTACGTCGCCTTCGTGCTCGCGGGCCTGGATGTCGGCGGGATGATCGCGGAGCTGATCGAGGAGCCGGAGCAGGCGACGAACCCGATCGTCGCGAACGGGCAGGACCGGCTGCTCAACTGGCAGGAGTTCGACAAGATCGTCGGGCCCTGGATGAAATCGCACACCAAGGCCGAGGTGCTCAAGCGCTCCGACGAGGTCGGGCTGGCGTTCGCCGACGTGGCCACGACGAAGGACCTGATCGAGGATCCGCACCTCGCGGAGCGGGGCTTCTGGCAGACACTGCCGGACGGGGGGCTCGTGCCCGGCCCGTCCGTGCGCTTCTCGGAGACACCGATGCGTGTCGCTCCGCCCCCGGACCTCGGCGAGGGGACCGCGGAGCTGCTGGAGCTCGACGGACAGACGGCGGCATTGCTGTGGCGAGGGGAGGCGCCGGTATGACCCGGCAGGCCTCGGAGGCGGCTCGGCCCGGCATGCGCTTCTTCGAGGGCCTGAAGGTCGTCGACCTCACGCAGGTCTGGATCGGCCCGATGATGACGAGGATCCTCAACGACCTCGGCGCGAACGTGATCAAGATCGAACGAACCGAGACGCCGGACACGGTGCGGTCGGGCTTCCTCGCGGGCAACAACGCGAGCGGGGAGTTCTGGAACAACCGCTCGCAGTACTTCGCAGCTCGCAACGCGGGCAAGCGCGCGATGCAGCTCGATCTGCGCAGCGAGCAGGGTCGCGAGATCCTGATGAAGCTGCTCGAGGACGCCGACATCCTGGCGGAGAACTTCACGCCGGGCGCGATCCGGCGCATGGGCCTCGGCTACGAGGACCTCAAGGAGCGCTTCCCGCGCCTCGTCTACATCTCGATGAGCGGCTACGGGCAGCAGGGCCCGCTCGCCCACCGCAAGGCGGTGGGGATGAGCATGGAGCCCGCCTCCGGCGCGGTGGCGGTCACCGGGTATCCGGGCGAGGACCCGTTGAAGACCGGCCAGACCTGGGTGGACCACTACGCCGGCCTGCACGCGACCGCTGCCGTCATCACCGCGCTGATCTACCGCCAGCGCAGCGGACGCGGCCAGTACGTCGACATCTCGATGCAGGAGGCGACGATCCCGACGCTGGGACGGCACCTCGCGGACTACCTCGTCAACGGGCGCGAGAAGGTCGGCGGCGACGGCAACCGCCGCGCGGGCATGGTGCGTGGCGCCTACCCCTGCGAGGGCGACGACAACTACGTCGCGATCTCCGCGCGCGACGAGGCCGAGTGGATCGCGCTCTGCGGCGTCCTCGGACGCGACGAGTGGCGCGAAGACCCACGCTTCGCGAGCGCGGACGCGCGCTGGGCGAACCACGACGCGCTCGACGAGCTGATCGCCGGCTGGACCGCGCAGCGCAACAAGTTCGAGGCGGCCGAGCTGCTGCAGGCGGCCGGCGTTCCGGCCGGGCCGGTGCTGCAGGCGCCCGAGGTGCTCGCCGATCCGCAACTCGCGGCGCGCGGGTTCTGGGACCAGCTGGAGCTGACGGGTTGGGGCGACGTGCCCGTGCAGCACTACTTCTCGCCGCACATCGACGGCGAGTCCTTCGGTGCGAAAGACCGCGCCCCACTCCTGGGCGAGCACACCGACGAGCTGCTGTGCGAACTCGGCGCGAGCGACGAGGAGATCGCGGAGCTCCGCGAGGCGGGCGCCGTCGTCGGACACCCGGCTGGCCTCGACAACGACTTCGCGCGCGATGCGATCACGATGCGCCTGGAGCCG
Source organism: Dehalococcoidia bacterium (assembly GCA_965220125.1). Taxonomy (GTDB): domain Bacteria; phylum Chloroflexota; class Dehalococcoidia; order UBA2979; family UBA2979; genus VXMT01. The sequence goes on along the minus strand of CBDCPB010000002.1, from coordinate 312,959 downwards.
TACATCGAGTTGGGCTCGGTGCTGCGCATCGACGAGGACTTCCGCGAGCGGGTGGCGCGCGGGGCGGGGTAGTCGGGGCCCCATCACCATGGATGACGTCACGCGCGAAGCCGAGGTGCTGTGGCGAGCGGAGGCGTCGGTATGACCCGGCAGGCCTCGGCAGCGGCTCGGCCTGGCATGCGCTTCTTCGAGGGCCTGAAGGTCGTCGACCTCACGCAGGTCTGGATCGGCCCGATGATGACGAGGATCCTCAGCGACCTCGGCGCCAACGTGATCAAGATCGAACGTACTGACAGGCCGGACGGGCGCGTGGCCTTCCTCGCGGGCAACGACGCGAGCGGCGAGTTCTGGAACAATCGCACGCAGTACTTCGCCGCCCGCAACGCGGGCAAGCGAGCGATGCAGCTCGACCTGCGCAGTGAGCAGGGGCGCGAGATCCTGATGAAGCTGCTCGAGGACGCCGACATCATGGCGGAGAACTTCACGCCCGGCGCGATCCGGCGCATGGGCCTCGGCTACGAGGACCTCAAGGAGCGCTTCCCGCGGCTCGTCTACATCTCGATGAGCGGCTACGGGCAGGAGGGCCCGCTCGCCCACCGCAAGGCGGTGGGGATGAGCATGGAGCCCGCCTCCGGCGCGGTGGCGGTCACGGGCTATCCGGGCGAGGACCCGCTGAAGACCGGCCAGACCTGGGTCGACCACTACGCCGGCCTGCACGCCACCGCCGCCGTGATCACGGCGCTGATCTACCGCGAGCGCAGCGGTCGCGGCCAGTACGTCGACATCTCGATGCAGGAGGCGACGATCCCGACGCTGGGACGGCACCTCGCGGACTACCTCGTCAACGGGCGCGAGAAGGTCGGCGGCGACGGCAACCGCCGCGCGGGCATGGTGCGTGGCGCCTACCCCTGCGAGGGCGACGACAACTACGTCGCGATCTCCGCGCGCGACGAGGCCGAGTGGATCGCGCTCTGCGGCGTCCTCGGACGCGACGAGTGGCGCGACGACCCACGCTTCGCGAGCGCGGACGCGCGCTGGGCGAACCACGACGCGCTCGACGAGCTGATCGCCGGCTGGGCCGCGCAGCGCTCGAAGTTCGAGGCGGCCGAGCTGCTGCAGGCGGCCGGCGTGCCGGCCGGTCCTGTGCTCCAGGCGCCCGAGGTGCTCGCCGATCCGCAACTCGCCGCCCGCGGGTTCTGGGACCAGCTGGAGCTGACGGGTTGGGGCGACGTGCCCGTGCAGCACTACTTCTCGCCGCACATCGACGGCGAGTCCTTCGGCGCGAAAGACCGCGCCCCACTCCTGGGCGAGCACACCGACGAGCTGCTGCGCGAACTCGGCGCGAGCGACGAGGAGATCGCGGAGCTTCGCGAGGCAGGCGCCGTCGTCGGACACCCGGTCGCCCTCGACAACGACTTCGCGCGCGATGCGATCACGATGCGCCTGGAGCCCTACATCGAGCTCGGCTCGGTGCTGCGCATCGACGAGGACTTCCGGGAGCGGGTGGCGCGCGGGGCGGGGTAGCCCGGAGGGCTGGAGCCTCGCGGGCGCGGTCGGCCCTCAGGCGGGGCGCAGCGGGTGCCGCCAGCGGAGCGAGGGGAAGCGGCTGAAGTCCGAGTCGGCCGAGACGAGCGTGCAGCCGTGCTCAATCGCAACGGCAGCGTGCTGGGCATCGGCGACGAGTTTCCCGGTGGCCCCGGCCTCACGGCACAGCCGCTCGAAGATCGCCGGATGGTCAGGGCCCGGACCGACGACTCGCGCGGTGGGACGCGCCATCAGCGAGGCGACGAACGCGAACGACTGATCGAGCGTCGACGGCGGGTCGAATATGCGCTGATTCGTCGCCACCCGCACGAAGCCCGCGAGGACGAGCAGGGAGAGAGCGAAGGGCTCCGGTCCGGTCGCCAGCCGGGTGAGCCACTCGGCATACTCGGGGTGATCGGGCGTGGAGTCCTCGACGTGGGCGTAGACGAGGACGTTGACGTCGGGCAAGCGCATCCGGGATCAGCGGCGGACGCGGGTGAACGTCCACTCGTCCTCTTCAGTGTCGAGATCCCGGGGACGATCGAGGTCGAAGCCGGGGCGGGGTCGGGAGCCGCGCACGGTCACGAGCCGGAAGGGCGGCGCCTCCGGCGGCTCCCGCCGCTTCAGGGCGTCGCTCAGCACTCCGGCGATGAAGGCGCTCACGCTGCGGCCCTGCGCCGCGGCCTCACGCCGCACCTGCTTTGCCAGTTGGTCGTCGAGCGAGATGGTCGTCCTCATGGCGCCGATCATACCAGTGATGCATCACTGCATACAAACCTAGGACTGCTCGCCGATCTCGAAGCGCTGGAGGAAGCGCACGCCGACGACGAAGGCGGCGGCGACGACCACGATCGAGGCGATGAGGGCGGGGAAGCCGTCGAGGTTGGCCTCGAAGGTTCCCGTCGAGGTGATCGAGTCGGCGATGCCTCGTGCGTACTGGCTGACGCTGATCCAGCGCGTGCCGCTGAACACGTTGGTCACGAACGCTTCCCAGACGAAGACGTAGACGAGGCCGACGATCAGCGCCCGGCTGGTGATCGCGCTGAGGCTGACGAAGAGCGCGCTGTAGACGACGGCGCCGACCGCCACGCCGGCGGCGAAGCCCCCTACAATCGCCTGGTCGCCAAAGCCGCCGAGGGCGACCAGCGCCGTGGCCACGGTTGCCGGCACGGTGAGCGCGAGCGTCGCCGCCGCGGCGACGGCGATCTTCGCCGCCACAACGCGCCAGCGTGCGACCGGCCGCGCGAGCAGGTAGACGGCGGTGCCGTCCTCGATCTCCGCGCCCAGCGCGGCCGTGCCGAAGACGAGCGCGCCGATCGGCAGCAACAGCGTGACCACGAAGCCGTCGAGCAGCCCGGTGGCGAAACTGGCTGCCCCCCCGTCGTCGCCCGCGAGGCGGTAGAGCAGCGCGATGCCGACCGGCATCAGCGCCAGCAGCGCGATCGGGATCCAGCGCCGGCGGCCGAGCAATTGCTGGAACGTCAGCGAGAGCAGCGTGAGCGTCATGATCCCACCAGGTAGGAGAACACGCTCTCCAGCGACTCGTCGGCGGGGCGCAGCTCGTGCAGCGTGACGCCGCTGTCGCGCGCCGCGCGCGCGATCGCCGCGGTGAACGCGCCGAAGTCCGTCGTGCGAATGTCGAGGCGGCCGTCGCTGATCTCGAGGGCCGCGACGTGCGGCAGGCCGACCAGCGCCGCCGCGAGCGCGCGGTTGTCGCTGGAGCGCAGCTCGAAGGCGTGGGGGCGGTCCGTCATCAGGCGGCGGATCTGGTGGAAGTCGCCGGAGGCGGCGAGCCGCCCGTTGACCACCACCAGCACGTTCTCGGCGAGCCGCTCGACCTCCTCGAGGATGTGCGAGGAGAAGAGGATCGTGCAGCCCTCGGCGGCCTTGCGCCGCAGCATCTCCATCATCTGCAGCCGCTGGCGCGGGTCGGTGCCGTTGAAGGGCTCGTCGAGGATCAGCACGTCGGGGTCGTGCACGAGGGCGGCGGCGACCTTGGCGCGCTGGCGCATCCCCTTCGAGTAGCCGCCCATCGGCCGGTCCTGCGCGTCCTCGAGCTCGACGAGCGCAACCGCCCGCCGGGCGGCCTCGTCGGGATCGGGAAGCCCGTGCAGACGGGCGCTGGCGAGGGCGAAGTCGCGGGCCCCGAGGAACGGATAGACGGCCTCCCGCTCCGGCACCAGTCCGATGCGGCGGTACATATCGGGGTTGCGCCACGAGGCCTTGCCCAGCACCTCGACGGCTCCCGCCGAGGGGCGCAGGAAGCCGGAGATCATGTGCAGCAGCGTGCTCTTGCCCGCGCCGTTGGGGCCGAGCAGCCCGGTGATCCCGGGGCCGACGGAGAACGAGATGTCGTTGACCGCGACGACGTCGCCGTACCAGCGCGAGACGTTGCGCACCTCGATCGCAGCGGTCGCCGCCGCCTCCGTCGCCATCAGATCGACCCCCGGAAGCGACGCACGACGATCGCCGAGGCGAGCGCGGCCCAGGCGAGCGAGGCGAGCGGCCAGATGTAGCCGGGGAAGTCGGCCCAGGCGATCTGGTCCTCCGGATCGCCGGACCTCGAGAACTCGTGGACCTCCGGGATCGCGTCGAAGATGTAGTAGGTGGATCCTCCGACCACGTGCAGCGGGCTGAGGAAGAGTGCCCAGCGCAGCTGATCAAGGTCGACTTCCGCGACGAGGACGGTCACGACGGTCAGAGAGATGAAGAAGATCACGACCACGCTGATCAGCGCGAAGGCGCGGCGTTCGGCGTAGGAGGCTACGAGGATCCCCAGCGCGCCGAACGTTACGCAGAGGATCAGGCCACTGCCCACGAACCTCGGGATGTCATCGGCGTTGTCGCGCACCCAGTCGAGGCCATCGGAGGCGCCGAGTGCGTTGCCGGCGAACATCAGCAGCTGCGGCAGCACGGTCAGCGCGAGCAGGCTGCTGGAGAGCGCGACGATCTTCGCGAGCGCGTAGTCGTCGCGTTCGATTGGGCGCGAGAAGTAGAGCGCCAGCGTGCGGGTCCGCCGATCGTTGCCGACGAGGTCGGAGGCGATCGCGGCGACGAAGAGCACGAGGATGAACTGGATGATCCCGTAGTAGTCCCTCGGCGCGAAGAACTCGAAGTCGTCGGCCGGCACCACGGCGCCGAGGATCAGCGTGATCACCGCCGGCATGAAGGCGAACACGACCAGCCCGAAGGCCATCACCTTCGGCAGGGCGCCGCGCCCGATGCCGAAGGCGTTGCGCAGGCTCAGCACGTAGAGCGACCAGAGCGCGTAGAGCCGTCCGAGGCGGGGGCCCTCGTAGCCCTGGTAGCCGAGGTCGTAGATCGCGCCGCTCGGCGCGGGCTCAGGCGTCGTCACCGGGCGGCTCCACGGCAGGCTGGGCGTCGGGCTGGAACAGCTCCTCCAGCGTGCGTCGGCGTTGTTCGAGCCGCACGAGCGGCAGCTCCAGCGTCACGACGGCGTCGAGGATCGTGTCGTGCACGCCGTCCGAGCCGCCGGCGGTCGAGACCTCGACGGTGCGGCCGAGCGCTTGCACCTCGAGGCCGCGCTCCGCGAGCATCGCGGCGAGGCGGTCGGCGTCCCACTCCACCTCCACCGCGAGCACGGCGGTCTCGTCGGTGAGATCGGAGATGCGGCCCGTGCGCATCAGCCTGCCGCTCTCGATCACGATCAGCCCGTCGCAGACACGCTCGATCTCGCTCAGCAGGTGCGAGGACATCACGATCGAGATCCCGAACTCGTTGCCCGTGCGTCTGACCAGGTCGAGCATCTCGTCGCGGCCTTGCGGGTCGAGGCCGTTCGTCGGCTCGTCGAGGAAGAGCAGTTGCGGGTCGTGGGCGAGCGCCTGCGCGAGCTTGACGCGCTGCTTCATCCCGGTGGAGTAGCCGCCGATGTGGCGGTAGCGCTCCTCGAACAGCCCGACGTGGCGCAGCACCTCGGCGGCGCGCTCGCGCGCGTACGAGGGCGGGATGCCGCTCATGCGCGCCATGTGGATCACGAAGTTCGTCGCCGACTGATCGGTCGGCAGGCAGTCGTGCTCCGGCATGTAGCCGACGCGCTCGCGCACGCGCAGGCCCTCGCGCGCCGCGTCGATGCCGAGCACCTCGGCGCTGCCCGAGGTCGCGTCGACGAGGCCGAGCAGGATCTTGATCAGCGTGCTCTTGCCGGCGCCGTTCGGCCCGACGAGGCCGACGATTCCCGGCTCCACCTCAAGCGAGAGGCCATCGAGCGCGGTGACTGCCGAGTAGCGCTTCGTGAGGCCGGCGGTCTCGATCAGCGCCATCGGTTCACCTTTGCCGCACTGGCAGTATCAGCCCCGGCAGCCGTTCACACAAAGAACGAGCCGCAGTTCACGTCGAGCGACTGCCCGGTGATTGCCCGCGAGCGGTCCGAGGCGAAGAAGGCGACCGCCTCCGCGATCTCGGCGGAGGTGGCGATGCGGTTGAGGGCGGACTCGGCGGCCACCTCGTCGTGGATGGTCTGATAGTCGACGCCGCGCTCCGCGGCCAGCTGCTGGAACCAGACCCGGAGTCCCTCGCCCATGATGCCGCCGGGCACGACGGTGTTGACGCGGATGTTGTCCGCTCCCAGTTCGAGGGCGAGCGTCTGCGAGGCGGTGAGCAGCGCGGACTTGGACGTGGCGTAGGGGCCGTGGCCGCGCAGCGCCTGCCGGATGGAGAGGGTGCTGATCATCACGATCGAGCCGCCGCCGCCCTCGCGCATCGCCGGAATCACGGCCTGCGTCATGTTGAGCGTGCCGCCGAGATTGATGCGGATCGCAAGCTGGATCTGCCGCTCGGTCGCCTCGGACAGCGGGACCTCGTGGCCGCCGGTGGCGGCGTTGTTGACCAGTACGTCGATGCGCCCGAACTCATCGAGTGCGCGCTCTACGAGGTTGCGGCACTGGCCGGCGTCCGTGACGTTCGTGGGGACGCAGAGCGTGCGGCGCCCGAGCGCCTGCACCTCGGCCGCAACGGCGTCGAGCTTCGAGGGTGTGCGCGCCGCGAGCACGATGTCGGCGCCCTCGCGCGCGCAGACGAGCGAGATGTCGCGGCCCATGCCGGGCCCGATGCCTGAGACGACGACGATCTTGCCTTCGAGCATCACCGCGCCCGCGTCTCCACGTCGCGGACGCGGGAGTCCTGCGCAGCAGAGACCGTCATCGGCCCCGGCGCGTCATACGAAGAACGATCCGCAGTTCACGTCCAGCGACTGCCCCGTGATCGCCCGCGAGCGGTCCGAGGCGAAGAAGACGACCGCCTCCGCGATCTCGGCTGAGGTGGCGATGCGGTTGAGGGCGGACTCGGCCGCCCGTTCGTCGTGGACGGTCTGATAGTCGACGCCGCGTTCCTCGGCAAGCGCGCGGAACCAGACGCGGAGCGCCTCGCCCATGATGTAGCTGGGCACGACGGTGTTGACGCGGATGTTGTCCTGGCCGAGCTCGAGGGCGAGCGTCTGCGCGGCGGTCATCAGCGCGGACTTGGACGCGGCGTAGGTACCGCGGCCGCGCTGGATGCGGCGCATCGCCAGGGTGCCGGTGATCACGATCGAGCCGCCGCCGCCCTCGCGCATCGCCGGGATGACGGCCTGCGTCATGTTGAGCGTGCCGCCGAGGTTGATGCGGATCGCGTGCTGGATCTGCCGCTCGGTCGCCTCGGCGAGCTCAACCTCGTGGCCGCCGGTGGCGGCGTTGTTGACGAGTACGTCGACGCGCCCGAACTCATCGAGCGTGCGCTCGACGAGGTTGCGGCACTGGTCGGCGTCCGTGACGTCCGTGGGGACCGAGAGCGTGCGCCGGCCGAGCGCCTGGACCTCGGCCGCGACCGCGTCGAGCTTCGAGGGCGTACGCGCGGCGATTACGATGTCTGCGCCGTCGCGCGCGCAAGCGAGCGAGATATCGCGGCCCATGCCGGGCCCGATGCCTGAGACGATGACGATCTTGTCTTCGAGCATCAGCGCGCCCGCGTTTCCGCGCCGCGACCTGCCGTCGAGACCGTCGCGGAGCTGCTAGCGGCGGTCGTACCCGCCGCCACCACCGCCACGGCCGCCGCCGCCGCCGTAGCCGCCGCCGCCACCGCCGCCGCGGTAGCCACCGCCACCGCCACCGCTGTAGCCGCCGCCGCCACCGCCACCGCTGTAGCCGCCGCCACCACCGCCACGGCCGCCGCCGCCGCCGCTGTAGCCGCCGCCGCCACCGCCGCCGCTGCCGCGCGGGCGAGCCGCATCGACGTTGAGCCGGCGGCCCTGGAACGTGGAGCCGTCGAGGGCCGCGATGGCCTTCGTCGCGTCTTCATCCCCCATCTCGACGAAGCCGAAGCCGCGGGCGCGGCCGGTTTCGCGATCGGTCGGAAGTGCTACGGAAATTACCTCGCCGTGGGCGGCGAACAGTTCCTCCACCTCTGACTCTCGAGCTTCGTAGGGCAGGTTGCCTATATAGATCCGCTGAGCCAAGAACGTCACTCCTACCCCGGCATCGCCGACACTCGCTCGTGCCCGTGCGGACACGCATTCCGAATTCTCAGCTACAACCAGGGAACCGCTACAACCAAGGGAATCAGGGTACCGTCCACGGCGCGATTGCTGAGCGGCGCCATCCGGACGCCGCGCACAGGGTAACACCCTCCCCCCGCCCAATGTCGAGCGCGCGTTGGAGCTCGGTCCAGGGATCGGCGGCTGCCGCCTGCGCGCACATGCGCTACGCTGCGGCGCGCGTCGCGAGGGAGCCGCCATGCCGGTCGTCCAAGTCCTCAGCCCCTGGCCCGGACGGGTCGCCGAACTGCACGTGGAGACGGGATCGGAGGTCACCGCCGGCCAGGATCTCGTCACGATCGAGTCGATGAAGGTCCTCACGCCGGTGACGTCGGAGCACGACGGCCGCGTCGCCGCCATGCACGTCGAGGTCAACTCGTTCGTCGACGAGCGCGATCCGCTGGTCAGCATCGAGATTCCGTAGCGAGCGGAGGCGCCCTCGATGAGCGAGCCGAGGCAGCACTTCTTCGAGTCGCAGCGGCTGCGACTGTCCTGCTGGGAGTGGGGCGACCCCGCCAACCCGCCGCTGCTGCTGCACCACGGCGGCCGCGACCACGGCCGCAGCTGGGACCGCATCGCCGAGGGCTTCGAGGACGCCTACCGCGTGCTCGCGCTCGACCTGCGCGGCCACGGCGACTCGCAGCCCGAGGTCGGCGGCGAGTACGCGATCCGTCAGAACGTGGTCGATCTGCTGGCGCTGGCCGAGCTTGCCGGCCCGCCGGTCTTCCTGCTCGGCCACTCCTACGGGGGGCGTATCGGCTACCTCGCGGCCGGCGCCTTCCCGGAGCGCTTCCGTGCGATCGTCTCGATCGAGGGGCCGCTGGAGCCGAGCCACGGCGACCCGAAGCCGTTCACGCCGGAGGCCATGCGCTCGATCGCCGAAGCGCGCACCTCACTCGAGGGGCGCAACCCGCGCAGCTACGCGGACCTGGCGGAGGCGGCGGGGCGGTTGCGGGAGAACAACCCGCGGCTCACGCCGGAGCACGCCCTCGACCTCGCGGGTCACGCCGCGCAGCGTGTCGACGGCGGCTACCAGTGGAAGTTCGACAACTGGGCGAGGCCCGGCGTGCGCCGCGACGACGTGAGCGCGGCCGAGATGAAGCGCTTCGCCGCCGCCATCGAGTGCCCGCTGCTGCTGATTGTCGGCGAGGAGTCTGGCGGGCGGCGGCGCATGCAGGACCAGATCAGCCTCTTCCCGAACGGCCGCTCGGTGCTCGTGCCGGACGCCGCGCACTGGGTCCACCACGACCAGCCGGAGACCGTGATCCGCGAGGCGCGCGCCTGGTTCGAGGCCGCGGCGAGCGCGGAGCGGGGCGAGTAACGCCCCTCAGCCTGACCCGGCCTCAGAGCAGCATGGCGGCGGTCTCGTCCAGGCGGCGGCGCTGGTCGTCCGCGTCGCCGCTGTCGTGGGAGATCACGATCTCGTCGATGCCGAGCGCCGCGTAGACCTCGGCGGCCTCGCGCGTGGGTACGGCGGCGATGTTGACGCGCAGCGAGACGCTGATCTCCTCGCGGCTGCGGCCCACCTTCGCAAGTTCCTCGTCGAGGCGTTCGAGGCGCTGCTCCATCTGCTCGGGGCCCAGCAGGAAGGGGTGCCAGCCGTCGCCGCAGCGCGCGACGCGGCGCAGCGCGGGGCCGCCGTTGCCGCCGATCAGCAGCGGCGGATGCGGGCGCTGCAGCGGCTTCGGCGAGGAGACGGCGTCCTCGAACGCGAAGTGCGTCCCCGCGTAGGAGGCGGCCCCGTCCGCCCACAGCGCCTTCAACACGTCGATGCACTCGTCGCCGAGGGCGCCGCGCGTGCCGTAGTCGATGCCGAGCGCCTCGTTCTCCTCCGGCATCGCGCCGACGCCGACGCCGAGGTCGAGGCGGCCGCCCGACAGCACGTCGATGGTCGCGAGCTGCTTGGCGAGGGGCATCGGATGCAGGTAGGGCAGCACCAGCACGCTGGTGCCGACGCGCACGCGCTCGGTCCGGGCCGCGACCCAGGAGAGCACCGTGAGCGCGTCCCAGTACGGCTTCAGCCCTAGCCGCTCGCCGACGTAGCCGGCGTTGAGGATGTGGTGCGCGACCCAGACGGAAGCGAAGCCCGCCTCCTCAGCCCGCGAGGCGAGGTCCAGCAGGTCCCCGGAGTCCTCGACGCCCCAGTGGTTGGGCAGCGCAAAGCCGAATCGCACGGTGGTCCTCCTCTGCAGCTCTCGCCGGCACGATCATACAGCCGGGCCGCGGAGGCGAGCGCCGTGCGTCGATGGCATACTCGCCGCGTCCGCGAACGGATCGAAGGAGGCCGCCGTGACATCGACCGCCGAGTCCCACCCCGCCGCGATCTCGGACCCCGACGCCCCGCTGCTCGTCGACATCGTCGAGGACGGGCAGGTCTACGTGTTCACCTTGAACCGCCCCGAGCGGCTGAACGCGATCACCTTCGAGATGATGGCGACCCTGCGCACGAGGATGGAGATGTTCCGCGACGATCCGCGCGGTCGCGTCGCCATCCTCACCGGCGCCGGGCGCGGCTTCTGTTCCGGGCGCGACCTGAAGGAGTCCGCGGAGCGCCTGGCAGCGATCGAGCGCGGCGAAATCGAGGGCCCGCACATCCCCTCGAACTACAGCATCGACCCGCTTTCGGAGGACCTCCGGCTCTGGAAGCCGCTGATCGCGGCGATCAACGGCGCGGCCTACGCGGGCGGATTCATGCTCGCGATGCAGTGCGACATCCGCATCATCGCCGAGGATGCCAAGGTGTCCGTCTCGTCCGCGCGCTTCGGGCGCAAGGGCGCCAGCTGGATGGCGCCGCTCGCGCGCCAGATCAGCCTCGGCGACGCCCTCGAACTCGCGCTCTGGGGCGACACCGAGTGGACCGCGCAGCGCGCCTACGAGGCCGGCTGGGCGCAGCGCGTCGTCCCCGGCGAGGAGCTGATGGCGACGGCCATGGACTACGCGCGACGCGCCATCACCATGGCTCCGCAGTCCGTGCGCAACTTCAAGCAGGCGATCTACCGCGGCTTCTACATGCAGCCCGAGGTCGCAAAGCAGTTTGGTGTCGTCCTCGACGGCCGCGTCGAGGGCCTTCGGGACACGGTCGAGGGCGCCACGGCCTTCGCCGAGAAGCGCCGGCCCCGCTTCATCGACGGCTGACCTCGTGAGCGACGCCGACGCGGTGTTGGTGCGGCGCGACGGACCCGTCGCGCTGCTCTCCTTCAACCGCCCGGAGCGCCTTAACGCCTGGGGCCGCGACCTCAGCGAGCCGATGCTCGACGCCCTCGAGGCGCTGCGCATCGACGAGGAGGTGCGCGCGGTCGTGATCACCGGCGAAGGCCGCGCCTTCTGCGCGGGCGCGAACCTCAAGCGACCCGGTCGCGGCGATGCCCCGTCCGGGGACGCCTCCGGGATGCCCTCGCAGCCCGCCTGGGGCCGCCGCGATATGCGGGTGGTCGGGCACCCGGTGTTCGACATGCTGAGTCACTACCCGAAGCCGCTGATCGCCGCCGTCAACGGCTACGCGATCGGGATCGGCTGCCTGATGCCGGTCTGCTGCAGCTTCTCGGTCGCGGGCGAGGACGCCGTCTTCTCGCTGCCCCAGGTGCGGCTCAACATCCTGCCCGCCTACGGCGGGACGCTGCGCCTCGCGCGCTTCGTGGGGCGCGGCCACGCGCTCAACATGGCGATCACGGGTCGTCACGTCAGCGCACACGAGGCGCTGGAGATGGGCCTCGTCGCGGCCGTCTACCCGCCGGAACGGCTGCGCGAGGAGGCGATCGCGCTCGCCCACGACGCCGCCCGCGCTCCCGAGACCGCCGCGCGCCTCACCCGCGAATCGCTGGACCTCGGCTACGAATCGGGCCTCGAGGCGGCCGCGCAGGCGGACCTGCTGCGCGAGTCGGCGCTGCGCGCGGAGCTGGCGGGCGAGTAGTGGCGGACAGCGCCGGGAACCGTACGGCGGTCCGCGGCGTCAGATACTCATGCTGCAATTGCTGAGCAGGCTCGTCTACGGCTTCTACGAGCGCCGGCTGGAAGCCGACGTGCGCCGCGGGGCGATCCCGCAGCACGTCGGCGTCCTGCCGGACGGCAACCGCCGCTTCGCGCGCACCTCGGGCCTCGCGAAGGTCGGCGACGGGCACCGCGAGGGCGCGGACAACGTCGAGCGCCTGATCCGCTGGTGCGACGAGCTCGGCATCCCGGTCGTCACGATCTGGGTGCTCTCGACGGAGAACCTCGAGCGCCCCCAGGCCGAACTCGACGCGATCTTCGAGATCGTCGAGGCGCGGGTCGAAGCGCTCGCGGAGCAGCAGCGGCGCTCCGCGCTGCCTCGACGCATCCGCGCGGTCGGCCGCCGCGACCTGCTCCCGGCGTCGACGGTCGCGGCGATCGAGCGGGTGGAGCGGGTGACCGCCGGGAACGCGGACGGCGACCTGCTCGTCGCCGTCGGCTACGGTGGCCGCGACGAGATCGTCGAGGCGGTGCGCCGCATGATCGCCGACCACGTGCGGCGCGGCGACTCCCTCGAGGGCGTCGCGGCCGGCCTCGAGGCCGAGGAGATCGCGCGTTACCTCTACGCCCCGGACGTCCCTGACCCGGACCTCGTGATCCGCACCTCCGGCGAGTTGCGGCTGTCGGGCTTCATGCTCTGGCAGAGCGCCTACAGCGAGTACTACTTCTGCGACGCCTTCTGGCCGGCCTTCCGCCGCATCGACTTCCTGCGCGCGATCCGCTCCTACGCCCGCCGCCAGCGCCGCCGCGGGCGCTGAGCAGCGCCACCTACGCGCTGAGGCGGCCGTCGGGCGACAATGGGCACCATGACGGCCCCCAACCCCGCCCAACGCTCCCTGTTCGACCCACAGCCCTCGGAGGCCCTCGATGCCTCCGAGGCGCTGGCGCTCGCTGGAAGTGTCGAGGTGTCCGCGAGGCCCGCGCGGGAGATCCTGATGCGCGGCACAGGGTTCGTGGATGCGTACGACTTCACGCTGAACCCCTACAGCGGCTGCGCGTTCGGCTGCACCTACTGCTACGCGGCGTTCTTCAGCCGCAGCGCCGAACGGCGCGACGACTGGGGGAACTGGGTTGAGGTCAAGGAGAACGCCGTCGAGCTGCTGATGCGGCGCAGGATCGGGAGCCTCGACGGCAAGCGCATCTACATGAGCAGCGTCACCGACCCTTACCAGCCGGTCGAGCGCAGGCTCCAACTCACGCGCCGACTGTTGCAGGTGCTCGCCGATCGCCACCAGCCGAAACTCGTGGTGCAGACGCGCAGCCCCGACGTGGTCCGCGACTGTGACCTGTTCCAGAGGATCGAGCAGAACGGCGGGCGAGTGCGGGTCAACATGACCGTCACCACCGACGACGAGGACGTGCGGCGCACTTTCGAGCCCTCGTGCCCCTCGAACGCGCAACGCCTGCGCGCCATCGCCGAGGTGCGCGAGGCGGGCGTGGAGACCTGCATCACGATGACGCCGCTGCTGCTGGTGAGCGACGCCGAGGCGTTCGCGGACAGCCTGCTGGCGACGGGGGTCGAGCGGTTCATCGCGCAGCCGTTCCACTTCGCGCGCGGCAAGTTCGTCGCCGCCACTCGGGAGGGCGCGTTCGCGCTGATGGCGCAGAAGCTCGGCTGCGACGTCGCCTCGTTCCAGCCTCGGTACCTCGATCACTACCGCGAGGTCTTCGCGGTGCTGCGCGACCGGCTGCCGGAGCTGGGCGAGGGCAAGGACGGCTTCGCGCCGCCGTTCTGAGTCGCGCGGGGGAGGGACCCGCGTGGAGATCCTAGGGGACGAGCCGAAGGGACTCCGCGATCTGTTCGAAGAGCGCGTTGAGCCGGGCTGATTTCTGTCCGTCGGTCCCTCCCCCGCACACGTAAGCGCTATACGTCGGGGTGGTGGGCTGTTCGCCTTGCACCCAGGTCGTGCCCCGGCCCACGCAAATGTGTGAGCCCGTTTCGATGTCTACGATCCATATCATCGAGGCCGCTTGGCAGACCCCCTCCCTACAGCTCGGAATGGGAATGGGTCCGGCCCAAACGGTCAGTCTCGAACCCTCGGGTATGTCGTATTGCACGGGGCCCGGGATCGAGAGTGTACGTATACGTGCCGGGGCTGTGCGGCTGGACGGATGGCGTGGCGGTCGGGGTAGAAGTCGCAGGCGCGGATGGCGTTGGGGTCGGTGTGGCGGATGGCGTTTGGGTTGGCGAGGCGGTTGGCCTCGGCGTGGTAGTCGCGGTGCCCGTCGCAACTGTGGTTGGCGTGGCGGTCGGCGTTGGGGTTGCCGTGGCGGTCGGAGTTGGCAACACGACTCCGGTGTCAGCGCCTGAGCTGCAGCCCGCCAGAATCACAACGGCCAGAGCGGCCAGCAGCAGCCGTATCGAGGCCACCTCGCGCTACGCGCCGCGCGGCGGGGCGTGCGTGCTGGTGCCGCCGTCGTCGACGACGAGCGTGTGGCCCGTAACCCACGTCGAGAGGTCCGAGGCGAGGTAGACGACGGCGGCGGCGACGTTCTCGATGTACTCGGGGCTGCCGCCGCCCGTGAGCGGGCCCGGCGTCTGCTCGCTCGCGAGGCGGCGGCGGCCGCCGGGCGCGATCGCGTTCACGCGGATCTCGTGCTCCGCCCACTCGGCGGCGAGCGATCGCGTGAGCCCGAGGATGCCCGCCTTCGCGGCGCCGTAGTGCGCGCCGTAGAGCGCCCCGTCGATCGCGTTCATCGAGGAGACGGTGACGATGCTGCCGCCGTGGCCGGCCTCGATCATCGCCTTCGCCGCCGCCCTGCCGCACAGCCATGAGCCGGTGAGATTGAGGTCCAGCACCGCCTCGAAGCCGTTGCGCGAGATGTCGAGCGCGGGCGCCATGAACATGCCGCCCGCGTTCGCCACCATCACGTCGATCCGCCCGAAGCGCTCGACCGTGCCCGCGACGAGGGCGTCGATCGACGCCGAGTCGCGCACGTTGGTGCGCAGCCACAGCGCCTCGTGGCCGGCCTCGCGCAGCTCGCGCTCCATCGCCGGGCCGGTCTCCTCGTCGATCTCGGCGACCACGACGGCGGCGCCGGCGTCGGCGAGGCCGAGCGCCATGCCGCGCCCGAGGTTGCGACCCCCGCCGGTGACGACGGCGACGCGCCCGCTCATCTCCAGCCGATCGCGGATGAAGCCCACGCGCGTCTCCTCGTCCCGTGCCGGCGCGCCCTCGTACGGGTCGGCTACGCCTCGCCGACCTGCGCCGCGCCGCGCACGAGGGCGTCCTCGATGGCGCGCACGAGCGCGCGGGCCGACGCCGGGTCGAGCTCGACGGCGATCCGCGAGTCGGGACCGGCGGCGGCGTTGACGAAGTCGATGTTCAGCGAGTGCTCGATGGCGAGCTGGAAAGGGTGGTCGTAGGTCACGTTGGCGCGGTCCAGCCGGACCCAGCCGTTCGGACCCTTCGCGCTGCCCTCGATTTCGGCGATTTCGGCGATCATCGTGCACATCTGCGTGCTCCCTGCTTCGCGGCTAGGCGCTGAGGTGGCGGCCGAAGAAGTCCCAGATCTTGTCCCAGCCGTCCATCGCCTGGTCCACGCGGTAGGCGGGGCGGTGGTAGTAGAAGAAGCCGTGCCCGGCGCCCTCGTACATGTGGAACTCGTACTCCTTGCCGTGCTCCTGCAGCGCCTGCTCGTGCTGCGCCACGTCGTCCGGCGTCGGGCTCTGGTCGTCGGCGCCGAAGATGCCGAGCAGCGGGCTGGCGAGGTCGGCCGTGTAGTCGATCGGTGCGACCGGCAGCTTCTCGGTCAGCTCGTTCTCCGGCATCACCACGCGGCCGCCCCAGCAGTCGACCGCGGCGTCGAACTCGGTCGAGCGCGAGGCGGCGAGGACGGTGTGCCGCCCGCCGGAGCAGGTGCCGATCACGCCGATCTTGCCGTTCGACTGCGGGAGTCCCCGGACGAGTCGCGCGCTCGCGACGACGTCACCGACCACCTGCTCGTCGGGCACGCCGCCGCCGGCGCGCACCATCGCCGCGACGTCCTCGGGGTCGCCGTGGCCGTCGCGGTGGTAGAGGTTGGGCGAGAGCGCGAGGTAGCCGTGATGCGCGAAGCGCCTCGTGGTCTCGCGGTAGAACTCGTCCCAGCCCGGCAGGTGGTGGATCAGCACCACGCCGGGGAACGGCCCCTCGCCCAGCGGGCGCGCGAAGTAGGCCCCGATCTCGTCACCGTTGTGACCGCTGACCGTGACGCTCTCCGCGAGCATCCCTTCGTACATGTCCGTGCGGTACATCCGAACCTCCCTGTCCCCTGCTTGCTTCGTCGTCCTGTTGTCCGCTCAGGCGGGCGAGCAGAGATCGGCGATCAGTCCGTCCACGCTGCGCGCCGAGTCGAGCGCCGCGAAGCCCTCGATGCCGCGCTCGATCGCCTCGGCGTCGAGCACGCGCCCGGCGGTGTCGCGGTACTTGTCGGCGAGCTCGTCCCAGCTCAGCGGGTGGTCCGCCGACCCGGCGGCCTCGTCGACGGCGTGCTCGAGGCGCCCGCCGCCGGCGAGCGTGACCTCGAGGTGCGCGAACTTCGGCACGCCGGCGAACTCGGGCGGCGGGGCGCCCTCGCTGGTGTGGATGCGCTCGATCAGGCTGCGCGCCTCGGGGCGGAGG
This sequence comes from Dehalococcoidia bacterium, assembly GCA_965220125.1. Classification (GTDB taxonomy): domain Bacteria; phylum Chloroflexota; class Dehalococcoidia; order UBA2979; family UBA2979; genus VXMT01. The sequence goes on along the minus strand of CBDCPB010000002.1, from coordinate 296,318 downwards.
ACCGCTTCGTCCTCGAAGGTGGAGAGCTTCAGTTCACGGTCGAGGAGGATGGCCGCGAGTACGTACTGCATGCTGAACTTGCCCTGCAGCCCGTCCTGCGGGCGCGGGTGGATCAGCGCGGCGAGCCCGCCCGGCTCCAGTCGCACGTCGATGCGCTCGACCTGGTCCGGCTGCAGGTCGTGCTCGCCGACGAGGGCGAACATCCCGTCGGCGGAGCGCGCGGTGCCGTAGCAGCAGGGGTAGCGCTTCACGTTGATGCCGGGGTCGACGATGCCCCAGCGCTCGCCGAGCGATTCGAGGCGTTCGGGCGCCTCGTCGCCCTCTGGCGCGAACAGCTTGAGGAAGCCCATCGGGCCGCCGATCGACTCCTCGGCGGCGGTGAAGCCGCGCTCGGCGAGCAGCACGGCCTGCAGGCCGCCGCGGGCGGCGTTGCCGACGTGCAGCGGCTTGGTCATCGAGCCGAAGTTCGCGCGGCTGCCTCCGGCGTGCGAGAGCGCGATGCCGAGCGCGTGCGCGGTGCGCTCCGCGTCGAGCCCGGCGAGGCGCGCGCCCGCGGCGGCGACGCCGAGCGTCCCTGCCGTCGCCGTCGCGTGCCAGCCGCGGCGGTAGTGAGAGTCGCCGACGGCGTGGCCGAGGCGGGCCTCGACCTCGAAGCCGACCACGAAGGCGTCGAGCAGCGCGGCGCCGCTGCAGCCGCGCTCCTCGGCGAGCGCGAAGACGGCGGGCAAGAGGGGCGCCGAGGGGTGCCCGTGCAGCGGCACGGTCGTGTCGTCGTAGTCGAGCGCGTGCGCGGCGGTACCGGTCGCCAGCGCGGCGTCCAGCAGCAACGCGCGCTGGTCCGAGCCGAGGATCGAGACCGGTCCCGGCCCGTGCCCGGAGACCAGCTCGCGCACGATCGTCGGGCCAGCCTCGGGCACGCCGGCGAGCGCCACGCCGGTGGTGTCGAGCAGGGCGCGCTTGGCGGCGGTGATCCCCTCGGGCGGGATTGCCTCGGCGGGCGTGTCGGTGATGAAGCGGACGACGTCTTCGGTGAGGCTCATGCTGCGCTCCTTGCGCTCGCGCGACCGCAACCCGCAGCGGTGCGGTCGCCCGGCGATGATAGCGAAGCGCGCGAGGTGGCGGCGCGAGCGCCCCTTAGCGCGGCATTCCCTATGCTGGCCTGCGCAGGCCCGAAGGTTGGGCCGCGCCTCTCCCGCGAGCCCGCGTGGCGAGGCAGCCGAGGGGAGCACCGAGTGGCCGATTCCGCCCTGGACGCCATCGACGAGTTCATTGCCGCGCAGTCCGCCGATCGTTCGAACCCGCGCTGGCGGACGCAGCTCAACCGTCCGCCGCAGGTTGCGTTCGACGGGGACAGCGCGTACTTCTGGGACATCGAGACGAACGTCGGCCCGCTGATCGTGCGACTGCTGTCCGAGGACGCGCCGATGCACGTGAGCAGCACGATCTACCTGACCCGGCTTGGCTTCTACGACGGGCTTAGCTTCCACCGCGTGATCACGCAGTTCATGGCGCAGGGCGGCTGCCCGCTCGGCACGGGCACCGGCGGCCCCGGCTACCAGTACGCGGGTGAGTTCGGCGGCAGCGAGCGCCACGACCGGCCGGGCATGCTGAGTATGGCCAACGCTGGGCCGGGCACGGACGGCAGCCAGTTCTTCCTCACCTTCGTGCCCACGCCCTGGCTTGACGGCAACCACACCATCTTCGGCGAGGTCGTCGACGGTATGGAGACGCTGCAAGCCCTCGAGGCCCGCGGATCGCAGGGCGGCGCCACGACGGAGCCGCTGGAGATCACGACGGCCGCGATCCGCGTCGAGTAGCGGGAGCGCCTACCCCCCGAGGGCGGCGCGCAGCGCTGCGCTGGCTTCCGCCTGCGCCGCCGTGGCCTTGTCCAGCATCGGGGCCATGTTGAAGAAGCCGTGGAAGACGCCGTCGTAGCGGCTGAGCGTGGCCGGCACGCCCGCCGCCTCGAGGCCGCGGGCGTAGGCCTCGCCCTCGTCGCAGAGGACGTCGTACTCGGCGGTGATCACGAGGGCGGGAGGCAGCCCGCTCAGGTCGTCCGCCTGCAGCGGCGCGGCGTACGGCTCCTGCGCCTGCTCCGCCGACTCCAGGTAGTGATCCCAGTACCAGGCCATATCCGTTGCCGACAGCAAGTCACCGCTGTCGCCGTGCTCGGCGTATGAGCCGGTGCTGAAGTCGCGATCGGTCACCGGGTAGACGAGCACCTGGAAGGCGAGCGTCGGGCCGCCGCGGTCGCGCGCCATCTGCGCGACGACCGCCGCGAGGTTGCCCCCCGCGCTGTCGCCCGCAACGGCGATCCGCGAGGCGTCGATGCCCAGTTCGGCGGCGTGATCGCTTGCCCAGCACGTGGCGGCGTAGCAGTCCTCGGCAGCGGCGGGGTACTTCGCCTCCGGCGCGAGGCGGTAGTCGACCGAGATCAGGGTCGAGCCGGTGAGGTTCGCGAGCGCGCGGCAGGGGCCGTCGTGGGTGTCGAGGTTGCAGATCACCCAGCCGCCGCCGTGGAAGTAGAGGATGCACCCGCCCGACGCGCCCTCCGGGGTGTAGATGCGGACGGGCAGATCGCCGCCGGGGCCGGGGATGACGCGGTCCTCGACGCGCGCGAGCGGCTCCGGATCGCCGCCCAGCTCCTTCATCGCCGCGGTGCGCTCGAGCGTGTCGACCCGCGCCTGTTGCGCCGTCTTCCGGTGGTTGGGAACGAGGCGGAACTCGGCCGTCAGCTCGAGTATCGCCTGCGCCTGCGGGTCCAGCGGCATCTCGCACCTCCGTCGCTCGCGAGGCGTCCCCCGCGCCAGCGCGCATCGTACCCCTCGCGGCGAGGGGAGGGCTGGTGCGGGCGGTTGTGTCGGCCCTTGAATCGGGCGCCATGACGAAGTGCACCGGGTCTGCGCGTGTGTAGTATCGGCCCGCGAGTCACTGCCCGGCGGGCGCGACCGCGACAAGGCTGCGAGGGGAGCACCAGATGACCGAGCGACGCGAAGGCCGCCTGGCGGGCAAGGTCGCGATCGTGACCGGCGCGGGATCGGTGGCGGAGGGCATCGGCAACGGCCGCGCCACCGCCATCCTCTTCGCCCGCGAGGGCGCGAAGGTGCTCCTCGTCGGACGCAGCCGCGAGCGCACGCTGCCCACCCTCGAGGCAATCGAGGAGGAGGGCGGCGAGGCCGCGATGTTCCTCGCCGACGTGACGCGCGGCGAGGACTGCGCCGCGATGGTCGCCGAAGCCGTGGAGCGCTGGGGACGGCTCGACATCCTCCACAACAACGCGGGGATGAGCGGTCGCGGCACCGTCGTCGAGGTGGATGAGGCCTTCTGGGACGAGGTGATCCGCGCCAACCTCACGAGCACGATGCTGGCCTGCAAGCACGCGATCCCGGTGATGGCCGAGGGCGGCGGAGGCGCGATCAACGTCACCTCGTCACTCTCAGCGATCCGGCCGGTCCACCTCACGCCGTACTCGACGGCGAAGGGCGCGCTGATCACGCTCACGGCCGGGCTGGCGATGGACCACGCCGCGCAGGGCATTCGCGCCAACTGCATCATCGTCGGGCCGATGTACACGCCGTCGGTCTGGTCGCGCGGGATGAGCGACGAACTCCGCGATCGCCGCCGCCGTGCGTCGCCGATGGGCAGGGAGGGGACCGGGTGGGACACCGCCTACTGCGCCGTCTACCTCGCCTCGGACGAGGCGCGCTACGTCACCGGCGTCGCGATCCCCGTGGACGGCGGCGTACATGTCAGCAGCCCCAACCGCCACGACCCTCGCAGCTAACGGGCAGGGCGAGACAGGCTACGACGCGACCTCGCTGCCCTCGTGGTGGACATACAGCGCGACCGAGACGTTGTCGGGCGCGCCACGATCGAGCACGGCCTCGATCAGCTCCGAGGCGTATTCGCTACCCGACTCCGCGACCACGCGGCCGATTGCATCGTCGTCGAGCACGCCGTGCAGGCCGTCGCTGCTGAGCAGGAGCAGGCGCCGATCGAGCAGCGCGACCGGCCCCGTCACGTCCGTCCCCGCGCGCTCATCGAGGCCGATCGCGCGGGTGATCACGTGGCGGTTGAGCGCCGCCAGCGAGTCGTCCGGGTCGAGCAGCCCGGCGCGGATCTGCTCCTCGACCCACGAGTGGTCCTCGGTCAGCCGCTGCACAGCGCCGCCGTCGAGGGCCACGAGGTAGCCGCGGCTGTCGCCGACGTTCGCGATCCAGGCCGTCCCGTCGCGCACGAGCGCGGCGACGAGCGTCGTGCCCATCCGTGCGTGCGGTCCATGCTGCTGCGCACGCACCTGCCGGTTCGCTTCCTCGAACGCGTCGCGCAGGCCCGCTACCGGATCGCGCGGCGGCTGTGCCCGTAGCCGCTCGACGAGGGTGTCGAGCGCCGTCCGCGAGGCGACGTCGCCGCCGGGCAGGCCGCCGAGGCCGTCGGCGACGGCAAGCAGCAGCGAGCCGTCCGGCAGCGTCAGCGCAGCCGCGGCGTCCTCGTTGCGCTCGCGCAGCAGGCCGCGGTCGCTGATCGCTTGCAGCATCGCTCCTCCGCTCGCGCCGCCGGGCCGCTGGCGGCGTGCATGCGATCATAGGGAGCAGGGACAGGTGGATAGGCCTCTGGCGCCCTGCTAGCATCCGTGAACTTACGCCTTCGTACGGTGCGGCGGACCCGGACGCGTCCGAGGTCGTCGGCGGACTCACGGAGACGTGGGAGATCGATCAAGCGGATCCAGGATCTGCTGATCCAGGAGCACATGCCGATCATCCAGCGCCGAGGAGGTCTACGGCCTCGAGGGCACGTTCGAGCCGGGCCAGCGCGGACGGGACTACCCCTGGATCGCAACGTAGGCGCCTGGAGCGTGCCGGACGCGTCAGTGCCGGGGGCCGCGTGAGCGGCCCCTGCGACGACCTGCGCGTCGTCGATGTCAGCAGCGGCCGCGCCGGCGGGCTCGCCTCGATGGTGCTCGCCGACTTCGGCGCCGACGTCCTCAAGGTCGAGCCGCCCGGTGGCGACCCGCGCCGCAGCGACGCCGCCGCGCCGATGTGGCTGCGCGGCAAGCGCAGCGTCGTGCTCGACCTCGCGCAGCCCGAGGACCGAGGGCGCTTCCATGCCCTCGCCGCGGACGCGGACGTGGTCGTCGCCTCGTTCGCGCCGGGCGAGGCGGAGGGCCTGGGCGCCGACTACGCGACGCTCGAGGCGCTGAATCCCGGCCTCGTCTACTGCTCGATCACCGGCTGGGGGCCGCGCGGTCCCTACGCGCACTACCCGGCGACCGAGGGCCTGGTGGCGGCGAAGAGCGGGCGCATGCAGCTCTTCGCCGGGCTGCCGCGGCGCGCGGGGCCGGCCTACGCCGCCGTGCCCGTCGCCACGCACGGCACGGCGCAGTCGGCGCTGTCCGGCATCCTCGCCGCGCTGCTCGCACGCGATCGGACCGGACGCGGGCAGCTCGTCGAGACGAGCCTGCTGCAGGGGCTGTTCCCCTTCGACACGCACGGCCTGGTGCGCACGCAGCTCGCCCGGCGCTTCCCGGCGGAGTTCGCCATCGATCCCCGGATGTCGGCGTCGGCGGGCCGGATCACGCTGCAATACCTGCCTGTGATGGCCTCCGACGGGCGTTGGATCCAGTTCGCCAACCTGCTCGAGCACCTCTTCCACGCGATGATCGCCGCCGCGGATCTCTCCGACATCTACAGCGATCCTCGCTTCGCATTGGCGCCGAACACGGAGACCGTCGAGGACCGCGAGGCGCTGTGCGGCGTGATCCTGCAACGCATCCGCGAGCGGCCTGCCGACGAGTGGATGGAGATCTTCCGGGCCAACGGCAACGTCGCCTCCGAGCCCTTCGTGACCACGCAGGAGGCCCTCGACAACATCGACCTGCGGGCCAACGACGAGGTTTCCGAGAGCGACCACCCGCGGCTCGGCCGCCTGGTCCAGCTCGGACCGCTGGCGCGGCTGCGGGAGACGCCCGGCCGTACCGGCGGGCCCTCCCCGGATCCGGGATCACACCAGGCGGATCTGTTCGCCGCGAGCAACGGCAGGGACACCTCCCGGCGCGCGGTGGCGCCGCCGTTCGCGATGCAGGCGCCCGCGCACGCGCTCGAGGGCGTCACTGTGCTCGAGTTCGCGACGGTGATCGCGGCGCCGCTCGGCGCCTCGCTGCTCGCCGACCTCGGGGCGCGGGTGATCAAGGTGGAGCCGCTCGAGGGCGATCCCTACCGCCACATGGGGCAGGGCTTCGGCGCCTACGCGGGCTCGACCAAGACCACGGCAGGCAAGGAGAGCATCTGCCTGGACCTCAAGAAGCCCGAGGGCCAGGAGATCGTGCGACGCCTCGTGCGCGACGCCGACGTGCTGATCCACAACTACCGCCCCGGTGTCGCGGAGCGCCTCGGCATCGGCTACGAGGAACTGAGCGCGATCCGCCCGGAGCTCGTCTACGCCGCCGCCACCGGCTACGGGCCGGACGGACCGAGCGCGAGCCGCCCGGCCGCGCACCCGATCCCCGGCGCGGCGATGGGCGGCGCGCTCCACCAGGCCGGTTCCGGCATGCCACCCGCCGACTGCGAGGACCTCGATGAGATCCGCGAGGCGTCACGCTGGCTCTATGTCTCGAACGAGGCGAACCCCGATCCCAACACCTCGATCGCGCTCGCCTCGTCGGTGCTGCTCGGGCTCTACGCACGCCGCCGCACGGGGCGCGGACAGCGCATCGACCTCAGCATGCTGGGCGCCAACGCCTACGCGAACAGCGACGACTTCCTCTCCTACGAGGGCAAGCCGGAGCGCTTGCAGGCGGACCCGGAGCTCTACGGCCCCGGCCCGCTGCGGCGCCTCTACGAGTGTGGCGAGGGCTGGGTCTACCTCGAGATCTCAGACGAACGGCAGTGGGAGGCGCTCGCCGCAGCGCTGTTGCGCCTCGGAGGCCCCGATCTCGCCGCCGATCCGCGCTTCGCCACGCTCGAGGCGCGCGAACGGGAGGCGGAGGCGCTCGCCTCGGCGCTTGGCGAGGCGTTCGCCGCGCGCGCGGCGGGCGAGTGGGAGAGCGAGCTGATGGCGGCGGGCGCGCCCTGCGTGCGCGCGGACGCCGCGCTGCCGGGCGAGTTCTTCCGGGACGACGACCACATGCGCGCCAACGGCTTCGCCCTGGAGGCAGAGCACGCGGTCTTCGGCCGCTACCAGCGCTGGGGCCCGACCGTCACCCTCTCGCGCACGCCCGGGCGCTATGGCCCCGGCGTGCTCGCCGGCCAGCACACCGACGAGATCCTCGCCGAACTCGGCTTCAGCGCGCCCGGGATCGAGGAACTGCGGCGCGCGCGCGTCGCCGCCTCGGAGGAGCCGAAGCCGCTGCCGGAGTAGCTGCCGGCGGCCTGCTCAGGCGGGCTCGAAGAGCAGCAGCGTGGCGTCGCCCACGGCCTGGAAGACCGGCTGCACGCGCATGCCGATCGCGATCGCGTCCGGCTCGACGTTCACGAGCTCCGTCGTGAGGCGCGGGCCCTCGTCCAGCTCGACGACGGCGATCTGCTGCGGCGTGTCCTCCGCCCACGGCGGCGCGGTCGGGCGCCGCGCGACGGTGTAGGTGTGCACGACGCCGTTCCCGGACACCTCGCGCCACTCGAGGTCGCGCGTGAGGCAGCCGGGGCAGTGCGCGCGCGGGTAGTAGATGTACTGCTCGCAGTCCGCGCAGAACTGGAGCTCGACGCGGCCCTCGGCGAGGGCGTCCCAGAATGGCTGCGTGACCGGCGTCGGGACCGGAAGCGGCTTGTCCACGGCGCTACTCCCCCCGCAGGATCAGCGCGCCCTGCTCGCTCATGATCCCGCCGTTGCCGAGGACGAGCACCGTGTCGCAACTCTCGACCTGGTTCGCGTCGCCGCGGCCCATGATCTGGCGGGCGCCCTCGGTCACGTGCGACATCCCGCCGGCCATGCCGGGCTGGCCGAAGGAGAGCTGGCCGCCCTTGGTGTTGAGCGGGAAGTCGTCGTTGCAGCTCGTCGCCGACGTTCACGTCCTCGAAGTGGACCTGCTCTGCCATCGTCCGTACTCCGTCAGTTCGCGATCGTGGAGAGGCGGACGCGCACGACGACCTCGCCGTGCTGGTTGGTGTAGGTCGTCTCGCGCGTCATCAGAACGAAGCGGCCGGAGCGGCCCGTCTTCTCCTCGATGTTGGCGATGCGCGAGACGGCGGCGGGGGCGCTGCCGCTTGCCTCGCGCGGGAGTACCCTCGTGCGCGTGGTGAGGCGGCACCGCGCCGCGGAGAGGCCGCGAGGAGCACCGTGAGCGAAGGCGCGCTCTCCGACCTCTCCGTGCTCGAAGTGGCGCAGGGCGTCGCCGGGCCGTTCTGCGGCAAGCTGCTCGCCGACCTCGGGGCCGACGTGATCAAGATCGAGCCGCCCGGCGGCGACCGGTCGCGCGGCTACGGCCCGTTTCCCGGCGACGAGGCGCACCCGGAGTGCAGCGGCCAGTTCATCTACCTCAACCACAACAAGCGCAGCATCACGCTCGACCTCGGCGACGAGGCGGCGCGCGGCTTGCTGCGGCGGCTGCTCGGCCAGGTCGACATCCTGCTGATCGATCTGGCGGCGAAGGAACTCGAGGAGTTCGGCCTGACCTACGAGGAGCTGCGGCCGCTCAACGATCAGTTGATCATGACCGCGATCACGCCGTTCGGGCTCGTCGGGCCCTGGCGCGACTACGCCGCCACCGACTTCACCGCCTACATGATGAGCGGACTCGGCTACCAGACGCCCTACGGACAGGTCACCGACCTGGAGGCGCAGCCACCGCTCGCGGGCGGCGGCTACCAGACGGACTACCTCGCGGGCGCGACGGCGGCGGCGGCGACGATGGTCGCCGTCTTCCACCGCAAGGCCGTCGGCGAGGGCCAGCTCGTCGACATCTCGCGCATGGAGTCCGTGAACGCGATGGTGCGCAACGACTACTCGGCAGCGTCGTACACCCCCGAGCGCGTGCCGCCCAGGATCAAGCACGGCTATGCGTGGGTGCTGCCCTGCGAGGACGGCTACCTCTCCTTCTCGCCGTTCAACGCCGACCACTGGTGGGCCTCGTTCAAGGAGTTGGCGGGCCAGCCGGCGTGGGCGCAGAGTGAGGTGTTCGACACCTCAGCAGGCCGCCAGGAGAACAACGACCTGCTCGAGCAACTCACCGTCGACTGGCTCCGCACGCAGAAGAAGTTCGAGGTCTACGAACTGGCGAGGGACGCCGGCATCCCCTGCTTCCCCGTGAACTCGATCGAGGAGCTGATCGAGTCCCGCCAGTACCGCCATCGCGAGTTCTTCGACGAGGTCGAGCACCCCGAGGCGGGTGTGCTGACGCAGCCGGGCCCGTCCGTGCGCTACTCGCAGACCCCGGCGACGATCCGCGAGCCCGCGCCCCGGCTGGGCGCGCACAGTGGCGAGGTGCTGGGCAGCCTGCTCGGCCTCGGCGTGCAGGAACTGGCGGCGCTTGAGTCGGGGGCGGAGGCGGCGCGGTGACGCGGGCGGAGGCGGCCGCGAACCGCCTCGGGCAGTACGCGCCCCTCGACGGGATCCGCATCACGGACATCGGCTGGGTGCTCGCGGTGCCTCACGCCACCTCGTGGCTCGCGACCTTCGGCGCCGACGTGATTCGCGTCGAGTCGTCGGTGCGCCCGGACATCACGCGCCTCGGCGGACTGCGCAACGGCGCGGACGGGATCCCGGGCATCAATCGCGCCTCGATGTACAACGGCGTCAACTTCGGGAAGCGCTCGATCATGCTCGATCTCTCGCAGCCGCGCGGCATCGAGATCGTGAAGGAGCTGGTGCGGCAGAGCGACATCGTGACGGAGAACTTCGCCGCCGGCGTGATGGAGCGGATGGGACTGAGCTACGAGGTGCTGCGGGAGGTCAAGCCGGACATCATCATGCTCTCCGGCTCGCCGCTCGGCCAGGACGGGCCGGACAAGGACGCCACCGGCTTCGGGCCGAACACGCAGGCCTACGCCGGCCTGCCACACATCACGGGTTACGAGGGCGGCATGCCGACCGGCCTCGGGCGCGACTACCCCGACTTCATGATCGGCGTGCACATGGCCTTCTCGGTCCTGGCCGCGCTGCACCACCGCAACCGCGCCGGCGAGGGGCAGTGGATCGAGGTTGCGATGGCCGAGACGGTGACCTCGACGATTCCCGAGGCGGTGCTGGACTACACGATGAACGGCCGCGAGACGCCGCGGCGTGGCAACCGCCATCCGCACTTCGCCCCACGAGGCGTCTACCGCTCCGCCGGCGACGACAAGTGGGTGGCGATCTCCGTCGAGGGTGACGGGGAGTGGCAGGCGCTCGGGGAAGCCCTCGGCAGCCTCGACTGGGCGGCCGATCCGCGCTTCGCCAGCCACGAGGGCCGGCTCGCGCACCACGACGAGATCGACGAGCGGATCCGCGCCTGGACGCGGGAGCGCAGCCACTACGAGGCGACCGAGCAGCTCCAGCAGCACGGCGTGCCGTCCGCGCCCGTCCTCGACACCTTCGAGACGCTCGAGGATCCGCAACTCGCCGCGCTCGGCGCCTTCGTGGAGACGGTGCATCCGGAGGTCGGCAAGCGCCGCCTCGCCGGCCTGCCGGGGCGCTTCAGCGCGATTCCGGAGATCGACTACGGTCGCTCGCCGCTGCTGGGCGAGCACACCGAAGAGGTGCTGGGCGGCCTGCTCGGCCTGAGCGCCGAGGAGCTGGCCGAGCTCGCCGAGCAGGGGATCACCGTATGACCGGCGATGGCGGCGGGGGCATCACCAGCGGCTACATCCTCGACCGCGTGACGGTGCGGCCGGGCCGCCTCGGCGAGGGCCCGTCGGTGGTGCTGGCCCGGATCGACGCGGTGCGGGTCGCGCCGCAGTACCATGACCGCCCGGAGCCCGGCGCCTGGAAGCAGGAGTACCGGACCGGTCGACTGCCTGACCGTCGACCGTGTGGTGAGCGCGCGCGAGGAACGGGCCGGCACGAGGCGAAACGGGGTAACCGATGCACCTGATGTACTTCACCGAGCAGCCGATGTCGGCCTACCCGCAAGACGCTGTCGGCGAGGACGGCACGACCGCGCTGCTGTTCTCCAACAAGCACTTCGATTCCGTCGCGGGCAGCCGCCTCTACAACGACCGGTTGATCGAATACAAGCTCGCCGAGGAGGTGGGCTTCGACGGGATCATGCTCAACGAGCATCACGACGCGCCGTTCTGCATGCAGGCGCAGATCACCGTCTGGGCGAGTATCCTCGCCGCGGCCACGGAGCGCGTGAAGATCGTGCTCCTCGGGACGCCGTTGCCGACGCTGGAGAACCCGCTGCAGGCGGCCGAGTCGCTGGCGATGGTGGACATGATCTCCAGGGGCCGCCTCGTCGCCGGGATCGTGCGCGGGGCCGGCACGGAGCAGTACGCCAACAACGTCAACCCCGCCTTCAACCGCGAGCGCTTCTACGAGGCGCACGACCTGCTGGTGAAGGCCTGGACGGAGCCCGGCCCGTGGCGCTGGGAGGGCGACAACTACGAGTTCCGCGTCGTCAATCCGTGGGCGGTCCCGCTGCAGAAGCCGCACCCGCGCATCTGGGTGCCCGGCGTCGCCAGCCCGGAGACGATCGTCTGGTGCGCGCAGCAGCGCTACCCCTACGTCTGCCTCAACACCACCATCGAGATGACGAAGCAGATCTGGGAACTCTACGAGAAGTCCGCCAACGAGGCCGGCTACGAATCCGGGCCGGAGCATCGCGGCTACCTGCTGCGCGTGCACGTCCAGGACACCGAGGAGAAGGCGATCGCCAATGCGCGCGAGTACATGTGGATGCAGGGCGAATTCACCGGCCTCGGCCACCCGGTCTGGTCCTCGCCCACCGGCTATGGCTCGCCGGCCAACCGCGAACCCACCCTGAAGCGCATCAACAACCGCGCCGACGCCCCCCGGGCGATGCCCTTCGATCAGCAACTGGAGAACCTGCAGATCGTCGCCGGCACCCCGGACCAGGTGGTCGCGCGGCTGCGTGTGCTCCTCGAGGAGACGCGGCCGGGCATCCTCGCGCTCTGGGGCAACGACGGCAAGGTCAGCCACGAGGACTCGAAGCGCTGCATCGAGCTGATGGGCTCCGACGTGTTGCCCGCGCTCCGTGAGATCGGCGAAGAATTCGACCTTCGCGACCCGTTTGAGATCGATGCGGCGGTCAGCTCGCAGTTCCTCGAGCCGTCGCGCATCCCGGAAGGCGCTCCTGCGTGAGGCGCGGCCGTGCCGCGCCCGCACATCACCTCGGGCGGGTGGGTCGCGAGCGATCGCTGCGGGCAGGAGATCCTCGCGCGCCTCTGGCAGGCGGCGTTAGAGTGACGGCGTCGCCTCGCGGCGACGGGCGGCGCCGAGGGACGGGACGGACGAAATGGTCGATTTCTCCGACACACCCGAGCAGGCCGCGTGGCGGCAGGAGGTCGCGGACTTCGTCGAGGTGGCGTTGCCCGCGAAGCTGCGCGAGGACGCGAAGTACGGACAGATCGGCAGGCCGGGCCCCGTCGCGGTCTGGCCGGATCGGGCGGGGCACGAGCGCGCCGAGGATGAGTTCCGCGAGGCGCTCGTCAGACGCGGCTGGGCCGCGCCCGCCTGGCCGAAGCAGTACGGCGGCGCGGAGCTGCCCATGGACCGGCAGTTCATCCTCAACGAGGTGCTGGCCGAGTACCGCGCCCCGAGTGCGGGCGTGCTCGACGTCGGCTCGACGATCATGCTGCACGGCAGCGACGAGCTGAAGCAGCGCTTCCTGCCGGGATTCGTCGAGGGCAAGCTGAAGTGGGCACAGGGCTACTCCGAGCCGGGCGCGGGCTCCGACCTCGCCTCGCTGCAATCGCGCGCCGTTCGCGACGGCGACGACTTCGTGATCAACGGGCAGAAGATCTGGACCTCGAGGGCGCACAAGGCGGACTGGCTGTTCGGTCTCTTCCGCACGGATCCCGATGCTCCGAAGCACCGCGGCATCAGCTACCTGCTGATGGACATGAAGACGCCGGGCATCAGCGTCCGCCCGCTGGAGCAGATCAACGGGCGCGCGGCGTTCAACGAGGTCTTCTTCGAGGACGTGCGCGTGCCCGTCGACCAGGCGGTGGGCGAGATCAACCGCGGCTGGTACGTCGGCGCAACACACCTCGACTTCGAGCGCTCCTCGATCGGGTCGGCGCTCACGGTGCTGCAGACGCTGGGCGACCTGTTCGCCTCGATCGAAGAGGAGGCGGGGCAGCCCGCGCCGCGCGTCGACGCGCAACGCAGCCCGACGTTGCGCGGCGAGATCGCCGACCGCTGGACCGAGGCGAACGTCGCGCGGCTCTTCTCCTACCGCGTGATCTCGATGCAGTTGCGCGACGAGGTGCCCAACTACGAGGCCTCGATGCAGAAGCTGTTCACCGACCAGCTCGTGCAGGGGATCGCGCGCACGGCCCTGAAGACGCTCGGCCTCTACGCACCGCTCTGGGACGAAGACGACGAGCGCACGGTGCTGCGTGCGAAGTGGTCGCGCGGCTACCTCGGGGCGGTCGCGACGACGATCGGCGGCGGCACGTCCGAGATCCAGCGCAACATCATCGCGACGCGCGGCCTGGGGCTGCCGCGCGGCTAGGAGGGGTGGCCGTGGCGGAACGCGTCCCTCCCGAGTTCGACGACTTCCTCGCGGAGCCGCACAACGCGATCCTCTGCATCCCGCGCGGCGCCGACGAGGGCAAGGGCCAGGACGCGCCGCACGCGACGCCGGTGTGGTTCGACTACTCCGGGGGCCGCTTCCGTATCTCGATCACCCGCCAGCGCGTCAAGTACCGGCTGCTGCAGGAGTCGCCACAGGTCACGCTCGTCATCGACGACGCGCCGACGTACCGCACGGTCGTCGTCTCCGGGGAGGCGGAGATCCTCAATGACGACGCCTCGCTGCTTGACCTGCGGGCGCGCCTCTACGCCAAGTACCGCCGCGACTTCGGCCAGGCGGAGCTGGGCGACGAGGAGCTGCTGCGCGGGCTTCGCGAGGAGGGTCGCGTGGTGGTCTCGATCACGCCGGAGCAGGTGCTGTCCTGGGCGGGCGCATAGCTGCGGGGGCTGGCTCGCCGCTCCCCGCTCAGGCCGGCGGGAGGCCGCACGCCGGGCAGTGCGCGCCGTCCGGCTCGTCCGCGGGCGCATGAGCCAGCACCTGCTGCGCGTGCGATCCGTCCCGGTAGACCGTGACGCCCTTGCAGCTCAGTTCGTGCGCGAGCAGCAACGCCGATCGCACCTCCTCGACCGTCGCGTCGTGCGGCAGGTTCACGGTCTTCGAGACGGCGAGGTCGGTGTGGTGCTGGAAGGCGGCCTGCATGCGCACGTGCTGCTCCCAGCCGATCTCGTGCGCGGTCGCGAAGCGGCGGCGTAGCTCCTCCGGCAGCTCGGCGTGGTCCTGCAGGCTGCCGCCGGCCGCCAGCTCCTCGAACAGCTCGGGAGAGTGGAAGCCCCCGTCGCGCGCCGCCTGCTCGAAGGCGTCCGAGACCTCGGGCAGCACCGTCCCGTCGCCCATCCGCCGCTGGTGGGCGAGCGAGTAGAGCGGCTCGATGCCGGAGGAGGCGCCGGCGATGATCGCGATCGTCCCGGTCGGCGCAATGCAGGTGCGCGTCGCGTTGCGGTAGCGCGTGCCCCCGGCGTAGACCGAGCGCTCCCAGTTCGGGAAGACGCCCTTCTCCTCGCCGAGCGCCGCCGAGGCCGCATCGGCCGCTGCGGCGATCTCGCTCATCAGCCGCTCTGCGAGGGCGAGCGCCTCGGGGGAGTCGTAGGGGATGCCCGCCGCGATCAGCAGGTCGGCAAAGCCCATCACGCCGAGCCCGATCTTGCGGTTGCCGCGCACCGCGGCCGTGATCGCCTCGAGCGGGAACGGGCTGGCGTCGATCACGTTGTCGAGGAAGCGCACGCCGAGGGCGGCCGTCTCGCGCAGCGCCGCCCAGTCGAGGTCGCCCGCCGCCTCGTCCCAGAACGCGCCGACGTGGATCGAGCCGAGCGTGCAGGCCTCCCAGGGCAGCAGCGGCACCTCGCCACAGGGGTTGGTCGCCTCGATCGCGCCGATCTGCGGCGTCGGGTTGGAGCGATTGATCGTGTCGATGAAGACCATGCCCGGGTCGCCGCTGAGCCAGGCCGATCGCGCCGCCTCGTCGAGCAGTGCGGCGGCGTCCAGCTCACCGCGCGGGCTGCCGTCACGCGGGTCGACGAGGGCGAACGGGGCGCCCTCGGCGGCGGCGGCGAGGAAGGCGTCGGTCACGGCGAGCGAGAGGTTGAAGCGCTGGGCGCTGACGCCGTCGTCCTTGGCGTGGAGGAAGTCGCGCACGTCGGGGTGGTCGACGCGCAGGATGCCCATGTTGGCGCCGTCACGCTTGCCGCCCTGCGTGACCAGCCGGGAGACGTCGTCGTAGTGCTGGAGCACGGAGACGGGGCCGCAGGCGGCGCCGTGCGTGCTGGCGATCGGTTCGCCCTCGCCGCGCAGGCGTGAGAAGTCGAAGCCGGTGCCGCCGCCAAACTTCTGGACCAGCGCCGTGGCCCTCGCAGTGGACATAATCGATTCGAGGGTGTCCTCGATCGGCAGCACGAAGCAGGCGGCGAGCGTGCCGCGGCCGGTGCCGGCGTTCATCAGCGTGGGCGAGTTCGGCAGGAAGCGCAGCGAGGACATCGCATCCCGGAAGCGCCGCGACCAGACCTCGCGCAGCTCAGCCGTCGGCTCGACGGCGGCGATCGCCGAGGCAACGCGCGCGAACAACTGCTGCGGCGTCTCAACGACCGTGCCGCTGTCGTCGCGCAGGAGGTAACGCCGCGCGAGTACGGTCCGCGCGTTGGCGGAGAGGGGGGCGGGGCTTGAGACGGGCGCAGTGGGGGCGACCATGAGCCGCGTTCCCTTCCGCCGCGGGGAGCGTACGCGCCTATGAGAACATGCGTACGCTAAAGGCGCAAGCGCTGCACCCGCTGCCTCGATTGATCGTACAGCGTTGCGAGGCGCTCGTGGGCGCGAGACGGAGCGGCGCTGGGTTGCGCCGTGCGGGAGGGAGCGGAACGCGCCTGCTCAGCGGCGGGAGGGGGCGCTCGCGATCGGGCGCGGGGCCTGCGGTAGCTGCTCGTCGAAGAGCGGCGGCTGCGCCGCCGGCGGCATGGCGCTGTACTCCAGCCGTTCCAGCTCGTCGAACATGTCGTCCAGGGAGACGAACTGGCGATAGGCCGAGGCGAAGCGGATGTAGGCGATCGGATCGAGGGTGCGCAGGTGCGAGATCGCCATCTCGCCGATCACACGGCTCGGTACCTCGGTCGCGTCCGAGGCGGCGATGCGCCGTTCGATGTCCTCGACGACCGCCTCGATGGCGGTCGCCGTGAGCTCGCGTTTGCGGGCGGAGAGGCGGAGGCTGGTGAGCAGCTTGTCACGCTGGAAGTGCTCGCGGCGGCCATCGCGCTTGCGGACCATCACGCGCGTCGCCTCGGGCTGCTCGTAGGTGCTGAAGATGGCGCTGCAGTGCTGGCAGCGGCGGCTGCGCCGCACGCCCGCGCCATTCTGCTGGGTCTCGACGACGGTCGTGGCACCCTGGCCGCAGATCGGGCAGTTCATCAATGCTGGCTCCTTGGGGAGCAGTGGGGGAAGGAATTCGGGTCTGCGGAGTACAGCACCGGGAGCGGCGCCCGACAACGGGGGCAGTCCACAGTCTGTGGCGAACGTGTCCACCGAGCCATCGCCGATGTGCGCAGCGGCCGTTCAGAGCGCCTCGATGCGTGCCGATCCCCTGCACGCGAAGAGGGGCGGCCGCCGGACCGCCCCTCTTTGCCAACGAGCCTTGAGAGGTTGTGGATAAGTGTGCCGACTGCGCTCTTGCACGCGCTGCGGCTACACCGCGCCTAGCGCTTCGGGAAGGTCCTCCGCAGGAACGCCGGCAGATCCGAGTCCGTCAGCGGGTCCGGCAGCAGCGCCGCGTCGGCCGGATCCTCTGCCCGCGGCGACGGGTCGAGGTTGATCGCCGAGTCCATCAGCCCGCTGAGCGACTGGCGGACCCCGGAGAAGCCGGTCGCCACCACCGTGATCCGCACCTCGTCCTGGAGCGCCTCGTCGACGGCGGCGCCGAAGATGATCTCGGCCTCGGGGTCGACGACCTCGGCGATCGCGCGCGCTGCGGTGTTGAGTTCATGCAGCCCGAGGTCCGGCGGGCCGGTGACGTTGAAGATCACGCCGGTGGCGCCGGTGATGTCGACCTCCAGCAGCGGGCTGGAGATCGCCTGGCGGGCGGCCTCCACGGCGCGCTGCTCGCCGTGCCCGTAGCCGATCGCCATCAGCGCGGGGCCGGCGTCGGACATGATCCGGCGCACGTCCGCGAAGTCGAGGTTCACGATGCCCGGCACGGTGATCAGCTGGCTGATGCCCTCGATGCCCTGGCGCAGCACGTCGTCCGCCTTGCGGAACGCCTCGGTCATCGTCACGGCCTCGTCGCAGATCTGGAGCAGCCGGTCGTTCGGGATGACGATCAGCGTGTCGACCTTGTCCTGCAGGTCGCGCACGCCTTCCTCGGCCTGCTGGCGGCGCTTCGAACCCTCGAAGGCGAACGGCTTGGTCACCACGCCGATGGTGAGCGCGCCCAGCTCGCGGGACGCCTCCGCCACGATCGGCGCGGCGCCGGTGCCGGTGCCACCGCCGAGGCAGGCGGTGACGAACACCATCTCCGCGCCCTGCAGCGCCTCGATGATCGCCTCGCGCGACTCCTCGGCGGCACGGTGGCCGCGCAGCGGGTCGGAGCCCGCGCCGAGGCCCTTCGTGACCCGGTCGCCGAGGCTCACCTTGACCTCGGCCCCGCAGCCCTCGAGGGCCTGCAGGTCCGTGTTCAGGGCGACGTACTGCACGCCGGGCAGGCGCTCCGTGATCATGCGGTTGATGGCGTTCGAGCCGCCGCCCCCGACGCCAACGACCTTGATCGGCGGCAGCGTGTCGTAGTTCCTCTGCATGGCGGGCCTCCTCTTTGTGCCTGTCGAGCTGCTGCGGGGCGGTGCTTCCAGGGCTGCCCCCGACCCTGTGCGTGCCTTGTTTCTCTTGCTGGGGGTTGGCGCTTCGGCCTGCGCCTCCGCCGAAGCCTCGAGCGTGGCCTCGGTGGGCGCGTCGGCCTTCGCCTCCGCAGGCGCTTCGGCCTCGGCCTTGGCGGGTGCTTCGGCCTCGGCCTTGGCGGGTGCTTCGGCCTCGGCTTCGGCGGGTGCTTCGGCCTCGGCCTCGGCGGGCGCTTCGGCCTCGGCCTCGGCAGGCGCTTCGGTCATTAATTCGGGCGTGGCCTCCGCGGGAGTCTCGGCCTGCGCCTCAGCGGGTGCGTCGGTCCGAGGTTCGAGCGCGGCTTCGGCGGGTGCTTCGGCCTCGGCCTGCGCCCCGGCGGGAGTGGCGCGCGCTTCCGCCGGTGGCTCGGCAGGCAACTCCGCCGCCGCCGGCGGCTGGGCCGCGAGGTCGAACTCGGAGTGCGCGTCCGCGCCCAGCGGGTCGGCGCTCAGATCGAGCGGTGTCGGGGCAGCTCCTGCCAGCGCGCGCGCCTCGGCGCGAGCCGCCTCCAGGTAGTCGAACAGCGGCGCGGCGTTGCCGCCGGAACCCGCTTTGCCGCGACCGGGCGTGTTGGCCGGCCGGCCGCCCGATTCATGTGCGAGGTTCGGCATCGCTGCCTCCAATGCTTCCGCGGGGAGTCATCACTGGGGGAGCACGACGCGCATCAACTGCGCGACCTTCCTGAACAGGCCGCCGACGCCGCGACGGCGGCGCGGGGCGGGACGCAACATGATTTCCTGCTCGCGCAGCGCCCAGCGGAGCAGTCCCACCGATGTCGAGTAGGCGGGGTCGTTCAGCAGATCGGAGAGCCCGGCCAGGTGGCGCGGCCGCCCGATGCGGGCCGGCAGTTCGAGCACCTCTTCGGCGAGCTGGTCAAGGCCGCGGATCGAGGCGCCGCCCCCGGTCAGCACCGCGCCGGCGGCGAGCAGTTCGGTCTGCGCGCCGCGCCGGACCTCGGCGCGCACCATCTCCAGCAGTTCCTCGCAGCGCGCCTGCAGCACCTCGGCCAGGAAGCGCTTCGGGATCTCCTTGCGGCCCTCGGACCCGAAGGCGTCGATCTCGATCGTGTCGGATTCGTCGACGAGCGAGGCGAGCGCGTGGCCGTGGGCGATCTTGGCCTGCTCGGCCGCCGGCTGCGGCACGCGCAGCGCGACCACGAGGTCGCCCGTCATCTGCGCCCCGCCCACCGGCAGCACGGCCGTGTGGACCGGCGTGCCGCGCACGAAGACGGTGATGTCCGTGGCGCCGCCGCCGATGTCGATCAGCACCGCGCCGTGCTGCAGCTCCTCGCGCTCCGCGGCCGCCTCGGCGGCGGCGAGGGGACCGACGATCAGTGAGTCGACGTGGACGCCGGCGCCCTCGACGCAGCGCAGGATGTTCTGGATCGCGGAACTGCCCGCGGTCACCACGTGCGTCTCCATGTCCAGCCGTGAGCCGAACATGCCGAGCGCGTTCGCGACGTAGTCCTGGCCGTCGACCACGTAGTAGCGCGGCACGACGTGGACCACCTCGCGGTTGTTTGGAATGTTCACGATCCGCGCGCTCTCCAGGGCGCGGTCCGTGTCGCCCTCGGCGATCGGCAGCCGCGGGTCGCTGATCGCGACGATGCCGCGCGAGCTCATCGAGGAGATGTGCGGCCCGGTGAAGCCGACGTGCGCGGAGAGGATGCGCACGCCGGCGGCGCGTTCGGCCCGCTGCACGGAGGAGGAGATGGCCTCCATCGCGGGGTGGATGTTGTCGACCATGCCGCGCGTGATCCCCTGCGATGGCCCGACGCCGACGCCGAGGATGCGGATCTCGTTGCCGGCGGTGACTTCGGCCACCACCGTGCAGATCTTGGTGCTGCCGATGTCGATTGCAGCGAAGGTCGGTTGAGCCATCAGCGCACCACTAACTGCCGCCCGAAGCGCAGGTCGATCTCGTTGACCTCGATCGGTTCGCGCTCGATGCGGTTGAGCAAGGCGCCCCAGGCCGCGATCTTGAAGGTGTAGTTGCGCCAGTCCCCGAACACCGCGTCCGGGCCGTCCGCGACGCGCACGACGAGCCCGCGATCGGCGTGGAACTCGAAGCGTTGGATCTCGATCCCGAGCCGCTGCGAGCGCGCGTCCTCGATCAGCTGCCTGACCGCCGTGACCGTGTCCGGCTCGACGACGTCCCATGGCTCGAGGCTTCGCGTCCCGGCGACCTCGAAGATCGTCGTCGCGTCCGCGGGCGGGGGGCGCCCGGCCGGGATGACGAGGCCCTCGCTGTCGATCACGACGCGGCGGCCGCCGGACTGCCAGTAGCCCCAGCCAACGTGCTCGCTGACGCTGATCGTGACGCCCTGCGGCCAGTTGCGGCTCACGGTCGCCCGCTTCACCGCCGGCAAGTCCTCGGTGATGCGAGCCGCGGCGGCGCCGCTATCGAGGAACAGCAGTGACTCCTTGCCGACGTCCGCGCTGTTGGCAATGGCGATCGGATCGGCGATCGCGGCGCCCGTGATCGTGATCTGCTGGACGCGCAGGGCTGGGCCCTCGACCAGCCAGTAGCCCCCGTAGCCGAGGCCGCCCGTGATCGCGAGCAGGAGAGCCGTCAGGGCGATCCCTCGCCAGGGGATCCGCGGCAGCGAGCGGCCCGGGTGCTGCGGGGCGCGCGCGAGCTGGTAGCTGCGCTGCTGCTGCGGGACGGCGAGCCGCCCGCGACGCCTGTTGCGGCGCGGCCAGTGCAACTGCGGGAAGCGCACGCTAGGCATAGGCGCTCGCCTCCTCGTGGCGTTCGAGGGCGAGCTCGACGAGCCGGGTGATGAGCGCTCCGTAGGAGAGCCCGGCCTCCTGCCAGAGCTGCGGATACATGGAGATCGGCGTGAAGCCGGGCAGCGTGTTGACCTCCAGCACGTGGATGCCGTCCGGCTCGCGCACGAGGAAATCGACGCGCGAGAGGCCCGCCAGGTCGAGCGCGCGGTAGGCCTCGATCGCGGTCTGCCGGATGCGTTCGGCAAGCGCCGCGTCGAGCGGGGCGGGCACCAGCAGCTCGGCGCCCACATCCCGGTACTTCTCGTCGAAGGTGTAGAAGTCTCCGTGCGGGCGGACCTCGCCCAGCGGCGAGGCCTGCGGCTCCGCGTTGCCGAGCACCGCGCACTCGATCTCGCGCCCGGCGATGTGCTCCTCGACCAGCACCTTGCGGTCGTAGCGCGCGGCCTCGCGCAGCGCGTCGCCGAGGTCCTCGCGGGACTCGGCGCGGCTCACGCCGATCGAGGAGCCGCCGTTGGCCGGCTTCACGAAGCAGGGGTAGCCGATGGCGCGCTCGAGGTTCGCGAACGCCTCGCGTGGCGGCGTCTCGCCGCAGATCTCGGCCAGCTCGGCGTCGCGCAGCAGCACGTAGCGCGGCTGCGGCACGCCGTGGGCGGCGAACAGCGCGCGCATCAGCGCCTTGTCCATGCCGACCGCGCTCGCCGCAACGCCGGCCCCGACGTACGGCGTGCCCGACAGCTCGAGCAGGCCCTGCAGCGTGCCGTCCTCGCCGTTGCGCCCGTGCACGATCGGGAAGACCACGTCGACGCTCATCAGGGCGGCGACGGCCTCGGCGCGTGCGAGCAGCCCGCGTCCGGGCTCCTCGCCGAGCGTGTTCGTGCCGTCGGCCTCGCCGTGGGCGAGGCGTTCGCGCGTCTCCTGCTCGGTCAGCCACTCGCCGCCGCGGGTGATGCCGAGCGGGACGATCTCGAAGCGCTCGGGGTCCGCCTCGCGCATGATCGCGCGCGCCGAGATCACGGAGATCTCGTGCTCCGGCGACTGCCCGCCGAACAGCACCGCAAGGCGCATGCGCGCGCTCATGGTCGCGCCTCCAGCCGCTCGCGCAGCAGCGGCAGCAGGGAGTCGATGTCCCCCGCGCCGATGGTGAAGAAGACGTCGCCGGCCTCGAGCGCCTCTGCGATCAGCGAGGCGCCCTCGTCGATGGATGCGACATAACGTGCAGCCGGGCGTGTGATCTCCGCTGCCAGTGCGGCGCCGTCGAGCCCCCGCTCGGGCGTCTCCCGCGCGGCGTACGTGGGTGCGATGAAGAGCGCGTCGAGGCCCTCGAAGCAGTCGCGGAAGCCGTCCAGCAGGTACGCGGAGCGGGAGTAGGTGTGCGGCTGGAAGCAGCCGACGAGGCGTCGCCCGGGATAGCGCAGGCGGGCGGCGGCGAGCGTCGCGCGGACCTCGCTCGGGTGATGCGCGTAGTCGTCGACGAGCGTGACGCCGCCGGCCTCGCCGTGCAGCTCGAAGCGCCGCCGCGTGCCGGTGAACCGCGAGGCCGCCTGCGCCGCGCGCTTGAAGTCGACGCCCGCGCGCATCGCGGCCGCGAGCGCGGCGAGCGCGTTGAGGATGTTGTGGCGGCCCGGCACGCGCAGCGAGAGCCGGCCAAGCTCGACGCCCTCCAGCGACACGTTCGCATCGAGGCCGCCCAGGTCGTTCGCTCGCAGCTGCCCGGCGCGCCACTCGGCGTCGCGCGTGAAGCCGAAGCGCTCGACGCGCGCCCCGGCGGCGCGGCGGGCGCTGCCGATTTCGTCCGCCGCCTCGGAATCCGCGCCGACGAGCAGCAGGCCGTCCGGCCGCACGCGCTCCGCGAAGGCCGCGAAGGCCGCCAGCAGGCGCTCCTCGCTGCCGTAGTAGTCGAGGTGGTCCGCCTCGACGTTGTTGATGATCGCGATCTCCGGCTCGTACTCGAGGAAGGCCTCGGCGTACTCGTCGGCCTCGACGACGGCGTGCGCGCCGGCACCGTCGCGGGCGTTGCCGCCGAGGCCGGGGGAGTCGCCGCCGAGCAGCACGAGCGGGTCGAGGCCGCCGTCGACGGCCATCTGCGCGAGCAGGGCGGTGCTCGTGGTCTTGCCGTGGCTGCCGGCGACCGCGAGCACGAGCCGCTCGGCGAGCAGCCACTGCACCATCTGCGCCCTCGAGAGCACCTGCACGCCGCGCTCGCGTGCGGCCTCCAGCTCCGGGTTGTCGCCTGGGGCGGCGGCCGTGGCGACGACGAGTTCCGCGCGGCCGAGGTTGGAGGGCGCGTGGCCCTGGTAGACGGTCGCGCCCGCGCCCCGCAGGCGCTCGCTGTAGTCCGACCGCGCAAGGTCGGAGCCGGTCACGATGTGCCCGCGGGCGAGCAGGATCTGCCCGATCGCGGAGAGGTGGACGCCGCCCGCCCCGACGAGGTGGACCCGCCTGGGGATCGCGCCGCTGCGCGGCCGGGCGTCCAGCAGGCTCGCCATCAGGCCGCCAGCCCTTCCAGCATCCGCGCCAGCTGTTCGGCCGCGTCGGGCCGGTCGAGTTCGCGCATCGCCTGCGCCATGCGCTCCCGGGCGGCGTCGTTCTCGAGCAGCCGCAGGATCTCGCCGGGGAGGTCTCCCACGGTGTCGCCGGACAGCGTCAGGGCGGCGCCGTGCCGTTCCAGGTAGCTCGCGTTCTGATGCTGGTCGGAGAACTCGCCGGGGATCACGATCGCCGGCAGGCCCGCCGCCGGCAGCTCGCCGAGCACCGAGGCGCCCGCGCGCGTGACGGCGAGATCGGCGGCCGCCATCGCCAGCGCCATCTCGTCCGTGTAGGCGTGGAGGGCGTAGCGCGCCTGCAGCCAGGCCGGCAGGCGCGCACGCTCGCGGGCCAGCCACGTCTCCTCCGAGCGACCGGCGATGTGGATGATCTGCGTCCGCTCCAGCAACTCGCGCAGGCTGCGGGCGATCGCATGGTTGATGTGGTGCGCGCCCAGCGAGCCGCCGGTCACCAGCAGCGTCGTGCGCGCCGGGTCGAGGCCGAAGGCACGCGCGCCCGGCTCGCGCGACGCGGTGCGGAACTGCCGCCGCGTCGGGTAGCCGGTCACCACGGAGCGATCGGCCGGGAGGTAGGGGAGCGAGTCCGGGACGGAGCAGGCCACCGCCTGCGCCTGTCCGCGCATCGAGCGAATCGCCCAGCCGGGGCGGACGTCGGGGAGGAAGAGCAACAGCGGGATGCCTTCGCGCCGCGCGGCGCGGCCGATCGGGGCCGCGGCGTAGCCGCCGGTGGCGAAGACCGCGCCGGGCGCGTCCTGAGCGAGCCAGCGCCGCGCCTCGCGCGAGCCGCGGACGAGGTTGACCAGCCCGCGCGCGACGCGGGTGGGTGAGCGCGAACGCAGCGGCGAGGCGTGGACGGGCCGGTAGGCGAAGCCCTCGGCCTCGGCGACGGCGCGCTCCGGGCCGTCCGGCGTGCCGTAGTAGATCAGCTCCACGTCGGGGCGATCGCGCAGCCGCTCGGCCACCGCGACGGCGGGGTAGGTGTGCCCGCCGGTCCCGCCGCCCGCGAGTCCGTACCTCATCGCGAACTCCGCAGGAAGGCGCCTCGCAGGGCGGGCGCGCGCAGCACGCCGTGGGTGGGCGGCTCGAGCTCCGGATCCTCGAGGACGGCGTAGCGGGAGACGGAGAGCAGCACGCCGATCGCGATCATCGTCATCAGCAGCGATGAGCCGCCGTAGGAGACCAGCGGCAGCGGAATGCCGGTCAGCGGGATCGAGCGCGTCACGCCGCCGACGTTGATCAGCATCTGGAAGGCAATCCAGGCGAGCACGCCCGCGGCCAGGAATGAGCCGAACGGATCCGCGGCGCGCTGCATCACGCGCAGCCCGCGCCAGAGCAGCAGCGCGAACAGCGCCAGCACGAGGACGACGCCGATGTAGCCGAGTTCCTCTCCGATGATCGCGATCACGCCGTCGGTGTGCGACGCCGGCAGGTAGAAGAACTTCTGCCTCGAGATCCCCAGACCGAGGCCGGTCACGCCGCCCGATCCCAGCGCCTGCAGCATTTGCAGCGTCTGGAAGCCGACGCCCTGCGGGTCCGACTCGGCCGAGGTGAAGGAGAGGATGCGCGCCGCTCCGTAGCCTCCGACGAGCACGAGCGCGCCGGTGAACCCGGCGGCGCTCAGCACCAGCGCGGCGATGTGCAGCAGTCGCGCGCCCGAGACGAAGAGCAGCGTGCCCGTGATCAGCGCGATCATCGCCGCCGTCCCCAGGTCCGGCTCCAGCAGCACGAGCGCCGTCAGCAGCCCCACCATGCCGATGTAGGGCGCGACTCCAAGTGCGAAGTTGCGCACCGTGGGGCCCTTCGCAGCCAGCCAGGCGGCGAGGTAGACGAGCACCGCCAGCTTCGCGAACTCGCTCGGCTGCGCCGTGATCGGGCCGACGCTGATCCAGCGCGCCGACCCCTCCGCCGTGACGGACAGCGCCGGGACGAAGACGGCGACGAGCCCCGCGATGGCGGCCAGCATCAAGAGCGGACTGAGGCGCATCAGCAGGCGGTAGTTGATCGACATCGCGGCGACGAGGCCGACGAGGCCGAGCAGCGCCCAGATCGCCTGACGCCTGATGAAGAAGTTGGCGTCGCCGTGGTTCACGACGCCGATCGCGTAGGAGGAGGAGAAGACGGCGATCAGGCCGAGCACCACGAGCATCAGCGCCGCACTGAGCAGCACGTAGTCCGGCTCGCCGCGCCGCATCGGCCGTGTCTCCGCTGCTGGCTCGCGCGCCATCACTCGTTCCCCCGCAGGGCGGCGACGGCGTCGCGGAAGGCCGCGCCGCGCTGCTCGAAGTTGCGGTACGCGTCGAACGAGGTGCCCGCCGGCGCGCAGAGCACGACGTCACCGGAGCGGGCCAGCCGCGCAGCCGCCGCCACGGCCTCCTCGATGCTGCCGGCCTGCTCGACCAGGGGGCGCTCGCCGTCGCGCGCGTCGGCGACGGCCTGGGTGAAGATCGGACCCGCCTCGCCGAAGCCGACGACGGCGCGGCAGCGATCGACCGCCTCGCGCGCCAGTTCGCCCAGGGGCAGGTGCTTGTCGCGCCCGCCAAGCAGCAGCACCAGCGGCTCCTGGTAGGTGCGCATCCCGGCGAGCGCGCGCTCCGGGGTCGTCGCGATCGAGTCGTTGACGTACTGCACGCCGCGCACGGTCGCGACCGGCTCGAGGCGGTGCGGCACGCCCTGGAAGCGGCGCACCGCCTCGGCGGACGCCTCGTCCGCGACGCCGAGCTCCGAGGCGACGGCGAGTGCGCAGACGACGTTCGCGGCGTTGTGGTCGCCGCGCAGCGGGATCTCGTCGCGGCGCATCAGCGCCGTCTCGTGCCCGCCCTCGCGGCGCACGACGAGCCCGCCGGAGACGGTCACGCCGTCGCCCGGCAGCTCGCGCAGCAGGGAGGTGTAGCGCACGCGCGCCGGGGCTTCCTCGGCGAAGGCGGCGGCCACCTCGTCGTCGATGTGGAAGATCGCGAGGTCGTCGCCAGTCTGGTGCTCGAAGATGCGGCGCTTCAGCGCGACGTAGGAGGACCAGGAGTAGCGGTCGAGGTGGTTGGGCGTGACGTTGGTGACGCAGGCGAGCTGCGGGCTCTGCTCAATCGATTCGAGCTGCGTGTGCGAGAGCTCGAGCACCACGCGCGTGTCCGGACCGATGCGTTCGAGCAGCGCCAGCAGCCCGACGCCGATGTTTCCGCCGACGACGTAGTCCTCGCCGGCCTCGGCGAGCATCTCTCCGACGAGCGCGGTGGTGGTGGTCTTGCCGGAGGAGCCGGTGATGCCGGCGACGGGAGCGGGGCAGCGCTCGAGGAAGAGCCGCGTCATCGAGGAAAGCGGCACGCCGGCACGCCGCGCCGCGCGCAGCGCCGGCAGATCGGGCGGCACGCCCTGGGAGACGAATACGCAATCGGCGCTTGTCATATCCTCCTCGCGGTTGGCGCCCAGCGAGAGGGTCGCGTCGGTATCCTCGATCGCGGCGAGGGCCTCGCTCAGCTCCTCGCGGCCGCGGATCTCGGAGACGGTGACGCGCGCGCCCTGGGCCGCAAGGAACCGCGTGAGGTCGATGCCTTCGATACCAAGTCCTACGACGGTCACGCGAGCTCCCGTCAGGGTTGGAGCACGTGCGAAAGCGCCTTCGCCATTGTGCTTATCCACGAGGATACATCAAACCGCAAGCGCGAGCGCGATCCCGACCATCGCGCCGGTCATCCCGAACAGCCAGAGCCGCATCACCACCTGCGGCTCACTCCAGCCGATCAGCTCCAGGTGGTGATGGAACGGCGTCATGCGAAAGAGGCGCTGTCCGCCGGTCGTCTGGAAGTAGGCGATCTGCGCGACCGTCGAGCAGGCCTCGATCACGTAGACGATTCCGATGATCGGCAGCAGCAGCCAGTGCCCGGTCATCAGCGCCACCGTGGCGAGCGCCGCGCCCAGCGGCAGCGCGCCCGTGTCGCCCATGAACAGGGCCGCCGGATGGGCGTTGAACCAGAGGAACCCGAGCAGCGCGCCGGCCACCGTGAAGGAGAAGTTGGCGAGGAACAGCTGCCCTTGGATGAAGGCGATCACCCCGTAGGCCCCGAACGCTATCGCCGCCGTCCCGCCGAGCAACCCGTCCAGCCCGTCCGTGATCGACACCGCCGTCGTGGTCGCGACTACGGTGCCGATCGCGATCGGGATGTAGAACAGCCCGAGCTCGAACTGCCCGAGCCAGGGCACGTTGATGCTCTGCACCTCGAGGGCGAAATAGAGCACCCCCGCCACAATCGCCGAGAGCAGCACCTGGTAGAGGAACTTCAGCCGCCAGCTCAGCCCGCCCCGGTTCTGCAGCCGCTCCGTCAGTGTCCCGAGGTCGTCGATCCCTCCCACGATCATCCCCGAGATCACGACGCCCAGAGGCAACAGGATGCTGAGCCGTTCGACCAGGTTCGTCGGGATCGTGACGATCGCGACGGTGCCGAAGATGAGCAGCCCGCCCATCGTCGGCGTGCCGGCCTTGATGCTGTGCGTCGAGGGGCCCTCCTCCGAGATCGCCTTGCCGAGCCGCTGTCCGCGAATCCATTGCACGAACGGTCGGCCCGCGAGCAGGGCGACGGCGAAGGCCGCCGCTCCCGAAAGCAGCGCATGCGTCACGATCCGCCTCCCCCCGTGGACGCGCCGTCCGGCCCCCCGGCCGGCAGCGTCTCCAGTTCCTCGACGACCGTCTCGAGGGCGAGCGCGCGCGAGCCCTTGACGAGCAGGGTGTCGCCCGGCTGCAGCAGCGCTCGCAGCGCCGCGGCCGCCTCCGCCTTCGAGCCGAGCGGGCGCACATCGCCGAGGCCCGCCGCACGTGCGCCCTCGGCAATCAGAGGCGCCAGCTCGCCTACGGTGTAGAGCGTGTCGACGCGGCCGCTGGCGTGCCGCCCGACCTGCGCGTGCGATGTCTCCGCCAGTTCGCCCAGTTCGAGCATGTCGCCGAGCAGGGCGATGCGGCGGCCGGACATCTCGCCCAGCAGATCGAGGGCGGCCTCGGTGGCCGCCGGACTCGCGTTGTAAGTGTCGTCCAGCAGTGTGATGCCGCCCGGCAGGCAGCGCACGGTCAGCCGCAGCGGCACGTCGAGCGCCTCGAGGGCGTCGGCGACCTCCGAGAAGGGCAGGCCCTCGACGAGTCCCGCGGCGGCGGCGGCGAGCACGTTTGGCAGCAGGTGCGCGCCGGGCAGCGGCACGCGCACGCGCCGCCGCTCGCCGAACGCCTCGAGGGTGAACGTGAAGCCGCCCGCGCCGTGCGAGACGATCTCGCTGCCGCGGATGTCGGCATCCTCGGCGGTCCCGAAGCGCAGCACCTGCGCCGCGCTGTGGTCCGCCATCGCGGCCACGGCCGGGTCGTCGGCGTTGAGCAGCGCGTGGCCGTCGGCGGGCAGCGCCTCGACGAGCTCGCGTTTGGCGCGCGCGATCGCCTCCAGCGATCCGGCGCGTTCGAGGTGCACCGGGCCCACGTTGAGCACCACGCCGACGCGCGGGCGCGTCCACTCGCAGAGCTGCGCGATCTCGCCCGTCGTGTACATCCCGTGCTCGATCACTGTCCGCTCGATCGCGGCGTCGATCTCCAGCAGGCAGAGCGGTACGCCGATCTCATTGTTGTAGTTGAGCGCGGACGTGCGCACGCGGTAGCGGCGCTCGAGCACGGCGGAGGCGATCAGCTTCGTCGTCGTCTTGCCGACGTTGCCGGTGACGCCGATCACCTCGAGGCCCGGCAGCGCCTCGCGCCAGGCCGCGGCCGCGCGTTGCAGCCCGGCGAGGGCGTCGGCGACGACGAAGACGGCCGGGTCGCCCGTCAGGTCCCCGGCGGGCGGGCGTTCGAGCAGCAGCCCGGTCGCGCCGCGCGCCACGGCGTCGGCCGCGAAGTCGTGGCCGTCGGCGCGCTCGCCGGGCAGGGCGACGAAGAGATCGCCGGCCTCGACGCGGCGGGAGTCGATCACGGCGCGCCGGAAGCGAGTGTCGGGGCCCCGGCGCTCGCGCAGCGAGTCGCCCAGCGCGCGGGCGACGAAGTCCGCATCGAGGACGGGGCGGTGCTCGGCTGGGCCGCTCATGGAGTGCTCACCCGCCGCTCGCCGGGCGCCACCCGCAGGTACTCCATGATGTCGGCGGCGATCGTGGAAAAGACCGGCGCGGCGACGATGCCGGCGAGGTTGGAGTCGCCGCGGGGCTGGTCGATCTTGACGAGGATGGTGACGCGCGGCTGCTCGTACGGGAGGAAGCCGACGAAGGACACGATGGTGGTGTCCGGATCGTAGGCGCCGTCGATGGTGACGATCGTCGTGCCGGTCTTGCCGGCGACGCGGTAGCCGTCGACGCGAGCCAGGTGGTACGGCACGTCCTCGACGACGCCGAGCATCATCCGCGCCACGGTGTGGGCGGTCGCCGGGGAGACGGTGCGGCGGATGACGACGGGCTCGTGCACCCGCACGCCGTCGCTGGCGACGACGCTGCGCACGATCTGCGGCCGCATCAGCAGGCCGCCGTTGGCGAAGGAGTTGATGGCGCTGATCACCTGCAGCGGCGTCGCCGCCAGCCCCTGCCCGTACGAGTGTGTGGCGAGGTCGACCGGGTACCACGCCGGGTCTCCCACGCGCCGCAGCATCCCCGGCGCCTCGCCGGAGAGCTCGATGTGCGTGGGTTGCCCGATGCCGAAACGTTCGAGGTACTCGTAGAAGCGCTCCGCGCCGACCTGCCCGGAGATCCAGACCGAGCCGGTGTTGAGCGAGCGCTGCAGGAACTCGGTCATCGTGACCTCGCCGTAGCCGGTGAAGTCCCAGTTGCGGATGGTGTGGCCGCCGACGTGCACCCAGCCCTCGTCGACGTACGTCGTCTGCGGCGTGATCAGCTCAAGGTCGATCGCCGTCGCCGTGGTCAGCGTCTTGAATACGGAGCCCGGCTCGTAGATGTCCGAGACGGCGCGGTTGCGCGCGAGGTCGAGCACATGCTCGTCGTCGAGGTCGACCTCGGACAACGCAATGCTGGGCAGCGAGGTCATGGCGAGGATCGCGCCGCTGCGGGGCTCCATCACGATCACCGTGCCGCCGCTCGCCTTGTTCGCCTCGATCGCCTCGGCGAGGCGTTGCTCGGCGATCGCCTGGATGAAGCGATCGATCGTCAACTGCACCTCGCCGCCCACCGTCGGCTCACGCCCACCCGAGGCCGCGAAGGCGATCGGGCGGCCGAGCGGATCGCGCTCGGAGAGCAGCAGGCCGGGGTGTCCCCGCAGGACCGGGTCGAAGTCGCGCTCGATGCCCCACAGCCCGGAGCCGTCGAGGCCCACGAAGCCGATCAGCGGTCCGGCGAGGTCCTGCTCTGCGTAGACGCGCTGCGAGCTGGGCAACAGGCGCACGCCCCAGATCGCGCGCTCGCGCAGTGCAAGCCCGCGCTCGTAGTCGATGAAGCGCTGCACGATCAGGTCGCCTCTGTCCTGGGAGATGCCGAGCTCGAACAGCGCCTCGGAGTCCAGCCCCATCGCCCGGCCGAGGGCGACCGCGGCCTCGCCGGCGCGCGTACGGTCCTGCCAGAGGAACGAGTCGATGTAGAGGTCCCAGGTGTCGACCGAGATGGCGAGCGGGTGGCCGGAGGCGTCGAGGATCGCGCCGCGCGGGGCCGGCAGCAGCTCGGTGTCGGCGCGCGTGGCCGCCGCCAGCTCGGCGTAGCGCTCGTGCTCCGCAATCTGTATCCAGGCGAGGCGTCCGAGCAGCGCGACGAGTGCGAGCGCGATGGCGGACGCCAGCAGCCAGTGCCGCCACGTCATGTGGTTGGGACGTGTCCGCCCGGCCTGCGGTTCCGTCACGCGCAGTCCCTCCCCCCGGTGGGCGCCTACTGCGGGGAAGCGCCCACTGCGCGCTGCGGGGTCGCGGCCGGCGAGCGCACTGCGCTCAGTAGATGCCGATCACGCTCCCGAGCAGGCGCTCCCACCACGGCACGGTCTCCGTGGGGAGCGGCGCGACCTGCTGGACGTATCGTTCTGGCATTGGAATGACGGAGGGCGCCGGCACGCCCACGGCCACGTTCACGGAGCGCTCGGCCGGGACCATGCCCAGCCGCAGCGTGGCGTCCGCGTAGACGGCGTCGAGGTCGGCGAGATGTGCGATCTCGGCCTCGAGCAGGCGCAGCCGCGCGCCCCGCTGGGCGCGCTCGGCCTGCAGCGAGCGCAGCTCGTAGCCGGCCTCCGCCGTGCGGCTGCTCTGCAGTACCTGCAGTGAGCCGACGGCGGCGGCAAGCCCGAGCAACAAGGTCACGCTGAGCAGGAGGGAGACGCCGCGCAGCAGCCGCCCGAAGGTGCTGCTGCGCGGCCTGGGGAGTCCCATGGCCGCGTCGCGCGAGGTCTTGCTGTTGGGAGATCGGGTGGGTGTGGCCGCGCCGCGCTCAGGGGTAGCGTCGCGGGAGCGGGGGACGCCCCGAGGCGCGACGGGAGGGGGGGAGCCGCCGCGCCTCGGGGCGCTGACCAGCGCTGCCATCAGGCAGCCGCCTGTTCGCCCAGCGCCTCGGCGACACGCATCCGCGCCGGACGGGCGCGGGGATTGCGAGCCAGCTCGGCGGCGGAGGGCCTGCGCACCCGCCGGTTGACGAGGCGCAAGGTGGCCTGGTGCCCGCAGATGCAGAGTGGGCTGCGCGGCGGGCAGAGGCAGTCGGTTGACTGCCGGCCGAGGTATTGCTTGACGATGCGGTCCTCGAGCGAGTGGAAGGAGATCACCACGAGGCGAGCGCCGGCGCCGTCGAGCAGGCCGCAGGCAGCAGTCAGCGCGTCAGCCAGGAAGTCCAACTCCCTGTTGACGGCAATCCTCAGCGCCTGGAACGTCAGAGTGGCGGGGTTGATTGTTCGACGTTCCCTGCCCCGTCCTGCGACCCGCGCGACGGCGCCGGCCAGCTCGCCAGTGGTGTGCAGCGGGCGTGCGGCGACGATCGCTCTCGCGATCGCCCGGCTGCGCGGCTCTTCGCCGAAACGACGCAGCAACTCCGCCAGCTCGCCTTCTCCGTACTCGTTCACGATCACGGCCGCCGTCAGTTCGGCGTCCGGATCCATCCGCATGTCCAGCGGCTCGTCGCGCTGGAACGAGAAGCCTCGTCCCGGCGCATCGAGCTGCAACGACGAGACGCCGAGGTCGAAGAGAACGCCCTCGACGCGCTCGAAGCCGTGTTCGGCGGCGATCGCCGCCAGGTCCCGGTAGTGGCCGCGCACCAGCAGCACCGCGCTGCCGAAGCGCGCCAGCCGCTCGCCGGCCAGCGCCAGCGCCTGCGGGTCCACGTCCACGCCCAGCAGCGAGCCGCCGGGCTGGGCCGCCTCGAGAATCGCCTCGGCGTGGCCGCCGAGGCCGGCGGTCGCGTCGATGTAGCGGCCGCCCGGGCGCACGGCGAGGCCGTCGAGCGTCTCGGCCACCATCACGGGCACGTGCTGCGGGGCGGAGGTGGCGCTCATGCGTCGCCCTCCACGACCGCGCCGGCGGCGGCCTCGTCGGCAGCCTCCCAGCGCACGGGGTTCCAGATCTCGACGTAGTCGCCGGAGCCGACCAGCGTGACGCGGGCGTCCAGGTTCGCGTGTTCGCGCATGTCCGGGGGGATCACGATTCGCCCCTGCTGGTCCAGCTGGGGAAATCCGAAGGCACGGGAGAGGAAGGCGCGGCGGCGCTGGCGGCCGATCAGCGTGCTCGTGTCGGAGTCGCCCAGCACCTTGTCGGTCTTCGCCCCGAAGCTCTCGTGCGTGTAGAGCTCGAGGCAGCCGTCATCGGCCGGGCGCAGCACGCCGCCGTCCTGCAGTTCGCGGCGGAAGACGGCCGGAATCGCGACCCGGCCACGGCCGTCCAGGGAGTGCTCGTACCTGCCGTAGAAGTACACGGCGGCCTCCCGCTCGGGCGGCACCCTCGGGTGCCTTGATGTGGGACTGGATGGGAATCTCTCCCATTACTCCCCACATAGCCCCGCGAGGCTACCACACGCACCATCGCTCTACAACCACCCCGCCCGCCCCCGTACGCACACCCCTGCTACGATCCAGAGAGGAGTTCCGCATGTCAGAGACCACTCCGCGATCGACCGCCCGCGGCGTTGCCGCCGTGCTCACGGTCAGCGACCGCGCCTCGCGCGGGGAGCTCGAGGACCGCGCCGGCCCGGCCGTCGCGGCGCTGCTGCGCGCCGCGGGCTTCGAGGTCGCCGCTCCCGCCGTGCTGCCCGACGACGCGGATCGCATCTCGGCCTGGCTGCGTGAGCGCGCCGACGCGGACGACGCCGCGCTGGTCGTGACCGCGGGGGGCACCGGCCTGACGCCGCGCGATCGCACGCCGCAGGCGACGGCGGCCGTGCTCGACTACCGCGTGGACGGCATCGCCGAGGCGATGCGCGCCGCCTCGATCGCGGTGGTGCCGACGGCGATGCTGTCGCGCGCCATCGCCGGGGTGCGAGGGCGCACGCTGATCCTCAATCTGCCCGGCAGCGAGCGCGGTGCGATGGAGAACCTCGAGGTCGTGTTGCCGGTGCTGGCGCACGCCGTCGCCCAGCTGCGCGAGGCCCCCGAGGAACGCCCGCCCGCCGGCACGCACGCCGGCTGATCGGGCGAACGGACTGCGATGAGCACCGACGCCCCGAGACGCTACGACGTGCTGACGATCTTCCCCGGCATCTTCCGGGGCCCGCTCGACGAGACGATCCTGCGCCGCGCCCTCGACGCCGGCCTCGTCGAGATCGCGCTGCACGACCTGCGCGACTGGACCCACGACCGCCATCGCACCGTCGACGACTATCCCTTCGGCGGCGGCCCGGGGATGTTGCTGAAGCCGGAGCCGATCTTCGAGGCCGTGGAGGCGATCCAGCCGCTCGCGGAGCCGCCTGCGAGCGTGGTGCTGCTCACGCCGCAGGGCCGCCGCCTCGACCGCGACCTCGTCGCCGAGCTCGCGGCGCTGCCACGCTTGCTGCTGATCTGCGGCCGCTACGAGGGCGTCGACGAGCGCGTCCGCACGCAACTCGTGGACCTCGAGGTCTCGGTCGCCGACGTGGTGCTCTCGGGCGGGGAGCTGCCGGCGCTGCTGCTGCTCGATGCGCTGGTGCGACAGATCCCAGGCGTGCTCGGCGGTGACGGATCGCTGGCCGAAGAGAGTTTCGAGGGCGGGCTGCTCGAGTATCCGCAGTACACGCGTCCGGCGGAGTTCCGCGAGTGGAGCGTGCCCGAGATCCTGCTCTCCGGCCACCACGCCGAGATCGCCCGCTGGCGTCGCGAGCAGCGCCTGCAGCGCACCCTCGAGCGCCGCCCCGACCTGCTCGCCGGCGCCGAGCTGACACCCGAGGAGCGCCGCCGCCTCGAATCATGATGGCCATCGGCTGCCCCGCGCGGCTGCCATAGTCCGCGCCTGATGGACTTGCCAGGAACGGCACTGCTCGTCGAGGGCGTCTGCCTGGTCGCGAACGCGATCACCGGGCTGGTCGGGCTCGCCGATCCGGAGCGCCGCCTGGGGAACGCGGAGCCCGCGCTGGTCCTCGCCGTCCTCGCGTTCGCGGGGTACGCGGCGCTGATGGACTGAGGCCGCCCGGCTCTTCGGTCCGAATCACCACCAGGGGTCGCCGAGCACCCGCTCCGGGATCAGACCCGTTGTCACCGAAGCGGATGATGTCCACGGTGGCACGCGGCGCATGTGTATGATGGGTACACATTGGGAAGCGGGTGCGGGATGGCGCGGGTACAGCTCATCATTCCCGACGAGGATCGCGATCGGTTCTTCTCCCAGGCGAAACGAGAAGGCATGACGTTGAGCGCATGGCTGCGCGCGGCCGCGCGCGAGTGTATCGAGTCCCGGCAGCACGTGAAGCACTTCGGATCAGCGGCCGAACTCGAGGCATTCTTCCGCGAATGCAACGCGCAGGCGGGGCCCGGCCGCGAGCCGGACTGGGAGGAGCATCTGGCGGTGATGCGCGAGTCGCGGCTCCGGGGGATCGCCGACGCGTGATCTTCGTCGACACCAGCATCTTCGTCTATGCGGTTGGACGCGAGCATCCGCGCCGTGCACCGGCGCAGGCATTCTTCGTCGACGCCAGCCGTAGTCGGGAGCCTCTCTACACGTCTGCGGAGGTGCTGCAGGAGCTCCTGCACGTGTACCTGCCGGTCAGGCGCTTTCGTGAACTCGACGAGGCGATGACGCTGGCGTCGGGCGCGATGACCGAGATATGGGCGCTGGAACGAGCAGATGTCGAGCTGGCTCGGGAGCTGGAGAGGCTCCATCCGACACTGGCTGCCCGCGATCTCTGCCATCTCGCGAGTTGCCGCAGGCGCGGCGTGAGACGGATCGAGACCGTTGACGGCGCCCTCGCCCGCGCCGTCGCCGAACCCACCGGCGGGAACTGAAACGGATCACGCCCGGGCTCTGTCCGGCTCTCTCGACGCTACCGCCGGAGGCGCTAGACTGTTGTGGAGGGCTCCGCTGGAGCCCGGTCGCATCTTCCGAGGACCACCATGTCGATCGATCTGCGCGAACTGGCCTCGCCGCGCAATGAGGACATCCCGGACTTCCGCGCGGGCGACACCGTCAGCGTGAGCGTGCGCGTCGTCGAGGGTGAGCGCGAGCGCGTGCAGTCCTTCGAGGGCGTCGTGCTGCGCGTGCGCAAGGGCCCCAACGGCAGCTTCACCGTCCGGCGGCTCGCCTCCGGCGTCGGCGTCGAGCGCACCTTCCCCTTCAACGGCAAGCGCGTCGAGGGCGTGACGGTGACGCGGCGCGGGCGCGTCCGCCGCTCGCGGCTCTACTACCTGCGCGGCCGCACCGGTCGCGCCGCCCGCGTCCGCGAGGCGCGCCGCACCTAACCTCGCTGCTCGCGACCGGAGAGCCCTGACCGAGCCCTCGCCACCCGTATCATCGGAGCATGGCTACCGAAGTGACCTCGCAGGCCCGCGCCCGCTACGTGCAGGTCGCCGTCAACGCCGGCCGCCCTACGCACATGACCTTCTCCTATCGCGTCCCGCCGGGCCGCGAGGTCGAGGCGGGGGAAGTGGTGCACGTCCCGTTCGGGAAACGCACGCTGCAGGGCATCGTCGTCGAGGCGCCGACCGGGTTCAGCGGCTACCACGGCGACATCCGCGATCTCGATCCACCCGTCGAGGGCGCCCCGCGGCTCGGCGCCCTCCAACTCGAACTCGCTCGCTGGGTCGCGCACGAGTACCTCGCGCCGCAGTGGGAGTCGCACGCGCTGATGCTGCCTCCCGGCGCGGGGGAGCGTCCGCGCGCGCTCGTCGTGCGCGGACCCGCCGACCCGCCGCAGGCGCTCTCCGAGCGCCAGCAGCAGCTCTACGCGCTGCTCGACGAGACGCCGCGCGACGCCGGCCGGCTGCGGGCGGCGCTGCCGGGGCGCGTCGCGGCGCGGAGTTTCGAGGCCGCCCTCACGGCGCTCGTCCGGCGCGGGCTCGCCGAGCGGCGCTACGAGCTGAGCCGCCCCAGCGGCCGCCCGCGCGTCGTCGAGGTCGTCCGCCTGTCGGCAGAGCCGGAGGAGGCGCTGCGCTTCGCGCAGGGCATCGAGGGCCGGCGCGCCTCGCGCCGCGCGCGGGCGATCCAGGCCCTCCTCGACGCCGATGAGGCGATCGCCATCGACGATCTGGCGAAGATCGCGCGCGGCAAGCCGGCCGTGGAGACACTGATCGAGGACGGGCTTGTCGAGATCGACGGGCAGCGCCTTGTCAGCCTCGCGCTGGGGCCGGACGAGGCGGCCGATCGCATCCGCGAGTGGACGCGCACGCGCGCGCAGGACGCTGCCGCGCGGCTGCTCGAACGCTTCGCGGGCGAGCCGGAGCTGTCGCTGCCCGTCGGGAACCTCGCGCGCGAGTTCGGCGCGGCCGCGCGCGAGGCGCTGGAGCTGCTGCGCGCCGAGGGCCTGCTCACGGTCGCGGAGGAGCTGGACCGCCGCGATCCGCTGCGCAGCCTGCAGATCGCCGTCCGCCCGCCGCCCGATCTGATCGGCGAGCAGCACGGGGCGGCCCGCGCGATCACGGACGCCATCGATAGCGCCGACGGCGAG
This sequence comes from Dehalococcoidia bacterium, assembly GCA_965220125.1. Taxonomy (GTDB): domain Bacteria; phylum Chloroflexota; class Dehalococcoidia; order UBA2979; family UBA2979; genus VXMT01. The sequence goes on along the minus strand of CBDCPB010000002.1, from coordinate 259,026 downwards.
GCGCTGCTGCTGGCGGGCGTCTCCGGCAGCGGAAAGACCGAGGTCTACCTCGCCGCGCTGCAGCACGCCGTCGACCGGGGCAAGCGAGCGATCGTGCTCGTGCCCGAGATCGCGCTGACCGTGCCGACCGTCTCGCGCTTCGCCGAGCGCTTCCCGGGGCGCGTCGGCGTGCTGCACTCCGGGCTCAGCGAGGGCGAGCGCTACGACGAGTGGCGCGCGACCGCCGGGGGCGCCTACGACGTCGTTATCGGCTCGCGCTCGGCGATCTTCGCGCCGCAGCCGGACCTCGGGCTGATCGTGATCGACGAGGCCCACGAGTGGACCTACAAGCAGGCGGATCCGGCGCCCCGCTACGACGCGCGAACGGTCGCCGAGCGGCTCGCGGCGCTGAGCGGCGCGGCGCTGGTGTTCGGGACCGCCACTCCCGACGCCGAGCGCTGGCACGCGGCCTCCGAGGGTCGCATCCGGCGCCTCGATCTGCCTCGGCGGATGCGGGCCGTGCGCCAGCCCGACGGGACGACGCAGGTGTGGCCGGACGAGGGCCTGCCGGAGGTCGAGATCATCGATGTGCGGGGGCAGCGCACGCTGTTCTCCGGCGAACTGACCCAGGCCCTGGGCGAGACGCTGGACCGCGAGGAGCAGGCGCTGCTCTTTCTCAACCGCCGCGGCCTCGCCGGCTACCTGCTGTGCCCGCGTGGGCACTCGCCTGCCTGCACCAGCTGCGATGTCTCGCTGACGCTGCACGATCCTCCGGGCCGGCTGGTCTGCCACCAGTGCAACCGCTCGCGGCGCGTGCCGCCGCGCTGCCTCGAATGCGAGGGCTCGCTGCGCCGGGCGCGCGCGGGGACGCAGGCCGTGCAGCGCGAGGTGCGGCGGCTCTACCCGACCGCGCGCGTCGAGCGCTGGGACCGCGACACCGCCCGCCGCCGCGAGCAGCACGAGGAGATCTTCGGCCGCATGCAGCGTCACGAGATCGACGTGCTGGTCGGCACGCAGATGATCGCGAAGGGCCTCGATCTGCCGCTCGTCACGCTTGTCGGGGTCGTGCTCGCCGATCACGGGCTGCACGTCGGCGACTTCCGCGCGCGCGAGCGCACCTTCCAGCTGCTGGAGCAGGTCGCCGGCCGCGCCGGCCGCGCCGAGCGCCACGGCCGCGTGATCGTGCAGACGCTCTCTCCGGAGGACCGCGTGCTCGAGGCGCTCGAACGCCACGACGTGGACGGCTTCTTCGAGGAAGAGTTGCCCTGGCGCGCGGAGTACGGCTATCCGCCGTTCCAGCGCCTCGCGCGGCTCGTCTTCTCGCACACGCGGGGCGACTACGCCGCCGAGGAGGCGCGGCGCATGAGCGCGGAGCTGGAGCGCCGCGCCGCGGGCCTGCCCAACATCGAGGTGCTGGGCCCCGCGCCGCCGCCGCTGGCGCGTGTTCGCGGGCGCCACCGCTGGGCGCTGCTGGTGCGCGCGCCGGATCCCGCCGAGCTGCTCCGGGAGATCGAGTTCCCCGCTGGCTGGCTCGTCGACATCGATCCGCTCACGCTCGGGTAGCGCGCGCCGCGCTGCTTCCGGGCGGCGCGGACGCTGCGCACGTCGTGGGCTACACTCGACCGCCACACGCGCGCGACGCCGCGCGCCGGACCAGCGACGCCGCAACGGGAGTGCACCCTGACCGTTCGACCGATCCGCTACCTCGGCGACCCCGTCCTGCGCCGCCAGGCGAAGAAGGTGCGCCGTCCCGACGACTCGATTCGGCGGCTCGTCGACGACCTGATCGAGTCGATGGTCGCCGCGCAGGGCGTCGGCCTCGCGGCCCCGCAGATTGGCGTCGGCCTGCGGGTGGTGGTGATCGGGATGCCGGACGAGGAGCCGTTCGCGCTGCTCAACCCGGTGGTGGTGAAGCGCTCCGGGGAGCGCCGCATGGAGGGTGAGGGCTGCCTCTCCGTGCCCGGATATCGTGGCTCGCTGACCCGCTCGCTGCGGGTCACCGTCAAGGCGATGGACCTCGACGGCCGCGAGCTGCGGATTCGCGCCGAGGACAACCTGCTCGCGCAGGCGCTCGAGCACGAAGTGGACCACGTCAACGGCATCCTCTACGTCGACCGCCTCGACAGCATGGACGATCTGATGAAGTTCGAGGGCGAGAGCTGGGTTCCCGCGCAGGCGGCGGACGCGCCGGCGGCGGCGGGCGCGGGCTAGGGGGCGACGTGGAGCTGCTGCTGCCGCTGATCTTCGTCGTCGTCGCCTTCTACCTGATCCTGCTGCGCCCGGTGCTCAACCAGCAGCGCCGCCGCCGCCGCGACCTCAGCAAGCTCGCCGTTGGCGACGAGGTGCTCACCACGGGCGGCTTCTACGCCACGGTGCGCGCGATCCGCACCCGCGAGGACGGCCCACTCGAGATCCTGCTCGAGGTGTCGCCAGGCGTGGAGCTGCGCGCCACCGCCGACGCGATCCAGGTCGTCACCGCCTCCGCCGCCGACGCCGCGCCGGACGCGGCCGATGAGACGGGCGCTCGCTAGATGGGGCGCTGGCTGCCATTGCTGGGCGTTGCGCTGCTGGCGATCGCCGCGGTGTTCGCGATCTGGCCGTCGGAGCCGGGCAAGTGGCTGCCGGGCTCCGTGCCATGGCCGGAGGGGCAAGGCGTCTCGATCGGCGGCTTCGAGCGCGACACGATGCGCCTCGGCCTCGATCTCCAGGGCGGCACCCGGCTGCTGCTGCAGGGGAGCCTGCCCGAGGACGCCGAGGGCGGCCTCGACGACGCGCTCGAGGGCTCCGTGCGCGTCCTCGAGCGGCGCGTCAACGCCGCCGGTCTCTCGGAGGCCGAGGTCACACGCCAGGGGGCGGACAGCATCTCGATCCAGATCCCGGGCCTCGATCCTGACGAGGCGCGCCAGCTGCTCGGCCGCACGGCGCTGCTCCAGTTCTGCGAGGCGCCCACCGGGCTCGGCGGCGCGCCCTGTGGCGACGACGGGCAGTGGGTCCAGTCGCTCGCGGTCCTCGACGGCGCCTCGGTGGCGCTGACGGGGCGCTTCCTGACGCCGAACGCGTTCGTCGGCTCGGACCCGCTCGGCAACCCGGTCGTGCAATTCGGGTGGACCGGCGAGGGCTCCACGCTGTCGGAGCAGATCACGACCCGCCTGCTCGGTCAGCCGCTCGCGATCTTCCTCGACAACGAGCTGCTGTCCGCGCCCACGGTGCAGGGCGTGATCATCAACCAGGGGACGATCAGCGGGCTCACCTTCGAGCGAGCCGCGGAGCTCGTGATCCAGCTCAACTCCGGTGCGCTGCCGGTGCAGCTCACCGTCCTGCAGGAGCAGGAGGTGGATGCGACGCTCGGCGAGGACTCGGTGCGCCGCTCCGTGCTGGCCGGCGAGATCGGGCTGCTGATCGTGATGCTGTTCATGGTGCTCTACTACCGGGTGCCCGGCATCCTCGCCTCGATCGCGCTGGTCGTCTACACGGTCGTGACGCTGGCGATCTTCAAGCTGATCCCGGTCACGCTGACGCTGTCCGGCATCGCCGCCTTCGTGCTCTCGGTCGGTATGGCCGTGGACGCGAACATCCTGATCTTCGAACGCATGAAGGAGGAGCTGCGATCGGGCCGCGCCTTCCACACCGCCCTCGACGCCGGGTTCAGCCGCGCCTGGTCGTCGATCCGCGACTCCAACATCACCACACTGATCACCTGCGGGATCCTGTTCGCGCTCGGCGGGGGCATCGCACTGCCCGGCTTCGGCGCCTTCAACGCACCGCTGGTGCAGGGCTTCGCGGTCACGCTGGCGATCGGCGTGCTGGTCTCGATGTTCTCCGCGATCACGGTCACCCGCAGCCTGCTGAAGGCGCTGGTCGGCACGCGCATCGCGCGCAACCCCGACCTCCTCGGCGCGAGCGTACGCGCCGAACCCGGCGCCACTGAGGCGGCCTCGATGGGCGGTGAGGCGTGAGGGCGCTCGACCTCGTCTCGATGCGGCGGCGCTTCTTCATCTTCAGCTCGGTGCTCGTGATCATCTCGCTGGTGCTGCTGGCGATCCCGCCGACGCTGCGCCCGGGCATCGAGTTCACCTCGGGCACGACGACGCTGTTGCGCTTCCAACGGAGCGTCGACCAGAGCGCGCTGCGCGCCGCCTACGCCGACCTCGGCCACCCCGAGGCGCGCATCCAGTCCACCGGCCCGGACGAGTTCCTGATCCGCACGAGCAAACTCGACGTTCCCGACACCGCACTGATCGAGGTCGCGCCCCAGGCGGGCGCGGACGCCGAGCCCGCGGACCCCGGCCTCGGCTCGCTGCTGCTGGGCGCCGAGGGCGCCACGGGCGAGATCGCCCTGCGCGTCTTCCAGTTCGGCGCTGTCTGCGACTTCGGCGACGAGATTGCCTCGGTCCCCGCGGGCGCGGAGGCGCGCATCCTCGAGGAGGTGCGCGGTTGCGACCAGCCCGCGGACGACGCCGGTGACGGCGACGCCGCGAGCGAGGACGACCAAAGCGGCGACGCCGGAGACGGCGACAGCGACAGCGGCGACAGCGGCGACGAGCCGGAGGCCGAGCTCCTCGCCTACCGCGTCCAGGTCGAGGGAGACGACGGTGCGATCCTGACCGGATTCGTCGCTCCCGCCGACACGCGCCCCGTCGACGCCGCCGCCGAGGACGAGCCCGCGCTCGCGGCGGAAGAGCTCGGCGAGCGCGGCGTGATCGAGGCGGAGTTGGGGAAGCGCTTCGGGCGGTTCGAGGTGCTGGAGTTCGCCTCGGTCTCGGCGGTGGTCTCGAAGCAGGCGGTGCGCAACGCGGCGGTGGCGGTGGTGATCGCCTCGCTGTTCATCATGGGCTACATCGTCTTCGCGTTCTCCAGCATGCCGCATCCGTTCCGCTACGCGATGGCCGCGATCATCGCGCTCGTGCACGACGTGGCGATCGTGATCGGCGCCTTCTCGCTGTTCGGGAAGCTGTTCGGGATCGAGATCAACCTGATGTTCGTGACCGGACTGCTCACGATCATCGGCTTCTCCGTGCACGACACGATCGTGATCTTCGACCGGGTGCGCGAGAACGTGCAGCGGGCCCCGACGGCGCCGCTCGGCGAGAACGTGAACGCGGCGCTGGTTCAGACGCTGGGGCGCTCGCTGAACACCTCGGTCACGCTGCTGTTCACGATCCTGGCGCTGCTCTGGCTGGGCGGCTCGACGATTCAGAGCTTCCTGCTGGTGCTGCTCGTCGGCGTGATCGCCGGCGCCTACTCCAGCATCGCGATCGCGGCGCAGGTGCTGGTCGCCTGGGAGGAGGGCGATCTCGGGAGGCTGTTCTCCCGGCGCCGCCGAGGCGAGGGCCCGGCCGCGCCCTCGTAGCCGCGATCGCCCGCTCGCGCTACCGCGACCGCACGATCAGCACGCCGGCGAAGACGACGAGCACACCGAGGAGGCGGATCACGGTCGCGCGCTCCACGCCGGCGCCGAAGGCCCCGATGTGGTCGAGCACCAGCCCGCCGCTGAGCGTGCCCGCGGTGACCGCGCTGAGCAGCAGCGCCACGCCGATGCGCGGCGCCAGGAACGCCGCCCCGGTGATGAAGATGCCGCCGAACAGCCCGCTCAGCAGCAGGTACGGCGGCACGCCTCGCGCCGACGCGAGGAGTGCCGCAACCAGGATCACGGCGACCAGCGCGAACGGCCACGGGCGATCGAGCGGCGCCGGGAGCTCCGGGCCGTCGCCGCGCAGTGCCCTCGCTCCGAGGATCAGCGCGAGCACCAGCACCGTGCCGAGGCCGGACACCCATGCCGCCTCGAACGGTCCCCGCTGGCGCTCCAGCGCGCCGAGCATCGCGACCTGAACCGAGCCGCCCATGCCGATGGCGACCGCGAGCAACACGAGCAGCAGCGCCGTCATGGGCGCGCCTGCGCGAGCACGCGCTCGTCCCCACGCCGCGTCGTCACGCCGTCGCGGTCGAGCCGTTCGAGCAGCGCCTGCGCGGTGCGCCGGTTGGTGCCGAGGGCGTCGCGCGCCCCGGCCAGGGTCACGCTGCCGTCGCGGGCGATCAGCGCGACGATCGCCTCGCGCGCCTCGGCGAAGCGTTCTGCCGCGAAGACCACGCCGTCGCCGCAGTCGACCACCCGCCCGCCGGCGGCGAGGTAGCCCAGCAGCTCCGGATCAAGATCGAGCCGGGGCGGGCTGAGACCGGCGGTGCTCAGTGCGGCGATCGCCTCCTCCGCCGCTCGCCGCTGCGCGGCCGTCGGCTGCGGCGACCAGCCCGCCCGCGCCACACCCGCGCCGCGCAGCTCGATCTGCGGGGCGAGCGCCCCGAGCAGCGCCGCCAGCGCGTCCGGCTCCAGGCGGACTCGTGCGCGCAGCTCGCCCGTGGGCATTGCCAGCCGCAGCGGGTGGGCCCGTTCGTAGTCCTCGAGCGCGCGCTCGATGCGCGTGCGCAGCCGCTCGAGGCCGGCCGCGCTGACGTAGCGCGGCGTGCCGTCCGGGTGCTCGAGTGCGACCGCGTCGCCTGCGGCGATCAGCGTCTCGATCGCCGCCTCGAGGGCGTCGCCGCCGAGCTCCGCGGAGGCGCCGAGGCGCGCGAGTGTCGCCGGTTCGACGCCCTCCAGCGCGGCCAGCGCCTCGCCCTCGGGCGAGCCCTCGGCGAGGCGTCGCAGCCGCTCGACGATCGCGGGATCGGAGCGGCGGCGGCGTCCGGCGTTGACCTCCAGCACGCGCCCGCCGCCGACCGTCTGATCCGAGACGCGCAGCACGAAGAGGTCGCCGGGCGAGGCGGCGAGGGCGGGCGCGAGCTGGATCTGGCACCAGCCCTCGGCCCCGGCCGGCACCTCGTCGGCGCCGAGCACGCGCAGGCGGCCCTGCGTCTCGGCGGCGCCGAGGTGCACGGTCACGCGCAGGTTGTGCTTCAGGCCGCGGCGCGCGAGGGCGCGCACGCGCACGTCGATCGTCGTCGCGGGGCGTAGCTCGCCGGGCCGCGCCAGCACCTGCCCGCGGCTCAGCCGATCCGTGCTCACGCCCGCGAGGTTGACGGCGACGCGCGTGCCGGGCAGCGCCTCATCGAGCGCCTGCTGGTGCGTCTGCAAGCCCCGGATCCGCGCCTCGGGACCGTCGGGGACCGCCTCGACCGCCTCGCCGGTGCGCAGCCGCCCGTCGAGCAGCGTGCCGGTCACGATCGTGCCGAAGCCGGCCATCGTGAACACGCGGTCGATCCCGAAGCGCGGCCGGCCCACGTCGCGCGGCTCGGGGGTTGCCGCGAGCGCCTCGTCGAGGGTCGCCCGCAGCTCGTCGAGCCCGGCGCCGCTGACGGCGGAGGTGCGCACGATCGGCGAGCCTGCCAGCGAGGTGTCGGCAAGCAGTTCGTGCAGCTCTTCCTCGACCAGCTCCGCCCACTCCTCCTCCTCGACCAGGTCGATCTTCGTGAGCGCGACGACGCCGCGCCGCCGCTCCAGCAGGTCGAGGATTTCGAGGTGCTCGCGCGTCTGCGGCATCACGCCCTCGTCGGCGGCGACAACGAGCAGCGCGAGGTCGATCGAGCCGACGCCGCCGAGCATGTGGCGGACGAAGCGGACGTGCCCCGGCACGTCCACGATCGAGACCTCGCGCCCGGATGGGAGCGTCATCCAGGCGAAGCCGAGCTCGATGGTGAGCCCGCGTTCGCGCTCCTCGCGGAGCCGGTCCGGGTGGATCCCGGTCAGCGCCTCGACAAGGGCGGACTTGCCATGGTCGACGTGGCCAGCGGTGCCGATGACGTACATGGCGCGAGTCTACCGGCCCGCAGGCGCTGGATCGCCCGCGGGCCTTGACATCCGTCCGGGTAGAGGCCAGCCTGAAACAAGTAGAAAATCGACATAAACGTTGGAGTCAGGTCTATGGTTTACCTCGATTCTCTCCGTCAGGAACTGGCGGAAGCGCTTGAGGAACGCGATCGGCTGGACGCTCGCGTCGAACAGCTCGAAGACGCCATCGAGGCGCTCGCGAGGCTCGAAGCGGAGCCCGGCGACGAGCCTCCGCGACGCGTAGCCGAGTTCGACCGGGAACCGGGCGACGAGCCCCCACGGCGCGCGGCCATGCGTGACGAGCCGCCTCGGCGCATGGAGCCGAGGCTGGGCCTCGGGGACCTGCTCGACCGCTATCGGGAGGACATCACGGACCAGATCGAGTCGCTCGAGGCGAGCCTGCCGTTCGTGGGGCTGAAGTACTACCGTGACCAGTTGCTGCCCCAGGTCGTGGGCGAGGTCAGGCAAGGGGAGCTGCGGTCGCTGATGGACCTGCTCGTCGATAGCGGCGTGGTGGATGTCTACCAGGTGGAGAATCCCAACAATCCCGAATTCCCGACGGCCGCCATCCGTCTTCCGCTCACGGACGAGATGGACGAGGCCGGCGAGATGGATGAGATCGACGAGTTGTACGACGCGGACGAGCTGGACGGCTCGGACGAGTTCGACGAGATGGAAGAGCCGGAGGACAGCGAACACGATCCGCTGTGACCGTCGCTCTCAGCACTGACGAACTGTCCCTCGCCCACCAGCCGCCCGGCGGCGCGCAGCACCCGGAGCGCCCGGCACGCCTCGCCGCCATCCTCGAACGCCTCGAGGCCACGGGCCTGCTCGCGCGCATGGAACGCCTCCCGCAGCGCGACGCGAGCGACGAGGAACTGCTCGCCGTCCACGACCGCGCCGTCCTCGAAACCGTCGAGGCGCATCACGCCGCCGGCGGCGGCTGGATCGACGCCGACACGTTCGTCGGGGACTCGTCGCCGGCAGCCGCGCGCAGGGCCGCCGGGGCCGCCCTCGCGGCGACCGGTGCCGTGCTCGACGGCTCGGCCAACAGCGCCTTCGTCGCGGCCCGGCCGCCCGGACACCACGCGACTCGCGATCGCTCGATGGGGTTCTGCCTCTACAACCAGGTTGCCGTGGCCGCTGCGGACGCCCTCGCGCGCGGCCTCGAGCGGGTCGCCGTCGTCGACTGGGATCTGCACCACGGCAACGGCACGCAGGCGATCTTCGACGCCGACCCGCGCGTGCTCTACGTGAGCACCCACGCCTACCCGTACTACCCCGGCACGGGCGCGGTCGCCGAGCGCGGCAGCGGCGAGGCCGCCGGCACGAAGATCAACATCCCGCTGCCGCACGGCGCCGGCGACCGCGCCTTCCTCGCCGCGTACGAGCAGGTGGCGCTACCCGCCCTCGAGGCCTTCGAGCCGCAATTGCTGCTCGTCTCCTGCGGCTGGGACTCGCACGCTCGCGATCCGCTCGGCGCGCTCGCCGTCTCGACCGCAGGCTACACGGCCGTCGCGCAGCTGATCCTCGATGCGGCCGAGCGGCTCTGCGGCGGCCGGCTCGTCGCCGTCCTCGAGGGCGGCTACGACGAGCACGCGCTCGCCTGCTGCGTGCAGGCGCTCTGCGAGCTGCTGCTCGGCGACGCGCCGACGCCGGATCCGGAGCAGGGCGCTGGGCGGCCGGAGCTCGTGAGTGAGATCGCCGCGGTGATCTCCGCGGCGCGCGTGTCCGCGGGCCTCGACTGACCTCGGCGGGTTCGCATGGCGGCAGCAGCGGAAGCGTGGCACCGTGCCCGGGCGATCGGATGAACCAATCACTCCATCGTTCACGACGCGGAAGGCGGCCTGCCCATGAGGCGCGCGATGCTTGTGTTGCTGCTTGGCCTTGCCGTGGCGCTCGTCGCCTGCGGCGGCGAACACGGCGACGGCGAAGGTTCCGGCGAACACGGTGGCTCCGGTGAACACGGTGCGTCGGAACGAGGCGAATCGGACGAGGGAGAAGAGTCGGGCACCCAGTTCACCAGGACCGAGGTCTACGACCATGTGCGCGCGGGCGCCCGGCTGATCATCCGCTACGACGCCGGGTCCAACACCTTCATCGGTACGGTCGAGAACGTGACGGCTGACACGCTGGAGCGCGTGCGCGTGGAGGTGCACCTCTCGAACGGCGTGGAGCTTGGCCCGACGACGCCCACCGACCTCGCACCCGGCCAGGTGCTGGATGTGACCTTGCGCGCCACGGCGCAGCCCTTCGACACCTGGAGCGCCCACCCCGAAGCCGGCAGCGAGGAGGGCGAACACGGCGGCGAAGGGGATTCCGGCGAGCACGGCGGCGACTCCGAAGGGTCGGGCGACTGACCACGAGGCCGGTGCGCCTCGGGCTCGGCAGCTACTCGATCGTTCGCGATTCGGCGAGCGTGCCGTCCCGTCCGCAGGCCGGGCAGCACTGCGGCAGCTCGCGGCGCGGCACATCACCGCGCATCGCGGAAACACCGAGCCAGATGTCGTCGCGCAGGCGGAAGTGCGGGCTGAGGCGTCCGCGCGGGCCGTGGGCCGCGGCGCGCAACTCCTCGTCGACGCGGCGGGCGGCCTCCGCGCGGCTGATCGGGCCGGGCGGCCGTACCAGCACCTCGCGTCCGCAGTGCGAGCAGCGGAAGACCGAGAGCGCCACGGACGGGGCAGCCGCTAGCCGGGCGCGACGGCGGCCGCGGCCTCCGGCTCCGGCAGCAGATCGACGAAGACCTCGTTGGCGAGCAGCAGACCACGCTCGCTCAGCCGCAGCCGCTCGCCGTCCCACTCGAGCAGCCCGAGGCCCGTGTGCCGCTCGATCGCCGGTCCGAACGCCTCCGCCAGCGGGACGCCGAAGCGCGAGGCGAACTCGGCGGCGCCGACGCCTTCCAGCAACCGCAGCCCCAGGATCAGCGCGTCCGCGCGCAGCGTCGCCGCATCCGGCGTCTCGCCGCCGGCGATCTGCTGCAATTCGCCGCGGCCGTGCCGCTCGCGCGCCTCGTGCGAGGCGTTGACGAGCTCGACGTAGCGGGAGGGCGAGTCCACGTTCGCGAGGCGCTGCCCGGCGAAGAACGAGTGCGCGCCCGCGCCGATGCCAAGGTAGGGCTGCGCGCGCCAGTAGACGAGGTTGTGCTGGCAGGCGCGGCCCGGCCGCGCCCAGTTCGAGATCTCGTACTGCTCGTAGCCCGCGCGCGCGAGGCGGTCGCGCGTCCACTCGTACTGGTCGGCGACGACGTCGGGGTCCGGCTCGGGCAGTTCGCCCTTCTGCACGCGGTAGTAGAGGTGCGTGCCCGGCTCGATCGTCAGCGCGTAGCACGAGAGGTGCTCCGGCTGGACCGTGAGGACGCCCTCGAGCGTCTCCTGCCAGCGGCTCAGCGGCTGCTCGATCAGCCCGAAGATCAGGTCGGCGTTGACGTTCCCGAATCCGGCATCGCGGGCGTCGCGCAGCGCCTCGAGGGCGCGCCCGCCGGAGTGCTGCCGGTCCAGCAGCTCGAGCTCCTCGTCCTGCAGCGACTGCACGCCGATCGAGAGGCGGTTGAAGCCCATGCCGCGCAAGCCCTCGAGGTGCTCGCGGCTGAGGTCCGTGGGGTTCGCCTCCAGCGTCCACTCGGCGTCCGGGGCCACGGCGTAGCGCTCGCGGATCGCCTCGCTGAGGGCGCGCATGTCGTCGAGCGAGCTGAGGCTGGGCGTGCCGCCGCCGAAGAACACCGTGCGCACCTCGAACTCGCGGGCGGGGGGCGCCCACAGCCCGAGCTCGCGCACGAGCGCGGGCGTGTAGTCCGGCACGAGGTGGTCGAGGCCCTCGTAGGAGTTGAAGTCGCAGTAGCCGCACTTCGCGGTGCAGAACGGGATGTGCAGATAGAGCGACAGTGCCTGCGCCATACCTGGTCCTGCTCCCGCCGGCGCCGTGCGCGCCTCGCGGCCAGCGTACAGGCGCGGCGAGGTGTGGGGAACGCGGGGAGGTCGGCGGCCGCGCCTACTCCACCATCCCCGGCTCGCCCTCGGCGCGCAGCAGCCAGCCCGCGAGCGCCAGTTCCGTGATCAGCGTGAGCACGACGCCGATCATCGGAAGCACGAGCAGGTCGCCGTTGGCGACCGCCAGCCAGATCGACAGCACCACGATGCCCGAGACAATCGAGAGCCAGCCGAGCCAGCGGGGCGCCGTCGAGCCTGCCGCGGTCGCGGCGCCCGACATCGGGCTGCGCACGAGCAGCGTGCCCAGCGCGATGATCGCGAGCGCGCCGAGCGTGTAGCCGCACGCCGTCCCGAAGGTGCTGAGGGACGCGAACCACTCCGCGAACGCTTCCAGCAGCTTCCTCGAATCCGGCGGCATCTCCGACGGGACGCTGGAAGCGAGCGCCTGTCCGGAGAAGCCGAGGATGCTCACGATCATGAGCACCCCACCCGCGGCGAGCAGCAAGGCGAACAACACGGTTGCCAGCGCCCGGTCTCGCCCCCGCACCAAGACATAGAGCAGCGCGGCCAGCACCACGAGCGCGAGGTTCGCGACCGCGTCGAGTGCGTACCCCAGCAGGTACAGCCCGCGGTTGTCCTGGATGTTCTCGAGCACATCGAGCGCTTCGAGCGAGCCCTGATCCCCGCCCAGCGCGCCGACGGCGATCTGCGGGAGGATCACGCTCGCGCCTCCGGCGACGGCCGCGAGGATCAGCAACACCCCGATCGAGCGATTCAACTGCGTCCCGGTCATCGCTACCCCTCCCACGGCCTGCGCATCGTGCCCAATGTAGCGGCTCGCAGCTGACGGCGGCCCGCGCGCTGGCCCGCCCACCGGCCCCGTGCGAGACTCGACGCACGATGCTGCGCACCTTCGAGGCAGGGCTCCTTCGGCTGGCGCACACCGGCGAGGAGGTCGTGCTCGCCGGCTGGGTCCACCGCCGTCGCGATCACGGCGGCCTGGTCTTCATCGACCTGCGCGACTCGACGGGCCTCGTCCAGGCGGTCTTCCATCCCGAGGACGCGCCCGAGGCCTTCGAGGTCGCCTCGGGGCTGCGCAACGAGTACGTCGTGCGCATCGCTGGCGAGGTCGTCGAGCGCAAGCCGGGGACCGAGAACCCGGACCTGGCGACCGGCCGCGTCGAGGTCGCGGTGCGCGAGGCGACGGTGCTCAACGAGGCGGAGACGCCGCCCTTCCCGATCAACCAGGAGACCCCCGTCGACGAGGCGACGCGGCTGCGCTACCGCTACCTGGATCTGCGCCGCGAGCGCATGGCCGCCAACCTCGTGCTGCGCCACCGCGTGGTGCGCTCCATCCGCAACTACCTCGCCGATCGCGACTTCATCGAGATCGAGACGCCGGTGCTGGGACTCGCGACGCCCGAGGGGGCGCGCGACTACCTGGTGCCGAGCCGCGTGCACCCCGGACGCTTCTACGCGCTGCCGCAGTCGCCGCAGCAGTGGAAGCAGTTGCTGATGGTGGCCGGGCAGGAGCGCTACTTCCAGATCGCGCGCTGCTACCGCGACGAGGATCTGCGCGCCGACCGCCAGCCCGAGTTCACCCAGCTCGACCTCGAGATGGCGTTCGTCGAGCAGGATGACGTGCTCGACCTGATCGAGGGCCTCTACAGCGAGCTGGCGTTCACCGAGGGCAGGCGCTTCGAGACGCCGACGCCGTTCCCGCGCATGACCTGGGCGGAGGCGATGGAGCGCTACGGCTCCGACAAGCCCGATCTCCGCATCGGCATCGAGATCCGCGACCTCAGCCCGCTGGTCGCGGACTCCGAGTTCGGCGTTTTCAGCAACACGATCAAGGGCGGCGGCCGGGTGCGCGGCTTCGCCGTCCCCGGCGGCGCCGATACGCCGCGACGCGGCGCCGACGCGCTGGTCGAGCTCGCGCAGGAGCTGGGCGCCGGGGGCCTCGTCTGGATCGCCTTCGACGGCGAGGGCGACCTCGACGGCGTGGCGGCCGAGGAGCTGCACGAGCAGACGCGCTCGCCGGCGAAGCGCTTCCTCGACGGCGAGACGCTGGCCGCGCTGGGCACGGCCTGCGGCGCGAGCCGCGGCGACATGCTGCTGATCGTCGCCGACCGCGACGAGGTGACCTCGCGCGTGCTGGACGGACTGATGCGCCACGTCGCCGAGCAGCGCGAGCTCGCCGATCCCGGCGTGCTGGCCTTCGCGCTGATCACGGACTTCCCGATGTTCGAGCGCGACGCCGCCGATACGCGCTGGAACGCCGTGCACCACCTCTTCACCTCGCCCTACGAGGAGGACGACGAGCTGCTGGAGACGGACCCCGGCCGGGTCCGCTCGCGCGCCTACGACCTCGTCTGCAACGGGCAGGAGATCGGCTCCGGCTCGATCCGGATCCACCGCCGCGAGCGGCTGCTGCGCGTGCTTCGCGCCCTCGGTCTGGGCGAGGCGGAGGCCGAGGAGCGCTTCGGGCACATGCTGCAGGCGTTCACCTTCGGCGCGCCGCCCCACGGCGGCATCGCCCTCGGCATCGACCGCACGGCGGCGCTGTTCGCGGGCGAGCGCGACATCCGCGAGGTGATCGCGTTCCCCAAGACCAAGACCGCGTCCGACCCGATGACGGGCGCGCCGAGCGCCGTCGAGGCACAGCAACTCGCCGACGTGCACATCGCGCTGACGCCGGAGGCGCAAGCCGCGGACGGTGCGCCTGACGTATGATCTGCTGAGACTCGCTATCGGACGAGCGAGAGCGGGTCTGCAAGTGGGCGGAGGACTGCGTGGGCGGACAGAACCGCATCATCGTCATCATGCTCGGGGTGCTTGCCGCCCTCGTGCTGGTCATCGGCGGACTGTCCGCCGTCTTGCTGCTCGGCGGGGGCGGCGACGACCCCACGGATGAACCCACGGCTGCCGCCGGCACCACCACGGACACGGGCGGCGCGCGCAGCGGCGACGATGGCGACGGCGGCACGAGCAGCGGCGACAGCGGTGATGGCGCCGGGAGCGCCGCCGCCGGCCGGCTCCGGCTGCCGGGCAACGACCCCGTCACGCTCGATCCGCATATCGCCGGCGACTCCGGCTCCGCCGAGTTCATCGTCGAGATATTCAACGGCCTCGTCACGATCTCGCCGGACCTCAGCATCGAGCTCGACCTCGCCGAGTCGGTCGAGATCAGCGAGGACGGGCTGCAGTACACGTTCACGCTGCGCGACGACATCCTCTTCCACAACGGCCGCCGCGTGACCGCCGCGGATGTGCTCTGGTCGATCGAGCGCGCGGCCTCGCCCGATCTCGCCTCGCCGACCGCGCTCGCCTACCTCGGCGACATCGTCGGCGTGCGCGAGCACTTCTACGGGCTCGCCGAGGCGATCGAGGGCGTCCAGATCATCGACGACCGCACGATTCGCTTCACCATCGACCAGCCGAAGCCGTACTTCCTCGCCAAGCTCACCTACCCGACGGCATTCGTCGTGGACCAGCAGCAGATCGAGAGCAACCCGCGCGGCTGGACCCGCCGCCCGGTCGGCACCGGTCCGTATCGCCTGCAGGAGTGGCGCATCGGCGAGCGAATCGTGCTGCGCGCCAACTCGCGATTCCACTTCGGGGAGCCCGCGGTGCGCGAGGTGCTGTACGAACTCGCGGGCGGCTCCACGCTGACGCGCTTCGAGAACGGCGAGCTGGACGTCGCCTTCATCTCGGTGAACGACATCGACCGCGCGCGCGACCCGGACAGCGACATCGGGCCGCTCTACCAGGACTTCGACCAGTTCACGATCTCGTACCTGGCGTTCAACACCGCGGTGCCGCCGTTCGACGACGTGAACGTGCGCCGCGCCCTCGGGCTGTCGATCAATCGCAACCTGATCGCCGAGGTGACGTTCAAGAACATGCTCGCGCCGGCGACCGGCATCCTCATGCCGCAACTGCCCGGCTACACCCCGGACGACAAGACGTACCAGTTCGACCCGGACGAGGCTCGCCGGCTGCTGGCGGCGTCCAAGTACGGTTCGGCCGAGAACCTCCCGCCGATCGTCATCACCGAGGTCGGCGGAGGCGCGGAGGCGCGGATCGACACGCAGGCGTTCATCGAGCAGTGGCGCAACGAACTGGGCATCGAGGTCCGCATCCAGCAGACCGACTTCGCCACCTTCCTCGAGGACCAGGATTCCGGCCGCCTGCAGATGTTCAACGCCGGCTGGATCATGGACTACCCGGATCCCGAGGACATCCTCGATCTCAAGTTCCACTCCGAGTCCGCGCTCAACGACGTGGCCTACTCGAACGCCGACGTCGACGCGATCCTCGATCGGGCCCGCATCGAGCAGGACAGCGCCGCCCGGCTGGCGCTCTACCAGGAGGCGGAACGGCTGATCATCGAGGATGCGGCCTGGCTGCCGCTCTACTTCTCGCGCTCGCACGTGGTGATCAACGCGGCTGTCGAGGGCTGGTTCGAGCCGCCGATGGTCATCCCGCGGCTGCGCTACATCACCGTGAACCGCTAGCCGGAGCGGGGCCGGTCGCCGATGGCCGCCTACATCCTGCGCCGCCTGCTCTGGCTGCCGGTCGTGCTCTTTGTCGTCTCCTTCGCGACCTTCTCGATCGCGCGCTTCGGTCCGGGCGACCCCGTGAGCGTCGCGGCCGGGCAGTACCGTGATCCGGAGGTGCTCGAGCGTGTCCGGGCCGAGCGTGGCCTCGACGGTTCCGTGTTCGAGCAGTACGGCCGCTGGCTGTTCGGCAACCTCTACCCGGGCGGGAGCGGCGGCGGCTCGATCCGCGGCGACTTCGGCGAGTCGTTCATCCAGCGCGGCTTCACCGTCAACGAGCTGATCCGCAAGCGCATGCTGATCTCGGCGCAGTTGGGTCTGTTCGCGCTGATCGTCGTCTTCAGTGCCGGCATCCCGCTCGGGCTGCTCGCCGCGCGCTTCAGCGGGAGCTGGATAGACCCGTTCGTGATCAGCAGCCTGCTGTTCCTCACCGCGCTGCCCGTGCTGGTGATCATTCCGCCGATGCTCTGGCTGTTCGCGCTGCAACTCGACATCCTGCCTTCCGGCGGCTGGGGCGGTGACGGCCTCTCCGGCCTCTTCGATGTCTGGTGGATCGGCGGCGTGATCGCCGTGCCGATCCCCGACCCGCACCTCTACATGCCCGTCTTCGTGCTCTCGATCGGCGGCATCGCCGGCGTCGCGCGACTGGTGCGGATCACGGCGCTCGAGGTGCTCACCGAGGACTACGTGCGCACCGCGCGCGCGAAGGGGATCACGGAGGCGGCGGTGGCGCTGCGTCACGTCTTGCCGAACTCGCTGCTGCCGGTGGTCACGGTGATCGGCTTCGCGCTCGTCGGCATCCTCGAGGGTGCATTCTTCACCGAGACGCTGCTGGGTATTCCGGGCATCGGGCGCTTCTCGATCGAGGCGGTGCAGAGCCGCGACTACGACGTGATCCTGGCGATCACGGTGATCCTCGCGACCGCGTTCCTGATCGCGAACCTCGTGATCGAGATCAGCTACACCTTCATCGACCCGCGCGTCCGGCTGGGCGAGGCGGTGAACGCGTGAGCAGCGCCACCGTCGGGCTGGAGAACGCGGAGGCCGTGCGAGGGCGTCCCGCCGGTCCCTGGCGGCAACTCTGGAGACGGCTGAGCCGCAAGCGCATCGCGATGTTCGGGCTCGCCGTGGTGCTCGCGATCTACGTGATGGGCATCACCGCCAGCTGGTCCGCCCCCTACTCCTACCGCGAGCAGGATCTGACGCGCGGCCTCGAGGGGCCGAGCGCGGATCACTTCCTGGGCACGGACCGGCTCGGCCGCGACATGCTCAGCCGCGTGATGTACTCCGCCCGCACGACCGTGATCATCACCGTCACCGTGATCGTCACCGGGGGGCTGGTGATCGGCCCGACATTGGGGCTGGTCTCCGGCTATCGCGGCGGCTGGATCGACGGCCTGATCGGCCGTATCGGCGACATCTTCATCGCGCTGCCCGGGCTGCCGATGCTGATCCTGATCAATGCCTCGCTCGCGCCGCGCGTGATCGAGTGGACCGGCTGGATCGAGGATCACTCGCCCTTCTCGGGGCTGATCCAGAACGGGGTGCCCTCGTATCTCACGGTGTTCGGCGCGCTCTCGCTGTTCTTCTGGGTGGGCAGCATGCGCATCATCCGCGCGCAGACGCTGCAGATCCGCGAGCGCGACTTCGTGATCGCGGCGCAGGCGATGGGCGCCACCAGCAGCCACGTGATCTGGCGGCACCTGCTGCCCAACGTCTCATTCCTGCTGATCCTCGGCGCCTCGACCGCCCTCGGGGCGGTCGCCGGGTCGGAGCTGTTCCTGACCTGGTTCGGCGTCGGCATCCAGCCGCCGGCGCCCTCGTTCGGGGCGATGATTTTCGAGGCGGGCAGCGTCCGCACCTTCCAGGCGAGCCCGCACCTGCTGCTGGTCCCCTCGTTCTTCGTCGTCTCGCTGCTCTTCGCCTTCGCGCTCTTCGGCGACGCGCTCAATGACGCCGTGCGCGCGCGCTAGCGAACGGCGACGGCGGGACCGAAGCGGGAGCCGTTGATATACTCAACCCGCTACGCTCCCGCGCGTTACCGGTGGTCGCTGGACCCCGCCGCTGCGAGGAGGCCTCGTTGCGAGGAGAGGGCTGGTTTTGGGCGTAACCGCTGAGCGTCTTCCCCGCTCGCTCGTCTCGATCGAAATCGAGGTCGAGCCGGAGCGCCTCGAGACGTCGATGACGAAGGTGATCCGCAAGGTCTCGCAGCAGGTCCGCATCCCCGGATTCCGGCCCGGCAAGGCCCCTCGCGCGATCGTCGAGCGCACCGTCGGGCAGCCGATGCTGCTCCAGGAGGCGATCGAGGATCTGCTCCCGACCGTCTACAACGAAGCCCTCGAGAGCGAGTCGATCGACGCGATCGGCCAGCCCGAGATCGAGCTCAAGTCGACCGAGCCGCTGGTCGTCCAGGCGACGGTGCCCGTCCGCCCGACGATCGAGATCGGCGCCTACGAGGCGCTGCGCGTGCCTCGCGACGAGGTGTCCGCCGGCGAGGCGGAGATCGAGGAGGCGCTGACGGATCTGCGGCGGCGCTACGCCACCCTCGAGCCGGTCGATCGCGCGGTGGAGTGGAACGACACCGTGCGCATCGACATGACCGTGTCCGTCGAGGGCCAGGAAGAGCCGCACGTCGAGGAGGGCGCCGAGTTCGCCGTCCTCGAGGATGGCATCGTCTCCCTGCCCGGCTTCCTCGACCAGCTGATCGGCCTCGAGCGCGGCGGCCCGCACGAGTTCTCGTTCACGCTGCCCGACGACTACCCGGCGGAGGAACTGGCCGGCAAGACCGCCGAGTACAGCGTGCAGTTGCTTGAAGTGAAGCAGGAGGTGCTGCCCGAACTCGACGACGAGTTCGCGCGCTCGCTCGACGAGGAAGGCATCGACAACCTCGAGGAGCTGCAAGCCCGCCTGCGCGAGGGCGTGCAGGCGCAGATCGAGGCCGTGGCCGACATGAGCTACCGCGAAGAGGTGGTGGACCTGCTGCTCGCGACCGCCGAGCTGGACTACCCCGAGGTGCTCGTCGAGCGCGAGATCGACCGCCTCGTCGACGAGCAGTCGCAGCACGCCGCCCACGAGCGCGAGGACTTCGAGCGCTGGCTCGAGGCGATCGGCCGTACCGAGGACGAAGTGCGCGACTCACTGCGCGAGCAGGCGGACCTGATCGTGCGTCGCGGCCTCGTGCTCTCGGAGTTCGCTGTTCGCGAGGAGATCGCGGCCACCGACGAGGAACTGAACGAGCGCGTGGACGAGATGGTCGAGCAGGCTTCGGCCGGCTCGACCGACCTCGCGCGCCGCGCGCAGGTGCGCGCCATGTTCGACACGGAGCAGATGCGCGCCTCGATGGGCGAGCGCCTGGTCACGGAGCGCGCGCTGGAGCGGCTGATCGAGATCGCCTCGCAGCAGGATGAGGAGCTCGAGCCGCGCTCGCCGCGCCGCCGCGGGCGCCGTCGCCGCGGAGCGCGCGCCGACGCGGACGACGAAGACGGCGAAGCCGACGAGGCAGCCGACGAGGCAGCGGACGAAGCCGAGGCTTCCGAGGAGGCTCCGGCAGACGGAGAGGCAGAGGCCGACGCCGGCGACGAGGGCAGCGACGAGAAGAGCGAGTCGGAGGGCGGCGCCTGAAGCCCGCCCGTGGTGCAATGGAACGCGAACAACACGCACGCCGGAGAGCCGGCGGCGTCGGGGAAGACAGGTGATATGACGATGCGGCCGGGCGCGATTCCTCCCAGCAACGTGGTGCCGATGGTGGTCGAGACGACCGCCCGGGGCGAGCGCGCGTACGACATCTACTCGCTGCTCCTGAAGGAGCGCATCATCTTCCTGGGCACGCCGATCGACGACCACGTCGCGAACACGATCGTCGCCCAGTTGCTCTACCTGGAGCGAGAGGAGCCGGACCGCGACATCAACATGTACGTCCACTCGCCCGGCGGCGTGATCACCGCCGGACTGGCGATCTACGACACGATGAACCTGATCCGCTCGGACGTCTCCACGATCGCGGTCGGCGCGACGGCCTCGATGGCCACGGTGCTGCTCTCGGCGGGCGCCAGGGGCAAGCGCTACGCCCTGCCCAACGCCACGGTGCACATGCACCAGGCGATGGGCGGCGCGCGCGGTCAGGCGTCCGACATCGAGATCGCGGCGCGCGAGATCCTGCGCAACAACGAGATCATCCGCAGCATCCTCTCGGAGCGGACCGGCCAGCCGATCGACCGCATCCGCGCCGACACCGACCGCGACTTCTACCTGAACGCGGAACAGGCCCTCGAGTACGGGATGATCGACGAGATCCTCGCGAGGCCCGGCGAGAGCGACTAGGCGGCGGCACCCGCCGCCGCGAGGCGGCCGGGCGCCGGAGGCGGAACGGAGGCAGACGCGGTGGCGAACTCCTCCAAGCGTGGCGCGTGGGTCCAGTACCACTGCTCGTTCTGCGGCAAGAACCAGGACCAGGTCAAGCGCCTGATCGCCGGCCCCGGCGCGGTCTACATCTGCGACGAGTGCGTCGAACTCTGCCGCGAGATCATCACCGAGGAGAGTGACGCCGCCCCGACGCAGGCCGCCAAGCCCTCGCGCACCCCTCGGGATCTCGTCGAGTTGCTCGACGAGTACATCGTCGCGCAGGACCGCACCAAGCGCGTGCTCTCCGTCGCCGTCTACAACCACTTCAAGCGCATCGACTCACCCATCCAGGCGGATGTCGAACTCGAGAAGTCCAACATCCTGCTGATCGGGCCGACGGGCACCGGCAAGACCGCGCTCGCGCGCACGCTCGCGAAGGTCCTCGATGTGCCGTTCTCGATCGCCGACGCGACGGCGCTGACGGAGGCGGGCTACGTCGGCGAGGACGTCGAGAACATCCTGCTGCACCTCATCCAGGCGGCGGAGTTCGACGTGCAGCGCGGCGAGCGCGGCATCGTCTACATCGACGAGATCGACAAGATCGCGCGCAAGTCGGACAACCCCTCGATCACGCGCGACGTCTCCGGCGAGGGCGTGCAGCAGGCGCTGCTCAAGATCATCGAGGGCACCACCGCCAGCGTGCCGCCGCAGGGCGGCCGAAAGCACCCGCACCAGGACTTCATCCAGATCAACACGGCCAACATCCTGTTCATCGTCGGCGGCGCGTTCGAGGGCCTCGAGGCCGTCGTCTCGCGCCGCACCGGCATCGGTGCGCGCAGCCTCGGCTTCGGGTCGGAGCGGCCGAGCGAGGCCGACCGCGCGCGCATCCTCCAGCACGTCACGCACGACGACCTGCTGCAGTACGGCCTGATCCCGGAGTTCGTCGGGCGCCTGCCCGTCGTCTCCGTCCTCGACCCGCTCGATGAGGAGACGATGGTCTCGATTCTGACGAAGCCGAAGAACGCGATCGCGAAGCAGTTCGAGCGCCTCTTCAAGATGGACGACGTGGAGCTGGTCTTCACCGACGACGCCCTGCAGGCCATCGCCGAGGACGCGATCAAGCAGAAGACTGGCGCGCGCGGCCTGCGCACCGTCGTCGAGGAGCTGCTGCTGGACGTGATGTACGACGCGCCCTCGATGCCGGAGATCCGCAAGTGCGTCGTCTCCGTGGAGACGGTGCGCAATCGCACGCGACCGCTGCTCGTCACCGAGTCCGGCCAGGTCGTCGGCGACGGCTCGCCCGACGACGGCGACCTCGAGATCTCCGAGTCGGCCTGACCCTCCGCGGCCGCTCTACTGCCGCAAGGTCTCGCGGTACGCCTCGAATTGCTCGTAGAACTCGTCGAGGGTGAGTCCGAAGGCGGACTCGAATGCTGCTGCGGCGCTCGTCGCGGATGGCAGCACGCGGTAGTACTTGAAGACAGCAGGCTCGCCGGCCCGCTCAACGAGCCAATCCACGGCGAGGTAGCTGAGTGAAGGTGTTGGGCCGCTGTACGACGCCTGGTCCCGTAACGACTCCCGCGTGACCCTCGCCACGTTCACCTCCCGGCCCCGGTACTCAGCGATATCGAGGCGTCCGGCAGCGGCGCGGTACGCAGCCGCCGCGTACTTCACCAGACCTTCGGACGCCCACGCCGGAGCGCGACTACTCGAGGTGGAGAAGGAGAAGCCGGCGGGGACACTGAGGCTCTCCAGCGGGGCGAGTTCTAGCACCATGGCGCCAATGTAGAGGTAGTCCAGCGTGAATGGGCTGTGGCAGCGGTCGAGTGTCACGATCGCCCGCCCGTCCTGCACCGAACTACAGTAGATGTGGCCCACGTTGGGAAGTGCACGAGCCGCCGATTCCACAGTCCGCGCGACGTAGAGCGTGAACTCCGTCGCCTCGGCCTTGAAGCGATCGGCGAAGAACTGCCGTACATTCTCGAACTCCGAGCGGATCTCCGCGGCAGTCTGGGCCGGCACGTCGCCGACGAATACCAGCACGGGTTCGTCGAGATCGTCGGTGAGGTGAGGAAGTGGCGGGAACGCCTCGGCGCGGTAGGCCTCGAACTGCTTGTGGAAGTCCTCGACGCCGATGCCGAAGGCGATCGCGAATGCCGCTCGCCAGTCCCCCGAGGCTCCCACCAGCCTGAGGTAGTCGAAGACAGCGGGGTTCCCGACCCGTTCCGCCAGCCACTCCACGGCGAAGAAGCCGAGGGCACGCTCGGAGTCGGTGGTCACCACGTCGCGATTCCCGGTCACTTCGAAGTGCCTGAGTGGGAGAGCGATATCCCGGGAGATGGTGTGCAGGTTCTCACGTTGCTGGACTGGCAAGCGGCCTTCGGCCTCACGGTACGACGTGTGGGCGTAGAGCAGCATGCCCTCGATCAGCCAACCGGGGCCGCGAGGGTCGAGCCCCGGCTCCCAACGTGCACCCAACCCCTTGCCGGGGATATCGAGCAGCAAGTCAGTAACGTAGTCACTGCTGAAATACGTCAACTCGGCACACTTCACCAGAAGGATGTGAATCTCCCCGCTAGGTGTAGTTCCCACGTAGGTTGTTGACACGGCTGATCGGGGGTTCGCCTCCGATCGCGGTGTGGCAACGGTGATGATTGTAGCGGTGCAGCCAGGGTCCGAGGGCGGCTGCGCGTTCGGCCTCGCTGCGGTAGACGCGGACGTAGGCCCACTCCTCGAGCAGCGTGCGGTGGAAGCGCTCGACCTTGCCGTTGGTTTGCGGGCGGTAGGGTCGGGTCCGCTTTGCCCGCACGCCGCTGAGGCGGCAGGCGGAGCTGAACAGGCGGCTCTTGTAGGCGCCGCCATTATCGGTGAGCACGGCCCGCACCTTGATGCCGAGCTCGGCGAACCAGGCCCACGCCCGCTGCAGGAAGGCGGCTGCGCTGACGGCGCGCTCGTCCGCGAGGATCTCGCTGTAGGCGAGGCGCGTGTGGTCGTCCACGGCGGAGTGGATGAAGGCGTAGCCGGCGCGGCTGCGCGGCGCCTGGCCCCGTCCGTGGGCGCGCCAGCCGCCGCCCGGGGGCATGCGCCCCAGCTTCTTGATGTCGATGTGCAGCAGGTCGCCCGGGCGGGCATGCTCGTAGCGCCGGGGGCGGCGGATCAGCTGCCCGCTCGGGCGGTCGAGCCAGGCGAGGCGGTTGAGGCCGCGGCGGCACAGCACGCGGTGGACGGTGGAGGCGTGCATCCCGAGGCGGAAGCCGATGCGTGCCGGGCCGAGCTTCTCGCGGCGGCGCAGGCGCTCGATCGCGCGCTCCAGCCGTGCCGGGACACGCGCCGGGGAGCGTCGCGGGCGGCTGGGGCGGTCCTCGAGACCGGCCTCGCCCTCCTCCAGCCAGCGTCGCCACCACTTGTAGGCGGTCGGACGGGAGACGCCCATCTCGGCGGCGACGTGCGCGACCGCGCGGCCCGCGGCGATGCGTTCCACCATCGTGCGGCGGGCGAGGAAGGTCAGTCGGGCGTTACGATGCATCGGAGCCTCCAGGTGCAAGGTGCTGGCTTGTTACTCACACCTTCTCCCGGAGGCTCCCTTCACGAGCAACCCCTGCAGGGATCAAGACGCCCTGCAGGTGTCAACAACGTCTGTGGACGTTACAGCTAGGCCAGCCGCAGATGGCCGGTCTGGGATCGCGATCAACAACCGGGGCGTGGACTGCGCGCACCGCGTCCAGGTCGGCCGCGATGTGATAGAGGCGACCTCTCGTCGCGACCGCGAAGTGCTCTGCGAAGAACCGTCGCACGTTCGAGTACTCGGCGAGGATTTCGCTCTGGACCCCGGTGGGAATGTCACCGAGGAAGACGAACGGTGGCTCCGCGGTCCCAGGCTGCCACCAGTTGACCGGCGCCGACGCCTCGATCCAGAGCGCGTCGCCCTGCCGCAGCGCGGCGTCGCCGAAGCTGTAGGGTTCGTACTGCTGTTGGACGGGATCCCAGCGCCAGGCGTCCACCACTCCCTCGTTGAAGCGCTCGACCGCGCCGTCGGCCGCGATGGCCGCGAGGTTGAGCCCCGCGCGTAGCCGGAGCACCACTCCATCCGTCGCGGCAGGGCGCGTCCACTGCACCGGCGTTTCGCCGCTGAGGTAGAGCCAGAGCCCCATGCCGGGCTTCAGCATCGGGAGCTCGTCTTGCCGGCGGGGCCACGCGTAGCGGTACTCGCCCACCCACGAGTCCCACGTCGAGACCGTCCGGAGTGCCGGGATAGCGTCGAAGAGTTCCGAGACGGGGGTGTCGGGACCGACCCAGCCAACCATGTTCCACCCGGGCTGCAGCACGGTCGTGATCGTCTCGACCTCGGCTGTCTCGTCCGCGGCCTCCGAGGGACTCGCGGGCGCCAGCCCCGCTGCGAGCAGGAGTGCGGCGAGTGCGGCGAGGAGCGCTGGTCGGAGGCGCCGAGGTCGCATGCAGCTCCCCAAGTACGGGTACGACAGCCGCGGCTCTCATGCAGCCGTCAACTAACCATACGCTCGCGGCCTGCCGATGGTTCCCGCGCTGTGCAGCGTGCGCGGCGGCTGCGGAGTATCCTCGATCACTATGACAACCACCGCCCGAGGACGATCGCGCGCGCGACTGCGCCTCGACGAGTTGCTCGTCGAGCGCGGGCTGGCGCCCGACGCCGAGCGCGCTCGCGCGCTCGTGCTCGCTCGCGAGGTGCGCGTCGAGGGCGCCGTGGCAACACGGCCCGCGGCCACTGTCGCGCCCGACGTCGCGCTCGCGCTGCGCGAGCGGCCGCGCTTCGTCAGCCGCGGCGGCGACAAGCTCGCCTCGGCGCTCGATGCCGCCTCGATAGCCGTCGAGGGCGCGCGCTGCCTCGATGTCGGCGCCTCCACCGGAGGCTTCAGCGACTGCCTGCTGCAGCGCGGTGCGCGCGGGGTCGTCGCCGTCGATGTCGGCTACGGGCAGCTCGCGCAGCAGTTGCGCGACGATCCGCGGGTCGAGGTGCGCGAGCGCACGAACGCGCGCAACCTCGAGCCGCTCGAGCCGCCCGCCGATCTCGCCGTCGTCGATGTCTCGTTCATCTCGCTGACCGTCGTGCTGCCCGCCGTGCTGCGCTCGTTGCGGCCGGGCGGCGACGCGCTGGTGCTGGTCAAGCCGCAGTTCGAGGCGCGCCGCGAGCAGGTGGAGCCGGGCGGCGTGGTGCGCGACGCGCGGGTGCACGCCGAGGTCGTCGGCAAGGTCGCGGCCTGGGCCCTCGATCACGGGGCGCGCGTGCGCGGCGTGCACCGTTCGCCACTGGCCGGCCCCGCCGGCAACCGCGAGTTCTTTCTCTGGCTGCGCCTGCCCGGCGCCGTGACCCCGCGAGGCGACGCATGAGCAGCGGGAACAGCCTCGGCGGTATCGCGCGCTGCGGGGTCTGCTACCACCCCGACGTGCACGGCGCGATGGCGCTCGCCGAGCGGCTGCACGCGCAGGTTGTCGAGGCCGGCCTCGACAGCTGGTGCGCGCCACTCGAGCGCGACGGTCCAACCGCCGGCCAGGGCCTCGTCGAGGCACAACTGCCCGGCAGCGATCTGCTGGTCTGCGTCGGCGGCGACGGCACGGTGCTGCAGGCTTCCGGCCTCGCCTCGGCGCTCGGCATCCCGATCTTCGGCGTGCGAATGGGCCGCCTCGGCTTCCTTGCCGAGTCGACCGAGGGCGAAGCCGAGGAGGCGCTGAGTCTCATCCTCGGCGGCGGGGGCCGGATCGAGCAGCGCACGATGGCCCAGGCGATCGTCGGGGACGGCGAGCCGCTGCACGCGCTCAACGACGTCGTGATCGGACGCCACCGCCTCGGCCGCACGGTCTCGGTCGGCGTCCATGTCGATGGCGTGCTGCTCGCCGAGTACCGCACCGACGCCGTGATCGTCGCGACGGCGACCGGGTCGACCGGCTACGCGCTCGCGATCCACGGGCCGATCCTCTATCCGACCTCGAGCGAGCTGATCGTCGCTGCGGTCGCGCCACATCTCTCGTACGGCAACGCGCTCGTGCTGCGCGACGGCGCGGCCGTCACGCTGGAGGTCGCGCGCGGCCACGAGGCGGTGATGACCGTGGACGGGCATCACGAGATCGAGGTGCGGTCGGGGAGCATGGTGAACATCACGCGCTCGCCGCGGCAGGCGCGCTTCGTCCGCCTCGGCGGGGAGAACCAGTTCTACGCCAACCTCGCGCAGCGCCTCGGCTGGCTGCGTCTCGACCACCAGATCGGCGAGCTGGAGCGCGACTGACGATGCATACGGACGCGGACGCCCTCGCAAGCCCCGTCGCCCGATTGCGGCGCGGAGGACTATCCTAGAAGCATGACCGCACCCGCTCTCCCCGCCGCGATCGAGCGCGCGACGATCCACGACGTGGACGGGATCCACGCGCTCGTCAACTTCTGGGCCGCCCGCGGCGACATGCTGCCGCGCACGAAGGGCGAGACCTACGAGAACCTGCGCGACTTCTTCGTCGTCCGCGAGGGCGACGAGGTGGTCGCCTGCGGCGCGCTGCACATCGTCTGGGCCGACATCGCCGAGCTGAAGTCCCTCGCCGTCTCCGAGGAGCGCCAGGGGCAGGGCTACGGACAACTGCTGGTGCAGGCCTGCATCGACGAGGGGGTGCGGCTCGGCCTCGATCGCGTCTTCGCGCTCACCTACCGCCCGCAGTTCTTCGAGCGCCTGGACTTCGTGCAGGCCGACGTGATGGAGCTGCCGCGCAAGGTCTGGAACGAGTGCTACCGCTGCCCCAAGTTCCCCGGCTGCAACGAGATCGCGATGACGCTCGACCTGCCCTCGCAGGTGCCGGGCTAGTGCGCGCGTGAGCGACGAGCTACCGGAGATCCTGAGCAACGAGCGCGTCTACGAGGGCCCGCTCTTCGCCGTCGATCACGCGCGGCTGCGCTTCTCCGATGGCTCCGAGGGCGATCGCCAGACCGTCGTGCATCCCGGTGCCGTCGCGCTCCTCGCGCTACGCGACGACGGCCGGCTGCTGCTCGTCGAGCAGTACCGCCACGGGGCGCGTCGGCGCCTGCTCGAGGTGCCCGCCGGGACGCGCGAGCCCGGCGAGCCGCCCGAGGTCACCGCGCGCCGCGAGCTGCGCGAGGAGACCGGCTACGACGCCGAATCAATCGTGCGCCTCGGCGGCGCGTGGATGGCGCCAGGCTTCACCAGCGAGTACATCGACATCTACCTCGCCACGGGTTTGTTCGAGGCTCCACTCGACACGGGCGACGAGGAAGACCTCGGCGCGCCGATCGCCGTCACGCTCGAGGACCTCGACGCCGCGATCGGCGAGGGGCGGGTGGAGGACGCGAAGACGATCGTCGCGCGCCACCTCTACGACCTGTGCGTGCGCGACGGGCTACCGCCCCGCAGCTGATCTGCGCGCGCTCCCGAGGGTTCGGCCTTATCCGGAGAACCCCTCCATCACGATGATGCTGGTGTCCGAGGAACGGTCGCGGATGTTGAGGAGCTCGGCGTACCCCTCGGAGTTGAGCCAGCCGTGAGCCCCTTCCACGCTCTCGAACTCCACGATCACGAAGCGGGGGGCGCCCAGTCGCCCTGGACTACCTCGATGTCCCCGCCGCGGATGGCGTATCTGCCGCCGTGCGACTCGATGCTCGCCGGAACTCCCGCGGCGAACTCGGCGAAGAGCGCCTCATCGGTTACCCGCACGTCCGCGATTACGTAGCCAGCCACAGCTGCCTCCTCCGAGTGACCTGTTCCTGCCGTCAACGCATACGACGGGCGGGAAGCCCGGCGGAACCTCGCGAGGCCGGCGGCGTCGCTGACCGCCTTCCGCTTGACCATGACCGCAGCCGCGGGAATAGTGAGCGCTGCCGCTCCGGCAGGCTTCGAGCGGGGGCACGGCTGACCGATTGAGAGGCGCAGTGGCCGACGATCTCCAGCACGACCTGCTCATCGTTGGCGGCGGCGGGGCCGGCCTGCGCGCCGTCATCGCCGCAGCCGAGGCCTACCCCGACCTCGACATCGCGATGGTCTCCAAGGTCTACCCGATGCGCAGCCACACGGTCTCCGCCGAGGGCGGCGCGGCGGCCGTGATCAAGGACGACGACAGCCTCGAGGATCACATCAACGACACGATCAGCGGCGCCGACTGGCTCGCCGATCAGGACGCCGTCGAGCTCTTCGTCAACGAGGCCCCGGACGAGATGATCCAGCTCGAGCACTGGGGTTGCCCCTGGAGCCGCGAGGAGGACGGCAGCGTGGCCGTCCGCCCCTTCGGCGGGATGCGCATCCGCCGCACCTGGTACGCCGCCGACAAGACCGGCTTCCACATGCTGCACGCACTCTTCCAGACCTCGCTCAAGTACACGCAGGTGAAGCGCTACGACGAGTGGTTCGCGACGCGGCTGCTCGTCGAGGACGGGCGCTGCCAGGGCGTCTCCGCGATCGAACTGCGCAGCGGCGAGATGCGCGCGATCAAGGCGAAGGCCGTGATCATGTGCACCGGCGGCGGCGGACGCGTCTTCCCCTTCACCACCAACGCCGCAATCAAGACCGGCGACGGCATGGCGATGGCCTACCGCGCCGGCGTCGCCCTCAAGGACATGGAGTTCGTCCAGTACCACCCGACCGGCCTGCCCGGCACCGGCATCCTCATCACCGAGGCCGCCCGCGGCGAAGGCGGCATCCTCGTCAACACCGAGGGCCACCGCTACCTGCAGGACTACAACCTCGGCGATCCGGTCGAGATCACCGACCCGCGCCACCCGCAGCTGCGCACGATGGAGCTGGGGCCGCGCGACAAGCTCTCGCAGGCGTTCATGAAGGAGCAGGCCGAGGGCCGCGTCTTCGAGGGCGAGTACGGCACCTACACCCACCTCGATGTGCGCCACCTCGGCGAGAAGCTGATCGAGGAGCGCATCCCCTTCGTGCGCGAGCTGGCGAAGAACTACGCCGGCATCGATCCCGTGCACGAGCCGATCCCCGTGCGGCCGGTGGTGCACTACATGATGGGCGGCATCCACACCGATACAAACGGCGCGACCAGCCTGCCCGGCCTCTACGCCGCCGGCGAATGCGCCTGCGTCAGCATCAACGGCGCGAACCGCCTCGGCTCGAACTCGCTGACCGAGCTGCTCGTGTTCGGCCGGCGCGCCGGACACTCGGCCGCCGTCTGGGCGCAGGAGCACCCCGAGTTCGACAGCGCCTCGATCGAGGCGCAGGCCGCCGACGAGCGGGCGCGCATCAGCGAACGCTTCCTGCAGCCGCGCGAGGGCGGCGAGCGCATCGCCGCGATCCGCCGCGAGCTCAACTCCACGATGGAGGACGGCGCCGGCGTCTACCGCGACCACGCCAGCCTCGAGGTGACCACGCAGAAGGTCGCCGAGCTCAAGGAGCGCGCCTTGAACGTCGCGCTCGACGACCACAGCGCGAGCTTCAACACCGAGCTGACGGCCGCCCTCGAGCTGGAGTTCCTGCTCGATGTCGGGGAGGCGGTCGCGCACTCCGCGCTCGCCCGCACGGAGTCGCGAGGCTCGCACCAGCGCACGGACCACCCGGAGCGCGACGACGAGCAGTTCCTCAAGCACTCGCTGGCGTACCGTACGGACGATGCGCCGCGCATCGAGTACTCGGACGTGACGATCACCAACTGGCCGCCGGCCGAGCGGACCTACGGAAACTAGCGACGGGAGGCGCCGTGACCACGGAAGCGATGACCACGACGCGCACCGTGACGCTCGAGGTGTTCCGCTACCACCCCGAGACGGACACGGAGCCCTCGTACCAGAGCTACGAGGTGCCGTACCGCGAGGAGTGGGTGGTCCTCGACGCGCTCAACTGGCTCAAGGACGAGGTCGATGGCACGCTCAGCTACCGCTGGTCCTGCCGGATGGGCGTCTGCGGCAGCTGCGGGATGATGGTCAACGGCTACCCGCGCCTGACCTGCAACGCCTTCCTGCGCGAGTTCATGCCCGGCCCGATCCGCGTCGAGCCGCTGCGCGGCTTCCCCGTCGAGCGCGACATGGTGACCGTCCTCGACGACTTCATGGAGAAGCTGACGGACGTGAAGCCGTGGATCATCCGCGAGCAGGAGCAGCCGATCGAGAAGGGCGAGTACCGCCAGACGCCCTCGCAACTCGCTGACTTCAAGCAGTTCAGCATGTGCATCAACTGCATGCTCTGCTACTCGGCCTGCCCCGTGTACGAGCACGAGGACGACTTCATCGGCCCCGCCGCGCTCGCCCTCGCGCAGCGCTACAACCTCGATTCGCGCGATCAGGGCAACGCGCAGCGTCAGGAGCTGATCTGGTCCGACGCGGGCATCTGGGACTGCACCTTCGTCGGCGAGTGCAGCAGCGTCTGCCCGAAGCACGTCGACCCGGCGGCCGCGATCCAGCAGGCCAAGATCGAGGCGACGAACAGCTTCTTCATCTCGCTGCTGCCCTTCACCCCGCCCGGGATGGGTCGCTGACGATGCCCGGACCGCTCCCGAGGACGAAGTCGAACGGCTGGTGGAACCAGCGCTGGGCGTACCGCATCGTCGTGCTGCGCGAGTTCTCGGCGTTCGCCGTCGCGGGCTACATGGTGCTGCTGCTGCTGCTCGTCGCCAGCGTTCGCGAGGGCGAGGGCGCATTCGCCGACTACCTCGACGTGCTCAAGAACCCGCTGCTCTGGATCATCCACGCGGTGATCCTCGGCTTCGCGCAGCTGCACACCTCGACCTGGTTCCGGCTGATGCCGAAGGCCACGCCGCTGAAGCTCGGCGGGTGGCGCGTGCCGGACGATCTGATCACCGCGGGCGCCTACGGCGGCTGGCTTGCCGTCTCGGCGGTCGTGCTCGTGATCTTCCTGGTCGTGGCGTAGGAGGGAGGACGGCGTGAGACCTTCGAACGAGCCGTTCTTCTGGGCGATGTTCTCCGCCGGCGGGATGATCGTGGCGTTCTTGATGCCGGTGCTGATCATCATCACCGGCTTCCTCGTGCCCGCCGGGGTCGTCGAGTTCGAGCAGCTTGAGAACCTCTTCGACTTCTGGCTCGTGCGGCTGATCATCTTCGGGGTGGCGTTCTTCACCTTCATGCACGCCGCGCACCGCATCCGCCACACGCTCAAGGACCTCGGCCTGCGCTCGATCGCGACGCCGCTCGCCGTGGTCTGCTACCTCGCGGCGCTGGCCGGCGCCGCCTGGGCCGCGACGGTCGTCCTGTAGCACAGTCGTCATCTAGACTGGCCCGGCAGGCCGCCCCGCGAGCGAGGAGGGCAAGATGACCGACCGGCTCAACGTGGTGTTCATGACCATCGGCGCGGGTGTCGTCGTTGGAGTGATTGTCGGCGTCGCTGCCGAGCTGATCGCCGATCCACCATCCTTCGTCACCGGCGGGCTGGCGGGCATCCTCGGCGGCCTCGTCGCGGTCTTCCTCCGCTCGAGGCGGTAGCGCGCCGCTCCGACCTGCCCCGGCGCTCCGCGTCACTTGAGTGGCCTTTGTTCGACGGGTGGTCCGGCGGGCGCCGGTCGGGCAGTGATGAGGTAGTAGTACTCGTGCTGCGATCCGCCCGCCTCGGGGTCGAATCCGAGCGGGAGAGTGAGGCCTTCCACCTCGTGAACCGTCGACGTGACCAGATCGATGAGATCCACGGCGGCGATCTGGATCCAGCCACGGGAGTCCGGCAGGAATACAGAGCGCACCAGCAAATCGTCGGCGATGAACGAACCGTCCACCCAGTCCGTCGCGCCGTACACACGCCCCACGGACCCTTCTTGGTCTGTGATCGCGAGCAGGTAGTCGCCCTGCGCTGCGGCTGACCACGCGACTGTGCCGTCCGGCCGTGTGCCCACGAGCCACCAGTCCAGACCTCCGACCGTGGGCGGTGTAGGCCCGGGCGGGGTTGAGTGGGCTTCGCCGGACGCTACCCAGCGGAACCGCTCATCCCAACCCTCTCGCTCATCCAGTCCGAGGAGGGCGAGGTGGGCGAGCATCTCCTCCCACTCCTTGTTCGTCAGCCTGTCCCAGTCCTCGCGCGCATGCCAGATATTTCGTGTCCAGACCAACACGCATCACATCCCACCCTCGCGCAAGGCGGCGAGCGATCCCGCGCGGGTGCCGGGGAACGCCTCCTACCAGGATTGACGTCTCAGGGCTGTGGTTCGTTCCGGCCGAGCGACCAGATCGCGGCCCGCCGCCGAGTGAGCAGCCCGGCTACTCGCCGTACGGCTCCGCCTCGAGGTCCTCGATTCGCTCGTCGCTGGTGAAGCGCCAGATCCCGATGTGACCTCGCAACAGGTCGCCGTGCTCGTCCCAGTCGAGCGAGACCGAGGCGCCCTCGTAGTCGACGTCGCCGCCATCGGCGAGAATCTCGAGGGCGCGCGCGACGCCCTCCGGCCCGGCTATCACCGGCTCGCCGGGAGCGCCGCCGATCGCGCGCAACTGGTCGCGGATGGCGGCGCCCTCGAGGCTGCCCGCCGCCTCGGCGGCGAGCGCGATCGCGATCGCGGCGTCGTACGTGGCGCGCACGTAGGGAGTCACCGGCAGCTCGCCGTACGCCTCGCGATAGGCCGAATCCCAGGCCGCCTGCGCGTCGCCGCCCGGGTGGGCGACGCCTGCGGTGCCGTACATATCGCCGAGGCGGTCGCCGCCGAACGTCTGCACCAGCGCGAGCCGCCTCGCACCGTCGCTGAACACGAACTGGTCGTGGAGGGCAAGCTCGAGCGCCTCGTACAGGATCGTTTCCGCCTGCGCCGCGAAAGTGATCAGCACCAGTGCCTGGGCGCGCGCACCGAAGGTCTCGCGCAGCGCGCGGGGGTGCGTCTCCGCCGAGGGGTGGATCGCCACCGAGGTGATCGCGCCGTCCCAGGCCGCAACGAACGCCTCGTGCAGGCCGCGGCCCCACGCGTCGTCGCGATAGAGCACGCCGACGTTGTCGAAGCCGCGCTCCCGCGCCAGGCGCGCCAGCACCGGCCCCTGCGCGACATCGGAGAGGGCGGTGCGGAAGAAGAAGTCGCGGTCGTCCGCCGTCGTGAGCAGCGGCGAGGTCGCCGAGGGGCTGATCAGCGGGATGCCCGCCGACCCCGCCACCTGCTCCGCGACCGCGAGGGCGTTCGCGCTGGAGCTCGGCCCGACGATGGCGTGCACGCCCTCGACCTCGATCAGGCGGCGCGCCTCCTCGACTGCCACGTCCGGGTCGAACGTCGGGTCCGCCAGCACGAAGGTGACCGGTTGTCCGAGGACGCCGCCAGCGTCGTTGACGTGCCGGATCGCGAGCTCGAAGCTCTGCTGCCGCACGGTCGAGGCGGCGGCGGCGCCCTCGCCGAAGTTGAGCAGCAGGCCGATCTTCAAAGGCGCCTGCTCGTCGCCATCGTCGCCGCACGCCGCCGCCAGCCCAAGGCTGGCGAGCAGCAGCGCAGCCGCGAGGAGACCGAACGTCGTGCGCATGGCAGGCGCCCCTACGGGTGCGTCATCTCCTCGGGGCGTACCCACTCGCTGAACTCGGCGTCCGTGACGTAGCCGAGGGCGACCGCCGCCTCGCGCAGCGTCGAGCCGTCGACGTGCGCCTGGTGCGCGACCTCGGCGGCGCGGTCGTAGCCGATGTGCGGGCTCAGCGCCGTCACCAGCATCAGCGACGACTCCATCAGCTCGCGGATGCGCTCGTGGTTCGGCTCGATGCCGACGACGCAGTTGTCGGTGAAGGAGACCGCCGCGTCGCCCAGCAGGCGGATCGATTGCAGCACGTTGTAGACGATCACCGGCTTGAAGACGTTGAGCTCGAAGTGGCCGGTGGCGCCCCCGAAATTGACGGCGACGTCGTTGCCCATCACCTGCGCGCAGACCATCGTCATCGCCTCGGACTGCGTCGGGTTCACCTTGCCCGGCATGATCGAGGAGCCCGGCTCGTTGGCGGGCAGCATCAGCTCCCCGACGCCGGCGCGCGGCCCGGAGCCGAGCAGCCGCACGTCGTTCGCGATCTTCATCAGCGAGGCGGCGACGGTCTTGAGCTGCCCGGACAGCTCCACCTGCGCGTCGTGCGCGGCCAGTGACTCGAACTTGTTCGGCGCGGTCACGAAGGGCAGCCCCGTCATGCGC
Organism: Dehalococcoidia bacterium; assembly: GCA_965220125.1. Classification (GTDB taxonomy): domain Bacteria; phylum Chloroflexota; class Dehalococcoidia; order UBA2979; family UBA2979; genus VXMT01. The sequence goes on along the minus strand of CBDCPB010000002.1, from coordinate 224,409 downwards.
GCGATCTCGGCCGCGACGCGCTCGCCGTACTCGGGGTGCGCGTTGAGGCCGGTGCCGACGGCGGTGCCGCCGAGGGCGAGCTCGGAGATCCGGGGCAGCGCGCTCTGCACGCGCAGGATCGCGTTCTCCACCTGCTTGACGTAACCGGAGAACTCCTGGCCGAGCGTCAGCGGCGTCGCGTCCATCAGGTGGGTGCGGCCGATCTTCACGATGTCCTCGAAGGCGGCCTGCTTCGCCGAGAGCGCCTCGTGGAGGTGGCGCAGCCCGGGCACGAGGCGGTGCGTGACCTCCTCGCCGGTCGCGATCGACATCGCGCCGGGGAAGACGTCGTTCGAGGACTGCGACATGTTGACGTGGTCGTTGGGGTGGACCGGGTTCTTGGAGCCGCGCTCGCCGCCGAGCAGCTCGATGGCGCGGTTCGAGATCACCTCGTTGGCGTTCATGTTGGACTGGGTGCCGGAGCCGGTCTGCCAGACGACGAGCGGGAAGTGGTCGTCGAGGTCGCCGTCGATCACCTCCTGGGCGGCGGAGCGGATGGCGTCGGCGACCTCGGAGTCGAGCCTGCCGAGCGCCTCGTTCACCGTCGCCGAGGCGTGCTTGACGATGCCGAGCGCGCGGATGATCGAGCGCGGCATCCGCTCGTCGCCAATCTTGAAGTTCTCAAGCGAGCGCTGCGTCTGCGCCCCCCAGTACCTGTCATCGGCCACCTCGATGGCGCCCATGCTGTCGGTTTCGGTGCGGGTGCTGCTCATGGCCTCGTGCTCCCTCGTCGGGGTGGTGCTGTCAGGGGTCCGTGGGAGGGTAGCGGGATTGGGGGTTGTGGGCAGCAGGGGCTGCTCTCGTCACGTGCCCTTTCCCCTAGCATCGGCGCGCGTAGCCTCACCATGATAGGATCGCGATGAGCGGGAGATTCGGGGACAACAGTGACCAACACGATAAGCCAACGCTTCGGAAAAGACACACACATCCGCGACGAAGCGACCGACTCGGATTGGGGCGAAGACCCGGCCATCCCCCGATATGCTACGAACACCTACGGTGCCGACTATCCGGTAGACTCTCTTGTGCGCAGGCTCACCTCAGCACGATCTGATGACGACTCAGACATATTCATTCCTTCCTTTCAGCGTGGCTATGTGTGGTCCAAGTCACAAGCTGACCGGTTTATTGAGTCGCTCCTGCTCGGGTTACCCGTGCCCGGAATTTTTTTGTGGAAGGACCCTTCATCACAGCGCCTCGCAGTCATAGATGGATTACAACGCCTTCTGACATTGAAGTTCTTTTATGATGGTATACTGAATGATCGCACGTTCGCGCTCGGGACTAGTGTCCACCCAGATTTCGCTGGAAAGACATACCTAAGCCTCGGAGATGCTGATCGGCGGCGACTTGATGACTCAATTGTGCATGCGAGCGTGGTAAGACAAGATGAACCAGAGGGTGAACACAGCTCGCTATATTATATCTTCCAGCGCATCAATACCGGTGGCAGCCCCGCGAGACCGCAGGAGATTCGCAACGCGATATACCAAGGACCTTTGAACGACCTCCTTGAAGAGCTGAATTCGAGCAACAGCTGGCGGTCAATATATGGAAGGATGTCCAATAGACTCAAGGATCAAGAGCTCATTCTACGGTTTCTCGCCCTAAGGCACGCGAGCAATCAGTATGAGAGTCCCCATGAAGGAGTTCCTGAATCGCTTTATGCGCATCAATCGAAGCGCTCCCGACGCCAAGATCGCTGAGTACAAGGACGACTTCAAGGATTCGATCGACTTCGTGCATGACACGATAGGCACCCGGGCATTCCGGTTGGAGCGGGCATTGAACGCTGCCGTGTTCGATGCCGTTCTGGTGGGCCTGGCGCGTCGTCTTGCTGACCGCAGAATTGTCAATCTGGAGCTGTTCAAGCAGGCCTACTCTGACTTGCTCCAGGAATCAGAATTCCGAGATGCGACTACGGCTAGGACGGCAAATGAACGTAATGTGGAAGCTCGGTTGAGAATCGCTACTGATACATTCGCTCGCGTCGATTGACCATGCCAGTCCGTAGCGTCGACCGACGCCGGGCGCAATTGGACGCCAGCTTTGGCAAGGTCAGGCTGATCAACGACCTCGAGTTACGGGCAGACTTTGCTAGATATTTATGCGTCCTTGTCTCTGGTTTCATGGAGCAATCCGTCCGCGACATTCTTATTGAGCATGCCACAGCACGAGCCGCGCCGACAGTCGCCAGGTATGTAGAGGGAAGCGTTGGAAGAAGGAATCTCAAGACAGAGCGACTACTTCAAATCGTTGGGAGCTTTAGCGCGGATTGGCGGAAGGAGCTCGAAGAATACGTCAACGGGGAACGCAAGGATGCGCTTGACAGCGTCGTTGCCAATAGAAACCTCATAGCCCACGGCGAGTGGACCAGCATTTCATACCATCAGTTGACTGAGTACTATAGAAACGTGAAAGAGATCATCGTCCGACTCGACACGATGTGTCTAGCATGAGATCGAGGCACTAGGTACCTCGCGTTGGCGATGCGAGGATAGGCGGTCCGGCGCGCTCCGCCTCTACCCCTGCGGCGTAGCTGCCACCAGCTCCAACACCGCCGCCCCCGCGGCGCGAATCGCGTCCGCCTCCGAGGCCGCCAGCGGCGGCTCGTAGACCTCGAGGATGCCGCCGGCGCCGAGCAGGACCGGGGCGCCGACGTAGGCGTTCTCGATGCCCCACTGGCCGTCCAGCAGCGTGCAGCAGGGGAGGATGCGGCGCTCGTCGCGGAGGATGGCGTCGACCATCTCGATCGTGGCGGCGGCGGGGGCGGTGAAGGCCGACCCGGTCTTGAGCAGGCCGACGATCTCGGCGCCGCCCTTCGTCGTGCGGTCCACGACGGCGTCGATGCGGTCCTGGGCCATCAGCGCGCCCAGCGGGACGCCGCCGACCGTGGCCGTGGAGACGATCGGGACCATCGTCGCCTCGGTGTGGCCGCCCAGCACCCAGGCGGAGACGTCGCGTACGGAGACGCCGAGCTCCATCGCGATGAAGGTGCGGTAGCGCGTGCTGTCCAGCATCCCGCCCTGGCCGACGACGCGCGAGGCGGGGAAGCCGCTCGCCTCAAGGGCGACGTGGCACATCGCGTCCATCGGGTTGGCGAAGATGATCAGCACGGCGTCCGGCGAGTGCTCGACGGCCTGCGCGACGACGCTGCGCACGATGCCGGCGTTGGTGCCGAGCAGGTCCTCGCGCGTCATCCCCGGCCGGCGCGCGACGCCCGAGGTGACGACGACGACGTCCGAGTCGGCGGTGTCCGCCCAGTCGTTGCTGCCGCTGACGGAGCTGCTGAACCCGACCCACGCGGCGCCCTCGGCGATGTCGAGCGCCTTGCCCTGGGGGAGGCCCTCGATGATGTCGATCAGCATCACGTCGGCGTAGCCGCGCGAGGCGAGAATCTGCGCCATCGAGGCGCCGGTGTTCCCCGCTCCGACAATCGTCACCTTACTCCGCACCAGCGTCTCCCCTCGGCGTTGCGGGCCGCGCGTCGCGCGCGGACGCCCGCTCAATCTGCTCTGCTGTTGGTCTGCCCGGTCTGTTCTGCTACGCGGTCTCTTGCCCGCCCGCTGCGTACGCCTCAAGGCGCCCTCGCTGCTGCGGGGTCAGGAGCGCATCTCCTGCTGGAGGCGCTCCTCGATGCTGTCGAAGAAGGCGCCGGTGTTCAGGAACGGCACATCCGGGCCGATGTGCATCGCCAGGTCCTTGGTCATGTTGCCGGCCTCGACGGTCTCGATGCAGGCGCGCTCGACGACCTCGGCGAACTGCTCGACCTCGGGCGTGTCGTCCATGCGGCCGCGGTATTGCAGCCCGCGCGTCCACGCGAAGATCGAGGCGATCGGGTTGGTCGAGGTCTCGTTGCCCCTCAGGTGCTCGCGGTAGTGGCGCGTGACGGTGCCGTGCGCGGCCTCCGCCTCCACCGTGTTGCCGTCCGGCGTGAGCAGCACCGAGGTCATCAGGCCGAGCGAGCCGTAGCCCTGCGCGACCACGTCGGACTGGACGTCGCCGTCGTAGTTCTTGCAGGCCCAGACGAAGCCGCCGTTCCACTTCATGGCCTGCGCGACCATGTCGTCGATCAGGCGGTGCTCGTAGGTCAGTCCGGCCTCGGCGAACTTGCCGGTGAACTCCTCGTCGAAGACCTCCTGGAAGAGGTCGCGGAAGCGGCCGTCGTAGCGCTTGAGGATCGTGTTCTTGGTCGCGAAGTAGAGCGGGAACTGGCGCTGCAGCGAGTAGTTCATGCAGGCGCGCGCGAAGCCGCGGATCGAGTCGTCGAGGTTGTACATGCCCATGGCGATGCCGCCGCCGGGGAAGTCCATCACCTCGTACTCGGTCGGCTCGCTGCCGTCGGCGGGGGTGAAGTTCATCGTCAGCTTGCCGGCGCCGGGGACGACGAAGTCGGTGGCGCGGTACTGGTCGCCGTGGGCGTGGCGGCCGATCACCATCGGTTGCGTCCAGCCGGGCACGAGCCTCGGCACGTTGGAGATCACGATCGGCTCTCGGAAGACGGTGCCGCCGAGGATGTTGCGGATGGTGCCGTTGGGAGAGGGCCACATCTCCTTGAGGTCGAACTCCTCGACGCGATCCTCGTCGGCAGTGATCGTCGCGCACTTCACGCCGACGCCGTACTGCTGGATCGCCTTCGCGCAGTCGACGGTGATCTGGTCGCCGCTGGCGTCGCGCGACTCGATGCTGAGGTCGTAGTACTTCAGGTCGACGTCGAGGTAGGGGAGGATCAGCCGTTCGCGGATCCAGGCCCAGATGATGCGCGTCATCTCGTCGCCGTCGAGTTCGACGATCGGGTTGGCCACGGTGATTTTCGCCATCGGGCGGGCTCCTTCAGTTGCGCGTTCGCACGCTTCGTTGTTACCGCCGTCCGGCGTCGCCTTCGCTGCGCGCTCTCGCGCCAGCCTCGGGCGGCGCTACAGCGGGATGTTCCCGTGCTTCTTCGCCAGCGGCGCTTCAGCCTTGCTCTGCAGCATCCTCAGCGCCTTCACGATGCGCTGGCGCGTCTCGCGCGGGTCGATCACGTCGTCGACGTAGCCTTTCGCGGCGGCGATGTAGGGATGCTCGAAACGGGCCTGGTAGTCGGCGACGAGTTCGGCGCGAACGGCGGCCTCATCCTCGGCGCCCTGCAGTTCGCGGCGGTTGATGATGTTGACCGCCTGGTGTCCGCCCATCACGGCGATCGCGCCGCCCGGCCAGACGAAGTTGACGTCGGCCCCGAGGTGCTTCGAGCCCATCGCGACGTAGGCGCCGCCGAAGGCCTTGCGCGTGATCACGGTGATCTTCGGGACGGTCGACTCGGCGTAGGCGTAGAGCAGCTTCGCGCCGTGCGAGATGATGCCGCCGTACTCCTGCGAGACGCCCGGCAGGTAGCCCGGCACGTCGACGAGGGTGATGATCGGTACGTTGAAGGCATCGCAGATGCGCACGAAGCGCGCCGCCTTGCGTGACGAGTCGATGTCCAGCACGCCGCCGAGGTACATCGGCTGGTTGGCGACGACGCCGACGCTGGCGCCGTCGATCCGCCCGAAGCCGATGACGAGGTTCTGCGCGAAGTACTCGTGCACCTCCATGAACTCGCCGTTGTCGAGGAGCCGCTCGATCAGGTCGCGCACGTCGTAGGGCAGCGCGTCGTCGTCCGGGACGATGCCGAGGATGTCGTCGAGCAGGCGGTTGGGGTCGTCCCCCTGGTCGAGCGCCGGGGGGTTCTCGACGTTGTTGGCGGGGAGGAAGGAGAGCAGGCGGCGCACCTCGTCGAGGCAGGTCTGCTCGTCGGGGTAGGCGAAGTGGGCGACGCCGGATTTGGCGGCGTGCGACATGGCGCCGCCGAGTTCCTCGAAGGTGGTCTGCTCGCCGGTGACGCTCTGGATGACGTCGGGGCCGGTGATGTACATCTGCGAGGTGCCCTCGACCATGAAGACGAAGTCCGTGATCGCCGGCGAGTAGACGGCGCCGCCGGCGCTCGGGCCCATGATCACGCTGATCTGCGGGATCACGCCGGAACCGCGGACGTTGCGGAAGAAGATGTCGCCGTAGCCGGCGAGGGAGGCGACGCCCTCCTGGATGCGCGCCCCGCCGGAGTCGTTGAGGCCGATCATCGGGACGCCGGTCTTGAGGGCGAGGTCCATCGCCTTGGCCATCTTCTCGCCGACGACCGTGGAGAGCGATCCGCCGTAGACCGTGAAGTCCTGCGCGAAGAGGCAGACGTAGCGGCCGTCGATCTGCCCCCAGCCGGTGACGACGGCGTCACCGTAGAAGCGCTCGGCCGTGCCGTTCTCGCTCCAGTCCACACCGAGCACGTCGAGTTCCTCGAAGCTGCCGGGGTCGACGAGCGTCTCGATGCGTTCGCGCGCGGTGAGCTTGTCGCGAGCGTGTTGCGCGTCGATGCGATCCTGCCCGCCGCCGAGGGCGGCGCTGGCCTTCATCTCCGCGAGTTGGTCGAGGTGCTGTTCGTGGCTCATGGCCGGTTGAGCATACCCCACGGGCACACGCCGATGCCGGGCGGCGGGGCGCCGCCCGGTTCCGGTTGCGTAGTATCGGCTGCTTTCGCCCGCGGCGCCACTGCGCCGCGGGCGCGGTCGCTACAAGCCGGCTACTCGCTTGCGACCGGGATGGTCAGCTCCTGGCCGACGAGCAGGTTGTTGAGCTCCGCTATGGTCAGCTCGTTTGCCTCCGCCAGCGCCGCCAGCGTCACCTCGAACGCCACCGCGATGTCGGTTGCGGTGTCGCCCTCCTGGACGGTGTAGGTGGTCGACTCGCCGCCGCCGCTCTCGCCCTCAGCGGTGGCGCTGGGCGTCGGTGTCGGCGTGGGGTCGGGTGCGGGGGCCGCCTCGGGGATGGTCAGTTCCTGGCCGATCCAGATCACGGAGTCGGTCAGGCTGTTCGCCTCGGTGATCGCCTCGACGGTCGTCCCGTAGTGCTCGGCGATGCCGGACAGCGTGTCGCCCTCGACAACGACGTGCACGAGGCTCCCGGCTTCGGGAGTGGCGGCCGCTCCCGGATCGGCTGTGGTGCCGGGGATCGTGAGTTCCTGGCCGACGAAGATCACCGAGGCGTCGGTGATCCCGTTCGCCTCCATGATCGCCTCGATGGTGGAGCCGTACTGCTCGGCGACAGCGGACAGCGTGTCGCCCACCACGACCACGTGGGTGCGGTCAACCGCTTCCGGGGTGGCGGTGGGGGTCGGGGTTGCGTCGCCGCCCTCGGTGCCTCCGCCCTCGTCGTCGCCGCCGTTCCCGCTGTCGCCGACGATGGTTGGCGTCGGGCGGGAGGCGAACGGTGTTGCGGTAGCGATCAGTTCACCGGAGGTCGAAGTGGGCTCGGCCGTCGGCGTCGATGTCGCCGCATCGGCCTCGCCGTCCTCGCCGCCGCCGCAGGCAGCGAGCACGATCGCGCTGGCCAGGATGACCGCGAGCACGGCCATCGGCGAAGTGATCAGACGCATACGCAGCCAAACCTGTCTCCCCGCCACCCGTATCGTACGTCAGCGCGAGCCACGCGACAAGCAGACGCGCGCCGGATCGCTGGCGCTGCTACCCCTCGGACAGCGCCTGCAGTAACGCGATCGAGACTTCGAGGAGAATCGCCAGATCCTCGACAAAGACGGTGTCAAACGCGTCCTGGGGAGTGTGGATGAACTCGGATCCGCCGCTGTGCACCGTGATCGCCGGCACACCGACTGCCGTGAAGCTCACGTGGTCGGAGGACGCGTTTTGCGGAAAGGCGCCGCGCGGGATGCCGTAGCCGAGATCGGACGCCACCGAGGCAGCCCGATCGGCCAGCGCTTCGTCGCCCGCGACAAAGCGCGCCCCGTCCCCGGTCTGCTCGCCGATGCGCGCGACCATGTCGAAGTTCAGCATGAATGCCGCCCCTGAGACGTCGTGCGCCGCCACGAAGGCCTGCGATCCGAAGAGCCCGATCTCCTCCGCGCCGAAGGCGATGAAGCAGAGGCCCTCGCCGATCCCCTCGCTCCGGCTCACGCGCGCGAGTTCGATCAAGAGCGCCGTTCCGGAGGCGTTGTCGTTGGCGCCCGGGCTCCCGGGCACGGAGTCGTAGTGCGCGCCGAGGTAGGCGCGGCACTCGCCGTCCTCGGGGCGGCCGACCACGTTCTGCGACGTGCGGTCCTCGGGGCCGGTCCTGCTGCGGATCGTGACCTCGGCGCCGTCGGCGGCAAGGGCGCGCAGCGCCGGCCCAAGGCGACCCGCTACGCCGATCACCGGGATCGAGACCGCGGCGTCGCGGCCGAGCGTGCCGAACAGCTCGCCGCGCCCGCTATTGACGATGACCACGCCCGCCGCGCCCGCCGCCTGCGCGTTTGCGGCCTTTTCGGCGAAGGGCAGCACGCCGCGGTCGAGCAGCACGATGGCACCCTCGGCCTCCGCGTCGGCGAAATCGGCGCTGTCGCCGAGGCCCGCGAAGACCAGCCGGCCGCGCGCCTCGCCGCTCTCGCTTTCGGCGAGCGGCCGGGCGCTGATCGGTTCGCCTTCGCCCTCGACAGCGACTGTGGCGTCATCGAACGGAACCCGCACATCGAACTCCTCGATGGCCACGACGTAGCCCGCAGCCTCGAGCTGCGATGCGATGTAGGCCGCCGCCTCACGCTCGGCGTCGGTCCCTACGAAGCGCTCGCCGATGTCCACGGCCAGCACGCGCAGGTGCTCGAAGGCGCGCTCTGCCGCGGCATCGACATCGGGCGACCGCGGCGAGGGCGTCGCGGCGGCCGGGGAGGCCGTCGCGGTTGCCGCGAGCGGTGTCGAGGTTACCGCTGAAGCGGACCCGGTTGCGGTCGCCGTCGGTTCGGGATCGCCCTCGCCGCCTCCGCAGGCGACGAGCAGCGCAGCCGCGAGCGCGATGGCGGCGAGCAGGGCGAGCGCGCCGCGCGCGCCGGTCATCGGTGCGTCCGGGGCGTCGGCGAGGATGGCGGGACGGGTGGGAGGGGCGGCGTCAGCGTCGGGATCTGTTGCTGAACCAACGCCGGATGCGCTGTGTGAAGGGTTCGCGGCTGTAGGCGATCGTGCGTCCGCGCCACTGCTGCGTCCTCGCGCGTGCGCTCCCGCTCCCGAACATCATCAGCGCCAGCGAGGTCACAAGCAGCGCAAGGCCCGCGATCATGATCCACGTGCCGATCGGCCCGATCCCGCGGATGAAGAAGGCGCCGAGGATCAGCAGGAAGCTGAGCAGCACCAAATGGGAGAGCGAGACCCTCGACAGCTCCTGCGCGACGGTGCGCTGCCAGGCCGAAACGCCGTCGCCGATGCGCCGCAGCGAGCGCCGCAGCCCGCTCGCACGCCGCCGCCGCGGGGGCGTCGGCAGTTGCTCGATCTTGTCGAGGATCTCCTGGATCTCGCGTTCGAGGCGGTCCGGTTCATCCGGCATGTGGTCTGCTCCGTCCAGTCGCCTCCGCTCCGCCGTCATTGTAGCGCGCGCAGCGAGTCGGGCGCGGGCGCTTGACCCTGCGGCGAGGGCGGGGCTAGCGTGATCAGTCGCGCGCGCCGCTGCGATTCGCGGGAGCGCGCGGCCTCGATACAGGGAGAAACAGGGAGCCAGGCACATGCCGGAACGCTATGCGGTCACCCCCCGGACCGTGCTGGGGAAGCGCTCGAAGCGACTGCGGCGCGAGGGCGTCCTGCCCGGCAACGTCTACGGTCGCGGCCTCGATTCGGTGGCGGTCCAGTTGCCGCGCCGCGAGGCCGAGGACCTGCTCTCCGAGCACGGTCAGAACTCGCTGATCGAGATCGCCGTGGAGGGCGAAGCCGACGAGCGGTCCGTGATCGTCCGGCAGATCCAGCGCCACCCGCTGACGCGCGAGTTGCTGCATCTCGACTTCTACCAGGTCGACCTTGCACGCACGATCCAGGCGAACGTGCCCGTGACGCTCGTCGGCGAGGCGCCCGCGGTCCACACCTATCAGGGCGTCATGATCACCGGCCTCGACCACGTGCTGGTCGAGGCGCTGCCCGCCGCAATGCCATCGCACATCGAGATCTCGGTCGACGGCCTCGAGGAGCTGGACGAGCAGCTCACGGTTGGCGACCTGCCGGTCGCCGAAGGCGTGCGGATGATGAGCGAGCCCGAGATCATGCTCGTCCGCATCGCCCGTCCCCGCGTTATCGCGGAGGACGAGGCCGAGGACGAGCTGCTCGAGGGCGAAGAGGCCGAGGGCGAGGAGGGCGCCGAGGGCGAGGCCGCTCCCGCCGCCGACGCCGAGGGCGGCGAGTAGCCCTCGGCGCAGCGCCAGCTCGCTCGCGCCGCCTCTGACGCCGAGCCCGCGCGTCGGCAGCGCACTCGCATTGGATGATGTTCATGATCGAGTCGGTGATCGCATCGAGGGGGCGGACGACACTGCCCAAGGCTGTGCGCGAAGCCCTTGCACTGCACCCAGGTGATCGCGTGCGGTACCCGGTCCGGGGCGACAGTGTGCGGATCGTGCCCGTGCGCCCGTTGGCCCGTTTGTTCGGTGCACTCCGGCATGGTGGCCCGACTGTGGAGTTGGAGCATATGGAGCAGGCCATCGCCGACGGTGCGAGCGAAGCGCGATAGCCATCGTAGCGAGCGCGCTCGTCTCCCGACGCCCCGGAATCAATCGCCCGTCAGCGCGCGGATGCGGCGAGGTGGTCGGTGCGCAACTGGCCGCAGGCGGCGGCGATCTCCACGCCGCGCTCGATGCGGACCGTGGCGTTGATGCCGGCGGCCTGCAACTCGCGCTGGAAGGCGCGGACGCGCGCCCACGAGGGGCGGCGCAGGCCCTCGCCTGCGGTCGGGTTGTACGGGATCAGGTTGACGTGGCAGCGCATCCCGCGGATCCGGCTCGCCAGCCGGCGCGCCTGCTCCGGCTCGTCGTTGAGGCGCTCGAGGAGCGCGTACGCGAAGGTGACCCGCCGCCCCGTGCGCTCGACGTAGTCGTTGGACGCCTCGATCAGTCCGTCGAGGGTGACGCCGCCCGCGGTGGGGATGAGGCGTCGGCGCAGCTCGTCGTCCGGGGCGTGCAGCGAGACCGTGAGGCCGATCTGCAGCCTCTCGCCCGCGAGCCGGCGGATCGGGCCCGGCAGGCCGACCGTCGAGATCGTGACGCCTCGGGCGCGCAGGTCGAGGCCGTCGCGATCGATCAGCCAGCGAACGGCGGTCAGCGTCGGATCGTAGTTCGCGAGCGGCTCGCCCATGCCCATGAAGACGACGTTCGAGACGGGCCGCTGGCGCTTGAAATGCAGCACCTGCGCGAGGATCTCACCGGCCGTCAGGTTGCGCGTGAAGCCCTGCTGCCCGGTGGCGCAGAAGACGCAGGCCATCGCGCAGCCCGCCTGCGTCGAGACGCAGACGGTGCTGCGCGCGCGTGATCCCGCTGCGTGCTCCGGGCGGTCCGGGTCGTAGTCCATGCGCACCGCCTCGACGGCGCTCCCGTCGCCGAGGTCGAGCAGCACCTTCGAGGTCGCCCCGTCGTCGGCGCGCGTCTCGGCGAGGACGGGCGGGGGCGCCAGCGTCCACTCCGCGGCGAGCCGCGGGCGCAGGGTCGCGGGCAGGTCCGTCATCTCCTCGAACGAGGTCGCGCAGCGGCGCAGCGCCCAGCGCGCGATCTGGCGCGCGCGGAACGCCGGCTCGCCCCAGTCGCGCAGGCGCCTTTCGAGGTCGGCGAGCGAGTGGTCGAGCAGGTGAGGCGGCATCGATCAAGTCTACGTCAGCACGTCACTCGCCGAGGCGCGAGCCGATCAGGCCGCGGTCCCCGTTGAGGTAGTCCTCGATGTCCAGCGGGCGCCGGCCCGCGCGCTGCACGCGCAGCAGCGCGAGCGCGCCGCTGCCGCAGGCGACGACGGCGAGGGCGCGGCGGCCCGGCAGCGGATCGCCGAGCGGCTCACCGTCCCCCGCGAGCACGGTGCCGGGCTGGGCCTCGACGGCCGCGGCGAGAGGCCAGGCTGCGTGGAGCGTCAGGCGCTCGCCCTCGCGGAGGGTGGTCGCGCGCGGCCACGGCTGGTAGGCGCGGACGGCGCGCCCGATCTCCTCGGCGGATCGCGTCCAGTCGATGACACCGTCGTCCTTCTCGATTCTCGCCGCGTAGCTGGCCAGCGCCTCGTCCTGGGGCACGGCTTGCACGCTGCCCTCGACCCAGCCGGGGAGCAGCTCCAGCAGCCGCTCCGCGCCCAGCTCGGCGATGCGCGCGGTCAGCGTCTCGGTGGTGTCGAGGGGTCCGATCGGCGTGGCGGCGGTGCCGAGCACCGGCCCGGCGTCGAGTTCGCGCACGATCAGCATCACCGAGGCGCCGCTCTGCTCGTCGCCAGCGAGGATCGCGGCGGCGACGGGGGAGGCGCCACGGTGCCGCGGCAGCAGCGAGGCGTGGACGTTGAGGATGCCGTGCGGGATCGCCTCGATCAGGTGCGAGGGCAGGATGTGCGCCGAGGCCGCGAGCACGCCGACCTCCGGCTCGAGGGCGGCGATCTGCGCCGTCGTATCGCGGCGGATGCGCTCCGGGGTGAGTACCGGGACGCCCGCCTCGCGGGCGAGGCGCGCAACCGGCGTGGGCACGCCGCGGCCGGAACGCGCTCGCGGCCGGTCGGGCTGCGTGACGACGCCCACGAGGTCCACGGCGGGCGCCTCGATCAGCAGCCGCAGGGTGGGCAGGGCGTAGTCGGGAGAGCCGAAGAAGAAGACGCGCACGGCCTCAATGGTAGCAGGCGCCCTTCTCACCGCCGCCTGCGCGGCGGGCGTCAGGAGGCGGCGACGCTCCAGAGGGAGAACCCGATGAAGACGGCGATCAGCAGGATCGTGAGGCGGTGCAGCGAACGCTGGATGCCGCGCCGCGTGCGGAAGCTCTGATCGGCCCCGCCGAGGGCCGCGCCGAAGCCGGTCCCCTTGACCTGCATCAGTACCACCACGATCAGCGTGACCGAGATCAGGATCTGCGCGATGTGGAGGAAGCTTGTGAGTTCCATGCAGGATCGAGGCTAGACCGTGCTCGCGCTTGCGGGCAAGCGTGGCCCAGACGCTACGTGCTGGCCTGCTCCGGAAGCACCGCCGCGCCCTGCTGCACGCGCAGGTCGCGCTCGTAGTACTGGCGCATGACCGCCGCCGCCAGCCGCTCCGAGTCGTGCCGGTAGCGCAGCTCGCGATCGACGAGGTCGGCGAGGACGAGGCGCGCGCCCCCGTAGTCGGCGTCGCCGGGGGCGTGCACGGGTTGGGATCGCCATTCGTCCGGGAACGGCTCGGCGGGCAGGTTGCTGTTGGCGAGGACCACGTGGGCGACGTCGTCGCGTCCCAGGTGGCCGCGGATCGCGGCGTAGTGCTGCGCGGCGTCGTAACCCTCGGTCTCCCCCTCCTGGGTGGCGACGTTGGACACGTAGACGCGGTGCGCGCGCGATTGCAGCAGCGCCTCTCCGAGCCCGGAGACCAGCAGGTTCGGCAGCACCGAGGTGTAGAGCGAGCCGGGCCCGATCACGATCAGGTCCGCCTCGAGCAGCGCGGCGGCGGCCTCGGCGTTGGCCTGCACCTGGGGCGGCTCGACGAAGACACGCTCGATGGCGGAGCCGCCCTCGGCCAGCACGGACTCGCCGCGCACGGTCGAGCCATCGGCCAGGCGCGCGCCGAGCGTGATGTCGGCGAGCGTGGAGGGGAGGATGCGGCCGCGCACGGCGAGCACGCGCGAGGTCTCGCGGATCGCCTCCTCCATGTTCCCGGTCACATCGGACATGGCGACGATGAAGAGGTTGCCGAAGGAGTGCCCGGCGATGCCCTCGCCGGCGTCGTCGCCGAAGCGGTACTGGAAGAGGCGCGTGACCAGCGGCTCGGCGTCGGCGAGCGCGGCGATGCAGTTGCGGATGTCGCCGGGCGGGATCACGTTGAGGTCGCGCCGCAGCCTCCCGCTGGATCCGCCGTCGTCGGCGACGGTCACGATGGCGGTGAGGTTGGCGTTGTAGCCCTTCAGCCCGCGCAGCAGCGTGGAGAGCCCGGTGCCGCCGCCGATCGCGACGACCTGTGGTCCTCGGCCCTCCGTGCGCCGCGCCCAGATGCGGTCCAGCAAGTCGTCCTGGCGATCGATCGGCACCACGGCACTGACGATCGAGCGGTTGAGCTTCCAGGTGCCGATGAGCGTGGCGGCGCTGGCGGCGGCGATGAAGATCATGCCACGCACCCAGCGCGGCAGGAACTGCAGCGTGACGTCGCCGACCCAGGCGGGGAAGGTGTAGGAGACGTAGACCTCGCGCAGCAGGTAGCTGATGCCGAGGCCCATCAGCACGACGCCGATGAGAATGACGAGCATCCAGCGCTTGAGGTGGAGGCCGACGTACAGCCATTTGGCCAGGGTGGTGCGGCTCATCGACGTACTTCCGTCTTTGATCGAGCGCTACCCCCCCGCTCGCGATCATCCTGCCGTGCCGCGCCCCGCGCGGTCAAGCCGGGCGCGGCGGCTTCACAGGCAACGCCTCCGGGCTGTATCGTCGAGCGGCGATCGGGAGGAACGACGCGGCTGTGGCCGCCCGGCGATGCCGAAGCGGCGCCAGGCGGCTATCCTGAGGCTGCGATCATGGAGGGAACAGGCTATGGAGTGCCTCGTCTGCGGCGGGACCGTCACGGATGACGACCAGAGCAACTACCGCTGGCACCACACCGATGCCAAGTGGTATCGCTTCGACGACATCGGCTGCCGCAACAAGTTCATCGGCAACCCCGACAAGTACCTCAACCCCGAGGGCGGCGAGTAGCAGCGAGCTGTCGCCCCTGCTCGCGTCCCGCCCGGCGTGGCCTTGAGCCGGGGCCGTGCCGCGGCGCAACGTTGGGCGCGCCTGACGCGACCCTGGATCGAAGGCCGCGCGTGAGCGTTGCGACCGTCTCCAGCGCCACCGGCTACGAGGTCGTGATCGGCCTCGAGGTCCACGCGCAACTCAACACCCGCTCGAAGATGTTCTGCGGCTGCGCGAGCGACTACTTCGCGGCGCCGCCGAACACGCGCGTCTGCGCGGTTTGCCTCGGCATGCCGGGCGTGCTGCCGGTGATCAACCGCAGCGCCGTGGACCTCACGATCCTCACGGGGCTCGCGCTGGGCTGCACGATCCCGCCGCACTCCAAGTTCGACCGCAAGAACTACCCCTACCCCGACCTGATGAAGGGCTACCAGATCTCGCAGTACGACGAGCCGCTCTGCACCGGCGGCACGGTCGCGATCGAGCTGGACGGCGAGCGGCGCGAGATCGCCCTGGAGCGCATCCACCTCGAGGAGGACACGGCGCGGCTGCTGCACCGCGAGGGCGATGGCGGCTACTCGCTGCTCGATGTGAACCGGTCCGGCGTGCCGCTGATGGAGATTGTCTCCACACCGGACATGCACTCGTACGAGGAGGCCGTCGCCTACCTGCGCGAGCTGCGGCGCACGTTGCGCTACCTCGATGTCTCCGACGCGGACATGGAGAAGGGCTCGTTCCGCTGCGACGCCAATATCTCGCTGCGCCGCCCCGGCGATCCGCTTGGCTCGAAGGTCGAGATCAAGAACATGAACTCGTTCCGTGCCGTGCAGCGCGCGATCGAGTCCGAGATCCGGCGGCAGACCGTCGTCCTCGACAGCGGCGGCAGCATCGAGCAGGAGACGCGCGGCTACATCGACGCCACCGGCGGCACCGTCAGCCAGCGCTCCAAGGAAGAGGCGCACGACTACCGCTACTTCCCGGAGCCTGATCTGCCCCCGCTCGAGATCGGCGAGGCGCGCCTCGCGGACATTCGCGCGCGCCTGCCCGAGCTACCCGACGCGAAGCGCGAGCGCTTCGAGCGCGAGTACGGCCTCGCGGCGACCGAGGCGAGCCTGCTCGCCGAGACGCGCGCCCGCGGCGACGCCTTCGAGGCCGCCGTCGCCGCCTCGAAGCCCGAGCGCGCGCCGGCGGTCGCGCGTTGGCTGATCGGCGATGTTGCCGCGTTGCTCAACCAGGCAGGCGGCGATGCGGAGCTGGCGGACACGCCGCTCACGCCGGGCCACGTCGCCGAGCTGGTCGGCCTCGTCGAGGACGAGCTGATCACCGCCGCCACGGCCAAGCAGGTGCTCGGCGCAGCGTTCGAGAGCGGCGACACACCAGCCTCGATCGTCGAGGCGCGCGGCCTCGCCCAGCTGCGCGACGACGAGGGACTCGCGCGCATCGCCGCCGAGGTAATCGACGCCAACGCGCAGGCCGTCGCCGACTACCGGGGCGGCAAGGAGAGCGCGATCAAGTTCCTCGTCGGGCAGGTGATGCGCGCCACCCGCGGGCGCGCCGATCCGAACGAGGCGCAGTCCGCGCTCCGCTCCGTCCTCGACGGGTAGCCCCTTCCGGCGGCTCTCCCACACGCGCGCCCGGCGGGCGCGCTGCTACCATGCGAAGGCGAGGAGGCGCGAATGGCGGCGAAGGGATCCCGCAGCGGCTCGATCCACCAGCTCAGCGCCTCCAACGGGGGCGTGCCGAAGCGCCCGCTGGAGCACGCCCGCGCGCTGATCGGCGGCCTCGAGGGCGACGCGCAGGCGGATCGCAAACACCACGGCGGACCGGAGCGTGCGCTTTGCCTGTTCTCGGTCGAGCAGATCCAGGAGATGGCCTCGGAGGGCCACCCGATTGCTCCCGGCCTGGCCGGCGAGAACGTGACGATCTCCGGCCTCGACTGGTCGCTGGTGGTGCCGGGGGCGCGGTTGCGCCTCGGTGGCGAGGTGCTGGTCGAGGTCACGAACTACACCGCGCCGTGCATGAAGAATGCGTCCTGGTTCGTCGACGGCGACTTCAACCGCATGAACCAGAAGACGCATCCCGGCTGCAGCCGCGTCTACGCGCGCGTGCTGGAGGAGGGCCTGCTGCGCACCGGCGACGCCGTCGATCTGCTCAAGGACTCCGCCGCCGATCGCGTCGCGCGCCTGCAGCCGCCGACGATCCGCTGGCGGCCTCCGAGTCAGCGCGGGTAGCGCGTCCGATCCTCAGCCCTGGGGCGTCACTGCCGAGGTGACGGCGATGCGCGGCGGCGGTCCGGGCCGGCGCACGGCGAGAATCAGCACCGAGGCGAACACCCAGTTGATTCCGACCGCGAGGAACACGCCGTTGTAGTCTCCGACGGCGTCGAAGTAGAGCGCCGTCAGGAGCGGACCGGCTGCCCCCATGCCCAGGGAGACGGGCAGCACCACGCTGCGCACCTCGCCGAGGTAGCGGCGACCGAAATACTGCGCCCAGATCACCTCCTGCGTCGGGAACAGCGCCCCCACGCCGGTACCCCATAGCAGGTAGCCGAGGGCGACGAGCGCCGCGATGCCGGACGCTGCCGAGAAGACGATGATGATCATCGACGATCCGGACAGGGCGAAGCCCAAGGCGGCGACATAACGGGCGTCGTAGCGCTCGGTCAGCCAACCCCAGAACGCTTTGGAGAAGCCGGCTGCGAAGCCGAGGACGACGACGATCCGGGCGGCCGTGGCGCGGCTGTAGTCCTGATCGGTGAGGAGCGGAATCGTGTTCAGGATCACGCCCCCGATGCCGATCACCGCCAGCCCGAAGGCGAAGGTGATCATGTAGAGGGCAGGGGTACGAAGCGCCTCGCGCCGCGTGTACGAGTTGCGATAGTCGGCCTCGATCCGCTGGGCGGCGCCGCCGCGCAGCTCCTCCGCGGTTCGCCCGTCAGGGCTGAGTCCGTGGTCCTCGGGTTGACGGCGAAAGAGCAGTGCGATGGGGAAGATGATCGCAGCCGTGGCCACCGCGAGTACCTGCCAGCCGGCGCGCCAACCGAAGTCGTCGACGAAGGCGGTGAGCGGCGGGGCGATCACAATCCCGCCGATCGAGAAGCCGATCGCGGCGATGCCGATGGCGCGCCCTCGCAGGTCCACGAACCATTTGGAGAGCGTGACGTTGACGACGAGGCTCCCGATCATCGCGGCGCCGCCCATGAAGAACAGGCCGCGCAGCACGAGCCACTGCCACCACTCCTGGATGTAGCTGAGGGAGAAAAGCGTCACGACGATGATGACGCCGCCGACGATCATCACGCCGCGCCCGCCACGGCGATCGACGTGGGCGCCGATGAAGAAGCCGATCGAGCCCGTGACCAACTGCCCCACGGTCTGGGCAAGCGTGAACTCGGTGCGTGTCCAGCCGAGATCCTCGGTCATCGGGACCAGGAAGACGCCACCGGCGTAGGCGCTGAGGCCGGCTTGCAGCATCTGCCCGAAGAACGCGCCCGCGACGATGTACCAGCCGAAGTAGAGCCGTGGGCGCTTCGTGCTGTCGGCGGAGGCAGCCGGCGCCTCGGCGGGTGCGGTCATCGCGGGCAGTATAGGCGCGCGGTTGCCCCTCGAACCCGCGCTCAGCCGCCGCTGGCTTGCGCGGGGCGCGGCTCGATCGGCGTGATCACGCCAAGGCGATCCTCGATCGCCTGCGCGGCGTCGAGGCAGAGATCCTCGCGGTAGCGCGGCCCGATCAGCTGCACGCCCTGCGGCAGGCCGCCGTCGACGCCCGCGGGCAACGCAACCGAGGGCAGCCCGAGCAGGTTCGCGACCAGCGTCAGCCGCATGCTTTCGCGCACCCCGAGCGCCTGCTCCCCGTTCGCGACGTCGTGCCCGATCGTGAACGGCTGCGCCGTCGAGACCGGCCCCAGCAGCAGCCGCCCATCCCCGAACCACTGTGACCAGGCGCGCGCGCAGCGGACTCGCTCCGTGTGCGCCTCGATGTAGCCGCCGAGCGACGGCTCGGGCGACGCCCAGGTCGTCAGCTCGATGAAGCGCCGGGTCTCGTCGCTGATCAGCTCCAGCACGGCGGTTCCGGCGCTGCGCAGCTCGGCGTCGGCGAGGCGCCCCCAGGTGGCGGTGGCCTCGCGGAGCAGCGGCGGCTCGCCCTCCTCGACGTCGTACCCGGCGTCGGCGAGCGCGTCGGCGGCGCGGCGGACGCCCACGGCGACCCGCTCATCGACGCCGAGGCCGCCCGGATCGGCGGTGAAGGCGACGCGCGGCAGCGAGCCGCCGGGTCCGTCGAGCGGCGCAGGCGCGAGGCGCGGGTCGCGCGGGTCGGGCGCGGCGAGGACGGCGAAGGCGAGGCGCAGGTCGGCGATCTGTCGCGCCATCGGGCCGGTGACGGCGAAGAGATCGCCGCTCGGCGCGGGGTCCGGCATGCCCTCGCGCGGCGTCATCGCGATGCGGCCGTAGCCGGGCTTGAGCGCGGCGGTCCCGCAGCACTGCGAGGGGTAGCGCAGCGAGCCGCCGTAGTCGTTGCCGAGCCCCAGCGGCGTCATGCCGCTGGCGAGGGCGGCCGCCTCGCCGCCGCTGGAGCCGCCGGGCGTGCGGGCGGCGTCCCAGGGGTTGAGCGTCGCGCCCCAGAGGCTGCTCTCGCTGTGCCAGCGCATGCCGAGGTCCGGCATGTTCGTGCGGCCGAGCACGATCGCACCCGCCTCGCGCAGCCGCTCGACCGCCGGAGCGTCGCGCTCCGCGTACGCCTCCGCGAGGCTGGCGATGCCGTTCGTGGTCGCGGACCCGGCGACCTCGATGTTCTCCTTGATGGTGCAGGGCACGCCGTGCAGCGGCCCGAGCGTCTCGCCGCGCGCGATCGCCTCGTCGGCGCGGCCGGCGGCGGCGAGCGCCTGCTCGGCGAGCACGACGATGACGGCGTTGAGGCGCGGGTTGACCGCCTTGATGCGCGCGAGGTGCGCCTCGACGGTCTCGCGCGAGGAAACCTCGCGCGCACGGATCGCGGCGGCGAGTTGCGCGGTGCCCGCGCGCCAGAGCTCGGTCGGCAGCGTCACGGCGCGAGGGCCACGAGGCGCTACGCGGCCTCGCCGTCGTCTTGCTCGTCGGCGCGCAGCAGCGCGGCGGACCCCTCGGAGCCGAGGAACGCCAGCAGCGCGAGCGCGGCGACCATCGCGATCGGCAGGCCGAAGGAGACGTCGGCCAGTTCGAGCGTCCCCGCCGCCGTGAAGTTGACGAGGTGCACGAATGCCAGCAGCCCACCGAGGGCGGCGGCGGCGAAGATCCAGAGATGGCCGAGCCTCGCGCTGATCTCGCGCCGGTGCAGCAGCCAGGCGCCCGCGGTCGCGGCAAGGCCGGCGACCAGCACGAGCTGCCCGTTGGCGGACGCGATTCCGAGGTCGCCGGATTGCCATGGCAGGAAGGCCGAGACGGCGAGCGCGACGCCGGCGGCGACGGCGACGGGCCCGAGGCGCAGCGCCTGCGGGGCGCTCTCGCCTCGCAGCGCCTGCTCCGGGCCGAACTGGAAGGCGCGCACCGCGAGCCAGCCGGCGGGCACGAGCGAGGCGGCAAGCAGCAGCTTCGCGAGGTCGCCGGGAATGAACGGCGTCAGGCCCCACTGCAGCACGAGCCCCGCGCTCGCCTCGATGCCGAGGGTGGCCTCGTTGACGTACATCCAGTTGCCGAGCCAGGGCAGGCCGAAGACGTAGATGATCACGTTCCCGACGAGCATCGCGAGGGCGAGCGTGATCGGGCGGCGGTCCCAGCCGGAGCGCGCGAGGTAGCCGACGGCGAAGGCGGCGAAGGGGTAGGACAGCAGGTAGCCGCCGGACGAGCCGGTGATCACGGCCCAGCCGTGCGCGCCGCTCGCGTAGACGGGCAGGTTCGCGATGCCCTCGAGGACGTAGAGCGCGGCGGCCATCGCCCCGAGCCGGGGTCCGAGCACCGCGCCGAGCAGCAGCACGGCGAAGGTCTGGCCGGTGATCGGGACCGGCCCGATCGGCAGGTGGATCGTGACCTGCGCGCAGAGCGCGAGCAGCGCCGACCCCGCGACGATGAGCACGATGTCTCGCACGAGGGTCTCGTACGGCAGCAGCGCCTTGAGGGGCGCCCCGCGGGATGGCGTGGCTGGCATGGTGTCTCCTGGCTTCGATCCGGCGGCCCTGCGCCGCCGGCGCGCGCATGGTACCGGAGGGCGCGCGCTGCGCGCGACGGGAGCGCGGCAGACGGCGCTGTCGAGGCGAAGCGAGTCCGCCTGTTGGCGCTACGCGACGCTGGCTAGATTTCCGAGCGAGTTGAGAGCCTTGCCGATCTCGTGCTGACTCGGCAGCCCTGCAAGCGAGAAGCCCCGGCTGACCCAGAGGATCTCGACGCCAAGCACCTCGTCGGCCTCTCCGATATCCATCCGGCGCTGGTCGTCGAGTTCGTCCGTGCGGGTCACCTCGCCATGCAGTGACTCAGCCCTGCTCAGGCGAATGTAGAGCGCATCGGCCTCGGTGTCGTACTCGATCAGCATGGGATCATCATCCCGCATTCCACTCTTGCTTGCAGGACAGAAAGCGCTCCGGCGATCTGGCGCCCGCTACCCTGCACACCATGCCCCCTCACGCACGACTCGTGTCCCTCGCCCTCGCCACGTGCCTCGCCGCGGCCGTGCTCGCCGCCTGCGCCTCCGAGGCGACGTGCAACGAGGCGCCGCTGTCCGCGGAGGCCGCGGAGGCGCTCGACGAGATTGAGCGCCGGGCCGATTTCGCACTGGTGCGCCCGTGCGCCTTCGAGTCCGGCCTCGAGGTGGCGAGCGCGTCGGAGGACTCGATCCCGGAGCAGGGCGTACGCCATCCACGGGTCAACTTCGTCGTCGACCGCGAGGGGAGACACGCCTTCACGCTCAGTCAGACCCGGGCGGTCGTCCCGTTCCGCGCGATTCCGCTGGGGAGTCACTGGCTTCGCGTGCAGGTCGGCGAGCTGTCCGCCGAGGGCTTCGCCGGTCCGACGGGCGCGGGCGCCGAGCTCGCCTACCTCCGCTGGCGCAGGGACGGCGTGACGTTCGAACTCCTCGCGACGCTGCACAGGCGGCTGACGGAGCAAGACGTCCAGGATCTCGCCGAGGCCCTGATGCGGAACTGAGGCCTAGTCGATCCCGGCCAGCGCCTGCTGCGCCCGGACGAACTTGATGATCTCCTCGACCTGCTCGTCGGTCAGTCCCTCGATCTTCGGCATGTTGCCGAACCGCCAGTGGTGCGAGATCACGCCGCGCTGCACCGCGAGCCGGAACGACGCGTCGGAATGATGCCCCGGACCGTAGATCCGGTTGAGGAACGGCGGGCCCTGATCGGTGCCCTGGAGATCGATCCCGTGGCACACCGAGCAGGTCTGGATGAACAGCGCCCGGCCACCGACGCTCACGGCTGTTGGCTGAGCCGGCGCCGCTGTCGTGGCGGTGGGCGTCGCTGCCGGGGCCGGCGGCTCATTGCCACCTCCGGTGCAGGCAACGATGGCGGCGAGCAGCGCGAGGAGCGCAGCGGCGCCAGCGTAGATCACCACTGACGGTCTTCGGCCGCTCATCAGGACTCGGTCCTCCAGTACGCGACTCCGGGATCCAAGGTACGGGGTGGCGAACCGGGTTCCAAGAGCCCGCGTCCTGTTCCACGCCGTGCGCGTGGCGTGTTCACGGCGTCCGCGGTGCTGGTATCGTCGCGGCCACGCCGGGGTGGCGGAATCGGCAGACGCAGCGGGCTTAAAACCCGCGGCCTTCGGGCGTGAGGGTTCGAATCCCTCCCCTGGCACCAGCAACCACGCTCGAAAGGACACCACGATGGCGGAGACGATCGGCTTTATCGGGCTCGGCAACATCGGCGCGCCGATGGCGCGCAACGTGCTCGCCGCCGGCTTCGGCCTCGTGGCGCTCGACCTGCAGCCCGAGGCGCTCGCGCGGCTCAGCGAGGCAGGCGCGCAGCCGGCGGACTCGCCGCGCGCGGTCGCCGGCGCGGCGCGCACGATCTGCCTCTCGCTGCCGACCTCGAACGAGGTCGAGCAGGTCTGCTTCGGTCTGGACGGCATCGTGGAGGGCGCCGAGCCCGGCACGATCGTCGTCGACCTGACCAGCGGAAACCCGCCGCAGACGGCTGCGATCGGCGCCCGCCTGCGCGAGTCCGGCATCGAGCTCGTCGATGCCGGAGTAAGCGGCGGCGTGCCCGGCGCCGAGGCGGGCACGCTCGGCATCATGTGCGGCGGCTCGATCGAGGCCTACGAGGCCTGCCTTCCGGTCCTCGAGGCGATCGGCGCGCAGATCTTCCATCTCGGCGAGCCGGGGGCGGGGCACCTGACGAAGGCGCTCAACAACTTCTGCTCGGCCGCCAACTACCTCGCGCTGTCCGAGGCGATGACGGTCGCGACGAAGTCGGGGCTCGACCCGCTCAAGGTGCTCGGCGCGATCAACGCCAGCTCCGGACGCAGCTGGACGAGCGAGAACCGCTTCCCGAAGTTCGTGCTCGCCGGCGACTTCTCCTCGCGCGGCGGGATGGCGACGGAGCTGATGGTGAAGGACCTGGCGAATGCCGTGGCCGGCGGCAAGGAGCAGGGTGTGCCGATGCCCCTTGCGGGCCTCGTCTCGCAGCTCTTCCTGCTCTCGCAGGCGCTGCACGGCCCGAAGGCGCCGAACCAGATAGCCGTGCGGATGTACGAGCAGTGGGCGCAGGCGGAGAGCCGCGCCCCCTCACCCTGAGGCCGCGGCGGCGCGTCCGGCCCAGCGACCGAAGAAGGCGCAGTCGCCGAGCGAGAGGCCGCTGCTGTACCCGCGCCCTTGCAGGCCCGGCGTGGTGCGCCCTGCGGCGTAGAGGCCGGCGATCGGGCTGCCGTCCTCACGCAGCACCTCGCCCGTCATCGCCGTCTGCAGCCCGCCGATCGGGAAGCCCGACCAGACCGACTTCGTGATCGAGAAGTCGAGCGCGGCGAACGGTGGCCGGTCGAGGGGTTCGAGCCACTCGGGCGCCTTCTGGAACTCGGGATCCTCGCCGCTTGCGGCGTGCTCGTTGTAGGACGCCATCGTGCGCTGGAGGTTGCCTTCCGGCATCCCCAGCTCGCGCTCGAGCTCCTCGTAGCTCTCGGCGACGGCGACGATCTCGGCCTGGGCGAGCACGGGGCGGCGGTAGGTCTCGTCGTCGACGATCATGAAGACGACGCCGCCGTGGTCGTAGAGCGCGGTCGGACCGAGCTGATCGCGGTACTGGTCCTCGTTCACGAAGCGGCGTCCCGCGTGGTCGACCAGCACGCCCTTGACGAGTCGCCGCGGCGGGCTCGTGGTCAGGTTGACCATGCCCCACTCCATGCGATCGAGGGCGGCTCGGAGGCCGAGGCCCATGCGAATCGCGGCGCCGTCGCTGCCGTCGTTGCCGAGCCGGTTGCGCAGCTGCAGCAGCTCCGGCGCGTAGCGGCGCAGCATGCCCTCGTTCTTCACGAAGCCGCCCGCGCAGAGGATGACGCCCCGGCTCGCCCGCACATAGCGTGTCTCGCGCTCGATGCGCGCCTCAAGGCCCACGACTCGGGGCTCCTCGGGCGGCCCGTCCACGACGAGGCGTTCGCAGAGCGCGGATGTCTGGGTGCGCACACCCGCGGAGGCGGCCGCGGCGCTCAGCGCCTCCATCAGCACCAGCCCGCCGCCCTCGCCGGGGTGCTGCGGGTGGTGCCCTCGAGGCGCGGGCGTCGCGATCGCGCTGAACGGGTGCGCGAGCTCGCTACCGGTGTAGGAGAGGCCGTGCTCGGAGCCCCAGGGATACGTGCCGCGCTCCGGCGGCAGGAACTCGTCCTTGAACGGCACGCCGCGGGCGACCAGCCAGTCGTAGAGCTCGACGCTGCCGTCGCAGTAGGCGCGCAGCCACTCGTCGTCCGGACCCGGCTGCACCGAGGCGCGCAGGTAGCGGTACATATCCTCGGGCGTGTCGTCGAAGCCGCACGCGCGCTGGAGCGGCGTGCCACCGCCGAGATAGATCGAGCCGCCGGAGAGCGCGCTCGTGCCCCCGCCTGCGAACTCGCGCTCCAGCACCAGCACGCCGGCGCCGGCCTCGGCGGCCTCGATCGCCGCGGAGGCTCCCGCCGCGCCGAGTCCGACGACGACCACGTCCGCCTCGAGGTCCCACGCGGGGACCTCGGACGCGGAGCGCGGCTCGATCGGGGCTGTCTCGTCGGTGCTCATCCTGTGGCGCACTCTCCTTCGGTCGCCGCGTCGCGCGCGTCTCCGTTCCGGGTAGAGTAGCCACGAGACGGGCGGAGAGGCGAAGAACCCGGAGGAGGCAGCGCGATGGGTGAGGCAGGAGCGCCGCTCGGCAGCCGCGTGATGACGCAGGTCGCATTCGTGGTCCCGGACATCGAGGCGGCCGTCGCGACGTACTCGGAGCTGCTGGGCATGGAGCCGCCCGAGATCCGCACGCCACCGCCGCGCGAGGGCCGTCAGTACCTCGGCAAGCCGCTGCCCGAGTCGATCAACCTGAAGGTGGCGATGTTCGAGCTGGACAACATCACCCTCGAACTGATCGAGCCACTCGGCGGGCCGAGCGTCTGGCAGGACGTGCTCGACGAGCAGGGCGGCACGGCCTTCCACCACATCGCGTTCGAGGTCGACGACGGCGCCGCGGCGGCTGAGGAGCTGGCGAGCCGCGGCTACGAATCGGTGCACTCGCAGATTCGCGCCAACGGCGGGCACATGGCCTACGTCGACGCGCGGCAGGAGCTGGGCACGCTGATCGAGGTGCTCGGCGACGAGCCCGTGGAGTAGCGATGACATCCGCGCAGGACCCCCCGGAAGGCTCGGAGCGCCTCGCCGGCCGCGTCGCGGTCGTCACCGGCGCCGCGCGCGGCATCGGCTACCAGATCGCCCTGCGGCTCGGCCGCGAGGGCATGCGTGTCGTCATCGCCGACCTCGACGCTGCGAGGCTTGCGGAAGCGGAGCGCGATCTGCACGCGCAGGGCGTCCAGGCGGTGGCCATCCCGGTCGACGTGAGCGACTTCGCGGACATCGACCGGCTGCCGCGCATCGCGCTCTCCGCCTTCGGCGCGATCGACGTGGTCTGCCTCAACGCCGGGGTGAACGCCGCGCACGTGCCGACCTGGGAAGTGGGCCCCGAGGACTGGGACTGGATCCTGAAGCCGAACGTCTGGGGCGTGCTCAACGGCATCCGCGCCTTCGTGCCGAGGATGCTCGCGCTTGAACGCGCGGGCGCGACCGGCGGCCACATCGTGATCACCTCCTCGAACGGGGCGCTGCGCATGCGGGCCTCGAGCGGGCCGTACCCGGTCACGAAGCGCTTCGTGCTCTCGGCCGCCGAGTCGCTCTACCACGACCTCAAGCAGGCCGGTTCGGAGCTGCGCGTCTCGGCGCTGCTGCCGGGCGGCATCCGCACGCGCGAGGCGATGGCGCGCCGCGGCGAGCCGCGCGTCGCGAGGACGGGCGAGCAGCAGGACGCCGAACAGCGCCGCATGCCCCCGGAGGAGGTCGCCGAGATCGTACTGGACGCGCTCCTCAACCCGCGCTTCTACATCCTCACCCACCCGGAGCGCTCGCACGGCCTGGTCCGCTCCCGGATCGCGTCCATCCTCGAGGACCGCGACCCCACTCCCGCCGTCGTGTTCTAGTCGCACCTGCCTCTCGCTCGCGGGAACCTCGGGCCCCGCGCCATCGTCGGAACTGACGAGGGGGATGCTCGTGCGGATGCGCCACGCGGCCTCGGTCCTGCTCGCCGCCGGCCTCGCGCTGTCGCTGACGGCGTGCAGCGGCGCGCCGGAGGTGCTGCCGCCGACCGCGACGCCGGCAGCGACCGCCTCTGCGGCGACACCTACGCCCGCTGCGACGGCGACCGTTACCCCTACGCCGAGTGCCACCACTGCAACGACGGCTACCCCCGTGGCGTCCTCGCCGATCGCGACCGGCACCCCCACTGAGACACCATCGCCATCGCCGACCGCTGAGGCCGCGGCTACCGGGACGCCCTCAGCTACGACTTTGCGCTACGGCACCTTCGACGCCACCGGCGCCGTGGCGACGGCGGGCAGCTACGCCTTCCTTGCCGACCCCGCCGACACGACGAGCGCCGTCAGCACCTACGAGGCGCTGCGCGACGGCACGACAACGGCGCTGCTGATCCACAAGTCCGACGCCCACGGCGCCTCGCAGGCGGCGCTCTACGACGCCGTCGAGGCCGGCGACCTCTTCGAGTGGCACGAGGCCGACGACTGCTTCGTGCGCTACAAGGTCACCGAGGTCAAGCCAGACCCCGCCGGCGCCGTGCCTCGCAAGCTGCTCGCCGTCGAGTGGATAACCTTCGCCTTCACGGGCTGTAGCGGCGCGGTCCCGGCGAGCAGCGTTGCCACGGTCGACTTGGGTGAGTTGCCGGACCTCGGCGGCGCCAGCCTGACCTTCCCGGTGCGCCATGGCGTGTTCCAGGTCGTTCCTGAGCTGAACTGGAAGGGGCCGACACATCCGGGCGAGCCGCACGAGCTGCCGGAGGGGGCTCCGGCGTACCCGGGACCTTACTCCGAGACGGCAGACGTGACCGTGGCGCGCGGCTTCCCCTACTGGCGCGAGCCGGTGCTGCCGGCCGGCTGGACGTTTGGCTATGCGTTCACAGGGGGGCATCACGTCTCCTACGGCTACTGCGCGTCCTATTACGCCGACGACGGGTTCCTGAACGTGGAGATTTGCGGTGAAGCGCTGTCTGTGACAGGGACGTGGGGGTGGTACGCCGTCGCGCAGGATGATCCCGACGCGACAACACGTCAGGCTGTCGGCGAGACGCGCGTGATCAGCGGCCGCCCGGCAGTCGTCATGTACAGCCCGGAGGGCCCGCTCCACCATCCCAGAACGATTGTGAGGGTACGGGTCTACGATCCGGGCACGGATAGCCTCTACACCGTGAACGGCGTAGACCCCAGCCTCCTGGGCAGCAACGTCGAGGGCGTGATCGCGATCGCGCGCAGCCTCTTCGAGGGCCAGAATCCGCCTTAGTCAGCCGCTCACTTCTCCTCCGCCGTCCGACTGCCCCCAGACCCCACGCGTGCGATCATGGAGGCATGAGCGAGAGCCCTCCGGCGGTGACGATCGAGGATGTGCGCGCGGCGCGGGAGCGCATCGCGGGGGCGGTGCGCGTGACGCCGCTGTGGCCGAGCGTCTCGCTGTCCGGGATGGCCGGCGTGCCGGTGCTGCTGAAGTGCGAGCAGCTGCAGCGCGGCGGCTCGTTCAAGTTCCGTGGCGCCTCGAACATGCTCGCGTCCATCGAGACCCAGCCGCGAGGCGTGATCGCGGCGAGCGCGGGGAATCATGCGCAGGGCGTCGCGCTCGCCGCTGCGCAGCGCGGGCTGTCGGCGACCGTCGTGATGCCGGCCAACGCGCCCCTCGCCAAGCAGGCCGCGACGCGCGGCTACGGCGCCGAGGTGGTGCTGCTCGACGGCTCGCTCGAGGCCTGCATCGCGCGGGCCCGCCAACTCGCCGCTGAGCTCGATCTGCTGTTCGTGCCGCCGTTCGACAACCCGGCTGTGGTCGCCGGGCAGGGCACGCTCGGCCTCGAGCTGCTCGAGCAGGCGCCCGAGGCGGAGACGGTGATCGTGCCCGCGGGCGGCGGCGGACTGCTCGCCGGCGTCGCGCTCGCCATCAAGTCGCTGCGGCCCGAGGTGCGGGTGATCGGCGCGCAGGCGCAGGCGATGCCGGGCATCGCCGCCTCGCTCGACGCGGGCTCGCCGCTGGCGGTGCCGCTGGTGCAGACGCTCGCCGACGGCGCGGCGGTCGCCGGGCCCTCGGAGCTGACGTTCGACCTGATCCGGCGCTACGTGGACGAGGTGGTCACGGTCCCGGAGGCGGAGATCGAGCACGCGATGGTGCTGCTGATCGAGCGCACCAACTTCGTCGTCGAGGGGGCAGGGGCGCTCGGCATCGCCGCGCTGCTCTCGGGCGCCGTCGAGGCGCGCGGGCCGGTCGCGGTGGTGCTGTCCGGCGGCAACGTTGACATCAACCTGCTCGGCCGCATCGTCGAGCGCGGCCTCACGGGCGCGGGCCGGCGTCGCCTGCTGACCTTCGCCGCCGCGCACGCGCCCGGCGAGCTCGCGCGCATCAGCGCCGTGATCGCGGGAGCGGGCGCCAACGTGATCCAGGTGGACCACAAGCTGACCGGCGACAACCTGCCGATCGGCCTCGTGCTGATCATCTTCCACCTCGACGTGGCGGGCGAGGAGGGCTTCGAGCAGCTCCGATCGGCGCTGCACGAGGCCGGCATGCGGCCCGGCCCCCACGCCGACTTCATGACCCCGAACGCGCAGACGCTGCCCTCGTAGCAGCCTCAGCGCAACCTCAGCGCAGCGTGATCTCGTCGATCTCCGCGAGCTCGGCGGCGTCGAGGCGCCAGTCCGAGGCGGCGACGTTCTGCTCGATCTGCTCGCCCCGGCTCGCGCCCGCGATGATGCTGCCGATGTGCGGCTGCGAGGCGAGCCAGCCGATCGCGAGGTCGACGAGCGTGTGGCCGCGTGCGCTCGCGAACGCCTCGAGGCGTTCGAGCCGGTCCCAGGCGTCGTCCGTGACGAAGCGGCTCGGCAGGTGCGGAGACATCTCGAAGCGCGTGCCCTCGGGCGCGGCCTCGCCGCGGCGGTACTTGCCGGTCAGGAAGCCGCTCGCGAGCGGGAAGTAGGGCAGCACGCTCACGCCCGCCGCGAGGCTGGCGGGCACGAGGTCGGCCTCGATGCGGCGGTCGAGCATGTGGTACTCGGCCTGCGTCGAGATGAACGGCGTGAGGTGCGACGAGTCGGCGATGCCGGCGGCCTCGGCGACGCGCCAGCCCTCGAAGTTCGAGCAGCCGATGTAGCGCACCTTGCCGTCGCGCACGAGGTCGTCGAGGGCGCGCAGCGTCTCGTCGAGCGGCGTCGTCGGGTCCGGCCCGTGCAGCTGGTAGAGGTCGATGTAGTCCGTGCCGAGCCGACGCAGCGAGCCCTCGACGGCGTGGATGATGTGCCGCCGCGAGGCGCCCTGGCGCAGCAACCGCGGGGCGGTGTTCGCAGTCTCGCCGGCACCGTGCCCGGCGCGCTCGAGGACGCTCGCGCGATAGACCTCGGCGCCCTCGCCGGTGGGGCGCGAGAACTTGGTGGCGATGATCGCCTCGTGGCGACGGCCGCGCAGGGCCTCGCCGACGTACTCCTCGGAGCGCCCGGGCGGCCCCTCGCCGCCCGCGGGCGAGGGATAGACGTCCGAGGTGTCGAGGAGGTTCACGCCGGCATCGAGCGCGTGCGCGATCACCTCGCGCGAGTGTGCGAGGTCCCAGCGCCCGCCGAAGTCGTTGCAGCCCAGCCCGACGATCGAGACCTTGAGGCCGGAGCGGCCGAGCTTGCGGTACTCCATCGCGCCGCCGTCAGCGCCACGCGGCGATCGGCACGGTGACGGGTCGGCTGAGGCGGCCCCAGGAGGGGAACCAGGCGGAGTGCTTCCCGGCGCCGCCCGCGACCACGATCTGGATGCCCTCGGGCTCCTCGGCGATCGGCAGCATCACGTCGTCGTCGAAGCGCTCCTGCGCGTCCTCGGGCACGTCGCCCTCGGGCACGCGGCGCACGGCGATGGCGCGGCGCATCTCCGGCGAGAGGCGCCCGGCGGGGAAGCGCGCGTGCTCGAACAGCCACGCCTGGATGCGCTCACGCGTCCAACCGTCGCCTGCGAGGAGCGCCGCGTGCTCCGGGCAGAGCGCGAGCAGCGGGTTGCCGCGGTTGAGGATGTTGTTGCTGCCGGGCTGGCTCATCGCCCCGGCGATCGTGCGCAGCAGGCCCTCGCCGGTGTTGCTGTCGCCGTCGCGGATGTTGTGCGGGCCCTCGCTGCCGAAGACCGTGACGGCGCTCACGTCCGCATCGAGGCCGCGCGCGACGTGGAACGGCGCCCACGGGTTCGCCTCGGCGTTCTCGGCGAAGCAGGAGGCGAACTTCGCCGGCGCGCCCTGCGTCGCGCTGTCGCCGCGCCCCGGCTGTGCGCCGCCGATGTTGAGCAGCACGAGGCGGATCGCGCGGCCGATCGAGGCGTTCGCCGGGAAGGCCGGCCCGAAGCAGCCGCTGCCCGAGTGGATGCCCAGCTCGCTCGCGATCGGTCCGCTCACCACGATCGTCTCGGCCACCGGGTGCGTGGTCGCGTTCAGCCCGGCGACGTTGTGCGCCTCCTCGAGGATCGCCTGCACAGCCGCGAGCACGACGGGGAAGACGCGCGGCTCGCAGCCGGCCATTGCCGCGTTCGCGGCCACGCCCTCGACGGTGACGAGGCCATGACCGGGCGGCAGCACGCCGAGCACGTCGAGGGCGTCACGGTCGCCGCACTCGATCAGCGCCTCCACCAGCGCCGGCGTGGGCGGGATGATCGGCAGCCCATCCGACCAGCCGCGCGCGATCACCGCCTCGTGCAACGCGCGCGGCTCCGAGGGCAATACGAGCCGCTCGGCCGGCTCGCCGCGGGCGGGGAGGACGGCAGGCGCGGCGCCCTCGTTGGCTGCGCCATCGCCGTTGCTGGCCGTGAGCAGGCGCTCGACCTCGGGCGTGGCGGGCGTGGCGAGGCCGTCGACGGCCGAGGGCGGGATGCCGCCGAGCGGGTGCGGCACGGTGACATAAGGCAGGGCGGGCAGCCCGCGCCGCTCGGCCTCGTACTCAATCAGGCCGCTGAAGGCGTCGGTGCCGATCGTGACGGTCGGGACTCCGCGGGCTTCGAGGGCGATCGAGGCGTGGACACTCCACGTCGTGCAGCTGCCTCAGTCGCAGCTCCCGACGAGCACGAAGTCGGCCTCGTTCGCGAACGCCTCGAGCACGGAGCCGGGCGCGGGCGCCGAGGCGTTCTTGGAGCGCAGCGCCGTGGGGCCGAGCTCGTGCCGCTCGCGCAGGCCCTCGACGAGCCGTTCGAGCAGCAGTTTGGCGTTGGCCTTGCGGTTCTCGAGGATGCCAGGCCGCAGCCCGTCGAGGCTGGCGGGCCGCGGCGCGAGGGGGATCGCAGCCTGGTGCAGCCGCCCGCGCGGATTGAGCACCTCGATCGTCTCGCCGGCCATATCGCCCTCCCCTCGCGTTCGCGCGGATGCTACACCGCGTCGCAGAAGAGGGCGCATGCTGACGGGCCAGTCACCCGTTCCGCCCCCTCTCCCCGAGGAGAGGGGGGGTGAGGGCGAGCGCTGGCGAAGGCCACGCCGCAGACGCTGATCCGGCGGGGGCGTGGGGGCGGAGCCCCCACAGAAGGAACTCCGAGGGCGGGTGGGTGGGCCGAGCGGCGCGCAGCGCACGCTCCTCCGAGATGGGGGTGTGGGGGGCGCAGTTCCCCCACAGACGACAAGCGCCCGCCCTCGTGGCTCCCGTTGCCTCCTCGGCCGGCCGGCGCATCACCGAGTCCGTCCCCCTCTCTCCCCGAGGGAGAGGGTTGGGGTGAGGGCCTTCCGGATCCCGCGCGGCAGGCTAGCTGTTGGTGAAGCGGGGCTCGCGCCGCTCCATGAAGGCGGCGACGGCCTCCTTGTGGTCGGCGGTCATCATCGACATGCCCTCGGCGGCGAGCGAGTAGTGCATCACGTCGTTCGCCATCGCGAGCAGCACGCGGTTGATCGAGCGCTTCGTCGAGCGCACGGCGTAGGGCGCGCCGGCCGCCAGCTTCGAGGCGATGGCGAGCGCCTCGTCGAGCAGATCGTCGTCGTCGACGACCTTGAAGACGAGGCCGATCCGCTCGGCCGTCTCGGCGTCGAGGCGTTCGCCGGTCATCAGGTAGTACTTGGCGTTCTGCGGCCCGGCGAGCAGCGGCCAGAGCAGCGCGCCGCCGTCGCCGGCGGTGAGGCCGACGGTGACGTGCGGGTCGGCGAAGACGGCGCTGCGCCCCGCGATCACGATGTCGCCGAGCAGCGCCGTGGTGCAGCCGAAGCCGAGCGCGTAGCCCTTGACCGCGGTGATCACCGGCTTGTCGTTGTTGAGGAAGCCCTCGACGATCTCGCGCGGCTCACCGAGCACGTCGAGCGCGCTCATCCCCTCGCCCCCGCCGCCGAGGCGCTGCTGCACGTCGGCGCCGGAGCAGAACGAGCGCCCCGCGCCGGTGATGACGGCCGCCTTCACGTCCGGGTCCTCCTGGATATCGCCCGGCAGCTGCGCGAACTCCGCGTGCATGATGGCCGTCGAGGCGTTGTGCCGCTCCGGCCGGTTGAGCGTGATCAGCGCCACCCCGTCGTCGCGCTTCTCGATAAGCATCTCGGCGTAGTTCGCCTGGTCGAGCGTCCTGGCCTCACGCGGCATGGGGTCCTCCTCGTGCGCGCGGGGATGCTAGCACCCCGCCTGCGGCGAGGGCTGGTGGCGCAAGGGTGGAGCTGGGTGTCGGCGCGTAGCGTCTACACTCGCACTACTGTCGCCTGCCGGTGGATGCTGCATCGCGCCGAGGGGTTGGCGAGAACCATGCAGTTGACGCTTCGCGGGTGATCTCATAGCGTCCACCAAACACCGAATGGGCGAGTCGGGAGCGCGAATGACACTCAGCAGCGTAGCTCCAGTCGAATCCATAGCCTGCTATGTTTGGCCCTGATGCGCCCACGCGAGACATTCGCCGCCACGCCCCTAGATCGGGAATCGATACCTCAACGCAGCCTCGACATCGCTGAGCAGGTACGCACCAACCCCTTGCCTTGGACCGGGCAGTTCTCGCCGCAACTCGTCGAGGAACTCTTGGCCACCTATGCCCCGCATGGCGGCGTGGTATTGGACCCGTTTGTCGGCAGCGGTACCACGCTAGTCGAGGCGGGGCGGCTGGGACTTGGAGCCTGTGGCGGCGATATCAATCCTGCTGCGGTGGTGCTCGCTCGGGTGTATGAGACCATCAACTTCGATGCAGCCAACCGGGCGGCTGTGCTCAATGGGTTACGTGACCGACTCCACGATGTGATCGGCCCGGCCAACGCGCCGTTGTTCTTCGACAGGAACCGCGGATCCGTGGATCGCAGAGCACTCGAGGCCAAGCTCGTCGGGTTGTGGCGTGAGTCTCACGCTGGTGCCGAGCGGGCACTCTCGGCAGCACTGGTGGTGCTGTGCGACTTTTATCAGAAGCATCTCGACCCGGGCACTGTCCGCAAGGCTTGGCTCCGCTTAGATCAGCTCGTCCGTAGCCTTCCCGAGTCCGCTCGGCCGGTGTCCGTCCATCATGCGGATGCAAGAGCGCTGCCCATTGAGGCCGACTCGATCGATATAGTGCTCACTTCACCGCCTTACATCAACGTCCATAACTACCACCAGAACTTCCGGCGTTCGATCGAGGCCCTGAAGTGGAACGTGCTGGCCATTGCCCCTTCAGAGATCGGATCGAACCGTCAGAACCGAGGCAACCGATTCCTCACGGTCATTCAGTATTCATTGGACATGGTGTTGACGCTTCGGGAGATGATCCGTGTCGCGAGATCAGGCAGTCGGTTGATCCTTGTGCTCGGACGCGAGTCTTCGGTCCGTGGTGTCCGGTTCTTCAACGGGGAATTGGTGACTGAGCTCGCGGTGGGGAGTGTCGGCATGATGATTGAGCGACGTCAGGAGCGTGTGTTCCGCAACCGCTACGGGATCGACATCTATGAGGACATCCTTCACCTCCGTCCGACGGGCGAGGTTCCCGATGAAGAATCGTCACTGATGGTGGCGCGGGATGTCGCAGGGCAAGCACTCTCGGCAGCTCGCCCGCTTGCTCCTCCAAGAGAGCGCTTGGGACTTGAGGACGCAATGGCCCGTCTTGATATAGTCTCGCCATCCCCAATACTGGGCCGATCTGCACTGTTGAACGCGACCACCTGACTATGGACTACCCGACCCCACATGGCGATAAGCTTAGAGCGCTGGTAAGGAGCAGAAAGCTTCCAAAGCCCGATGAGCCGCGGGTGCGTGTCGCGATCGAAAAGTACGAAGAGTGGGTCGCCAATCTGAAGAATACCGAGGAAACTGGCGATCACCTCGTTGAACGCCTGGTGGCGTTGCTCGATCACTACAAGACATCGATCGAGCTCGATCTTGTCTTTGATAGCAGCGAGAACTTCCTGTACCGTCAGAAGGGGCAGCTTAAGCTTGACAACACAGTCTTGGAAGAATTTCTCCCGTGGCTGGTCGGGCGCGTCTTAGATGATCGGCTTTCTGGGCGTGACCTTGTCCTCGGGCCGACAAATGCCTTCTCACAGCTCCGTTTCGACTCAGACCTCCGGAACGCGATCGCTGGCGGCGGTATGGCGGTGCGGTCGAAGAACCATGACTTTGCGCTGGCGCGTCCATTGTTTCTTAAGGCGTCTCACAAGGAGGACTTCAGCGAATCTCGCGAGGAAAGCACGCATCTCGCCTACCTGGCTGCCGAGATTAAGACCAATCTCGACAAGACGATGTTCCAGGAGGCGGCTGCGACCGCATTCGATCTGAAACGCGCGCTACCGAATTCGCAGTACTTCTTGCTATGCGAGTGGTTGGATATGACGCCGATTAGTACTGCCGTGACATCGATTGAAGAAGTGATTGTGCTGCGGAAAGCGAAACGCTTACCGGCGAATGTGCGGAGCCACTTTTCCACGAGTGCCGACCGAAGCAAGTACCGCGAGGTGTTCGCGAGCCACTTGAGGCAGCACCCCTTTGCCACAGCTCCGTTCGAGCGGTTCCTATCCCATGTGCGGCGGCTGTTGGGCGATGACGAGGAGAACGAAGACGATGCATTGAGCCGAGGCTGGTTCTAACACACATCACGCAGGAAGCGCCGCCCCCCTACAGCACCTCCGGCACGCGCTTCGACGGCAGGCGCACGGTGGCGAGGCCGGGGAGGGTGGGGCGGCCGCGCTGGTTCTCGCCGCGGATCTCGATGTCTACGAGGGCTTCGTCAGCCTCGATGTAGGTGCGGGTCACGGTACCGCGCAACCACGTGGTGTCGCCCATCAGGTTGAAGCCGCGCAACTCGCCGCGCAGGCGCTTCAGGAAGCCGTCGTCGCCCATCCAGTTCTCGATCAGCGTGCCCGCCCAGGAGATGCGCTGCGGGCCGAAGTCGTACGCGCCGGGGACGCCGACCTGCGCGGCGACCTCGCGAAGCTGGTGACCCATGCCCGTGTACTCGAGGCCCTGCCCGGCGTCGGGGTTGCGGAAGTAGTGGCCCGGGTGGCGGCGCGCTTCCTTGAGCGCCGCCCCGTGCGCCCGCCCCCGGCCGGTGCCGACCAGCCAGGCCGTGACGTCCGAGGTGGTGAGCGGCCCGCGCGCGATCGCGTCGAGCTCGTCGCCGACCTTGACGTCTTCCCAGTAGCGGGTGTCGCCGCCGCGGATGCGCTCGTCCTCGCTGTATTGCGCCTGCTCGATCTCGTAGAGCTCCTCGGGGGCGTAGTCGTAGGCGCGCCCGCCGGCGGTGACGGACTCCTCGGTCGACTCCTTGCCGCGCTCGCGGGCGGCGGCGCGCTCGTGGCGCGTGTTCCAGCCGCGCACGGTGGCGATCAGCTCGCCGCGCTGGTTCGTGAAGGTGGTCTCGACGTGGATGATCACGAGCTTGCCGGAGAAGCGGCTCTCCTTCTCGTCGAAGCCGAGCATGCGCTCGACGCTGTCGATGCGGTCACCGATGCGGATCTCGCGCTCGAAGCGGAAGTCGTTGCCGGCGTGGAAGCCGTGCACGCCGGGCAGGCCGAAGCGGGTGCGGCCGGGCCAGGTGCGCGCGTAGAGGAAGCAGCCGGGCGCGAGCAGGCCGCCGTAGCGGGTCCACTTCGCGTACTCCTCGTCGCGGTGCAGCGGGTTGAGGTCGCCGATGCCGTTGCAGAAGTTGGTGAGGGTGTCGATCGTCGCCTCGCGGATGTAGCGCTCGGGGCGCATCTGGAGGCCGGTGATGCGGCGCAGGTCGTCGAGCGCCTCGGGGGTGATGCGGCCCTCGGGCAGGTCGAGGCCGGAGGGCACGCCGGGGGCTGCGTCGGAGTCGGTCGCGGTCATCGTCGCCGCCCTTCGCGGTGCGTGCGCGGGTGTGCCGCCGCGCGCCTCGAGTGTTCGGTGCGCGACGCGCTGAGCGTCTGTCGCGGCTCGGTGCGTGTCAAGGCGGGCCGGGTGGCCCCTCGTGCCGGTGGCCGGGGGGAGTAGGTGTCGTAGGGAGTGGTGGAGACGGTGGGAATCGAACCCACAACTCTGGAGTCACAGACCAGCGTGATCCCATTTCACTACGCCCACCAGCTCCCCGCGACGTACCGAAGAGTCCACTGCTGCAAGGGCGGGGTCAAAGCGCGGGCCGGGGCCGAGCAAAGGGCCGGGCGTCAAGCCCGGCCCATGCGCTGCGAGTCCGCCGAAACGGGCTCACTGGTCTGTGACTCCGGGGGCATCGTCTGCTCGAGCCGCTGGGTTGTCAAAGGTGCTTCGCGCTCAGTACAGCACCTTCTCCGCAGTGCGGCGTTCGAGGTCCTCGCGAGGGTGACCGGGGGCGCGCTACCGGAGGGGCCGGGCGGATAGGGCGGCGACGACTCCGAAGTGGTCCGACAGCTTTCTCCCGTCGTGGACGTTGCTGACCACGCCCAGGGACTCGGCCGCCAGGTCCCCACTCACTGCGATGTGGTCGACGCCCCTGCGTCCTTCGTAGCCAAGCGCCGAGGTGGCGATGGTCATGCTCGCCGGGAAGGCGCGCTGCAGCGCCAACCGCCGTTCACGGCCCGCGCTGCTGCCCAGCCCGATGATCTGATTGAAGTCCCCCATCACGATCAGCCGCTGCGTGGACACACGTCTGAGCACGCAGGTGAGGCCCTCCAGATACTGGTCGTGGTCCTCCCAGCGCTTCTTGCGTTTCGCTCCGCGCCGCGCCTCGGTCCGCGAACCGGACCAGGGAATGCAGACCCCCACTACGGTCAGCTCACCCAGCGATGTCCGGGTCACGCCGGACACGAACCGTCCGGGCGGCAGGGAGCCGGCTCCGAGGTCATCGACGTGCTCCCAGCGCTGCCTCGACCAGAGCACGACCTTGCGCCGGCCTTCCTTGATCCCGTAGCCGGCGTCGGCCCGCGAGCAGATCGCGTAGCCCTTTCTGGTGAGCAGCCCCAGGTCGGTCTCCGTGAGACACACGACCTCGGCGTTGTGGTGGTCTATCCGGCGCAGAATCTCGGGGGTGTGCTGCGGCTTAGCCCACTCGACGTTCCAGTTCACCAGTCTCAGCGACATCGCGCTGCCTCCTTCGACCACGCCCGAGGACGGCGCCGGACCGACCTCGATGGCCGCGCTGGCGCGCGGCGGACCCCTCACCCCCGCCCTCTCCCGCAAGGGGCGAGGGAGCCGGAGCCTGTCAGTACAGTACCTGCTCCGCCGTGAGGCGTTCGAGCTCTTCGCGGGGGCGGCCGAGCAGCTCGCAGACGACGTACGCGTTGTGCTCGCCCATCAGCGGGGCGCGGTCGTTGGCGAGCGGGATCTCGTCCGGCCAGATCCAGGGCGCGCGGTAGACCAGTTCCCAGCCGATCGAGGGGTGCTCCGTCTCCACGTACGTGCCGCGCGCCCGGTAGTGCGGGTCCTCGAAGCGGTCCTTCGCCGTCGTGACGGCGCCGGCGGGCACGCCCGCGGCCTGCAGCGCCTCCATCGCGCCTCGCGGATCCCGCTCGGCGCACCAGCGTTCGAGGGCGTCCCGCACCGCCGCCGCGTCGTCCGAGGGCGCGCCCGTGAGCGCGGCGATGGCGGCGAGCTGCGTCTCGTCCTCGGCGGCGACGGTGATCCACTCGTCCTCGCCGGCGCAGCGGAAGCAGTCGTGCAGCGGCTCGTCGTTGGGCGGGAGGTTGCCGAGCGGGCCGGGCGCCTCGCCGAAGAGGTCGAGCCAGGCCATCGCCTCGGCCGAGGTCTGGAGGCCGGCCGCGAGCTGCGAGAGGTCGATGTGGTCGCCCCGGCCCGTGCGCTTGCGGCGGATCAGGGCGGCGAGGACGGCGACGGTGCCGTGCAGGCTCGCGTTGGGGTCGGGGTAGGACTGCTGCACGCCCAGCGGCTCCTCACCGGGGTAGCCGCAGAGCGAGTCGAGCCCGCTGAAGGCGGCGATCGTCGAGGCGTAGCTGCGCAGCTCCCGCAGCGGGCCCTGCTGGCCGCCCCCGGACATCGAGAGCATCACGAGGTCCGGGCGGCGCTCGCGCAGCGCCTCGTAGCCGAGGCCGTAGCGGTCGAGCACGCCGGGCGCGAAGTTCTCGATCGACACGTCGCAGTGCGCGGCGAGGTCGAGCAGCAGGTCGCGCCCGGCGTCGGTGGTGAAGTCGATGCTGAGGCTGAGCTTGCCGCGGTTGATGTTGTGGAACATCGGCTGCTGCTCGGTGTCCGGCGCGTCCTTCACGATCGCGCGGCCCTGGCGCATGTAGTCGAGGCGCTTGCGGGTCTCCACCTTGATCACCTCGGCGCCGAGGAAGGCGAGCATCTGGCCGGGGACGGCCCCGGCCCAGACCCAGCCGAAGTCGAGCACGCGCACGCCCTGCAACAGCATCAGCGCCCCTCCTGAGGCCGCGAGACCGGAGGTGGCGGAACCGGGCCCGGCGGCGCGAGATCGGCCTCGGCGAAGCGGTAGGGCGGCGCGGGCAGCGTCAACTCGACGCCCGAGGCGCCCTCGAATCTTTCGAAGGCGTCCGAGGCTTGCAGGTCCGCGTCGTCGCGCACATCGGCGACGGTGCGGACGGGGGCGGCGGGGATGTTGCGGGCGCGGCACTCCTCGAAGACCTGCTGACGGGTGCGCGCCTCGAACCAGGGGGCGAGCTCCGCGTCGACCTCGTCGGCGTGGCGGTCGTTCATGTCGAGGCGGCTGCCGAAGCGCCGCTCCGCGGCCCATTCGGGCGAGCCGACCATCTCGATGAACAGCTGGTGCTGGTGGCGCTCCGAGGCCTGGATCGCGATCCAGCCGTCGGAGCAGCGGAAGAGCTGGTGCGGGTAGGGCTGGCCGAGCACACGGCGGCCCTGGCGGCTGCGCAGGCGGTTCGAGAAGAGGTAGCTGACCACCGTCGTGCCGGTGTGCACCGTCGCCCAGACGTCGCTCTCCGCGATGTCGACGACGCGCGCGCCGTCGCCGCCCGTGCGCTCGTCGCCCTCGTAGGCGTCGCCCTCGTACGAGGAGCCCAGTGCGGCGATGGCGGCGACGAGACCGGCCTGGATCGCGGTCTGGGAGAGCGGCATGCGCAGCGGCGGCCGCCCGGGCGCGCCGATGCCGACGCTGGAGCCGCCGAAGGCCGAGGTGACCAGCTCCGGCCCTCGATAGTCGCGGTAGGGGCCGCTCAGCCCGAATGGCGTGATCGCGCAGACGACGCCGCAACCAAGGCCGGCCAGTGCGTCGGCATCGAGGCCCCACGCCGCGTAGCGGCGCGGTTCGAGGTCGAGGATGAAGGCGTCGGCGCCCGCGACCAGTTCGCGCAGGCGCGCCGGGTCGGCCGTGACCTCGCTGGTCTTGCCCTCGTTGAAGAAGTCGAAAGCGGCGGTGGTGGTGCGGCCGTCCGCCTCGTGGCGGCGCGAGCCGTTGTGGCGCAGCGGGTCGCCCTCGGGTGACTCGATCTTGACGAGGTCCGCGCCGAGGCGGCGCAGCAACTTGCCGGCGTAGGCGGAGGCGCCGCGCTCGCTCAACTCGACGACGCGCAGGCCGCCAATCGGAAGGTCGAGCGTCGGCAGGTCGGCCATCAGTAAACGGCCTGCTCGGCGATCCAGCGCTCGAGGTCCTCGCCGCTGTGGCCGAGGATGCCGCAGATCACCTCCTCGTTGTGTTCGCCGAGGTCCGGCGACCACGTGTCGTAGCGCACGCTCGAGGCGGTTTCGAAGCGCCAGGGCGCGCCGACGGTGGCGCGCTCGCCGTAGCGCTCGTGCTGGAGGTCGACGATCGCGCCGCGATCGCGCAGGTGCGCGTCGGCGACGAGCTGCTCGCCGGTCATCGAGACCTCGGCGCAGATGCCGGCGGCCTGGAGCCGCGCGGCAAGCTCGTGCGCGTCCTGGTTGGCGGTCCAGTGCCGCAGCGCGAGGTCGATCGCCGCGCGGTTGGCGCGGCGCCGGCCCGCGGTCACGTACTGCGGACGGTCGAGGGACGGGTGCCCGCTCAGCTCGACGAAGCGCAGCCACTCCTCGTCGGAGCGGATCGCGAGGGCGATCCAGGCGTCCTCGCCGCTCGCGGGGTAGATCGCGTGCGGCGCCCACTGCTCGTGGCCGGAGCCGAGCCGCGGCGCGTCGCCGTCGGCGAGCGTCTGCACGATCGACTCGCCGACGAGCATGGCGGCGACCTCGCGGGCCGCGAGGTCGGCGAAGGCGCCCGCGCCGCCGCGCTCGCGCTGTTCGAGCATGGCGAGGGAGAGCAGTGCGGCGATCAGGCCGGCCTCGTGGTCCATCTGGTTGCGGATCTCGCCGGGCGCGCCGTCGGGGTAGCCGGTCATGTAGCCGAGGCCGCCCTCGGCGGCGAAGATCGGCGCGTAGCCGGGGCGATGGCTGTCCGGGCCGTGCTGCCCGTAGGCGGAGAGCGAGACCATCACGAGGCGCGGGTTCACCTCGCGCAACTGCTCCCAGCCGAGGCCGAGCCGCCCCATCACGCCGGGCCGGAAGTTCTCGATCGCCACGTCGCTGGCGGCTACCAGCTCGCGCGCGAGCTGCGCGCCGCGCTCGTCCTTGAGGTTGAGCGTGATCGAGCGCTTGTGACCCGAGAGGTGATCGAAGTTCGGGACGTCGAAGCGTCCGTAGAGCGGATGCGGACGCCGCCCGATGTCGAGCCGCGCCTGCGACTCGATGCGGATCACGTCCGCGCCGAGGAGGGCGAGCATAAGCGTGGCGTAGGGTCCCGCGGCCATGTTCGTGAAGTCGGCGACGCGGACGCCCGCGAGTGGCTTCGTGCCCCCCGAGGGCGGCGAGGCGGCCGTCGCGTCCGCCGATCCGCTCTCCGCCTCGGACGCGCGTTCGAGCTGCCAGGCGGCGCCGGGCGCGAGCTGGCCGTCAGCGCCTTCACGGAAGAAGCCGCGTGCCTGGAACTGCTGATCCTCGGGGAGCTGCTTCGGAGCGAGGTAGGGGCCGCAGGGCAGGCCGGTCTCCGCGGCGCGCGCGACGACCTCCTCGATGGTGCGCTCGGCGGCCCAGGCGCGGAGGTGCTCGTTGATGAAGGGGCCGCGCCGCCCGCGCTCGACGGTGTCGTCGAGCTCCGGCGCCTGCGCCCACTCCGGGTCGCCCATCAGCTCGCGCAGGGCGACCCAGTGGTGCTGCTCGAGCGGCACGATCTCGACGTAGCCGTCGGCGCAGCGAACGATGCCGCCGTAACTGAAGCTGCGGTTCGAGCGGCGCTCGAAGTGGCCGTCGACGTAGCGGCTGACCGAGAGGTAGTTGAGCGACAGCTGCGAGTCCTGCACCGAAAGGTCGACGCGCTCCGTGCGGCCGGACGCCCGTGAGGAGCGGAGGCCGGCCAGCGCGGCGAAGGCGGCGTTCGTGCCCGCCTGGTAACTCCCGACATAACGGCCGACGCCAATCGGCGGGCGATCCGGGAACTCCTCGTAACCGAGGCCGGACGGCTGCAGGAAGCCTTCGCCGCCGCCCTGGAACAGCGTCAGCTCCGTGCCCTGCCAGTCGCTCTTTGGCCCGCTGCCCCCGTACGGCGTGCAGGCGACCACGACGCGCCCGCGCTCGGGCAGCGGGGCAGCCTCGACGACCGGGTTCCAGCCGAACGGCAGCGAGGCGCGCTCGTGGACGATGATCTCGACGTTGGCGACCTGCCCGGCGTCGGGACGGGCGGGGAGCTCGCGCGTCGCCATCCCCTCGGCCAGGTAGCGGAAGAGCGCGCTCTCGCCGCTGGCGCCGCCGCCGAGGAAGGGTGGGCAGGCGCGCAGCGGGCTACCGCCGGGTGGCTCCAGCAGCTCGACGCTCGCGCCGAGCTGGAGCAG
Source organism: Dehalococcoidia bacterium (assembly GCA_965220125.1). Classification (GTDB taxonomy): domain Bacteria; phylum Chloroflexota; class Dehalococcoidia; order UBA2979; family UBA2979; genus VXMT01. Next base: position 181,902 of record CBDCPB010000002.1, on the reverse strand, counting down.
CAGCCGGCCGGCGAACCCGGCGGCGGGCGTGTCGGCGATCAGCCAGGCGCGGAAGCCGTCGAGCGGAAGCATGGGCGTCCCTTCGTCGTCACTCATCGCGACGATGCTATGGGATCGCCCCTGCTGCGCGGTAGGCGTCGAGGTCGGCGTCGGAGCAGCCGGCCTCGCGCAGCACCGCCTCCGTGTCCGCGCCAAGCAGCGGCGCGGGGCCCTGCACGGCCGTCGGTGTTTCCGAGAGCTCGACGATCGGCCCGACCACGCGCTGCGGGCCGGTCAGCGGATGTTCGAGGTCGGTCATGATGCCGGCGGCGTTGACCTGCGGGTCGTCGGCGAGGTCCTCGGGAAAGTGCACCGGGGCGACGGGCACCCCTTCGGCCTCGAAAGCCGCGATCCACCCGGCCACGGGGCGAGTGCGGATCAGCGCGCGGATGCGCTCGAGCAGCACCGAGGCGTGGGCGATGTTCGCCGGGTCGCCGCTGTCGAAGCCCGGCGTGTCGCTCGCATCGTCATCGATGCCGAGCACGCGCCGGGCGCCCTCGCGCGTCTGCGGCGTGAGCGCGCCGACCGTGATCACGCCGTCGCTGGCCTCGAAGCCGCCGTAGTAGATGCGGAACGCCCAGCGCCGGGCGCGCAGCGCGCGACGTGCCTCCAGCAACTCGCTGTAGGACGCCCCGGCGGCGCGCAGCTCCTCGACCGCCTCCATCATCGGCGCGATCGTCGACGCGTCGCTGAGGGGCTCGCGCATGATGTAGCTGTCCTGGATCGCCATCGCCGAACGCAGCAGCGAGGTCTCGACGAGCTGGCCGCGACCCGTGATGCCGCGGCGGTAGAGCGCCGAGCAGATGCCGATTACCGCCGCGAGCCCGGAGGTGTAGTCGGAGACCGGTCCGGAGGAGATGTGCTCGGGCGCGCCCGCTTCGTCGACCTTGCCGTCGCCGACGGTGAGGCCGGAGTAGGCGGACATCGTCGCGTCGGTGCCCGCGCGGTCGGCGAGCGGCCCGCGCGATCCGAAGGCGGAGATGCGGCAGTAGACGAGCCCCGGATGCAGCGCGGACAGCGTCTCGTAGTCAATTCCGAGCCGCTCGAGGACGCGCTGGCGGAAGTTGATCGTGAGCACGTCGAACGAGGGCAGGATGCGCTGGATCAGCTCGCGCCCGGCGGTCGTCTGGAGATCGACGAGGATGCTGCGCTTGCCGCGGTTCACGGCCTGGAAGCGCTTGCCCTCGTTGGGGATCACCGCGCCGAAGTTGCGGTGCGGGTCGCCGCCGGGCGGTCGCTCGACCTTGATCACCTCGGCGCCGAGGTCGGAGAGGACGCAGCCGGAGAACGGCCCAGCGACGAGTTGGGAGAACTCCAGTACCCGGATTCCCTCGAGGGGACCGCCAGCCGTCATCGCCGCACTCCGTTCGCGCCTCGCCCGCCCCGCCTGCATCGAAGGGGCGGGCGGCCTCGCGGGCGATGATAAGCTGCCCGCCCGCGGCAGGCGCGCGACCTGCCGCAGCTGCCTGCGCGCGGAGGTGACAGCCATGCCCACGATCGACCGCGACGGGGTCGCGATCCACTACGAGGACCACGGACCGAAAGACGCGGACACGCTGCCCGTCCTGCTCACGCACGGCTACGCGGCGACCTGCCTGATGTGGGGGCCGCAGGTCGAGGCCTTCGCCGATCGCTACCGGCTGATCAGCTGGGACATGCGCGGCCACGGGCGCAGCGACAGCCCGCCCGACGACTCCCGCTACAGCCGCGAACTGACCGTCGAGGACATGCGCGCGATCCTCGACGAGCTCGGCATCGAGCAGGCGGTGATCGCCGGGCACTCGCTCGGCGGCTACATGTCGCTCGCCTTCCAGGTGACGCACCCGGAGCGGACGGGCGCGCTGATCCTGCAGGGCACGGGCCCCGGCTACCGCAACCCGGTGCCCCGCCAGGCCTGGAACGAGGACCGGATCGCGCGCGCCGAGCGGCTGGAGACGATCGGCCTGAGCACCCACGACGGCGGCTCCGAGGTCGATATGAGCGAGCACGGTTCCGCCGAGGGCCTCGCGCGCGCGGCGCGCGGGATGCTGACGCAGCACGACTCGCTGGTGATCGACAACATCGCCTCGATCGACCTGCCGGTACTGCTGCTCGTCGGCGAACACGACACGCCGTTCCGCAACGGCATGAGCTACATGGAGAACCGGATCGAGGGCAGCGAACTCCACGTCTTCGACGGCGCCGGACACGGCGTGAACATCGAGCAACCCGGGGGCGTGAACGCGGCGATCGCCGGCTTCCTCGCGCGCATCGCGGGAGCCGGCGCATGAGCGTCAGCATCCTCTTCTGGCCTCCGCTGCGCGGCAGTCAGGCGGACTGGGCGCGCCGCGTCGCGGAAGCGCTGCCGGACATCCGCACGCTGACGCCCGAGAACAGCGAGTCCGCCCTCGACGTGATCGGGGAGGCGGACGCGGTATTCGCGGAGTCACGCATCTCCGAGGAGGCGCTCGCCGCCGCCACCCGCGTGCGCTGGATTCACTCGTCGATGGTCGCCCCGCCCGCGGGCTGGTACCACGACGCGCTGATCGGGCACCCGGCCACCGTTACGAACCCTCGAGGCGTCTACAGCGACCACATCAGCGTGCACATCACCGCCTTCGTGCTCGCGTTCGCGCGGTCGCTGCACCGCTACATCCCCCTCATGGCCGAGGGCAGGTGGGAGCCGGATCCCTCGCGCCGCGGCGTCACCTACCTCCCGGCGTCAACCGCGCTGCTGATCGGCGTTGGCGAGATCGGCGCGGAGACGGCGCGCGTCCTCGCGGGCTTCGGGATGACCGTCGTGGGCATCGACGCGCGGCGTAGCGAGCTCAGCGAGGGGCTGGCCGAGCTGCACCCGCCCGAGGCGCTCGACGAGCTGCTGCCGGACGCCGACTTCGTGATCCTCACTGTCCCGCACACCCCGGAGACCGAGGGCATAATGAACGCCGCACGCTTCGAGGCGATGAAGGACACGGCCTACCTCGTCAACATCGGCCGCGGGCCGACCGTGCGCCTCGACGATCTCAACGAGGCGCTGCGCGAGGGCCGCATCGGCGGGGCCGGCCTCGACGTGTACGAGATCGAGCCGCTGCCGCCGGAGCATCCGCTGTGGAGCGCGCCGAACGTGCTGCTGACGCCGCACGTCGCGGCCCACGGCCCCTACGTCGACGAGCGCCGCTTCGAGGTCTTCCTCGAGAACTGCCGCCGCTTCGAAGCCGGCGAGCCACTGCAGAACATCGTCGACAAGGCGCGCTGGTTCTGAGCGAGGAGAGGACGAGCAGAATGGCCGATGGCTCTGATTCGGGCGTGTACGAGCTGTACGCGGCGAAGTACGCGTGGCGCCCGGTGCCGCGCGGCGAGATCTTCCCCACCGGCGGTGGCGATCGCAGCGAGCAGGTCGGGATGGACTACTTCGTCTGGGCCGCCATCAGCCCCGAGCGCACCTTCGTCATCGACACCGGCTTCACCGCCGAGGAGGCCGAGCGCCGGGGACGCACCAGCCTGCGCAGCCCGGCGGAGGCGCTCGCGCTCGTCGGCGTGGACGCCGCAACCGTCGAGGACGTGGTGCTCACGCACTGCCACTACGACCACATCGGCACCGTCGATGACTTCCCGAACGCGCGTCTGCACATCCAGGAGAGCGAGCTGCAATTCGCCAGCGGGCGCTACATGCAGAACCGCAGCATCGGGCACTCCTTCAACGTCGAGGAGGTGACGGGCCTCGTGCGCGACGTCTTCAGCGGACGGACGGTGCTGCACGACGGCGACGTGAAACTAGCCGACGGGCTGAGCATTCACCGGCTCGGCGGCCACACCGGCGGCAACCAGGTGGTGCGCGTGCGCACCGCGCGCGGCTGGGTCGTGCTCGCCTCGGATGCCGCGCACTACTACGACCAGCTCGATGACGGGGCGCTGTTCGCGATCGTCTTCGATGTCGGCGCGCTGGTGCGCGGCTACGACCGGATGCACGAGCTGGGCGACTCGCCCGCGCACCTCGTGCCCGGCCACGACCCGCGCGTGCTGCAGCGCTACCCGGCGCCCTCCCCGGAGCTCGAGGGCATCGTCGCGCGCCTCGACGTGCCGCCCTCGGAGTAGCCATCGCAGCGGGCTGGCGCGAAGTCCGCGTGAGTTGCGTACACTGTGATCCGCGCTCGCACACGTACGGGCGCTCTACGAGGAGGCGCTCCGCGGCGGGGGAGCGCCTCCGTCGCTATCTTCGAGCGGTCGCGCGGAGGGTTGACAGCCACTCGGCACGCTGCCGAGCATGGGCCGCGGCGAGGGCTCTCTCGCCAAGGATGAGCCGGAGACGCCGATGACCACCACCGCGCCTCGTTCCGCAGAGTCGCCCGCCGTCGCTCCAGGCATCGACGGCCTGCTCGACTGGGCGGCGAACTACCGCGCGGACGAGGCCGGCGAGGCGGCGGCGCAGGTCCGCTATCTGCTGCTCGACCACGCCGCGAACGCGCTCGGGGGCCTCACGGCGGAATCGACGCGCCTCGTGCGGCGCTACGCCGCGGGCCGCGAGGGCGGCATCCCCGCGCCCGGCGGCCACTCGCTGCTCGAGGAGTACGCGGCGTTCGTCGCCGGTGTCAGCGCCCACGCCCTCGAAAGCGACGACACGCACCAGGCCTCGTCCTCGCATCCCGGCTCGGCAGTCTTCCCCGCCGTGCTGGCGCTCGCGACGGCCGAAGGCTCGAGCTTCGAGGAGGCGGTCACCGCCAGCGTCGTGGGCTACGAGGTGATGACGCGCATCGGCATGGCCGCCACCGTGCAGGGCCAATACGACCGCGGCTTCCACCCCACGGGCACGGCCGGCGTCTTCGGCGCGGCAGCCGCAGCCTCGCGGCTGCTCGGTCTCGATGCCGCCTCGATGCGCTCTGCGCTCGGGATCTCGCTCAGCCTCGCGGCCGGCTCGATGGCGTTCCTCGTCGACGGCGCGTGGACGAAGCGTCTGCACCCCGGCTGGGCCGCCCACGGCGGGCTGATCGCCGCGCGGCTCGCCGCCGCGGGCTTCGAGGGCCCACGCGACCCGATCTGCGGCCCGGACGGCTACCTGCACTCCTACAGCGACACGCCCTCGGACGCCGGCGCGGAGCAGCGGCTGACCGCCGGCCTCGGCGTCGCGCCGCTGGCGATCGACCGCACGAGCATCAAGGCGCACGCCTGCTGCCGCTACAAGCAGGCGCCGATCGACGCCGTGCTCGGCCTGGTCGCGGAGCACGACATCGCGCCCGAACAGATCGCGCGCATCCGCGTCGGCGTGCTGGAGGCGGGCTGGAACATCATCGCCGCCCCCGAGGAGGACAAGCGCCGCCCGGTCTCCGTCGTCGATGCGCAGTTCTCGATGCCCTTCGGCGCGGCGGTCGCGGTGCTCCACCGCTCGGCGGGGACGCGCCAGTACATGCCCGCGGTAATCGCCTCGCCCGAGGTCGCGGCGCTGATGGACCGCGTCGAGTGCTACCGCTCCGACGACCTCGATGCGGCGTTCCCGGAGCGCTGGCCGGCCGAGGTCGTGATCGAGCTGCGCGACGGCGGCAGCGTCTCGCGCCGCGTCGACTACCCGAAGGGTGACCCGGAGAACCCGCTGAGTCTGCCCGAGCTCCAGGCGAAGTTCCGCGATCTCACCGCGGGCGCCGTCACGGCCTCCGGCCAGACGCAGGTGATCGAGGCAGCCGCGGCACTTGGTGAGGGCGTCACGCCGTCGGCGTTCACGCAACTCGTAGGCAGCGGGGAGATCCTCGAGGCTGCCGCCGCGGAGATCGGCTAGCGAAGCAGTGCCGCGACCGGTGCGCTACGACTCGGCCGCGGAAGCCGTCGCCGACATCCCGGACGGCGCCTCGATCCTCGTCGCCGGCTTCCACGCGGGCGTGCCCTGGAACCTGATGCAGGCGCTCTGGGAGCAGGGCGCGACCGACCTCGTCATGATCTCGACGACCGTGAATCGCCCGCTGCTCGACGAGGACGGCCGCGTGACGATCGCGGACCTCGTGCTGGCGGGACGCGTGCGAAAGGTGATCGCCTCCTTCACCGCCGCGCCGCACCCCTCGCAACCGAACGAGGCGGAGCGGGTCTTCCGCGAGGGCGGCGCGGAGGCGGAGCTGGTCCCGCAGGGGACCGTCGCCGAGCGCATCCGCGCGGGTGGCGCGGGCATCCCCGCCTTCTACACGCCCGCCGGCGTCGGCAGCGTCTACGCCGAGGGCCGCGAGCAGCGGACCTTCGACGGGCGCAGCTACGTCCTCGAACACGGCATCACCGCGGACTACGCCTTCGTCCGCGCGCACCAGGCCGACGAGGCGGGGAACCTCGTCTTCCGCCGCGCCGCGCGCAACTTCAACCCGATCATGGCGACCGCCGGGCGCTGCACGATCGCCGAGGTGGACGAACCGATCCTGCCGCTCGGCGCGCTCGACCCGGACCAGGTGCACACGCCCGGCGTCTACGTCACGCGGCTCGTGCACATCCCCGAGGACCGCATCGTCTCGCCGCGGCGCACGCGGCGCAGCGGGCGCGAGCTGGACCTCGGCGCTGGAGATGGCGCGGGAGGCGCCTCGTGAGCGGCGAGGCGAGGGAGCCGCTCAACCGCGAGCAGATCGCCGCCGTCCTCGCCGGCCGCCTCGAGCGCGACTGGATCGTGAACCTCGGCGTCGGCATCCCCGTGCTCGCCTGCGACTTCGTCGACCCGGACGCGGGGATCGTGCTGTCCTCGGAGAACGGGCTGATCGGCTACGGCTGGCACACCCCCGAAGGGCACGAGGATCTCGACGTCGTGACGCCGGGGATGCAGTACGTCGTGCTGCCGCCCGGCGCGGCGATCGTGCACCACGCCGACGCCTTCGGCCTGATCCGCAGCGGGCGCGTCGATTGCTCCGTGCTCGGCGCCTACGAGGTCGCCACGGACGGCTCGTTCGCGAACTGGACGCCGCACGCCGACGGGCGGAGCGACCTCGGCGGCATCGGGGGCGCGATGGACCTGACGCAGGGCGCCAAGCGCGTCTGGCTGACGATGTTCCACACCACCTCCGAGGGCGCCCCGCGGCTCGTCGAGGGCTGCACGCTGCCGCTCACGGGCGGCCGTCCCGCCTCGCTGGTGGTGACGGACCTCGCAGTGATCGCCGTCAACGAGGGCGGCTTTGAGCTGCTGGAGTACGCGCCCGGCTACAGCGCCGAGGAGATCCAGGCGGTCACGGGCGCGCCGCTCGCCGTCTCGCCCTCGCTGCGCCCGATGCCGGTGTAGGCGCTGGGGCCGTGCGAATCTGCCGAAGTGATCATGCGATGGGAGCGACAATGAAGCCTGACGACAGCCTCGAAGTCAGGGAGGAGCCGGATGGATTCACGCTCCATCCCCGGCGCGTCGATCTGTCGAAACTCGGCACGCTGCGCGATCGGATAGATCCCGACCACGAGCCGTTCGATCTTGAGCAGGTTCGGAGTCAGCCCTATGACCCGTCGCTACGGGATTAATACGTCGGCGCTGGTGGGCCGTGCGCTAGGCCCCCCGGGGGAAGGTGACCGCCGATGAGCGACACAGAGGCGAACAAGGCGCTGGTACGGCGGTTCTTCGAAGAGGTGATGAACAAGGGCAACGTCGACATCGTCGATGAGATCTTCGCGCCGGAGTACGTGAACCGGCACGCCCATCCCGGTCAGACGCCGGGACCGAACGGCGTGCGCCAGCTCGTCACCAACGTCCGCCGCGCCTTCCCCGACCTCGTCGAGACGGTCGACGACCTCGTGGCCGAGGGCGACCGCGTCGGCCTCCGCCTGACGCTGCGCGGCACGCACCTTGGCGCGTTCCGCGGCGTCGAGGCGACCGGCAAGCGCGTCGAGGTGATGGGGATGGCGATCGTGCGCATCGAGGCCGGGCGCATCGCCGAGGGCTGGTTCTTCTTCGACCGCGAGGCGCTGTGGGAGCAGCTCGGCGTCGAGCCGCCGGCGCGCTAGGAGTGCTGGAGGCCACGGTCGGAATCGAACCGACGATAAGGGTTTTGCAGACCCCTGCCTTACCACTTGGCTACGTGGCCTGGCCGCGCGACGCCCGCCGAAGCGGGCGTGTCCCCTCGATCCTACCACCGGCCGCCCCGGCAGGCGCGGCGGCCGTTCGATCCCGTTCCCGCCCCGGCGCGGTATCCTCGCCGCGACGCAGGCCGCGAGGGGAGGCGTGATGAGCGCGGACGACCGCCTGGCGATCATGGAGATGGTCGCGCGCTACGCCTACGCGTGGGACGAGAAGAACGCGCACGCCTACGCCGCCTGCTTCACCGAGGACGCCGAGTTCGAGGTCTACACTCGAAGCCACGAAGCGCCCGCCTTCCGCCAGCAGGGTCGCGACGCCATCGAGCGCTGGGCCGAGGGCATGCACAGCGGCGAGCTTGAGGGCATGCGCGCCCCGGATGCGCGCGAGCGCACGCGCCACGCGCCCGGCGGCGTCGTGTTCGACGCCCTCGGGGCCGACACCGCGCAGACGCGCGCGATGCTCTTCGAGACGCGGGTCGCCGGCGGCAGGTCCACGGCGGTCCCGCAGATCTCGGGCGTCTACACGGACGAGTGGCGGCGCACGCCGGAGGGCTGGCGGCTCTCGCGGCGCGTGCTGCGGATGGACCGCCAGTAGGGCCGGCCGCGACGGCTTGGAGGGACGGGCAGGATGGGCTATCGACCGCGCCGGATGAAGTTCGGCATCTTCCTCGCGCCGTTCCACCAGCCCGGCGAGAACCCGACGCTCGCCCTCGAGCGCGACGCGGCGCTGATCGAGGAGCTCGACCGCCTCGGCTACGACGAGGCGTGGATCGGCGAGCACCACAGCGTGGGCTGGGAGTTCATCCCGGACCCGGCGCTGTTCGCCGCTCACATGGCCGCGCGCACGAAGCAGATCAAGCTCGGCACCGGCGTCGTCAGCCTGCCCTACCACAACCCGCTGATGGTCGCCGACCGGATGATGTTCATGGACCACCTGACGCGCGGCCGCGCGCTGTTCGGCGTGGGCCCCGGCGCGCTCGCCTCGGACGCCTACATGATGGGCATCGACCCCTCGACGCAGCGCACGCGCATGGTCGAGTCGCTCGACGCGATCCTGCCGCTGCTGCGCGGCGAGCACGTCACGATGGAGACCGACTGGTTCTCGCTGCACGACGCGCACCTGCAGCTGGCGCCCTACAGGGAGGAGCACCTCCCGGTGTCGGTCGCGCACAGCCTCTCGCCCTCGGGGCCGCAGACGGCGGGGCGCTTCGGCATCGGGATGCTCTCGGTCGCCACGGCCGCGCCGGGCGGTATCGGTTCGCTGCAGGGCGCGTGGCAGTGGGCGCGGGAAGCCGCGGAGGAGCACGGCACGGAGATCAACCGCGACGACTGGCGCGTGACGATGTACTTCCACCTCGCCGACTCGAAGGAGGAGGCGCTGGCCCAGACCGCCGAGGCCTGCATCGCCTACAACCAGGGCTACACCGGCGCGCTTGGCATCCGCTTCGCCGAGGGCGAGGACACGATCGAGGCGATGGTCGAGCGCGGCGGCGCGATCGTCGGCACGCCCGACGACGCGATCGAGGGCATCGAGCGGCTGCTCGAGCTGTCGGGTGGCTTCGGCGCGCTGCTCTGCTCGATGCGCGAGTTCGCGACGACGGAGCAGACGAGGCGCAGCTTCGAGCTGTTCGCGCGCTACGTGATGCCGCGCTTCCAGGGCCAGATCGACTCGATCGAGGGATCGCTGTCGTGGGCGCAGGGCAACATACGGGAGCTGTTCGGCCCGCAGGCGGCGGCCCAGCGCAAGGCCTTCGAGGACGCCGGCATGGAGGCCCCCGCCCGCTCCCGCCGCCGCCCCGCCACGCCTTCACAGCAGTAGGGGGCAGGGTACCGGGAGACTGCGATCATCCCCTCGCTATCACTTGAACGGCGCGGGGTCTGTGCACACTCAAGCCGGTGGCGCGTTCGTGATTCGGGTGAAATAGGCCTCGAGCTCGTCAAGCGTGGTAGGACTCCCAAAGTCGGAGGATGTCAAAGCCCAGACCACTGTGCGCAGGGCAACTGTCTGCATTGCCGCCCTGTCGTCTTCCGTGACTTCTAGGCTGCCGTCATGCACGAGAGCGGAACGGATGTCGTATAGCCGCCGAATCTCAGTCTCCAACCTCGCTTGATCTTCACCGCCACCGTTCAGTACGTGGGCAACTCTAGATGAGAGCTGTTGGCGAACGTCATGGCGCGGTTTCGGCCGCGTTATGCAGTCGAGCGCAATCGCCGCGAACAGGAGCTTGTCTTCCGTCCGGTTCGCCGTCACCGCCCGCCCCACCCAGCGGACGGCGCGTAGGAGGAGTTCGTCAACCTCGCTACGGTGAGGCTTGGCCCGCAGCTCCTCGACTCGCTCCAAGGCCTCGCCAATAGCGCCCTCAAGTTCCCGCAACCTGTCGAGCGAAAACTCCCACGGTATGGTGGCTTGAGGGCTGTATAGGAAGGAGCCCTCATTGGCCAAAGCCATCTGCAGCGTGTTCCCCTCACTGCGTTTACCACGTGCAATCCGCAGGCGAGCTCGGTTATACGGAACCACGTCGGCAAAGAAGTTCAGGCATTCAAGGGTGATCTGGGCTTCACGCTCCGCAAGCAACAAGGCCGCCTTGTTATCGCGAGCCCTGACGCGCTGGATGGCGACGGGGCTCCCCAGAATCTCCCCGGCCAGACGGTTGATGTGCTCCATCTTGCCAGTCTTGTCGACCGTGTGCTCTTCCTCGACGAGAGCCTCTAGGGCATCGATCTCGGCATCTCCCAGAACGACGAACCTCGTGTTGCCGAAACTGGCAGGAAGCGAGCCTTGATCGAGTCCCTCGACTTCTACCCAGCACTCGTATCCGTGCCCTGGACCCGCAACGAAGGCTCTGAACTCATCGATCGCTTCTCTGATGCGAACCTCAATATCGCGAGTTCGACTTTCCGGTACGTCGGCCACCAAAAAATCGCGTCCTTCAGGGCCGAGTCGAAGGCGGCCTCTGAGATGTCTGCATCGGGTGCGAGCTGCTCGCAGCAAGTCTGCAAGAGCTGGTGGTAGCGTCGGGACTCATCGCCCGTGAGATGTAACGATCCCTCGGAGGCGCGCCACCAGAAGTTGCTCCCTCGGAAGTCTCCCAGGTCCGTCGAGGGCGACAGATCGGCATAGAAGGAACGAAGGTACTCCCCGAACTCAACCCAGAACGAGTTCGGGTCAATCTGTTCGGAGCCCGTCATAGTGGACACACCTTGGCGAAGGCACCCTCGCGGGGGAGACGCGGCGACAGGGTAACATCCACCACAGCGAGATCTCCCAGCTAGTCCGAGTGCAAGCGAGCGGTCAGCGCGAGGGCGAGCCATGCGCGCGCTGTCCGTCGCTGCGCCTGTCGCCAAGGAGCACGCGGCGCTAGCCTCGAAGGGCGGTCGCTGGCATCCCACGGATGTGCCAAGGAGCCCCCTTGCGTAGGTCGACTTCAGACGCCTCTGGGTTCCAAATGCGCGCCCCGATCGGGGTGAGGTAGCCGGTGCTCGGCCTCGTTACCGACTTCGTCAGCAGCCCGCGCGGCAAGTGGATCACGCTGCTCGTCTGGATCCTGCTCGCGGGGACGCTGATCTCGCAGCTGCCGCGACTCGCCGAGGTGACCGAGAACGAGCAGGCGCTCTTCCTGCCCGGCGACGCCGAGTCGACCCGCGCCTTCGAGCTGGCGCGCGAGCGCTTCCCGGCAGACGGCACTCCCACGCTGATCGTCGTCCGCGAACCCGCCGGACTGAGCGCGCCGACCTTCGCGGCCGTCGCGGAGCTCGAGGCGTGGCTGACCGGGTCCGACGCGCCAGGCAACGTCATCCGTGTGCGTTCGCCGGGACCGGGCGAGGGCGCCAGCTCAGGCCTCGTCTCCCCGGACGGGACGACGCTCTACGTCTTCGCCGAACTCGCCGGCGAGCCCGCCGAGGACGCCTTCTCCGACTCCGTGAGCGCGATCCGTGAACGCGCGGCGGCGCTCGACCTGCCACGAGGCGTCGAGGTCGCCGTCGGCGGCCCCGGAGGGCTGATCGTCGACCTCGTCGAGGTCTTCGCGAGCATCGACTCGTTCCTGCTGATCGTCACCGCCTCGCTGGTGCTGGTGCTGCTGATCCTGATCTACCGCTCGCCGATCGTGGCGCTGATCCCGCTGCTGGGGGTCGGGCTCGTCTTCCAGCTCGCCGGCGCGGTCGGCGCCTGGGTCGCCCAGCAGTTCGACCTGCCGATCTCCGGCCAGACGACGGGCATCATGACCGTCGTGCTCTTCGGCACGGGCACCGACTACGTGCTCTTCGTCTCCGCCCGCTTCCGCGAGGAACTGACCCGCCACGACGACAGGCACGAGGCGATGCGCCGCACCATGCGCGGCGTCGGCGGCGCCGTCGCCTCGGCAGGCGCGACGATCCTCATCGCCTCGGCGGCGCTGATGTTCGCGACCCTGCGCTCGTACCAGACGCTCGGCCCGGTGATCGCGATCGCGGTGGGACTGATGATGCTGGCCGCGCTCACCCTGATCCCCGCCGTGCTCACGATTGGCGGCCGGCGCGCCTTCTGGCCGATGCAGCCGCGCCTGGGCGCCGGGACGCCCTCGCAGCCGGAGGCGCCGCAGGACTGGCGGCGCAGCATCTACGGGCGGATCGGCGGCGTCGTGCTGCGTTGGCCCCGAGCGTCGCTGGCGGCGACTACGGCGGCCCTCGCGCTGCTGATTGCCGGCCTGCTCGCCTTCCAGCCGAACTACGATCAGCTTGAGAGCCTCCCCGGCAACACCGAGTCCGTGCGCAGCTTCGAGCTGCTGCGCAGCGGCTTCCCGGGCGGGGAGCTGTCGCCCACCCGGGTCTACGTTTCGCTGCCGCCGGGCGAGCAGGCGCTCGACCCGAGGCGGCTGGAGCAGCTCGATGCGCTCACGCTCGCCCTCGCGGGACACCCCGCGGTCGCGAGTGCGGCGGGACCGAGCCGGCCCTTCGGCACGGCCGGGCCTGCGGGAGGGCCGGAGGCAGCCCGTGCGCGCTTCGTCTCCGCCGATGGCGGCACCGCGCGGATCGACGTCGTGCTGACGGAGAACCCCTTCGCGACCGAATCGCTCGACGCCGTTCCGGAGCTGCGCCGGCTGGCACGGGAGGGCGCGGCCTCGGCAGGCCTCGACCCGGCCGCCGTCCTGGTCGGGGGCGACAGCGCCGAGGCGGCCGATACGCGGACGGCCGGCGATCGCGACTCGCGGGTCGTGCTGCCGCTGATCCTGCTGGCGATCGGCGTTGTGCTCGCGCTGTTGCTGCGCTCGCTGATCGCGCCGCTCTACCTGATGGCGACGATCGCGTTCACCTACTTCGCGACGCTCGGCCTCGCCGTCATCGTCTTCATCCTGCTGCTCGGGCACGAAGGCATCGGACCCGGCGTGCCGTTCTTCCTGTTCGTCTTCCTCAACGCGCTGAGCGTCGACTACAACATCTACCTGATGTCGCGGATCCGCGAGGAGGCGCGGCACGCCCCGCTGAAGGAGGCGATCGGGCACGCGCTGGCGCGCACCGGTCCGGTGATCACCTCGGCCGGCCTGATCCTCGCGGGCACCTTCTCGGCGCTGATGACGCTGCCGCTCCAGGATCTGATGCAGCTCGGCTTCGCGGTCGCGACGGGCGTGCTGATCGACACCTTCATCACGCGCACGCTGATCGTGCCGGCGCTGGTCGCGATCTTCGGGCGCTGGAACTGGTGGCCCTCGCGCATCGCGGCCTGAGCGGTCCGCGCTAGCTGTAGTTCCCACGTAGGTTGTTGACAGGTGAGGGGCTCCGCCTGCTGCTGTGTGTGTGAAACGAACGCACCAGTAGCAGAGAGGAGCCCCTCGTGGCACATCCTAACGCGCGTCTGACTCCGGCCACCCGGCTGGAGATGGTTCTGGAGGTCGAGGCCGGCTGGTCGCAGGCGGAGGTCGCCCGGCGCTTCCGGGTCTCCCGCCCCACGGTCTCCAAGTGGTGGCGCCGCTACCAGGAGGAGGGCGCAGCCGGTCTCCGCGACCGTACCTCCGCTCCGCGTTCCAACCCCCGCCGCACCGCAGCCGCGCTCGAGCAGCGCATCTGCGCCGTGCGCCGCAGCCAGGGGTTCGGGCCGCACCGCATCGCCTGGGCGCTCGGGATCGCCCGCTCCACCGCTTACGCCGTGCTCAGGCGCTTCGGTCTCAACCGCCTCGACCGGCTGCACCGCGTCACCCGCGCGGTGGTCCGCTACGAGCACCCCGCCCCCGGCGACCTGCTGCATATCGACGTGAAAAAGCTGGGCCGCATCCCCGAGGGCGGCGGGCACCGCATGCACGGCCGCTCCGCCGCGACCCCGCGCACCCGCGGCCTCGACTACCTCCACGTCGCCGTCGACGACCACAGCCGCTACGCCTACGTCGCCGTCCTGCCCGACGAGCGCGGCCCCAGCTGCGCCGCCTTCCTCGAGCAGGCGCTCGCCGCCTTCGGCCGCCGCGGCGTGCGCGTGCGCGGCGTGCTCACCGACAACGCAAAGGCCTACACCGTCTCCGGCGACTTCCGCGGTGTGGCCGCCGCCGCTGGCGTGGAACTGCGGCACACCCGGCCCTACCGCCCGCAGACGAACGGCAAGGCCGAGCGCTTCATCCAGATCCTGCAGAACGAGTGGGCCTACGCCCGCCCCTACCGCTCCAACGCCGAGCGGCTGCACCAGCTCCCGCGCTGGCTCTACCGCTACAATGTTCGCCGGCCACACGGCGGCATCGGCGGGGCTGTCCCCGCCTCACGCCTGTAAACAACGTTCGTGGGAAGAACAGCTAGCGGCCGTGGTAAACCGCCTGGCGCTTCTCCGCGAAGGCCTTCTTCGCCTCGAGGGCATCCTCGGTCTCCTGGAGGATGCGGGTGCGCGTCTGCTCCCAGCGGTAGCCGTTGCGCACGTCCAGCGTCTCGATCACGTTGAGGTTCTCCTTGGCGAGGCGGATGCCGATCGGCATCTTCGAGGCGATCAGCCGCGCCTCGTCCATCACCACCTCCATCAGCTGCTCGGGCGGAGCCAGCTTCCAGACCGCGCCGAAGTGGTAGGCGTCCTGCGCGCTGATGCGCTCGCCGCTGTAGTGCGCGCGCCGCACGATGTGGTGCGGGAAGGCGCGCATCATGTGGCGCGCCCCGCCCAGCAGCCCGACGTTGATCTCCGGCAGCCCGAAGCTCGCCGTCTCCGAGGCGATCAGGTAGTCGCAGGAGCCGGCGAGGGCCATGCCCGCGCCGAGGCAGTAGCCGTTGATCGCGCCGATCACGGGGACGGCGCTTTCGAGGATGCAGTTGAAGTTCTCGCGGCCCCGGCGCTGACCGGCGATGTAGGCGGTGTTGCCGCCCGCGCCACCGGACTGCTGGGCCTCGCCGACGTCGGCGGCGCGGCGCTTGACGTCCGCCCCGGCGCAGAAGGAGCGCGTGCCCTCGCCGGTGAGCACGGCCACCCGCACGTCCTTGTTGTAGTAGAAGGAGTCGAACACGGCCTGGAAGTCCCATTCCTGGGAGGCCGCGTTCACGGGCGGGTTGTCCATCGTGACGACGGCGATTCCGTCCTCGATCTCCAGTCTCAGCTCGGCCATCGGCAGACTCCTTCGGGGATACGCACTCGTGTTGAACCGACCGTTGCGGTCGGGGCGGACTATATCGGGCGCACGGCAGCGCTACAAGGAACGCGGGTGGAGAGCGGCGCCGGCGGCATCGAGGCCCGGACGCAGAACCGCCGGCGTAGTGCCGGCGGTCGGTGAGTGTGCGTTGGTGCCGAGGATGAGACTCGAACTCATACGCCCTTACGGGCACCGCCCCCTCAAGACGGCGTGTCTGCCAATTCCACCACCTCGGCCCCGGTTGCGCCCTCGGGAGGGCGGTTGCTGGCAGGAGTGGAGGGACTCGAACCCACGACCTGCGGTTTTGGAGACCGCTGCTCTTCCAGCTGAGCTACACTCCTGGGCCCTCCGAGTCTACCAACGCCCCGCCGGGGAGTGAAGCGCGGCGCAGCCTCGCGCCGGAGCGCGCCCGCTATGCTCGGCGGGTGAGCCCATCGACAATCCGCAGGCGTTGGCGATCGGCGCGCGCATGGCTCGGCCTCGCGCTGCTGCTCGCCGTCCTCAGCGCGGCGCCGGCCTGCACCAGTGGTGGCGACGAAGAAGGCGAAGGCGGACCAGCCCCGGTCGTGGCGACGGCCGCACAGGCGCCCTCGGCCACACAGCCGCCGCCGCCGCCGACCGCCTCGCCAACGCTCACCGCGACGCCGTCGCCAACGCCGACCGCTGCCCCGACGGCGACACCGGCGCCGACGCCGACCGCGACACTCGCGCGAACGCCGACCGCGACACCCGCCTCGACGCCGACCGCGACACCCACGCCCACGCCGACCGCGACACCAGCGCCGACGCCGACCACGACACCAGCGCCGACGCCGACGGCGACACCCACGCCGACCGCGACACCCACCCCGACGCCGATCGCGACACCCACGCCGTCGCCGACGCCCCCGCCCATCCCGCCGGAGTCACGTCCAACAGTTGTATTCCTCGGCGACGTTGCCGCGGACCGGCAGGCCGAGATCAGCGCGTTGACGCTCGACATCGTGACGTTCTTCTGGGAACGCCTCGATGCGCGCACCATTGGCTTCACGCTCTACTTCGTGGCCGACGAGGAAGCAGGCATCGAGAAGATGACGGAGGTGCTGGGCCACGCTCCCGCCCTGCAATGCAGTATCGCGGAGGGGAACGTGGTCTTCTTCCACGAGTGGTGTGCCGAGAGCTGGATCGCGCACGAGTACTTCCATGCGCTCCAGACGATCTGGGCCCCGGAGGAGCTGTTGCCGGCTTCCGACACCGGGTGGGAGCGGGGCGCGTGGTGGCTGATCGAGGGCTCAGCCTACTACGCCCAGATGCGGTATTTCGAACGGGTGCATCGCGACAATCCGAACTATCACGCAGAAAGCGTCGACACTCGCCGACGTCTCTTGAGTTTCGACGTCGTCCCACTCCGCGACGCGGAAACTTACTTCACCAGGCATGACGCCGGCTCAAAGCCTCTGGTTGCGGCATTGGCCATCGATTGGATTGCCGGGCAGACAGGTGAAGCAGCGGTCATCAACTACTTCCGCCTGCTTCCCGAGAGTACGGATTGGCGGACCGCCTTCCGTGACTCGTTCAACATGACGACCGACGAGTTCTATGAGGCCTTTGAGGCACACGCCGCCGAAGTCATCCCCGTGCGCCGGGAGCTCCGAGGAGTCGTGCTGGGGCCGGACGGCGAGCCGGTGACGCGCTGGCGGCTGGACGTTCTGGCCAGTCCGGTCGACTCGGATCGCCCGGAAGACGGACAGGGCATTCTCTTCGGTGGTGTCTTCGGTTTGCTTGTCCCGGACGGCACTTATGAGCTCTGGGTGCGTGCACGGTGTGCTCACCGATCACCCTTTATCGGCTGGCATGCCGGCGAGGCCGGTGTGGTCCTATCGCGCGACCAGGCCGAGCGGGTGGTGGTCGCGGGCTCCGATGTCAGCGGTATCGAGATCAGGCTCGCTGTCGAGCCCTCGGAGAGGCACCTACTCTGTGACTTCGGGCCGCTACGCGCAGTCAGCGGTACGGTCGTCGGACCCGACGGTCAGCCCCTCCGCGGGGTCAGGGTGGATGCCTTGGACCGAGTGAGATACGGAGGGCTCGGTCAGGACGCGGTCCTCACAGGCGACGACGGTTCGTTCGTCTTACACCTTCCGGACGGCGTGTTCTCGGTCGCCCCCTTGCTCTTCAGTGAGACACAGCCCGGCAGGATCGTTGACGCCGGGACAGGTTGGCTAACCCTGTGGAACGACCAGTATGTCGCGGACCCTGAGTCCGTCACCGTCGAGGGCGCGGACGTCTCGGGTGTTCGGATCCAGATCCTGAAACGGGACATTCCGCCGGTACACCTCGAATAGGTCTGGAGGCAGTTTCTGCCGGTACGAAGGCCCCGCGCCTACCCCTCGTCCCGCTGATCGCGGAGGAAGCCCTCGAGGTCGCTGAGCAGGTCCTCGGCCGAAGGGAGCTCGGGGTCGTCGCCGGCCTCCGGCTCCGCGAGCTGCGGGAGGTTGGCGTCGTACTGCTGCTCCAGCATCTGGATGTATGACTCGGCCTCGCCAGACTCCGTGATCGCCTGCTGCACCTGCTCCTTGAAGCGTTCGATGCGCCGCTCGATCCTCGCGAGCGAGGTGTCGGTGCCGAAGCCGCGATCGATCAGCTGCACCAGCGCGGCGATCGCGTTCGGGTTCGGACCCGCCGAGAGGTAGTGCGGCAGCTGCGCCCAGAGGCTCGCGTTGCGGAAGCCGCGCTGGCGCTGGTCCACGTTGAACGCGCCCACGATGCCCGTCGGGCCTTCGTAGCGGGACGTCGGGACGCGCAGGCCGAACTGGCCCTCGAAGTCCGAGTCCGAGGCGGAGAGCGTGACCGGCAGCGGGCGCGTGTGCGGAACCGAGCCGGCCTGCGCGGCGATAGTGATGCTGAGAGTCGCGCCGACCTCCACCATGAAGTCCGCGATCGCCTCGGTGAAGGTGCGCCAGCGCAGGTGCGGCTCCGGGCCGCTCAGCAGCACGAAGTCGCGCTCCGCGCCCGGCGGGCTGGCGAGCCGGAAGCGATGCCGAGGCCAGTCGATGACGCGCTGCTCGCCCTCGAGGCGCACCTTCGGGCGCTCGACGGTGAAGTCGAAGAGGCGCTCGTTGCGGATCTCGGCGAGGTCGGTCGCCTTCCACTGCTCGGCCAGGTGCTTGAGGGCGGCGGCGGCGGCGCCACCGAAGTCGTTCCAGCCGGAGAAGGTCGCGATCAGGACGGGATCGCGGAGCGGGCGTACCTCGCCGATCGGTTCCACGAGCTCGTGCATGGAGCCTCCTCGTCCGGGGATTCGGGCTCCATCATACGGGAGCCCGCCTTCACGCCGCCGCGCCGCGCGCACGCAGCGTACGCCAGCCCAGCCAGGCGAGCAGCGACACGACCGCGACGGCGACGAAGCCGCTGACCACAAGGTCGAAACGGTCCGTGATGAACGAGGCGAAGCGCTCGCCCCAGAAGAAGATCAGCACGCCGTAGACGCCGAAGCGCAGCCCCCTCCCCACGATCGAGGCGAAGACGAACTGCGTGCGCGGAATCCCGACGACCCCTGCGCCGATCGTGAAGACCTTGTAGGGGATCGGCGTCAGCCCTGCCCCGGCGACGGCCCAGAAGCCCCAGCGCCGGAGCAGCGCCTCGACGCGCTCGGCGTGCCTGCTCTGCAGCCGCAGCAGCAGCGGCCGGCCGAAGCGTACGCCCAGCCAGTGCCCGACGACGCCGCCGAGCACGGAGGCGGCGATCGTAAGCGCGGCGAGTATGAGCGCGGCGTCGGGGTGGCGCAGCGCCAGCGCGATCAGCAGCGGGTCAGTGGGGATCGGGAAGAAGATCGATTCGGATGCGGTGATCAGGGCGAGCGCGATTGGCGCGATCGGGCTGTCCGCCCAGTCGATCAGCCACTCGCGCAGGTCATGCAGCACGAAGCACAGCGTGAGCCCACGAGGCGTTCACGGGCAACCGGGGCCGGGCGGAATCCCTCACCCGCCCCTTCTCCCCGCGGGAGAGGGGGGACAACTGGAGCGAAGCCCGTCCGTGGGCGGTAGGTGGAGCCTAGTGGCCGCCGCCGGAGGCGCAGCCGCAACCGCCGCCCGCCGCCTGCGCGTTCGGGGCGTCGATGGTGAAGCCCTTGCGCATCAGGTCGTCCTCGGTGTAGTCGATCGAGGCGCCGTCGAGGCTGGTCGCGGTGTCCGGGTCGACGATGAAGCGCACGCCGTGGAGGTCGAGCACGCTGTCGTTGTCGCCAGCCTTGTCGATGCCCATCGCGAAGGAGGGGCCGCTGCAGCCGCAGCCGCCGCCGCGCGAGAAGATGCGCAGGCCCTGCTCTTCGCTCTCGGCCTGCTGCGTGACGATCATGCCGAGCCGCTCCGCGGCGTCCTCGGTGACGGTGAGGGTCAGGGTCATCGGGTGCTCCTCTGGTCTGGGGCCGCGCCGCTCTCAGGGCGGCGGGCCGCTTCGCTAAGCATGCTTGCTCGCGGGCAGCGCCGCAAGCGCTCCCTGCAGTTCGGCCTGCAGTTCGGCCTGGACGGGCGTCGGCGAGGAGGCCTGTGGCGCCTCCGGGTCGAAGCTTCGCAACAGATCGAGCAACTCGTCGCCGATCGCGGCGATGCGCGCGTCGCCGAAGCCCCAGACGTCGGCGAGGGCGGCGCGATCGGCGGGGCGATGCACGGTCAGCTCGCGCGCACTGCGGTCCGTGAACAGGGTGTAGGCGGGCACGCCGTCGCGCGTCGCGCGCTCGCGACGCCACTCGCGCAGGCGCTGGAACAGCGGGTCGTCGAACGGCACCTCGGGCCCTGGCCCGACGGGCGCGGAGCGCTGACGCGAGGCGGGCGCGGTGCGCTGAGGGGGCGGAGGTGTGTCGGGGTTGGCCTCCTCCCACTCGCGCACGAGTGCCAGCAGCCGGTCCCCGAACCACTGCACGCGCCGCTGGCCCATACCCCAGATCTCGAGCAGCGCCACCTCGCCGGCTGGGCGGTAGGTCGCGACCTCGCGGGCGGTGCGCTCCTCGAAGACCATGTAGGGAGCGCGGTTCGACTCCCACGCGATCCCGCCCCGCAGGTCGAGGATCGAGTTGAAGAGGTCGTGGGGGTACTCGGGCGTCTCGGCGCGGACGGCGCCGCTGCAGTTGTCGCAGCCGCCGCAGCCCCCGTCGCTGCGGGCGCCGTTCGCGCCGGCCGGAGCGGGTGGCTCGCCGAAGTAGCGCAGGATCAGCCCGCGGCGGCAGCCCGACGTCTCGGCGTACTCCGCCATCTGCGCGAGGCGCGACTCGGCGTAGCGACGCCGCTCCGCGATCGCGCGCGTGTCGATCGGCGCGTCGGGGTCGAGCGAGCGCAGGCGCAACTCGCCCTCGGCGAGCAGGCCGGAGGCGCGGAGCGCCTTCACGGTCAGCGCCCAGCCGTCGCTCCCGGCGGCGTCCTCGAACTCCGAGGGCGAGAGCGGGCGCTGCGGGTCCAACTGCTGGATCGCGACAAGCTGCGTCCAGCTGCGGCGCACGGCCTCGTCGCCGGGGTGCGCCTGGTCGATGAAGCGGCGTTGCAGCGAGTGGTCGCGGCGCGAGTAGAGCAGGGTGCACTCGGCGGGCTCGCCGTCGCGCCCGGCGCGTCCGGCTTCCTGGTAGTAGGCCTCGAGGCGGCCGGGCATCTGCAAGTGCACGACATAACGCACATCGGGCTTGTCGATGCCGAGGCCGAAGGCGTTGGTGGCGACGATCAGCGGGGCGCGGCCGGTGGTGAAGCGGCGCTGGATGGTCGCCCGCGCGGCTCCGCCCATGCCCGCGTGGTAGCCCTGAGCCGGGACGCCGGCCTCGTTGAGCGTCTGGGCGGTGTCCTCCACGGAGCGGCGCGTGCGGGCGTAGACGATGCCGGACTGGCCGCTGCGCTCGCGCGCGTAGGCGACCAGCCAGGGGAGACGCTCCTTCGCGCTGGCGAGCGGGACCACCTGGAAGCGCAGGTTCGGGCGGTCGAAGCTGGTCAGCACCTCGCGCGCGTCGCCGGCGATGCCGAGGCGAGCGAGGATGTCGCTCCGCACGGTGGGATCGGCGGTCGCCGTGAGCGCGAGCGTGCGCGGCCGACCAAGTCGCTCGCGCGCGCCGCCGAGCGTGAGATAGTCGGGGCGGAAGTCGTGCCCCCACTCGGAGATGCAGTGCGCCTCGTCGATCACGAGCAGGCGCACGCCGCCGCGGGCGAGGCCATCGAGGAAGTGCCGGTTCGCGAGCCGCTCCGGCGCGATGAAGAGCAGCGCGATGCGCCCCGCTTCGAAGTCGAAGTAGCGTCGGTTCTGCTCGGCGCGGTTGAGCGTGGAGTTGATGAAGCTCGCCGGGACGCCGACCGCCTCGAGCGCCTCGACCTGGTCCTGCATCAGCGCGATCAGCGGCGAGATCACGAGCGTGCGGCCGGCTTCGAGGGCGGGCAGCACGTAGCAGAGGCTCTTGCCGCCGCCGGTCGGCATCACGCCGAGCACGTCCTGGGTCGCCAGCGCTTCGAGCACCTCGGCCTGGCCGGGGCGGAAGTCGGGGTAGCCGAAGCGCTCCTGCAGCAGCTCGCGGTAGCGGCCGATGTCGCGAGGCAGGTCGGCCGCCGGCGCCGGCGCCGGTGGCGCGGCGCGCTGCGGGGCCGCCTCCGCCAGCGGGCCAGCCGAGAGCGGGAGGGGAGGCTGCGGCTGCGGCCGCGCGGACGCGTGCGGGAGCCGGTCCGGGTACGCAGGTGCTGCCGGCGGAACCTCCTCGATCGGCGGCGGCTCCTCAGTCAGCGCGCCGCACGAGGGGCAGAATGGCCCATCGGTAGGCCGGGGTGAGTCGCAGTGAAGGCAGCGCACGGTTGCATCCTAGCGGAGAACGCCCGTTCGCGCACCTGCGAGTGCGCTTTGGCAGCGGGAACAGCTACGGCTCGGCTTCGACCTCCCGTCGAGCACGACCCTCACGCCGGGGACGCGTCAGCCTCTGCCCGGTACTCGTCGACCAACCGCTCGACATCGTCGGGGCTGATGCCCTGCTCGCGTGCGCGGCGCTTGCCGTAGTCGAGGAGACGCCGCCACTCCGAGGCGTCGGTGTCGCAGCGCGGCGTGGTGGGAGTGGTTCTGGCCATGTCCGCTACGTCCCCGGAGATTCTACTCGGGTTGGATCTGTATGCGTCCGCCCCCGAGACATTCAAGTGTGCCTGCAAGCGCAGGCCGCGCGCTACCCGCCCTTCGGCGTGACGCCCGACAGCCTTCCCGCCCGCTCGACCAGCCCCGGCACGTCCTCGATCTCGCCCTCGACAGCGATGTGCTCGCCGCCGCGCTCGGTCAGCCGCCAGCGCACGTTGCCGAGCGTCTCGACGCGCTCGATGCGCTCCAGCTCCGGCCAGCGCACCTCGGCGAGGGTGCGCCCTCGATGCAATGCGAGGGCGCCGGAGCGGGTGAGCACGATCGCGGTTGCCGTGCGCCGCCAGGTGAACCAGACGATCGGGAGCTGCAGCACGAGCACGACGCCAAGGAAGATCCCGAACCCCGTCGCCTCCGCCGATCCGGCGACCTGCCCGATCGCGAGGAAGACGATCGCGCCCAGCAGCGGCAGCACGAACGAGGCGTGGTTCCACCAGTGCGACTCGTTGCAGTGCGCCGCGACGACGTCGAGGCCCTCGATGGCCGCAGCGTCGTCGCGGTGGAGTGGGGCGAGGGCCGCCGGCGCCGTCTCGCCGGCGGCGCCGCTCGCGTCGTGGTGCTTGTCCATCTCGTGGGGCGTGCGGCCGCGGCTAGACGACCTCCCACTGCGGCATCAGCAGCGTCTCGTCCTCGTCGATGATCTCCTCGAAGGTCGCGCGCACCCGCTGGCCGATCGCGACCTCGCCCGGCTCGCAGTTGAGCACGTTGCCGAGGATGCGCACGTGCGGATGCTCGTCGAGCGCGACGAGCGCGACGGCGTACGGCACCGCCTCGGCCAGCACGGGCGCCGGCGGGTTGTGGACGACGATGTAGGAGTAGATCTCGCCCTCGCCGTTGGTCTCCAGCGAACGGAACTCCATCGCCTTGCAGGCGTGGCAGGCGGCGTCCGGCGGGTGCTGGACCGTCCCGCACGGGACGCACTGCTGCACGACGAGCTTGCCCGCCGTGAAGAAGTCGCGGTTGAAGCGGTCAAGCTGGGGAATCGGCCAGTCTTCCGGCATGAATCGGGTCATGGTGCTCTCCTCGTGAACCCCTCGAGGCGGCTCGAAGTGCGGCGCTCCGGCTGCTGCTACGGCTCGACCGAGAGCAGCGCGGCGCTCGCCGGCAGTGCTCCCGGCCCCGAGACGACGAGGCTGAACTCGACGTCGTCGACCTGGCAGCTGGACTCGCCGCGCACCTGGCGGGCGGCCTCGTTCACCAACTCGAAGCCGTGCACGTAGGCCTCCGCGAGGTTGCCGCCGCTGGTGTTGATCGGCAGCTCGCCGTCCGGCCAGCGCGCGTTGCCGGCGACCAGCCAGGCCTCGATCTCCTCGGGTGGCGCGACGCCCATCTCGCACATCGCCATCAGCGCGAGGCCGGTGAAGTTCTCGTAGAACTGGGCGACCTGGATGTCCTTGGGGCCGACGCCGGCGCGGGACCAGATCATGTCGGCGATGTTCTTGTAGTGCGCGGTCGGGAAGTCGGGGTCGGCGTAGCCGGCGCCGACGGCGCCTCCGGCCGCTCCGCGGTAGTCGATGCCCTGCGCGGCGGAGCGGATGTAAACGGGCTGCTTGGAGAGCTCGCGCGCGCGCTCGCCGCTGGCGACGATCACGGCTGCTGAGCAGTCGTTCTCCTGGCAGCAGTCGAAGAGCCGGAACGGCTCGACGATCCAGCGGGAGTTGAGGTAGTCGTCCTTCGTCAGCTCGCGGCCGTGGCGGATCGCACGCGGGTTGTGCTGCGCGTGGGCGTAGGCGGCGAGCGAGATCTCGGCGAGGGCGTGCTCGGTGATCCCGTACTCGTGCATGAAGCGCTGCGCGATCATCGCGTACCAGTGCGCGGGCACCATCACCCCGTAGGGGATGCGGAACGCGCCCTCGTCGGGTACGCGCACGCGGCCGGTGACGCGCGCCTGTCCGAAGCGCCCGTACTCGCCCTGCGCGAGGCTGCGGTAGCAGACGATGTAGTCGGCGTAGCCGGCCGTGACCGCCGCGTCCGCGATGGCGAGCGTGCCGGCGACGTTATTGCCGCCGCCGTCCCAGGAGAGCGCGGCGAACTTCGTCTCGTTGACGCCGAGCACCGTCGAGAGCTTCGAGGGCGTGCTGCGGTCGTTGCCGTAGGAGACGAAGCCGTCGATCTCCTCGACGTCGATGCCCGCGTCGGCGGCGGCGTTGGTGATCGCCGTGACCGCGAGCTGCAGTTCGCTGTCCGGGGAGCCGCCCGGCCGGTAGTAGGTCGATTCGCCGATGCCGACGATCGCCGAGGTGCCTCGCATGGGGCGCCCCTTCCGCTGCGCGCCCGTCCGTTCGCCGACGAGCGCCGGGATCGTGTGCGCTCCGCTCCGCGATGTCAAAGATCAGCTGTCAGGTGACTAGGGTCCCGAGGCTGCCCACGCCCGTTCGCCCCGGCGGAGGGCGCTGGCTGCAGCGTCTTCACCAGCGGGCCGATGACGTGGGCGAGCCACCGGCCTCGTCAGGCTGAGTCAAACTCGACGACGCGGTCACGGTTGGACGTCGGCCTACCCGACCTGTTCACGAATGCGAACTGGCTGCCGGGGGAGGAATCGAACCTCCATCAAGGGAGCCAAAGTCCCCTGTGCTACCGTTACACCACCCGGCACTGCGCGGATCCAGTCTAGGCAAACGGCCCCCCAGGGCGATAGCCTGATCCGGATGAGGTGGCGCACCCGCGCCGTCGACTCCCAGCACACGAGGGGCTCGCGATGACCGGGTTGCGTGCCGATACCCAGCGGCGCCTGGACGAGCTTGCGTCGAAGTTCGATGAGCTTGCCGGGCAGTCCCTCGGCTATCCGGCCAACCAGAACTTCGATTACTCGGCGCTGCTGCCGTTCCTCCGCTACTGCCTCAACAACGTCGGCGACCCCTTCCACGACAGTCACTTCTCGACCAACACCCACGATGTCGAGCGCGAGGTGATTCGGCGCTTCGCGAGTCTGCTGCGGATGCCGCACGACGAGGTCTGGGGCTACGTGACCAACGGCGGAACCGAGGGGAACATGTACGGCCTCTTCCTCGGCCGCGAGCTGTTCCCGGGTGGGATCGTCTACTTCTCCGAGGACACGCACTACAGCGTGCTGAAGATCACGCGCGTGCTGAACACGCGCAACATCATGATCAAGAGCCAGCCCAACGGCGAGATCGACTACGACGACCTCTACGAGACGATCCGCATCAACCGCGATGTGCCCGTGATCTTCATGGCCAACATCGGGACGACGATGAAGGGCGCCGTGGACGACATGGGACGCGTCCGCCAGATCCTCGACGACCTCGCGATCACGCGCCGCTACGTTCACGGCGACGCCGCACTCGGCGGCATGATCCTGCCGTTCGTCGACGACCCGCAGCCGCACACCTTCGCCGATGGGTTCGACAGCATCTCGATCAGCGGGCACAAGCTGATCGGCGCGCCGATCCCGTGCGGGGTCGCGCTGACGCGCAGGGAGCACGTGGCGCGCATCGCGCGCTCCATCGAGTACGTCGGCGTGATGGACACGACGCTCACCGGCTCGCGCAACGGGTTGACGCCGCTGATGCTGTGGGTGGCCTGGGAGCGCTACGGCCTCGAGGGCTTCCGCGAGCTGGTCACGGAGATGCTCGCAGTCGCCGCCTACGCCGTCGATCACTTCAACAGCCTCGGTATCCCCGCCTGGCGCCACAGGAACTCGGCGACCGTGGTGCTACCGCGGCCGCCCCCGGACATCGTGGACAGGTGGCGGCTCGCTTCCTACCAGGACATCGCCCACATCATCACGATGCCGCACGTGACCCGCGAACTGATCGACCAGGTTGCCGAGGACTGCCTGCGGGCCGGCCTCGTGCAGCAGTCTGCGTGAGCCCGCACATGACGATCGCGCCGGGCGAAGACTCCATCAGACGCATCATCATCAGCACGAAGAACGAGGTCGGCGTGATCGCCGGCATCACCGCGGCGCTGGCCGAAGGCGGCGTAAACATCCAGTCGCTCGACACCGAGGGCGTCGGCGATCACGGGATGGTCATCATCACCACCGATGACGACGACGGCGCGCTGCTCGCACTCTCCCGCGCCGGCTACCGGGCCGTTGCCGGCGACGCGCTGATCGTGCGGCTGCGTGACGAACCGGGCGCGCTCGCGCAGCTCTCGGCGCGGTTCCGCGACGCCGGGGTGAACATCCAGAGCATGCACATTCTGAACCGCCACGGCGGGCACGCGACGATCGCGCTGAGCGCCGACGATCTGGAACTCGCAGCGGCGCTCGTGGACGACGACACGATGATCTGAGGCGGGCGAGTTCCCGGCGGACGCCATCGACACATCGATAGCGGCCGTCCGCGCCCTCAGTCCTCCGAGGGCGAGAGCTGGCCGTAGACGTGCACGGCGTGCGTCGGGAAGGCGAACTCGACGCCGGCCTCGCGAAAGCGGCGCAGCAGCTCCAGGTTGATTGCCTGCTGAGTGTCCATGTAGACGCCGTACTCCGCGCTCAGCACGTGGTAGACCGCCTCGAACTCCAGCGCGGATTCGCCGAAGCCGCGGAAGTGCGCGCGGTCGAAGCGCGTCGTGGACTGCTGCTCGACCGTCTCCTGGATCATGCCCGGGATCGCCTCGAGCTGGTCGAGGGCGGTGTCGTACGTGACGCCGAGGGTGAGGAGCACGCGCCGCTCCTCCATCCGCCCGTAGTTGTGGATGCGCGAGTTGAGCAGGTCGCTGTTACCGATCACCAGCTGCTCGCCGCTGAGGCTGCGCAGATGCGTCGTCTTGACCCCGATCCGCTCGACGCTCCCCGACATGTCTCCCACCGCCACGAAGTCGCC
Source organism: Dehalococcoidia bacterium (assembly GCA_965220125.1). Taxonomy (GTDB): domain Bacteria; phylum Chloroflexota; class Dehalococcoidia; order UBA2979; family UBA2979; genus VXMT01. Next base: position 154,397 of record CBDCPB010000002.1, on the reverse strand, counting down.
GACCGCGAACGGGCGGTCGAGCACGATCGCGAGCGAGGCGAACAGGTCGCCGAGGATGCTCTGCGCCGCAAGCGCGATCGCGATCCCGCCGATGCCCAGCCCGGCGACCAGCGCCGTGACCTGCACTCCGAGGTTGTCGAGCGCGAGGATGAGCAGCAGCGACCAGAGGGCGAGCGTGCCGATGTAGCGCCCGGCCTCGGTCACGCCGGGCGCGGCGAAGTCGGGGTCGCGCTCGCGCTGCCAGCGGGCCGCGAAGGTGATCGCCGCGCTGCCCCAGAGCCCGCCCTGCACCAGCAGCGCGATGACGGTGACGGCGCGCACGACCCGCTCGAGGTCGTCCGGCATCATGAGGGCGTTGGTGCCCGCGAAGAGCGCGACGATCAGGATGATCGCCTCGTGGGTGCGCCGCTGGATCGCGGCGGCGAAGCCGCGGAGCGGAGTCGCCGCGCCGGCCTGCGGCCCTCGCTCCGTGAAGCGCACGAGCACCCAGCGCAGCAGCAGCAGTCCTGCGAAGACGCCGACCGCGATCAGCGCCGAGGCAATCCAGTCTTCGCTGCTGTTGCTTCGGAAGGCCTCGAAGTCCATGCCGGCGATCCTACGGGATGATCGGCCTGTGGCCAGCACGGGCCGGAACCCCGCGCTACGACGAGGCGGCAGCCGCGCGCCGCGGCGTCTCGCGGGTGTGCTGGCCCGCTCGCCCTCGCGGAGCGCCGGAGCGGGCTAGAATGGGCGCGATGGCGTCTCTGCCGGCCTTCTCGCTGCGCGACCAATCCGCCGGGGAACGGCGCTTCCCGAGCGGCCGCCCGGCGCTGCTCGTCTTCGTCAAGGAAGACTGCCCCACCTGCCGCACCTCGATGCCGCTGATCGAGGGCGCGCACCGCGCCTTCGGCGAGGGCGTCGATGTCTGGGCGGTTGGGCAGGAGGCGGAGGGCAACGCCACGCTGGTCGAACGCCACGGCCTCACCCTGCCGATGCTCGACGACTCCGAACTCGGCGTCTCGTTCCGCTACGACCTCGATACGGTGCCGACGGTGCTGCTGACGGACGCGGACGGCGAGGAACTGCGGCGCTTCGTCGGCTTCGGGCGCGACGACTGGCGCTCGCTCTACGCGCAGCTCGGCGAGCTGAGCGGCGCAGCGACTCCGCCGGTGCAGTGGGATGACTACCCGCTGAGCGAGCCGGGCTGCGGTGCACGCAACGTCGAGCCGGGCATCGCCGAACGGCTGGCCGCGGTCGCCGAGGGCAGCCCGCTGCGCGCTCGGCGCATCGAGATCGGCTCGGCCGACGACCCGGACGAGTTCATGTACGACCAGGGCTTCAGCGACGGCCTGCCCGTGATGGCGCCGACGCCGGAGCGCGTACTGCGCATGCTGGGCGGCACGCGACGCGACGCGCAGGAGCTGGTCGCGGTCGTGCCGCCGAACATGGCCCCGGCGACCGTCGAGAAGATCGCGATCAACGCCGTCATGGCCGGTTGCCGCCCGGAGTACCTGCCCGTCGTGATCGCGAGCCTCGAGGCGGTATGCACCGACACCTTCAACGGGCACGGCGTGATGGCAACGACGATGGGCGCCTCGCCGGCGCTGATCGTGAACGGGCCGATCCGCGATCGCATAGGGATGAACTCCCGGCTCGGCGCGCTGGGGCAGGGCAACCGCGCGAACGCGACGATCGGGCGCGCGCTGCGGCTGGTGCTGCGCAACGTCGGCGGAGCGAAGCCGGGCGGGACGGAACGCTCGACGCTGGGATCGCCCGCGAAGTTCACGTTCTCGTTCGCGGAGTGGGAGGAGCGCAGCCCCTGGACGCCGCTCCACGTCGAGCGTGGCTACGACCAGGAGCAGAGCGTCGTGACCGCGTTTCCCGCCGTGCCCGGCCCGCTGATCAGCATGGACCAGACCTCGCGCGGCGCCGAGGCGCTCGCGGGCAGCCTTGCGATGTCGCTGCAGGCGATGACGCATCCGAAGTCCGGGGGCCGGGACACGCTGCTCGTGATCACGCCCGAGCATGTCGATACGCTGTGGCGCGACCGCTGGACAAAGCAGCAGCTTCGCGAGCGGCTCTGGGAGCTGACGCACCGTCCGCTGCGCGAGCTGATCGCGGATGAGCGCAGCGGCGTCGGGCGTCCGCTCGATGCGTTCGGACCGGACGGCCCGACCGGGGAGCAGCTGGACGAGTTGATCCAGAAGTTTGACTCGCCACGGCGCATCCATATCGTTGTCGCTGGCAGCGAGGCCGGGAAGATCACCGCGATCTTCCCCGGCTGGGGTAGCGAGGTAGAGAGCCAGGTGATCGAGGACGTCGTCTAGGCGAGGACGCGGGCGTCACAGCCCAGCGGATCGCGGCACAGACGGCGCGCAGGAGAGGGAGGCCGCATGACCACGATTCTGGACCCCACGGACGAGCGCGAGCCGGTCGGACGGCAGCGCTCGCGGCGCCCGGAGCAGATCTCCGGCACCGTCGGCCTGCTCGACATCAGCAAGCCTCGGGGCAACGTCCTGCTGGACCGCCTCGAGGAGCTGATCGGCGAGCGGCTGCCGGAGGTGCGGGTGCGGCGCTACATGAAGCCGACCTTCACGAAGCCGGCGCCGGACGAACTGCTGCGCAAGATGGCCGGGGAGGTGGACTTCGTCATCGAAGGACTTGCCGACTGAGGGTCGTGTACGACGTGCAGTGTGCACGACACGATCTGGTTCGAGATTCAGGGCAAGCCCTCGGTGATGATCGCCTCGACGGAGTTCGAGAACGCCGCGGAGGCGCAGGCGCAATCGCTCGGCCTCCCCGATCTCGCTCGCGTCTTCGTCCCGCATCCGATCCAGGATGCGAACGATGAAGAGATGCGTGCGAAGGCGGACCAGGCCCTCGATCAGCTGATTGCGGCGCTGGTCGACTGAGCCGGGCGGCGGGCGCTTGTCCGCCGGGCATGGGTATAGTGTCGCGGGCATCACCCCTCCGGCGGAGGGGTGGAGGGGGGCATCGTGCGGCTCGATCTGTTTTACGAGTTCTGTCAGGGCGCCGGATATCCGATCCCGCACGGGGCGGACCGCCAGCTGTTCGAGGACATCCTCGATCAGGCGGAGGTCGCCGACGGCGCGGGCTTCGACGTGTTCTGGTCGGTGGAGCACCACGGCTCCGTCGAGGTCACGCACATGCCTGCGCCGGAGCAGTTCCTGACCGCCGTCGCGATGCGCACGAAGCAGCTGCGCGTGGGCCACTCCGTGGTGCTCACGCACCCGCTCTTCAACCACCCCGTGCGTCTGGCGGAGCGAGCCGCGGTGCTCGACAACCTGAGCGGCGGACGCCTCGAGATGGGGTTCGGGCGATCGACGCCGCGCGAGTGGGCGATCTTCCACATCGACGGGGACGAGACGCGGCCCGTCCTCGAGGAAGTCCTGCACCTGATGCCGCAGATCTGGACGCAGGACAGCTTCCAGTACGACGGCGAGTACTTCCAGGTCGCGCCGATCACGATCGTGCCGCGGATGCTGCAGAAGCCGCACCCGCGCATGTGGATCGCCGCCGGCAGCGACGAGTCGCTGAAGATGGCGGGCAGGCTCGGCGTCGGCGTGCTCAGCCTGACGCTGCTGCGCCCCTTCTCGGAGCTGGAGAAGACGCTGAAGATCTACCGCGAGGCCCAGAAGGTGCAGACCCCGGTCAACCCCGATCTGGTCAACAAGCAGGCTGGCGCGTTCACCTTCGTCTACTGCGCCCCCACCCTCGACGAGGCGATTAACGACGGCGCCTCGGAAGCCGCGGCCTGGTACATGAGCAAGGTCTACGCGCTCTACGGCTCCGTCCCCGTGCGCGAGGGCGAGGCCGGCTACCACTTCGCGCGCGACCGCGCGGCGCAGATCGAGGCGATTGAGAAGTCCGGCGACTCGCCCGGACGGCAGGTCATGCTCAAGCTCCTCGACGAGGTCCCCGTGCCCCGCGAGGAGTTCTACGAGGCGATGAACTCCGAGAACCAGATCGTCGTCGGCACCCCGGACGAAGTGATCCGCAAGCTCGAGGCCTACGAGGGCATCGGGCTGGACCGCATGATGTGCATGGTCATGGGCGGCCCGGATCTGCCGCAGGAGAAGATCGTGCAGTCGCTCAAGCTGATGGGCGAGACCGTGATCCCGCACTTCCACGACCGCTCGTCCGACCCGAGGCCGCCTATCGAGTAGGCGCCTCCCGGCGAGGGCGCGACAGGGAGCGCAACGCGATGTCCTTCGTACGCGAACGGATGCGCATGGACGGCCGTGTCGCCGTCGTGACCGGCGCCGGTCAGGGCGTCGGCCGCGCGATCGCGCTCGGCATGGCGGACGCGGGCGCTCGCGTCGTCATCGGCGAGATCAACGAGGAGACCGGCCCGCGCACCGCCGCGGAGATCGAGGAACTCGGCGGCGAGGCGCTCTGGTTGCTGACCGACGTGCGCAAGCCGCAGGACATCACCGCGCTGGTCCAGGCCGCGCAGGAGCACTACGGGCGCATCGACGCGATGTTCAACAACGCGGGCGGCAACTTCCAATTGCCGGCGATCGATATCTCCGAGGGCGGCTTCGACGCGATCGTGCGCATGAACCTGAAGTCGATGTTCCTCGGCAGCCAGGCGGCAGCGCGCGCGATGCTGGCCGAGGGCCGAACCGGGAGCATCGTCAGCACGTCTTCGGTGGCGGGGCTCCGTTCAGGTGGCAACCAGACCGCCGTGTACTCGGCGGCGAAGGCGGGCATCATGGGCATGACGCGCGCCCTCGCAGCGGAGTGGGGCGAGCACGGCATCCGCGTCAACTCCGTCGCGCCCGGCGCCGTCGACACCGCCGGACGGCTGCGCAACATGCAGGGCGATCCGTGGGAGCGGTCCGTGGGTAACCCCCTCGGTCGCCTCGCCCAGCCCGAGGACATCGCGGGGGCGGCGGTCTTCCTGGCCTCGGATCTGGCGGGGCACATCACCGGACAGGTGCTCGCCGTGGACGGCGGCGCCAGCACCTCCTGAGCGCTGGTCGCCGAAGCGCACCCGCCTACGAGGCCGGAGCACCTTCCGTGGCGGCGCCGTCGAAGGAGACGAACTCCACGATCTCCAGCCCGTAGCCGTCGAGGCCGGAGCGCTTCACGGGGTTGTCCGTGATCAGGCGCATCTTCTGCACCCCGAGGTCGACGAGGATCTGCATGGCGATGCCGTAGTCGGGCAGGCCCAGCGCCTCGGTGGCGGTCTCGCCGGCGGCGCCGACGGCCGACAGGTGGCCGCTGCCCGCCTTCTGGTGCACGCCGACGCCGCGACCCTGCTGGTAGAGGTAGACGATCACGCCGCGCCCCTCATCACCGAGGAGCCGCATCGCGGTCTGGAGTTGCTGCCCGCAGTCGCAGCCGAGCGAGCGCAGCACGTCGCCGGTCACGCACTGGTCATGCACGCGCACCAGCACCGGCTCCTCGCCGGAGAGGTCGCCCGTCACGAACGCGATGTGCTCGCGCGTGTCGATCAGCGTGCGGTAGGCCACCGCGCTGAAGTCACCGTAGCGGCTCGGCAGATCCGCCGAGGCGACCCGCTCGATCAGCGAGTCGGTGCGCAGGCGGTGCGCGATCAGGTCGTTGACGGTGACGATCTTGTAGCCGTGCTTGCGGCCGAAGGCGACGAGGTCCGGCATCCGCGCCATCGTCCCGTCGTCGCGCATCATCTCGCAGATCACGGCCGCCGGCGCGCAGCCGGCCAGCCGCGCGAGGTCGACCGAGGCCTCCGTGTGGCCGGCGCGCTCCAGCACGCCGCCCTCGCGGGCGCGCAGCGGGAAGATGTGCCCCGGCCGAGTCAACTGTTCCGGCCGCGTCGAGGGGTCCACCAGCAGCCGGATCGTGTGCGCCTTGTCCTGCGCGGAGGCGCCGGTGGTGACGCCGTCGCGGGCCTCGACGGTGACGGTGAAGCCCTTGGCGAGCGGGGAGGTGTTGCGGCCGGTCATCAGCGGGATCGCCAGATGATCGAGTTGCTCGCCCGTCATGGTGACGCAGATCAGGCCACGCGTCTCGCGCGCCATGAACGCGATCAACTCGCCGCTGATGAACTGCGCCGGGACGCAGAGGTCGCCCTCGTTCTCGCGTCCTTCGTCGTCGGCGATGATGACGGGGCGGCCGTTGCGGAACTCCTCGATCGCCTCGGGTACGGAGACGATCTCCCCCTCGTGCTCGTGCTGGCTGCCTCCAGTCGAGGTCATGGCCGCCCCCCGTTCCGCTTCTGATTCGAGCGTATCACGGGCCGGGCTCAGAGCCCCTGCTCGTCGCACAGATCCTGATCCCAGAGGACGTGGCCGCTGAACTCCGGCGGCTGCTCGCAGATCCAGGCCGTCGCCTTCGCCATCGCCTCGGCGACCTCGAACTCCAGCGGGTCGCCGAAGTCGCGGCCGGCGTAGAGATTGCCGGGCGTCTTCAGGCGGCCCATCGGCGAGAGCACGTTGGTGGAGATACCGGAGCCGTCGAACTGCAGGTCGCGCGCCAGTTGCTCGTTGAAGCGGTTGAGCCCGGCCTTGAAGGCGGCGTAGATGAAGCTCCCGCCTCGTGGGCGATCGTAGGGCGCGGGCCCGATCGGACGAGCGGCATTCGAGGAGACGTTGATGATGTGCCCGCCGCCGCTCGCGCGCATGTGCGGGATCGCCTGGCGGCAGAGCACGATCGGCGCGCGCAGATCGATCTGCCAGATCAGCTCCAGCCGCTCCAGCGAGATCTCCTCGACGCCGCCCTGGAAGGTGATGCCCGCGTTGTTGACGAGGATGTCGAGGCGCCCGAACTCGGCGATGGTCGCGTCGACCAGCGCTTGCGTGTCCTCGATGTAGCGCACGTTGGTGCGGACGGCGAGCCCACGGCCGCCGGCCTGCTCGATCTCGCTGACGACGGAGTGGATCGTGCCGGGCAGGCGCGGATCCGGCTCCTCCTCGCTGCGTGCGGCAACGGCGATGGCGACGCCGAGCCCGCCGAGGTGGCGCGCGATGTCCGCGCCGATCCCCCGGCTCGCTCCCGTAACGATCGCGACCTTGCCTTCTAGCGCCATCGAGGGCGGAGTCTACCCGCCGAACGCGTGAAGGTCGCGCGTGATCGCTATGCTCATTGCGTATGGAAGGGGAAAGCGATGGCGTACGGCGACACTGAACACGACGCGATACTGAAGGAGGCGTGGGAGCGCTTCTGTGACGACCTCAAGGCGGCGGGGTCGTACATCTTCGATGATCCGGCGCCTGCGACGGCGCTCGACCGCGCGCGGGGCTTTCAGTACCTCTCGCAGAACATCTCGCTCGGCCTCGACATCAACGTCGAGCACTCCGACCCGCTCTACCCGGACTTCTTCCGCCCGATGACGCCGACGCGCAAGTACGGCGGGGACAACCCGGACTGCATCTACCTGCGCACCTACATCGACGGCTCCGAGACCTACCGCATCACGGGCAACCGCGGAGGCGTCCACTACCTGGTGTTCGGCGCCTACCGCCCGGTCGAGGCGACACCGCCGGGTGAGTCCGCCGAGGTGGGGCGGATCATGGGCAAGGACCTCATCACCAACTGGGACGGCGGCTTCGAGATCATCGTCGGCCCGGATGAGCACCCCGGGAACTGGCTCCGCACGGTGCCCGATGTGGACCGCCTCACCGTCCGCCAGTTCTTCGGCGACTGGGCCGCCGAGGCGCCGATCGACGTGTTGATCGAGCGCGTCGGCGACCATGGGCCGCCGCAACCGATGTCGCCCGAGCGGATGGCCGAGGGCCTCGCCGGAGCGGCGGACTGGGTCGGGGACACGGCCAACTACTGGCGCGAGTGGCAGAAGCGCTACCGCGAGCAGCCGAACACCTTCCGCGGCTCGGCCACGCAGGGCGCGGTGGGGGCCGCGCCGGGCGGCATCATCTACCACATGTACTGGATGGTGCAGCCGGACGAGGCGCTGCTGATCGAGTTCACGCCTCCGGAGTGCGACTACTGGGAGCTGGAGCTGAACGACTACTGGATGACCTCGATCGACTACCGCTACCACATGGCGGGCGTGAACTGCCGGCAGTCGCCGACCGAGCGCGACGGCTCGGTGCGCGTCGCGGTCTCGCACGAGGATCCCGGCGTACCGAACTGGCTCTCCACCGCCGGCTGCAACGAGGGCCATATCGGCCTGCGCTGGATGCAGTGCGACACGGACGAGCCGCCGTTCCCGCCGACCCGCCTCGTCAAGCTCGCCGACCTCGACTCGATGCTGCCGGAGGACGCGCTGCGCATGGACGCCGAGGGCCGCCGCGCGCAGATGGCGCATCGCCGCCGCGGGGTCGCCCGCCGCTTCCGCGTGTAGCGCCACGCGCGGCTACCATCGCCCTCGGCAGCGCGGAGCGCGCGAGGAAGCGGAGGGGCGACGGTGGCCGACAGGATCGTGGTCCTCGACGGGTACACGCTCAATCCCGGCGATCTCAGCTGGGACGGCCTCGCCGCCCTCGGCGAGTTGACGGTCCACGACCGCACGCCGCCCGAGGCCGTCGTCGAGCGCGCCGCCGGCTGCCGCTACGTCTTCACGAACAAGACGCGCCTCCCCGCGGAGACGATCCGGCAGCTCCCGGACCTCGCCTACATCGGCGTGCTCGCCACCGGCTACGACGTCGTCGACGCGGCCGAGGCAGTCAGCCGGGGCGTCGTCGTGACCAACGTGCCGGCCTACGGCACGGACTCCGTGGCGCAGCACGCGGCGGCGCTGATGCTGGAGCTCGCGCGCCGCACCGCCCCGCATGCCGAGGCGGTGCGCGCGGGCGCCTGGAACAGCGGCGGCGAGTGGTGCTTCTCCGTCGCCCCGATCACCGAGCTCTCCGGCCGCACGCTCGCCATCGTCGGGCTGGGGCGCATCGGCCGCGCCTTCGCACGCATCGGCGCAGCGCTGAACATGGCGATCCTCGCCAGTGACGGGCACCGCCCGAACGCCGGGGCGCTCGACGGCCTCGAGGTGGAGTTCAGCGGCATCGACGAGCTCTTCCGGCGCGCCGACGTGTTGAGCCTGCACTGCCCGCTGACGGCGGAGACGGAGCGCCTCGTCGACGCCCGGCGACTGGCGCTGATGAAGCCGGACGCGCTGCTGATCAACACCGGCCGCGGTCCGCTGGTGGACAGCGCCGCCCTCGCCGCGGCGCTCGAGGACGGGCGCATCGCCGGCGCGGGCCTCGACGTGCTCGAGGCGGAGCCGCCGCCGGACGATCACCCGCTGCTGCGCGCGCCGAACTGCATCGTCACGCCGCACGTCGCCTGGTACGCGCGGGCGTCACGGCAGCGGCTGATGGACATCGCCGTCGCCAACCTGCGCGCCTTCGTCGACGGGCGGCCGGTGAACACGGTGGTCTGAGCGCGGGCTACTCCTCGCGGGCGCGTCGGAGGCGGGTCAGCATCTTCGCGCCGGACCGGCCCTAGATCTCGCTGCCATGCGCGGAGAGCGCGATCATCTCGAGAACCTCGTGGCTGGAGATCGAGCCGATGAATTCGCCCGTCTCACGATCGGCGACCGGGAGCACGGTCAGTCCGTTTTCCACCATCCGCTGCAGTGCATCCTCCACCAGCTCGTCGGGATAGGCATACGGGGTGTCGTGGCGGAGCACCCTCTCGAGGGTGGTCCGTTCCCACTCCCTGCGCGGGAGATATCGCAACATGCCGATCGACACGATGCCCGCCAGTTCATCGCGCTCCACGACCACGTAGTCATGCTGCTCCGGGAGCAGCCAGGTGGCGGCGAAGGCCCTCACCGTCAGTGTTTGCTCCGGGTACGTGCGGGACTCGTCCAGGATGTCCCGCACTCTGACCCCCTCCAGGGCGAAGCGGTCCAGGAACGGTGGCGTCCCTTCGTCCGGAACGTCGGACCCCGTATCGCCAAGCCGTCTGAGCGCGAAGCTGATGCCGAGGGGTGTGAGCAGGATGTAGCCGAACATCACCAGCACGAGCAGGGAGAACACGCCCTTGTCGATCGCACCGGAGTGGAGCAACAGCAGCAGCAGCGCAATCTCCGCGACGCCTTTCGCCATCAGGCCGGCGGCCGTTGCGAACGGCGCCTGGAGCCGGGTGATGTAGGCGCTGATGAACGCTCCCGCGAACTTCCCCGCCAGCGGCACCAACACCAGCGCGAGCACGGTCTCCGGAGCGAGCCTGGTGAATTCCAGGCTCAGGTGCAGGCCTGCAGACGCGAAGAACAGTGGGACGAAGAACCCTTCGGCGGCCCCTCGCATTCCGGGCATGATGTCGCGCCGCACCTGGTAGGGCAGTGTCGAGAGCGCCGCGCCGAATAGCAGCGCTCCCAGCGAGCCATGCAGGCCCACGTGCTCCGCCCCCACGACGACCAGGAACAGGCCGCCGAGCAGCAACCCGAACGAAAGTTGCGGGACCTGCAGGAGATGGTGCAAGAGCACGATGACCCTGGGAAGCACCTTGGTGGAAACGATCCAGATCCCGACGCTGAACCCGAGAATCTGTGCCGTGATGCTTGCGATGCTGAACCAGTCAAGCTCGTGTCCGTGGCCTGCCGTCAGGTGTTCGCTGATGGAGAATCCGACGACGAACAGCGCAATGAGTTCGGCGATCACCACCGCAGTGAAGATCTGAACGCCTACGGGATCCCTCAGGCGCCCTTCCTCGATCAGCACCTTCGCGACCACCCCAAGGCTGGATAGTGACAGCACGCCCGCCAGCGCCAACGCCTGGGTGAAGCTGAGGTCCAGGTGCAGGTCGAAGAACACCTCCGTCGTCACCGAGAGAGACACGAGTAGCGAGAGCACCACGGACAGCACCGAGGCGACGAAGAGGCGGCCCCTAATCGCAGTGACGAAGCTGCGGACATCAAGCTCATCGAGGCCGATCAGAAAGAAGAACAGGAATATCCCGATGCCCAGGACAATCTCAACCTCGGTTCCCGCCTCCACCAATCCCGTGACGGGGCCGAGCACAACGCCACTGGTGGCGTAGGCGATGATTGAGTTGAGGCCGAAGCGCTTGAAGATGCCTTCGAGGAGCTTGGCGAACACTATCAAGAGCCCTACTGCGAACAGGGCTTCGTGCATCTCCAACGGTGCGTCTTCCCCTCGTTGGCGATTCCATGACGAGGCAGCTGCGACAGGACAACCGAATCTTGATCGCGTTCGGGTGCCTGGTGAGCGGTCGGAGCGCTGCCAGGGGACGCGCCGGATCGTGCCGGGGCGCACTTCCCGATGTCAAGGAGTGCGAGCAGCAGCCAAGCCCCGCTGGAGAACGTCGAGTGATTCGGTGGGTTTCACCGATCCGTTCACGGCGAGCGCCGATTCCTCAGCGGCGCCGGGCGAGCAGCACCTTCACCAGATCAGAAGCCGTCAGGGACCTGGTGCCGAAGGTGGGATTCGAACCCACACGGGCCGTGAAGCCCAACGGTTTTTGAGACCGTCGCGTCTGCCATTCCGCCACTTCGGCTGCGTGGCGCGTCCAGCATCGCGCGACCGCTTCGGCGCGACAAGTGCCGCGAGGGCGGTGCGGACGCGCGAGGTGGTGAGGGTGGAGCGGAAGACGGGGGTCGAACCCGCGACCTCCTCCTTGGCAAGGAGGCGCTCTACCACTGAGCTACTTCCGCTGGCTGTGCCATGGTACGGCGAGGGCTCGCGCGCGGGCAACGTCGCCGGCGGCGGCGGCGGGTACGATGAGATCCCGGGTGGCTGCTGAGTTCGAACGGACTGGCAAGTGAAGTCTGTTGAGGTAGCGACGCTATCTGCACTCGCCGCCCACGTGCTGGCCTGGGCCGGCGGCGTGTTCCTCGCCTTCGTCTTCGTGCCCCTCTACGGCAGTGGTGAGACGTTGGTGGAAGTGAACGGCCGAGGGGCCATCCGGCTGCTGCTCGTCCCCGTCGTGCTCACCGGCATCGCCCTGGCGGCCGCGCTGCTCACCCACCGCAAGCAGTCCAACCGCAGTCAGGCCACTCGGACGATGCTGCTCTGGAGCTCGGCGATCGTGCTCCTGGGACTCTGCTTCGTCGCGATCTTCAGCGTTGGCGTGTTCTACCTGCCGGCGGCGCTCGCGCTCCTCGTTGCCGCAATCGCTGACTCGAGGGTTACGAGGTAGAGATCCTTCCATGGGCCCTTGAGGCGCGGCCCGGCAGGGCGTAGGCTGGACGGACGCAGACCGCACGTTTGTTCGCCGGAGTGCCGATGACGGCCACCGAAACGCCGATCACGAGCCGTATCGACTTCCATCCCGCCGTCGCGGCCTGGTTCCGCGGCCGCTTCGCTGCGCCGACCGACGCGCAGACGGCCGGCTGGCCGCAGATCGCGAGCGGGCGCGACACGCTGATCAGCGCGCCGACCGGCTCCGGCAAGACGCTCGCCGCCTTCCTCGCCGGCATCGACGGCCTCGTCCGCAAGGCGGAGGCGGGCGCCCTCGAGGACGTGACCGAGATCGTCTACGTCACGCCGCTCAAGGCGCTCGGCAACGACATCCAGCGCAACCTCGAGACCCCGCTCGAGGAGATCCGCGAGGTCGCCGCGGAACTCGGCCTCGAGCCGCCGGCGATCCGCACGGCGGTGCGCAGCGGCGACACGACGCAGAGCGAGCGGCAGGCGATGGTGCGCAAGCCGCCGCACATCCTGATCACCACGCCCGAGTCGCTCTACCTGCTGCTCACCGCCGCGCGCAGCCGCGAGAACCTGCGGCGCGTGCGCACCGTGATCGTCGACGAGATCCACGCCGTCGCCCGCGACCGCCGAGGCAGCCACCTCGCCCTCTCGCTGGCGCGGCTCGACCAGCTCATCGCCGAGTCCGGCGGCGAGCGGCCCGCGCGCATCGGCCTCTCGGCGACGCAGCGGCCGATCGAGGAGATCGCGCGCTTCCTCGTCGGCGCCGATCGCCTCGATGCGGACGGCGAGCCGGACTGCGCGATCGTCGACCTCGGCCACCAGCGCGACCTCGACCTCGCCGTCGAGCTGCCGCCGACTGACCTCGAGGCGATCGCCCCGGCCGAGCAGTGGGGCGAGATCTACGAGCGCATCGCCGAGCTGATCGCGGAGCACCGCACGACGCTCGTCTTCGTGAACACGCGGCGGCTCTCGGAGCGGGTCGCGCACCAGCTCGCGCAGCGCGTCGGCGAGGAGCACGTCGCCAGCCACCACGGCAGCCTCTCCAAGGAACGGCGCCTGAGGCTGGAGCAGCGGCTCAAGGACGGCGAGCTGCGCGCGCTCGTCGCGACGGCCTCGCTCGAACTGGGTATCGACATCGGCTCGATCGACCTCGTCTGCCAGATCGGATCGCCGCGCAGCATCGCGACCTTCCTGCAGCGCGTCGGGCGCTCCGGGCACGCACTCGGCGTGCGGCCCAAGGGCCGCATCTTCCCCGGCACGCGAGACGAGCTGGTGGAGAGCGCGGCGCTGACGAGGGCGGTCCGCGCGGGACGCCTCGACAAGATCGTGCAGCCGGTCGCGCCGCTCGACGTGCTGGCGCAGCAGATCGTCGCCGAGTGCGCCGCACGCGAGTGGGGCGAGGACGAGTTGTTCGGCCTCGTGCGCCGCGCGGCGCCGTATCGAGACCTCGGGCGCAAGGACTACGACGAGGTGCTGACGATGCTCGCGAGCGGCGTCGGCGAGGGCGCGGGCGGATCGAAGCCGCTGCTGCACCGCGATCGCATCGCCGGCGTGCTGCGCGCGCGTCGCGCCTCGCGGATGGTCGCGATCCAGAACGGCGGCACGATCCCCGAGCTGGGCGACTACCGCGTGATCGCCGAACCGGACGAGACCGTGGTCGGCACGGTCAACGAGGACTGGGCGATCGAGAGCATGGCGGGCGACGTCTTCCTCCTCGGCAGCACCTCGTGGCGCATCCGCCGCATCGAGAACGGGACGGTGCGGGTCGTGGACGCGCGCGGTGCGCCGCCGACGATCCCGTTCTGGCTCGGCGAGGGCCCCGGCCGCACGATCGAGCTGAGCGAGGAGGTCGGCCGCCTGCGCCGCGAGATCGCCGAGGGCCTCGACGATGTCGAGCCGCTCACGAACATGCTGGTCGAGGAGACCGGCGTCGGCCTCTCCGGCGCGCAGCAGCTGATCGACTACATACGCGCGACGCGCGACGGGCTTGGCATCGTCCCGACCGACACGGACGTGGTCTTCGAGCGCTTCTTCGACGAGTCCGGCGGGATGCAGCTCGTGGTGCACGCGCCGTTCGGATCGAGGATCAACCGCGCCTGGGGCCTCGCGCTGCGCAAGCGCTTCTGCGTCCGGTTCGACTTCGAGCTGCAGGCCGCGGCCAACGACGACGGGATGATCCTCTCGCTGGGGCCGCAGCACAGCTTCCCCCTCGAGGAGTCGTTCGCCTACGTCACCTCGCGCAACGTCGAGGAAGCGGTGCGACAGTCCTGCTTCTACATCCCGCTCTTCCCCACGCGCTGGCGCTGGAACACGACGAGGGCGCTCGCGGTCCCTCGGCAGCGCGGCGGCAAGAAGGTGCAGCCCTACCTGCAGCGCATGATCGCCGACGACCTGCTGGCCGCGACCTTCCCCGAACAGGTCGGCTGCCAGGAGAACGTCACCGGCCCGCTCGAGATGCCCGACCACGTGCTGCTGCGTCAGACCATGGACGACTGCCTGCACGAGGCGATGGACGTCGACAGCCTCGAGGCGGTGCTGCGCCGCATCGAGGACGGCGAGATCCGGCTGCACGCGCGCGACACCACCGAGCCTTCGCCGATGGCGCACGAGATCATCAACGGCAAGCCCTACACCTTCCTCGACGACGCGCCGCTCGAGGAGCGCCGCACGCGCGCCGTGATGCTGCGCCGCTCGCTGCCGCGCGAGGCGCGCGACCTCGGCGCGCTCGACGCGGACGCGATCGAGCGCGTCGCCGAGCAGGCCTGGCCGCAGCCGCGCAACGCCGACGAGACGCACGAGGCGCTGATGGGCCTCGTCGCCGTCCACGCGGAGGACGCCGCGGGCTGGGAGAGCTGGCTGCTCGACCTCGCCGCGCGCGGCCGCGCGGGCGCCATCGAGGCGAACGGGGCGCGGCTCTGGTTCGCCGCCGAGCAGCACCCGGCGGTCGCGCTGCTCTACCCGGACGCCGCGGCCGCGATCGCGCCGGTCGCCGCTGCGCTGCCGGAGGGCGTCGCCGAGCCCTGCGAGGACCGCGAGGAGGCGCGAAGGCGGCTGCTGCGCGGGCACAGCGAGGTGCGCGGACCGTTCACGCCCTCGGGGCTCGCGGGACGCACCGGGCTGGAGCCGAAGGACGTCGCGCGCGGCCTGCAGCAGGTCGAGGCGAGCGGCTTCGTGCTGCGCGGGCGCTTCACGCCGGGCCGCGAGGGCGACGAAGACGAGTTCTGCGACCGCCGCCTGCTCGCCCGCATCCACCGCGAGACGCTCGACCGGCTGCGCCGCGAGATCGACCCGGTCAGCGCGCAGGACTTCATGCGCTTCCTGCTGCGCTGGCAGCATGTCGCGCCCGGCACGCAGCTTGCCGGCCGCCGCGGCGTGCGCCAGGCGGTCACCCAGCTCGGCGGCTTCGAGGCCCCCGCCGCGAGCTGGGAACGCGACCTGCTGCGCGCGCGCGTCGAGGACTACGGCCCCAACTGGCTCGACGAGCTGTGCCTCGCCGGCGAGGTCGCATGGGGCCGCCTCGCGCCCCCGCGCTCGGCCACGAACGGACAGAACGGCAGCGAGGCCGCGCGCCTGTCGCGCGCGACGAAGGTGACGCCGGTCACGGTCGCCTCGCGCGCGGACCTCGCGATGCTGCTCGCCGCGGCGCGGGCGGACGGCCGCCAGTTGCGCGAGCCCGCCGCCGGAGCAGCCGCCGAAGTCCTCGCGCTACTGCGCGAGCGTGGCGCGCTCTTCTTCGACGAGCTGGCAAGCGGCACGCGCCGCCTCGCGAGCGACGTCGAGGAGGGCCTGCGCGAGCTGATCGCCGCCGGCCTCGTCGCCTCCGATGGCTTCCGCGGGCTACGCGACCTCACCCGCCGCTCCGCCCGCCGCGCGCGGCGTGGGCGCTACCTCGGGAGCGGGCGCTACGCGGGCGGCGGGCCCGCCGGCCGCTGGGCGCTGCTGCGCCCCGGCGAGGCCGACCCGGCCGAGCGCGACGAGTTCGCCGAGGAGCTCGCGCAGCTCCTGCTGCGCCGCTACGGCGTCGTCTTCCGCGATGTCGTCGCCGCCGAGAGCTTCACCGTGCCGTGGCGCGATCTGCTGCGGGCGCTTCGACGCCTCGAGGCGCGCGGGATCGTGCGAGGCGGGCGCTTCGTAAGCGGCTTCGTCGGCGAGCAGTTCTCGCTGCCGGAGGCGCTGGAGGCGCTGCGCGCAGTGCGCCGCAGCCCGCGCACCGGCGAGCGCGTGCGCCTCAGCGCCGCCGATCCGCTGAATCTGACCGGCGTGATCCTGCCCGGCCCGCGCATCCCCGCGGTCCAGGATCGCAGCCTCGAACTCGTCGACGGCGCCCTCGCCGAGCCGCCCGCCGAGGGCCTGCTCGCCCCCGGCGCCGATCTCGCCTCGATTGCCGAGGGCACGCGTACGCCCTCGCAAGCGGCGAACGGGCAGCCGCCCCCGCGCTCGCCGCGCCGCGCCATCCCGCGCTCCGCGCGCTGAGGCGGTCACGCTGTGCCGCTCGGTGCGTGGAACGATACGACGCGCGATCGCGTACTACTCTGCAGGGCGGATACCTGTGGCTACACGACCAGTACTGCTGCCGTTCGTGCTCGTTGTCGCGCTGGCGCTTGCTGCCCTCGGCGGCACCGCCGACACGGTGCTCGCGGAGGACGACGCTTCGGACACCGAGGACACCGTCTTCGTCGAGATGCGCATCTGGCAGCACGTCTACAACACCGACAGCGTATGGATCAGCGTGCGCCCCGAGGGCGGACGCTGGGACTCGCTGGGGACGGTCCCCTTCCCGCTGGATCGCGAAGCTGGTGGCTATAGTGCGATCTCTCGCCACCGCTACCGCGATCTCGCCATCGGCGGAGTTGGGTTCCGGGTCTGGCAGCGCGTCGTGGAACCGGAGCGGATCTACGTCCAGGGCTGTGCCGAGGACTGTCCGGAGCGGGAGCCAGGGGCAAAGCTCATATGGCGTCCCTTGGGCATGGTCTCGCTGCCGCTCGACGACGGCCACAGCCCCGATGCGCGCTATCGCTACGGCGACCTCACCGTCGCGGCGCCGCGCGGCAATCCGGGGTTGCTGGCGGACCGTGAGCACCTGCTGGCGCTGCGCGACGTGTTCGAGGGCGGCGGAACGGAGTTGGACTGGAGCCCGAGCCGGGCGACAGCGGACTGGGAAGGCGTGACCGTCAGCGGAACGCCACCACGGGTGACGGGGCTGAGTCTGGCAGAGCACGGGCTGGCGGGCGAGATCTGGGGCTACCTCGGGGACCTCACCGAGTTGACCGAACTCCGCCTGAGCGGGAACGAGTTGACTGGAACGATCCCGTCGAAGCTGAGCCTGCTGACGAACCTCACCGACACGTATCTTGCCGGGAACGACTTTGACGGCTGCGTCCCGCCGCCCTTGCGGCGGGCAGCAAACCACGACCTCGACTCGCTCGGCCTACCGAGCTGTCCCGCTCCCGCCGAGGTAGGCGTGGGCTACGGCGGCTGGGTGTTCGAGCAGATCCTTCCAATGGGGTCGTACTGGTCACCAATGGGCGGCATGTTTGTCTTCGATGTACCGAGTGACAGGTCGATACAGCTCGACCTGCCACTCCTGGGTCCCGTCTGCGAGCTCGCAGGGCCGTTGAACAGCATTTGGGCCGCGATCGACTGCGGGCACGAATTAGGGTTTGTCTTGCGCGAAACGGACCGCCCGACCTCGTGGGGCAGCCCTGGTACCTGGCTCGTTGTCGACTTGTGGCGCGGGTCGGGGGAACTTGAGCGCAGCCACTACTCGGGATGCATCTACGACTGTGGCGCGGACGGTTCGCCGGGCGCGCTGATCGAGCAACTGATCGCGTCGGTGTGGTTCAACACGTCAGTCGCCGAGGATGGCGAGTGGGTCTGGCCGTGAGCCGCCGCGCCATTCCGCGCTCCGCCTCTTGAGCACAAACGCGCTAAGGTAGATGTCCGGGCGGCGCTCCCCGGCCTGGCGCCGCCGAGACGAGCGGAGCATCCCCATGCCGCGACCGATCTGGCGAGGCGCGATCAGTTTCGGAATGGTCGCCATTCCCGTGCGCCTCTTTAGCGCCACCGAGAGCAAGGACGTGTCCTTCCGGCAACTGCACCGCGAGGACCACTCGCGAGTGAAGCAGCTGCGCTGGAACCCCAACCTCGACCGCGAGGTGTCCTACGACGAGATCGTGCGCGGCTACGAGTACGCCAAGGACCGCTACGTCATCCTCGAGAACGAGGACTTCGACAAGCTGCCGCTCCCGACGAAGCAGACGATCGCGATCAAGGCGTTCGTGAAGCTCGAGGAGATCGACCCCGTCTTCTACGAGCGCGCCTACTACCTGGAGCCGGACGAGACGGGCGCGAAGCCGTTCGCGCTGCTGCTCAAGGCGCTGGAGGCGAAGGGCCTGACGGCGGTCGCGCAGATCGCGATCCGCAACAAGGAGCGGCTCTGCGCGCTGCGGCCGGGCGCCGAGGGTCGCGTGCTCCTCGAGACGCTCTACTACCCCGACGAAATCCGCACGGCCGCGCTCGACCCATTCGAGCAGTCCGAGGTCTCCGAGGACGAGCTGCAGATGGCGCTCACGCTGATCGAGATGCTCGAGGCGCCCTTCGCGCCCGAGGACTACCGCGACGAGTATCGCGACGCGCTGATGCAGTTGATCGAGGCCAAGCTCGAGGGCCATGAGCTCGTCGAGGCCGAGGCGCCGGAGACGGCGAAGGTGGTGGACCTGATGGCGGCGCTCCGGGCCAGCGTCGAGGCCGCCGGCAAGCGCGCCGCCGCACGCCCGGAGGCGGCCCCCGCCCCGGCCGCGGGCGAGCGCTCCCGCGCGAAGGCGAGCTAGCCCGCGCCTCCCGACGGGCGCGCGCAGCACGGACCCGCAGCCATGCCCCCACGCAGGCGCACGAGCAAGTCCGACGCTTCATCGCCAGCAGAGACTGCGCGCAGCCTCGCGGAGTACGAGGCGAAGCGCGACTTCGCGAGGACGCCGGAGCCGCCTCCCGAGCAGCCGCAGCCAGCGGCGGGCGGGCCGCTCACCTTCGTCGTCCAGCAGCACCGCGCGACGCGCATGCACTACGACCTGCGCCTCGAGGTCGCGGGCGCGATGCCCTCGTGGCCGGTGCCGCGCGGGCCCTCGCTGGACCCGGCCGAGCGGCGGCTCGCGATCCAGACGGAGGACCACCCGCTCGGCTACGCCTCCTTCGAGGGCGTGATCCCGAAGGGCGAGTACGGCGCGGGTGAGGTGATCGTCTGGGACAACGGCACCTACTCCCCCGACGAGGACGGCGCGCTCTCCTTCCACGACCGCGCCGAGGCCGAGGCGCGCGTCCTCGACGGCATCGAGCGCGGCAAGCTCTCCGTCACCTTCCGCGGCCGCAAGCTGAAGGGCTCGTGGGCGCTCGTGCGGACCAGCGCCGAGGAGCGCAGTTGGCTGCTGATCAAGCACCGCGACGAGGCCGCCGATCCGTCGCGCGACCTCGTCGCCGAGGACTCTTCGGTTATCTCCGGTCTGTCGATCGCCGACTTGCAGGCGGGTCGCCTGCCCGACCCGGCGCGGCGGGGCGTCCCGCCCGACATCGCCGCGCTTCCCCGCGTCGAGCGAGGCGAGCTGCCGCGCACGCTCGCGCCGATGCAGGCCGCCCTCGCGGACGCGCCGTTCGATAGCCCGGACTGGCTCTTCCAGCCGAAGCTCGACGGCATCCGCGCCCTCGCCTTCATCGAGGACGGCGCGGTGACGCTGCGCTCGCGACGCGGCCTCGATGTGACCGCGCAGTACCCGGCGCTGGCGAAGGCGATCGCCACGCAGCCCCTCGCGAGCGCGATCCTCGACGGCGAGATCGTCGCGCTCGACGAGTGGGGGGCGCCCTCGTTCGAGCGCTTGCAGCAGCGTATGAACCTCGGCGGCGACGGCGACATCGCGCGCGCCGACGCCGAGCTGCCCGTGCTGTTCTTCCCCTTCGACCTACTCTACCTCGACGGCTTCGACCTGCGCCGCACGCCGCTCGGGCAGCGGATCGAGGTGTTGGCGCGAGTGCTGCGGCCCGGACCGCTGCTGCAGCCGGTGCAGAGCTTCGAGGCGGACGGCAAGGCCGCCTACGAGGCGGCCGTCGCGCTCGGCTTCGAGGGCGTCGTCGCCAAGCGGCGCGACGGCGCCTACCTCGACGGGCGACGCTCGCGGCAGTGGCTCAAGGTGAAGGCGCGGCGTTCCGCGGACTTCGTGGTAGGCGGCTGGCGCGAGGGCGAGGGCGCGCGCGCCGGGAGCTTCGGCGCGCTGCTGCTCGGCGCCTACGACGAGGCCGGCGCGCTGCGCTACGCCGGCCGCGTCGGCTCCGGCTTCAGCGACCGCTCGCTGGAAGAGCTGCGCCCGCGCCTCGACGCCCTCGCCGCCGAGGCCGACCCGTTCGCCGACGTGCCGCCGGAGCCGGGGCGCCTCACGTTCGTGCGGCCGGAGCTGGTCGCCGAGGTGGAGTTCGCCAACTGGACCAGCGACGGACGCCTGCGCGCGCCCGTCTTCGTGCGCCTGCGCGACGACAAGCCGCCCTCGGAGGTCTCGCGCGAGGACGCCGTCGCCACGCCGCCACCCGCGACCGAGGCGCACGAGGTGGCCGAACACGCTGGCGAGGCGGCCGCCGCGGTGCTCGGCCAGCTCGGGCGCGAGGGGCAGTCGCTGGGCCTCGATGTCGCCGGGGTGGAGCTGGCCGTCTCCAACCTCGACAAGGTGCTGTGGCCGGAGACGGCGGAGCAGCGCGCGCTCACCAAGCGCGACCTGTTGCGCTACCTCGCGACCGTCTCGCCGCAATTGCTGCCGCACCTGCGCGACCGCCCGCTGACACTCACGCGCTACCCGAATGGCATTGAGGGCGGCTCGTTCTACCAGAAGCACTACGACCGCCCGCCGCCGTTTGTCGAGACGGTGAGGGTCTACACGGACTCGGCGGGCGGGGACCAGCAAGCGATCCTCTGCAACAACCTGCCGACGCTGCTCTGGCTCGGCCAGCTCGCCGATCTCGAGTTGCACGTCTCGCTCGCGCGCGTCAGCCCGCAGCCGGACGCGGGCCACCTCGGCGCGAGCTTCAGCGGCTCGAAGGCGCAGGTTGAGGCGTCGCTGCTGAACTATCCGGACTTCGTGCTCTTCGACCTCGATCCCTACATCTACGCGGGCACGGAGGACGCGGGCGACGAGCCTGAGCTGAACCGCCGCGCCTTCGCGAAAACCGTCGAGGTCGCGCGTGGGCTCAAGGAGCTGCTCGACGCCGCCTCGCTGTCCTCGTTCGTGAAGACCTCGGGGGCGACGGGACTGCACATCTGCGTCCCGGTGCTGCGGCAGTTCGACTACCCGGCGGTACGCTCGGTGGCGGAGACGTTCGGCGGCTTCCTGCAGCGCGCGCACCCTCGGGACGTGACGCTGGAGTGGTCGGTGGACAAGCGAGGCGGGAAGATCTTCGTCGACGTGAACCAGAACGCGCGGATCAAGAACCTCGCGGCGGCGTTCTCACCGCGGCCCAAGCCGGGCGCGCCGGTCTCGATGCCGCTGCGCTGGGACGAGCTGGACGAGGTCTACCCGACGGACTTCACGATCCTCACCGCGCCCGCCCGGATCGCCGAGGTTGGCGACCCGTGGGCGGACATCCTCTCGCACAAGCACGATCTGGCGGCGCTGCTCGGCGCGGAGTAGCGAGCCGCCTCGGGGTTGCGATGGACGCGAAGAGGCCGCCCCGCGTGGGGCGGCCTCTGTCGTTCTCGCCTGGTGTCCGGACTGGCGGCCCTGGGGCTACCGGCCCTGGAAGACTGGCTCCCGGCGCTCCATGAAGGACTTCATGCCCTCCTTGGAGTCCTCGGTCTGGTGCGCGACGGAGCCGCCCCAGGCCTCGACCTGCATCGCCTCGAGGAGCGTCGGCGCCTCGATCGCGTTCCAGATCAGCTTCTTGTCCAGCTCGAGGGTGATCGTCGGGCCGGCCGCGATCGTCTCGGCCAGCTCCATCGCCTTCGGCATCAGGTCATCCTGCTCGTGGACCGCGCTGACGAGGCCGATCTCCAGCGCCTCGTCGGCCATGACGAAGCGGTCCGTCCACAGCAGCTCGAGGGCCCGCGAGACGCCGACGACGCGCGGCAGGTAGAAGGACATGCCCGCGTGCACGACCATCGCGCGCTTGGTGAAGATCGTGGAGAAGCGCGCCTTCTCGGCGGCCATCCTGATGTCGCAGGCCAGGATCAGCGCCAGGCCCGCGGCTACCGCGACGCCGTTGACCGCGGCGATCGTCGGCTTGCGGCACTCGCCGACGCGCTGGATCGCGTAGCTGAGGACACCGCCCGGGTACTCGGTCATCGCCCGCTCGCCCAGCTTGGCGCGGTAGATCGGGCCATCCACGGCGGCCCTGCTCAGGTCCGCGCCGGAGGAGAAGCCACGGCCGGCGCCGGTGAAGACGATGCAGCGAACCTCGTCGTCCATCTCGGCCCGCTCGATCTCGACGATGATCTCGTAGAGCGAGCGGAACGTGATCGGGTTCAGCTTCTCCGGGGCGTTGAGGGTGATGGTCTCAACGTGCCCCTTCTTCTCGACCAGAATCTCTTCGTACGCTTCCTCAGCCATCGGCTCTCCCTCACAAGGTGTTCACGTGGCGTGTTTCGACTGCCGGGAAACCACTCCCCGGCGCTCGCCATCATACACGCCCGCGCCACCTCGCCGCAGCGAGGGCGATCAGGCCGATCAGCATGATCGCCAGAGCGGGCGTGATGGGACCCGTTGAGCGGTCGTCACTGGGGGGCAGCTCTTCCTCGGGGAGCGGGTCTTCGCTGGGGAGTGGATCTTCCCTGATGGACGCCCCCAGTTGGTCGACGGAACGGTCGGCGTACGAATCGTGGAACCGGTCAACCCACTTGCCGAGCGCGGTGTCGTAGATCGCGTGGGCATAGGTGGGCCCCTGGGACATCTTCCACTCCCAGGTGATCCGGGTCGATCCGTCCGCGATCTGCGTCGATTCGCGCAGCGCGATCCGGGATCTTCGCGGGGTTGTGAACGTGTAGGCCGTTTCGACGACACGGAACGTGTGTCCACCCTCGAGTGCCTGGCCGAAGATCGCGATCGGGATGCCGTCGGCCCCAACCCGCAGCGTGACCGCTTCCACGGTGTAGGAGGCGTCGCCCACACCGCCTGCCGTCCACGGCCGCACCTCGAAGGCGTAGGGCTGTCCGGGTTGTAGCCCGGATAGTCGATGGCTCCGGGTGCTCGCATCACTGCCCGGAACATTCGTCCAGGCTTCCCAGTTGGCGCCTTCCCCGGGCCCTCGCTGCCGGTATTGCCAGCGCGTGGCGTCCTCGCTGGCGATCGTCCACGTCAACAGGATCTCGCCCGCACCGCCGCCGGCCAGGGCCGTCAGTTTTGGAACACCGCTCGTCCGGGAGGGCGTGTCGGGCGCTCCCACCCACCTCGACTCCATGATCCTGTCGAACGCTGCCGGGATCTCGGGCGCGTCCGGATCTATCCCGCGATTGTCGTTGAGCAGCGATTCGGTCAGTAGTTAACGGAGCAGCGATTCTGTCAGTCCCCAGCCAGCGAGCAGGGGGTGACAGGTGCAGCAGTCCGAAGAAGCACGACGCTACGTACTCGACAGGGTGATGGCCGGGGATCTGCAGGCCGCGCAGGCCGCCGAGATCCTGGGCGTGAGCGAGCGACACGCGTGGCGGCTCCTCGCCGCCTACCGCGCGCGCGGAGCGGCGGCGCTGGAGCACGGCAACCGGAGGCGCCGTCCGCACAACGCCGTCCCGGCCGATGTCGCCTCGGCCGTGGTGCGCTTCGCCAGCACCCGCTACCCGGGAGCGAACCACACCCACCTCGCCGAGCTGCTCTGGGAGCACGAGGGCCTGGACGTGAGCAATTGGACGGTCCGCCGGATCCTGGCGCGGGCCGGCATCGCGAGTCCCCGCCGCCGCCGGCCCCCCGAACACCGTGTCCGGCGTGAGCGCATGCCCCGCGAGGGCATGCTGCTGCAGGTCGACGGCAGCCACCACGCCTGGCTCGAGGAGCGCGGCCCGCGCTTCGCCTTGCTGCTCGCCGTCGACGATGCGACCGGCGCAGCCGTGCACGCCCTCTTCCGCCCCGTCGAGGACGCGCGCGGCTACTTCCTGCTGCTGGAGGAGATCGTCCGGCGCTGCGGCATCCCGCTCGCCCTCTACAGCGACCGCCACGGCGTCTTCAAAGCCTCCTCCGACGGACGGCGGGGCCTGAAGGTCGCAACCCAATTCGCACGGGCGATGCGGGAACTCGGGATCACCCAGATCTTCGCCCGCTCACCACAGGCCAAGGGCCGCGTGGAACGTGCCGCAGGGACGTTCCAGGACCGCCTGGTGACCGAACTCAGCGACGCCTCGGCTTCCACCATCGCCGAGGCGCAGGCCGTGCTCGAGCGCTTCCTGCCGCGCTTCAATGCCCGCTTCCGGGTCCCGGCGGCAGAGCCCGAGCCGGCCTACCGCCCGCTCGACCCCGCGCTCGACCTCGGCGCCGTCCTCGGCTTCCGGCACCCGCGCACCGTCGCGCGCGACAACACGGTCAAGTACCGCTGGCGCACGCTCCAGCTGCTGCCCGGGCCCGAGCGGACCAGCTACGCCGGGGCGCAGGTCGAGGTGGTGGAACGGCCGGGCGGCGAGCTCTCCGTCCTGCATCAGGGGGAGACGATCCGTTCGCGCGAGGCGCCGCCGCGCGCCGGGGTGCTGAGAGCGGCGCGCTCCGAGCTGGCCCGGAACCCCGACCACGAGCGCATCGCCTCAGGGCTCGGCTCCGGAGGAGCACCCCGGCGGCTCCCCGCGCTCCCTGCTGCCTCTACCGCGGTCAAGGTGGCGAGCAACGGTGCTACCACCAGACCCGAGACCGGGAGCAAGCAGCTCCGCGCTCCCACACCCCGGCAGCTCGCCCGCTGGAAGGCGATCCAGCAGGCGCGACTGCAGGGGCTCTCGATGCGGGCGACCGCCAGGCTGCTGGGGATCTCCCGCGACACCGTGAGCAGCTACGTCCGGGCCAACGGCGTGCCTGGACGCCGGAACGGCGCTGCGGCATCCTCCGACGGAGACGGCGGGACTGAGAAAGTCGCTGCTCTCTTGCACTGACAAAATCGCTGCTCGTCGACATTCACCTGGTCTAGATCGAGACCGATCGCAACAACTGCTAAAGTCCCTGTTCCAGATACGCGGGTTACTACCAACCAGTACGTGGTGTTGGCCGTGAGCGTGTAGGTGGTGGCTGCAAACTCCTCGGTCGTGTCGATGTTTTCATCAATGGAAGGTTGGGTCAGGGTGTGGACACTGCTTCCTGGACTGTCAGAGCTGTCGTCGTATATGGCCACGGTGACGACGACGCCTGATGGCTTGCTCATGCTCAGACGCGCTCCTCTGAGCGGGTATCCGCCAGTTTCTCCGCCCGTGGTGAAGGATGTCGCGTATGCCCCTCCGGTGGCGCCAGTCGAGACGGTGCCGAAAGCTCGCCCGATGTTGCTGACCGCGAGGCGGGTTGTGGCCACCTGCTGCCTTACGATGATGTCGCCGCCCTGTTGCTGTAACTTGGGCGGAGCCTGGGTGGTGGCGGAGATCGTGTCGGACTGCTGGCCGGCGCCGGCAGCGTTGATGGCGTTGATGGCGTAGTGGTAGGTCGTCTCCGGGGTTACCGCGTCGTCCAGGTAACTGTTGGCTGCACTGCCGGTGTCGGCCGCCAGGACCTCCAGGTTGGACGCGTCGGGGCCGCGCCAGATCTCATAGCCGGTGATGCTATCGTCGGCGGGGTCGTCCCATTCCAGGGTAATTTCCTGGTCGGTGGCCAGGGTCCGCAGTCCGGCCGGAATTTCAGGCGGGTTGTCTTGGATCTGCTGTGTGACCTCGGCGGTCCAGGGCCCGCTGCTGTATTCCTGTGTGGCCTCGTTGTGATAACGAGCCCGCATCATTGTCTTGTAGGTGACTCCACCAGGTAGGTTGGTGAGGGTCAGGGATGTGGCGTCGCCGTCGGGGTAGGAATTGCCACGGCGGTCGGTGTTGTCTTCGGAGTAGGAGAGATAGTCCTCATCGGCCGGCGCCCAGGAGATGCGGTAGTCGTTGGGCTCGTCGGTCGGCGTGTTCCACTCAATGACCAGCTCTCCCCCGGCGCTGCTGTCCAGCGTCAGGCTGGTTACCTCGTCGGAGGCGTGTACCGGCGTGGGTGGTGGCGGCGGCGCGGTCGTCGTGACGGTGGTGGTCTCCGACTGGGCGCCGTCTCCGTCTGGGCTGAGGGCCTGGAGGCCGTAGACGTAGGTGGTCTCCGCTGCCACGCTGGAGTCGGTGTACTGCGTGCTGGTGCTTCCCGTGTCTGCCACTATGGCGGTTAGAGAGTTGGCGTCAGCTCCACGCAGGATGCTGTAGCCCGTTATGGTGCCGCGGCTTGGAGCAGTCCAACTGAGGGTCACGCTGTCGTAGGTTACCTGAGAGGTGGTCAGGCTGGTGGGCGCTGCTGGTGGGTCGTCGGTGACCCGTTGCGTGACCTCGCCCGTCCAGGGACCGCTCCAGCCATCCGACGTTCCGGGGTTATATCTGGAACGCATTCGCACCTTGTAGGTCTCGCCGCCCGTGAGGCCGGTGAGGGTGAGCGACGTATCTGCGCCGTTGGGGTATGAACTCCCGCGGTGGGTCTCGTCGGAGGCATCCCAGGAGAGCCAGGAAAGGTTGTCCCTGGCCCAGGCGACGCGATAGTCAGCGGGCGCGTCGGATGGAGCGTCCCAGGTGATGGTGAGTGCGCCGGGCGTATCGCTCGACAGGCGCAGGTTGGTGACTTCGCCGGGGACCGAATCGGCCTGAACCATGCCGCCGCCGAGTACGGCCAAACCGGCGATCAGCGCCGCCGCCAGCAGCAGCAGCGCTCCGCGCGCTCCACCGTGCCCACGCAAGCGACGAGGGATCGATCGCAGCCAGTCTCGAGGCCTGTCTTGAGTACTCAACGTTTCCGGGGATGCTGGCGATGGGATCGGGGGGGTCGTTATGGGCATCGCTGCGCCTCGATGGGTGTTGCGGGTTGCTCGCTCGTTCGACCGTGGATCACTCGGGCCGGCGTCTTCGGTCAGAGCAACTCCAGCCACACCCCGTGCTGGAGGAGTTGTAGACGCCCACGATCGTCGCTCGCATTGCCTGCTGCGGTGCCCGCATCAATCTCAACTTCTCGATCTCATGATTCATTCGTAGGCAGTCCAACCCTCGGGCTGGTAACACCTGTGGGTGCCCTCAGGCGGCAGATGCTCGTCGCGGTCGCATTCCCTCAAGTCGTCGGGGACGCCGTGCGCTTCAAACTGTGCCTTCGGCATGCAGTCCGTCACGGACCACCCACCCAGATAGCCCGTCGAGGCTTCATGATTTGTGACAATGACATAGCAACTAGGGTTGCTGTGCCGTGGCGCAGACAAGATTGGGGTAGAGTGTAGGTGCGCTTCGGGGCGCGGGACAGAACTCGGACGTGGTGCGGCGCGGAGGTTGTAGCGTAGCGATCCGCCGTCGGCTGATAGCGAGCACCCTTCCGGGTCGCGCGGACCAGTGAGTCCCGGGTTCTGGTGATGTTGAACGTACACCGTCCGCTCGCCCACTAGCTTGTACTTGAACTCTGCGTTCTTATTCGGTTGAACGCTGGACGGAGGATTAAACGTTACGGACAGACCGTTTATTGTGATCCATCGAGGATACCTCTTAGTAGCAACGACGGTAGAGGCAATGCACTTCCCGTAGCGGAATGTGCTGTATGTTGCTGCCACCTCTTCTACTGTCGTGGGGTCTCCGCCGCCGCTTGCAGGAATAGTAATCCTACGGAGGCAAGGACCTTGACTACCGATTCGATAGTGTCCGTCTCGACATGTCGGCCTGATGCAGTCACCGTTGTCGTTTGTTTCGTATGGGCAGTTGTCCTCCGTCAGAGGCGGGATAGGAAGTGTAGTCTCCCGGCCGGCGAATACGGAAGGAGTCTCCGCATTCGCAGTGCTAGGCGGGATCAATACAAAGACCGCGATGAACGCTGCTGCTAATGCGAACCATTTCATGGCTATACCCTTTCCGGCTTGTGCCTACGCAGAGATCTCCGCGTCTTCGACACACGTTCGGGGGGATCACGGGCGTCATAGCGCCTCGGCGCGTGTTGCTGGTTCGCTCTCTCTTCCGACTGGTCCAGGCCTCTTCGTTCACGGCAACCCAGCCACGCCCCGTAGCTCGCGAGTGGCCAGCCTGACGACTTGGCCTCGCCAAAGGGCGATCGCCACAAGCCTAGCACCGCCCGATGTGTAATACCAGTTCAACCAGCTACTATTCCGTGCAAATCATGATTTACAGCAACTGAGTCAAACCCTACGGATTGCATCAGCATCCATGGATCTGCGATGGGGCCACCTCGCGATGCTGGTCGCGGCCGGCTTCCTCGACAACCTCCAACTCGAGGCGGACGGTACCCGCATCCTCGTCAGGTGCCGAACCTCGAAGGAGACGCTGCTCGTCGAGACCACCCCGGAGAAGGAGGTCTACCGCGAGCGGCTGCGCACCACCGTCGTCGCCCTCGATCTCGACATCGGCGAGATCACCGACATCGCCGCCTGACCGCTCACTCCGAGCGGCGCCACGAGGCCCCGCGGTCATGCGATCGCGGGGCCTCGCCACGCCAACGACCACAGCAAGAAAGGAACCGAACCATGGACCTCGCAGGATTCATCGACGCCTACCGTGACGCCATTGCCCAACGGGTGGTGGAGTCCTACCCGCCCCGCTACCGGCCCTCAGATCCGGGCCGGCCGCTCCCGCCCCTGCTGCCCGGACTCCTCTGGGCGAGCAAGCCGACGCCATCCGCGGCGCGGCGCTCTCGCTCAAGGCGCAGCGCGGCACGACCGTCGTCGGTGAGATGGGCACGGGCAAGGCGCTCGTCGACCTCGTCGCCGCCGAGCGGCTCGCGGGGCGCCGGGTGCTGGTCTACGCCACGCACACGGGCACCCGCGACATCACCGGGCGGATGGAGGACTTCCTCGGCCGCCACGGCTTCCGCGTGGCAGTGATGAAGACGGACGCCGTCCCGCCGGAGCGCCGCGAGGCGTGGGTGGCGCAGCGGGTCGAGGAGGGCGTCGACGTGCTCGTCTGCCACCCCCGGCTCGTGCAGACGGGCCTCGAACCGGATCACCAACGCCTGTAGCGGCCGCGTACGGCCAAAGCGCGCGACTGATAGGCGAGATCGGACACGCTCAGCCTGGCGCGGACGACGAGAATCAAATCACGCCTCGTGCCGCCACTGGCAGCCTGGGATGAAGGGAGCTGCGTGGTGCGACCCTTAGCCCGAATCCACCGATCGAAGCTTGACGGGGCGGGATGCCGGGCTGCCGAAGCGTTCGGCGGGCGTGCCGGCGTTCGCCGGGCGGCGCCGGGGGCGGGCTGGAGCGAGGAGCCCTCGCTCAGCGCCGCTCGGGGGCGCTGAGGGCGCGTGCGCGAGGGTGCGCGAGGCGTGCGCGGGCATGCTGGCGCGAGCCTCGGACCCGGGGCCGGCGCTGTGAGCGGGCGTCAGGCGGGGAGCGGAAGCGCCCGTAACCGCGCGAGCGCGGCTGCCCACTGCCCGGCCCAGGGCCAGCGCTTCGGGAGGTGCAGCGTCCACCGCCGGGCCGAGTGGGTGAGCCGCCCGGCCAGCGCGAAGAAGCGCCGCCTGAGCGTCCTGGTCGTCACGATTCCCTCGCCGAGCCCGAGCCGCGCCGTCCAGCGGGCGAGGTTGTGCGCGATCACCTGCACCGCGAGCCACGCCGCGTTCGCGGTGAAGCGGCCCGAGGGGAGATGGTTCAGCCCGACGCCGTACTTGAGATCGCGGATCGCGTTCTCGATCTCGGCGTGGCGGCGATGGTCGGCCTCCAGCTCCAGCAGCTCCCCCTCGCGGTCGCTGATGAAGGCGTGGTAGCTGTAGCTGCTGAAGAGCGCGAGCTGTGAGCCGGGCGTCGGCTTCACGCGCCGCACGATGAGCCGCACCGGGGCGGCGTCCTCCTTGTGCTGGAACGGCGTGTAGGTCGTCTCGGCGACATCGGCGCCGCCCGGCAGCCAGTACGGGATCGGCGTCCAGTCCTCATCCGGTATCGCCTCGATCAGCGTGCGCACGTTCGGCTGCTGGCGAATGGTGATTGAGAAGCGGACATCCAGCGCGCGGCAGGCGGTGACGACGGCGTGGTTGTAGAAGCCGCTGTCGGCGCGCATCGTGAGCTGCCCCGCCGCCCCGGCCTCGCGCACCCGCGCCACCGTCTCACGCAGGAAGTGGGCGGCGCCGCGGGCGGTGTGGGCGCGGCCCTCGCGCAGCCGCGCCATCAGCACCTCGCCTGAGCCGGCCGCGACGGCGAGCAGCGGGTGATAGCCGCGCGCGCCGCTGTAGCCGGGGCGCTGCGCGCCCTCCTTGGCGAGGCCGTAGGTCTCGCAGAGCGTCGAGTCGAGATCGATCGTGAGCGGCTCCTCGCCCGGTCCCGCCCCGGCCGCCCAGGCGCGGGCGAGCAGCTCGCGGGTCACGCGGTCGAGCTGGCGGGCGTGGCCCCAGCGGAAGCTGCGCAGGAACGTGCCGAGGGTGGACGGCGCCTTCACGGTGCAGCCGAGCACGCGCCCCGTTCCGCCGGCGCGCAGCGCAGCGGCGTCGTCGATGCAGTCGCCGCCCGCGAGCGCGGAGGCGACCAGGGTGAGCAGCTTGTCCCCGGCGTTCGCCCGGCCCGCTGCCCCACCGAGGTCGACGTGGGCGTCCGTCAGTTCACGCAGGCCGAGCCGGCCGGCGAGCGTGGCGGGGAGTAGCAGGCCCGCGTGGTCCACGAGGCGGTCGTCGTCGAAGGCGATCTGGAGCCGGTCGGGGCTGCTCGGTGCTAGCATCGAATGGGTGCTCCCTGTCGCTGTGACGTGATTCGTTCAAAACCCATTGTCCCAGATACAGAGGAGCACCCCTTCTCAACTACTCACGCGCTCTCCTTCGGTGGATCAGGGCTTAGGAGCGGGGGATGCCGCGCGAGATCACGGTCAACGTCGGCGGTCTGCCACCGGCGAAGGACGGCGGCAACTCGATCTTCGGCACCGAGCACCCGGGGTAGGCGACGGGCGCACGGCCTCCAAGCCTGTGACCCGTCGTGGTCACGGCCGCTCCCGGGAGAGGGGCGCGTCGTCGCCTCTGGAGCCCGTCAATGTCGCTCAGGATCGTCACATGGAACGTGGAGTGGGCGACGCCGCGGTCGCGAAGCACGCCGCACCTCCTGAACCGCATCGATCGCCACGCGCCTGAGGTCGTCTGCCTTACCGAGACGCACCGCGAGCTCCTGTCGCCACGCGGGTACGCCGTCTGCTCGCGGCCCGACTCCGGCTATCCGATCAAGAGCGGCCGCCGCAAGGTCATGCTCTGGTCGGAGCAGCCCTAAAGGCGAGTCGATGACCTGGGGATCGACGCGCTGCCGCCCGGACGGTTCGTGTCCGGCGTCACGCACACGTCGCTGGGCGATGTCACCGTCGTCGGGGTCTGCATCCCCTGGTTCGGGTCGCGGACCGAGGCCCGGCGCGGCAGCGCACGCAGGGGGCGCTGGGAAGACCACGCGCAGTATCTCGACGGTCTCCGCCCGGTGCTGGAACAGTTGCCACGCGAGCGGGTCATCGTGATCGGCGACTTCAACCAGACGATCGGGCCGTCCAGCCGCGCGCCGGCCGAGCTTCGGCGGGCCCTGTACGCAGCCTTGCCTCCGGGCATGCGGATCATCACGTCGGACCTCGCCCTCGAGGGCCGCGATACCATTGACCACGTAGCGCTGACGGCGGATATGGCCGCCGAATCTGTGTCCGTGATCAGCCACCTCAACGAAGGGGAGGCGCTGTCGGACCACTTCGGCGTGATTGCGGACGTCTCCGCCCGCAGAACCCGATAGCGCGCAGGAGCTGGGCGGCGCTCCCGCCCCAGCGTCCGGCGTCGCGCCGCCGACAGCCGTGACAACGAGCACCTCCGGTTGACCACCGCTGTTGCCGCCGTCCACGATTCTGAGGCCGGAGCCCCCCCACAGGCCACCTGAGAGGAACGCTTTGGCTATCACCGTAGTCAGTTGGAACATCGCCAGGCGCAACAAGCCGTGGCGCGAACTCGTGCAGATGGGCGCGGACGTCGCACTGCTGCAGGAAGCGGGTCGGGTGCCGCCCGATGTTGCCGGCGCGATCGACACCGGCCCAGGGGAGCACTGGGATTCGCATGTCTGGAATTCGAGCTGGTACGAGGGTCGGTTCTCCAACCTCTTCGACAGGTGGCCGATGGTGGTTGAAACAAGGCCTTTCAAGGTGGAAACAGGGGTTCGAACCCCCTTGGGGGCGCCAACGTTCACAAGGGCTTTTTGCCGCCCTCGTTCGCAGCTCAGTCCATCAGGAGCACGCTGCGTGCGACGTCGCCGCGATCGAGGGCCGCGTAGGCCTCGTTGATCTGCTCGAGCGGGTAGGTGCGGCTGACGAGCGCATCGACCTGCAGGCGGCCGCCCATGTAGAGGTCGACCATCTTCGGGAGGTCGATCCAGGGGCGGGCGGAGCCGTACCACGAGCCGCGCAGCACCTTCTCCGTGCGCGGAAGCGAGAGCGCGGGGATGGTCATCATGTCGTCCTCGGGCGCCATCCCCACCACCACCGTCGTGCCGCCGGGCCGTGTCGACTCGTAGCAGTCGACGATCGTCTTCGAGAAGCCGATCGCCTCGAACGCGTAGTCGACGCCTCCACCGGTCAGCTCGATGACCCGGGCCGCGGTGTCGCCCTCGCTCGCGTCGAGGACGTCGGTCGCGCCGAACTGCTTCGCGTACTCGAGCTTGTTGGCCTTCAGGTCGACGGCGATGATCCGCTGCGCGCCCGCAAGGACGGCGCCCTGGATGCAGTTCAGGCCGACCCCGCCGCAGCCGATCACCAGCACGGAGCTGCCGGCCTCGACCTTCGCGGTGTTGATGACCGCGCCGACCCCGGTCATCACCGCGCATCCGATCAGCGCCGCCTTGTCGAGGGGCACGTCGCTGCGGACGGGTACCGCGCCCGACTCGGGGACGACCGCGTACTCGGCGAACGAGGCGACTCGCGCGAAGTGGTGGAGATCCCGCCCGCCGCTGGTGTGCAGCCGCGCGGTGCCGTCGAACAGCAGCCAGCGGTCGCTGTCCGATCCGTTGCAGAGCACGGGCTGGCCGCGGCTGCAGTGGTCGCACCAGCCGCAGTTCGGGCGGAAGTTGAGGATCACGTGGTCGCCCGGCCGCACCCGCTGGACTCCCGCGCCCACCTGCTCGACGATGCCGGCGGCCTCGTGGCCGAGCACCATGGGCAGCGGCGGCGTCCACTCGCCCTTCATCACGTGGTAGTCGGAGTGACACACGCCCGCCGCGGCGATGCGTACGAGGACCTCGCCGTCCTTCGGGTCGTCGAGCTGCACGGGCTCGACGACCAGCGGGGTGTTCGCCTCGTAGAGCACCGCTGCCTTGATCTCCACTACGACCTCCGGCTACGAATCGTGGTTCCGGCTGGATTCTAGCGTCCGGCGGGCGCGACCGCGCACCGCTTCGGCCTCAAGGCTATGCGATGAAAGGACCGTCTCGTCTCGCATTGCGAGACCCCGTCGGCTCCGAGCGCGCACCTCCGGCGCCCTCTCCCCTGGAGAGACCCTTGCGTAACTGGCGAAATCGGCAGATCCGGGGAAGCCGGGGGCGACGGGCGGCCCTGCGGGGGCCGTTGGCGGCTTGGGGCGGGGCGGGGCGGAGGCCTCAGACCGTGCCCGGGGCGCACTCCGCCCCGGGCACGGGCCTCAGGCGGGGAGCAGACGGACCGCCCGTTTCAGGTTGTAGGCCGTGCACTTCAGCCACAGCTCGGTCGCGTTGCGCTCCAGCCCCAGGTAGCGCACCCGGCGGTAGCCGTAGCCGCGCTTGAGCGTCCCGAAGACCTGCTCCACCGGCGCCCGCACGCGCGAGAGCAGCGCGTTGCGCCGCTTCTGCCAGTGCGGCAACTCGGGATGGTGCTTGTTCGGGCGGTGCATGATCCGGTCCTTCACCCCCCGCGCCCGCAGCCGCGCGCGCCGCGCCTTCGTGTCGTACGCCTTGTCGGCGTAGACCGCCGCCTCGTCGCCCCCGAGCAGCTCCTCGGCGACCTCCGTCTCGTTGACGTTGGCCGGCGTCAGCCGCGCGCGGCGGATCAGCCCCGAGCCGGCGTCCATCCCGACGTGCGCCTTGTAGCCGAAGTGCGCCGCGCCGCCCTTGCGCGCCCAGGCCGCATCGCGGTCGGTGCTGCTGCGCGCGCGCGGGCCCGCGGCGAAGGGGGCCGCCGCGCCTGCGCCTCGAGCAGGGTCGCGTCGAGCAGCGTGCCCTGCTTGACGAGCAGGCCGCGCGCCTCGAGCTGGCGCCCGACCGCGGCGAAGAGCGGCGCGGCGAGGCCGCGCCGGGTGAGCTGCGTGCGGAAGCGGCTGATCGTCGAGTGGTCGGGCGTGGCGTCGTCGAGGCCGAAGCCGGCGAAGCGGCGGAACGAGAGGCGGTCGCGCAGCGCCTCCTCGATCGCCGGGTCGGAGGCGTCGTACCACTGCTGGAGCAGCGTGATCCTGAACATCGCGAGCGGGGGGTAGGCGGGGCGGCCCTGGGGCGCGGCGTGGATCGCGGCGACGAGCCGGGCGATGGGCTCCCAGTCGAGCAGGGCGTCGATCCGCTCCAGCGTCTCGTTGCGGCCGAGCCCCTCGGGCAGGAACGCGTCCGCGAACGTCGGCGCGCCGGTCTGCTGATGCATGGCTCCCCCTCCGGTCCGCCCCGCCGCCCCCACCATGCCGCCCGCCGCCGCGTTACGCAAAGGTCTCGCGAGGGGAGAGAGCGGGGGTGAG
The DNA here is from genome assembly GCA_965220125.1 of Dehalococcoidia bacterium. GTDB lineage: Bacteria > Chloroflexota > Dehalococcoidia > UBA2979 > UBA2979 > VXMT01. The sequence continues at coordinate 119,530 of CBDCPB010000002.1, read as the reverse complement.
GGGGAGACTCCCGCGCGCCCTCGAGAGCCGCGGGGGCGCAGCGGTGATGGGTGCGTTCAAGGCGGGAACAGGGGTTCCCCCTTTGAGGGCGCCACCAGCGCACGATCGGCGACACGGCGCGCCGCCGTCAGCTCGCGGTCACTCCCGGCTCGTCTCGAGGCGGCTCGTCCGGGCCCGCACTCCCACGCCGGAAGATCTCGCCCGGGCGGAGGCTCAGCGCCAGCATCGCCACGGCGCCGCTGATCGTGATCCAGACGAGCAGCACGAGGTGCGAGCCAACGGCGTAGGTGCTCGCGTCGACCCGGTCGCCGCCGAGCAGCACGAACGCCTCGGTGACGGCGATCTCGTAGGGGCCGACGTCCCAGGGCGTCAGCGGCAGCGAGACTATCAGGTTCGCCGCGATCATCAGCACAATCGCCTCGCCGGCATCCAGCTCGAAGCCGAAGGCCCGGCCGAGCATCCAGTAGACGGAGACCTCGGCCAGCCAGGCTACGATCGAGACGAGCAGCGCGCCGGCGATGCGGTGCGGGTCGCGCAGCGAGCTCATGCCCTCGATGAACTGGCGCGTGATGCGCGCGCCGTTCCCGCGCCAGCGGTCCGGCAGCCAGCGCAGCAGGGCCGAGCCCTCGGGGTCGTCCGGAACGCCGAGTCGCGAGAGCCAGCTCAAGCCGACGAAGACGACCAGGACGAGAATCGCGAACGCGGCCAGCGCCGGTAGCGCGAACATGAGGTCGCCGAAGAGCGCGACCGCCGCGAGGAGCAAGAGCGCGAAGGCGAGCCCATCGAAGATCGTCTCCACGATCAGCACGCTGCTCACGAGCTCGGCGCGTGGCAGGTTCAGCAGCCGGTTCGGCAGCTCGATGCGCAGCAGATCCCCGGCGCGGAACGGCACGAGCGCGTTCGCCAGGTTGGAGGCGAGGAAGATCCCGAACAGCGGCGCCAACGGCGCCTCGCGGTGCTGCAGGAGGACGCGCCAGCGGTAGGCGTGGATCGCCTTCGAGGCGGTGAAGGTCACCAGCCCCAGCAGCATCCAGCCGGGCCGCAGGTCCGGCAGGCCGCGCAGACCCTCGAGGATGTCGACGCGCCAGACCAGCAGCGCGATCGAGATCGCGAGGACCGGAACCTGGATCGCGACAAGTCGGCGGTGGCGCCCGATGTAGCTCAGCACGCGGATCAGGATAGGCCCGCCGCACGGCACGCGCCCCTGCCGCCGCGAGGGGGCGGGTGCCGCCTGCTATCGTGCGCCGGCAGCGGCGGCGCTTCGGCGCAGCTCGCGTAGAGGGTCTACGGGAGGCGACCAGTGGCGATTCCCCGCGTCTGCTTCGCGACGACCGAGGGCCGCCTCGTGCCTGCTGTCTCCGTCGAGGAGATGCGCGAGATCGACCGCATCGCGGTCGAGGAGACCGGCCCCGGACTGCTGCAGATGATGGAGCACGCCGGGCTCGAACTGGCGCGAGCCGCGCTCGCGATGCTCGGCGAACACTGGCCGGATGCGCGCGTCGTGGTGCTCGCGGGGAACGGGGGCAACGGCGGCGGCGGCCTCTCCGCCGCGCGCCTGCTCGCCAGCCGCGGCGTCGAGGTGCTGGCCGTGACGATCGCCAGGCCGGAAACGGCGAACGGCGCCGTTGGCGCCCAGTTGCGGATGCTGCACGAGGCGCCCGCCCATGTCATCGCCTGGTCCGACGCCTTCGACATCGGCGAGGCGGACCTGGTGATCGACGCGGTCGTCGGCTACGGGCTGCGCGACGCGCCGACGGGGCCCGTGATGGCGCTGATCCGCGCCGCGCAGGCCGCCTCCGCGCCCGTGCTCTCCCTCGACGTGCCCTCGGGCGTCGACGCCGACAGCGGGGAGACGCCCGGCTTCGCCGTGCGGGCGGCGCGCACGCTCACGCTGGCGCTGCCGAAGCGCGGGCTGCGCCGCGAGCAGGCGGGCGATCTGTGGCTCGCCGACCTCGGTATCCCGCCCGGCGTCTTCGCCCGCGCCGGCGTCGCCTTCGACACGCGCTTCGGTCCGCACTTCGGCCCGGCCACTCAGATCCGGCTGCGCTACCCCGGCGAGGAGGGCGGCTAGGCGGTCAAGCAGGCGGCAGGGCGGCGCTTGAGCGTGCGGAAGCGGCTTTGTTAGGCTGACGGGGCACTCGGCGGCGCATTCGTCTAGTGGCCCAGGACATCGCCCTCTCAAGGCGAAGATCGCGGGTTCGAATCCCGCATGCGCCACCAATTCCGGCCATGACGTACCGTACTGCGAAGTGATTCTGCGGCTGCACTCCCACCATGCTGGCCGGGGCGGATGCTGTGGGGCGCTCGCTCACCCGAGGCTCTGGAGGCGAGCAGCGCAGTCCCTCCTGGCGGGCCGCCAACGAGGCTTCACGGCCCGGTGATGCCGCGGTGAAGCTGCCCAGGAAGCGCCGAGACGAGTAGCGACTCCTGCTGTACGGGTAGTGCCCGTTGTGCGAGCGCCGCGATCAGGTCTGCTACGACGGCGAGAGCGGACTCTTGAGAGCATTCCGGGCCTTCAAGAGTCGAAAGGAGGGCGCGACTTCCTTCGTCCGTCTAGAACAACCCGTCGAGGTTCTCGCGGAGGTTCCGCCACCACCCCCGGTCCGACCCGAAATCCGGTACGAAATCGACCGCATATGTCCCGTCCTCCTCCACCCTGAGCCATCCGGCCAGGGTCACCACGCGGCCCGGGGGGATTGCTTCGAAGACGTCCGCAGGTACGCGGACGCGCACCCGCTGTACGTACTCGTCCCGGTCCACCTCAAGCAGCAGCTCGTCGATGTCCTGGGACACGAGCGTGCCGCGGACCCTCACGCACTCATCCCGGAACAGGTCACCGGCCACCGCGATCTGCGCGGGCGACGGGATCCCGGGAGATTCCAGGGGACACGGCTTGGCGCGCGGCGAGACCACGTCGAGGCTGAACAGGACGACCAGGACCAGCACCCCTATGCCCACCGTGCCTACCATCCATGTGAGGCACCCGCGGAGGCATCCGCCGCCTTTCGCCTCCTCAGCCGGCTCCTCCCACCACTGAGTCTGATATTCCGTCGACAGCGCCCCCGCCGGGGCTGCCGGAGGACTGCTCCGCGCCTCCAACTCGCGCGCAATCTCTCCAGTTTCGCCGGCGGTCCCGCGGTGCGCAGCCTCCTCGGTATCCGGCTCCTCAGTATCCGGCGACTCCAATGCGAGCAGTTCGAGCTCTAATTCATAACCAAGCCCCGCAGCCGCGTCCGCCGCGTCGCCCGACCGTCCGGTCAGGCCCCACTGCAGAGCGTGCATGAAGCCGGAATAGGCCGCGTCCAGGTCGGCGCCCTGTACGGAGGATGCCTCATCGGATCCGAACCACGGTGGAGCCGAGACCGCAACGCCGAGCCACGGCTGGGCCACATCCAGGGCGACGGCGTAGGCCAGCATGGAATCTGATTGGTCCTGAGCGCCCGTCCGTTCAGATCCGGTCAGGGTCTCTTTCAAACCAAGCCAGCGGCTTATCTCAAGTGCCCCCGCCGGCGTTGGCGTCAGCATGCCCGTTGGTACCGATGCCGCCATCAGCAGATATACGAGGCCCGAGAGCGCGCCGATCAGAGCGTTCGCCCACCACTGGGCCAGCCAGAGAGCCGTCCAGAGCCCGCTGCCAACGCCCATCAAAGCCCCGGCCAACATGGCCCATTCGATCCCGTCCCCGGGATTCTCCTTCCTTACTCGTACCGGGTTGTCATGGAACAGGCCACGCTGCTGCAGGTACTCTCCCAGCTGGTCACCGATGGCGTCTTTGCGCTTGCTTAGCGCTTCATGCAGCGCATCGATCGTTGTGAAGCGCGACGGCAGGCTGTCGCATATCGTCCGCTCCCAGTCATGCTGTGTGGGACCCTGCCGGGACAGCCGGTACAGGAAGCCGACCCTCGTTCCCACGGCCTCGATTCGCAACGTCCCGCGCTGGCACATCTCGATGATGGAGGCCAGTATCGTTGGGTCCCATATCATGTGGCCTTCCAGCGCGGATACCGCCGCGGCGGGCATTGAACCGGGCTGCGGGGTCCCCGAGTACGATGGGCGCTGATGCGCCTCGAGCGCCTGCGGGGGCCGGTACTTGGGCCACAGCCACAGCACGACAATAAGCAGTTGCGCTGCGGCTACGCCTATCGTTCGGAAGCCCCATGCCGTCAGCTGCTGCCAGTCCATCGCCCGATAGTCGGGGAAGCCGCTTTCGGCGATGACCCCGCCCGGGTCCACCGCGAACAGCAACCCGATGATGGCGAGGGCTGCGACCGCTACCACCACACTCACCATGGCCAACCTTGCTTCTCGGGTTGTACTGCCTTACCTGGCCCCGCCGGACATCCGTCCTTCATACTGCTCTCAGAGAGCAGCTGTCGCCATGCGATACCCGCGCCCAGCCGTGTCGGAGGCGATCCCTTGTAGGCAGAGGATAGCGGCCGAGGCGTCCGGGACGGCAACTACGGCCTCCCTGGCCAGCTTCCCCTTCCGGAGGACGGGCCGGGCTATGGCGGTGTAGCCGCCGCCTTGGGTAGGTGGACCCCCCCTCAATAGGACCTCCCAGCGGAACGTTCGCAGTACAGTACGTGCAGGCCCACCAACGCCTACAGTCTCAGACTGTGCTGGCTACGGCACTTCGGAATGCGGAGGCACACTCCCATGGCCGGCAATAGATTCGTCGGGATTGCTCTCATCATGTTGGGGGCATTGCTCCTGTTGCCACTCGTGAGCAGCGTCGAATTCCCGCTGAGGCAGTGGTGGCCACTGTTCCTTGTGGCCGTCGGCCTCGCCACTGCCTCTAGCGGCAATTGGAGGGGCGGCCTGCCGACTATTGCCGTAGGGGCCGCATTTCTGCTGTACAACCTGGGCATTCTCGGACTCGACGGTTCAGCTCTGTGGCCAGTCGCGCTGATCGTCATCGGTGCGGCCATCATCGTCGGTTACACGCCCTTCGGCGCCAACAGAGTTGCTGAGGCGGGCGACGAGCTTAACGTCGCCTGCCTCTTCTCCGGTAGCAACCAGATCTCCGCCAGCGAGCACTTCCGTGGCGGCAACGTCTCCGCCACCTTCGGGAACGCGGAGATAGACCTCCGCGCGGTTGCTGCCGTTGACGGTGTGGCCACAGTCAACGCCAGCGCGCTGTTCGGCCGCATCAACCTCCGGGTTCCAGCCGACTGGGCGGTCGATCTGCGCTCATCCGCCACCTTCGGAAGCATTGAGTCCAAACGGGCGGAACCCTCCGATCCACGAGCCAGGCTCACTGTCACAGGCTCTTGCCTCTTCGGCGGAATACTCATCACGTCCTGAACGGCAGCGAGTCGACCGGGGTTGGCCGTCAGCGAGAGTTCGGGGGAGTCGTCCGTGGCGCCTGGCAAACGGCGGTGTGTCGCGCTCCTTCGCGGTATCAACGTCGGCGGCAAGAACAGGCTGCTGATGGCGGAGTTGAGGGACGTCTTCACCGCGGTCGGCTGCACCGGGGTGAACACCTACATTCAGAGCGGGAACGTTGTGTTCGAGGCGGCGCCGAACCTCGTCGAGCGTGTACCTGAACTCGTGGCTCGGGCCATCGGCCAGCGGTTCGACATCGCTACGGCCCTCATCGTGCGATCGAGCAACGAGCTCCAGCAGGTCGCCACGTCGAACCCCTTCGATACCTCTGGCGACCCGCGCTTCCTCCAGGTGGCATTTCTCGAGGACATAGCCAGCGCCGAGGCAGTCGCCGGTCTTGATCCGGAACGCTCGCGGCCGGACGTGTTCGCTGTACGCGGGCGCAACGTCTACTTGCACTACCCCAACGGCACGGCACGGAGCAAGCTGACGAACGAGTACCTCACCAGGCAGTTGCAAACTGCGAGCACGATGCGGAACTGGCGCACCGTCCTCGCGCTGCTGGAGATGGTCGACGCCCCATAGTTCGCTCGTCCATAACTGCGCTGGCGAGAGCCACACGGACGGAGCGCGGGTCGCGGCCCGGCACCGGATGGGCGGCACTAGTGGCGCTACCCCCTATGATCGAGACATGACCTTCAGATGGCGTGCGCCGCAGTTGCAGGAGCCAGTCCCCGGTTCCGAGCCGGGCGGCGCGTGGGATCTTGTCAAGCACTGCCCGCGCTGCGGCGAACAGATGCCGGCCGGGAGCCTGCTCTGCCACTTCTGCCTGACGACCCTCGGCGATGTGGCGGCGGTGCCCGTCGATTGGTCCGCGGTGGAGGTTGAGCCCTCATCCCCGTGGGGGCGGATCCGCCGCGTGCCGGGACACCGCTGGCTTCAGTTGCTCCTGCTCGCGCTGCTCTCCGGTGTGATCTACACGCAGTGCTTCTGGCCGGCGCCCACGCGGGATGAGGCCAGCGGCTCGCGCTCCCTGCGCGCCGGACCCAGCGTCTGGGCCGCCGCGGGAGCCGATGCCGGGAACACGCGCGTTACCGAGGCGAATCCGCCGCTGCACGGGGAGACCGCCTGGATCCGCAAGCTCGAGTCCGAACTCACCGCGCCGCTGGTCGCCGACGAAGTCGCGATCTACGCCGCCTACAGGGACGCCCGGCTGGTCGCCTATGCGACGGCCGACGGCAGTGAACTGTGGAGCTTCCCGGTGCCGGGCCAACTCGACGACTCGCCAGTCCTCGCCGGTGACACGATTTACGCCTCGCTGCGTAGCGGCGGACTGGTCGCGCTCGAGGCCCGCACGGGCCGCGTGCGCTGGAGGTCCGATACCGGTCAGGACATCCTCAGCGGACCGATGGTCGTTGACGGCGTCGTCTGGGCCGGGGGGCGGAGCGTGATGCTCGCCTACGATGCCGAGACGGGCGAGCGGCTGGGTGGGGCCGCCTCCGGCGACAGGGTGATAGCGCTCGGCGGGATCGCCGTCGGCGACGAGCGGGTCGTCTTCCGTTCCTGGCGACGCCTGCACTTCTTCGATCTCGAGTCCGGCCACCATGAGTTCTTCGCGCGCTCATCCCGCTCCAGGCACCTCGCCGCAGGGCACGGCCTCGTGATCGGCATCTCCGAGTACGGGGTGCTTGCCTTCCCTGAGGATGTCGCCCAGCCCTGGTGGGAGGGCATGCGCCGGGCGTGGTTCTGGGCCCACCTCTGGGGGATGGCCCCGCCGACGCCGCCCCAGCCGTTCCGCTGGGCCAAGCGATCGGACTGCCCCTCGCTGGCTCCGGTCCTCCACCCGGCGCAGGTCGTACTCGCCTGCGAGGACGGGCGCGTGCTGGCGGCCTCGCTGGAGGACGGCGTGTCTCTGTGGGAGCGCGAGGGAGCGCCCCTCGTCGCCGCACCGGTATTGATCGGCCAGGGGCTGCTGCTGATCGAGGAGTCCGCCCTCGTCGTGCTCGATCCCGGGTCCGGCGAGGAAGTCGACCGACGGATCATCGACGGCATCTCGCTCTCGCAGGTGGTGGTCACCAGCGGCGGCGTCTACATCGTGAGTGCCGACGGCGAGTTGCGCGCGATCCGCTGAGGGCGCGCGACGACGAGGCTCCTTCGTCAACCGCGCTCCGCTGCGATGTCGCATACCCCCCCGCGGGCAGGCACCCATGGCCAGGATGAGCGGCGGCGAGGCGCTGGCGAAGTCACTCGCACGAGAGGGCGTCGAAGTCGTCTTCGGGATCCCTGGCATCCAGACGTAGGGGATCGTCGCCGGGCTGCGGGACGAGCCGGGCATCCGCCTGATCTCGACGCGTCACGAGCAGGCCACGACGTACATGGCCGATGGCTACGCCCGTGCCTGGGAGTGAAGGTGGCGCAGCCCGATCGCTGGCCGGCCTACCAGAAGCCGATGCGGTAGCTCAGACCGCGGTGGGTGTGGCCGCGTGCGCCCAGCTTGTTGAGGCGCTTGAGGTGCTTGCCGCAGAGTTCGATCGTCGTGCGCTCGACATCGTCGGGGTCGTCGCGCCAGCGTGCGACGGCGACCTCGCGCACGGGCCGTACAGTGCAGAACTGGCAGCGCGGGAGTGGCATCGTGCAATGGTAGCGGGCCCCCGGGCCACTGTCGCATCCGCCCGCCCCATCCCGGCCGGGCTGCGGGGTCAGACCTTGCGAATCAGCAGCAGACCGTCGCGGACGGGGAGCATCACCTGCCGGACCCGCGGGTCCGAGGCGACATGCGCGTTGAACGCGGCCATCGTTCTGCCCGGTCGCGACTCCGGATTGAGCACGCGGCCGTTCAGCAGCACGTTGTCGACCGCGATGATCCCGCGCTCCGACAGCAGCCCCATCGCCGCCTCGTAGTAGTCGGGATACGGGTCCTTGTCGGCGTCGATGAATACGAGGTCGAAGGGGCCCTCGAGGGTCTTGAGCGTCTCTGCCGCGGGACCGATCCGGATCTCGATCTTGTGGCCGTCGGGGCCGTCGTCCGCGTGCTTACGGGCGATCTCCGCCGTCTCCGGGTCAATCTCGCAGGTGATGAGCTCGCCGTCCTCCGGCAGCGCGCCGGCCATCATCTGGGCGCTGAAGCCGGTGAAGCAGCCGATCTCCAGCACGCGCCGCGCGCCCGAGGCCCAGACGAGGAACTGCAGCAGGCCGCCCTCGATCGGGCCAGAGAGCATCAGCCCGTACTCCATCTCCTCAAGGGTGAAGCGGGCGAGCTCCGCGAGGTGGGGCGGCAACGCCGTGGTGTGCTGCCGCGCGTACTCCTCGATCTCCTCCGCCACGAGGGTGAGCATCGCGCTCCTGCGGCCGCGGTCGGCGACTGCGGGCTCCTCAGACGGTCCGTCGCGGTCGCGGGGCTCGCTGCGGGCGCGAAACTGGATGCCCCAGTGGCCATCGACGCGGGTCACGAGGTAGATGATGTTGCCGGAGAGGTAGCGCGTCCCGTCCTCGCCGTAGCGGCTCCAGTCGACGCTGAGGAAGACCTTGTCGTCGCGCGTCCAGACCGGGTGGATGCGGTCGAGGCTGCTGCGATGCCAGCCCTGGCCCTCGCGCAGACGCTCGAACGGCGACTCGAAGTCCGCAGGCGTGGCCCGCACCTCGACGTGTCCGGGGAAGAGCGAGACGTGCGGGTAGTTCATCGTCCCGCGCAGCGTCTCGAGGTCGCCCTCGCTCCATGCCTCGTAGAAGGCCTCGACGGCGGCGACGGCGGCCTGCTCGGCCTCGGCTCGCCCCTCTCCGGCGGTCATGCGGCGTCCGTCCTCCCGGGCGGTGCGGCGCCGCCCTCCGCTAGCGCCGCAGCTCCTCGATGCTGCGCACGGGCTCGCCGTGGCGGTTGGTGATCGCGACCGTCTGCGGCAGCGACATGTCGCCGAAGCCCGGCATCCACGAGGAGTGCTTGCCCGGGCCGCCCGCGACGAAGATGTGAATCGACTCGCGGTTCGCCGCGATCGGCAGCCGCGAGTCCTTCAGGAACGTCGGCGTGTCGGGGTCGATGCGCTCGTTGATGTGGTCGATGAACTCGACCGAGAGGTGGTCGGCGGGGAAGCGGGCGAGCTCGAAGATGTACTCCCGCATCTTCTCGCGGTCCCAGCCGTCGCCGGCAATGACGGCGGCGTGCTCCGGCGTCAGCGCCAGCAGCGTGTCCCCGCGCGCGAGGATGTTGTTGCTGCCGGCCTGACCCATGGAGCCGACGACCGTCTGCATGATGCCGAGGCCGGTGTTGCTCCCGTGGTCCTCGATGTTGTGCGGGGCCTCGCAGGCGTAGACCGTGACCGTGCTGTCCTCGGCGCTGAAGCCGCGGGTCGTCTGGAACGGCGCCCACGGGCTCTCCGCCTCGTTCTCCGCGACGCAGAAGGTGAACTTGGCGGGCGTGCCCTGCGTGGCGCGGTCGCCGTGGCCCGGCGTGGCGCCGCCGATGTTGAGCTGCACCAGGCGCAGCGCCCGGCCGAGCGTGGCGTTGGTCTCGAAGGTGGGCCCGAAGCAGCCCATCCCGCCGTGCGCGCCGATCTCGCGCGCGATCGGGCCGTTGAGCAGCATCATCACCGTGTTCGGGTGCGTGGTGGCGTTGACGCCGCTGATGTTGAACTCCTCGCGCCCGATGCCCTGCACCGCCGCGACGAGGGCGGGGAACATGCGCGGCTCGCAGCCCGCCATCACGGCGCAGACGGCGGTCGCCTGGACCGTGGCCTCGCCGCGGCGCGGCGCGATCACGCCCAGCACGTCGAGCGGGTCGCGGTCGCAGTACTCGAGCATCGCCTCGACGCGCTCCTCGGTGGGAGCGATCACGGGCAGTCCGTCGGACCAGTTGCGGCGCGAGAACTCGCGCCGCAGCGCCTGCTCGTCCGCGGGCAGGTCGACCATGACGCTCTCGCGTCCGAGGCCGCTCGCGGTCGCGGCGCCGCCCGCGCCGTTGGCGCGAGCGCCGTTGCTACTGGCGTAGGGCTTGGTGAAGGCCTCGATCACCTCGTTGGTGACGGCCTGCGCCTTCGCGACCATCGCGTCGGCGTGCAGCCCGCCGATCGGGTGCGAGACGACGACGTAGCGCAGATCCCGCAGCCCGCGCTGCTCAGCCTCCAGGTGCAGCAGATCGACGAACGCAGGCGTCGTGACGTTGACGGTCGGGATACCGAGCTCTTCGAGGACGAGGGCAGCGTGGACACTCCACGCTGTGCAGGACCCTCAGTCGCTGGTTCCGACTAAGGCGAAGTCGGCTCCCTCCTTCATGCTGTCCACGATGCGCTGGATCGGCGGGCCGTTGGAGGGCTTGCTCTCCACCACCGGCGCGGAGGCGAGCGCGACCGAGCCCGCGACCTCGCCCATCATCGCCTCGAGGAGGGCACGGGCGTTCATCTTGCGGTTGGTGAGGATGCCCGGCCGCAGGCCCTCGAGGCTCTGTGGCCGTGGCGCCGCCTGGACGGGGATGATGCGCGGGTGGCCGGTCGGGTCGTAGACCCGCGTGGTGGCTGCGGCGATCGTGGTCATCGGGCTGCTCCTTCGCTGCTGGTGCGGCCTGCGGCGTGCGGAGCGCGGCTGCGCCCCGTGCGCCTCGTGGCGCGCCCCCATGCGCTGCCTCCGTTCTACACCGGAGCGGGCGCTGCTCACAACACGGAGACGTATCGAGGGCCCGTCGCCGCGCCGTGCGGTGGCGCTACTTCGGCTTGAGCGTGAGGCAGTGATCGAGGCAGCGACGCACCCAGCCGTCCAGCCGTTCATCCTCGAAGTCCGTCGCCGGACCGACGAAGAGCCAGCCGCGCATCGGGCGTCCGGTCATGTCCATCGGCCGCGCGAACGGCTCCTCGAGGGCGGCCTCGCTGTCCTCGGGCGAGAGCCGCGCGATCAGCTCGGAGCCGTGGATGCCGCAGCACATGTTGCCGCGCACCATGAAGGTGAGGCCGCCGAACATCCGCTGCTCGCGCACCTCGGCGAGGTCGACGAGGTCGGCCAGCACTTCGCGCACGCGCTCGGCGAGCGCCTCGTCGTAGGCCACGGCGGCTCCCTTCCGGCGCGCGGATGATACGCGGCATGCTCGCACGGGGCGTGGCGAACGGCGATCGGCTAGGCTGACCGCCCCGAGGCCGCGCGATCGAGTTGGCGCACCTCCCGGAGGTGGCCCATCTCCAATCTCCAGGATCCACCGCCGCGCTACTGCCATGCCTGCGGCGCGGAGCGTTCCCCCGACGCCAGCAGCTGCGGCAACTGCGGCGCGAGTTGGGACCCGGGCGGCCTCGCCGACACACCCGAGGCGATCACCGGCCTCCTCGACGCGATCGATATCTGGCGCGCCGACGGCCTGCTGGACGCCATCTCGTTCGCGCGACTGCGGACACACTACGAGCGCCGCCGCGCCGAGTTGCTCCCTCCGCCAGCCGACGAGCCGGTCGCACCGCCGGCGCCGCCTGAGCCCGCGCGCCCAGAGCCGCTGCCGGCGCCGCCGCCCGTCCTCGTGCCCCCCGATCCGCCTCCACCACCACGGCGCCCGCCTCCACCGCCACGGCGCCCTCCGGCGCTCGCCATCGGCGAGTGGGCCGCCCGTCGGCAGGCGGACGTGTTGCTCTACCTCGGCGCGTTCCTGCTCGTCGTCTCCGCGCTGATCTTCACCTCCAGTCGCGACGAGGCCCTGTCCGGTGGCTGGCGCGTCGCGATCCTCGCCGTCTACACCGCCGCCTTCATGGCCGCCGGGTTGCTGCTGCGGCGCTGGCCGCGGGTGCGCGAGGCAGGGCCGGCGTTCCTGGCGATCGGCGCGCTGATGACGCCGCTCAACTTCCTGCTGCTCTACAACGACGTGCTCGGCGACCGGCAGGTTTCGGGTGAGCTCGTCTGGTTCGCGGCGTCCAGCTACAGCACGGCGTTCTATGGCTTCCTGGCCGCCCGTGGCCTTGGGCGTCTCTACGTGATTCCTGCCGTGATTGCGCTGCTGAGCGCCTGGGGCTCCCTCCCGATCGTCCTTGGGCTGCCGTTCGAGTGGGGTGGGGCGTGGTGGATGGGCTTCGCGCTGGCCGCAACGCTCGTGTTCTCGATTACCCGCCGCTGGAGCGTGGCCACGGTCGTGCCGATCGTCGTCATCGCAGCGCTCTCACTCGTGTTCGCGCATCTCATGGCTGCCTTCGAGCCCTCCACCGAGCACCGCTGGCACCTTCCGGCCAGCTACGCCCTGCTGACGGCGCTCGCCGCTGTCGCCGGCTGGTACGCGCGCCAGCCGCTCGCACTCCTCGCCGTGACGGTGCTCGCCGTCTTGACTGGTCTCGCCGGCGTGTGGGCGGCCGAGCTGCCTCCGCAGTGGTACAGCGCACCGCCACTGGTGGCCGTGGCGTTGCTGCTCCTCAGCAGGTCTCAGTGGCAAGGCTGGAGTCCGCAGCTCGCGCACAGCGCGTGGCTGCTCGCGGTCGCGGGGGTACTGGCGCCGTTCGTCCTGGCCGACACACACCTTCAGGGTGATCGCTGGGGCGCGGCCGCCGCCTTCCTCGCGGCAGCCGGGCTGTCGGCGGCCGTTGCGTGGCGCAACAGCAGCGACGGCGTGTTCGCTCCGAACTGGGATCTGCGATCCATCACTCACCCGCTGGAGCGTGTGGCGTTCGGGTGGCTCGCGTTCGGATCGCTGTTGATCGCGATTGGCTTCATGCAGGAAGCGCTTGAGCTGGCCAGCCCGCATACAGGCTGGGCCTTCGCCGTGGTTGCCGCTGTTGGGTCGGGGTCGCTCGTCGTCGTCGCCCGCCGCCGACCCGTGTTGCTGTGGGCGATCCTGCCCGCGCTGCTCCTCGCGACCGGCGTCTCGATTCAGTATCCCGTCGATCGCTTCGCGGGTCATGACGCGGTGCTGCTTGCCCTGCCCGCCGCGCACCTGCTCGCTGCCTTCGTCCTGCTGCGGCGCTGGAGCCTTGCCGCCGTCTCGGTGGCGCTGGGCATGCTGGCGCTCGCCGCGCTCTGGGAGTCGCAGGCGTGGGCGTGGTGGCGCCTCGCAGCGATCTACGCGGCGATGGCCGTCGCGCTCTTCGGCGCGCTCACGCCGTTGCGCCGCTACGGGGCGCCGACGCCAGCCGGGACCGAGGCCTACCTGGCCGTGCTGGCGCTCTCCTGGCTGCCGCTCGCCGGGGCCGTCGCCACTGTGTTCGCCGCCCTCGACAGCCGCGTCGCGGGCGCGTCGATCGAGGCAGTCAGCACTGTCGAGTACCGCTCGCTCGTCCTGATCGTGCTGCCGTTTGCTCCGCTGATCGCTTTCGATGCCTGGCGCCACCGGCGCTGGGAGCCCGCGGTCGTCGCACTGCTGATCCTGATCGGCAGCGTCTGGGCGCAATGGCCGGTCTTTGGCTGGCCGACCTGGACCCTCGCTGCGGCGTACGCGGCAGCGGGCACGGGCGGCTTCGTCGCGCTCACGCGCTGGCGCAGCCTCGGCGACGACGCGGCGGCGCTCGCCGTGCAGGCGCTGTCCTGGCTGACCCCAGGCGCCGCCATCCTCGCCGCCGCCGTCGCGCTCGAACACCGCCTCGCGGATGCGGGCATCGAGGCGCCGGGCACCGCCGAGTACCGCGCGCTCGTCCTCGTCACGCTGCTGCTGGCGCCGCTGCTCACCTTCGAGGCCTGGCGCCTGCGCCGCTGGGAGCCGGCGGTTGCAGCGCTGGCGGTCGTGTTCGGCTGCGCCGCCGCGCTCTGGCCGGTCTTCGACTGGCCGACGTGGACCCTCGCGGGCGCCTACTCGCTGGCGGGGGTGGGCGCGTTCCTCGCGCTCTCCCGCCGGCGGCGCACTGGCCGCGACTCGACGGCGCTGGCCGTGCAGGCGCTCTCCTGGGCCGGTCTGCTGCTCGGTCCGCTGACGGCGCTCGTGGCGATCGGCGTCCGCCTTGAGACGCTCGATGCCAATCCCGCGACGCTGGTCGAGTTCCGCACGCTCGCTGCGCTGCTGCTGCCCATCGCGGCGGCGGTCGAGTTCGAGGGGCGACGGCTGGGCATCCGCTGGGCCTCGCTGCCGGCGTCGGCGCTCGTCATGGTCGCGCTCGAACTGGCGATCGCGACGCTGGAGCCCGGGAACGTGCAGGCGCACACCGTGCCCGCCGCGGTCTATCTGGCTCTCGTCGGCCTGGCCGTACGCACCTCGGGGACGCTCTCCCGCCACCTGAGCTGGCATGAGCTGCTGCAACTCGCCGGCGCGGCGCTGCTCGTGCTCCCGCAGGCCGAGCAGGGCTTCGAGCCGGGCGGTACGCGCTGGGGCCTGGTGCTGCTGGTCGAGGGCTTCGCCTTGCTCGGGATTGCGATGGTGCTCGGCGCGCGCTGGCTCGGCGTCTCCGCTGTGATCACGCTGTCCGGCGTGGCGCTGCGCTTCCTCTGGCTCAACCGCGAGACCGAGGCCGTTCCCTACTGGGTCATGCTCGCAGTTGCCGGGTTCCTGCTGCTGGGCGTTGGCTTCACGATCCTCCTGCAGCGCGAGTGGTGGGATCGGACCCGGGTGCGCGCGCGAGGCTGGTGGGGCGGCGAGGCGCGGCTCGATGCTCACTCGCCGCTCGCTGCGCCGGTGCCCGTGCTGTTCACCGCGCTGGCGCCCGTACTTGCGATTCTCGCCATCGCGAATCTCGACTAAACTGGATCCATGACCGAAGAGACGCCACAGGCCGCCTACCGCAGCGCCTGGGAGGGCTGGCGGAAGCAACTCGATCAGGTGCACGCGGTGCTGCTCGACGGCGAGGCGTTGCACCCCTCGAGGCTCAAGGGGCTGCTCAACCGCGAGGCCAACGCCAAGGACCGCTACGACGCCGCGCGGCGGCGCCTGCTCGGCATCCCCGACCCCGGAGACGAGGAGTAGCACGATGGCAGCAGCGGCTGGTTCGGCTCCGTCTCACTGGTACAGCGGTGGCTATCCGCGCTCGTTCGCCATCGGGGCTGCGTTCTCGGTGGCGTGGTCGCCGTGCATCGGGCCGATCCTCGGCGTGGTGCTCACGCTCGCGGCGACATCGGGGACGGCGGCGCAGGGCGCGCTGCTGCTGATCTTCTACTCGCTCGGCCTCGGGGTCTGGTTCCTCGCCTTCGGGGCGGCGTTCGGCTGGTTCGCGCCGAAGGTGCGCAAGCTGCAGCCGTACATGCCGGGGATGATGGCGGTGAGCGGCGCGCTCTTCATCGTCGTCGGCGCGCTGATGCTGCTCGGCGAGTTCGGGCGGCTCAACACCTACTTCCAGTCGTTCGGCTTCCTCTTCGATCAGACGTCGAGCGCGGAGGAGAACCTCTCGCAGGGCACGGACGGGATCGCCGGCCCGGCGATTGCCTTCGTCGGGGGCATCGTCTCCTTCCTCTCGCCGTGCGTGCTGCCGTTGGTGCCGGTCTACCTCGCGAACCTCGCCGGCGAGGTGTTCCAGCTCTCGGGCACCTCGCGGTCGGCGCGGCGGCAGCTGTTCATCCACTCCGTGGTCTTCGTCGTCGGGTTCACGCTGGTCTTCGCCTTCGTGGGCGCCTCGGCGGGATTCCTCGGCGGTCAGGTGCAGCAGCACCTGGACACGGCGACGCGCGTGGGTGGCGTGCTGCTGGTCGTGTTCGGGCTGCAGATGAGCGGCCTGATCCACATCCCGTACCTGGACCGCACCTACCAGCTCCCGACATAAGCTCGCATCCGACACGAGCCCAGTTGTGAATGTCGCGCGACGTTTGCTACGCTGCTTGCGATGCCAGGCGAGTACAGCGGACTCGACATCGACGAGATGGGCCGCGTCATCGACGAGGCTGGCGTCCTGATCATCCGCTTCCACGTCATCCCGCAGCGCCTGCTCGTGGATACCCGCGAGTCGCCCGAGGACAGCCCGCAGCTTCGGCTCGTGCCACCGGCCTCCTCGGCGGAGGAGCGCTACCGCTACCTGCAGAAGCTGCGCCCCGGTGTGCCGCTCCCGGACCAGATCACCGTGCTCAGCTGGCCTCGCTACGTCGAGGTGATGCGCGAGGCCGGGCTCTGGCAGCGGCTCGAGCAGCGCATGTTCGAACTCGGCGGCGCGGCGCTCGCGCGGCGCTGCGGCGAGGTCTTCGACGAGGTGCGCTCGGCCGAGCGCGCCGAGGTCGTCGCCGCGATCATCGGCGGCGAGGGCTACGAGTCGCTCTGGGAGCGCGCTGCCACCACGTAATCCGCGGCAGGCCTCTGAGTGCTTGCTGGCGAGGGATGCGAGGGAGAAGCCAACCAGCGGCAAGGTGAACACGTTCCGCCCGGTTGGGAAGAGGCACGGGTCCAATGCCTCATCGCGCATTGTGGGGCGGGGACGGAAGACAAGGCTGTGGCCGGGGGCGAGGTAGCCCTGCACGGCAGGTCGCGAACGGTGATGGTGATCCCAACGTCTCGTGCCTGCAGTAAGGGATCTCTCTGGGGATGTCTCGCACCGGGTTTCGCGGAGTCCCCTTGGTCCACGTAGTCGCCGGCGTCCTCGTGCTGGCGCTGGCATCCATCGTCGGCCCGCTCCCTGTCTCCGCCGAGGGCGAGTCAGCGGGCAGCACGGGCGCCATCGAGGTCCGCGTCTGGCAGGACGTTCAGGACGCGAATGGTATCCGCGTCAGCGCCAGGGCCACAGGGGGCTCATGGGCAACACTCGGGACCACCCCGCTCGGGATGAGCGGGCTCACCGAGCGCGGAACCTACCGCTATGGCGACACCTTGGGCGAGGTGCCCCTGACGGACCGTTCCGCCACTGTCGAGGTACGAGTCTGGCAGGGCACCATCAATCCCAGGACGCTCTACATAAGTGCGCGGGTGGAGAGAGGCTCATGGGCCACACTCGGGACCGTCCGCCTCGACATGAGCGGGCTGAACGAGCGGGGAACCTACCGCTATGGCGACATCTCCCTTGAGGTTCCACTCCCGTCCTGCTCGACCGGGATCGCCGTGCCAAGGCCCAGGGCACGGGCCGGGCTCATCAGCGATTGCGAGGCGCTGCTGGCGGGGCTGAACACCCTGGCCGGGACAGGGAGTCTCGACTGGGACGTGGAGAAGCCGATCGCGAACTGGGACGGCGTCACTGTGGACGACAACCGCGTTGCCAGGATCGACCTCCCCGCGCGCGGCCTCACCGGCAGCATTCCGGAAGAGCTGGGCGCCCTCCTGCACCTGCGGTCTCTCAACCTCGCCGACAACGAGCTGACAGGCGAAATCCCGAAGACACTGGAGGATCTGCCTCGTTTGCAGGCCATCAATTTTGCCGGCAACGATGAACTCACGGGGCGGCTTTATCGGGGACGACTCAACCGGAACGTCTACATCCCGTTGCGCCAGCAGGCGACCGGCACGATGACGAAGAAGGCTATCGCCCAAGTGACCATCGAATTCGAAGGAGAATTCTCCTCCGCCGTGCACGATGCCTTTCTCAGAGAATTCACGAGCGTCGTCCAGTACTTCGCGGAACGCCACAGCCTTGTGACTACTCAACCGATCAAGATACTCGTGGTAGAGCACTACAACTTGGGCTACAGCGGCCACACGATCATACTCAACGAGGGCTTCCTTGGTGCGCTTGCTCACGAGTACGTCCATGCCCTTCAAGACGAACTGTCGGACGGTGCACGCGCACCCCGCTGGATGGAGGAAGGGGGGGCCGTGTATTTCGAGCACCTATACGAACATGCCGTGGGATGGTGGCCGATCCGCGAAGCTGACGCCACGCTTGAGAACGCGCGGGGCACGCGGGAATCACTCGAAGACATAGAGTCGAACATCGTCACCACCGACGTTGAAAAATACGCTCTGGGGCTCCTCGCAACTCGATACCTCTCCACGCTTGCGGGAGAGGAATCTCTCTGGGATTACTACCGACAATACGCGTCCACATGGTCGTGGAAGATTGCGTTCGAGGAAGCGTTTGGCCTCACGGTGCAAGAGTTCTACGAAGCGTTCGAGGCCCATCGCGCTCTTGTCCTCCCACCTCTACCAGTGATTCACGGTGTCGTCCTGGGACCAGATGGGGAACCTGCGGAGAGGATCCACGTGTGGTCACTAGGCGACTTCGATGACGGGACTTTCTCCGGCTGGCTGGATCGCACAGAGAGCGACGGTTCGTTCACCGTGGCCGCCGAGGGTGATGAGATACGATTGCGCCTCCACCATCCCCTTTGCGGGGACGTGTACGGGTACGTCGACAGTGCCGGAGCCATAATCCCCGGCGGGGTTGACGCCAGGCCCGTTGCGACGCTCTTCGACCTCGAGGGAGCCACCGAACTGACGATCGGGGTTATTCACTTCCCCTTGGCTCCCGGGTCTCCATGTCCAGACGCCGCAGGCCGAGTTCGGGCTTGAACTCTCGCAAAGAGCCAAGGCGCAACCCAGGCGCAACGACGCCAAACCGGCGCTCTCGCGCCGCAGCCGTTGTGAATGTCGCGTGACGGCCCCGCGCGGCGCTGCGGCGAGGTCTTCGACGAGGTGCGCTCGGCCGAGCGCGCCGAGGTCGTCGCCGCGATCATCGGCGGCGAGGGCTACGAGTCCCTCTGGGAGCGCGCTGCCACCACGTAGTCCCGCCTCCCACTCCCTCGGACCGCGGCGATCTCAACCGCGCCCTCTGCTAGCCTCCACGGCGGCCCCATTCCGGCCTCGGCGTTGGGAGTAGCTGCATGCGGATGCGCTGGACCGTCGCGCTTCTGGCGCTGCTCGCCCTCCTGGCCGCGCTCGGCTCCTCCTGTGCGACCGGCGGGGTGGGGAGCGGGGACACCGAGGACTTCGTCGGCTCCGTGCCCTTCGAGGACGGCGAGCGCCTCGTCTACGAGTTGGTGGACGCTGACGGCGTTGTCGTGGGGCGTGGCGTCTTCACCACGACCGCCCGGGACGGCGCCTTCGAACTGGTCCAGACCTACGAGGAGGTCGAGACGCCGCCCGGCGAGCGGCCGATTGTCGATGTGGCGACCGTCGTCGTGGAGCTGGCCACGCTGAAGCCACGCTCGTCCGCCCGCACGATCCAGCGGCGCGACGCCTCGGACGACGAGTCGTATGAGGCGACTTACGAGGCCGGCGCCGCCGAGGGGCAACTCGTCATAACGCAACGCAGCGGTGGAGACGAGCGGACGCGCGAGGTCCAGTTGCGCGATCACCACTACGACAGCCAGTCCTCGCTCTGGATCTGGCGCGCGATCGCCCTCGGCGAGGGGTTCGAGGCGAACTACGTCTCGGTCAACCCGCGTGACGCCTCGCAGGTGACGGCGCGGCTCGTGCTGGTCGATCGGCAGACGATCGAGGTACCCGCCGGTTCGTTCGAGACGTGGCGGCTGCAGGTGCGCAATGGCCGCGACACGCGGATCGCCTGGATCCACGTCGAGCCGCCGCACGAGATCGTGCAGTGGGACAACGGCACGCTCTTCCTGCGCCTCGTCGAGACGGGCGGGCGCTGAGCCGCCGCCCCGCGGCCTACGAGGCGAGCAACGGCGCCCTCGCGTCCCGCAGGCTCTCGCCGACTTCGCCCCACGAGGAGCGCGCCTCGCTGAGCGCCCGGTCGAACTCGGCGCGCTGCTCGTGCGGCACGAGGACAACGCCGGCGGCGCGGAACCGCTCGCGCTCCTCGGTGGTCGGCCCGGCGGCGGACGGGCCGGGGAGCGCCTCGATCGCCGTCAGCAGCTCGCGCACCTGCCACTCGAATGCGGGCGGGTCGGCCGGGAGGCCGAAGGCCCAGAGCGCGGCCACGCCGGCGGAGTCGGGCGGCGGGCCCGCCGCCACGCTCGCCGCGGCGCTCCACATCCCCGTGGTGTGCCTCGCCACGCCATCGAGTACGAAGCGCAGGTGCGGCGGCGCCGAGGCGAAGGCCTCGAGGTCGTCGGCGGAACCCAGCCAGGTGGCCGTGATCAGCTCGTGCTCGGAGCAGGCGGCGAGCGTCGCCTGCACGCCCTCCGCCGACCCGAGCGCGCGGGCGAGCGTGGCGAGCTCCTCGCGCGCCGCATCGCCGAGATCGGTGCGCAGGCTCGCGACCACCAGGTGGAGCAGCGTCGCACTCATCGCGCGCTCAGCCGGCGGCCTGCTCGCCGGGCGCCGTGCCGGCCATGGGCAGCGCGCCGGGCTGCTCCGTGAACGGCGTCGCCGGGCGCACGCGGCCGTCCTCGATGGCGAAGCGCCGCCCCGCCAGTGCGCCGACCGCGGGGTCGCTGGTGGTGAGCAGCGCCAGTCCGCCGCGAGCCGTGAGCAGCGCGAGCTGCCGTTCCAACGCGGTCAGCGCCTCCGTGTCCATCGCGGCGGCGGGCTCGTCGGCGAGCAGCACGCGGGGGTGCACGGCCGTCGCACGCGCCAGCGCCGCCAGCGCCCGCTCGCACGGCGTCAGCTCGTGCGGGCGGCGCGCGGCGAGGTGCGCGATACCCGTTGCGGCAAGCTGCTCGCGGCGTCTCGTGTCGCGCTCGCGTCTTCCGATGCCGGCGATGCGCAGTGCGAGGTCCATCTGCTCGGCGATCGAGAGCGACGGGAGGAGGCCGCCGCCTTCCGGCAGCAGCGCGATCGTGCCGCGGCGCAGCGCACGCCGCCGCCCCGGCGGGAGCGAGGTGATGTCCTCGCCCTCGAAACGGACGATGCCCTCGTCCGGCGCCAGCAGTCCCGCGGCGGCCAACAGCAGCGTGCTCTTCCCCGCCCCGGGCGGGCCCTCGATGCTGACGATCTCGCCTGCCGTCGCGTCGAGATCGACCTCGCGCAGCGCCCGCCGCGCGCGATCGCGCGAGACGTAGACGACGGAGACCCCCTCGAGGGCGATCAGCGGTTCAGCGGCGTTCACCGGCGTCTCCAGGGCGGCCGCGGATCGGGGGGCGGGCGGTCCGGCCAGACGCCGACGTGGTCGCCCTCGTTCGTGACGCGCGCGCGCCGGCCGATGCCGAGCGCCTCGCGCTGTGCGGGCGGAATCTCGACGCGACCGTCGCGGTCGAAGACCGCGAGTTCGTCGATGCGCTCGCCCTCGCCGCGCGAGAACGCCGAACGACGGACCCGCTCCGAGACGATGCGGCCCTCGCGCATCCGCAGTTCGCCGCCGATGCGTCGCGCCAGTGAGGCGTCGCGAGTGGCGACCAGCAATGTCAGGCCGAGGTCGCGGTGCAGCCGCCGCAGCAGGTCGATCAGGTCGTCGCGCTCGTCCATGTGGAGTGCGGCGGCGGGTTCGTCGAGCAGCAGCAGTCCCGGCTCGTGCGCCAGCGCGGCGGCGACGGCGGTGCGCACCGCCGCGAGCGGGGGCAGCAGCTCCGTGCGGACATCCGCCATCTCCTCGAGACCCGCGAGCGCGGCCAGTTCGGCGGCGCGCCGCCGGGCGCGCCCGGCCGGGACGCCCGCCAGCCTGAGCGGCAGCTCGATGTGGGCCGCGACGCTTGCCCCCGCCGTCAGCCCCGCGACGCCGCTCGCGAGGCCGACCGAGCCGCGGCGCAACTCGCGCAACTCCGCCTCGCTGGCGAGCGAGAGATCGAGGTCATCGACACGGACGCGCCCGGCCTGCGGGCGGACCAGGCCGGCGAGTACGTGCAGCAGCGTGCTCTTGCCCGCCGCGGCTGGGCCGAGCAGCGGCCTCATCGCTCCCCGGTCGAGCGTGAAGGAGAGCTCGCGCAGCGCGAAGCCTCGGCCGTTGGGCGCCTCGAGCGTGAGGCCGCTGCTCTCAACGTGGCTCCCGAGGCCCGCGTCGGCGGTCGTGCCGGCGGTCGGCTGCTGCGCTGCGGCCATCTCAGGCCTCCCCGACAGGCGCCGCGCCGGCCGTCGATGGCCACGCGGTGCGCCCCCGATACCGTAGCCCCGCTGCGGCAACGGTCACAACGATGCCCAGCCCGAGCGCGAACGCGGCCAGCCAGAGCGGGCCGCTCTCCAGCTGCAGCCGCAGCGGTGGCTCGATCAGCGTCGCGCCCGTGTCCAGCGCGAGGATCGCGAGCAGCCACCACGCCAGCGGGACCGCCGCGGCCGCGCCGATCGCGGCGGCCGCCCCAAGGCGGATCACCGTCTCGAGGGCGACCGCGCCGAGCCAGCCGGCCGGGGATCCACCCAGCGCCTCGGTGGCTGCCCACTCGCGTTCGCGCTCCTCGCGGCGCGTGCCGAGATCCAGCAGCACCCCCGCGAATGCCACCGCGAGCAGCGTCCCGAAGCCGAACGCGAGGACCGTGCGCCAGCCGAGCGCCGCAGCCTGCTCCCTGCCGAGCGCCGCGGCGCTCGACTCGCGGTCGATGACGCTGGTCGCATGGAGTGGGGGGGCGCGAAGCGCCGCGGCGGCCTGCGCCGGCGCGGCCGCGGCGAACCACGCCTCGTTCGTCGCCAGCGGATCGCGGTGTGGCGAGGCGTTGACCGCGGCGAGCAGGCGATCGAGGCCGGCGACGACGAAGGCGGCGTCCGCGGGGAATGTCGGGAAGCCGGCCAGTTCGCCGGCGACCTGCGCTCGCAGGGTGCGATCGCGGACGGTGAGCGTGATCTCCTCGCCGGGTGCGAGCGCAAGCCGATCGATCGCGGCGCGCGAGGCGTAGATCAGCGCCGGCGCGCCGTCCGTCGCCTGCCGCAGCCCGCGCATCGAGGATCCGCTGCCCTCCGTCGCGGCGCTCCAGTCGAGGTGCTGCGCGCCGCGGAAGCCGGGCGCCGAGGCGAAGGTGTCGCGCGCGACCACGGACGCGCCGCCCGCGGCGAGCCCGTCGATCGGTTCCAGACCGGCGCGGTCGGCAAGGCCGTGCACGATCGCGCGCTGCTTGAAGGACTCCGGTACGCCGCTGAGGAGGTCGATGCGATCGCGCGGCGCGGCGGGCGCCTCCAGCGAGGCGAGCACGGGGCCGAGCAGCGCGCTGCCGGGCGCGGCGGCGGCTTCCTCGCCGAGCAGCAGGTAGAAGCCGTGCAGCGTGAGCCGTCCCGCGAGGTCGGCGGCGGCAATGGGCGCGCCGTCGACATCGAGCGGCGTCCCCAGGTCGGCGGCGTGGAAGAGCCAGCGTCCGCCGCCGGGCTCGGCGTCGGCGACGCCCAGCAAGAGCTGCACGTAGCGCCCGCGTTCGTTGCGCAGCGAGAGCGCGATGCGTACCTCGCCGCTGGTGTCCGTGAGCCGCACCCAGGCGCCGATCTGGCGGCTGTTCACGGGCACGGGGCGCCCTTCCAGGGTGGTCGCGTTCGCGCTGAGCGCGGAGAGGATCGCCGGGAGCGGGTCCGAGCTCAGATCGGAGCGGACGTTCGCCACCGCGCCGAAGCTGGCCGGGTCGATCCCCAGCACCTCGACGGCCAGCGTCGAGCCCTCCTGGCTGAGCGCACCGCCCTCGCGCACCAGCGGCGAGGCGGCATCCATGCCGCTGTCGGCGATCGCTGCCCGGCGTTCGGCCTCGCCCGCGCCGGCGAGTCCATCGAGGCCGAGCGAGCGCAGATCGCCACCCGCGGCGTGGGCCGCCCGATCGGCGGGTGAACGTTCGAGCGTCCCCGGCACGATGGCCAGCAGCACCGCCACCGCCGCCGCGAGCAGCACGAGCGGGAACGCGATGCCCGCGCGATGGCGCGCGACGGCGCGCAGGCCGCCGATCAGCACAATCCCGGGCCCGATCGATGCCAGCCAGGCGAGCGGCCGGGCGATCCGCGGGACGAGCAGCCACGCGAGCAGCGCCACCGGCGTCAGCAGCGCCGCGGGCGCGAGCAGCAGCGCGTAGCGCGTCTCGCCGGCCTCGAACAGCGTCTCCTGCCGGGTGAGCGCCCAGAACAGCGCGCCCCCGCCGACCGCCACTGCCGTCAGCCAGACCCCGCGGGCGGATGCCCGGCGGCCCGCAAGCCCCGAGGCCGCCAGCCCGATCACGAGGACCGCGAGCGCTCCCGCCGCCGCCCACGGGAGATCGCGCCGCGGGCTGATCGTCGCGACCCCGCCGAGCGCCTCGAAGCCATCGAGGTGGCCAAGCGCCGCGGCGGCGAGCGCTGCCAGTGGCGCCCCGGCCACCAGCGCGAGGAACGCCGCGGGCAGGGCGGCGCTCAGCTCGAGCGCGGCGATCTGTACCCTCGACGCACCCGCCAGCCGCAGCCTGGCACGCAGCGGCTCGCGCCGCGCTGCCAGTGCCGAGGCCGCGCCGAAGACGAGCAGGCCGGCCCCCGCCGCGATCTGGCCGAAGCGCAGCGCGAGCGCCGGGAGGTCGAAGCCCGGCACGTCGGCCGCGCCCTCGATCGCCTGCGGGAGCGTGCTCTCGACTTCGGCGCCTCCGAGAGCCGCGAGCTGCCTCGGCAGTTCGCGCACGCGGGCCGCGATGCCCGCGACATCGCCCGTCTGCACGGCGTCCGGGGCGACCGCGTAGCTGGCCTCGAAGCCGGCGCTTGCGCGGGTGAGCAGGTCCGGCAGCGCGCCGAAGAAGGTGGTCTCGGGTACGAACAGGGCGAACCCGTCGCTGGCGGTGCGCTCGAGCAGGCCGGGCCGCCCGCCCCAGTAGGGGCTTGCGGGGTCACTCGGCTCGGCGATGCCGGCGATCACGATCGCGATTGGCGGCAGGCCGGACGAGCGGCGCGGCACGAGCACCAGCTCCTGTCCCGGTTCGAGGTTGGCCTGGCGAGCGGTATCGACTGCGACCAGCACCGGGATCGGGTCGCCGACGCCACGCGGGGTTGCCTCCGGGAAGCTCCCCTCCAGCAGCGTGACGTGCGCCTCGAGGTCCGAGCGGAAGCGCAGCGCGGCGGGACCGAACGTCTCCTCGATCAGGTCGCGGCGCGGGCCCTCGCCCCCGAGCACGCTGGCGAGCGTCAGCGCCGCCGTCGTGCCGCCGCGCGTTTGCCCGGCGATCGCATCGCCGAGCGCGGCGGCGACTGCCTGGTCGAGGGCGGCCTGCGCGTCGCGGTAGGCGACGCGGTCGAGGGCGACGCCCTCGCGGGTGACGCGCAGTTCGAGCGCGCCCGGCTGGGCGGTCGCCAGCGAATCGCGCAGTGCGGCATCGCGCAGCTGCTCGTTGGTGATCGGGACGGCCGCGAGCGCTCCGCTCAGCAGCAGCGAGCCGAGCAGCAGCGCGAGCGTGACCCGCCAGTGCCGGCGGAGACTGCCCAGCGCCAGGGCGGCCAGCGTTCCAAGTGGCAGCACGCCTCGATCCTACGCGATGGCGCGCGATGGGACGCGTGCCGGCGACGCTGCGGGCGCGCGGCGGCTCAAAGCCGCTGAGGGAAGTCGTGGCGGAGCGTGCGCTTCGCAAAGCGCCAGCCCTCGGCGGTGCGGCGCCACTCGTCGTAGTAGATGCCGCTGCCCGGAGGCTCGCCGTCCGGGCCGACGCGCGAGGTCAGCAGCATCGTGCGCGTGCGCGCGTGGTCCTCGTCCAGCTCATCGAAGAGCGTGCCGCTCTGGTGGTGGCGCACCTGCACGCCCGGCTTGCGCGCGTCCATGCGCTCCCGCGCCCAGGCGCGGATCGCCTCGTGCCCCTCGGCGTTCACGCTCGGCCCGCCCGTCAGCTCGGGATCGACCACGAAGGCGGCGCCCTCGACGAAGAGCGCGACGTAGGCCTCGAGGTCGCGGTCGTCCCAGGCGTAGGAGTAGCGCGCGATCTGCTCGAGGATCGCCAGCCGGTCGGCGGTCTGCGTCTCAGCCTGCATCACGTGGTCCTCTCGTCGCGTGCCGTGTCAGTTGTGGCCGAGCCGGCGCTTCTGGAAGCGCCAGCCGTCCGCCGTCCGCACGAGCTCGTCGTGGTAGACGCCCAGGTGGCTCGCACGCGGCGCATCCCCGCGCAGGTCGATCACCAGCAGGTAGAGCGTCATCCGGGCGGCGTCGCCCGAGCCCTCGATGACGATGTTGTTCGTCCAGTGGACGGCCGGAATGTCGCGCGCGATCAGGCGCTCCATGAACGCGACGAGCCCATCGTGGCCGCGGGCCTGCAGTTTGGGCCCGCCGTCGAAGACGCCATCGGGGGCGAAGCAGTCTGCCCAGCCCTCGGCGTCGCGGCTGTCCATCGTGTGGTTGTAGCGAGCGACCAGATCGAGGATCTCGAGCCGGTCCGCTGCGGATAGCACCACAACGCCTCCGTTCCGCGCCGAATGGTAGCGCCCCGGTGGCGACGGCACGAGGCACGGCGCGCGTTGACCGCCCCTTGATGCGTGCGCGAACCTCGACGCAACCGGAGGGGCGGCGATGGCACAGCTCGGCATGGTGCTGCATCACGGCATCGAGGACGGCGCGCAGCTGCGCGGCTACGGGCAGCTCGCCGAGCGCCTGGGCTACGACTCGCTGTGGGTGACGGAGCGCTACTTCCACGAGGAGACCTCGGCGCTGCTCGGCTTCCTCGCGGCAGGGACCGAGCGCATCGGCCTCGGCGTCGGCGTGGTGAACCCCTACACGCGCCCGCCCGCGCTGCTGGCGATGGCCGCGGCCACGCTCGACCGCCTCTCCGGCGGCCGCCTCACCCTCGGCCTCGGCCGCAGCGAGCGCGAGGTGATCGAGGGCGCCCTCGGCATCCCCTACGACCGCCCGCGCGAGCGCCTGCGCGAGGCCGTCGAGGCGGTCCGAGCGCTGCTCGCCGGTGAGCCCGTGGAGGGCGTCCGGCTCGCCCTCACGCCGAGCCGCGAGCGCGTCCCGATCTACGTCGCCGCGATCGGACCTCGGGCGCTGCGCCTCGCGGGGACCGTCGCCGACGGTGTGGTGCTGAACGCCTACGCGCCCGCGGCCTACGTGCGCCGGGCCGTGGCCGAGGTGCGCGACGCGGCCCGCGAGGCGGGACGCGACCCGGACGCGGTGCGCATCGCCTGCATGCTGGTCGTGCGCCTCAGCGATCGGCCCGGCGAGCTGCGCCCGCAGCTCCGCGAGCGCCTCGCCAGCCTGCTCGCCGAGCCGCACGTCGGCGAGGTGCTGCTCGAGTGGGGCGGCTTCGACGCATCGCTGCCCGCCCGGCTGCGCCAGATGCTGGCCGCCTCCGGCCCGTCCGAGGCCGCGCGCCTCGTCGGCGACGAGCTGGTCGACGCCCTCGTGCTGCTCGGCCCCGCCTCGCGCTGCCGCGAGCGGATCGAGGAGTACCGCGAGGCCGGAGTGCAGGAGCCGCTGCTGCTGCCGCGCCTCCCGGACTTCGAGCGCGTCGCCGAGGCGCTCGCGCCATAGCTCCCGCTCGCTCTGGTGAGGGTCCGGAGACTTCCGGGAACGATGACTACCCGCGCAGCTGGATCCGGCGGAAGACCGCGAGCAGGGCGACGTCGTAGCCGGCCTTGAGCGCTCCACCCACGAGCAGCGGCAGCCCGAACGGACCGATCGAGAGCAGCGCGCCACCGAGCGCGGGACTCGCCGAGGCGGAGAGCGTGCGCACCACGTTGGTGACGCTCGCGGCGGGTGCGCGCTCCTCGGGAGTCACGACGGAGACGATCAGCGTCGTGCGCGGCGCGATGTCGATCGGCGAGAGCGCCTGCCGCATGAACAGCGCCACGAGGACCAGCGGCAGCGTCGGCATCAGCGGCGCGACCATCAGCGCCAGGTTCGCCGGCAGGTGCGCGTAGGCCATCGTCTCGACGATGCCGATGCGCTCGGTGATCGCCGGCGCCAGCAGCAGCGAGAAGGTGCTGAGCAGCCGCGCTGCGAAGAAGATCACCGCCGCCTCCTCGATCGACAGCCCGAAGCGCTCGAACAGCCAGATCGCCATCACCGCCTGCACGGCCAGCCCGCCCCCGAAGGCGTCGACGGCGAAGAGGCCGGAGAGCCGGAACACCGTCCCGCGCGACTCGCGTAGCTGCCCGCGCGGTGCGCCCTCGATCTTCTCGAGCTCGACGGCGCGGGTGAGCGGGCGGTAGGTCGCGAGCATCGCGATGCCGGTCAGCCCGTAGAGCGCGAAGGCCCAGCGCAGCGTCGTCGCCAGCTCCACGCCGGTCGCGTCCGCGAACGGCCCGGCCGCGCCGCTGGCCAGCGAGCCGAGAGCGAAGGCGAGCGAGCCGAAGAGCGTGTAGCGGGCATACAGCCACGTGCGCCGCAGCGGCTCCGTGGTTGTCGCCAGCGCCGCCTGCTCGACCGGCTGGAACAGCGAGAAGTCGCCGGCGCTCGGGCTCATCGTGCCCACGAAGGCGACGACCAGCAGCAGCCAGTACGGCTCGGCGAGGGCGAAGGCGATCCCGCTCACCATCACCAGCAGCGAGCCGGCCATCAGCGTGCGCCGCCGCCCAACATGATCGACGACGAAGCCCGCGATCAGCGTCGCGACGGACTTCCCGAAGAGCGCGACGGTGACGAGCAGGCCGATCTCGAAGGCGCTGAAGCCGCGCTCGCTGAGATAGGCCGCGAGCGCGACGCTGGCGAAGCCGTCGCCGAGCGACCGGATCGCCCTCGTCGCGACCAGCCGCCGCCCATCGGCGTCGATGCCCCGGAGCAACGTGTCCATCACGCTCATCGCCGCCAAGGGAAGCATGCCGCGCGCCTGACCGCGACGGCGGCGCGCGCGTGACCGCCAGGGTTGTAGTCGCTATAGTGCGACTATGAGCCCGAGGGCCTACGATCTCCGGCGAATGCTGGCCGGGACAGGGAACGTCCGATCCCGCGATCTCCGGCGTGCACTGGAGGAGCGAGGCTGGGTCCACGTCCGTACGGAGGGTGGGCACCACTACTACAAGCACGGCCCGCACAGGCTGTCCGTTCCTCAACGTCTTCGCGGCACGGGCACGGTCCGGAGGCTGATCAGGACAGCGCTGCTGGTGGAGGAGCAGACCGATGGTTGAAGTCACCAAGGCGATGCGCGACCAGGCGAGACAACTCGCTGAACGCCCGTACACGTTCACCGTGGTGTGCGGCGAGGACGGCGTCTGGACATCCGGCATCCTCGAAATGAGCGGAGTGATCTCGGAGGGCGACGATCCCGGCGAGGCCATCGAGAGGGCGGGCAACGCACTGCGCGGAATCATCCTCACGATGCTTGAGGACGGCCTGCAGATCCCGGAACCCTTCGAGACACGCGAGTACTCGGGGCAGATGTACCTGCGGATCGGCCCGGATATCCACCAACGGGCGGCGATGCTCGCCGCCGAGAAGGGGATGAGTCTCAACCGCTGGCTGGCGGCAGCCGTGGCCCGCGAGACGGGTCTGGCGGAGCGTGTCGCGGGCTGAGGCCCTCGCGCGGAGGGAGGCGGCCTGCCGTCGCGGCCCCCAACTACGCCGGTGGCGCGGTCTGCGTACAGGCGGTGTGCCGGCTCGCAGAGCCTGGGCGCCTCATCCCCCCTGGTGGGCGGGGCTGAAGTCGAGGCGGAGGGCGCGGCGGGCGATGCGCCACCCGTCCGGCTCGCGTACCCAGTCGTCCGTGTAGACGCCCTGCGTCCACGGTTTGGGTACGCGCCCGTCCGGCAACATGCGCGATTCGAGCAGCATCGTGCGCGTGCGGGCCGAGTCCACCGACAGTGCGTCGAAGACGGTGCCACTCTGGTGGTGACGCGTCTGGGCGTCGCCCCAGCGCTCCATCGTCCCCCGTACCCACTCGAGGATGCCCTCGCGGCCCTCGGCGTGGATGAACGGCTGCGGCCTCGTCGCCGACGTGACCTCGAAGACGCCGCGTAGACTGAACAGCGCCGCGTACGCCTCGGCGTCGCGGCTGTCGGTGGCGTACGAATAGCGCTGGATCGCCTCGAGGATCGCGAGCCGGTCGGCAGTGCTCATGGCGCCAGCCTCGCCGCCCGGCCGCGCGAAGGCAAGGGCCGCCGGGCTGCGCGCCGCGAGGGAGGGATGCGATGCCCGTTGCAGAGAGCGGCGCACTGGGCGAGTTCATCGTGCGGATGTTCCGGGCCGTCGGCACACCCGAGCACGACGCCCGCGAGCTGGCCGCGCACCTGATCGACTCCAACCTCGCGGGACACGACTCGCACGGCGTGATCCGCGCGCCGCAGTACCTCGGCCAGATAGAGACCGGGCTGATCGTGCCCGGCGCCTCGTCCGAGGTGGTGCGTGAGACGGAGACGACGACGCTGCTGCGCGGGAACTGGAACTACGGCCAGGTCGTCGGCCGCGAGGCGATGGACATCTCGATCGCGAAGGCGCGCGCCGGCGGCATCGGCATCACGGTCGCCTGGGAGATCTCGCACACCGGGCGGATGGGCACCTACGGCGAGCAGGCGGCGCGCGAGGGGATGCTCGCGATCGCGACGGTCCAGGGCCAGGGGCGCATCGTCGCGCCCTTCGGAGGCGCCGAGGGCCGGCTCTCCACCAACCCGATCGTCGTGGCCGCGCCGACCCCCGATCCGGAGCAGCCGTTCGTGCTCGACATGGCCACCTCGGTGGCCGCGGGCGGCAAGGTGAAGGTTGCCGACGCCGCCAGCACCGAGCTGCCGCCGGACTGGGCGCTCGACGCGCAGGGCCGTCCGACGCGCGACCCCTCGGCGATCGAGGCTGGCGGCGCGATACTGCCCCTCGGCGGGCCGGCCGGGCACAAGGGCTTCGGACTCTCGCTGGCGGTGACGGCGCTGGGCGCGCTCGCCCCGCAGGGGGCGTTCGGCACGCATCGAGGCAGCAGCACCGTCATGATCGCGGTGGATCTGGAGCGCTTCCGCGACCCCTCCGAGTACTCCTCGGTGTTCGGCGCCTTCCTCGACTACGTGCGGGAGACGCCTCGGCAGCCGGGCGTCGAGGAGATCGTCGTCCCCGGCGAGCTGGAGCGCCGCAACCGCGACCGCCGCCTCCGTGACGGCATCGACCTCGACGACGGCACCTGGCAGCGCCTCGTGGACGCCGCGGTGCAGACGGGCATCGAGCCGCTGCCGGGGATGAGTGGCGGATAGCCACATCTGTCCCGTCGACGTGCTTACATGGTAATATCTGCGCTACATGGCAGATACTGTCTTACGTGCCATTACCGCATCGAGGTGCCACATGCAGCAGACCGCGACCAAAGTCGACCGGCACGGCCGGATAGTCATTCCCGCCGAGTACCGGCGTGCCCTCGGACTTCGCGAGGGCGATCCGGTCATGGTGCAGCTCGACGATGGTGAGCTGCGAGTGCTCACGCGAGCCCAGGCGATCCGACGAGCGCAAGAGATGGTGGCCCCGTATCTGGCAGGGAAGCCATCGCCCGTCGACGAACTGATCGCCGAGCGTCGTGCCGAGGCTGCTCGTGAGTAGTTGGATTCTGGATGCCTCGGCGCTGATGGCGTTCCTCTATGGGGAGCCCGGCATCGAGCGTGTCGCAGCTGCGCTCGCCACCGGCGCTGCCATCAGTACCGTGAACCTCTCGGAAGTGATCGCGAAGCTAGCCGACAGGGGTATGCCCGAACAGAGAATCCGCGTCACGGTCGAGACACTTGGGCTGGACATCGCTGAGTTCGATGCCGACGACGCCCTCGCGGCCGGCCTACTCCGGCCTTCCACCCGCGCGGCCGGTCTCTCGTTGGGCGATCGCGCCTGCCTCGCGCTCGGTCTGCAGAGCGGCGCTCCGGTGCTCACGGCCGACACAGCCTGGAGCACCCTCGATCTCGGCCCGGACATTGAGATCGATCTGATCCGCTAGCCCGCCGGTCCCCCTACAGCGCCGGCAGGACCTCGTCGCGCAGCAGTTCGAGGTGGCGGAGCTGGCCGGCTCCCCAGGCGAACCAGACCTTGTCGATGCCCCTCGATTGCAGCTCACGCAGGCGGGCGGCGAACGTGGGCGGGTCTCCGACGACGCCGTAGCGCTCGTAGAAGTACTCCGTGAGCCCCGCCTCCTCCATGCGCCGCACGTTGTCGCCGTGCGCGAATTGGTGCTGCGTCGTGTCGTAGCTCGCGACGAATTGCTTGAGCTGCGGCGCCAGCTCCGGCGGCACGTTCTTACCCTCGAAGCCGAAGCGCATCGAGTGGTTGCCCGCCGAGGAGATGCTGCCCTTCGCGACCTCGATCGCCTCCTCCAGCGTCGGCTCGAGCGAGGGCCGCGCCGTCCACCAGATGTCGAGGTCGTCGAGCGTGCGGCCCGACTCCTTCGCCCCCGCCTCGACGCGCTGCAGCGCGTCCTCGATCGTCTCGGGGAGCAGCCCCGCGCCGATCACGACGCCGTCGCCGATGCGGCCGGCGAGGTGCAGCATCAGCGGGCCCTCCGCGAGGATGTAGATCAGCGCCTCCGGGCGGTACGCCCACTGCGCCCAGCGGACCACCTGCTCGCGGCCCTGATATGTGGCGCGCCCGTCGCGGATCAGGTCGCGCATGCACTGCACGTAGTCCTCGATCACCGCCCTCCGGCCGGGCTTGAGCCCGGCGTTGTAGGCGGCCGTGTCGCCCGAGGCCATGACGAGGCAGGCGCGCCCCTTCGAGAGCGAATCGAGGCCCGCGACCACCGAGGCCATCACGCTCGGCTCGCGCGTCACGGGGTTCGTCGGCGAGATGCCGACCAGCGCGTGCTGCGTCTGCTGCGCCATCAGCGTCGCGACGATCACCGCGTCGAAGTGCGACCACTGCGAGTCGCCGATCGCGATGCGCGAGATGCCGACCGACTCGGCGATCCCGAGCATCGCGCTCAGTCGCGCCTGCTCGGCGTCCTCGAGGTCATCGACGCGGAAAGAGATGCCGAGGTGCGGCCTTCCGCCGGAGCCGAACGTCAACGCTAGCTCGCCTCCACGAGGCCGACGGGGCAGCTCACGCCGGTGCCGCCGATGCCGCAGTAACCGTTGGGGTTCTTCGCCAGGTACTGCTGGTGGACGTGCTCGGCGTAGTAGAACTCCGGCGCGTCGATGATCTCGGTCGTGATCGTGCCGTAACGGGAGGCGCGCAGCGCCTCCTGGTACTGGTCGCGGCTACGCTCGGCAGCCTCGCGCTGCGCGTCGTCGTAGGCGTAGATGCCGGAGCGGTACTGCGTGCCGACGTCGTTGCCCTGGCGCATGCCCTGGGTCGGGTCGTGGCCCTCCCAGAAGGCGCGCAGCAGATCTTCGTAGCTGATCTCCTTGGGGTTGAAGACGACGAGGACGACCTCGTTGTGGCCGGTCAGGCTGCTGCAGACCTCGCGGTAGTCCGGGTTCGGCGTGAGGCCGGCCGCGTAGCCGACGGCGGTGGTGTAGACGCCGGGGAGCTGCCAGAAGATGCGTTCCGCGCCCCAGAAGCAGCCCATCCCGAACATGGCCTTTTTCAGGCCCTCGGGGAACGGCTCCTCGAGGCGGCGGCCGTGCACGAAGTGCCCGTCGGGGACGGGCATCCGCTCGTCGCGGCCGGGCAGTGCGTCCTCCGCCGACGGGAGTTCCATCTTCTTGCCGAAGAACCAGGACATGGCGATCCCTCTCGATGCGAACACGGGTGATGGATCGCGACGAGCCGGGCGAGCCCTCGATCTCCGCGGGCGCCCGCCGCCGCACGATCCATGGTACCGGTTCCGGGGAGGCTGCGTGTTGCACGGGCGTCCCTTAGGCTGCGCCGCTGGAACACGTCGGCACGTCGGAAGGCGCGGACATGAAGATCGATATCTTTTGCGAGGTTCAGAAGGCCCAGGAGTCCTGGGGCGAGGATCACGAGCAGGTCCTGATCCAGGAGACGCTGGAGCAGGCGCGGCTCGCCGACGAGCTCGGCTACGGCTGCTGGTGGGAGGTGGAGCACCACGCCGCCGGGATCTTCAGCCACAGCTCGGCGCCCGAGATCATGCTCACCACGATCGCGAACCAGACGAAGAATCTGCGCGTCGGCCACGCCGCCGTCCTCGCGCCGTTCAACTTCAACCACCCGGTGCGCGTGGCGGAGCGTGCCGCCTTCCTGGACCACGTCAGCCAGGGCCGCCTCGAGGTGGGCCTCGCGCGTTCGACCGCGCCGGAGTGGCGGCTGTTCGACATCGACCCCGACGACGCCAGGAACCAGATGCAAGAGGCGTTCGAGATGCTGCCCGCGATCTGGACGGAGCAGGAGTTCTCCTGGGACAGCGAGAACTTCCAGATCGACCGCCGCAACATCGTTCCCAAGCCCTACCAGAAGCCGCACCCGCGGCTCTGGCAGGCGGTCGGCACCGCCGGTGGCTTCCAGCAGGCCGGGCGCAACGGCGTCGGCGTGCTGCTGACGACGGTCAACTTCCCGATCGAGGCGGTCGCCTCGATGCTTTCGATCTACCGCGAGGAGATCAAGAACTGCGACCCGGTCGGCAAGTTCGTCAACGACCAGGTCGCGCTGTTCACGTTCGTCCACTGCGCCGAGACGGAGCAGGAGGCGATCGACAACGGGGCCGCCGCCGCCGCTGCCTGGTACGTCAACACCGTGTCCGACTTCTTCGAGGTGCGGGAGTTCATGCTGCGGGCGGGCGATGAGCTCGCCGCCGCCGTGGCCGCCAACCCCGGCAGCGCGCTGGCGGACTGGGCCAGCATGCAGGAGGAGGCCGCCGCTCAGGTCGAGGAGACCGAGTTCACGCGGCTGCTCAACCGCATGGTCTCCGGTGAGCACATCAGCAACGAGGAAGCCTACGAGATCCTCAACAAGCAGGACACGGTGATCATCGGCGACATCGACACCTGCCGGAAGAAGATGCAGCGCTACCGCGACATCGGCCTCGATCGCCTGATGTGCTTCCAGCAGGTCGGCAACCTCTCTCACGAGGCGATCAAGAAGAGCATGCGCCTGGTCGGCGAGCACCTGATTCCGGAGTTCGACCCGGAGGCGACGCCCGCGGGCGCCTCGTAGCCGCGCCTCGAGCAGATCAGCCGCGCGGGCGCAGCCCGATGCGGGCGGCGGCTTGCTATGCTGCGCCCGCGTCGGGCCGCCGGAGCGGCCCGGGAAGGAGTGCGGTCATGCCGCTGCCCGTCGAGGACCACCTCGCCATCCTCAACCTCGCCTACCGTTACGCGCAGGCCTTCGACTTCATCCAGCCGGACGACTACGCGAACTGCTTCACGCCGGACGGCGTCTTCGACGCGCGGCCCGTCGGCCTCTTCGAGGGCCACGACGCGCTGAGGGCCTTCTCGGCGGGGGCGGGCGAGACCGGCGGCGACACCGGCAGCCGCCACTGGATGGGAAACCCCGTCATCGAGGGCGACGGCGACGAGGCGTCGATGACCACCATGCTGATGATGGTGAACACCGGCGCGGCCTCCACCACGGGCGTGACCGGCGTCTACCGCGACAAGCTGGTCAAAGCCGGCGGCGAGTGGAAGATCAAGCACCGCCACCTGACGTTCGAGCAGCCGCCGGAGGGCTACGAGGATTAGCGCGCCGCCGTTGGAGCCCTCGCGGCGCCGTGGCGGGCCCGGCTGTTGTTCGCCCCTGCGCCCTCGCGTACGATCCACGCGCGTGCCGAGGTAGCTCAGTTGGTAGAGCACGCGACTGAAAATCGCGGTGTCGGCAGTTCAAATCTGCCCCTCGGCACCAGCACACCGGACGTGAATCCATGCGAGAGGGAGTGACGAGGATGCCGCGATGCCGCTGATCCTCGTCGCCGGATCCGCCGAGGCGGGCGCGAGCACCGTCGCCGCCGGCCTCGCGCACCGGCTCGCTGGCGCCGGGCGCTCAGTGCGCCTCGCACGCCTCGCCGGCGACGCGCGCGCCGAGGCCGACGCCGCCGCCTTCGCCGCCCTGGAGTTCGCGCGCGCCGGAGGGGCTCCCGTGGAGCCGTCGTCCCTCGCTGCCGACGGCGACGAGGTCGTGATCGCCGAGGCGCCCACGGGCGCGGACGGCGAAGCGCTCGCCACCGAGCTGGGCGCGCGGCTGCTCGCCGTCGCGCGCGAGGACGCCGGCGCAGCGCCCGCGGCGAACGGACGGGTCACCCTCGCCACGCACGCGCGAGTGGGCGCGCCGCTGGCGCTGCCTGAGGACCGCCTGCTCGCTGCCCCGACCGTCGGCACGCTGATCGAGGTGAGCGGCGCGCAGGTGCTCGCCCGCTCGACCGAGGGCGACGCGGCGATCTGCGAGCACATCGTGGTCGGCCCGATCGCCCCGGACGCCGGCGACGCCTACTTCGCCCGCTTCCCGCGCAGCGCCGTCGTGACGCGCGCCGAGAAGGTCGACATCGCCCTCGCCGCGCTGCGCGTCGAGCCGGAGTGCCTGATCCTCAGCGGCGGCGGGGAGCCGAGCCCGTATCTGCTGGACCGCGTCGCCTCCTCGCGGCGCACGACGCTGCTGCTCGCGCCGGAGGGCACGATCGAGACCGTGCGCGACATCGAGGGCAGCTTCGGACGCTCCGCCTTCGCCGGCGAGGCCAAGGCCGAGCGCGCCGGCGAGCTGATGGCCGCCGCCATCGACGACGCAACGCTCGCCACCCTGCTCGCGGACTGACGTTCCCGGCTACGAGACAGGCCGGCTACGAGGCAGGCGGAGCGGCCGGGTCGCCCGGTTCCGGCTCGGCAGCCTCACCGAAGCTCGCCGCGAGATCGCGCAGGTAGCCATCGATCGTGCGCGTGTGGCCGATCACGAAGCGGCTGATCACGCGGAACAGCGGGTGCTTCACCTCGCCGTGCTCGGTCACGACGACGCTGCTGCCGCCGACGCCGTCGTCCGCCACCTCGATGGTCCACGAGCCGCCAAAGGGCAGCTTCTCATCCGCGATACGGCGCACGAGCCTGCGGGGCGGGACGGCCTCGAGGGTCTCGAACGTCATCGAGGAGCGGCCCTGCACTTCCCTCCAGCGCTCGCGCCCGTCCGCGTCGGGCAGCCGCTCGACGCGGTCGAGCTTCGATCGCCAGCCGGGCTCGGCGGCGTGGTCGCGAATGCGCGCCCACACCTCCTCGGGCGGCTGACGCAACCGCACCCGGCGCGCCGCGACGTGCCCTCGGGGCAGCGCCACGCCGACGCCGATCAGCGCCAGCACGGCGACGACGAGGACCGAGGGGACGGCGATGATCCAGACGATGCCGAGCCTCCCCGGATCGCCGCCTACGCCCGCGGTTCGAGGGGCGCGAGCGAGAGCAGCAACTGCTTCACGCCCTTGCCCTCGAAGGCGACCGTGACCTTCTGGTCGCCGCGCAGCAGCTCGCAGGAGACGACGACGCCCGGTCCGAACGTCCCGTGTGTGACGCGGTCGCCGGGGTTGTAGCGGGGCTCATCGACGGCGCCGTCGTCCGCTTCACCGTCGCTCGCGGCCGGGTCCATCGTCCGCCACTGCGCGAGGCCGGCGCGGCGCTCGCGGGCGCTGCGCGCGGGCCGGGCCGGCGCGCGGCCGCCGCTTGCGCTCATCGTCACCCCTTCCGGGAGGTCGTCGAGGAAGCGCGAGGGCAGGGCGCCACGGAAGCTCCCGTGCTGGAAGCGGCGGCGCGCCCTCGTGAGGTAGAGGCGCTGCCGGGCACGCGTGATGCCGACATAGCAGACTCGTCGCTCCTCCTCCATCTGCGCGGGGTCGTCGAGTGATCGAAAGTGCGGCAGCAGGCCCTCCTCGACGCCCGGCATGAAGACGACCGGGAACTCGAGGCCCTTCGCCGCGTGCAGCGTCGTCAACGTGACCGCGTCCGGCGTGTCCGCGCCGGGGTCGTCCACGTCGGCGACGAGCGCGACCTCCTCGAGGAACGTGGCGAGCGAGGCCTCGCCCTCCAGGTCCTCGTACTGTGCGGCCTTGTTGAGCAGTTCCTGCACGTTCTCCCAGCGCAGCTCGGCGCGCTCCTCCTCGGAGCGTTCGAGGTGCTCGCGGTAGCGTGTTTCCGCAAGCACTTCGCCCAGCAGGCCGGAGACGCTCTGCTCATCGGCGGCCGCGCCGAGGCGGTCGATCAGCGCCACGAAGTCGCGCAGCGCGATGCGGATGTCGCCCCGCAGCCGCGGCAGCTCGGGGTCGTCGTCGCCGCGCGCGATCATCGCCGCGACCGCCAGCAGCGGACGCTCGAGCTGCTCGGCGGCGTGCTGGATGCGCTCCAACGAGGTCGCCCCGATGCCCCGGCCGGGGACGTTGACGACGCGGCGGAACGCCATCGCGTCGGCGTGGTTGTGGATCAGCCGCAGGTACGCCAGCAGGTCGCGGATCTCGCGCCGGTCGTAGAAGCGCGTGCCGCCGACGATGCGGTAGCGGATGCCCTGCTGGATGCACGCTTCCTCGATCGCGCGCGACTGCGCGTTGGTGCGGTACATCACTGCGAAGTCCGCGAAGTCGCGGCCCTCCTCGCGGACCTGGCGCGAGATCTCGAGGGCGACGAAGCGCCCTTCGTCGTCGCCGTCGTCGAACTCCTCGACGATGATCGGGTCGCCCTCGGGGTTCTCGGTCCACTGCTCGCGCTCGCGGCGTCCGGCGGCGCGATCGATGAGCGCGTGGGCGGCCTGCAGGATGCGCCCGGTGGAGCGGTAGTTCTGCTCCAGCAGGATCACGAGGGCGTCCGGGAAGTCGCGCTCGAAGTGCTGCAGGTTGCGCGCGTCGGCGGCGCGCCAGGAGTAGATCGACTGGTCCGGGTCGCCGACTGCGGTGATCGAGCCGTGCCCGCTCGCCAGCTCCTGCGCGAGCCGGTACTGCACGAGGTTGGTGTCCTGGAACTCGTCGATCAGCACGTGCCGGTAGCGCCCCGCGTAGCGATCGCGCACGTCCGGGTGCTGCTCGAAGAGCCGCAGCGTCTCCCCCAGCAGGTCGTCGAAGTCGACCGCCCCGCTGTTGCGCAGCGCCTGCTGGTAGTGCTCGAACACGCGGCCCACGAGTTCCTCGAAGTAGGAGCCGGCGTTGCGCAGTGTCGCCGAGGCGTCGCGCCGCTCGTTCTTCGCGGCGGAGATCGCGGACAGCATCGCGCCGGGCGGATAGCGCTTCGGGTCGATGTTGAGCGCGCGCTGCGCCTGCTTCACCAGCCCGAGCTGGTCGTCGCGGTCGTAGATCACGAAGTCCGACGGCAGGCTGATCGCCTCGCCGTCGCGGCGCAGGATGCGCGCGCAGACCGAGTGGAAGGTGCCGAGGGTGACGCCGTGGGCGTCGCCGCCGAGCAGCAGCGCGACGCGCTCGCGCATCTCGCGGGCGGCCTTGTTGGTGAAGGTCACGGCGAGGATGCGCCACGGCTCCACGTCCTGCGCACGCACGAGCCAGGCGATGCGATGCGCGATCACGCGCGTCTTGCCCGAGCCCGGCCCGGCGAGGATCAGCAGCGCCCCGTCCTGAGCCTCGACGGCCCGGCGTTGCGCCTCGTTGAGGCCGTGCAGGACTTCTGTGGCGGCGCTCATGGGGCCTTCGCGGGGGTTGGGGAGCGGCACTGGAGCCGGGCATGCGCCGACGGCGGTCCCGGTGGCCTCATGGTACGCTTTGTGTGCCGGCGGGGCGAGCGTGCGGGACGAGCAAAGGGGCGCGCGTGGACACCCTGATCGACAGCTTGCCGGGCAACCTGCTGACGATCGCGAAGATCCTCGGCGGGATCATCGGCGCATACCTCTTCCTGATCTGGGTTGCCTCCCTGTTCTGGGCCTACCGCGACATGCGCAGCCGCACGCGCGATTTCGTCACCCAGCTCGCCGGCGTCTCGGTGCTGGTCTTCCTGCCGCTGGTCGGCTACCCCGTCTACCTCGCCGTGCGGCCCTCGCAGACCCTGCGCGAGGCGTACGACCGCCAGCTCGAGCAGGAAGCGATCCTCTCCGAGCTGCACTCGGCGCCGACGTGCCCGGAGTGCCGGCGCCCGATCGACGGCGAGTGGATGATCTGCGCCTTCTGCAGCCATGCGCTGAAGCTGCCCTGCGGCAGCTGCGGACGGCTGCTGATGAACGCCTGGCGGCACTGCCCCTACTGCGCCGTGACCCGCGAGCAACCCGCGGCGGCCGAGCAACCCGACGAGGTTGCAGCCGCCGCGACCGAGGCCGAGCCCGAGGCTGCACCAGCCCGCCGGCGCCGCCGCACGCCTCGGCCTGCCGCCCAGCCGGCCGAGGCGGTCCAGTCGGTCGTGCTCCCCCGCCGCCCCTCCCTGCAGGAGGAGCCCATGGGACGCGAGCCGGCCTCCGGGCCGGTTGGCGGATCGGCGCCGGGACAGGCCTGAGACCGGCGGCACGCAGCCTTCCGGCCCGGTGTATCCTCCAGTCCCGGCCCCCACGGCGGGGCGCCGGCCCGAACGCAACCGCAGGAGGAACCAATGACCAGCGAAACTTCCGTCGTCACTCCCGATCGCTTCGCGAGCGGCATTCCCTCGTTCAGCGACTGGATGGACGCCATCGAGGGCCGGAACGAGGAGTTCCAGCGCCACTACGACGAGTACGAGCCGGACGCGGACGACATCGCCGCCGTCGCCTCGCTCGTCGAGTCGCGCGGCGTGAAGGCGCTCGTGCTCGGCGAGCACTGGTGCCCCGATGTCTGGCGTGGGCTGCCGGTGATCGCGAAGATCGCCGAGGGCGCGGGCATGGAGATGCGCCTCTTCTTCCGCGACCAGAACAACGACATCATGGCCGAGTTCCTCAAGGACGGCGAGTTCGAGTCGATCCCCACGATCGTCTTCTACGACGGGGACCACAACGAGCTCGGCCACTGGATCGAGCGGCCCGGACTCGCCAACGAGGAGATGGGCCCGCTGCGCGACATCATGGCCGGCAAGGAGCAGGGCAGCCCCGAGTGGGAGACCGCCCGCGCCAGCTTCATGGACGCGACGTGGGCGCACTCGGTCAACTGGCGGCACGCCCAGCTCACCGAGCTCCGCGCCCTGCTCGAGGACGCCCTCGGCAGCTAGCCGGAGCCGTCCCCCGCGGGCGCGTCCGCGCCTGAGTCCGCCACCGCGTCGATGAACGCGTTCGCGCGCTCGCGCAGCGCGCTCTCCGCATCGAGCTCGTGGGCGCGGGCGTAGCGTGCGGCGGCCCAGAGCAGCGCTCCGAGCAGCTCGTCGGGGTTCCGGGCGTCCCCAGCGCCTTCCCGCGCGCGCAGCCCGTCGAGGGCGGCGCCGAGCGCCTTGAGCGGAGGCGCGTCGGGGGGCGCGATCCCGGAGCGCTCGGCGCGCCCGATCAGGGACTGGGCGCGTTGCAGCGCGGGCAGCGCGCGCGGCAGCGAGGCGAGCGCGCTCGCGGGAGACTCGTCGGCGCCGGCGTCGGCGCGCTCCTGCGCCTTGATCGCCTCCCAGCGCGCCCACACCTCGGAGCTGTCGGAGGCCTCTTCGCCGGCGAAGACGTGCGGGTGGCGGCGCAGCATCTTGCGGCAGATCGCTTCGACCACCTCGTCGAGGCTGAACTCTCCCGCCGCCTCCGCGATCGTCGTGTGGAAGACGATCTGCATCAGCAGATCGCCCAGCTCCTCGCTCAAGCCCGCGAGGTCGCCGCGTTCGATCGCCTCGACGGCCTCGTAGCTCTCCTCGATCAGCGAGCCGCGCAGCGACTCGTGCGTCTGCTCGCGGTCCCAGGGGCAGCCGCCGGGCGCGTAGAGGCGCGCCATGATTGCGCGCAGGCCGGCGACCGTGCGCGCGTCCTCCCGGGGCTCGGTCTCCATCGAGGCCGCGTCCCGCTGTTCGTCCGTGCTGCTGCTCATCGTTGCGAGGTGTGAATCATGGCCGGGAGTATACTCGCGGCGTGTTGACAGTCCGCTGGGTCGCGACCGCGCTCGTCATCGTCGCGCTCCCCGTGTTCATCGTGCTCACGAACGTGCGCATCGCCGCCGTCGAGCCGCGTGTGCACGAGTACTCCTTCGCGCGCTACGACGGCGAGACGAGGACGGGCGTGGAGCGCGCGGAACTGGACCGCGCCGCTCGCGAGATCATCGCCTATTTCCGCAACGACGCGGACCTGCTCGACATCGAGGTCACGGTCGATGGCGAGCGTGAGCCGCTGTTCCGCGAGCGCGAGGTGCTGCACATGCGCGACGTGAAGTGGTTGATGCGCGCCGCCTTCCGGGTGCACGAGATCGCCTTCGTCTGCCTCGTGGTCTGCGTGACGGGGGTCTTCCTCTGGAGCCGCGAGCAGCCGCTCACGCGCCTCGCCGAACAGGCGCGCATCGCGGGCGTGCTGACGGTGGTGTTCCTCGGAATCTCGGCGCTGGCCGTGCTGGTGGGCTTTGACGCCCTGTTCCGCCAGTTCCACGTGATCTCGTTCGCGAACGATCTCTGGAAGCTCAGCCCGGCCCGCGATCACCTGATCCAGATGTACCCGCAGGGCTTCTGGTTCGACGTCACGCTGGCGGTCGGGCTGCTGAGCGCCGCCGAGGGCGCCCTGCTGGCCCTCGCCGGGCATGTCTACCTGAGGTCGGCGCAGCGTGCGCGGCTCCGCGCGCTGAGCCTGGAGGCGACGGAGGCGTAGCGCCCGGGTTGCCCTCGAGGGCGGGCGCGAGCCGGGTCCGGAGAGCGGCGGGCTAGAAGTCGCCCAGGCCCTCCGGCATGCCGGGAGGCATGCCGCCCATCTCGTCCATGCCCTCCATGCCTTCCATCCCGCCGAAGTCGCCGAGATCGAAGTCACCACCGCCGCGGGAAATCCCGACGACGGCGAAGGACATGTTGAGCTTGCGCTCCACGGCGCGGGAGCGGCACTCCGGGCAGGCACGGCGCTTGTCCATGTCCGCCATACTGCGCCGCTGCTCGTACTCGTGGCTGCACTTCTTGCAGCGGTACTCGTAAATCGCCATCTCGATCCCTTCCCGAACGGCGGGCGCGCTCGTCGAAGCGCGCCCCGGCGTCAGTCCGACCGGCTGTTCCGGCCGTCTAGTCCAGATAGTCCTTGAGCTTCCGCGAGCGCGTGGGATGGCGCAACTTGCGCAGCGCCTTCGCCTCGATCTGGCGGATCCGCTCGCGCGTCACGTTGAACTCGCGCCCGACCTCCTCGAGGGTGCGCGAGCGGCCGTCCTCGA
This sequence comes from Dehalococcoidia bacterium, assembly GCA_965220125.1. Taxonomy (GTDB): domain Bacteria; phylum Chloroflexota; class Dehalococcoidia; order UBA2979; family UBA2979; genus VXMT01. Next base: position 76,753 of record CBDCPB010000002.1, on the reverse strand, counting down.
GCCCGAAGCGCAGCTCCAGCACCTTGCGCTCGCGCGGCGTCAGCGAGGACAGCACGTCCATCACCTGCTCCTTGAGCAGCTGGTGCGAGGCCGCGTCGGCCGGAGCGAGCGCCGTCTCATCCGGCAGGAAGTCGCCGAGGTGGGAGTCCTCCTCCTCGCCGATCGGCGTCTCCAGTGAGACCGGCTCCTGCGAGACCTTCATGATCTCGCGCACGCGCTCGGGCGGCAGCTCGAGTTCGCGGCCGATCTCCTCGGAGGTCGGCTCGCGGCCGTACTCCTGCACGAGGCGGCGCGAAACGCGGACGAGCTTGTTGATCGTCTCCACCATGTGGACGGGGATGCGGATCGTGCGCGCCTGGTCCGCGATCGCGCGCGTGATCGCCTGGCGAATCCACCACGTCGCGTAGGTCGAGAACTTGTAGCCCTTGCGGTAATCGAACTTCTCGACGGCGCGGATCAGCCCGATGTTGCCCTCCTGGATCAGGTCGAGCAGGGACATACCGCGGCCGATGTACTTCTTGGCGACCGAGACGACGAGGCGCAGGTTGGCCTCGGTGAGCTGCCGCTCGGAGCGCGCGCCCTCGTGGATGATGCGGTCGAAGTAGTACTTGAGGGCGCCGCCGCGCCGGGCGCAGAGCTGTTCGGCGAGCCCGGGCTTGGGCGGGAACACCTTCGGCTCGGAGCCCGCGATCGAGGCGGCCCACTCGATGTGCTCGGGGCGCAGGATGTGCGTGACGATCGAGATCTGCTCGAGCGCCAGCTTGGCGCGAGCCTCGTCCCAGCCGAAGCAGTCCTGCAGGTACAGGTGCGAGCCCTCGTCGAGCTCGTAGTCCACGTTCGCGCGGAACGGCTCCGCCTTGTCGGCGGGGTCGAGCGGCCTGCAGCACTTCATGTGGCAGGCGATGCGCTCGGAGACGGACTGGCGAGGCAACTCCAGGTGGCGGCTGACGGCCTGATAGACGGGGCGCATCTTCTGGAACTCCCGCAGGAGGCCGACGAACACCTCGCCGTAGGCGGTCGGGTCGCTGCGGAAGCGCCGCAGGACCTCCGCCGCCGTCTCGCCGTAGGCGCCGCGGTTCTGCCGTTGGCGACGGAAGCCGAGCAGCGCCGTCGCCGTGCTGGTCGCGACCGCGTCGTGCTCGTCGCGGAGGATCTGCACGATGGCCTTCACGACGTGGTCGATCTGAGCGTCTTCCACCTCTTCGTCGCTGAAGAGGCGCACGATCACCTTGATGAGGTGATCGCGCTCTTCCATCGCCCGGGCGAGCCGCTTCTCGTCCTGGGCGGTGAGCAGCGGCACCTTGCCGATCTCGCGCAGGTACATGCGCACCGGGTCGTCGATGCCGACCGCCTCGTCGACGATGCGGCGCGCCTCCTCGACGGCGGCGCTGGCCGCGCGGCTGTCACCGTCCGAGTCGATACGGACGGTGATGCCGTTCTCCGACAGTTGCGCGACGATCGCGGAGAGCCGCTCGCGGCTCGTCTCCGCCTCTGGGATTGCCGCGAGCACGTCCTCGGCGGACACCTGCCCGGAGCGCCGGCCCTTGGTCAGCAGCTCCTCCATGCCCGCGGGCTCGAAGGTCTGGGTCATCTCGTCCCCCCATCCTGGGCGCCGTCCGGCGCATTCACTCCTGTGTGCATCTCCGTGTGCTCGATCTGCTCCCCGCCGCCGTTCGCGTCCGCCCGGGCGCCCGAGGCCTCGGCGGTGGAGGCCGAGGCGCGGGCCAACTCGCGCTGTTGTCTGTTGAGGTCGACGAAGCTCGCGGCCAGCTCCGCCTCGTTGCTCGTCGCGTCCGCCGGAGGCTCACCAGACTCGGCTGCGATCCGGGCGAACTCAAGCACCCCGGCGCCTTCGCGGCGCGCCTCGGCGACCTGCTCTGCGACGGAGATGGCCTCGAAGCGCACGCGCGTCTGGCGGCGGCGTGTCCGCAGTTGCCAGGCGGTGCTCTCCACCACCTCGGCGAGTTGCGCCCCCGTCATCCCTTCGTACGCCTCCGGGACCGCCGTCGCGAGCAGCGACGCGTGCAGCTCCCGCAGATCCTCGTCCAGATCCGCCACGCGCTCCTCAAGGCCGTCGCTGGCGCTCCACGCCTCGAAGAGGCGGCGGTGCGCGCCGTCCTCGAACGTGCCGGGATCGAGAGCTTCACCAGCGTCGCGACACGAGGGGAAACGCAGCAGCAACTGTAGAAGTAGCGACTCGCCCGGTACAGCGCCGGCGGGCTGTGCCCCGGGAGGTGCAGGCTGACGCTTGGCGGCGGCCAACTCCCGCGAGGACGGCACGGGGGCTGGCCGGACCGGTTCCCGCCCACGCTCAACGAGCCTTCCGGCCTCGGTTTCCTCAATGCGGCCGATGCGCGCCAACCGCTGCAAATAGCGCGCCCGTACCACCGGTTCCTTCATCGCCGCGACGGTGGGCGCGAGCGCCTCCACTGCCTGCGAACGGGCGCGTGGGTTCTCGATGTCCGTGCGCTCCTCGATCACCTCGAAGAGGTGATCGGCGACGGGCCGGGCGGCGTCGATCAGCGCGCGCAGGTCATCCGGGTTCTTGCGCGCCAGCGAGTCGGGATCTTCGCCCTCCGGCAGCGCGGCGATGCGAATGTCGGCGCGCAGCACGTCCTGGTAGGAGACGAGCCCGCGCCAGTTGATGGTCGCGACCGTGTCGTGGTCGGCAGCCCCGGCGGCGACGCCGATCGCGCGCAAGGTCGCCTCGGAACCGGCGTTGTCGGCATCGAGGGCCAGCACGACGTTGGGCGTGAAGCGCTTGACGAGCTGCATCTGGCGCTCGCTGATCGCCGTGCCCATCGAGGCGGCGACGTTGCGCATGCCGGACTGCCAGCAGCCGATCACGTCCATGTAGCCCTCGACGATGATCAGCTGCTCGGCGCGTCGCGCCTCGGGGCCCGATCGATCGAGGCCGTAGAGCGTGCCGCTCTTGTCGAAGAGCGGGGTCTGCGGCGTGTTGAGGTACTTCGGCTCCTGGTCCTCGAGCAGCGCGCGTCCGCCGAAGCCGGTGAGCCGGCCGCGCTCGTCGCGCGTCGGGAAGATCAGCCGCCCGCGGAAGCGGTCGTAGGGTCCGCGATCGCCCTGGATCGCGAGGCCGGCCGCGATCAGCACGTCGGGCCCGAACCCGCGCGCCGCGAGGTGGTCCGTGAGCGCGTTCCAGCTGTCCGGCGCGTAGCCGAGCTGCCAGTCCCGCCGCGCCCCCGCGTCCAGTCCGCGCCCCTCTGCGTAGGCGAGCGCCGAGGCGCCCTCGGCGCTGTCGAGGGCGGCCTGGAAGAAGACGGCGGCCGCCTCGTTGGCGCTGAGCAGCTGCTCGTGCTGCTCCCGCTCCTGGCGCTCGGCGCGCGTCGGCGGGCGCAGCTCGACGCCCGCGCGATCGGCGCAGCGGCGCAGTGCCTCGCGGAATTCGAGCCCCTCGAAGCGGCGCACGAACTCGATCACATCGCCGCCGGTGGAGCAGGCCCCGAAGCAGTGCCAGCTGTTGCGGCCGGGATCGACGATGAACGAGGGCGTGCGTTCGCTGTGGAAGGGGCAGTTCGCCTTCCACGTGCGGCCGCTACGCTTCAGGTTCGGCACGTAGCTGCCGACAGTCTCGACGATATCGAGACGCGATTTCACTTCTTCGATCGTACTCATGGTCTATCTGTTAAGACACCAGAAGCGCCGGATCGTTACGGTCGGGCGCCGCGCGGTGCTACGCGTCACCCTGCCGCTCAGCGAAGCGCGCGCGGATCGCCGCCGCGGCCTGCTCCTCGCGCTCGGCGATCGTGCGGAACGCCGCCAGAGCGTCGTCCCCCACGCCGCCCGCCGCCTCGATCGCATCGAGGGCGATCAGGGTCCGTCGCCGTGCGCCCGAGAGGTCGTGGACCACCTGTGGCGGCAGCATCGCGTCACGGCGCCTGCGGGGGCTCGCCTCGTCCGCGGGCTCCGCGCCGCCCGGCAGGGCGGATGCCGCGGACACACGCTCCGCGGGCGCGAGCGCGGCGAGCAGCTCGAGCACGCTGCGCCCCTCCTCGATCTCGCTGGCGAAGTCGCGCTCGGTCAGATTGGCGAGCATCTCCAGCAGCGCGGCCCGCGAGCGATCGAGGCGGGCGCGCAGCTCCCCGGCGCCGCCGCCGTTCGCAGCTTGCATCGCCTCCGTGCCTGCTTCGCTCACCGCATCACCCCTCAGCGCCCGCCCCAGCGCGGCAGCGCATCGTTGGACCCGTCGGCGTCGTTGATCGCATCGGTCGAGACAATCACTTGCACGGACTCCAGGGGCGCGCTCGTAATCCCGGGGAACTCGAACGACTGCGTCGCCCCGCTTTCGACATCGAGGTTCCGGTTCTCGCGCAGCAGCAGGCGGTCCTGCGGCGTGATCTCACGGATGCCAATCGTAACCTCGCCCCGCAGCGGGATCGGGCTGCGGTTGCGAATCGTCGCGATCAGGTGCGGGCCGCTGCCCCCGTAGACGACATCGATGATCGCGATGTCGTTGGGAGCGTCCGGCGTGACCACGCCGACAAAGACATTGTTCCCGGCGTTGCGCTCGACGATCGAAGCGGATGCGCGCACCGTGACCACCACCTGCGCGCGGCGCTGCACGTACTCGCCCTCGATCGGCTGTTCGAGGCGATCACCCGGCCGCAGCGCCTTGCCGGTGTCGATGCGCTGCGGCGGGCCGTCGTCGACGCTGACCTCGATCGGCCCGTCCGCATCCGCGTTGCCGGTGTTGCCGACGGCGACGAAGAGCTGGTTGTCGCGCGAGAACACGTCGCTCACCACCAGGTCGGGGAAGTCTCGCCTGTCCGTCGGCGTGGCTGCCGATGTCGCCGACGCCGTCGCCTCCGGGGATGGCGTCGGCGAGAGACGACGCGACGCCGTAGCCGATGCCGCGGCTGGAGTCGCGGGCGTGGTCGCGGTGGCGGTCGCGCTCGGGGTGAGATCCGCGGCGGCGGTCGCTGGCGCGGTCGCGGCAGCGGTGGGATCGCCTGGCTCTGCCGGCGCGGGGGCGTCCTCCCCGAGCGGGCCGTTGAGCAGCAGCCACGCCAATCCCGCGCTGACCGCGGCCGCCACGAGGAACGCGAGGGGCGGCGCAAGCCAGCGCATCACGCGGAGCCTTCCGGCGGCTCATCCCGCACGATCAGACTCGCTCACCCGGGCCCGGTCGGCCGGAGCCGCGTCGCATATCGATGATCTCGCCGATGCCGTGCACGATCCCGCTCCAGCGCGGGTGCCAGCCGGCTGGCGCCGCGTCTCCCTGTTCGCCCTCGGCGAAACGCCTGATTCGGTGGGGCCGGGACCGGCCCCGGCCGACTCCAGACCAGTTTGCTGAGGGATTGTAGCAAGCCTCCCCGGGCTCCTCCGCGCCCGCCCGCGGGATCATCCGCGGGGCGGGCGTTTCCGCAGCGGCCCCGCTCGCGGTACGCTGATTGCTGCGCGGGGGGCCGGCGAGGAGCGGCGGCCATGTGCGGAATCATCGGCTACACCGGAGCACGACCCGCGGGTCCGATCCTTCTCGAAGGACTCGGGCACCTCGAGTACCGCGGCTACGACTCCGCCGGCATCGCGCTGTTTGACGACCAGCACCGTCTCTTCTGCGCCCGCGCCACCGGCAAGCTGGACCGGCTCACGAACCGCATCGAGGGCGTCCTGCCGCCCGCCGTCGCCGGCGTCGGGCACACGCGCTGGGCAACCCACGGCCAGCCGTCCGAGGCGAACGCGCATCCGCAACTGGATCCCTCGGGGCGCGTCGCGGTGGTGCACAACGGCATCATCGAGAACTTCGCGGCGCTGCGCCGGCGCTTCACCGATCGCGGCGCGCACTTCGCCTCCGAGACCGACACCGAGGTGCTCGCGCACCTCGTCGCCGACGCGCTGGCGGAGGGCGCTGATCTCGCCGCGGCGGTGCGGGCCGCGCTCGCCGAGACCGAGGGCGCCTACTCCGTCGTCGTGATCGAGACGGACGATCCGGGGCGGCTGGTGGCGGCGCGCGCCGGGAACGCCGGCGGGTTGGTGATCGGCCACGGCGACGGCGAGCAGTTCGTCGCCTCGGACCTGGCCGCGGTGCTGCCGTACTCGCGGCGCGTCACGTTCCTCGACCCCGGCGAGATCGCGGACATCAGCCGCGAGGGCGTCACCATCACCGACGCCGGGGGCGCGCCCGTCGATCGCGCGCCTCAGCTCCAGCCGTACGACCCGGTCGCCGCGGTCAAGGGAGGCTACCGGCACTTCATGCTCAAGGAGATCCACGAGCAGCCGGACGTCGCGCTCGACACGATGCGAGGGCGCTACCTCCAGGATCCGCCCCGCGTCGAGCTGGACGACGGCTCCGAGACCACTGCCGATCAGGCCGCGGCGCTGCAGCGGGCGGTGCTGGTGGGGATGGGCACCTCGCAGTACGCGGCGATGATCGGGCGGCACTACATCGAGCGCTTCGCGCGCTTGCCCGCCGAGGTCGACAACGCCTCGGAGTTCGGCTACCGCCGGCCGGTGCTGGACCCGCGCACGCTCGTCGTCTCGGTCGCGCAGTCGGGTGAGACGGTGGACACGCTGCTGGCGATGGAGGAAGCGCGCCGCGAGGGCTGTCCGCAGCTGACGGTATGCAACACGCCGGGATCGCAGGCCACGCGCATCGCCGACGGGGTGATCTATACGCGCGCCGGCCCGGAGATCGCCGTAGCCAGCACGAAGACGCTGACCGCCTCGGTGATCGCGCTGCACGCCATGGCGCTGCACCTCGGACGGCTGCGCGGCAGCCTCGATCCCGCGCTCGAACGCGCCGAGATCGAGGCCGCGATGCGGCTGCCGGCGGTACTCGGCGAGGCGCTGTTGCTTGAGGAGCGCGCGGCCGCCATCGCGCGGCGCTACGCGCAGTTCGAGGACTTCCTGTTCCTCGGACGCGGGCTCTCCTACCCCGTGGCGCTGGAGGGCGCGCTGAAGCTCAAGGAGGTCTCCTACATCCACGCCGAGGGCTACGCCGCCGGCGAGATGAAGCACGGCCCGATCGCGCTGATCGACGAGCGGCTCGCCACCGTCGCGATCGCGACGCGCGACGAGGTGCGCGACAAGATGCGCTCCAACATCGAGCAGGTGAAGGCGCGCCGCGGCCCCGTGATCGCCCTCGTCAGCGAGGGCGACGACAGCCTCGACGGGATCGCGGACGAGGTGATTCCGGTGCCGGCCTTCGAGGGCGCGCTCGCCCCGGTCGTGGCCCTCGTGCCGCTGCAGTTGCTCGCCTACCACATCGCGCTGGAGCGCGGCGCGGACATCGACCAGCCCCGTAACCTCGCCAAGACCGTCACCGTCGAGTAGCGGCCCGCCGCGCGCTGCGGGATGCTCAGGCCGACGGCCTCGAGTCTTGCCGCCATCGGCGGCGAGTCCCACGGGCGTCGGGACTGAGGGACGCGCCTCGTGACAGGCCCTGATCTCACGCTGGCCAACTGGCTGCTGGCCTCGGCGCCGGTGGTCCTGCTGGTGGTGACGATCCTCTTGCTCAACTGGAGCGCGCCCCGGGCCGGAGCTGCTGCCTGGGCGCTGGCGCTGGCGCTCGGCCTGCTTGCCTTCGGGGCGGCGCGCGACCACGTGGCGATCGCCAGCGCGAAGGGCCTGAGCCTGGCGCTGTTCGTCCTGACGATCGTCTGGGCGTCCGTCTACATGTTCAATCTGGTCGACCGGCTGAGGGGCATCGACGCCATCGGACGCGCGATGGCGCGGCTGGCGGACGACCGGCTTACGCAGGCGTTGCTGATCGGTTGGGGCTTCTCGAGCTTCATCCAGGGCATCACAGGCTTCGGCGTCCCCATCGCCGTCGCCGCGCCGCTGCTGATCATGCTCGGCTTCTCGCCCGCGCGGGCGGCCGGCATGGCGCTGGTCGGCCACGGCTGGGCCGTCACCTTCGGCTCGATGGGCTCGTCCTACTACACGATCCAGCTCGTCACGGGCATCGAGGGCGACGTGATCGCGCCGCACATGGCGCTGCTGTTCGCGCCGCTGATACTCGTCAGCGGATCGCTCGTCGCCCACATCCACGGCGGCCTCGACGCGGTCAGGCGCAGCCTGCCGGTCGTGATCGTCGCGGGCGCGGTCATGGCGGCGGGCATGTACCTACTCGCGTCCGTCGGCGCGCCGCAGATCGCATCGAGCGTGCCCGCCGTCCTCGGCATGGTCGCGATCGCCCTCGTCTCCCGCACGCCGCTGTTCCGAGGCGAGCCCGACCGCGCCGCAGCGCCCTCGGACCCCGACGGCGACGAGGGCGGGTCGATGCCGTTCTGGCTCGCGTTCATGCCGTACCTGCTGCTGATCACGCTGAGCGTCATCTCGCAGATCGGCCCGATCAAGGAGGCCGTCTCCGGCCTCAGGTGGGCGCTCGACTATCCGGGATTCGTCACCGGCGAGGGCTTCGCCGTCGCCTCGGTCGACGACTACGCGCCGATCCGGCTGCTCAATCACCCGGCCCCGCTGATCGCCTTCTCCGTGCTGATCAGCGCCGGCCTCTACGTGGTCGCCGGACGCTGGCAGCGGGGCGTCGAGTGGGAAGCGCTGAAGCTGACCTACTCGCAGTGCCTCGGGACGACGATCGGCGTCGCGACGATGGTGATGATGGCCGTCGTCATGGCCGACTCCGGCATGACCGTGTTCCTGGCCCGCGGCGTGGCCGACGCCTCGGGGCCCGTCTTCCCCCTCGTCTCGCCGTTCATCGGCCTGCTCGGCTCGTTCATGAGCGGGAGCAACACGAACTCCAACGTGATGTTCGGGCTGCTCCAGCTGGAGACCGCGCGCGCGCTTGACATCGGCACGGTGACGATCTCGAGCATCCAGTCGATCGGCGCCTCCGTTGGCAGTCCGATGGCGCCGGCCAAGGTGCTCGTCGGCGCCGCCGTCGTGGGCCTCGCCGGCAGGGAGCGCGAGATCTTCCGGATCGTGATCCCCTACATCCTGCTGCTCGTGCTGCTCGCTGGAATCGAGGCGATCATCATCATCGAGCTGCTGCCCGGACTGTCGAGGTAGTCGTGCTGTCAGCCGCCACGAAGCAGAAGCTCCGCCACGTCGTCCTCCTCGGGACGATCGTCAGCTTCCCGCTGCTCTACCTGGGCCCCGTGACGCTGGAGAGCGCGGCCGTGACGGTCGCGGGCCTTGTCGTCGCCGGGGCTACGGCGGTCCTCGCCTGGCTCGCCTTCTGAGGCGTCCTGCCTGTGTGCGTTACCCCTCCGCCAGCGCCGCTTGCGCCGCGGCGAGGCGGGCGATCGGGACGCGGTAGGGGGAGCAGGAGACGTAGTCGAGGCCGACGCGGTGGAAGAAGCCGACCGAGGCCGGGTCGCCACCGTGCTCGCCGCAGATGCCGAGCTTCAGGCCGGGCTTCGCCCCGCGCCCCCGCTCCACCGCGATGCGCACGAGGCCGCCGACGCCCTCGGTGTCGATCTCGACGAAGGGGTCAACCGACAGCACCTGCGTGTCGAGGTAGTCGGAGAGAAAGCGGCCCGCGTCGTCGCGCGACAGGCCGAACGTCGTCTGCGTGAGGTCGTTCGTGCCGAACGAGAAGAAGTCGGCGTGCTCGGCGATCCGGTCCGCCACGATGCACGCGCGCGGCAGCTCGATCATCGTGCCGATCAGGTAGTCGGGGCGCACGCCGCGCTCGGCGATCACCGCCTCCGCGACGGCCGTGACCTGCTCGCGCAGGCGCCGCAACTCCTCCTCCACGCCGACGAGCGGGATCATGATCTCCGGCAGCACCGCGACGCCCTCGGCGGTGAGCTCGCAGGTCGCCTCGAGGATCGCGCGCGTCTGCACCTCGTAGATCTCGGGGTAGCTGATCGCGAGCCGCACGCCGCGGTGGCCGAGCATCGGGTTGAACTCGTGCAGCGCGTCGAGGCGGCGGCGGATCTCGTCGCCGCCGATGCCGAGGGCAGCCGCGACGTCGGCGATCTCGGCCGCGCCCTGCGGCAGGAACTCGTGCAGCGGCGGGTCGAGCAGGCGGATCGTGACGGGGAACCCGGCCATCGCGCGCAAGATGCCGGCGAAGTCCTCGCGCTGCATCGGGAGGATCCGGGCGAGCGCCTCGCGCCGCCCGGCCTCGTCGGCCGCGAGGATCATGCGTCGCACGGCGAGGATGCGGTCCTCGCCGAAGAACATGTGCTCCGTGCGGCAGAGGCCGATGCCTTCCGCGCCGAAGGCGCGCGCTCCGGCGGCGTCCTCGGGTGTGTCGGCGTTGGCGCGCACGCCGAGCCGTCGCCGGCTGTCCGCCCATCCCATCAGCCGCCGGTACTCGGCGGGCAGCGTGGGCTCGACCAGCGACACCGCGCCGAGCAGCACCTCGCCGCTCGAGCCGTCGATCGAGATCGTGTCGCCGAGGTTCACGGTGACCGCCTCGCCGCCGGGCGTCTCGACGCTGAAGCGCTCGCTCGCGTAGTCGATGGCGAGCGCGCCGCAGCCGGCGACGCAGCACTTGCCCATGCCGCGCGCCACGACCGCGGCGTGCGAGGTCGCGCCGCCGCGCGCCGTGAGGATGCCCTGCGCGACTTGCATGCCGGCGAGGTCCTCGGGGCTGGTCTCGACGCGCACGAGCACGACGTGCTCGCCGCGCCCGGCCCACTCGGCGGCCTGTTCGGCGGAGAAGACCACGCGCCCGACCGCCGCGCCCGGCGAGGCGCCGAGGCCGGTCGCGATCACGCGCCGCGCGGCGTCCGGGTCGAAGGTGGGGTGGAGCAGCTCGTCGAGTCTCGCCGGCTCCTGCCGCGCCAGCGCCTCGGCCTCGTCGATCAGGCCCTCGTCGACAAGATCGACGGCGATCGTGACCATCGCCTGGCCGGTGCGCTTGCCGGAGCGCGTCTGCAGCACCCAGAGCCGCCCCTGCTGCACCGTGAACTCGATGTCCTGCATGTCCCCGAAGTGGCGCTCGAGGCGCTCACAGGCCTCGGCCAGTTCGCGCTGCGCCTCGGGCATCAGCTCCTCGAGGGAGTCGCCGTCGCCCGCCGGGGAGGCCAGCAGCGGCTGCGGGGTGCGGATGCCGGCGACCACGTCCTCGCCCTGCGCGTTGATCAAGTACTCGCCACTGAGCCGCCGCTCGCCGGTGGCGGGGTCGCGCGTGAAGACGACGCCCGTCGCGCAATCCTCGCCGAGGTTGCCGAAGACCATCGCCTGCACGTTGACCGCCGTCCCCCAGTCCGAGGGGTAGCCGTAGAGCTCGCGGTAGACGGCGGCGCGGGGGTTCTCCCAGGAGTTGAAGACCGCGCCGATCGCGCCCCAGAGTTGCTCCCAGGGGTCGTCGGGGAAGGCGAGGCCCCTGTGCGAGGCGATCACCGCCTTGAACTCGGCGACCAGCTCGCGCAGCGCGCCGGCGTCGAGCTCCGTGTCCAGCTCGACGCCGCGCGCGTGCTTCTTGCGTTCGAGCCGCGCCTCGAAGGGGTCCTCGTCGGTGTCGGACTCGGCGCGCACGCCCAGCACCACGTCGCCGTACATCTGCACGAAGCGGCGGTAGGAGTCGTAGGCGAAGCGCGGGCTGCCGGAACGGCGGGCGAGTCCCTCGGCGGTCTCGTCGTTGAGCCCGAGGTTGAGGACGGTGTCCATCATCCCCGGCATCGAGACGCGCGCGCCGGAGCGCACGGAGACCAGCAGCGGGTTCTCGGCGTCGCCGAAGCTCGCGCCGACGCTGCGTCCGACCTCCTCGACGGCCGCGCGGACCGCGTCCTCGAGGCCGTCGGGGTAGCGGCGGCCGAGGGAGTAGAAGGCGTTGCAGACCTCGGTGGTGATGGTGAAGCCGGGCGGGACGGGGATGCCGAGGCTGCTCATCTCGGCGAGGCCGGCGCCCTTGCCGCCGAGCAGGTTGCGCATCGAGGCGTCGCCGTCGGCGCTGCCGCCGCCGAAGGCGAAGACCGGCGGGAGGGTAGTCGCCGCGGTCGTGCCTCCGGGCGCGGTGGTGGTCATCGCTGGCCTCTCGCGGGCGCGACGAGGTCGCGCGCCGTGGGGAGTGATTCACTGGATGCAGAGGACGCGCGCCGCCACGGGCTCGCGCTGTCCCCGCACACTATGCACGCAGTATAGGGCGTAGCGGCGAAAGGCTCGCTCTGCCTCGCCCATGACGGGTCGTCCCTTGCCGGTAGGCTCCGCGAGTCCGGGCGCGCCATGGGGTTTCGCGTCAGACTGGCAGAGTCTATAGTGACACCATGCCGCCTCCGCGACCGCGAGATCTCGCTGCTCTGCGGGCGCAGGCCGGCAATTTGACCGCGCGCGACCTGATCCGCGAGGCCGAGGCGCGCGGCTGGGCGGAGGTGAGGCGGCGCGGCAAGGGAAGCCATCGCGTGTGGGCGAAGCCGGGGCGCCGCGGATCGTGATTCCCGCAAGGCCCGCCAGGCCGACCGTGCTCCGCATCCTCACGATGCTCGATGAAGGGAGCGTCTCCGATGACCTACCGTGACGAAACCAGCGTCATCAAGGGGGCGCAACTCGGGCCGTACGCGCGGATCCTCACCCGCGACGAGGACGGGCGCTACGCGGCCGAGGTGCTCGAGTTCCCGGGTTGCTTCTCCAGCGGCGATACGCTGGACGAGGCGATGGCGCAGCTCGACGAGGCGATCGAAGTCTGGGTCGGCGCCACGCTCGACGAGGGCTCCGAGGTGCCGCCACCGATGCTGCACAGCGAGTTCTCCGGACGTGTCACGCTGCGCCTGTTGCCCTCCGTGCACGAGCGCGCCTCGATGCTGGCCCGCCTGGAGGGCGTGAGCCTCAACCGTCTGCTCTCGAACGCCGTCTCGCACTACGTCGGCTATCTCGGCGGGGTGCATGAGGCTGCCCCGCGCCGCGCTGCGCCACGGGCCAGCGCCGTCGCGGAGGACTCCCCGAGCTATGAGGCGTAGCGCTTCGGCCGTCAGGCGGGCGGACACGGCGGCCCCGTGACCGGCCAGCCCAAATGCGCACTTGTGTTCGCGCGTGTGCTACTATCGGGGCTGAGAGAGGATGTCCTGCCGTGCCCACCGTCCACGATGTCGCAGGCTATCTGCTGTGGCTCGCCGATCGCGACCGCTCGGGCATCGACCACCTCAAGCTGCAGAAGCTGGTCTACTACGCCCAGGCGTTCCACCTTGGGTCCGAGGATGAGCCGCTGTTCAGCGAGCCCATGCACGCCTGGCGCTACGGACCCGTCTCGCCGGAACTGTGGTCGCAGTATCGCTATCGGCGCGGGAACATCGAGCCGCCGGATGCCTCGGGCGTGGAGACACTCACCGATCGTCAGCGCGAGGTGGTGGAGCTGGTCTACGAGCGCTTCCGGGACCTCTCAGGTATCGACCTGGCCCACCGCACGCATGAGGAGGCGCCCTGGCAGCAGGCAGCCGAGCGCGCCCGCGACGGCGGCGATGACGTTATCACTCACGAGCAGATGCGCTCCTACTACCGGGACAGGCTCGCCGTCCTCGCCGAGAACGCCGAGTTCCCGCCGCTCGAGCCGGTGATCGACCTCGGCTCGCTTGGGGATGTCGCGGCCGGGATCCTGCCGCGAGCACCGTCCGCGCCCTGAGCCCCGTGGAACCTCTTCAGATCGAGGGCCGGCGCGTCCTCTTCGCCCAGCATGCCGACGCTCGCTACGAACGCCTGACGACACATGAGCGCGCCCTGCTCCAGAGAGCGATCGCGACCCTGCTGCAAGAGCCGGACCGCCTTCATGCCTACGCCGGCAGACCCGACGTGGCCGTCCGTGGACGTGGCTGCTGCTGATGCAGCCGCTGCTGGTCGAGATCGGCGAATCAGGCGACGACATCGTGATATCGAGGATTCTGATCACGCGCGACCCGATCGAACCCTTGTGAGGTCACACGAGGCGTAGGCGTTCCCTACTCCCCCGCAGCGGCTTCCGCCCCCGCCTGCTGGCGGGTGACGACGATCTCGCCCTCGCTGCCGGGGCCGTAGGCGCCTCGGTAGCGCTCCGGCAGCAGCTCGGCGATGCGGCGCATCAGCAGGTCCGTCGCCTGCTCCGCCCGCCGCCCCGTCGCCGCGCCCTCGCCGCCGAGCGAGAACGGCTCGCCGAACTCGACGCGCACCGTGGGCCGCCCGTGCAACAGTCCGCCGAGGATGGCGCGCGGCCCGCTCAGCGCCTCGGTGCCGGTGACGGCCACCGGTACGACGGGCGCATCGCCCAGCAGCGCGAGCATCGCCGAGCCCGGCAGGGCGGGCATCAGCGCCTGCGTTGGCGATCGCGTGCCCTCGGGGAAGACCAGCACCGCCTGGCCCGCAAGGAGGTGATTGCGCCCCACGCGCAGCGCCCCGAAGTCGGCCGAGTAGCGCCGCACGGGGAACGCGCCGAAGGCCCAGACCGTCCAGCCGATCAGCGGCGTCTCGAACATCTCGCGCTTCGCCATTGCGCGCATGCGCCGCGGCGAACAGCCGCAGACCAGCACCGGATCGAAGTTGCTGAGGTGGTTGCCGACGACGACGACGCGGCCCTCCATCGGCACGTTCCCGGCGCCGACCACCTCGAGGCGGGCGACGCTGCGCACGAACCAGTAGATGGTGCGGCGCGCCATCCAGTACGCGAAGATCGAGAAGCGCCCCCAGACCCACAACTTCACGAGGCGTTCGCCCGCTCGTAGGCCGCGAGGGCGCTCGCGACGACCTCGTCGATGCCGAGAGCGTCCGTATCGAGGATGATCGCGTCCCCGGCGGCCTGCTCCGGGTGGATCGCGCGCTTGCCGGTCTGGTCCAGGCCGTCGCGCCGCGTGGTCTCCTCGATCACGCGCTCCAGGTCCGTCTCGCGCCCGGCGGCGAACTCCTCGGCGAGGCGGCGGCGCGCGCGCACCTCGATCGAGGCGGCGAGGAAGATCTTCGCGCGCGCGTCGGTGAGCACGCGCGTGCCGATGTCGCGACCGGCCATCACCACGGGGCTGCGCTCGGCGATGGCGCGCTGATGGCGCACCATCTCGTCGCGCACCTCGGGCAGGCGCGAGATCAGCGAGACGCTCGCCTCGATCGCGGGATCGCGCAGGCCGTCCGTCACGTCGGTGCCGTCGACCGAGACGCGAGGCGTCGCCGGCTCCGGCCACGTGACATCGAGGCTGGCCTCGCGCACGCGGGCGATCACGGCGGCCGAGTCCCCGGCGTCGATGCCCGCGTCGAAGACGGCGCGCGTGCAGGCGCGGTACATCATGCCGGTGTCGAGGAAGCCGAAGCCGAGCCGCCCGGCGAGCGCGCGTCCGACGGCGCTCTTGCCCGAGGCGGTCGGCCCGTCGAGCGCGAGACTGCGCGCGACCGCCTCGCCCGCGGCCTCGCCCTCCGGCGCTGACGGCGGCATGGGGGACTGTGGTGTAGGGGAGTGGGCAGCGATCGCGCTCGGCTCCATCCCCGCGCCGCCCGCCGCGTTCGAGGCGTCCGCGGCTCGCGTGCCCGGCGATGATATGGAGGCCGCCTCCGGCGAGTCCAGCAGCCCCACAAGCGCGAGCAGCGCGCGCTCCTCGGCGGCGTCGAGCGGCCTCGAGGCGCCGGGAGCGAGGTCGCCGAGGTCGAGACCGCCCACGGAGCGGCGGATCAGGCGCCGCACCGGGTGGCCGACGGCGTCCAGCATGCGCCGAAGCTGGCGCTTGCGGCCCTCGTGCAGCACGACGCGCAGCCAGGCGCCGCGGCCATCGCGGCGCAGCAGCTCCGCCTCCGCGGGCGCGGTCGGGCCGTCGTCCAGCTCGACGCCCTCGCGCAGGCGGGTCAGCGCCGAGGCGTCCGGGACGCCCTCGACGAGCGCCTCGTAGGTCTTGTCGACGCGATGGCGGGGGTGCGTCAGGCGGTGCGCCAGCTCGCCGTTGGTGGTGAGCAGCAGCAGCCCCTCGCTGTCGCGGTCGAGCCGCCCGACGTGCCGCAGGCTGGCCGGCGGATCGTCGAGCAGGTCGAACACCGTCTCGCGTCCGCGCTCGTCCGAGGCGGTGACGAGGACGCCTCGCGGCTTGTGCAGCAGCAGCGTGCGAGCGGGCGGGAGCGGGGGCAGCGGCACGCCGTCGACGGTGAGGAGGCTGGCGGTGGGGTCGGCGCGCCGTCCGAGTTCGGCGACGGCGCCGTCGACGCGCACGCGGCCCTCGCGGATCAGCGCCTCGACGCTGCGGCGGCTGCCGAGGCCGTGGCGCGCGAGGATCTTCTGGAGCCGCTCCTCGGGCACGGGTGGGCGGCTAGCCCCGGCGGCGACGGAAGCGCTCGATGATCAGCCACTCCGTGATCTCGGTGCGCGCGATCGATGCGCCGGAGCGGACGGGCGAGAACAGCCACGAGAGCGTCCCGCCGACAGCGGCCCGCAGCGCGTACTCGGCGGCCAGCGCCGCCCCCGCCACGAGCAGCGAGCGCCGCACCACCGGCAGCGCCCGCGCCGGCACGAGACTCACGACGCGCGCCGGCAGCCCCGCTCGCCGCCGCACGAGCCGCCCTCGGCGCACCCGCACCGGCACCGGCAGATAGCGCCCGGCCATGCTTCCTCCTCGTGGGGACGCCGCCAGCCTAGCGCGCGGCTCCGGGTCCGGCCAGTCGAGGGGCTCCTCGATCAACGTGCATGTCCCGGACAGCATAGGGCCATCAGGCGAGGCTCAACGCGCGAGCTGCTGGCCAGCCGCGCCGTGATAGACTCGCGGCGGTCCCGCATCTGCGGGAACCGAGACCGGAGTAAGTGGTTGGTATGAGTTCAATCCACGATTGCCTGTCAGACGGCCGCAGCCTCGAAATAGAGGCAGAAATAGTGAGATTCCAGACCCAAACACTTAAGGACTACGGTCGGTATCGACGAGGCGAAGTCACGCGCGTAACCGGATTACAGACTGGGGAATCGAACGTTCGGCACATAGGAGGCGCAGAGTATGAATTCAACGCGACGTATTACTTCACTATGAAAACCACTCTAAGACCGCGAGGCTGGCGCTTTTGGGAGGCCATCTTCCCGCTCTCCGTCGACTCCACCTCTCCGTTCTACGTCACGGCCACTATCAGCACCGACACATGCAGAGTGCTCACACTGGGGCATCGGTGGCACGCCGCCGCAGACTCGCCCGTCTCCCCGCTGCCCGGCTGGCGAAGTCCGCACGAGGCCTCTTGAGCGGGCGCTGCGGACTGCGGCGGCGTGCGACCGCGATGGCTAGGGCCTCGCATGCTTCGCCTTCGGCCAGCCAGCCGCACTAGTCTGTGCACTGCGCGCGACGTACGGCCCCGCGGCACGGTGATAGACTCGCAGCGGTCCCGCATCTGCGGGAAGCAGACCGGGGCAGGTGCTTGATATGGGTTCAAGGGTGCTGCGCTACGCCATCGTCGCAGTGCTCTCCGCCAGCATCGGCGCTCTCGTCGTCGTCGCCCTCTTCGTTGTAGGCAATGATGGCGCAGATGAGACGCCCGCCGCTGCCAGCGAGGCGACTGCGGCGCCGGCACCCGTGAACACACCGAGCCCTGCGCCAACTCTTGCGCCGACGCCGCATCCCACGCCACCGCCCACACCACCTCCTACACCCCGGCCTACACCACCTCCCACGCCACGTCCTACACCTCGACCCACGCCACCGCCCACGCCCCAACCATCAGTCCACGACTGTCTATCGAATGGCCGAAGCATCGCACTTGAGGCGGAAGTGACGAGCGACCTAAACCAAACGCTGGAGAGAATGAGGCAAGAACGTGGCGAGACGGACATCCTGCGCGTTTCTAGGCTAGAGCCCGCTGCAACAGCGAACGTTCGCCAAATGAGAGGCGTGGTGTACGAATACACTGCGGCGTACTACCTCACCATTAGGTCTGCGCGCCATGGGGATTTGGGGACCGACACGATCTATGTGACCGCTACCATCAACGCCGACACGTGCACGGTCGTCGTAACGAGCACCCAATAGGTCTGGTGACAAGAAGCGCCGAGTCAGCGTCTGTACGAACTGCCAATATCATTCGGCTTGAAGTACTCGTGGGGAGGGTGACCATCGGCCGCGTAGGCGAGCCACTCGGCCCAGCGATCGACAAACTGTTGCTCGTCGCCTTGATCGGTAGGCCCGAACGGCCGCGCAAGAGAGTACGCGGTACCCATGGGCACCAGCACCTTGCCGGCATCCTTGCCCGGAGGCAGCGGCACAAGGTGATCGCTCATGTTCCCTGTGAGCATTCCGCTGGCTTGGAAGGCCGTCTCATACCAGCGAAACTCTCCTGTCGTTCGCGCGTCGCAGTGCCAAAGCGAGTGCCCGCGCGAGTACTTGGTGGAGGGAATCGTGAGTACGATCTCGGCGTACGCAATCACGTCGAACTTCGGCGGGAAGCCGCCCCAGTCGACGGTCGACGCGTCAGCCGCCTGAACCCAGGTCAGGTTTGCCTCCCCCAGTTCGCACGACCATTGGTCATCGCCAGCCCGCGCGAGGGCACCTGGCGCGCTCCCTTGGATCAGTTTGCGCAGACCGTCACCGATGCGCCGAAGCGTGGCGGCGGCTGACCTGTACGGCTGTTGTCGGCGTTCGAAGTCGGCCCGTTGGGCCTCTGGCGCCGCCACATCATGCTCGGCTCGTTGCCGGGCCTTCAGGTCCGCCTGATGCAGGCGGGCAGCGGCACTGCTCGCGGGAACTCCGCTTCCCTCGTACGTCACGTCGGCGCGCTCCGTTCTGGGGATTAGTGAGCATTGTACCAAGCGCACATCGGTTCTAGCGAGTCCAGCGCAGCGAACCGCCCTCACCCCAACTGCGCGTCCACCTCCGCAGTCAGGTCCGCCGGCTCGGCCGGCGCGCCGGTGGCGTCGAGGACGCGGGAGCGCTCGACGCGGAGGCGGCCGGCGGCGAACTCGTCGAGGGTGGCGACGACCAGCGGGGCCTCGCGGGCGACGCCGCGGGCGCGGATCGCGGCGAACAGCTCGGAGGCGTCGAGGGTGGCGTCGTCGAGCTCGGCGGGCGGGGCGGGGAGGCGCGCGCGCAGCGCATCGAGGGCCGGGTCGCGCAGGGGATAGCGGCAGTAGGCGACGCGCGGGCCCTCGTCCACCTCGGCGATGGCGAGGTGCAGCATCACGCCGCTCTCCTCCGCGCCGCTGCGGATCAGCTCGCGGATCACGGCCTGCCACATGCCCACCGGGCCGTCCGGCAGCGCCGGGTGCAGGTTCAGCACGGCGTGGCGGGCGACGAACTCGCGCTCGAGGATCAGCATGTAGCCGGCGAGCATCCCGATGTCGAAGGGGTGCGCCTCGAGATCCTCGTCCACGAGCCGGTCGTACTCGATGCGCCAGGCGGGCAGCGGCTCGCCGGGCCGCGAGAGCGCGCCGCCGACCGCGCGCCGGTAGCGCACCGAGGATCGCGCCACCAGCGGCGCCCCGGCCTGCTCGACCAGGTCGAAGAGGGAGTCGGTCGCCCCGGCCTCGCCGCGCTCGCGGTTGCAGAAGACGAAGGCCAGCTCGGCGTCCATCGCGCCCGCCTCGATGGCGTCGTGGACGGCCTCGAACATCGCGCGTGATCCCGGCCCGCGCGCGGTCGTGAACCAGCCGATGCGCAGCGTCACCGGGCTCTCGCCGTCATCGCGCGTCCGACTCGCCGTCGTAGGCCTCGCGCAGCTGCTCGATGCGCTGCTCCGCCTCGCCGAGCAGGCGCTGGCAGCGCTGCGCGAGGGTCATGCCTTCCTCGTAGAGCGCGACGGCGCGGTCGAGCGCGACATCGCCCGCTTCGAGTTGCGCGGTGACCTCCTCGAGGCGTGCGAACAGCGCCTCGAAGGTTTCTTCGTCGGCGTCCGCGCCGGAGGCGGGCTCGTTCGGGGGCGGGAACTCAGCCTGTGCCATGCTGTCCCTTCGCGTCCTTCTTTGTTGGCCCGGGGGTTTTCTCCCTCACCCCCGCCCTCTCCCTCGGGGAGAGGGGGCCGGAGGGAAGGGGACCGCCCTCACCCCCGCCCTCTCCCTCGGGGAGAGGGGGCCGGAGGGGAGGGGGACGGAGCGCCCCGTCAGTCCTCGATGCGCGCGCCGCGGATGCCGTCGCGCAGGCGCAATGCTACCGCCTCGCCGCGCTGCAGGGCGGCGGCCGAGGTCGCCAGCGTGCCGTCGGCACGCTCGACGACGGCATAGCCGCGCTCCAGCGTGGCCTGCGGGGAGAGCGCCGCGAGCCGCCCGGCCACCGCCGCGGTGCGCTCCCGCGAGATGCCGATGCGCTCGCCGAGGGCGCGCGCTGCGGCCGCCTCGTGCGCATCGATCGCGCGCCACGCCGCCTCGAGGTCGGGCAGGCCCGCGTCGAGGGCCGCGCTGCGGCGGACGAGTCGCTCGTGGGCGTCGCGGAGCAGGCGCGCCAGCCAGGCCTCGCCGCGCCGCGAGATCGCGTCGATGCGCTGGGCGACCTCGATGCGGTCGGGCGCGACGAGCTCGGCGGCGGCCGAGGGCGTGGGCGCGCGCAGGTCGGCGACGAGGTCGGCGAGGGTGGTGTCGGTCTCGTGTCCGACGGCTGAGACGACGGGTACGGGCGAGGCGAAGATCGCGCGGCCGACGGGCTCCTCGTTGAAGGCCTGCAGATCCTCGGCCGCGCCGCCGCCGCGCGCGAGGATGATCACGTCCGGCCGCCGCTCGGGGGTCGCCCGTTCGCCGAGCGCGCGCAGCGCCTCGGCGATCAGCGCGCCGGCGCCTTCGCCCTGCACCTGCGTCGGCTGCACCAGCACCTCGGCGAGCGGCCAGCGGCGGCGCAGCACGTCGATCACGTCGTGGAGCACCGCGCCGGCCGCCGAGGTGACGACGCCGATCCGCTGCGGGAAGGCCGGCAGCGGGCGCTTGCGCTCCGGCGCCAGCAGGCCGTCCTCCTCGAACAGCGCGCGCAGCCGCTCGAACTCGGCCGCCTGCGCGCCCGTGCCCTCCGGCTGCACGAACTCGACGATGAAGGAGAGTTCGCCGCGCGGCTCGTAGACGGAGAGCGAGCCGTAGACGACGACGGAGACGCCCTCGGCAAGCCGCTCGCGCTGGCCGATGTTGCGCTGGCGGAAGAAGGCGCAGCGGAGTCCGGCGCGGGCCTGTTCGTCGCCGAGCGTGAAGTAGATGTGCCCCGAGGACGCCGCCGAGAGGTTGCGGACCTCGCCGGCGACCCAGATCTGCGAGAGGTGCCGGTTGCTCTCGATCAGCTCGCGCAGGTAGCGGGTGACCTGGCGGACCGGGTAGACCTCGGGCGGCATCTGCGTGCCTCTAGGCGGTCGAGGTCCGCTCGAGGTAGCCGCCGCCACTGGTCGACACCTTGATCGTGTCGCCCTGGTTGATGAACAGCGGCACGTCGACGACCAGGCCGGTCTCCAGCGTCGCCTGCTTCGTCGCGCCGGTCGCGGTGTCGCCCTTCACGCCGGGCTCCGCCTGGGTGATGACGAGCGTGACGGCGGCGGGCAGCTCGACGCCGAGCGCCTCCTCGCCGTAGGTCAGCACCTGGACGACGTCGTTCTCCTTCAGGTAGGGCAGCTGGTCGTCGATCAGCGCGCGCGGCACGAGGATCTGGTCGTAGTTCTCGGTGTTCATGAACGTCAGCATGTCGCCGTCGGCGTAGAGGTACTGCATCGAGCGCCGCTCGACGCGTGCGGCGGTGAGCTTCTCGCCGGCGTTGAAGGTGCGCTCGATCTGGTGGCCGGCGCGCAGGTCGCGCATCTTGACGCGGTAGACGGCCGATTTCTTCGTCTTGATGTGATGCGCCTCGACCACCTGGTAGAGCGTGCCGTCCACCTCGACGGTCGTCCCGCGCCGCAGATCGCCACTTCCGATCACGAGGCCACCCCCACTCCCGGCCGGACTGACAGCCCGACGTCCAGATCGAGTTTCGGCGCACGCGACAGTACGCGCAGCCGTCCGTCTTCCATCACGCACTGATCCTCGATGCGCACGCCGCCCCAGCCCGGGAAGTAGGCCCCCGGCTCGACCGTGACGACCTGCCCGTCGGCGAGCACGGAGTCCGAGTCGGCGGCGAGCCGCGGCGCCTCGTGCACCTCGAGGCCGATGCCGTGGCCGAGGCCGTGCGTGAACGCCTCGCCGTAGCCGAACTCGCCGAGGACCGTCGCCGCGATCGCGTGTGCGTCGGCGCCGCTCATGCCCGCCTCGATTCGCTCGATGGCCATCGTCTGCGCGGTCAGGACTGCATCATAGACCCGCGCGAAGCGGGCATCCGGCTCGCCGGCGAAGACGGTGCGCGTCAGGTCCGAGCAGTAGCCGTCGACGACCACGCCGAGGTCCATGACCACGCCCTGTCCGGCCTCGACGGCGACGTCGCGAGGGCGCGCGTGCGCCATCGAGCCGTGCGGTCCGGCGGCGATGATCGTCTCGAACGAGAGGCGCTGGGCGCCGTGCTCGAGCGCGTAGCGCTGCACCTCCCAGGCCAGCTCGCGCTCGCTGACGCCGGGCCGCAGCAGCGCGGCGGCGTGCGCGAACGCCTCGTCGCCGAGGCGCACCGCGCGCGTGATCGCCTCGAGCTCCGCGCGCTCCTTGACGGCGCGCAGCGGCTCGACCGCGTCGAGCACGGGCTCGAGGCGGGGGCGGTCCCCGGGAGCGAGCAGCTCGATCGCCTCGGTCCACTCGGCGTGCTCTGCAACCGTCAGGTGAGCTGCCTCGACGCCCACGGTCTTGCCGCCGAGGCCGGCGAGGAGATCGGCGGCGAAGGAGCCGATGCGCCGCAGCGGGGCGGGGACGAGCTCGAACGCGGGCGCCTGCAACCGCGCCTGCTCGTGATAGCGCCCGTCGGTCGCGATGCGGGCGGCGTCGGCGCCGACGAGCAGCACGCCGGCCGATCCCGTGAAGCCGGAGAGCCAGCGCCGGTTCGCCGGCGCGGTCACCAGCAGCGCATCGACCTCGAGGGCGTCGAGCCGCTCGCGCAGGCGCGCGAGGCGCGGGGCGGCGTTGCTCACTCGCCCGCGCCCTCGCTCAGCCGGGAGTGCAGCAGGTCGAGCGCCGCGAGGTAGCCGCGGAAGCCGAAGCCGCTGATCAGGCCCCAGGCGTGGGGCGCGGTCAGCGACTGGCGGCGGATCTCCTCGCGCGCGTGGATGTTGCTGAGGTGCACCTCGACGACCGGAGGCTCGAAGGCGGCGAGGGCGTCGGCGAGCGCGAGCGAGGTGTGCGTGTAGGCCGCGGCGTTGAGGATCACGCCGTCCCAGTCGCGATGCTGCTGCAGCATGTCGACCATCTCGCCCTCGGAGTTGGACTGCGCGAAGGCGACCTCGAGGCCGAGTTCGGCGGCGCGGCCGCGGCAGCGCTCCTCTAGGTCGGCGAGGGTCTCGCGGCCGTAGATCTCCGGCTCGCGCTCGCCGAGGAGGTTGAGGTTGGGGCCGTTGAGTATCAGCACGCGCATCGCGGGCAGTTCCTTCAGCCGGCCTGTGCGGCGTTCGCCTCGTGGTCGCCCTCGCGCTCGATGTCGCGAGCGCGGGCCAGCGCCTTGGAGACGATCGCCTGTTTCCGCGAGCCGGTCACCGCGGTGTAGATCTGGGTCGTGTCCGCCGACGCGTGCCCCAGCAGTTGCTGCACGATCCGCAGGTCCGCGCCCTCGTCCAGCATATGCGTCGCGAAACTGTGGCGCAGCAGGTGCGGATGCACGCGCTGGCGGACCGCCGCCGCCGTGCCCGCCGCACGCACCATCGACTGGATCGAGCGCGCCGAGAGGCGCCCGCCGGAGCGGTTGAGGAAGAGCGCCGCCTCCGCCCCGCGCGCCAGTTGCGGACGGCCGCGCTCCAGGTAGTTGCGCAGCGCGTCGCGGGCCGGGCGGCCGAAGAGCGCGATGCGCTGCCGCCTGCCCTTGCCCATGACGCGCGCCTGCCGGTTCGCGAGATCAAGGTCGGCGCTGTCGAGGGCGGCCGCCTCGCTGACGCGCAGGCCCGCGCCGTAGAGCAGCTCCAGCAGGGCGCGGTCGCGCAGCCCGGCCGGCGTGTCGCCCTCGGGGGCGACCATCAGATCGCCGGCCTCCTCGCCGGAGAGGATCTGTGGCAGCCGGTTTGGGGCCTTCGGCGAGCGCAGCCGCAGGATCGAGTCGCCGGGCCGGCCCGGGCGCAGTTCGCCCTCGCGATCCAGCCAGCCGTAGAACGCGCGGATCGTCGAGGCGATGCGCCTCACCGAGGCGGGCGCGCGGTGCTCGCCCTGCAGCAGCAGCCCGAGGTACGTGCGCGCCTGCTCGCGGCCCGCCTCGTCGAACTCGACGCCCGCGCCGGCCAGGTGCGCGAAGAAGCCCGTGAGGTCGTCGCGGTAGTTGCGGATCGTGCGCTCGGATCGCTGCCGCACGAGGGCGAGCTCATCGAGGTAGCGCTCGAGCGCCTCGAGGGCGCGGGCGTCGGGGGGCGGTTGCTCGAGGGTGCGCGGCTCGGACACCGTCAGTCTCCGGTGTGTTCCGTAACCCCGCGCATCGAGCGTAGCACGGCGGCAGGCAGCGGATCAGGCGGAGCGCTTCCTCGGCGCGCGGGTCGTGCGGCGCGCGCCGCCGCTGCGCTTGCCGCCGCGCTTCGGCTTCGGGGCGCGCGGATCCTGGCCCTGCGCGCGCATGCGCTCCTCGCGCGCCGCGATCAGGCCGACGGCGTCCTCGATCGTGACGGTCGAGGGCTCCTGCCCGCGCGGCAGCGAGGCGTTGACCTGGCCGTCGGTGACGTAGGGCCCGTAGCGCCCGTTGCGCAGCTCGATGCTCGCGCCGCTCTCCGGATGCTGGCCCAGCACCGCGAGCGGCCCCGCCGCCGCGCCGCGCCTGCCGCGCTTGGGCTCGCGCAGCAGCCGCACCGCCTCGTCGAGGTCGATCGTGCGCAGGTGCTCGTGATCGCGCAGGCTGCGCGTCTCCTTGGCGGCGCGGATGTAGGGCCCGTAGCGCCCGTCCTGCGCGGCGATCTCCTCGCCGCTCTCGGGGTGCGCGCCGAGCACGCGCGGGTAGGACAGCAGATCGAGCGCCTGTTCCGCGGTCAGGGTCTCGATGGCCATGTCGGGCCAGAGGCTGGCGCGCTTCGGCTTGCCGTCGTTGTCGTCGTTCTCGCCAACCTGGACGTACGGCCCGTTCGGCCCGCTCTTCACGTAGATCGGCTTGCCGCTCTCCGGCTCCGTCGCGACGACGCTGCCACCGAGGGCGGCTTCGGCGAGCAGTTCGAGGGCGCGCTCGATCGTCAGCTCGTCCGGCGGCTGGTCCTCGGGGATGGTGGCGCGCTGCTCGCCGTCGCCGGCCTCGAGGTAGGGTCCGTAGCGCCCGACGCGGGCGGCGATCGGGCGGCCGTCGGCGTCCTCGCCGAGCGGGATGGTGGAGATCGCCCGCGCGTCGATCGCCTCCCAGCTGGAGTCGATGCGCTGCTTGAGGCCCTCCGCCGCGAGGCCAACGGCCTCCTCGCTCTCGTCGCCGAAGTAGAAGCGGTGCAGCCACGGCTCGCGCTCAAGCTCGCCCTCGGCGATGCGGTCGAGGTCGTCCTCCATGCGCGCGGTGAAGCCGAGGTCCACGAGGTCCCCGAAGTGCTGCTCCAGCAGCGCGACGACGGCGAACGCGGTGAGCGTCGGGGTCAGCGCGGCGCCCTGCTTCCAGACGTAGCCGCGGTCCTGCACGGTCTGGATGATCGAGGCGTAGGTGGACGGCCGCCCGATGCCGAGTTCCTCCAGCTCGCGCACGAGGCTGGCCTCGGTGTAGCGGGCGGGCGGGCGCGTCTCGTGACCGCGCGGCTCGGCGGAGACGCCGCGCAGCGTCTGGCCCTCGGTCAGCGGCGGGAGGATGCGCTCCTGGTCGTCGAGCGCTGCGTCCGGGTCGTCGGAGCCCTCGACGTAGGCGCGCAGGAAGCCGGGGAAGTCGATCACCTTGCCGGAAACGGCGAACACGGCCTCGCCGTGCTCGCCCGTGTCGGCGAGGAGGCGGGCGTTCGTGCGCCGTCCTCGGGCGTTCTGCATCTGCGAGGCGACCGTGCGCTTCCAGATCAGGTCGTAGAGGCGCAGCTCGTCGGGCCGCAACGCTCCGCGCAGGCTGTCCGGGGTGCGGAAGATGTCGCCCGCCGGCCGGATCGCCTCGTGCGCTTCCTGCGCGCCGCGCGCGCGGGTGCGATAGCGCCGCGGCTGCGCCGGGACGTAGTCCGCGCCGTAGAGGTCGCGCGCCTGCCTGCGGGCGGCGTTGAGCGCCTGGTCGGAGAGGTTGACCGAGTCCGTGCGCATGTAGGTGATGAAGCCGTTCTCGTAGAGGTGCTGCGCGGTGCGCATCGTGCGTTGCGCGGTGAAGCCCAGCTTGCGCCCGGCCTCCTGCTGCAGGCTGGAGGTGATGAACGGGGCCGGCGGCCGCTGCGTGTAGGGCCGCTCGTTCACCTCGACGACGCGGTACTCGGCCTCCGCGACCGCGGCGGCGACGGCGCGCGCGCGCTCCTCGTCGAGCGAGAGCACCGAGGCGCCTTCGCGCAGTTGCCCCGTCTCCGGCGCGAAGTCGTTGCCCCTCGCGAGCCGCTGCCCGCCGAGTTCGGCGAGGCGCGCCGGGAAGGGCTCCGGCGGGGGAACGTCCTGCTCGCTGCGCACCAGCGAGCGCACGTCCCAGAACGAGGCGCTGGCGAAGCGCATGCGCTCCCGCTCGCGCGCGACGATCAGCCGGATCGCCGCCGACTGCACGCGCCCGGCGGAGAGCCGCGGACGCACCTTCCTCCACAGCACCGGCGAGACCTCGTACCCGTAGAGCCGGTCGAGGACGCGGCGCGCCTCCTGCGCGGAGACCAGGTGCCCGTCGATCTCGCGCGGGTTGGCGAGCGCCTCGGCGATCGCGCGCTCGGTGATCTCGTGGAAGACCATGCGGCGCACGGGCGTCGTCGGCTTGAGCACCTCGGCGAGGTGCCAGGCGATCGCCTCGCCCTCGCGGTCTTCATCAGTCGCGAGGTAGAGCTCGCTCGCCTGCTTCATGAGCTGGCGCAGTTTGCGGACCTGCGCCTGCTTGTCGCTCGGGATTTCGTAGCGCGGCTTGAAGCCGTCCTCGATGTCGACGGCGTCGTTGCCCTGGGGCAGATCGCGGATGTGCCCGATCGAGGACTCGACCACGTACCCCGGGCCGAGGAAGCCGGCGATCGTGCGCGCCTTGGCCGGCGATTCGACGATCACGAGGCGCGGGCCGTCGTTCCCGGCGGCGTCTGCGCCCTTGCGCCTGCGTCCGCGCGTCGCGCTGCTGCTCACGGCGTGGGCTCCTTCTCGGGTGATGGGGATTCGGACTCGTACACGGCGGCCGGTTCGCGCACCCGGACGTACTGCATTCCGCCCAGATCGCGCACCTGCCCCTTGAGTTCGAGCAATGCGAGCGTAGCCGAGACCCGGGCTGCCGCCAAACCGGTGTCCCGCACGACCTCGTCGACGTGGCGCGGTTCACGCGTCAGCGCCGCCATCAGCGCCTGCTCGTCCTCGCTTGCCGCGGGCGCGGCGCGGCCGAAGTCCATCTGCGCGCCGATCATCGTCAGGTTGAGCGCCTCGAGGACGTGCTCGACGCTCGCGACCGGCGTCGCGCCGTCGCGGATCAGCGAGAGCGGGCCGCGCGACTGCGGAGCGAAGATCGAGCCCGGCACGGCGAAGACCTCGCGGTTTTGCTCCCCCGCGAGGCGCGCGGTGATCATCGCCCCGCTCTTCACGTCGCCCTCGACGACGAGCGTGCCGAGGGCGATGCCTGACATGATGCGATTGCGCCGCGGGAAGAACTCGGCGCGCGGCTTCGTGCCGAGCGGGTAGTCGCCGATCAGCGCGCCCGCCTCGGCGATCTCGCTCGCCAGCCCGCGGTTCTCCGGCGGGTAGACGGTATCGAGGCCGTTCGCCAGCACGGCGATGGTGCGCCCGCCTGCGTCGAGCGCGGCGCGGTGCGCGATGGTGTCGATGCCACGCGCGAGCCCGGAGACGACCGTCACGCTGTTCGCGGCGAGGTCACGCGCCAGCTCGCCCGCGGCCTGCCGCCCGTAGGCCGTCGCACGCCGCGTCCCGACGACGGCGAGTGCCCACTCGTCCTGCTGCGTCAGCGTGCCCCGGACGTAGATCAGTGGCGGCGGATCGGGTATCTCGCGCAGCCGGGCCGGGTAGGCGGAGTGGAAGCGCGGGATGGCGCGCACCCCGGCCTCGTCGAGACGCGCGAGTTCGCGCTCCGGCTCGATCTCCGGCCGCTGTGCGACCACGAGGTCCACCGTCGCGGCGTCGAGCCCGGCCGCGCGCAGCGCCGCGCGGTCGGCCTTCCACGCCTCCTCGAGCGACGGGAACGCGCGCTCGAGCAGCCCGAAGCGCACGGCCCCGAGGCGGGAGATGCGGTGGAACGCCACCCACCACGGCAGAGCATTTGTTCTTACATCGTCCACGTCCACAGCCTACCAGCCGTTGGCAAGGGGGCAAGTGCCGGCAGATGGCGAGTGCGAACCCGGTCGGAGTATGATTAGGCTCGCAGTAGATTCATACCGGAGTGCTCATGCGGGTGTCCGAACGTGGCCAGATCACCATCCCCAAGCCCCTGCGGGACCGCTTTGGGATGAACCACAACGTAGAGGTCGAGATCACCGCTACGGAACAGGGCCTCCTGATCCGGAAGAGGGCGGCAGTGGAACATCCCGTAGATCGCATCAGCGGCATCCTCGACGGCGCGTTCGACGTGGACGAGTACATCGAGGAAATCCGCGGACGGTGATCACGGCAGTCGACACCAACGTCCTGCTGGACGTCTTCCTGTCCGATGCACCCCACCACGCCGAGTCGCGGGAAGCCGTCCGAGTTGCCTATGACGCGGGGGCCATCCTCGTCTGCGACATCGTCTACGCGGAGCTTGTCCCGGCGTTCGGCGACCGGGCGGCGCTGGATGAGGCGCTGAGGGAGATCAACGCCAGGCTCTCCCCAATCGATACGTCCATCGCCTACGAGGCGGGGCGGCGCTGGATGCAATACCGGCGCGCTGGAGGGCCAAGGGCGCGGATCATCTCCGACTTCCTGATTGGCGCTCACGCCGTTGCCGCGGCGGATACCTTCCTCACGCGGGATCGTGGCTTCTTCGAGACGTACTTTCCGGAACTGAGCGCGTAGTGAGTCGCGCTGCCTAGCCGTCCGCAGCCTCGTCGAGCGGCGGGATCCGGGTGACGCGCACGCGGCGGATGCGGCGGCCGTGCACGGACAGCACCCGCAGCTCCAGGCCGTGCTCCTCGCTGCTGACACGATCCCCCGGCGACGCGAGGCGGCCCAACAGCGAGAACACGAACCCGCCGACCGTGTCGAAGTCCTCGTTCTCTATCTCCGAACCGAACAGCTCGTTGAGGTCGTCGATGGCGAGTCGCGCGTCGACGATCGCCTCGTCCTCGGAGATCACCTCGATCTCGATCTCGTCGGTGTCGTACTCGTCGGCGATCTCACCGACGATCTCCTCGAGCACGTCCTCGACGGTCACGAGGCCGGCCGTGCCGCCGTACTCGTCGACGACGATGGCGACGTGCGTCTGGTCGCGGCGCAGATCGGCGAGCAGTTCGTCGGTGCGCTTCGTCTCCGGCACGAAGTAGGGCGGGCGGGCGAGCAGCCGCAGGTTGGGCGAAGACAGGCCGCTCTGCAGCCGGGCGAGCAGATCCTTGGCGTAGAGCACGCCGATGATGCGGTCGATGTTCTCCTCGTAGAGCGGGATGCGACTGAACCCCGAGGAGTCGACGACCTTCATCACGTCGCCCACGGACGCCTCGGTCGAGACGGCGACGATGTCGATGCGAGGCGACATAATCTCGCGAGCGGTCTGGCGTGACATCGCCAGGATGCCGCGCATCATCCGTCGCTCCTCGGTGAGCGTCTCGCCGCCGTTGCCGTCGGCGGGAGCCTCGAGGATCGCGAGCAGCTCGGCAGCGGGGTCGTCGACGATCTCGGCGCGGCGGCCGGCGAGGCGCAGCACTCCGCGGGCGGGGGCGCTCATCAGCCAGGCGAAGGGGGCGAGCAGGGGCGCGAGGAAGGCGATGACGCGGGCGAGCCGGTAGCCGGCGCCCTCCGGGCTGGCGAGCGCGATCGTGCGCGCGTTCTGGCGCAGCGCGGCGACGACGAGCAGCGCAATCACGCCGGCGGCTGCCGCCTCGAGGACGCTCAGCTCGCGCCCGCCGATCAGCAGCAGTGCGATCCCGAGGCTGAGCGTGACGGTCGCCAGCGTCGCGCCGGCGCCGAGTGCGCCGAGGATCTGCTGGCGCTGCCTGATGTAGCTGTCGAAGAGGCCCGCCACGCCGTTTTCGGCGCGGATGCGGGTGCGGCGGCGGGTGATCGTGGCCACCCCCGCCTCGGCGGCCGAGATCAGCACGAGCAACACGCCCGCGCAAATCATCACCACCAGGGCGACTGCTGTCAGGGTATCCAAACCTGTACGGGCCGCAGGCGGCCCGCTACTGCTCCTCTCCCGCTTCGCTGCTCGCTGGCCGGCGGATACGCGCCGGCGCGCCGATCGCCGAGGCGCCCGGCGGCACGTCGCGCGTGACCACCGAACCGACCCCCGTGCGCGCGCCCGCGCCGATGCTGACCGGCGCCACCAGCATCGAGTCGCTGCCGATGAACGCTCCGTCGCCGATCACGGTGCGGTGCTTGTCCTCGCCGTCGAAGTTCGCCGTGATCGTGCCCGCCCCGATGTTCACGCCCTCGCCCACGTCCGCGTCGCCGAGGTAGGAGAAGTGCCCGACGCGGCTGCCCGCGCCGACGCGCGAGGCCTTCACCTCCGCGTAGTTGCCGAGCCGCACACCCGCCTCGATCGTCGAGCCGGGGCGGATGTGGCAGTAGGGCCCGACGTGTACGTCGTCGCCCAGCGTCGCGCCCTCGAGGGTGGAGCCGCCGATCGTGCAGCGCTCGCCCACGCGCGTGTCGCGCAGCACTGCGCCGGGTCCGATCCGGCAGTCGCGTCCGACCGCCGTCGCGCCCAGCAGGTGGACGCCCGGCAGCAGCGTGACATCCTCGCCGACCTCGACGCAGGCATCGACCCAGGTGGTGGGCGGGTCGACGATGGTGACGCCGCCGGCCATCAGCTCCTCGCGCACGCGGGTGCGCATCACCGCCTCGGCGGCGGCGAGCTGTGATCGGGTGTTGACTTGCTGCGCCTCGCTCGCGTCCGCGAGCGGGCAGGCGAGCGCTGTGTGGCCGGCCTCGAGGGCGGCGCGCACCGCGTCGGGCAGGTAGACCTCGCCACCTGGCGAGGGCGCCAGCGAGGCCAGCGCCGGCCAGAGCCAGGCGGCCTCGGCGGCGTAGACGCCGACGTTGATCTCGTGGATCGCGCGCGTCGCGTCGTCGCTGTCCGTCTCCTCGACGATCGCGCTCACGGAACCAGCGGAGCGCACGATACGTCCATAGCCTGTGGGGTCATCGACCTCGACGGTGAGGAGGCTGAGCGTGGCTTGCGCCTCGAGATGCGCGTTGGCGAGGGCGGCGAGGCTGCCCGACGTGAGCAGCGGCAGGTCGCCGTGCGCGATCAGCACGCGGCCGGCCTCGCCGACCGCCTCGGCGGCTGCCAGCGCGGCGTCGGCGGTGCCGAGCGGCTCGCGCTGGACCGCGACGAGCGCGCCCGCCTCGCGAGCCGCGCTCGCGACGTCGTCGTCGGCGTCGGCGGTCACGACGACGGCGCGATCGCAGCCGGCGCCGGCGAGCGCGTCGAGCAGCAAGCACAGCATCGGCCGGCCGGCGACCTCGTGGAGCGCCTTCGGTCTGCGCGAGCGCATGCGGACGCCTCGCCCGGCGGCGAGCACGACGGCGGTCCAGCCGCGCAGCGGCACAGAACCCGCGGGCGTCATGCGAAGCGGGGCGAGGGAGGTTTGTCGCTGTCGGCGCTTGTCTCGATCGTGGTGCTCCACGGTCGCGCGCCTGCTCCGCCAGGTGCGGGAGCGGCTGCGAAAATTGACCCGTCGCTCGCGCCCATTCTACACTCGCAGGCGGCCCTGTCTCTACCGGAGCGGCCCGATCGCTGGCCCGGAGACTGCGCCGCAGGGGCGTGGCGTTGATCGATCGGCAGTGACCACAGCGTGATCGTCGAAGAGTTGCGCGCCGCGTTCCTCGCGTACTTCGAGGCGCGCGCCCACCGCCGTATCCCGTCTGCCTCGCTCGTCCCCTACGGCGATCCCTCGCTGCTGTTCACCTCGGCCGGGATGGTGCAGTTCAAGCCCTACTTCCTCGGGCTCGAAACGCCGCCCGCGAGGCGCCTGACATCCGTCCAGAAATGCTTCCGCGCCACCGACATCGAGTCGGTCGGCGACGACTCCCACCTCACGTTCTTCGAGATGCTCGGCAACTTCGCGCTCGGCGACTACTTCAAGGCCGAGGCGATCGAGGCCGCGCTCGGCTTCCTCGCCGGCGAGCTGGGCCTCGAGTTCGAGCGGCTCTGGGTGACCGTCTACAGCGACGACGACGAGGCGTTCGACCTCTGGCGCGCCCAGGGCGTCCCGGCCGAGCGCATCCTTCGCTACAGCGCCGAGCTGGGGAACTACTGGTACTCGGGCGAGACGGGACCGTGCGGCCCCTGCTCCGAGCTGCACTACTACTTCGGTGACGACCCCGACGCCGAGCCGCGCCTGCCGGACGGACAGATCGACCTCGAAGCGCCCAACTTCCTCGAGATCTGGAACCTCGTCTTCATGGCCTTCGATCGCGCGGCCGACGGCTCGCTCACGCCGCTGCCCTCGCAGAACATCGACACCGGGGCGGGGCTGGAGCGGCTCGCCTGGGTGCTGCAGGGCGTCGGCTCCGTCTACGAGACGGACCAGCTGCGCGCGATCCTCGCAAGCGCCGAGGCCGCCGCGGGGATCGTCTACGACCCGGACGGCGCGCCCACCCAGGCGCGCGCGCTGCGCGCCATCGCGGAGCACGCGCGCGCCGCGACCTTCCTGATCCACGACGGCGTCCTGCCCGGCAACGAGGGCCGCGGCTACGTGCTGCGCCGCGTGCTGCGCCGCGCCATCTACTTCGGCTACACGATCGGGCTGCGCGAGCCGTTCATCGAGGGCGTGATCGATGCCGCGATCAGCGCCTCGAAGGGCGCCCACGCCGGGCTCGAGGAGCAGCGGGCCTTCATCCTCCGCGTCGCGGGCGACGAGGAGCGCCGCTTCCAGGCGGCGCTGGCACGCGGCATCGAACTGCTCGAGGGCGTGATCGAGCGCGAGGCGGAGACCGGCGGCGGCGAGCGGCGCGTCCCGGGCCGCGACATGTTCACGCTCTACGACACCCACGGACTGCCGCCCGAGCTGACCCGCGAGCTGGCGGCGGCGCGCGGCTACTCCGTCGACGAGGAGGGCTTCGAGGCGGAGATGGCCGCCCAGCGCGAGCGCTCACGCGGCGAGACCGCCTTCAGCGACTACGGCGGCGACGAAGCCGAGCGCTTCGCCGCCCTCGGCCTGGACAGCACGTTCCTCGGCTACGAGGCGCTTGAGGCGCAGTCGGCCGTCACCGCGCTGTTCAGCGGAGGCGAGCGCGTCGAGCGCCTCGAGGCGGGCGCGGAGGGCGAGCTGGTGCTCGACGCGACCGCGTTCTACGCGGAGAGCGGCGGGCAGGTCGGCGATCGCGGCGAGATCATCAGCGCCGGAGGCCGCTTCCGCGTCGACGACACGCAGCCGCTCGGGGGCGTACACGTCCACCGCGGCGAGGTGGTCGAGGGCGCCCTGGCGGAGGGCGAACCTGCCGAGGCGCGGGTCGATCCGGTCTGGCGAGCGGGAAGCCGCCGCAACCACACCGCCACGCATCTGCTGCACGCCGCGCTGCGCGAGGTGCTCGGGCCGCACGTGCGCCAGGCAGGCTCGCTCGTCGCGCCGGACCATCTGCGCTTCGACTACACGCACCCGCAGGCGCCGTCCGCCGCCGAGCTGCGCGAGGCGCAGCGGCTGGTCAACGCGAGGATCCGCGACGACATCGCGCAGGAGACGTTCATCCTCCCCTACGAGGAGGCGATCGATCGCGGCGCGATCGCGTTCTTCGAGGACCGCTACGCCGCCGAGGTGCGCATGGTCGAGTACTGCGAGGCCCGGGCCGCCTCCGGCGGCGCTGCGTCCGCCCACCGGCATACGGCGGCCTGCTTCAGCCGCGAGCTGTGCGGCGGCACGCACCTGCACTCCACCGGCGGCGTCGGCAACTTCGTGATCACCGGCGACTCCTCGATCGGCGCGGGCCTGCGCCGCATCGAGGCGCTGACCGGCCCCGAGGCGGAGCGCTACATCGAGGAGCGCCTGGACCTCGTGGACGATCTCTCCCAGCGCTTCAAGGCGCCTCCCGCCGAGATCGCCGGCCGCATCGACGCACTCGAGGAGCAGCTCGCCGAGGAGCGCCGCCAGGCCCGCGCGCAATCGGCGAGCCGCGCGGCGGGGCTCGCGGAGATGCTGGCGGACGAGGCCGAACAACTCGACGGCGTACAGATCCTCGTCGCCCAGGTCGAGGCCGACTCCGCCGAGGCGCTGCGCGGCATGGCCGATCGACTGCGCGAGCGCATGGGCAGCGCCTTCGTCACCCTCGGCGCCGTGATCGGCGATCGTCCCCAGTTGCTCGCCCTCGCGACCGACGACGTGGTCGAACGCGGGCTGCGCGCCGACGAGGTCGTGAAGGCCGCCGCGGCGGTGGTGGGCGGCGGCGGCGGCGGCCGGCCGGCGCTCGCAGAGGCGGGCGGGCGCGACGCGAGCCGGCTTGGCGAAGCCCTCGAGGCGGCGCGCCGGTTGGCGCGCGAGCGCCTGGGCGGGGCGTAGCCGGCGATGGCCGGGCGGCAGCCACCCGGAATCGTGCAGCAAGCGCGGGACGCGTTCAGGCGCTACTGGCCGGTGGTGCTGGAGAGCGTCTCGGAGTTCGCGGCGCGCGTCGGCGCACTCCGCCGGCGCATCTTCGCCCGGCTGCGGTCGCCCGAGCCGGAGGCCGAATGGCGTGTGGCTGCCGGGTCCGACGTACCCCGGCGACGGCGGGGCCCACGTCTGTCCGGCGCGGCCACCATCATCGCGGAGCGCGAGGATGACGCCAACGCGATCATCGGACGCATCGACGAGGCGAGCGAGGTCGAAGTGCTGCTCGTCGTGCCGCGCCGGGCGTATGCGCTGCGCGACGCGATGGCGTGGCCGCGGATCGCCGCGTACGTGCGCCAGCGAGGGCTGCACCTGCGTGTGCTCGCGAGCCGCCGGGACGTGCGGCAGCACGCCGAGCACGCGGGGTTGCCCGCCGCGCGCACGGTGCGGGGGCTGCGCCCGCGGCGCGCGCTGCGCATCCCCTTCGGGAGCCGCGAGTTCGTGTTGCGCGCCCCGCCGCTTGGGCCGTTCGTACGGGCGGGGCTGTTCGCCGGCGGACTCTTCGTGATCGGCCTCGCAGCCTGCACCTACGTGCCTTCCGCAACGATCCTGGTCTCTCCGCCCGCGGAGACGCTGACGGTGACCCAGCGCGTGCGCCTGAGCCCCCTCGGCGAGACGGACCTCGGGCTCGGCCTGATCGCCGTCGACTCCGTGCAGACGGAGGTCGTCTTCGTGGTCTCCACCACCTCGACCGGCGTCACCACCGTCGGCGACAAGCACGCGCGAGCCGGCCTGACCTTCACGAACCAGGACGACACCGATCTGGTGCTGCCGATCGGCACGCCGGTCGAGACCGCGGACGGTGTGAGGTTCACCACGGATCGTTCGGTTTCGATCCCCGCGCACTCCAGCTCCGTGGTCGGCGCAACCGCGATCGAGCCGGGGAGCGCCGGCAACGTCGCCGCCAACACCCTGACGCGACTGACCGGGTTCCCGCCCACGCTCATCGTCACCAATATCGCCGCCGGGGGCGGTACCGACATCGAGGCGCCCGTCGTCAGTCCGGTCGACGTCGCCACCGTCACCGAGATTGCCGACTCCGTGCTGCGCCGAGCGGGCGAGCGCCAGCTGCTGCGTACGATCACGGGCGGGACGGTCTTCACGGAGACCATCTCCGTCGCGATCCTGAGCCAGAGCGCGCTCGCCGAAGTCGGCGACCAGGAGGACGTCTTGCTGGTGGAGTACACCGCCGTCGCCAGCGCGTTCGTGCTGACCGACGAGGATGCGGACCGCCTCGCGCAGCAACTGCTCCAGGGCAAGCTGCCCGATGGCATGGCGCTGCTGCCCGAAACGTCCGCCGCGTCGATCAGCGACGCCTACGCGTTCGACGGCAGCCGCCTTACCGTGGACTTCACCGCGACCGGTTTGGCGAGCCCGCTCCTCGATCCCACCGTGCTGCGCGGCGTGCTGACGAACGTCTCTCCGGATGTCGCCGCCGAGCGGCTGAGCGAGCAGCTCGAGCTCACGATGGAACCGCTGATCAGGGTGCATCCCGGATGGATTCCCGGCCTGCGCATGCCTCGCCGCTCCGACCGCATCTCGATCATGCTCGTCAGCCCGGACGCACTCGCCGCCGCCATCGCCGGCGAACCCCCGGACGACGAGGAGGACGCGGGCGACGGCGACGGCTCCGAGGATGGCGCGGACGGCGCGGCCGGCGGCGATGACGCCGGCGAGGACTCCGGGTGAGGCGCCGACGATGAGATGGCTGGGCATCGACCCCGGCGAGGCGCGCGTCGGCATCGCCGCCTGCGACCCGGAGGAGCGCATCGCGGTCCCGATCGAGGTCGTCCCGGCCGCCGCCGCGTTCCCCGCGATCCGCGGGATCGCGAAGCGCGAGGAGGTCGGCGGCATCGTCGTCGGGCTGCCGCGCTTGCTCGGAGGTGAGGAGGGCGCCGCGGCCGCCGCCGCGCGCGCGCTCGGCGAGCGCTTGCGGCGTCGCCTCGATCTGCCGGTCGAGTACGAGGACGAGCGACTGACCTCGGTCGCGGCACGCCGGTCCACGCCGCGGGGCCGCGCCAGCGACGATCTCGCCGCCGCGCTGCTGCTGCAGCAGTTCATCGATCGGCGGCGGCGCCTCCGCGCTGAGGATCGGACGGACGGCGCCCGTGATTCGTAGATTCGACCCGATCCTGATCGCCACCGTGTTCTCGCTGATCTGGGTCGCGCTCGTCGTGTCCGTGCTGGCCGACACGCTGACCGGGACGCAAGCGCGGACCGTCGCCGCCATGAGCGCGGGCGTCCCGCCTGCCGCGGCTGCCTCCAGCAACCGGGACCCCGACATCGATCCGATCAGCGTCACGATCGAGCCCGGCGACGGCGTCGACACGATCGCCGCCGTGCTGGTCGAGGAGGGCGTCCTTGCCGACGCCGAGCGCTTCCGCACGCTGCTGCTGCTCACCGGCGTCAGCACCGAGCTGCGGGCGGACAGCTACCAGTTCGCCCCCAACAGCCCGGCCGCCGAGGTCATCCGCCAGTTGCGTACGGGCGTCGCCAGGGAGCGCTTCTTCTTGGTCCACGAGGGACTGCGCATCGAGGAGATCGGCGACGCGATGGTCACCCTCGGGCTCGCGACGCAGGAGGAGTGGGAACTGGTCATCAGGCAGCCACGCACGGAATCTATCCTGAGCGGCCGCCCGCGAGGGGCCACGCTCAACGGCTACCTCTTTCCGGCGACCTATCCGATCGACGACGAGACCACCGCCGAGAGCCTCGTCGCCGCGATGCTCGAGGCCCTCGACGCAGCACTCGATCAAGTGCTGCGCGGCCGGATTGCGCTCTCCTCGATGACACTGCACGAGGTGCTCACGCTCGCCTCGATCGTCGAGCGCGAGACGCTGCTGCGCGCCGAGATGCCGCTGGTCGCCTCCGTCTTCCACAACCGCCTCGATGTGGGCGTGAAGCTCGACGCGGACCCGACCGTGCAGTATGCGATCACCACCAACAGCAGCCGTGAGCCCGTGGGAGGCTGGTGGAAGGTCGACCTGACCCTCGACGATCTCGCCTTCCAGTCGCCCTACAACACCTACCTGGCCGCGGGTCTGCCGCCTGGCCCCATCGCCAGCCCCAGCCTGGCCGCGATCGAGGCCGTGCTGAATCCGGCGGACACGGACTTCTTCTACTTCGTGGCGCGCGGCGACGGCTCCCACGCCTTCGCCGAGACGCTTGCCGAACACAACGCGAACGTCGCCGAGTACCTCGGCCGCTGAGCACCACGCCGATACCCCGCGACCACGTATGATCGAGGCATGAGCGAGCCCGAACACCGCCACGTGCTGCCCGCCGACATGATCTCCGTGGAGGAGGCGCGCGCGCGCATCCTCGCGCACTTCGCACCCCTCGAGGCGGTCTCGACGCCGCTGCTCGACGCGCTCGGGCAGGTGCTGGCGGAGGACATGCACGGCGGGTTCGACATCCCGCCGCTGGCGAACACCTCGATGGACGGCTACGCCGTGCGCGCCGCCGACACCTCGGGAGCGGCGCCCGCCAGCCCGCGGCGGCTGCGCGTGACGGGCTACCTCGCGGCGGGCTCCGTCTACGACGGCTCCGTCGGCCCCGGCGAGGCCGTGCGCATCATGACCGGCGCGCCGCTGCCCGACGGCGCCGACGCGATCGTGCCCTTCGAGGAGACCGACGAGGAGGAGCAGTCCGCCCGCTGGGAGGACGCTCCCCGCGCCGAGGTCCGCATCGACGTCGCCGCCGCGCCCGGCGCGAACGTGCGCCCCGCCGGCGAGGACGTGCGCGAGGGCGAGCTGGTGCTGTCCGCGGGCACGATCCTCGGACCGGCGCAGATTGGCGTGCTCGCCTCGCTCGGCTTCGGGAGCGTGACCGCCATCCGCCGCCCGCGCGTGGCCGTGCTCTCGACCGGCGACGAGCTGCTGCGCCCCGGCGAGCCGCTGCGACCCGGCGCAATCTACGACGCCAACGGCTTCTCGCTCGCCTCGATGGTGCGCGAGATGGGCGGCGAACCGCTCATGCTCGAGATCGCCCGCGACAGCGTCGAGGCGCTGACCGCGCGCGTCCGCGAGGGTGTCGCCGACGCCGATCTGCTGGTCACCTCGGCGGGCGTCTCCCGCGGCGACTTCGATGTGGTCAAGGAGGTGCTCGCGCGTGAGGGCGAGGTCGGCTTCTGGACGGTGCGGATGCGGCCCGGCAAGCCGCTCGCCTTCGGAACCTTCAGCGTGGGCGAGGGCGGCGAGAGGCGCGTCGTGCCGCACCTCGGGCTGCCGGGCAACCCCGTCTCCGCGATGATGACCTTCGAGCTGTTCGGGCGGCCGGCGCTGTTCACGATGCTTGGCAAGCCGCAGGCCTGGGAGCGCCCTCGCGTGCGCGCGATCGCCGAGGAGCGCATCGCGCGACCGGACCCGCGCCGCTTCTACGCCCGCGCGATCGTGGAGCGCCGCGACGGGCACTACCACGCGCGCCTGACCGGTCCGCAGGGCTCCGGCGTGCTGACCTCGTTCGCCCTCGCCAACGGCATCGCCGTCGTGCCCGAGGACGCGCCCGCCGTCGAGCCGGGCGACGAGGTCGAGGTGCTGCTGATTGATCGCGTGCCGGACGCAGCCGCGGAGCGATGACGACCGGCCCTGCGCCCCCGGACGATGCCAGGCCGCCCGTGCTGCGTGTCCTGGGGCCGCAGATCCCGGCGCGCAACCTGCTCGTCATCGCCCTCGTCGAGGCGCTGCGTGCGCGCGGCGTGCGCACCGCCACCGCCGAGCTGCTCGCCGACGGGCGCGCAACGCT
Source organism: Dehalococcoidia bacterium (assembly GCA_965220125.1). Lineage (GTDB taxonomy): Bacteria > Chloroflexota > Dehalococcoidia > UBA2979 > UBA2979 > VXMT01. The sequence goes on along the minus strand of CBDCPB010000002.1, from coordinate 37,408 downwards.
GACGCTGCCCAGCGGAACCCGGGTGACCCCGGCTTCCGGGGGCATGGCGCTGGCGAGCGCTGCCGACCTGGCCGCCTTCGTCGCCTCGCTCGACCCGCGCACGGACCTCGTGCTCGCCGAGGGCTACGAGGAGCCCGGCGTCCCCGCCGTCGAGCTGACCGCCGGAGGGACGCGCGAGCAGCCTGTCGCAGCGGCCGACCTGCTCGCCTCGGTCGATGCGGCGCGCCTCGAGCGTGACTTCACCGCGCGGGGCGCGGAGGCCGTCGCCGATCTCGCGGCGCTCGTCGAGGCGCGGCTGCTGCGCGGCGAGCCGCCCTCGGGCGGTGGCCTGCTCGCAAGGCTGCGAGGGGTGTGGCGGCGAGGGAGGTAGGCGTTCTACTCGGGCTCGCAGTACCGGATGGGGTTGGCCGCGCCGCGCGATCGATATCGATCAGGTACGCGCGTCCCGACGTAGTAGTCCCAGACGTCGGGCGCAGCCGGTCCGCCCCTGAATCCCAGCCGACCGGGGACTGGATCTCTCCCGGGAAAGTTCTCGCTCGTAGCCTCGATCCACTCGTCCCAGCGGAAGGCCCCGATCACGATCCCATCGTTGTGAGCGAGTACGAATTCGCAACTCTCCACACTTGAGCGGGCGACCTTCCAGGCGTACCTGGCCGCCTCGTAGATAGCCATGACGTCATCTGACAGTCGCAGGCCTACCGAGACGAGCAGCAAGCGGTGTCGCGCATCAAACGGCTCCGCCGCGTACTGAGCGATGATCTCCTCTACTCTGCGAGGACCGCGATCACCCGATCCGTGTCCGCCAGCGATGTTGGTCAACCCGGGATACGTATCGATGAGCGCGGCCTCGACTTCATATGCAACCTTCTGGTCCGGAATCCCGTGCCGATGGACGACGTGGCGCACCTCCCGCTCAGCGGCTCGGATCTCTTGAATGCGCTGAGCCTTCAGGCTAAGCCCTGATCCACCGAAGGAGAGCGCGTGAGTAGTTGAGAAGGGGTGCTCCTCTGTATCTGGGACAATGGGTTTTGAACGAATCCCGCACCAGACACAGGGAGCACCCATTCGATGCTAGCACCGAGCAGCCCCGACCGGCTCCAGATCGCCTTCGACGACGACCGCCTCGTGGACCACGCGGGCCTGCTACTCCCCGCCACGCTCGCCGACCGGCTCGGCCTGCGTGAGCTGACGGACGCCCACCTCGACCTCGGTGGGGCAGCGGGCCGGGCGAACGCCGGGGACAAGCTGCTCACCCTGGTCGCCTCCGCGCTCGCGGGCGGCGACTGCATCGACGACGCCGATGCGCTGCGCGCCGGCGGAACGGGGCGCGTGCTCGGCTGCACCGTGAAGGCGCCGTCCACCCTCGGCACGTTCCTGCGCAGCTTCCGCTGGGGCCACGCCCGCCAGCTCGACCGCGTGACCCGCGAGCTGCTCGCCCGCGCCTGGGCGGCCGGGGCGGGACCGGGCGAGGAGCCGCTCACGATCGATCTCGACTCGACGCTCTGCGAGACCTACGGCCTCGCCAAGGAGGGCGCGCAGCGCCCCGGCTACAGCGGCGCGCGCGGCTATCACCCGCTGCTCGCCGTCGCGGCCGGCTCAGGCGAGGTGCTGATGGCGCGGCTGCGCGAGGGCCGCGCCCACACCGCCCGCGGCGCCGCCCACTTCCTGCGTGAGACGGTGGCGCGGGTGCGCGAGGCCGGGGCGTCGGGGCAGCTCACGATGCGCGCCGACAGCGGCTTCTACAGCCACGCCGTCGTCGCCGCCTGCCGCGCGCTGGATGTCCGCTTCTCGGTCACGATTCGCCAGCAGCCGAACGTGCGCCGGCTGATCGAGGCGATAGCGGAAGAGGACTGGACGCCGATCCCGTACTGGCTGCCGGGCGGCGCCGATGTCGCCGAGACGACCTACACGCCGTTCCAGCACAAGGAGGACGCCGCCCCGGTGCGGCTCATCGTGCGGCGCGTGAAGCCGACGCCCGGCTCACAGCTCGCGCTCTTCAGCAGCTACAGCTACCACGCCTTCATCAGCGACCGCGAGGGGGAGCTGCTGGAGCTGGAGGCCGACCATCGCCGCCACGCCGAGATCGAGAACGCGATCCGCGATCTCAAGTACGGCGTCGGGCTGAACCATCTCCCCTCGGGCCGCTTCACCGCGAACGCGGCGTGGCTCGCGGTGCAGGTGATCGCGCACAACCTCGCCCGCTGGACGGCGCGGCTCGGGCTCGGCGAGGGAATCGTGACGACCAGGACGCTCAGGCGGCGCTTCTTCGCGCTGGCCGGGCGGCTCACCCACTCGGCCCGGCGGTGGACGCTGCACCTCCCGAAGCGCTGGCCCTGGGCCGGGCAGTGGGCAGCCGCGCTCGCGCGGTTACGGGCGCTTCCGCTCCCCGCCTGACGCCCGCTCACAGCGCCGGCCCCGGGTCCGAGGCTCGCGCCAGCATGCCCGCGCACGCCTCGCGCACCCTCGCGCACGCGCCCTCAGCGCCCCCGAGCGGCGCTGAGCGAGGGCTCCTCGCTCCAGCCCGCCCCCGGCGCCGCCCGGCGAACGCCGGCACGCCCGCCGAACGCTTCGGCAGCCCGGCATCCCGCCCCGTCAAGCTTCGATCGGTGGATTCGGGCTAAGGGTGTCTTCATCGTCGATCTTGGACCAGTCGCCTCGCACGTGATGGAAGATGCGATCGCCTGTCCCCTTGCCGACATAGAACGTCTCACCATCCTCAGGATCGATGAGGCGATATACGTACCAGCCGAGCTTGGCCGCCACGCCGGACGGAAAGCTGTCTATCGGCATTCGCTCGCTCCTACCCGACGCCGGACGGCGTCCCCGCTGCGGAGTGAATGGGCCGAACGGATCATAGTCGAGCGGGGTGCCGAGAGGCGGGGAGACCGTGGCAGCGGAGCGACTTGGCAAGGTTTGCCATTCAGGCTAGCCTAGCAGCATGAGCACGATGAACATCTCGCTGCCCGAAGGCCTCAAGGGCTTTGTGGACCAGCAGGTCAGATCCCGCGGCTACAGCTCGTCGAGCGAGTACGTCCGCGAACTGATCCGCAAGGATCAGGATCGGCAAGCCCTGCGCGGGCTGCTCATCGAGGGCGCGGCGTCGCCACCGGCGGTCACTGCCGATGCGGAGTACTTCGACCAGCTGCGCGATCGGGTTCGCGAAGCCCGCCAGGGGTGACCGGCAAACCTGTCGTACTTCGGCAGCGGGCGCAGCGCGATGTCGACGAGGCCGTCGATCACTATATTGCTGAGGCATCGACGGCAGTCGCGTCGGCCTTCATCGCCGCGCTGGAGGACGCCTTCCGGCGCGTGGGTCAGCACCCTGGAAGCGGCTCGCCGCGCTACGCCTCCGAACTGAATCTTCCCGGCCTCCGCTCGTGGATCGTGACGGGGTTTCCGCACCTGATCTTCTACGTCGAACGGGAAGCGGACATCGACGTGTGGAGGGTTCTGCACGGGGCGCGAGACGTTCCCGCGTGGCTGCGGGAGCCGCCCGGAGACTGACGATGGGGCTCTTGGCCCGTCGCACCGGGACGAGGACGACACGACACCCCCCTCCCTGAACCGGCGGCGCTAAATCACCGCCTCGAAGCCGGTGAACTCGCCGGTGGCCTCTTCCCAGCGGTACTCGACGTCGTGCACGACCGACATGCGCGGGCCCTCGCGCAGGCGCTCGATGAAGCGGCGCAGCGTCGGCTCGTCCGCCTCGGCCTGGACCTCGACGCTGCGGCCGTCGGGGAGGTTGCGCGCGAAACCGTCGACGTTCATGCGCAGCGCCTCGTCGGCGCAGAAGGCGCGGTAGCTTACCCCCTGGACGCGGCCGATCGCCTTCGCGACGAGTCGCCGAGGGCGGCGCGGATCGGCGATGGCGCCGCCCTCGCTCGCGCCGATGCTCACCGGTAGCGCCTAGCCGGCGGTGAGAGCGCGCACGACCTCGCGCACGATCTCCTCGGGCACGTCGCCGCGCACGACCGGGCGGCCGATCTCCTCGAGCAGCACGAAGCGCAGCCGCCCGGCCTCGACCTTCTTGTCGAGGAACATCGTGTCCATCACCGCCTCCGTGTCGACGCCCGGCGCGGCCAGCGGCAGGCCGAGCGTGCGCAGCACGTCCGCCTGGCGGGCGACGACCTCGTTGTCGAGGATTCCCATCCGCTCGGCGATGCGGGCCGCGCCCATCATGCCGACGGAGACCGCCTCGCCGTGCAGGTAGTCCCCGTAGCCGGTCACGGCCTCGATCGCGTGGCCGATGGTGTGGCCGTAGTTGAGGATCGCGCGCAGCCCGCGCTCCTTCGGGTCGGCGGAGACGATCAGCGCCTTGAGCCGTGAGGAGCGCGCGATCACGTGCGTCAGCAGCTCGCGGTCCGGCTGCGCACTGCCGAGGTCACCGGCGTGCCGCTCGATCTCGCCGAGCAGCAGCGGATCGAGGATCAGCGCGTGCTTGACCACCTCGGCGAGCCCCTCGGTGAAGGCGCGGCGCGGCAGCGTGCGCAGCAGGTCGATGTCGGAGAGGACGGCGCGCGGCTGGTGGAAGGCGCCGACGAGGTTCTTGCCGCCGGGCAGATCGACCGCGACCTTGCCGCCGATCGCGGCGTCGTTCATCGCCAGCACGGAGGTCGGCACCTGCACGAACGGCATCCCGCGCAGGTACGTCGCGGCGACATACCCCGCGAGGTCGCCGACCATGCCGCCGCCGAAGGCGATCACCGCGTCACGCCGCTCGGCGCGGGACTGCGCGAGCCAGCCGTAGATCTCCTCGGCGGCGCGCAGGCTCTTCGAAGTCTCGCCCGGCGGGACCACGTAGGAGGCGCCGCGGTAGCCGCCCGTGTCGAGCGCCTCGACCAGCTGCTGCCCGTGCGCCTCCATCACCGCCTCGTCGGCGACGACGTAGACCGCGCCCTCGAGGCCGAGCAGGCGCAGCCGCTCCGGCAGCCGCATCAGCTCGCCGGCGCCGACCCAGATCGGGTAGCGCTCGCTGCCCGTGTCGACGATCGCGGCCGGTCCGGCGGCGGGCTGGGTGCTGCCGAGCCGCTCGAGGCGGCGCGCGCCGCCGGCGTGCACATTCGCGCCTCCGGACCAGGCCTGCAGGATGCGGTCCGCCACCGCGTCGGGCGTGAGGCCCTGCGCGGGCGTCCAGAGATCGGCCTGGCTGTAGTGGATGCGGCGCTCGTCGCTCAGCTCCTGCAGCCGGCCCTCGAGGTCCTCGCCCAGCAGCGGGCGCTCCGTGGAGTCCGGCGCCTCGCGCAGCCGGCGCGCGATCTCGGCGGGCGCGGCGTCGAGCCAGCAGATCAGCCCGTGTTCACCGAGGGCGCGACGCGAGCGGGCGCTGAGGAAGGCGCCGCCGCCGAGCGAGATCACCGCGGGCGTGCGCCTGGCGGCCTCCGCCACCACGCGCTCCTCGATCCTGCGGAAGGCGAACTCGCCGCGAGAGGTGATCAGCTCGACCGGCGTGTGGCCCTCGAGCTCGGTCACGAGGTCATCGGTGTCGATCAGCGGCCAGCCGAGGCGGGCGGCGAGGATCGCGCCGACCGAGGACTTGCCGACGCCGCTGATGCCTACCAGCACGATCTGCCGCATCGGCCTTTCCGCGCCCGAGTCGTTGGCGCTCATGCGAGCGGCTCGCGCGGGCCGACCGTCGCCTGGAAGGCCTCGTAGTTGCGCAGGAATTCGTCGATGTGGTCGCCTCCGAACTTCTCGAGGGCGGCGTCGGCGAGCGTCATCAGCACCATCGCCTCGCCGATTACGCCGGCGGCGGGCACGACGCAGGTGTCGGCGCGCTCGTAGAAGGCCTCGGTCTCCTCGCCGGTCAGCAGATCGGCGGTCGGCAGGCGGCGCGGGATGGTGGAGATCGGCTTGAGCGCGCCGCGCACGACGAGCTCCTCGCCGTTGGTCATGCCTGCCTCGAGGCCGCCCGCGCGGTTGGTGCGGCGCTCCCAGGGGCGCTCGCTCCACTGCGAGGCGGGCAGCAGCTGGTCGTGCACCTCGGAGCCGGGCTTGTGTGCGTTCTCGAACGCGGGCCCGATCTCGACGCCCTTGACGGCGTTGATCGCGAGGATCGCCTGCGCGATCCGCCCGTCCAGCCGGCGGTCCCACTGCACGTGCGCCCCGAGGCCGATCGGCAGCCCGCCGGCGCGCACCTCGAAGATTCCGCCGAGGCTGTCGAGCGCCTCCTTCGCGGCGTCGATCGCCGCGATCATGCGCGGCTCCGCCTCGCGGTCGGCGACCCGCACCGGCGAGGCCTCGACGGCCTCCCAGTCGATCGCGCCCTCGGGCGGTGCGGCCTCGACATCGCCGATCGCGATCGTGTGCGAGTGCACCTCGACTCCGATCTCGCCGAGCAGCGCGCGCGCGATCGCCCCCGCCCCGACACGCATCGCCGTCTCGCGCGCGCTCGAGCGCTCGAGGATCTGGCGCACGTCGTCGAGTTGGTATTTCTGCGTGCCGGCGAGATCGGCGTGGCCGGGGCGCAGCAGCGTGACGCGCTCGACCTCCTCGTCGACCTCCTCGATGGCCATGCGCACGCGCCAGTTGGCGTTGTCGTGGTCCTTGTTGCGCAGCCAGAGCGCGATCGGCGAGCCGATCGTCCGCCCGTGGCGCACGCCCGAGGTGATCTCGGCGCGGTCGGTCTCGATCTGCTGGCGCTTGCCGCGGCCGTAGCCGCCCTGCCGCCGCCCCAGGTCCACCGCGATCATGTCCTCGTCGATGCGCAGCCCGGCCGGGACGCCCTCGACGATCACGGTCAGCGCCTTGCCGTGCGACTCGCCCGCGGTGAGGAAGCGGAAGCGACTCACGATGCCCCCTCCGCACTCGTCGGGGCGCCCGCGGCCTCCGCGGCCGGAGCCGCCTCCGCGGCGATCAGCGCGCCGTCCTCGGGGTCGAGCGGCGCGTCCGGCTGGCGCTCGCGCGTGTGCCAGGTGGCCAGTATCTCCTCGAATCCGAGCTCGTCCCAGTAGGTGTCCGTGGCCTCCTCGCGCGTCAGTTGCGTGGTGAGCAGGGCGACGGACTCGGTCGCGCCCTCGGGGCCGCGGTACTCGGTATGGACATCGACCTGCACGGCGCCGAAGCGGACCAGCGGGATCTCGTAGAGCAGCCGCTCGGCCATCAGCACGGCGGAGCGGCGCGCGACGTGGATCGCGCCGCCGACCTCGTCGCGCACGCCGTCGACGACACGGATGTCGGGGTCGGCGAGCAGCGAGACGCGGCAGCGCGTGCTGTCGGCGGCGACGATCTCCGCCGACTGCAGCGCGCGCCAGTCCGAGGGGATCGTGTCGGCCGGCGGCCGCATCCGCCGCCAGGTGTCGAGCGCCTCGATCAGCGCGGCGCGCATCGCGCCCTCGTCGCCCTCGGCGATGGCGCGACGCCAGTAGCGGTGGCCGAAGAAGGACTGGGCGATCACCCAGCCGAGCGCGCCGCCGATCACGACCGTGAGGATGATTCCGATCTCGATCACGGCGTCGACTCCTGCGCTGCGGCGGCCTGCTGCTGCGCTGCCAGCGCGGCGCGCGCGGCCTCGAACATCACCTCAAGCGGCGGCTCGAGGCCGGTCCAGAGGCGGAACGACTCGGCGCCCTGGTGGACCAGCATTCCCAACCCGCCGATCGGCCGGGCGCCCGCGGCCCCGGCGGCCTCCAGAAACGGCGTGCGCTCGGGCGTGTAGACCAGATCGAAGGCGGCCTGTCCCGGCGAGAAGCACTCGGCGGGCAGCGGCGTCGCGTCCTCGTCTGGCCCGTGGCGCATCCCCAGCGGCGTCGAGTGTATCACCAGCCCGGCGCGCCCCAGCGCCTCGCGCAGCACGTCCGAGTCCGGCTCCAGCGGGCAGACGCGCAGCTCGAGGGCGGGCGAGTCGCCCTCCTCGGCGACCTCGCGCAGCGCCTCGGCGCGATCCGGCGTGCGGTTGGCGACCGTGAGCGAGCGCGCACCGCCCGCGCGCAGCGCCGCGACGACCGCGCGGGCCGCGCCCCCCGCGCCGATCAGCAGCGCCTCGACGCCCTCGAGGGCGACCCCCGCGTCGTGGAGCGCGCGCTGCACCCCGGCGACGTCGGTGTTGGTCGCGTGCAGCTCGCGGCCGCGGCGGATGAGCGTGTTGGCCGCGCCGATGCGCCGCGCGGCGGGGTCGGCGGAGTCGGCGAGGCGCAGCGCCTCGAGCTTGTGGGGGACGGTCACGTTCGCGCCGAGCAGGGCGGGGTCGCGCAGCCGCTCGAGGGCGGCCGGCACGTCGGCGGGCGGCGTGTCCCAGGCCTCGTAGCGCGCGTCGACGCCGAGAGCGTCGAGGGCGGCCTGCTGGAAGGCCGGGGAGATCGAGTGGGCGACCGGATGCCCGAGCAGCGCGATGGTCTGCGTCATGGCGTCCAGCGTCGGGCAGCCGGCGCTCACGCGCCAGCGTCGGGCCCTCCGTTCCCTCTCCCGGCGGGACCTTTGCATAACTCCAGCGTTGCCCTGAAGGGAGCGCCCTTCCCGTCATTCCAGCTCCCCCCTCCCCGTCATTCCGCCCCCCCTTCCCGTCATTCCGGCGAAAGCCGGAATCCAGGACGCCCGTGAAGAGAGGGATGGATCCCCGTTTTCACGGGAATGACGAGAAGGGGGGCTTTGCGGCAAGTTGCGCAAGGGTCCCCTGGCGGGAGAGAGGGTGAGAGGGATGCGGGCGGCGGCTCCCTCCGATCCCCTCTCCTCCGGCGGGGGAGGGTGAGGGGGAGGGGGATCCGGGCAGCGGCGACCTCCGATCCCCTCTCCCCTGGCGAGACCCTTGCGTAACTGGCGAAATCGGCAGATCCGGGGAAGCCGGGGGCGACGGGCGGCCCTGCGGGGGCCGTTGGCGGCTTGGGGCGGGGCGGGGCGGAGGCCTCAGACCGTGCCCGGGGCGCACTCCGCCCCGGGACGGGCCTCAGGCGGGGAGCAGACGGACCGCCCGTTTCAGGTTGTAGGCCGTGCACTTCAGCCACAGCTCGGTCGCGTTGCGCTCCAGCCCCAGGTAGCGCACCCGGCGGTAGCCGTAGCCGCGCTTGAGCGTCCCGAAGACCTGCTCCACCGGCGCCCGCACGCGCGAGAGCAGCGCGTTGCGCCGCTTCTGCCAGTGCGGCAACTCGGGATGGTGCTTGTTCGGGCGGTGCATGATCCGGTCCTTCACCCCCCGCGCCCGCAGCCGCGCGCGCCGCGCCTTCGTGTCGTACGCCTTGTCGGCGTAGACCGCCGCCTCGTCGCCCCCGAGCAGCTCCTCGGCGACCTCCGTCTCGTTGACGTTGGCCGGCGTCAGCCGCGCGCGGCGGATCAGCCCCGAGCCGGCGTCCATCCCGACGTGCGCCTTGTAGCCGAAGTGCGCCGCGCCGCCCTTGCGCGCCCAGGCCGCATCGCGGTCGGTGCTGCTGCGCGCGCGCGGGCCCGCGGCGAAGGGGGGCCGCCGCACCTGCGCCTCGAGCAGGGTCGCGTCGAGCAGCGTGCCCTGCTTGACGAGCAGGCCGCGCGCCTCGAGCTGGCGCCCGACCGCGGCGAAGAGCGGCGCGGCGAGGCCGCGCCGGGTGAGCTGCGTGCGGAAGCGGCTGATCGTCGAGTGGTCGGGCGTCGCGTCGTCGAGGCCGAAGCCGGCGAAGCGGCGGAACGAGAGGCGGTCGCGCAGCGCCTCCTCGATCGCCGGGTCGGAGGCGTCGTACCACTGCTGGAGCAGCGTGATCCTGAACATCGCGAGCGGGGGGTAGGCGGGGCGGCCCTGGGGCGCGGCGTGGATCGCGGCGACGAGCCGGGCGATGGGCTCCCAGTCGAGCAGGGCGTCGATCCGCTCCAGCGTCTCGTTGCGGCCGAGCCCCTCGGGCAGGAACGCGTCCGCGAACGTCGGCGCGCCGGTCTGCTGATGCATGGCTCCCCCTCCGGTCCGCCCCACCGCCCCCACCATGCCGCCCGCCGCCGCGTTACGCAAAGGTCTCCTGGCGGGAGAGGGAGAGACACCCCAGGGTGCTAACTGGTCAAGCGGCGAGCTGCTCGCGGTCGTGGCGGTGCGCCCATGCGGTGGCCTCGTTGTAGCGGGTGCGCGTCCTGAGACAGCCGTGGAGGTAGCCGACGAGGCGGTTGCCGAGGGCGCGCAGCGCCTGGTGGTGGAGGTCGCCCGCAGCTCGCCGCCGCTGGTAGAAGTCGTGGCAGCCGGGACTGGCCTGCAGTGAGCACATCGCCCACTGGTCCGCGGCGTCGGAGAGCCGCCGGTTGCGGACGAAGCGCGCCTTCACGGTCCGCTTGCGGCCGGATGCTACGGTCAACGGCGAGGTACCGGCGTAGTTCCTGCGGGACTTCGCCGACTCGTAGCGTTCGGGGTCGTCCCCGAACTCTCCGAGCACCCGGGCGCCGAGGACGACACCGAGCCCCGGCAGGGAGCGGTAGATTTCGGCGTCCGGGTGCTGCTCAAAATGGCTCGTGAGCTCGGCCTCGAGCTCCTTGATCTGACGATTGATCTCAGCGATCAGCGCAACGGCCGCACGGGTGCTCGCGGCGAACGCCCGGCTCACCGCGGGCGGCGCCTCGAGCTGCGGGGAGCGCAGCGCGGCGCGGACCGCGGCGGCGCGCTGCTCAATGCTGCGCTTGCGGCCACCGTGGCGGAGGGCCGCGCGGATCTGGGTGATGGTCAGCCGCGCCGCCTCGCGTGGGCCTGGCGTCGTCGCCAGCACCCCCAGCGCGTCACCGTGCGCGAGACTGGGAAAGGCCTCCAGAGCGGCCGGGAAGTACTCCCTGAGGGCGTTGCGCAGCCGGTTGGTCTGGCGGACGCGGTCCCAGATCAGCTGCTGATGGGCGCGGGCCAGGACCCGCACCGCGTCAGCCTCGTCGCTGTCGCCGGCGACCGGGCGGTGGTTGTGGCGGTCGGTGCGAACGAGGTCGGCGAGCAGCTTCGCGTCGCCGGCGTCGGACTTGGCGCCGCCGACGTGGTGGCGCTCGCGGTAGCGTGCCGCCGAGCGCGGGTTGATCGCGTAGACGCGGTAGCCGGCCGCGAGCAGGGCCGCGACCCAGGGCCCGCGCTCCGTCTCGATGCCGATCACGACTTCGCCCGGGTCGGAGGCGTGCTGCGCGATCAGCTCGTGCAGCGTGGCGAGACCCGCGACGCCTTCGGGCAGCCGCCTGGCGGCGAGCCGCTCGCCCGCCTCGTTCATGAGCTGGATGTCGTGATGGTCTTCGGACCAGTCGTCGCCGGCGTACAGGGTCATCGTGCCTCGCTTCCCTCCGCTTCGTGCTGCTTGCTGCGACCTGCCGGGTTGGTCCTGCGACGGCCTAATGGAACAGTGCTCTCAGGCACGACACCCCAGGAGTGCTGCGGACAACCCGGACGAACCAACCGGGGCACGGTCTCTCCCGAGAGATCACAGGTCTCTGGGCAAGGAAGTGCTCACCGGCCGGCCGGTCCGGGACCAGTCTCTCAGATCGCTCCGGGCTGCTGGTCGAACCCCATTAGACCGTATGGAGTGACCGGCTCCGAGTTCGCAAACTCGCGGGTTACAGACGCGAGGGCTGCAGAGCCGCATGCGAAAGGAGCCGGTCATGACGATGACTACCACATACGCAGGGATGGATGCACACGCGCGGACGATCCAGGTCGCGCTGCTGCGGCCGGGAGCGGGGAAGCCCGAGGAATGGCAGCTGGCGAACGAGCCACGGGCGGTGAAGCGCCTCGCCAGGCGTCTGCTGCGGGACGCCGAGGGTCCGGTCGTGGCCTGCTACGAAGCGGGTCCAACAGGCTTCGCGCTGCAGCGCCGGCTCGAGGCCGCGGGCATCGAGTGCCGGGTGATCGCCCCGTCCCTGATCCCGCGCCGCCCCGGCGACCGCGTCAAGACCGACCGCCGCGACGCGCGCAAGCTGGCCGAGCTGCTGCGCGCGGACCTGCTCACCGAGGTGCATCCGCCCACGGAGGACCAGGAGGCGGTGCGCGACCTCTGCCGCGCGCGCGAGGACGCCGTGGCCGACCGTACACGGGCGCGCCACCGCCTTTCGAAGCTGCTGCTGCGCCGCGGCCTCGCCTACGACGGCCGCAACTGGACGCTGCGCCACCGCCGCTGGCTGCTGACGCTGCGCTTCGAGCACCCCGCCGCGCAGGCGACCTTCGACGACTACCTGCGCGCGCTCGAGGCGGTCGAGGAGCGATTGCGCGCGCTCGAGGGGGAGCTCGATCGGGAGGCCGCCAGCGAGGCGTACAGGGAAGCGGTGGGGCTGCTGCGCTGCTTCCGGGGCATCGACACGGTGACGGCGCTGACGGTGCTGGCCGAGCTCGGCGACATCACGCGCTTCGGCAGCGCCCGGCAGTTGATGTCCTTCCTCGGGCTCACGCCGAGCGAGCACAGCAGCGGGGCGCGCCAGCGTCGGGGGCCGATCACGAAGACCGGCAACACGCACGTGCGGCGGCTGCTCGTGGAGAGCGCCTGGCACTACCGCCACACGCCGCGCGTCGGTGCGGGGCTGCGCAAGCGCAGGGAGGGCCAGCCGGGCTGGGCCGTGGCGCTGGCCGACCGCGCGCAGTCGCGGCTGCATCGCCGTCAGCGGCGCCTGCGCGCCCACGGCAAGCCGTCGGTGGTCGCCAATGTCGCCGTGGCGCGTGAGCTGGCGGGCTACATCTGGGCGATACTGAGCATCCAGGCCGGGCAGCGCGCCGCGGCCTGACGGGACGGAGCGGGACGCACGGGCAGCGGGAGCGGCGATGCGCCGCTCCGGGGCAGGGAGAGGATGGATGAGCGAGGGCAGGCTCCGGAGGATGCGCGGCTCACCCTTGCGGCAACGGCGCCCGGCGCCGTCAACCCGCGACGTTAGACGGCGACCCCTCCCGGCGAAGCACGGTCATGCGGCAAGGCCACAGGCAACCCGCGAATATCAGAGTGACACGTCGTCGCAGCAGCGCCCTCGTTCGTCCATCTCCCCCCGCTCCGGAGCCGGATCGCCACGACCACCGCCGGTGCTGCTTGACAGCCGGTCACTCCATATCAGGGTGAGGGTGAGGGGGATCCGGGCAGCGGCTGTCTCCGATCCCCTCGCCCCTGGCGGGAGAGACACCCCAGGGTGCTAACTGGTCAAGCGGCGAGCTGCTCGCGGTCGTGGCGGTGCGCCCATGCGGTGGCCTCGTTGTAGCGGGTGCGCGTCCTGAGACAGCCGTGGAGGTAGCCGACGAGGCGGTTGCCGAGGGCGCGCAGCGCCTGGTGGTGGAGGTCGCCCGCAGCTCGCCGCCGCTGGTAGAAGTCGTGGCAGCCGGGACTGGCCTACAGTGAGCACATCGCCCACTGGTCCGCGGCGTCGGAGAGCCGCCGGTTGCGGACGAAGCGCGCCTTCACGGTCCGCTTGCGGCCGGATGCTACGGTCAACGGCGAGGTACCGGCGTAGTTCCTGCGGGACTTCGCCGACTCGTAGCGTTCGGGGTCGTCCCCGAACTCTCCGAGCACCCGGGCGCCGAGGACGACACCGAGCCCCGGCATGGAGCGGTAGATTTCGGCGTCCGGGTGCTGCTCAAAATGGCTCGTGAGCTCGGCCTCGAGCTCCTTGATCTGACGATTGATCTCAGCGATCAGCGCAACGGCCGCACGGGTGCTCGCGGCGAACGCCCGGCTCACCGCGGGCGGCGCCTCGAGCTGCGGGGAGCGCAGCGCGGCGCGGACCGCGGCGGCGCGCTGCTCAATGCTGCGCTTGCGGCCACCGTGGCGGAGGGCCGCGCGGATCTGGGTGATGGTCAGCCGCGCCGCCTCGCGTGGGCCTGGCGTCGTCGCCAGCACCCCCAGCGCGTCACCATGCGCGAGACTGGGAAAGGCCTCCAGAGCGGCCGGGAAGTACTCCCTGAGGGCGTTGCGCAGCCGGTTGGTCTGCCGGACGCGGTCCCAGATCAGCTGCTGATGGGCGCGGGCCAGGACCCGCACCGCGTCAGCCTCGTCGCTGTCGCCGGCGACCGGGCGGTGGTTGTGGCGGTCGGTGCGAACGAGGTCGGCGAGCAGCTTCGCGTCGCCGGCGTCGGACTTGGCGCCGCCGACGTGGTGGCGCTCGCGGTAGCGTGCCGCCGAGCGCGGGTTGATCGCGTAGACGCGGTAGCCGGCCGCGAGCAGGGCCGCGACCCAGGGCCCGCGCTCCGTCTCGATGCCGATCACGACTTCGCCCGGGTCGGAGGCGTGCTGCGCGATCAGCTCGTGCAGCGTGGCGAGACCCGCGACGCCTTCGGGCAGCCGCCTGGCGGCGAGCCGCTCGCCCGCCTCGTTCATGAGCTGGATGTCGTGATGGTCTTCGGACCAGTCGTCGCCGGCGTACAGGGTCATCGTGCCTCGCTTCCCTCCGCTTCGTGCTGCTTGCTGCGACCTGCCGGGTTGGTCCTGCGACGGCCTAATGGAACAGTGCTCTCAGGCACGACACCCCAGGAGTGCTGCGGACAACCCGGACGAACCAACCGGGGCACGGTCTCTCCCGAGAGATCACAGGTCTCTGGGCAAGGAAGTGCTCACCGGCCGGCCGGTCCGGGACCAGTCTCTCAGATCGCTCCGGGCTGCTGGTCGAACCCCATTAGGGTGAGGGTGAGGGGGATCCGGGCAGCGGCCCCCCGGCGGTCAGCCGGGCGTCAGCCGAGCGAGACTGCGAGGCAGGTGGTGGTGCGCTGCACGCCGGCGACGGACTGGAGCTCCTCGGTGATGCACTTGCCGAGCTGGTCGAGGTCGGGCGCCTCGAGCTGGATGATCACGTCGTAGGGGCCGGTGACGGTATCGACGGCGTTGACGGTGGCGAGTTCGGACACGAGGTCGCGCATGGCGCGCCCCACGGCCTGCGTCCTCCCCACCTCGGTCTCGACGAGGATGTATCCGCGAACGCTCACGGGGTGCTCCTTTCGGGAGTGCGGTGTGTGGGGATTGTAGGGGACGGGGGTAGGGGGTGGCGGACGGATACGGGCGCCCGGTGGTCGCGGCGAGGTATCGTCGCGCACGGGGAGTCGATGCGGGGAGGGCGAGAATCCGTGAGTTCGGTAGTCATTCTCATCGCCGCTATCGTGGCGGGCGTCCTGAGTGGCGCGGCGATCGGCATCTCGGCCGGCAAGGTCGCCGCGCAGATGATCGAGTCGCGTTCCGCGGGGGTGGTCACGGCGGTGGTCGCAACCGCGGTGATCTACACCTTCATCGGGCCGATACCGGTCGCGATCACCATGTTCGTGACCGCGATGGCCATCGACATCCTGCTCACTCCCGCCGGTTCCGAGGGCGCTTGGACCTGGTCCCTCCCGGCCTGGCTCTCGGCATGGTTCGTGGGCATCGTCGCGGCGGTACTCCTCGCCGCCATCTACGCGCTGCGCGAGCCCCCGCCGCGCCGCACGCTGTAGCGCGCGTCAGCGGCGCCGTCCGGTTACAACCGGAAGGGGTTGATGGCCTCCGCGTTCTTGGCCGCGCGCACCTCATCGAAGAAGCGCTCCCCTACGTCCGACTCCACAAACTCACGGAAGCCCATTGTGGGCGGTACGGAGAAGTCACCCCGATTCAGAGCCTGGGCGAACCGGGAGGACACCTCGACGGGGTTCCCCGGATCAACGACATGGAACGGTTTCCGGGACCTTCGGGGCGACGATTCCCGCAGGATGCCCATGAGGTCCGCGTCCAGCCCCTGGTTGCCTATCACCAGAACAGCCGGGTCCGATCGGAGCGCTTCGCGAAGCGCCTCGACGTGCTCGGGAGGGCACACGGGCTGGTACTTCCGATCGGTCGGGATTGCCAGCGCTGGATAGGGTGGCATACCTCCGGATGAGTACAAATCGTTGTACCTCAACAACTCAATCGGGCTGTCCTGATACTCACGGCCGATGCCATGATCGTGCAGATACTCGAGGTACTCCCCCAGATCCTTTGGTGGAGTAAGTCCTGCGTCCGTGAGCGCTGCCCGGTATCCCCAGTTCACGGAACCGTGGAGCTTGGCGTAGCGCCAGTCCTTGCCTTCCTGCTCTGACACGTAGCTATCGAGGGAAGTTATCGCTCCATGCGGGCCGTACTTGCGAGAGATTGCCTCATCAAGGAGCGTGTCATAGTTGAGTGTGACGAAGGTGGCGGACAGGCCTCGCAACTGTATCAGCGTGATCAGTTCATCGTAGGTTCCGGGGCGATTCCCACCAGTAAACTTGCTGATGAGAAGCTTGAGGTAGACCGGGATCTCAATAGCCTGTCGCCGAATGGCTGGCGATTCGTTCTGAGCCAGTTCACCGAGGATCCTCTCAAGGCCTTGCCCGCGATCCACCCGCGCCTGGATCGTCCCCCGTAGTCCGTCGACCCCCGGAGTGAGCTTCTGGATCTCGTCGTACGTGTCGTCAAACAGGTTTGCCGCGAGGGGCGGCCGCTCGTAGTCCTCCCTGGGGGCGTCGTGCGAAGCGCCTGCACCGAGGATCACGAGAAGATCGCTCATGGCTGGATGGTACCACGATACCGCTAATCAAGATGCTCAGTTACAAGCGCCACCGCCGCCCCGCCGCGTTGCCCACACCCGCCGCCCGCGCGACACTCCCCCTATGACCACCAACCCCCCCGCCGACCTCGATACCCTCGCGCGCGAGTGGCGCGAGGCGCTCGCACAGGCGGGCGACGAGGAGGCCGTCGAGGAGTGGCGGCGCTCGGTGCTGGGGCGCTCGGGGGCGCTCACCGGCGTGCTGCGCGGGCTCTCCTCGCTGCCGCCCGAACAGCGGCGCGCCACCGGGCAGGCCGCCAACGCGCTCAAGCGCGACCTCGAGGCGGCGCTGGAGGCGCGCCAGGAGGAGCTGCGCGCGTCCGCGCTCGCCTCGCAGCTCACCGAGGGCGCCGTCGATGTGACGCTGCCGGGCAGACGCCGCCGACGCGGCGGGCTGCACCCCGTGACGCAGACGCTGCAGGAGATACTCGACGCCTTCACGCGCATGGGCTTCGCCACCATCGAGGGCCCCGAGGTCGAGCTCGACGAGTACAACTTCACCCGCCTGCGCATCCCAGAGGACCACCCCGCCCGCGATATGTGGGACACCTTCTGGCTCGACGAGGACGTGGACGGCGAGCAGCCGCTGCTGCTGCGCACGCACACCTCGCCGATGCAAATTCGCTACCTCGACGCCCACGAGCCGCCGCTGCGCATCGCCGTGCCGGGCCGCTGCTACCGCTACGAGGCGACCGACGCGACGCACGAGTGGATGATGACGCAGGTCGAGCTGCTCGCAGTCGACGAGGGCGTCTCGCTCGCCGATCTCAAGGGCACGCTGCTGGAGTTCGCGCGCCAGCTCTTCGGCGCGGAGCGCCGCGTGCTGCTGAGGCACTCCTACTTCCCCTTCGTCGAGCCCGGCGTCGAGGTCGCCGTCGACTGCTTCTCCTGCCCCGGCGACGACCCGGCCTGCGCGGTCTGCCGCGGCAGCGGCTGGCTCGAGGTGCTCGGCGCGGGGATGGTGCACCCGGAGGTGCTCGCCGCCTCCGGCTACGACCCCGCGCGCTACACCGGCTTCGCCGCCGGCATGGGCGTCGAGCGGATCGCGATGCTGCGTTACGGCATCGAGGACATCCGCAACTTCTACGCCAACGACCTGCGCTTCCTGCGCCAGTTCCAGGGGGTTTGACGATGGCCGACCCAGATACCGGAGCAGCAGACCCCGGTGCGACCGAGGCGGCGCCGCCCGAGCCGCCCCCGGCCGGCGACCCCAACCTCGGCTACTTCTCGGTGAGCCTCTCGGTGCGCGATCTCGAGGTCTCGCAGGCGTTCTACGAGCAGCTCGGCTTCGAGCCGCTGGGCGGCGGCGAGGGCTGGCTGATGATGCGCCAGGGCGGCGCGATGATCGGCCTGTTTGAGGGGATGTTCGAGGGCAACATCCTGACCTTCAATCCCCCCGACGTGCGCGCCGTCCGCAGCCGCCTCGCCGAGCGCGGCCTCGAGACCGAGCTGCTGCACGAGATGCCGGACAGCCTGGACCCCTCGGTGGCGCTGCCTGCCGAGGCGGACGAGGGCCCCGCGCACATCGTCCTCGAGGACCCCGACGGCAACGCGATCATGTTCGACCAGTTCTAGCGGAGCCTGCCGAATGCTCGTCTCCCTCAAGTGGCTGCGCGACTACGTCGACCTCCCCGACGACCTCGACGTCGAGGCGTTCGCCGAGCGGCTGACGATGGCCTCCGCGGAGGTCGAGGGCATCGAGCGCATCGGCGGCTGGGACCGCGATCTCGTGACGGTCGCCGAGGTGCTCTCCGTCGATCCGCACCCGAACGCGGACCGCCTCGTGCTCGCCACCGTCGAGTACGGCGCCGGGGAGCCGCAGACCGTCGTCTGCGGCGCGCCGAACGTGGCCGCCGGGCAGCGCGTCGCCTTCGCGCGCGAGGGCGCGCAGCTGGTCGATCCGCGCAGCGGCGAGTCCTCGACGCTCAAGGGCGCGCGCATCCGCGGCGTCGAGTCCTCCGGGATGGTGCTGTCCGAGCGCGAGCTGGGGCTGTCCGAGGAGCACGAGGGCATCCTCGAGCTGCCCGCGGATGCGCCGGTCGGCGCGCCGCTCGCCGACTACCTCGGCGACGTGGTGCTCGACGTGCACACCTGGCCGAACCGCGCCGACATGATGAACATGGTCGGCATCGCCCGCGAGGTCGCCGCGATCAGCGGCGCTGCGCTGCGCCTCCCGGACAGCGAGCACGCCGAGAGCGACGCCGACGTCAGCGAGGCCGCCGCCGTCGCGATCGACGACCCGGAGCTGTGCGCCCGCTACATCGCGACCGTCATCGAGGGCATACGTGTCGGCTCCTCGCCGCGCTGGATGCAGGAACGCCTCCGCGCCGCCGGCCAGCGCCCGATCAACAACGTCGTCGACGTGACGAACTACGTCATGCTCGAACTCGGCAACCCGCTGCACGCCTTCGACGCCGACCGCCTGCGGGGCGCGATCGTCGTGCGCCTCGCAAGCGAGGGCGAGCGGCTGAGGACGCTCGACGGCGAGCACCGCGAGCTGAGCGACGACACGCTGCTGATCACCGACGACAGCGGCCCGATCGCGCTCGCCGGCGTGATGGGCGGCCTCGACAGCGAGGTCTCCGAGGGCACGACGCGCGTGCTGCTGGAGGCCGCGCAGTTCGACCCGGCGAGCATCCGCCGCACCTCGACGCGGCTGCGGCTGCGCAGCGAGGCCTCCTCGCGCTTCGAGCGCGGGCTCTCGCCGGAGCTGGCCGCGCACGCCTCGCGGCGCGCGACGCAGCTGCTGGTCGAGGTCTGCGGCGGCACGGCGCGGCGCGGCGCGGTCGACGTCTACCCGCGCCCGCAGCGCCAGACGCGCGTCGCCCTTGAGCGCGCGCGCCTCGACACCGTGCTCGGCTTCCACGTGCCGGACGCCGAGGTCGAGTCCGCCCTCGGCGCGCTCGGCTTCGCCGTCGCCCCCGAGGGCGGCGACGGCGGACGCGCGGAGCGCTTCATCGTCGGCGCGCCGTGGTGGCGCACCGACGTCGCCATCCCCGACGACCTCGCCGAGGAGGTCGTGCGCATCGCCGGCTACGACCGGCTGCCGGCGACGACCGTGCGGGGGCGCGTGCCCTCGTACGAGCCCGCGCCGCTGCCGGCGCTGCGCGACCGCGTGCGCCGCACGCTCGCCGCCGCCGGCCTGCAGGAGGTGATCAGCTACTCGCTGACCACGGGCGAGACGCTGGCCCGCGTCCAGCCCGCCGCGCTGCTGGAGGCGAACGCCCCGCTGCAACTGCGTAACACGCTCTCCTCGGAGCACCAGGTGCTGCGCACCTCGCTGCGCCACTCGCTGATCGAGGTCGTCGACCGCAACCTGCGCGCCGGCGCGGACGAGATCGCGATCTTCGAGGCGGGGCGCATCTACGCCCCCCGCCGCGGCGCGGGCGGCCCGCTGCCCGACGAGCGCGAGATCGTCACCGGCGCGCTCTGCGGAGTCGAGCGCGACCGCTGGGGCAGCCCGCTCGACCGCGCCCTCGGCTTCTTCGACGCGAAGGGCGTGATCGAGGAGCTGGGCGAGCGGCTGGCGATCGCCTTCGAGTACGCCCCGCACGAGGAGCACGGCCTGCTCGCCGGCCGCTGCGCGCAGATCAGCGTCGGCGCGGCGCCCGTCGGCACGCTCGGCGAGGTGCATCCCGACACCCTCGAGGCGTTCGGCGTCTCGCGCCCGGTCGCGCTTTTCGAGCTGGATCTGGCCGCGCTGCTCGCTGCCTCGCCGGCGGGCCGCAGCGCCGTGCCCGTGCCGCGCTTCCCGGCTGTGGAGCAGGACCTCGCGCTGGTGGTGGACGAGGGCGTCCCGGCGGGCGCGCTGCAGGCGCTGATCGAGCAGTCGCGGCTGGTCGCCGAGGCGCGCGTCTTCGATGTCTACCGCGGCGAGCAGCTGCCCGCGGGCAAGAAGTCGATCGCCTTCGCGATCCGCTACCAGGCGCCCGACCGCACGCTCACCAGCGAGGACGCCAACCGCGAGCAGGCGCGCATCCTCCAGCGCCTCGCGCGCGAGCACGGCGCGGAGCAGCGCGCGTAGGCTCTCCGTCCGACTCGTCGGTGCACTGTGATATCCTCACTGCTTGGCGAATAGTGCGGTCATGAGGATTATTCTCTATTGCGGTATAGAGCTCGATGTCAATAGAGGCCCGGGCGCGCCTCCGCCTATCGTCGGTCATGCCGCCAGCGGCGGCGGCGGCGGCGCCGTGCCGCTGCCGTCCGGCCCCACCCCGAGCGACGCCGACTTCGCCTGGACCGTCGACAGGGACATCGACGCGCTCGACGCCGGGAATGACGAGGCGACGGGCCTCTGGGGCGACGGCGCGACGATCTGGGTGGCGCAGAACGGCGACGGCGCCGGCGACAGCGTCTACGCCTACGACCTCGCAAGCGGCGAACGCCTCGAGGACCGCGAGTTCGAGCTTGACGGCGCCAACCTCGCACCACGCGGCCTCTGGTCCGACCGCGAGACGATCTGGGTATCCGACAGCGGCCGCGAATCCCTCTTCGCGTACGGCCTGGAGAGCGGCGAGCGCCTCATGGACCGCGACATCAAGCTCAGCGATGCGAACGACGACCCGCGCGGCATCTGGTCCGATCGGATCACGATCTGGGTGCTCGACGACAGGGACGAGAGCGTCTACCTCTACGACCTCGGGAGTGGCGAGCAGACGGCCGTCTACGAACTCGACTCCGCCAACGACGACCCGCACGGCATCTGGTCCGACGGCGTCGCGGTCTGGGTCTCGGATGGGTATGCGAGGAAGCTCCTCGCATACCGTCTCGAGGACGGCGCTCTCGTCCGCGAGGGAGACGAGGACTTCACGAAGCTGACGCCCGCGCGGAACAACAGCCCGCGCGGCATCTGGTCCGACGGCGATGTGATGTACGTCGTCGCCGCCGCCGCCGGCGTTTGTGAACGAGGCGTTCGTGGCGCTGGTCGAGGGCGGCATCTCTCACGGCACGCAACTGCTCGCCAGACCCGAGCCCACGTCCGATCCGGGCGCCGAGGATGGCGACAGCGAATAGTCCCCACCGCGCCCGCGATTGCGCCGCGACGCCCTCGATGCGCGCGCCTTTGTCATTTAGCGAAGGTTGGAGCATACTCCAGCCATGAGCATCGGAAACTGGATCGGAAGTCTTGTGCGACGGGCCATGGGCCCTCGCGCCGGTGAGGAGGTGGCGATGGCCACGACAGAGGACTGGGGCGGCCTCAGCCAACGGCTGATGTCGAGCGTCGGAACCGACGTGCCCCCGATCGCGATCACCTTCTCGGACGCGCCTCCGGACGGCGTGGACGCCTTCGACGACCCGATGCCGCCGCCCCTCGAGGACGGTCGCACCGGCCGCGTCTCGGCGGGCTGCGTGTTCTGGATGAAGTCCACGGACCGCACCTTCTCGACCGTGGCCGAGGACCACGGCAACTGCAGCGTCGGCAGCCTCACGCACGGCCTCAAGACCCTCGAGGAAGTCGGCGGCAACTCCGACGTGGCCGCGATCCTCGAGTGCGGCTGGGTGACGATGGACATCGTCCCGCTGATCCCGGTGGTCACGGAGAAGCCGGGCGCGATCACCTACGGCCCGCTGGCCGAGACGCCGATCGACCCGGACGTGGTGATGCTGCGCGTCACCGGGCGGCAGCTGATGGTGCTGTCCGACGCGCTGCCGGACCTGAGCCTGCAGGGCAAGCCGCAGTGCCACATCGTGGCGATGGCGAAGGAACACGGAGTCGCCGCCGCGAGCGTTGGCTGACAGCTCAGTCGTGTACGGACCGGGATGTCCAACTCCGAAATGACCTGTGCGATTCCGGCAGACCAGCTGGCCGACGTCGTCTCGAAGATCGAGGCGGCCGGTGGCGCCGACCTGGCGGTGGCGGGCTACGCCGCCGATGACGCGAGGCGCTTCCCGCCGGTGAACTAACGCCGAGGCAGACAAGCAACGACCAGACCAACGGGGCGGCTGAGCCGCCCCGTTGCGTTGCCCGCGACGCGGCGGGCTCGGTCCGGCCGCGGACGCACGGACGCCTCGCACAGTGGTCCAGGCAGGACGGAGTCGAGCGGGCTCAGGCCAGGGCGGCCTGGGCGCGGGCGGCGAGCTGGCCGAACGCCTCGGGCTCACGCGCCGCGAGGTCGGCGAGCATCTTGCGGTCGATCTCGATGCCGGCGCGCTTGAGGCCCTGCATCAGCCGGCTGTAGCTGAGGCCGTGCAGGCGGGCCGCCGCGTTGATGCGCACGATCCAGAGGCGGCGGAAGTCGCCCTTGCGGTCGCGCCGGTGGTCGGTCGAGTAGCGCAGGGCGTGCATCACCGACTCGTTGGCGACCTTGAAGTTGCTATGGCGCTTGCCGCGATGGCCGCGTGCGCGGCGGAGGATCTTCTTGTGGCGGGCGCGCGTGACGACGCGATTGCGCGTGCGGGGCATCGTGCTATCCCTCGTTCGGCCTAGCGGGCCAGCAGCCGGCGGATGCGCGTACGCTGCGAGGGGTGCAGCTCGTGCATGCGGCCGAGCGCCTGCAGCTTCTCGCGGCGCTTCTTCATGCGCTTGTTGTTCAGGTGATGCGCGCGCATCAGGAGCTTCCCGCTCCCGGTGACCTTCACGCGCTTCGCCGCACCGCGGTGCGTCTTCATCTTCGGCATCGAGTACGTCCTGTTGAGTTCCGCGTTCGAGTCTACCGAGGCCGGTGCGCTACGGGCCAGCGGCCCCGCAATGATCGGCGGCCGTGCTCGGGCGCTACGAGCCCACCGGCGCCTCGTCGGCCGCCTCTTCCGCGGCCGCCGCCTTCGGGTCGCGCATCACGACCATCGAGAGCATGCGGCCCTCCATCTGCGGCGGCCGCTCGACGGTCGCGACATCCTCGATACGGGAGTAGAAGCGATCGAGCAGGTCGCGGCCGACCTCCGGGTGCGTGATCTCGCGTGCACGGAACATCACGGAGATCTTCACCTTGTCGCCCTCGGCCAGCAGCTTGCGCGCCGTGCGCGCCTTGAAGGCGATGTCGTGCTCGTCGATCTTGACGCGCATCCGCACCTCGCGCAGCGAGGAATGACGCGAGGCCTTGCGAGACTCGCGCTCCTTCTTGGCCTGCTGATACTTGAACTTGCCGTAGTCCATGATCCGGACCACCGGCGGGCTCGCCGTCGGCGCGACTTCCACGAGGTCGAGGTTCGCATCGTCGGCGATGCGCTGCGCCTCGCGGATATCGAGGATGCCGAGTTGGTCGGTGTCACGGATCACGCGGACCTGCGGTACCTGTATCTGCTCGTTGACCCGCAGCTCTTTCGCGATCGGAGGGGCCTCTCATCCGCTTGCAGGCGCCCGGCCGGGGCGCGCGGGCGCTGATTCTAGCACTCCGCGCGCCGCCTGTGGCGGCCGCTTGCGCGGCCTCGCTATTCCTTCTCGGCGCCGGCGGGGTCGTACTCGGCGAGCAGCTGGCCCTGCTCGACGCTGTCGCGAGCGCTCACGTGCACGGCCGTCACCGTGCCGTCGAGCGGGATCAGCACCTCGTTCTGCATCTTCATCGCCTCGAGCACCAGCACGGTCGTCCCGGCCTCGAGCTCGTCGCCGGGCGCGACGCGCACCTCGACGACGACGCCCGCGAGGGGAGAGGTGATCTCGCCGGGCGCGTCATCCGCGCCGCCGACCACGCCACGCCCGCGTCCGCTGCCCGTGACCTGCTCGATGACGAAGCGCCGGGAGCCCACCGTCACATCGAAGGCCGCGCCGTTGCGCGCGACATAGGCGCGCCGTGCGACGCCGCCGATGCGGAACGAGACGAAGCCCGGCAGCTCCGCGCCCTCCGCCTCGATCGCGATCGGCTCGCCGTCGTCGATCGTGACGAGCGTCTCGCCGGGCGAGCCGGCGGCGCCGTCGAGGATGACCGTGCGTTCCTCGCCGCCTACGAGGAGCCGATGCCGCTTCGCCATCCTCGTCCCTCCGCGTGCCGCGTACGCGCGCCCAGTGCGTCGCTGCGCCCGGCCTGGGCCCAGCCGCGCCCCGGCGCCCCCCCGGCCCCGTTCGCTCCCGCGCCGCGCCCGCCGCCGAGCCCTGCCGCGAGGGCGGCGGCGATCAGCGCCGTGGTCTCGCGCGGGTCGTCCTCTGGCGGCGGGGGCATCTCGAACTCGCGCTCCAGCCAGCCGGTGTCGACCGCGCCGGAGATGTAGTCCGGGTGATCGAGCAGCGCGAGGTGGAAGGGCGCGTTGGTGTCGATGCCGGCGACGAGCAGATCCTGCAGCGCGCGCCGCAGCCGCGCGATCGCGGCCGGGCGGTCCTCCGCCCAGACGATCAGCTTGCCCAGCAGCGAGTCGTAGAAGACCGGCACGTCCAGCCCGTCGTAGAGCATCGTGTCGAAGCGAGCGCCCGGCCCCAGCGGCGGCTCGACGCGCCGTACGAGGCCGAACGAGGGCGCGAAGTTCGCGTAGGCATTCTCCGCGTTGATGCGCGCCTCGATTGCCCAGCCGTGCGGCTGCGACAGTCCGGCGTCCTCCGGGAGCGGCTCGCCGTCGGCGACGGCCAACTGCAACGCCACGAGGTCGACGCCGTAGACCAACTCCGTCACGGGATGCTCGACTTGGAGGCGGGCGTTCATCTCGAGGAAGTAGAACTCGCCGTCCTCGCCGAGCAGGAACTCGACCGTGCCGGCGTTGCGGTAGCCGCAGCTGAGCGCGGCGGTCACGGCCACCTCGCAGAGCCGCGCGCGCAGCTCCGGGTCGACGGCGACCGAGGGCGCTTCCTCGATCAGCTTCTGGCGGCGGCGCTGGATCGAGCACTCGCGCTCGCCGAAGGCGCGCACGTTGCCGTGCGCGTCGGCCATGATCTGCACCTCGACGTGCCGCGCGGGCGAGACGTAGCGCTCGAGGAAGATCGTCGCGTCGCCGAAGGCGGCTGCCGCCTCCGTGCCGGCGACGCGCATCGCATCCTCCAGCTCGTCGACTTCCTCGACGATGCGGATGCCGCGCCCGCCGCCGCCGGAGGCGGCCTTGACCAGCAGCGGGAAGCCGATCCGATCGGCCTCGGCGCGCGCGTGTTCCAGGTTCTGCGGGTCGATGTCCTCGGCGCCGGGGACGACGGGCACGCCGGCGGCCTCCATCAGCCGCCGCGCCTGCACCTTGTCGCCCATCGCCTGCATCGCCGAGGCGGGCGGGCCGATGAAGGTGATGCCGGCCGCCTCGCAGGCGTCGGCGAAGGCGGGGTTCTCGGAGAGGAAGCCGTAGCCGGGGTGCACCGCGTCGGCGCCCGTCTCTATGGCTGCCTCGATGATCTTCTCGATGACCAGGTAGGACTGCGTGGCCGGGCCGGGCCCGATCAGCACGGCCGCGTCGGCGTTGCGCACGTGCAGCGCGTCGCGGTCCGCCTCGGAGTAGACGGCGACGGTCTCGATGCCCAGCTCGCGGCAGCTGCGCTGGACGCGCAGCGCGATCTCCCCGCGGTTCGCCAGCAGCACGCGCTTCGGCATCGCCTATCCCGTCTATCGCCCCGAGGCCGCGCGTCAGATTGTCACGGCATGCAACCGTCAAGCAACCACGCGACGTGCTACGCCTCCTCCTCCGGCTCCGGGTCCGGCGCCGGCGCAGCAGCCGCCGCCTGCTCGCGCGGCCGCGGAGGCGTGTAGATTGGCGGCATGGTTCTCCTCGACACGCTCAAGGCCTCGCGACGGCTGCAGGCGGCAGGCTTTCCCGAACAGCAGGCCGACGAACTCGTCGGCACCTTCTCCGAGGACTTCGGCCAGAACCTCGCGACGAAAGACGACATCGCGCTCGTCCGCGGCGAGATTCGGGACGAGAGCCGCAAGCTGCAGATCCGTATGTACCTCGGGCTTGGCGCGTTGGCCGGGCTCACCCTGGCGGGCAGCAGCATCGCCACAGGCGTGCTCCTCAGCGTCCTCGGCTGATCCCTACGCCTCCGGGTCCAGCGACCTCGCGTCGCGCTCCCCGGCGATGCGCGCGACCGCCTCGGCGAGCGGCGTGGCGCCGAGGTCGCCGAGCGCGCGGTGGCGCAGCGAGACGGCGCGCGCCTCGGCCTCGCGGTCGCCGACGACGAGCATGTACGGCACCTTCTGCAGCTGCGCCTTGCGGATCTTCGCGCCCATGCGGTCGCCACCGTCGTCGACCTCGACGCGCAGATCGAGCTCCAGCAGCGCGTCGCGCACCTCGCGGGCGTAGTCGAGGTGGCGGTCGGCGATCGGGATGACGGTCGCCTGCACGGGCGCGAGCCAGACGGGGAAGGCGCCGGCGTAGAGCTCGATCAGGTACGCCATCATTCGCTCCGTCGTGCCGAGCACGCCGCGGTGCAGGATCACGGGGCGGTGCTCCGCGCCGTCCTCGCCGATGTAGCGCAGCCCGAACTGCTCCGGCAAGTGGAAATCGAGCTGGATGGTCGACATCGTCTCCTCCCGCCCGAGCAGATCGCGGATCTGGATGTCCAGCTTCGGGCCGTAGAACGCCGCCTCGCCCTCGGCGGTCACGTAGTCGAGGGCGAGCTCG
Organism: Dehalococcoidia bacterium; assembly: GCA_965220125.1. Taxonomy (GTDB): domain Bacteria; phylum Chloroflexota; class Dehalococcoidia; order UBA2979; family UBA2979; genus VXMT01. Next base: position 10,549 of record CBDCPB010000002.1, on the reverse strand, counting down.
TCCATCGCCTCCCTGAGGACGCGCTGGCCGAGCTCCCACATCGCGTCGTTGCCGACATACTTCTCCGTGTCCGTGGGATCGCGCAGGGAGAGGCGGTAGGAGTACTCCGTGATGCCGAGCACGGCGTAGACCTCCTCGAGGAGCCGCATGACGCCGGCGAACTCGGACTTGATCTGGTCCGGCGTGCAGAAGATGTGTGCGTCGTTAAGCGACATCGCGCGCACGCGGCTGAGCCCGCCGACCACGCCGGAACGCTCGAAGCGGTACATCGTCCCGAACTCGGCGATGCGCAGCGGCAGGTCGCGGTAGGAGTGCAACTGCGTCTCGTAGACCAGGATGTGGTGCGGGCAGTTCATCGGCCGCAGCACCAGCTCGTCGTGCTCCAGCTGCATCGGCGGGAACATGTTCTCCTGATAGTGCTCCCAGTGCCCCGAGCGCTTGTAGAGATCGACCTTGCCGAGCACCGGCGAGTAGACGTGCTGGTAGCCGGCCCTCCGCTCGAGGCCGAGCATGTAGTCCTCCAGCAGCCGCCGGATCGTCGCGCCCTTCGGCAGCAGCGTCGGCAGTCCCTGCCCGACGAGCTCGCTCGAGGTGAAAAGATCCAGCTCGCGGCCGAGGCGGCGGTGGTCGCGTCGCTCCGCATCCGCGCGCGCCTCGATCCAGGCGTCCAGCTCCTCCTGCGTGGGGAAGAGCGCGCCGTAGATGCGCTGTAGCATTGGCCGGCGCTCGTCGCCGCGCCAGTAGGCGCCCGCCGAGTGCGTGAGCGCGAACGCGCCGACCTGCCCGGTGCGCTCCGTGTGTCCGCCGCGACAGAGATCGTCGAACTGCGCGTGGCGGAAGTGGCCTACGGTCTCATCCTCGATCTCGTCGATCAATTCCAGCTTGTAGGGCTGCTCCGCGAAGATCGCGCGCGCCTCGTCCTTGGGGATCCAGCGGCCCTCGATCGGCACGTTGCGCTTCACCGTGCGGCGCATGCGCCGCTCGATGCGTGCGAGGTCCTCGGGAGTGAGCGGACGCGGCAGCTCGAAGTCGTAGTAGAAGCCGTGCTCGATCGGCGGGCCGATCGCGTACTTGCCCTCGGGGAACATCTCGATCACGGCCTCGGCGAGGACGTGCGCGGCCGAGTGGCGCATGCGGAAGAGGCGCTCCTCCGGCGTCAGCGTCTCCAGCGGCGCCTCGTCGCGATGGTCGTCGCCGGAGGCCGTCTCCGGGGACTCCGGTCCGGCATCGCCTGGGTTGTTGCTCATCGTTCACTCCTGCTCGCTGCGCGTCGGATCGCTGCGGAAGCGGCGGCGCGCGCGGGAGGCGAGGGACGCGAAACGACGCGCCGCCGTCCGCTCAGGGACGGGAAGCGCGCCTCACGTGGTTCCACCCTGTTTCCCCCGACCGCCGGCGCGATCGAGGCTCATTGAGGCCGCTAACGGGGCCGGCCGCCGCGGGTTCGCCCGCGGGCTCCGGGGTGGTGCGCCAGCACCTGCGGCGGCGGGGCTTCCAGCCGGGGCCCCGCTCTCTGTGCGCCGCGCTGCGCGCTGGCGTGCGTCCCCATCGACGCTCGGTCTGGGCGGCATCCGTGGACGCCGGACCGTGATCCCATGGTAGCAATCGCCGCGTCAAAGGGAAGCGGCGGCCGCTCCTCGGCGCCGCTACTCCTCGAATGCCCGGTCCGCCGCCTGCTCGATCAGGCTGATCGCCGCTGTCGCAATCCCCAGGACAAGGCCGAGGCCGACGTTCTGCTTCCGGAGGATCGCGATTCCGGCGACCAGGATCCCCGGCCAGACGCCATGCAGCAGCCCGAGCACGGCCTCGCGGGTCAGTAGCCGTCGCGCTCCCACGCCGACGAGCTCGCCACGTGCGATCGCGCGAACGATCAGCGTAGGCGTCTGCGTGCCCCCGATTCCGCCCTCTCCCGCGACCACCGGGAGGAAGGCCGCGAGCACCACGACCCTGGTCAGCGTGGACTCGAAAGCGCGATGGTCGCCGCTGCCAGGAACGTCGTGGCGAGGTTCAGCGTGAGCCAGGGCAGGCGCGTGCGAATCGAGGCCGCCAGGGGCCCGCCCACGGCCTCCCCCGACACGTTCGCCACCCGCAGCATCTGGCGCGTGTCGTGCTTGACGGAGGCGCCCACGAGGGACTCGGAGCGGATCACGCCGACAAGCTTGCCGTCCTCGGCGACGGGGAGCCGGCTGAGGTTGTAGTGGCGCTGCAGCCGGGCGCACTCCGCCGCCGGGGTATCGGCCGTCACGGTGGCGACGACTGCCGGGGAGAGCGCGCGGACCGGGGTTGCATCGTCCGCCAGCGCCAGGTCGACCATGCTGACCTGGTCCACGAACTCATCGGCCCCCTCAGCACGAGGATGTTGGTAAGTCCGTACCCGCCCTCGCCCAGCGCCCGGAGCGCGTCACGCGCCGTCTCGGCCTGGCCGGCGATGTCGACGGCCGGGAACTGCTCAACCATGAGCACGCTCGCGGTGTTCGGCCTCCGTGCAGGCAGATCATCATCCGCCAGGGGCTGGTCGAGCGCCTCGACCACCTCGCGTGTGCGCAGGGTGGGGAGCCGTCGCGGCATCGCGAGCGCCTGCCGGGGGTGCATCTCGCGCAGGACCGACGCGAGCACGCGGTCCCTCTGCCTTCACTGCCTGGCGCGCGATCTTCTGCTTCCAGTCCTGCGGGAGTACGAGGGAGCCGAAGAGGTCGCCGATCTGCGCATCGATGCCCGACGCCACGCGCGACTTCTTTCTCGTTTCGCACGTGTCAGCATGGCGCTCGCGGTACAGGGGGTTTCCGGAACTGTTCCGATCGGCCTGCAGCCCGTTCCGCTCGCAGTACTCCTGGATCCCGGCGCGCTGGGCATCGAGGGAGTGCGATTCGGCATGGTCCGCGCCGGCTTCGCCCGCTCCCTTGAGCCTGAGTCGCTCGTACTGCGCATATGCTGGCGGAGCCTCGGAGGCGTGCGCCCTCGCGCTGACCCGCTCGGAATCAAACGTACTCATACCTGGTGCCTCCCTTCGTGCCCGATGGCCCAACATGTGAGCCGTCGGACCGGGGTCGTCCATCCGCAAGGGGACTGCCGGGAGCCGGGGCGGTCCCTCGCCCTGACGAGGAACCGCCCCGGGCTCCGGCCTCGCGCACTTCCTCTGGTACTACCTCTCGTCGGGGCGCGGCCGCGCAGAGATCGCCTCGAGGCTGACCGCCGAACATGTACTTCATCTTCGCCAGCTGGTTCATGATCTGGTCGAAGGCGACGCCGATAAAGTCGATGAACATCATCGAGATCACCGGCCGCAGCCCCTGCGAAGCCGCGCCCGTCGCCAAGCCCCGCGATCGCGTTCTCCGAGATCGGCGTGTCGAGGATCCGCCTGGACCCGAACTCGGCGAGTATCCCCTGCGTCAGCCCGAAGACATCGCCCCGCTCCGCGAGGTCGATCCCGGCGACGAACACGCGGTCGTCCGCGCGCATCTCCTGCTTCAACGCCTCGGCCACCGCCTCGCGACAGCTGATCATGCGTGTGGCGGTTCCGGTCGTCATTGCTCGCCCCCTCGCCGGCTAGACGGTGTACACGTCCGTGAGCAGCTGTGCCTCGTCGGGGTACGGAGCCGCGTCGGCGAACGCGATCGCCTCCGCGACGGTCGCCCGCGCCTCCCCGATCACACGCTCAGCGCCCGCGCCCGTCAGAATCGCGCGCTGTGCGAGGACCGAGAGCAGCACCGTGATCGGATCGCGCTCACGCCAGCGCGCGCGCTCGGACTCCGGTCGCGGGTCGTTCTCGGAGCGGCCGGTGTGGTTGTAGAAGCGGTAGGTGTCCGCCTCGATCAACGTCGGGCCGCCGCCGCTGCGCGCCCGGTCGATGGCTTCGCCGGCCGCCTCGTACACGGCGAGCACGTCCTGGCCGTCGACCGTCACACCCGGGATGCCGTAAGACGCCGCGCGATCCGAGAGGCGCGTGATTGCGCCCTGCTTCTCCTGCGGTGTGAACTCGCCGTAGTGGTTGTTCTCCACGACGAAGATGGCCGGCAGATCCATCAGCGCCGCGAAGTTGAGCGCCTCGTGCCACGTCCCCTCGTTCGTTGCGCCATCCCCGGAGAAGCTGACCGAGACGCCATCCGTGCCGTTGTACTTCGCCGCGAAGGCCGCGCCGGCGGTGATCGGCGGTCCGCCGCCGCCGATCCCAATCGCTCCGAGGATCCCGAGGTCGAGATCGGCGATGTGCATCGAGCCGCCCTTGCCCCGGCAGTAGCCGGCCGCCCGGCCGAAGAGCTCCGCGAACATCAGCCTGACGTCGCCGCCCTTCGCGATGCAGTGGCCGTGCCCGCGGTGCGTGCTGGTGATCGTGTCGCTCTCGCGCAGGTGTGCGCCGACGCCGACGGCCACCGCCTCCTCACCAGGACCGCCGCCTCGATGCCCCCCAATGCTCGCGGCGCTGCTGGCGGAGCTCGAGCGCTGCGAGTGGATCGCGCAGGGCGAGCCCGTCGTGCTGCTCGGCGACAGCGGTACCGGCAAGTCGCATCTGCTGATCGGCCTCGGCATGGCCGCCTGCCAGCGCGGGCTGCGGGTGCGCTACACGACGGCGGCCGCGCTCGTGAACGAACTGGCCGAGGCCGCCGACGAGCGCACGCTCTCGCGCCTGGTCGCCCGCTACGGGCGGCTGGACCTGCTCTGCATCGACGAGTTCGGCTACGTCCACCTCGACCCGCGCGGCGCCGAGCTGCTCTTCCAGATCCTGACCGAGCGCGAGGAGCGGGCGTCGGTGGCGGTCGCCTCCAATGCGCCGTTCTCGGAGTAGGGCCGCACCTTCACCGAGCCCCGCCTCGCCGCGGCCGTCGCCGACCGCCTCACCTTCCGCGCACACATCATCGAGACCGGCACCGAGCCCTACCGGCTGCGGGTCACCTCCGCTGCGAAGGGAGGTGCACCAACCTTGTCATTCCCAGCGGACGCTGCTGCGCCCCGAGCCCGCTGTCGCGTTCGACCCGCGCCGTTTCGGTGAGCCGTGGCGCGCAGGCGCGCGCCGAGGGGGCCTGGTACTCGGCACCGAGCCGCTGGGCGGGGCTTGTCGCCACGGCCTACATCGGCGTGGACGAGTTGACGCTGCGCTGCCGTGGCGAGGAGGTCGCGCATCCGAGGCAGCCCTTCGGCGGCCGCCTGGTGCGCTACCGCCACTACCTCGGCGAGCTGGCGCGCAAGCCGCAGGCGGTGCGGCAGGTGGCGCCGGAGCTGCTCGCGGAGCTGGGTGAGCCCTTCGGGCGGCTCTGGGTGCTGCTGGAGGGCGAGCGCGGCGGCCATGAGGCCGCTCGCGCGCTGGCGCGGCTGCTGCGCGCCGTGGACGAGCATGGCGAGGAGCGCGTGCGCGGGGTGCTGGAGCAGGTCCTCGATCAGGAGCGCTTCGACGAGCTGGCCGTCCAGCGCCTGCTGACCGCGGCGCAGGGGCCGGCGCCGGTCACGGTGCCGGAGGCGCTGCGGGGCTACGAGGTCGAGAGCGCCTCCGCCGCCGTCTACGACCGCCTGCTCGCGGCGGCGGCGCCGTGAGCGACGCGGCGCGCGCGGCCGTGCTCGAGGCGCACTGCCGGGAGCTGAAGCTGCCCTCGGTCCGCCGCCACTACACAGAGCTCGTGCGCCAGGCGACGCACGACGGCTTCTTCTATGAGGGACGGTCTTTCCGCAAGGCCGACGTGGCGGCCTCCGTCGCCGACGCGATGTGTGGTCTGCTTCGGCCGGGGCCTGCTCGTGATGTCCGGTCGCGGAGCCTGTGCCAAGCTTCTATTCGCACTCTCGATGGGCCGCGCAGCGGGCCCGGTGCATGCAGGCACATCCTGCTTCCAGGGGGCGCTGCCAGCTCTGCCGCGTCCTCGATGGGACAGCAGGTCGCTCGCAGTCGCCCGTGCTCGGCATCACGTGCGAGGCTTCGTTCGCGCTCGGGTCTTCCTTCCTGATCTCCGCTCTCGCCGCCTGCGGCGCCGCCTCCCGTTACGCGGCCTCGCGGGCCGCGGCGTGGCGCAGCGGTTCGTAGAGCGCCCCACTCTTCCACAGCGCGAGCAGCAGCACCGCCAGCCGTCGTGCGACAGCCACGACCGCGCGCTTCTTCGCGTTCCGTGCTCCTGTTCCCGCGTAGCGCTCACCCCAGCGACGCAGATCGGTATCCGGCCCGAAGGGACCGAGGATGTAGTGCGCAGCCTGCACCAGCAGCCGGCGTAGGCCTGCGTCGCCGCTCTTGCCGATGCCGAGTTGCGGCGCGCGCTCTCCTGACTCGCGCTGCCGCGGCACGAGCCCGAGGTAGGCTCCCACCTCCCGGTTCTTCGGGAAGCGGGAGGGGTCCTCGACCGTCAGCATGAACGTGAGCGCGGTGATCGGCCCCACGCCCGTGACCTGGCGCAGCGCTGCGGTCTCGGGGTGAGCCTCGCACAACGCCTCGACCTCTCGGCCGGCCGCCGCGATACGCGCGGTCAGCTCGCCTACCGCCTCCACCAGCGGCAGCAGCGCCGGGCGCAGCCCATCGGGGATGTGCTCGGCCATCTTGCGGTGGAAGGCCTTGGCCGTGCACGACGGCAGCGCGGCGCCGCAGGCCTTGACGGCCCCTCGCACGTGGTTGATGAGCAGCGTCCTGCGGCACCGATAACTCCATACTCTCGAGAGTCTCGACCTCGTCGGGGCCGATGAGGACCGCCGGGCACCCGGCGGTCCTCTCGATCGCAGACTCAAGCAGCGTCACGAACGCCGGGACGGGTGCGATGGCCACGATGCGCCTGGACTTGATGTCAACGTACACGGCCTCCACGAGGGTCTTTAGCAAGCGTCGCCGCTCGTCCGCCGTGGCCTCGCCCCACAGCTCGGCCAGGTTCTCGAGGAGTTCCGCAACGTCGTCCATTTCGATGGGTGTCGAAACCTGCGCCATGCGGAGCTTCGCATCGATCTCCTCGAGTTCGCGATCGAACTCTTCCTGCGTCATGGTCCTTTTGCGGAAGGAATAGCCGAGTCGACGGCGGTCTTCTTGAAGCTCAGAGATGCTCGGCCCTTCAGTCTCCACCGACTGGCGAGCGATCTTCTCCCTCCAGTCTGGAGGGAGAAGGAGGCCGCAGAAGAGGTCTCCGATCTGAGCATCGATCTCGCGCGCCACGCACGCCCGGCGATTCGACTCACACTCGGATCCGTGGCGCTCACGGTAGAGGGGGTTCCCCGACCGGTTCCGGTCAGCTTGGATCCGCCTCCCACACCGGACACACCTGATAAGGCCAGCCAGCACTCCTCTCGGGGCGTGGCGTGTGCGCTTGTGTGGTCCCCTTCGTACGCTCCGAGTCTGGACGCGCTCGAAGAGATCGCCCGCGATGATCCCCTCGTGCTTGCCCGGGAATTCGACACCGTTCAACTTCACGACGCCGAGATGGAACCGGGAACGGAGCATGTCCCGGACGGCCCACTCGGTGAACCGCTCAGTCTTGCCGCGCGGCCTGAAGCTCTGGGCATGGAGCCAGTCCGCGATTGCGAGGAGCGACTCACCGGCGTCCCGCTTGGCGAACGCGGTCCGAACCGCTTCGGCCTCGTCTGGCACTGGACAGGGAACGCCCGTTTCCGGGTCGGTGCGATAGCCGAACGGGACCGAACCGTTCTGGAGGCCTTGCTCGGCACGCTGGCGCACAGCCTTCTTGACATGGCGACCGAGGTGAGCGGAGAAGAACTCGGCGAACGCTCCCATCATCGTTAGCATCAACTTGCCCTCGGGCGTGGTGTAGTCGATGTCCTCCGTCACGCTGGCGAAGCCGATGCGGGCATCGCCGAGGATCTGCAATGCCTCGACCTGGACACGCATGTTGCGTGCCCAACGGTCTAGCGTGTGGACGACGACGATGTCGAACTGACGCTGCTTTGCGTCCTCGAGTAGCCGCTTAAGCTCAGGACGCTTCGAAATCTCGCCGGTGTGTGCGCTCTCGCCCTCGTCCGCGTAGATTCGGATGAGCTTGTATCCGTTGTCCTCGCAGTAGCGCTTGATCTCGGCCCGTTGGGCATCGAGGGAGTACCCCTGAGTCTGGTCCTCCGTTGAGACCCGGATGTACCCGACTGCGGTCCCCTTGCTCCCCGGCGTGATCCGCGCCGCGCGGTCGTGATCGGAGTGCGCCGGCTGCGTCGGCACCGCTCCGTTGTCTTGGGGCGATTCGGTTTGGTTCGAGCCGGCTTCGCCCGCCACCTCGAACCTCAGTTGCTCGGACTGCACATAGGGTGGCGGGGCCTCGGAGGCGTGTGCCTCCTCGGGCCGCCCGGATTCGATCACCTTCATGCCTGACGCCTCCTTTCGGCCGATCGCTTGGAATGCCTGCTGACTTGCTCGGAGAAGAACTCGGCGAACCCTCCCATCAGCGTCAGCATCGACAGGCCCTCGGGCGTGGTGTAGTCGACGTTCTCGGTCACGCTGGCGAAGCCGAAGCGTGCATCGCCGAGGATCTGCAACGCTTCGGCTTGGACACGGATGTTGCGTGCCCAGTGGTGGATGCTGTGGACGACGACGACATCGAACTGACCCCGCTCTGCGTCCTCGAGCAGGGCTCTCAGTTGCGGCCGTTTCTCGATACGGTCGCTACGGGCGCTGACGCCCTCGTCGGCGTAGATTCGAACGAGTTCATAGGCGTTGCGCTCGCAGTAGCGCTCGATCTCGGCGCGCTGAGCGTCGAGGGAGTACCCCTGAGTCTGGTCCTTCGTGGAGACCTGGGCGCACCCGACCGCGGCCCCCTTGCTCCCCGGCGCGATCCGCGTCGCGCGCTCGTGATCGGAGTGCGCCGACTGCGTCGGCGCCGCTCCGTTGTCTTGGGGCGATTCGGCTTCGTCCACGCCGTCGACCCTCAGTTGCTCGGACTGCACACCGGGTGGCAGTGCCTCGGAGGCGTGTGCCTCCTCGGGCCGCCCGGAATCACTGATCTTCATGGATTGGTCGTCCCTTCGTTGCTGACTGGTGGCCCGACATGCGGGCCGCCGGTCCTGAGCTGCTGATGAGCTACGTAGACTGCCGGGCGCCGGGACAGGCCCTCGTCTTGACGAGGAACTGTCCCGACCAGCCGTGCAGCTACCCGATTACTTCGTCCAATACCGCACATGGCAGTCGCGGCGACTGGCATGTGCGCCTGGACGCTACGCCGCCATGAGGCGGGACTGGTCACTCTCACGCGTGGGCTCTGGTTGCGCCGCCGCTCCTCGGTGCTCAAGCGCGCGTCGCTTGAGGATCTCGAGGCTGATCTCGGCCCACTCGGCCTGAAGGTGTGCCAAGTGAGGGTCGACATTGCGGGAGCGCGTCCGCCGCTCGTTGCCGCGGGACCTAGGCAGCCCGCTGCTCCAGGGCGACGTTCGGGCGCGCGCTCTCGCGCTCGCCCGTGTGATCTCGAAGGGCTATCGTCTTTTTCGTGGACATGGAGTATCGCCTCTCTGTCCGCGGGCAGTCCGGCGTTCGCGCGCCGGGCTGCCACTTTTCCGTGCTGGGTCGTCTCCTCTAGCCGCGCGCCGGGGCGGATGGTCACAGCAGAGATGTACCGTTCCGGCGAAGTTCCCGTCATTGCCTCGCTTCTCCCTTCACGGGTGCCGGCCGCGGCCAGGCCGACTGCGTGCCCACGCACTACCGTTGCAGCCGCCCCAGCGCGGATGCACGGCAATGTGTGAGCACCTCCTGTGGTGCTCGACGGTCGCGGCGTCTGCTGCGCCACTCCCGCCGGTCCCTTCCTGCCCGGGCCACTGCCCGGTCATACGTCGTCCGGGCGCGCGTTCGCGAAAACAGGTACCCGACGTTCGTATTGTACCATGGATCGCACGGAAGCGTGGCGCATTTTTTACGAACCAGAAACTAGACGCGCGTTCGTCTACTCTGCTAGAATAGCTGCTGCCATGAAACTAGGTGCGCTCGCAGACATCCGCCCGGGGATGGTGATGACCGGCCACGGTGCGGGCGCCCGGCCGGGCGACTGGGCTCTTGATGTCGTGGAGAGCGCTGACATTCTCGATGACCGCTTGGCGCTCGAGGGCCTGCGCAGCATTGAGGTGCGACAGAGCATCCGGTCGGTAGCGCACCTCCTGGACCCGTACGACATTCTCGTCACGGCGCGGTCGCAGGCGATCAAGGTCGCACTCGTCCCACCGGGCGTATTCCGCACCGTTGCGTCGGTCACGCTGCTCATCGTACGGGCGCCGGACCCCGGCACGGGCCTTGCGCACTTCCTCTGGTACTACCTGTCTTCGGGGCGCGGCCGCGCCGAGATCGCATCGAGGCTGACCGCTACGTCCGTGCCGACGCTGTCGACGAAGGCGCTCGGCGACGTACCGGTCCCGGTGCCGCCGGCCAAAGATCTGGGTCGGCTGGCCGACCTCATACACGCAGCCGAATTGTCGCGTGAGGATGCGCTGGAGGCCGTGCGGGTGCGGCATGATGTGCTGCGAGATGCGATCATCGCCGAGGCGATAACGAGGGAGGACGGGTAGCGATGCCGCTCAGCACGACGGAGCTCGAGTCCAAGCTCTGGGGCGCCGCAGACATCCTGCGCGGGCAGATCGACTCGAGCGACTACAAGAACTACATCTTCTCGAT
>CBDCPB010000001.1:0-40111 GCA_965220125.1 Dehalococcoidia bacterium | reverse complement strand
ATAACTTCCTCAATGCCACTGTCGAGTTCGCGGGAGAATTTCACCACTGGCCCCTGGGGGAGGCGCACCGCGGGAATATCCAGCACTGCCAGCGGCGGCGGTGTCAATGGCGAGGTCCAATCTGTACCGCCGGCGGGCTGGAACGTGCAGTGCATCACGAGGAATCGCCACCCCGTCATAGCCTCCGTGAGCTGTACGAGAGTGCCGGTATCGGCCGAGGTGAGCGCGAGGCCGGCGCTGCTGTCGTCGAAAAAGATGATTTTGGATTCGACCACGGGGGCCTCCAGCGCCGTCTCGGCGGCGGTGACGCGCGCCGCGAGGGCCGCGAGCGCGGTGGTGGTGGCGCGCTCGCCGAGCGCGGTCGCGACGGTGGCGGCGAAGTTCGGGTCGTCGCCGAGCGCGTCGCCGAGCTCGGCCAGCGTGTCGAGCGTGCTCGGGGTGCTCCCGACCAGGGCGGCGATCTCCTCGGACACCCAGGACTGGTCCCGGAAGTACCTCCATGCGCCGCCGTCGTGCACCGCGAGCGCGGGCTTGCCGGTGCTGCTGTAGTTGGTCACCACCCAGGCCGATACCACAGCAGCGATGGGCGTGGGGAGATCGGCCTCGGTGGCGACCACGGGGAGCGAGTCGTCGAACTCCAGCGCCGTTCCCGTGTTGTCTCCCCGCAGGTATTTCCCCGGGCCGATGACGTTCGGCACGCCCTGTAGCGCGGTGAACGCCACCGGACCGAACACGATCGACGGACTGATCGTCACGTTAACTTCCGCCGGTGAGCTGGTCACATCAATCACCACCGCCAGGATGAGCGTCGTGCCCGTGCTGGCGTGGGCGACCGCGTTCGTGTCGGTGGCGACGGTCCAGTACGCGAAGAGGAACTCGGCCCCTGTGTCGCCGATGCGTGCGACGAGGCCCGCCTCGCTCACCACGAAATCAGCCCCGGGCAGAAAGTTCGCCCGGACCGCGAGCCGGCCGGAGACGGGCGTGGTGCCGGTGAGCGCCCCCGATGCTTGCTCCGAGCGCAGCGTGGTGCGCGCGTCATCCCCAGCTCCGCCAGGGCCGTGGCCGTCGCCGATCTTCATCGACCGCACCTGGATGGCGTTGAGCTGGCGGTTCGTGCCGTCGGCCATCGCGGCCCGGCCGGCATCAGTGAGGCGGATAGTCCGGGTAGTCATACTCTGGCATCCAAGGTGAGGTGGGCCACCAGCGCGCCCTCGAGGCCAGCCGCGAGCGAGATCTCGCCCTCGAGGCGCAGCGCCGGGCGGGCGTCGAGCAGTGGGAGCTCCGCGAGTACCGCGCCCCCGAGGCCAGCCGCGAGCGAGATCTCGCCCTCGAGCTCCGAGAGCAGCGCCAGGTCGACGGTGACCGAGGCGCGCTTGTGCCGCTCGATGAGCTGCGCGACGGACGTAGCGTCAGAGATTCGGAGCGACCCCTGATTGCGGACGGTGATCTTGACCGTGAAGGGGTCTCCGGCCGGGCGCTCCGTGTAATCGTAGAGCGCCCCCAGTCGGTCCAGCATGCCCTTGACCCCCGCCGCGGTGCCCTTGAGCCTGTGCGCCGCGACGGCCCCGCGGATCGCGGCGCGCTTCGCCGGCACGCTCCATGCGGGATCCCACTCATCCACCGAGAGCGCCCAGGCGAGGTGCGGCAGATACGCCTCCGGCACGCGGTCGGCATCCCATGCAGACGCGGGCAGCGAGGCGGGCACCCGGGAGAGGCGCTCGTCGGCGGCCGCATCCAGGCGGCGCTCCGGCACGCTCGCGGGCCTCGGGGCGATCGTCGTCACGAGAGCGTGACCGACAGGGTGCGGTGCTTCGGCGCGACGGCGTCTGCAGCCGCTATCGCCGCCACGGCCGTCTCCACCCCCGCTGCGTCGACGGTCGTGATGGCGACGCTCGCGGCGCTCGTCGCGTCGATGTCGACGGTGGCGCCGGCCACGAGCGCGGTGGTGAGCGAGCCCCCGAGGCGATCGGTGCGCGCAGAGAGCCGGGCGAGGCCGGCCCGAGCGGACGCCAGTACGGTGGCGCTGTCGGGCTCGGCCAGCACCGTGAGGGTGACGCTCACGTCGTAGAGCTGGCGGGTGCACGCGAGCGACTCGACGTCATCGGTCTGCTGGCGCGTCTCGTCGGCGGTCACCGCGGCGTCGACGGCGTTGAGCAGGGCCTGGCTCGGTATGCCGTTCGCGTACACCGCGCCTCCCATGTCGTCGAGGAGCGCCTCGTTGGCGAGGACGTAGATGCGCACCTCGCCGGGGCTGGGGTTGGTGACACGGGCATCGGTGACGCCGGTGACGCCGCGCGCCACGGACTCGTACCAGGGACCGGAGAGCCCCACCGCGTAGCGCTCCACGGCGCTGGCGAGCCGCAGACGGTACGCCTCGGTGTCCTCTTCGGGCAGTGGGAGGACGGAGTAGTAGGTGGCGCCAATGTTCTCGAGCGACTCGCGACTCGCGTAGGCGAGCGAGGTCTCGGCCATGGCGTCGGCCACGGCCTGGCGCACCAGCACCTCCCGGCCGGCGAGCAGGCGCGAGACGCGCCAGGCGGGATCGGAGGCGTCGGCGGTGATGACGTAGCCATGCTCGGCTCTGAGCCACGCTATGGCCGCGGCGTGCGCTTCGTCGAGCGTGAGCACGAGCCCTGGTATGGTGGGGCGCTCGAAGCGGCTGAGGTCGATGCGCGTGGTCACGGGTTCAGGAGCTCCGCCGACCACAGCGCGATGTCGTGGTTGAAAGCTTGCCCGCCCGACGCAGCCAGCCGCAGCCGAACCTGGGCATACTGGTCGGGGATCGCCATGTCGCGGTCGACCCACCCGCCGTCGAGCACGCACAGGCGTTCCGTGCCGCCGTAGTCGTTGAATGTGGAGCCCGCGGTTCGGGTGTTGTTGTGCCCCCACCCCCTGATGAGCTCGATGTCCTCCCACGAGCCGCCGTCAACCATCCCCTGAACCATCAATCCCTCATCGGGGGAGTCGCCGTACTGGCCTTGCAGGCACAGGCGTAACCTGAGCACCCGCCCGGTTGCCGATGGCCAGCTCGCCTCGACGTCGAGATCGAACTCGGAGTTGTCCCCGATCTCGCTGAAACTCCCGCCCGAGGCGTCGGTCGCGGCATAGGGGCCTCCGCTATTTCCGCCGGGACCTGTCGAAACGCTGGTGGTCGATCCGGACGCGATGATTTCCCACAGCCCGTCCCTCGACCCCTCCATGAACGTCGCGAACGCCCGCAAATTCTCAATGGTGTCGAACCGATACGAAACGCCCGCCATCGCGGCCGCCACCGCGACGTCCACCGTATCGGTCGCCTGGCCGCCGCGGTCGTCGGTGACGGTGAGGCGGAAGGTGAGCGTCTGGACGCTCGCCATCGAGGGCGCGGTGAAGGTGGGCATCGCGACGGCGGTGTCCGACAGCGCGACGGTGGAGCCCGCGGTCTGCTCCCACAGGTAGCTGGCGATGGAGCCGTCGGGGTCGCTCGAGGCCGAGCCGTCGAGCGTCACATCGGCGCCGGCGGCGACGGCCTGGTCGTTGCCCGCGCGCGAGACGGGGAGCTGGTTCACGCTGGCGGCCACCATCACGTCGACGGTGTCGGTGGCGCTCCCGCCGCGGTCGTCGGTGACGGTGAGGCGGAAGGTGAGCGTCTGGACGCTCGCCATCGAGGGCGCGGTGAAGGTGGGCATCGCGACGGCGGTGTCCGACAGCGCGACGGTGGAGCCCGCGGTCTGCTCCCACAGGTAGCTCGCGATGGAGCCGTCGGGGTCGCTCGAGGCCGAGCCGTCGAGCGTCACATCGGCGCCGGCGGCGACGGCCTGGTCGTTGCCCGCGCGCGAGACGGGGAGCTGGTTCACGCTGGCGGCCACCATCACGTCGACGGTGTCGGTGGCGCTCCCGCCGCGGTCGTCGGTGACGGTGAGGCGGAAAATGAGCGTCTGGGCGCTCGCCATCGAGGGCGCGGTGAAGGTGGGCATCGCGACGGCGGTGTCCGACAGCGCGACGGTGGAGCCCGCGGTCTGCTCCCACAGGTAGCTGGCGATGGAGCCGTCGGGGTCGCTCGAGGCCGAGCCGTCGAGCGTCACGTCGGCGCCGGCGGCGACGGCCTGGTCGTTGCCCGCGCGCGAGGCGGGGAGCTGGTTGGGCGCCAGGGTCACCGCCAGCGTCTCGGCCGAGGTGCGCGTCTCGGCGTGCCCGGCGTCGTCTTCAAACGACACCCGCACGCGCAGGACCTCGCCGACGTCGGCGTCGACCGGGTCGTAGGTGGCGGAGATGGCCCCTGCGATCGCGGTCATGTCGCGCAGCCACTGGAAGGACCAGGTCGCGAAGGCGGGTGGGCCGTCGGGGTCGGCCACATCGCCCGCGTCGGCCGTCAGGGTCTCGCCGATGCGCGCGGTGCCGGTGAGGCCGGGCGCCCCGGTCGCGGGGCGGTTGGCCTGCGCAGAGACGTCGGTGAGCTGCCGGGGCTCGGCGAGCTCCTGGCGCGCCGTGATGGGGGTGCTCTGTCCGTCATCGCCGATCCACTCCGCGAGCGTCTGCACCTCGATGCGCAGCCCTGCCTGCGAGACGCGCACCTCGCGCAGCACGATGTCCTCCAGCCCGTTCGGCGGGTGGGCGACGGCCTCGGCGACGCGTGCGTACACGCGCGCCTCGAAGCCACGGTCGGCGACCTGGTCGACGAGCTCGCCCACCAGCGAGCCGTAGTCGCGCATGAACGGGTAGCTGCCCCGGGGGGTGGCGAGCGCATCGCCCAGGCGCTGGCGGGCGCTGTCGGGGCCCGTGAGCAGGCTGGTGCCGGTGCGAGACATCACCACCTTGGGCATGCGCCTCTACCCACCGGCCGTGACGTTGGGGCTACCCGCGGCGACGCTCGTGCAGCCCGAAATCGCATCGCCGATGCGACCGATCCCCCTGCCGTTGACGGTCACAGTCCGGCTGCCCGTCGCGATGGGTGCCGCGTGCCCCGGGCAGGGCGGGACGTTGGGCGGAAGCAGGTGTGGGGTGTTGGCGTCACCCTCCCTGGACACCGCAATCGCGTTGCACGATACGTCAGGGCTGCCCTGCGCACGCGCCATTCCGGAGCAGTGCGGGAGGTCCGCGTCGCCGATGCGGGTCACCGCCGGCATCGGCTGAGCGCCTCGTGCAGTCGGCCGTCGAAAGCGGCCATCTCGGCGTGCTGCGCCTCGGTGTGCGGCGGGAGCGGGTAGTCCGGGACGAACGCGACCAGCCGGTCCATCTCGGCGGGGAGGGCGTCCCAGTGTCGCGCCTCGCGCGCGGCGCCGTCGGTGCCCACCCACTCGTAACGCCCCTCGCCCATCAGTCGTTCAGCCCGACGTGAGGGGAGTCCGACAGCATATCGGTCAGGTTCATGGCCAGGCTCGAAGTGCCGTTGTCGAGCAGGATGTCTCCGTCCCCCCACAGGGTGAGCGAGCTCAGGCCCACCTTGAACTCCATTGAGCTTTCCGCCGGCGTCGCGCCGCGCACTACCACGATGCGCCCGGCTTCGATGTCGGCGTCGCCGAGCACGCTGAAGCGGCGCGCCACGTTGCCCGCAGCGTCCCCCACCGCGGGAAAGTCGCTGCTCAGCAGCGCGGCCATGACGAAGGCGGCGGTGTCCTCCCCCCCGGGGGCGAGCACGGAAACGCGCTCGCCCACCGTCAGCGGATCCCAGTCGCCCACCTCGCCAGAGCGCGGGACGAAGACCGGGAGGGGGTCGGTCAGCACCGGCTGTCCGTCCTCGTCGGGACCGATGTCGACCCGTGCCCGGTAGGGAGAGATCTGGATTTCGGCCACCTTTCCGGTGCGAAAAAGGGCGTTTACGCGCCGCTCGAGCGCCGCTAAACGCCGCAGCATCCGCGAGTAGGCGGTGGTGTCCATCAGGCGGCTTCCCGTCGCCAGAGCGCGCGCCGCGCGCCGGCGCCGTCGATGGCGTCGACCGCGCCCGGGCGCGCCGGGGCGGGGTGTTCCGGGCCGAGCTCGACGTCGCGGCGCGCCACCAGCACGAAGGCGGCAAGCCCCTTCTTGTGCAGCGCCGGCGTGTAGAGGTTGGAGCCGCGGATGTCGGTGGCGGCGAAGGCGAGGAGCACCGGGAGCGCGGTCTCCGCGAGACCGAGCACCCGCTGCGCGCGTGCGCCCGAGTGCGGGTCGGAGGCGAGGAAGGCCACCGCGATATCCGCACGGGCGTGGGGGGCGGGGTCCACACTGAGGTCCGGACCTCCGGCGGCGGCGCCGCGCAGCTGTCCGGGCGCATAGCGCGACTGGGCGCGGTGGTCGAGGTCGAGCGCGGTGAGCGAGACGAGCGCGGCCGGGGCCGCGATCGAGATCCGGCCCGGATCGGCGAGCGCGTGCCAGGCCCCGTCCCAGATGTCCGCGGACTTGACCTCGAGCGCGGCCTCGAGGCGCGCGCGCAGATCCTCGAGCATCGCGTGGAGCTTCACCGCCCGGCCCCGTCGGCGCCGAGCGCCTCCTCGAGCCAGGCCTCGACGACGTCCTCCACCCCCTGGCGCTCCGCGTCCCCGTACCCGAGGTAGGGGCGGGCGGGCATGGTGACCGAGCGCGCGAACACCGCCTCCGTGCCCAGCGTGAAGGCGAGCGCCTTGCCGTGCTTCGGCTTGATGGTGCCCCCGAGCTGGTGGATGCGGGCGTAGACGATGGAGGACCCCCAGCTGACCGTGTCCTCGTCTGCGTCGCTCTCGATGGACTCGCCCAGCGCGCCCGACAGATTGAGCACGGGACGAGGGTTGTCGTAGGCCGGGTGGCGATCCGGCCAGTCGGCACCGTCCGGGGCGGGGCCTCCCTCGCGAATTCTCGCGAGCGTCCCCTCCTCGCCCACCTTCGCGATGTCGCGCATGAGCGGGCCGAGCTTCGCTCTGGAGAGCCGGCGGATCCCCCGGCCGAGCTCGGCGAGCTCGTGGGACTCGAGCACGACGGTGGCGCCGGCCATCAGAGCACTCCCGACAGGTCGCGCCGCCGGTAGGCGCGAGTGCCCGAGACGAGCACCGCCTTGCCCTGGCGGGTGCGCGGATTCTCGAGGCCGTCGTTGTCGTCGTCGCCCTCCCCGATGCGCAGCTCGCCCTTGGCGATCATGTCCACCGACTTCGAGGCGGCCTCGGCGCGGCGCACGATCTGGTCGCTGTCGGTGGCGGTGTCGGTGAGCTCGTCGTGCACGATGCGCGCCACCGCGCGGGTGAGGAACACCGGCACGTCGGCAAGCGGAATGGTGTAGGCGCCGCGCAGCCTCGCGTCCACGCGCTCGCTCACCGCGTCGATCGCCTCCTGGACGCTCGCGGCGTGCCAGCGCGCGCCGTCGTCGGGGTCCGGGGCCACCGCCACGAGGGCGGCGTCGCCGACGATCGCCGCGACCTGCTCCGGCGTGACGTAGGCCGTCGCCACCGGGGCCCTCCCTCAGCGACTGCGCTTGCGTCGGGAGGGAGGCGGGGCCTCCCCTGCTGACGCGGCGGTCTCCAGAGGCGGCTCGTCGGCGAGGCGCTCGACGTCGTAGCCGGGATCGCCGTCGAGGCGCTGGAGCGTGTCGACGCCGAGCTCGGCCGCGGTCACGGTGCGGCCCCCGGCGGGCCAGTGACGCCCGTAGGCGTAGTGGCCGCGCAGGTTGCGGTTTCGCGGTGTGACGCGGTAGCGCTCAGTCACCGTCGCTCTCGGCGTCGACGAGGGCGCGGGCCTCGTCGCGCCAGCGGGGCAGGATGTCGGGCTTGAGCTCGAGGGCCGCTACGATGCGCTCGCCCACGGACCCCTCCATGGTCGCGAGGTCCTCGAGCGTCTCGACGCCGAGCTCGGCGAGCTTCGCCGCCGTCTTCGGTCCGACCCCCTTGACCAGGGTGACGGGGCGGGGCGACTCACCGGCGAGCGTCTCGTCCACCGGCTCGACCGCACCGGCGGCGATGAGCGCAGCGCAGTCGTCCCGGTCGAGCGACAGGCGCTCCCCGGGGTGGTACTGCCGGTCCGCGTGCACCACGTGCAAGGCGATGCACTCGACGCGCTCGTCTCCCTGGCCCATCAGGCGACCGCCGCGGAGATGAGGTAGCCGGCGTCCTTGCCCACGATCTCCTGGCTGTATTCGTCGCACACGTAGTAGAGCCAGGAGTTGGTCGGGCGGTCGAAGTCGGGCTCCTCCACGAGCGGCGTGCCCGCGAGCTGGTAGCAGTAGCCGTAGGACGGCTCGTACATCGTCACCGATCCGACCTTGGTGAAGGCGATGACGACGTTCTTGCCCCAGACATCGGTGGTCGCGTCGTCCTCGTCGACGTAGATCGCGTCGCCCACGTAGACGTTGGGGATGTCCCACAGCGCCGCGAGGTCCGCGGTGGTCCCGATCTGGCGCCCCCCGTCCTTGTACCGGATCTGCTGCTTCACCTCGGGGTGCACGCGCACCTGGTCGTAGACCTGCCCGCCGAGCACCGCGGTGTTGGGGCGCATGCCGGTCGCCTGGCGGATGGCCGATACCGCCGCCATCACCTGGACGGTCGGAGAGCTCCCGGTGGCGTTCCACTTCTGGGCGGCGGTCGGCGTCGCCCGGTGGGCGGCGTCGTAGTTGGCCGCCGTCGTCGCGAGCGTCGCGGCGGCTATCTCCTTCTCCAGGCTGATGACGGCCTGCACCCCGTCGACGGTGCGCATGTTCATGTCGATGCCGGCCACCATCGCAGCGTCCTGCGCGGGCTCGAGCGGCTGCTTGCCCGCGAGGCGGTGCTGATTGAGGGCGAACTTATTCCCCTCGTGCCCGAACTGGATGTGGCGGGTGGAGTCGCCCGGGGAGCGGCGCGTGTTGACCTTGCGAAAGTCGGTGCGGTCGAACTCGATGCGGTTGCCGCCCCGTGCGCCGCAGGGCACCGCGGGGAAGAGCATCCGGTGGATGTGCATGGGGTGCCGGTAGCCGCGCGCCGCGGTGGTGAGGACCGGGTCGATGATGCGCGCGGCGGGGCTGGAGAGCTGCTCGCCCGTCGGCGCGTTCAGCGCGATACGACTGTTGAGCTCGATGCGGGTGGCTCTTTTCATGAGGGGGGGTCCTGTCGGGTGTCAGTGTGCGAGCCCGATGAGCACGGGGACGTGGTCATCTTCCGCGGCCGCGGCCGCGAGCGCCTTGCCTGCGACGACAGCGGCTCCCGCCTGCGTGACGGCACGCCCCTCGTCATCGGACGCGACCACGGCGTCGGCGGCGATCGCCGCGCCCGCGACCACGAGCACGATGCCGGCGACGTCGACCGGGACGAAGGTGTCGTCGACGGCCGAGCGCTCCCTCACGACGCCGAGCGTGCGTTCTCCGGCGCCGGCGCGGGTGCCGTCGGCCTGGATGAAGCGCCGGAAGGTTTCGTTCGCGTCCGCCTTCTGGACCGTCAGGGTCAGGAGGGGGCGCGCGGTGACGGTATCGACCTGAACTGTCACGGGAGGCTCCTGTGTGCCGGCGCGCGTCAGGCGCCGTGGATGGCGCCGAACTCCACGAGCGCGTCGCGGTACGTTATGCCGCGCTGGGCGGCGTGGGCGGCGATCTTGGCGTGCAGGCCGAGGCGCTCTTCGCTCGGGCCGTGCCATCCGTGCGGCGTCGGATAGGCCGGCGCCTCGGCGCCGGAGGGCGGCGGGCCGGCCGGGCCTATGCGCCGGGTGAGGTCTGTGGTCCGCTTCGTCGGCGCCTCGCCCTTCGCGGCCATGAGCGCGTTGAAGCTCTCTATCCCCTTCTCGACCCCCTCGATGTGGCCCTTGATGGCGCTCAGGTGGTAGTCCTTCTCCGCGGGCAGGAGGTGTCCCGCCTCGATGGCCTTGTCGACGGCCTGGGCGGCGGCGTTGGCGCGCAGATCGGCCGACGTCTTGTCGCTGGCGGCGAGCTTGGTCTCGAGGGCGGCCTTCTCGGCCTTCAGGGATTCGACGGTGTCTTCAGGTGACATGTCCCTCTCCGAGTTGATCTGGGGGGCAGGCAGGGGAAAGTTCGGGTTGTTGACGAGCGCGACGCTCGAGAGCCCCACGACGTCGTCGTTGCGCGCCACGAGCAGCGCGGGGGAGAGGTAGCGGTACTCCTTCGCGCGCAGGCTCTGGGTGAGCGACGCGTTGAGCTCGAGCTCCGCGTCGATGCCGCCCCGGGCGTTCACGCGGTAGTGGCTCGCCCAGCCCTCCGCGGCGGTGGTGCCGGCAAAGGTGGCGGCGCTCGGCTCACTGCGGTGGTCGCGGTCCACGCGCGCGAGGCTCGATTGGGCATTGAGCGCCGCGGCGAGCTGCGCGACGTCGCGCACGCGCTGCACCCGTCCGTCGCGCGCGGGCAGGGCTCCGCCGGCGCCGGGAGGGGGAATGATCTCGAGCGTGATCGGTCTCGGGGCGTCGCCCTCGGCGCCTATCGCATGGAGGTCGACGGGAAGCGCGATCACGCTCGTGACCACCGACTGCGCCGCCTCTGCGTTGAGTGCTGTGCGCGCGGGCGATGGTGGGCAATGGCAGCCCGGCGCGTGAACGTGGGTGTGGTGGGCGGCTATGGTCTTCAAAGGAACGATCAAGTGTGCTGGTTTGACGCGACTGTAATCGGTGCGCCCCGGGGTGTTTGGACCAAAGTTGCGGAGCGGGTCGAACGACGGTTTAATCGCCCCCGACGAGCCGTTGAACCAAGAAACGGAGCCTCTCATCGACTTGGCATGAGCTCGGGCGGTACGGGGTGCCGCCGGCGGACCGTCAGGGGCCGCGCCGCTCTCGGGCCGCGCGGCCTCTTCACTTCCCCCGGTACCGCCGGGGGTGGTACGACACCACGATGAGGCGCCCGGCCGCGTCGCGGTCGACGATGAGCCGGCGCCCGTTGTCCACGTCGTCGTAGCGCCAGCGTCCATCGGGCTGCCTGACCGGGACGACGGTGTCGAGGATCCACTGGATGGCCGCCCACCACGCGAGGGGTACCGTGCGCTTGGCGCGCGGGCGCTTCTGCCCGGGCCCGTGCCGTCGCCACTGCCGGTCCGCCACCGGCTCGGTGAGATAGAGCAGCGCGCGCGAGGCCTGCGCGCGCAGGGCCCGCGGCGCCACCGCCACCGGTACCGACTCCACGAGCTCGGCGCGCGCCTCACGCCGCGGGGGGCGCCCCGGCCGGGGCCGGGCCCGAAAGCGCCGGAACCCGGGCGAGTCGAGCGAGCGTGCAACGCGCGTGCGCACGATGTCCTCGCGCGTCGGCTCGGGCACACCCGCGAGCGAGCGGCCCGAGAGAATCGCCTCGCTGCGCTGCGCGTCGCGGCGGTGGATGCCGAGCGTGCGGTGCTGGCCCGCGTTGTAGTCCCACCCCGGATCGATGCCCGCCGGGACCTGGCGCACCTCGCCCGTGGCCGGGTTGACCCACTCGCGCATCGGGAGCTCCGGCGCGCCCTCGCGGTACCGATCGGGCTCTCTGTCCAGGAGCCGCGTGCGTTCGCGCGCGCTGATCTGGCGCACCCAGCACTTGCACCCCCAGCCGTTCGGGGGGTAGAGCGTGGCCCATATCGCGTCGCTCACCCGGGCGATGACCCCCTCCCAGGCGACGTGCTGGTCGCGGTGCTCGAGGCTCGGGCCCAGGCGGTACACGAGGAAGGGCAGGCGCTGCTGGCTGCGCTCGATGCGCGTCCACCGCCCCGCGGCGCGCGCGGTGGACATGTTGGTCTCGTAGATGCGCCTGAGGCGCGTGGGGATGTTGCCGCCACGCGCCGGAGGCGCCCAGCCCCGGCGCTCGAGGAAGGGCTGCACGCGCCCCCTGAACGTCTCGAAGGTCTCCCCGGCCTCGAGCGTCTTCACGAGCTCGCGGTGCATCTCCTCGACCATCGACTCCTGCGTCATGCGCGCCACGGTGAAGCCGGCGGCGTGCTCCTCGCGCCAGACGTCGGTCCAGTGGTCGGACGTTGCGAGCCGCTTGCCGGCGAGCATCTCGCGCGCGGCCTGCGGGATGGGGCCGCGCCCGACGCGCGCATGGAGAAAGCGGCGCAGCCGCCGGCGCCAGATCATCCTGCTCGCCCGGTCTCGCCCTCGATGCGCGCCTCGAAGCACCTGAGCGCCAGGTCCCGCGCGAGCCCCTCGGGCAGCGGGAGGCGCGACGCGAGCTCCAGGAACTGCGTTGCGTCGCCCGCGGCCTCGAGCGCCTCGAGGACCGGGACGGCGAGCTCCTCGCTCATCGCGAGCCAGGCGGACTCGTCGAGCGGGTCATCGGCCGCATGCAGGTGTGCCGAGCTCGGGGCGGGCAGCGCAGGCGGGTGCTCTTGCGCGGGCGCCGCGCCACCGGGCGGCAGGCCGGAGAGGATCTCGGCGCCGTCGGCGGGCTCGGGGATCCCCATGCGCTCGCGCATCCAGGCCTGCTCCACGTGCAGCCCCACGCCCACCGCCCTGGACACCGCCTCCACGTCGATCGCGTCCTCGTCGGCGGGGGGCGCGACGCGCGGCCAGCCCGCCGGGCGTGGGGGGAAGTTCAAGGCGCAGTACCAGGGCACCAGCGTGTCGGAGAGCGTGTCGCACATCTGGCGCACGTCGTCCTCGACGATGTCGTCGCGGATGTCGGCGTGGATCTGCGCCTGGGACAGGCTCGAGCCGTCCTCCACCGTCATCGTCTGGCCGACCACCGCCTTGGACACCTGCGCGTCGCACCAGTCGGCCATAGCCTCGAAGATGATCCCCCCGGCGTCCGACCCGCCCGCTTTCGCGGCCTGGATGAACTCCACCGTCATCGAGTCCGGAATCACGCAGCCGGCGTCGGAGGCGATGAGCGAGATCGCGTCGATGAGCGTCTGGATGTCGTCGTCGCTCGCGTTCGGCCCGTACTTGCCCACGCGCACCGGAAGCCCGAAGACCTCGGCGAACGCCCACCAGTCCTTCGCCGCGGTGGACTTGAGCAGGTACATCGTCGACACCGCGTAGGCGAAGCCGCTGCGCGCGGGGACGCCCGACTTGGAACGGTGGCGGTGGTAGAGGAACTTCCCCGGGGTGAGCGGGGCCGCGCTCGACGTCCAGCGCGCACCGACGCCCGCCATCGGCTGGTACTGCCCAGCGCCGGTGCTGCGCTCGCCGATGAGATAGGGTGTCTCCGCGTCGACGAGGTCGAAGGTGAGCCAGCGCTGGTCGATGCGGTGGTACTTCACGGGCACCCAGCGCCCGCCGCGCACCGCCCATATCACCTCCTGACAGGACACCCCCTTGCCGACGGCGTCGAGGAGCTCGATGCGCGCATCGTGCGCGCCGGGGCCGTGGAGCACGGCGTCTCGCACCTCCTGCGCGATGGCCTGGTCGCGCGCGTCGTCGCTCGCCGCGATGACGTCGAGCGGCGCGCCGGCGGCCTTGAGCTTGCGCTGCTGAAGCACGCCGCGATAGTGGAGATCGCGCTCTTCCATCTCCTCGGCGAGCTCGAAGAAGTCCGGCGTCCAGGTGCCCTGGGCGATGGAGTGCAGGAGGTAGCGCAGCCGCTCGGGGGTGAGGCCGGTGATGACGCTGCGCCACTGCTGGGCGCGGCGGAAGCCGACGACGCTGGGGCGTGCGGTGCGCTCGGCGAGCGCGCGCCTGGGTATCGCGACCGGGCGTCCGTCCGGGCCCAGGATGCGCGGTGTCTTCTCATTGGCCATCAGGCGAGCCCTCCGGGCTGATGCCGCCACCGGAACCCGTCGCCGCGCCGCCCGCGGGCCTGCGGGCCTGTGGCCAGGTTGTCTCGCAGCCGGTGCGCGGCGTAGTGCACCTCACCGGAGCTCGCCGCGGCCGCGGCGAGCGCGAGCGCCCAGAACCGGTCCGCGTGCCCGTCGGTGTCCTTCTCCTCGGCGTAGAGGCGCGGGGCGCCAGTCGCCGCTGGAGCACGGCGCATCGAGCGCACGTCGTCTCGCGTGGCGCGGTCGCGCCCGACCCGGATCCGGCTGTCCTCGAAGACGTCGCGCAGCGCGGTCGCCACATCGAGGCGTGTGGGGCCGGTGAGCAGCACCCCCTCCACACGCGACGCGCCGTGGACGTCCTGGAGGATCTCCACCTGCGCCTCGCCCATGCCGGTCTGGTCGATGGCCACACGCACCACGCGGTAGTTGCGCAGGATTCGGGCGAGCTCCTCGCGCTGCTCGCGGAAGCGCTTGTTGTCCATCACCACGAGCTCGCGCAGCCAGAGCACGTCGCCGAGCTGCTCCAGCACCGCGATGACCGCGAGGTTCTTGCGCCTCGCCACATCGTAGCCCACCCAGCACGGCGCGGCACAGTAGAGCTCCGGGCGCGCCGCATCCTCGTGCGTGCAGTCGAGGTAGTCCTGGAGCCCGATCCAGGTGCCGCCTCCGGGGGCGGGAATGCAGTCGAGCTCCTCCTCAGCCTGCCATGGGTAGCGATAGGAGGCGCGGATTTCCGCCACCCAGTCCGCCTCCCGTTCTTCGCTCCATTGGAACTCCGCCGGATCCCAGCCGGGATCCGCGGCCTGCGCCGCGTCGCGCTGGACATCGAGCACGCGCCGGTAGAGCCCATCTCCCACGGCGTCAGCGAAAGTGATGACGTGGAGACTGTAGGGGAGCTCGCCGTTGCGGATGTCCTCGATGAGGGCGTTGAAGGCGTGGTGCTCGCCGTTGTGGGTCGAGATGAGACGAACCCTGCCTCCCCACACCCGCAGCGCCATCGCGGCTTGCAGCAGCGCGTCGGGGTCCTTGGTGAAGGCGAGCTCGTCGATGACGCCGACGTCGCCCGGGCGTCCCCGGGAACGCAGCGCCCTCGGCACCGAGGGCAGGGCCTCGATGCGCTTGCCCGAGGGAAACTCACACGAGTAGCGCAACAGCTGATGGTCTCCGTCCTCGAGCAGGTCCTCGTCGATGCGCACCGCCAGGCCGTGGAGCTGCTCGGCCCACTCCTGGCAGTCCCCGATCCAGCCCCCGGTCATCTCCTTGGAGTAGGAGGTGTAGGTCGCAGAGCCGCTACCGGCCGCGGCATGCAGCACGCAGTCGTAGGCCTCCGTCCAGGAGAGCCCGATGCGCCGTGACTTCACCGCCACCTTGACCGGCGCCGGGTCCTTCACCCAACGCGCCTGGTAGGGCAGGAGCGGCCACACCGTCACGGTGGCGCGCCCTCGACCGCGGCGCGGATGGCGGCGACGCCCTCGGGTGAGAGGCCGCGCTTCGTGGCCTCCTGGCCCGCCTCGTCCGCCGCCGCCCGGAGCGTCGCGCGGCGCTCCTTCGACACCGTGGCCTGCGCCCTCGCGGTGTCGGCCGCGGCCTTCGCGGCGACGCGCAGCGGCTCGACCTCCTCTTCCGTGGCGCCGTCGAGCACCGCCTCGAAGATCCGTTCCTGGATGAGCGCGAGCGCCGTGTCGGTCTTGAGCGAGACGCCTTCGCCTGCCCTGAGCTCTTCGAGCAGCACCTTGGCCTTCTCCGTCGAGACGCGGATCCGGCGCATCTCGGGCGCGAGCTCCGCGCGCAGGTTTCGGCCATGGCGTTGGAGCGCGGACTCGCTGATGAGGTGGCCCATCTCCTTGAGCCGCGCGGAGAGCCCGGCGTAGCCGGCGAAACCGAGCCCAATGATTTGCTCCTCGAGCTCCGCGCGGACCTCCCTCGGCAGCCTCAGAACGGTCGACCGGGCGGGCACCTCACCCGTCGCCCCAGTACTTCGGGGGGCGATCGATGCCGGGCTCGCAATCGGTCGTGTAGTCCACGAGATCGTGCCCGTGGCGGGTCAGCTTGACCCGCCAGGGCTTGAGCGCCGGGCGCTCGGTGGTCAAGAGCTTGCGCGACTCGAGGTAGTCGATCTGGGTGCGCATGAATTCCCGGGTGGCGCCGAGCCAAGACGATCGCAGCACGGGCAGGATCATGTCCTCGGTGACACCGATGTGGCCCCCGAGACTGGTGGTCTGGAGCACGATCCAGCGCGCGGAGTCCCGCCGCGCCTGGTCGACCCGATCAGGACTGGGCTGCATTGGAGCGCTCGTGGATCTTCATGCGCTCGTCCACTCTGGCGACCATCACGCCGATGGCGTCCAACCGGGTGAGCACACCGGCCATCTGGGTGACGTAGTCGTCGCGGCGAACGTAGCGCTCCGCCACGCAGAGCTTGAACTTCTGGAGCTCTTCCTTCGCCCCGCGTGCGTCTTCCTGCGCCTGGCGTGCGGTCGCATCGCTGGGGGCGGGCTCTTTCTCCAGCGCCGCGACGCGCTCCTCTCGGGCCGCGCTCTGCGCCTCGAGGGTGCGCACCCGCGTAAAGAGCCCGCGCACGACCCACCCCAGGCCGCCGACGACGACGCCGATGAACGCGCGCACGATGCTCGTGCCGAGCTCGCCGTCCATCACCGCCCCTTGAGCGCACGGATGATGCCGGCTACCGCGCCGCCCGCGTCGACGATCGTCGCCTGCGCGGACTCGAGCGGCTTGCCGGCCTTCATTTCGTCGCAGCGCGCCTTGTCGCGCTCGCGGCAGCCCATGTACTTCTTGACCACCTCGACGCAGGCCCAGAACGACCCGAGCAACGGCACCCACACGAAGGTGGCGACCGGCTCGAGCTGCGCGAGCAGGGACGTGACCGAGGGGAGCTTCGGGGCGGGGACGCCGAAGAGCACGAAGCCCGCGCGCACCGCCCAGTCGAGCGCCAAGAGGGCGAACATCGCCGCGACGCCGCGGGCAAAGAGCGTCACGACCCCCATCGCGCGCAGCGCAATCTGGGGGCGCGCGGTGGAGCGGATGCGCTCCGCGTCACCGGAGGTGAGCGCGTGGAAGCGCTCGGTGTCGAGCTCCTGGAAGCGGCGCTTCGCCGCCATGACGTGCGCGACGGCGGCGGTGCGCTGCTCGGAGGGGAGGCCCTCTATCGACGACCAGACGTCCTCGCTCGTCGCGCTCGGCGGCGGCTCGCGCCCGGTGAGCGCGCCGACTATCTCGCGCCCGGCCGAGAGCACCACGGGTGCGAGCTTGAGCGCGGACAGAAGCACGGCTCACGCTTCGGTATCGAGCACGAGCGCGGCGCGGGCACCCTGGGAGCGGGCGTGCAGGAACTCCCCGGCGGCCGGGGTATAGGTGCGAGAGTCGGGCGGTCGGGACGCGGTGCCCGGCCAGACCAGGCGCCCACGCTCCGAGGGCCCCGGCGGCGCCCCGAGCGCGCTGACGCGTAGCTCCACCGCCCCGTCCAGCGCCTCGACGTAATAGCTGGTGCCCGCGCTGAGCGACAGTGCGCCGACCACCTCGGTCCAGTCGCCGGTGAGCTCTTGGACGAGCGTCGTCACGTCAGCGGGCCCTCGCGATGAGCCGGAGATCGGCCATCACGCGCTGGCTGACCCAGCCGCGCAGGAAGCGCTCGTCCTTCTCGCGCCGGCGCGTGAGCGCCATGTAATGCGCCGCCTGCTGGCAGTTGAGCAGCGTGGCGAGCAGCGCGTCACAGTCCGGCGTCATGGAGGCGGCGGCGTTGAGCACGCCGAGGGTGCCGCGACCGATCGCCCCGTCCTCGCCGATGTCGGGCCAGCGTTGAGCGCGATTGTTGAGCGCGTTGAGCACGACCTGGAGCCACGTGGCGGCGCGCCCGATCCCGCAGTTGACCGCGGCTTCGAAGAGCTCCAGCGCGGTCAGAGGGCAGGTGTGCGCCACCTCGTCGAGGCGCATCCCGAGCCACCAGCCGCGGCGATAGATCTCCTCTGCCTCCTCGCGCGGGAGATCGCGCATGTGGCCCGTGTAGCCGTGCTCTCGCGCCACCGCCTCGGTGATGCCGAACTTGGTGCGCCCGCCGGAGTCGGCCGGGTCGTCGGAGTGGTCGCCCTCGATGCCGATGACGTGCTCGAGGGCGGCGGCGAAGAGCGCGTCGCTCAACGGCGCACCCCCGGCGGCGGGGCCCTCGGGACGCGCCAGCAGCCGAGATCGAGGCCGCGCAGGACCCAGCCCGCGATGTCGGTGTCGTCGCGGCCCCAGTAGCCCTCGTTCGCCTCGGCGACGATGCGCTCGTGGAGGTCGGCGCACCCCTCGGGCACGGGGTCCAGGTGGTCGGCGAGCTCCGCGGGCAGCATGCCGGTGTTGCACGGGGTGGACACGCAAGGCACCTCGAGGTGCCAGTGGCGCTCGCCCGTCGAGCTGTCTCGGTGCGCGCCGTCCTTGGCCAGGCCGCCGGGGTGGGCGTCCGCGCTGGCGCAGGCGAGGAGCAGCGCTACCGCGATGGCGATCGCGATACCGGTGAATGGCTCTCGAAGTTTCATGTGTTCGGCCTCATGGTCTATTTCTCGCTGCGGGGGTGATGAGCACGGTAGCCCGAGGTGGGGGGCGCGTTTGGACCAATTCACCGCCGTGGCCGGCGGTACGCTTGGTCACCCGCCGAACGGGATAGCCCCATGCCCGACCACAGCTCCGGAGCGCTCTCGCTAGTCCTCACCATCTTCGGCGCCGGCGCCGGCGCAGCGCTCGCGCTCCTCGCGCTCCAGGCGCTCTGAATGCCCCTCACATTCGCAGGGGGTAGACGCAGCGGTGGCGCGAGCCTGCGCCTGGGGCCGGCGACCAACACCTTCATGGGCGCCACCGAGACGGCGGCGGAGGGTGAGCGCGACACCTATGCCGCGGCCAACGCGGCGTGGCTCGCGGCCTACGACGCGGACTCCACGCTGCTCATTCGGCTCGAGTACGGCGCGACCATCGCCTACCAGTCACGCGCCGGTGGGGTGTGGCTCGACAACACCCACCTCGTGACGGGCCCCCCGGGACCGGGGCTGCCCGTTGGGTCCAGCGTGCTTTCCGAAATCCGCTGGGACGCCAGCGCAGGCGACTGGGCCGCGGTCAGCACCGTGCAGACGGTTTACTACGCCATGACCCGTGAGGCCACGTTCGCGAGCCTCAGCGCCGCGCTGCTGTCCTTTCTTGCCCAAGGGGGCTCCAGCTACTACGACGCCGCGCTGGGTGCGCATGCCGCCGTGAGAGGATCGTACGCGACCTGGGCGGCGGACACGCTCGATACCGCATGGCCGGCTGGCGAGGCCCCGCCGACGGTGTGGACGGTCAGTCCTCGCTATTACGGCTGGCTGGAGGACTTCTCGTTCCGGACCACGGCCCAGAACCCCGGGCAGCCGGCAGACGCCCTCATTAACGGGGTGTACGCGCGTGCCACTTTCGACGTGTTCATCAACGGGACCCGATATGAGGTGGGGTACGCAGCGCTCCCGCAGCCCGCGAGAAAGCCTTTCAACATAAGCTGGAGGTACAGCGCCCCAGCCGCGACGGCCCCGGTGGTGAGCGAGACCACACCACCCTGACCACGCCACGATGCCCTTTTCTCACACCGGATTGCCTCACGAGACAGCTGTGCCGGCCCCCACCGAGACGCTCCACGAAGACGCCCACGACTTCCCGCACCGTGGCACCGGAGCGTACGCTCCACCCAGGGGGCGCGTCCTGGGGCTCTCGAGGGCGCTCGCCGTCGTCGACTACGGTCGGGACATCATAATCACCTACTCCTACACCGAGCAGACCCCCAGCCCCCACGCCGCACGCATCGTGTGGACCGTGCCGGTGGTGTCGCTGATCGGTGGGCACGTGGTGGGCGCCAGCGGGACGGCCCCGGCGAAGCTCGGGCAGCTCCAGGGGCTTGCGCTCGTCTACGACCCACACGCGCCCTCGCTGCGCGTGGTGACCCGCTTTGCCAACGCCATCACCGACAGCGAGCTCAACGGACGGATTACAGTGACCCTGCGCTGAGGAGACCACGACGATGCCCACACTCAAGTCCCTGTGCACACATCTCGGCTGGCCGCGGTGCCGGCGAACGAGGGAGTTCGTCGCCCGGGTAAAGGCGCTCGAGGAGCGGTCCGGGCCCGGCCCGGCGGGCGCGCAGTCCGGCTACCGCCTGGCCATCGCGTGGGACGCCGAGAGCGCGTCGGCCGGTGTGGGCCTCGGCGGCAAACACCTCTGGGTCTATGGCGCCGTGACGTCCGCGGGCATGCGCTCGCGCAAATGCTACCTGGCGCCCAAGCGGCGCTACGAGGGGCGCGTGCAGGTCGGCTTCCTCTACCACCTCGTGTTCCTGCCCGAGCACGTGCAGGCGGGCGACCGCGTCTTCGTCGACGACGTCGAGATGGGCGCGTTGCAGTACAGCTATGCACCGGGCTCGGAGTGGCAGCTCCCCGACGACCTCGTCGAGCAGTGCCGCGTCGAGCTGCCGAGCGACTCGCCGTGGGTGCTCGCGCTCGCGCGGCGCCTCGGCAAGCCGATCGATTGAGGAGATCTGCCCATGACCCCCTACGACTCCATCCGCCACGAGCTCGACACCGGGGACATCGTGCTCTTCCGGGGCCAGAGCCTCTTCAGCCGCGTCATCCAGCGTGCGACCCGCTCGCCCTGGTCGCACGTCGCGATGGTGATGCGGCTGCCCGAGTACGACTTCCTGGCGCTCTGGGAGTCCACGGGGCTCTCGAGCGTGCCCGACATCCTCTCCCACGAGCCGAGGCGCGGGGTGCGGCTGGTGCCGCTCAGCGAGCGTGTGCGCGCCTATCAGGGCGCCATCGCGGTGCGGCGCCTGGAGGGCGTGACACTGGGGTCAAACGAGCGTCACGCGCTCATGGAGCTGCGAAAGGAGCTCCGGGGGCGGCCCTACGAGCAGTCGCTGGTCGACCTGGCCCGGGCGGCGTGGGATGGCGCGGCCGGGTCGAACGTCGAGGATCTCTCGAGCCTGTTCTGCTCGGAGCTGGTCGCCGAGGCCTTCCAGCGCCTCGGGCTGCTCGGAGACGGGGTGCCGAGCGCGGAGTACACCCCGGCGGACTTCGCCGCGCACTCGAGGCTCACGCTGCATAGGGGACGCCTCGGCGACGAGATCGTGCTGGAGGGCTAGCGCCCCGTCGGCGCGATCTGCGAGCTAGTCGACGTCCACGGTGTCGACGGGATCTACCTCGCGGAGGCCCTGGCCGGGGTCGCTGTGCGCTTGCGGGCGGATGCGAAGCAGATGGCCGTAGTCGATGTCCACGCTCTCTCCACATACCGCGAGCTCGTCCAGCATCGGGGCTATATCTGCTCGGAGCACGCGCATTCGACCCCTCCGAAAAGGGGTAGAAGGCGTCGCTCCCCGGGGGCGCGACCGCTGGCCAACCGCAGACCTTCCAGCTCTGGTCCTTCTGCACGCTGATTCCGTCAGCGCGCACGAAGTACGTGAGGGTGTGGCCCCACGCACGGGCGGCGGGCGGCACACCCTGCGCGTCATCTCTCACCTTCAGCGAAACGACCGTTGCCGGCGTGTCGTCCGGCGCGTACCTCCCGGGCGCCCCGATCCTCACCCACTCCACGTCGTCGCCGTTACGCATGAAGAGATTTGGGCAGGCTTCTTTGAGTAGGTTGAAGTCCTGTTCCGCGCCAGCGCGGGCTGCCTCCGTGACGCCCCACTCGGGTTGCGGCAATCCAGACCCTGCCTCTGCGCCAACCACGCAGCCCCACAGGAGGGCGGTGCCCAGTGCCTTAACGCTAATCCTCAACGACCTCTCCAGCTAATCCAGCCAACCCCTGTACAGCCCTCCACTCGGGGAAAGCAGCCTTGAATCGCTTGCTTAGGCCCTCGCGCCCGAACTCGTTGTACGCACCCCAGCAACCCGAGAGCCACAGCAGCATTTCAGAGAGCCGTCGATCCTGGGGTGGTGCATTTCTTAGCGGCGGATCCTCCCAACGGCCCGCCCCGTCCCCAGGCTCGTGTCTCTCAAACCGAACAGGGGCACTAACTGGGAATACCACAGTTACCCCCAGGGCGTGGCCCAAGCGCATGAGTTGCTCCAGGGTTGGAGCTCTTCGCCCCCGTTCAATTCTGCTGATGGTCGGCGACACAATCCCGGTTCTTCCCGCAAGCTGATTCTGGGTCAAGCCCAGCTCTTCCCGAAACCTCTTGATGTCTTCTCCGAGCATCGCGCCATATTGCCACACTGGCAACGCTGACACACTCGAAGTTGCTTGACGGGCAATTGCCGTTCTGGCAAATTGCCATTTCTTGCAATAAGGGACGTTGCCGTGCAGCTTGCAGAGTGGATTTCCGTCGAAGAGCTGACCCAGCAGAAGGCCGCGCATCGAATAGGTGTTGCACCCTCAACGTTGAGCAGACTGCTTTCTGGGAAACGCAACCCGAGCGTCGCTCTTATCAGGCGGATTGGCGAGGAATCGGCCGGCCGTGTAACACCATCAGACCTGGTTCAGGTGGCGCCCGGTGAAGACGCCACGGCATGAATCGCACCGTCTCCCGCCCCTCTGCCGCCCAGACACGCTGGCGCGAGTGGGTAAGGGAGCAAGGAGCGCCTGCCGAAGCAAGAACAGATTCGGATGTTCCTGCGCGAGGTCGCGGAGCCCTACTGGCTCCGTTTCGGCGAGCTGCCCTTCGGCGTCGCCGAGCTCATGGCGATGGCCACGTGGCGGTGAGCCGAGAGGAAAGGGTGCCTTTCGGAGTACACCTTTTAAGTGATTGATTCCATTAGATCCGAACCCCTCGAAATGTCTGACCCCTCCTCCACCAGAGCCTTCGACGCCCCCGAGTACGACGCGGGCTATGAGGCCGGTTTCGCGGCCTGGCTCGCCGCGGAAGAGGCCGGGCGAGAGGACATCGACGGCGAGCTCCCGGAGGACACGCGAGAGGGGATTGCCTATTCCTCCGCGCGATACCAGGACGGATTCCGCGACGGCTGGGGCGACGCGATGGTGGAGCACGCATGAACCTCGCCCTCGTCCGCGGGCGCTTCAGCGGCCACGAGTGCGCCTCCGAGCTGACGCTCCGGAAGCAGCGCGCCCTCGTGAACGTCGCCCTCGAGTTCGCCGCGGCGGACCACGGCGCCGACCTCGCGATGACCGTGGCCGAGGAGCGGCCCTACCTTGCCGCCCGGCATGCCGCGCTCTGCGAGCTCGCCGCATTGTTCGCCGAGCACGTCATCGACGACATTGTCCCGGGAGACGAGATGCCCGGCGTCCCGGCCCTGCTCGGCGAGTACTGCCGCGTGTGCGGGTGCTCCGGGCACGACGCCTGCGACGGGTTCTTCGACCCCTGCGCCTGGGCGCAACCGGGACTGTGCTCGCGGTGTGCAGTCAAAACCTCTCCACGGGAACAGGGCCCAGCCACGCCATCACCAGAACTCCACCGAGAAGCGCGTCCCAGCGACGGTCCCAGCGGGGGTTTACCGCTGCGAGGCGACTCGGATCATAGTCGCGGCCATGCCAGCGGCGCGCGTCACGGATCGCCCGACCCAGCTGCTCCAGTCGGGCATGCAGCGCCCGGCTTCTCGACGGCGGAAGAGTTTCGAGCGCACCAGTCAGCTCGGCGGACGTTGGCGGCTCGCCAAAGCGAGCGAGACCTGTCAGCAGAGCTGCGTCTCGGGCCGCGGCTCCGAGCGAGGATGTGGGTGCATGCCCGCGCGGATGATGCGGCAGCGCTGCTAGAAGCACTTGCCGCTCGGCTTCGAGGTCGCTGACGTCCATGAAGATATACGGCTCGTCTGCTCGCCAAGTCGATGCATCCTGGGCATGCAGGTGGCGCCGGAAGGATGCCGGGGGCGGTGAGCCGTCTCGCGTCTTCATCCGTAGAGCTCCCCTGCGTTGCCGGGCGGCATTCTAGTGATGCACGCCGCACGCCTCGACGACTCGCCCCGGCTCCAGGAGGTGCTCGCCGCGCTCCAGGACGGCGAGGAGAAGAGCACCCTCGACCTCATCCACGAGACCGGACGCTGCGCCATCAACTCCATCGTGAGTGAGCTGCGCGCGAACGGGCTCCGCATCGACTGCCGCCAGACCAAGGCCCGCAGCGGCGGGCGCGTCTGGCTCTACCGGCTCATCGACACGGAGGACGCCGCATGACCCACTGCACCCACAGCCCGCTCTACGTCGCCACCCGCCACGGCGTCATCCTGGGCTCCGGATACACCCCCGCGGCGGCGGCGGCGGCGGCGGCGGCGGCGGTCAGAGTGTCCCACGTCGAGGTCCATCTGGCGGACGCCGTCGAGGCGCATATGGCGCGCCAGACCTGGGGGCGGTGTCTCCCGGCTGACGAGAGCGCGCTGCTGGAGGCGATACGCGCGGACCTCGCGAGCCTCCAGGAGGGCGCCGCCGAATCCGCCGCGTGCGGCTTCGACGATGTCGACGCGGAGGTGCGCTTCATCGAGTTTGCGCCCCATCGCTACTTATGGGACAGCGACGAGACGCACGTTGAGCTCAAGGACGCCATCCGGCGCATCGACGTCGAACTCGCCGAGCTGCCGAAGCGCTCGCGCCAGCGCTGCCTCTTCGCGCCCGCGGGAGCGCCGGCATGAGCGCCGCGCACGGGCTCGGGCACGCGGTGGCGCGCTGCCATCACCGACTCCACGCCAAGCGCCGCATCCGCTACCAGCGCCGCGCGCAGCGGTTCCTCCGCGACGTGCGCCGGGAGCTCGAGCGCCTGGCGCTCGCCGAGCGCGAGGCGTTCCACCCCCCCCCCCGTTTCACAGCGCTGACATAGGGTCCGGGCGATGAGCGACGCGGTAATGCCGGGCCAACGACCGGTCGAGACCCTGCCCGCGGTGCACGGGGGCGCGGAGCTCCCGGCGCTGGTCGACGCCGGCACCCGGGCGCTCATGCAGGCGACGACGAACCTCGAGCGCCTGCGGGTGCGCGACTACGGGAAGGCCGTTGAGGCGGTCGCGCAGATCGCCGGTCGTGCGGAGGTCCTCGTCGAGGCCTCGGTGCTGGTGCAGACCGCGGAGCGGGTGATCGCGCAGGCAAACCCTGCGCCAGCCCCAGAGACTACGGGCCGTGGCCACAAGACCGCCCCCACCGGCCTCGACCCGAAGCTCGTGCGTACCATCCGCTCCGCCCACGCCCGCGTCGACGACAAGCTCTTCCGCCGCCTCGTCGCCGAGGCCCGCGAATCGCACGAGCCCCTGACCCGAAAGCGCGTCGCCCACGCCGGGCGCGAGGCCGAGGGCATGGCGAGCCCCAAGACCGTCCACTACTCCGGCGAGTACGAGTGGACCACCCCGCCCCACATCATCGCGGCCGCCAAGCGGGTGATGGGCGACATCGATCTCGACCCCGCGTCCTCCATCGAGGCGCAGCGCGTCGTCCAGGCAAAGTCCTTCTGCACCGAGCACGAGGACGGACTGAAGCGCGCCTGGTCCGGCCGGGTGTGGCTTAACCCGCCCTACAAGTTGAACCTGGTGCGCGCGTTCACCGAGCGGCTGCTGGAGCACATCTCGAGCGGCAAGGTGAGCCAGGCCATCCTGCTCGCCAACAACTCAACGGACACCGACTGGTGGCATCGCGCGGCGTCGGCCGCGCTCGCGATGTGCCTGCCCGCGGGGCGCATGCGCTTCCTCACCCCCGCCGGACACCCGACCGGGAGCCCCATTCAGGGGCAGTCGATCCTCTATTTCGCGCACGACGTCGACGACGGCATCGAGCGCTTCGGGCAGGAGTTCTGCCGCCACGGGCTCATCTTCTATCCCGTGCTCTTTCCGGAGGTGACATGACGGCAAAATCCGACGTTAGGGGACACACATGGAGCGCGGCGGCGTGCGCCATGCTTCGCCTCCTGGCTGCGCGCAAGATCTCCCTGCCGAGAGGCGAGCCGATTTCGGCGGCTCCCGGCCCCGTTGAAGACGCGTGGGCCGCGTTCGCTGAACTGAGGAACGACAGCTTCGTCGAGGTCCGTGGCCGGCGCTGGATCCTCACAGACAAGGGGATCGAGGCCGCCCGGATCCTTGCGGCCGACGACCGTGCGATGGAGGCTCCAGAGCAGGACCCCGACCCCAGCCCGGGTTGTGGGCGACAACAAGATGGTGAGGGGGCCTCGACGCAGCGCCGATCGGACCCCCCCCCCGTGGGATCCTGCGTCAACAGACCCTGTCGGGCGTCCCGTCCAATCGCCCGGCTCACCGGGCGATCCGGCTGCGGAGCTCCGCAGCGAGGACCCCGCCATCGGCTATCTCGCCCAGGCGCACCTGCTCGCGGCCAACGCGCTGACCACTTACATCGAGGCGATTGGAGACAGGACGCTCACCATCCTCATCGAGGCCGAGAGCAAGACGCGCACGAACCTCGAGCGCTACCGGGGCTCTCGGGGGTCGGCATGACCCGGCTCGTCACCGTCGGCATCGCCATCGAGGACGAGATCGGGGGCACCCGCCACTTCCAGGTGGTGTGGGATGACGAGTTCCAGGGAGGGTGGCGTCTGTCGATCGCGGACGGTGTTCCCATAGCCATGGGGGTCGCCACCCTCGATGACGCCGTCCACCTCGCGGGCCTGTGGATGAGCGCCCGGGGCGAGACCCCCGGCCCCTCGGGGTCCGGTGCATGAGAAAGCCCGAGGAGTGGTGGCTCTCGATACTCGTGCGAAACGCGGGGCGCCCTGACGGCACCACCCGGGACACCTGGGTAGCGGTGGCGGGCGTGAAGCACCCCGCCAACATCGACGGAGCGGACGTGGCAAGAGGCAATGGGGAGGGGAAGCGCCCGGAGGTCGCCGCCAACCGCGCCGTCACCGAGGCCTTCGCCAACCTGCCGCGAGGCCGTTGACCGGTGGAAATCTCCTGCCCGGCCTGCTCCGCCCGCTACCCGCTGGCGGCGGCGTTGACCGATGCCGCGGCGCGCCGGGCCCTTGCCGCGGCGATGCGCTTCTCCGCTGCATCGGGTATTGGGCCCGCGCTGGCGTTCGGCTACCTCGACGTCTTCCGCCCGCCCTCGCGAGCGCTCTCCTGGCGGCGCGCCGAACGGCTCCTGACCGAGCTCGCCGGCGCGGCGGAGAGAGGGAGCATTCGCCGCCGCGGCCGCCACTGGACGGTGGACGGCGCAGCGTGGAAGGAGGCGCTCGGCACCGTGATCGAGCGCCGCGACGCGGGCCGTCTCGAGACGCCGTTTCGCGACCACGCCTACCTGTGGGAGGTGATCGCGAGCCTCGCCAACCGCGCCGAGGCCGCCGAGGAGGCGCGCGCCGAGGAGGTGCGGCGCAAGCGCCCGGGGCCGCGCGGCAAGGGGCCGCGGCGCGCCGCAGAGGTCGCGAGCTCGGCACTCCCCCCCGTCGACCGCGAGGCGGCAAGGCGCGGGCTCGCGGCCATGGGCGGGGTGCTCGGCGGCCCCCCCGCGAAGGTCCCGCAATGAGCGGCCTCCACCTCGCCACCGAGGCCGGCCGCGACCGTGCGGCCATGCGCTTGCGGGCCGTCATGCGCGCCCAGGAGCTGCTCTGCGAGGGCCACTCGCGCCTCCAGGCCGAGACCATCGCGGCAGAGGAGCACGGGGTGAGCCGGGGCTCGGTCATGCGCTGGATGAAGCGCACCGGCGCCGCGCCGGTCGTCGACGCGGCGAGCCTCCTGGAAGCAGCGCGCCGGGGGCGCCCGCGCGTCGCCTGGGACACCCCGGGCGCGCAGGAGGCCTGGCGCATCTGGCGGGCGGACTACCTGCGCCTCGAGGGGCCGGGCTCGGCCGCGTGCTGGCGGCGGGTGAAGACGATCGCACGACGTCGCGGGTGGTCCGTGCCGTGCGAGCGGCTCTTTCGGCTCCGCCTCTACCGCGAGGTGTCACCGGAGGAGATCGTGCGTGCGCGCGAGGGCGTCCTCGCGGCGCTCGCGATGTACCCCGCCCAGGTGCGCACCGTCGCCGGCATGCTCCCGCTCGACTGCGTCTCCGGCGATGGGAAGCGCCACGACGTGTTCGCCCGCACCGCGGACGGGCGCGTCCTGCGCCCCGTCGGCTGGTACTGGCAGGATGTCAGGACGCGGAAGATCCTCGCCTGGTGCGTCGGCGAGACGGAGAACCAGGACCTGGTCCGGATAGCGTTCACGCGCATGACCGACGCCCACGGCGTGCCGCGGGTGATGGTCATCGACAACACCTTCGCGGCGTCGGCCAACGCGCTCACGACGAGGTGGAAGCGCCGCTGGAAGAGCGACGAAGAGGACTGCTGGGGCATCTTCGACCTGCTCGGGTGTCGCGTCGTCCGCACGCACCTGGAGCGCGAGGACGACGGGAAAAACTACGGCTGGGGGCAGGCGAAGCCGGTGGAGCGCGCCTTCGGTGACCTCGCGGAGGGCATCGAGAAGCACCCGCAATGCCGGGGCGCCTACGCCGGGCGCAACACCACCGCCAAGCCCGCGAACTACGGGTCCGGGGCCGTGCCCTGGGAGACCTTCCTCGGCGTCGTCGCCGATGCGGTGCGCGAGTACAACGAGCGCCCGGGCAGGCGCATGGAGGCCGCCGCCGGGCGCTCCATAGACGAAGTCTGGGCCGAGGAGCTCGCCTCGACACCGGTGCGCCGGCTCTCGAGCGAGCAGCGCTCGCTCCTCCTGCTCGCGCCCGAACCCGTGACGGTCAAGCCCGACGGCACATTCGTGCTCTCCGCGGGCAAGGCGGCAGGAC
The DNA here is from genome assembly GCA_965220125.1 of Dehalococcoidia bacterium. GTDB lineage: Bacteria > Chloroflexota > Dehalococcoidia > UBA2979 > UBA2979 > VXMT01. The sequence goes on along the minus strand of CBDCPB010000001.1, from coordinate 11,906 downwards.
TGCCCGCGAACCGGTACCAGGCCGACGAGCTGCGCGCCCTCATCCACCGCCTCCCCGGCAACCGCCGGGTGGTGGCACGCTTCGACCCCGACGATCTCCACGCCGGGGTGCATGTGTACGACCTCAACGGCCAGTACCTGTGCTTTGCCGACTGTCTCGACCCCGTCGGATTCCTCGACACCGAGGCGGCGCGCGAGCACAACCGGGAGCGCCGCCGCTACAAGCGCGGACTCGATCAGGCCCAGAAGGCCCGCGAGCGCATGGAGGACATGGTGGAGCGTCACCGCATCGAGCCCGTGGCGCCCGGACCGGGCGTCAAGCCGAAGGTGGTGGAGCTCGTCTCGCCGAAGCAACGCCGCCGCGCCGAAGCGGCGCAGGACGCGCGCGAGAACACGATGGACCGGCTCGCCCGGGGGGCGGGCCGGATGTTGGACAAGGGCTGACGGAGGAACCCATGACAGAGCAGGCTGAAGACACCCACGAGGCGCTGCGCGCGAAGCTCCGCGCCCACATCGAGCACCGGGGACTCTCGGTCAACGAGGCGGCGCGCGGGATAGGGATGAGCGCGCCCGCCATCTCGAGCTGGCTCGGGGCGAAGTACCGCGGCGACAACGACCGCGTGGCGCGGCTCGTCGCGCGCTGGCTCGACACCGAGGCCGAGGTGGCGAGGATGCGAACGACGGGGCTCGACCGCCACGCCGAGCTCGCCGTGACGTTCCGCGTCCAGGGCACCGTCGGGTACGCCCATGCGAACGGCGACTGCGCGCTCGTCTACGGCGCCTCGGGCGCGGGCAAGTCCTGGGCGCTCGCGCGCTACTGCGCCGAGCACGCGGGCGCCTGGTTCGTGACCATGTCCCCCGCGGTCACCACACCCGCGGCGGTGCTCTCGCGCATCGCGCGGGCACTCGACGTCGGTGCGGGCGTCACGACCGCGGCGAAGCTCGAGGACGTCGTCGTGGCGCACCTGTCGGGCAGGGACGCCGTGCTCGTCGTCGACGAGGCGCACCACCTCACCCCGGCGCTGCTCGACCAGCTGCGCTGCCTCCACGACTCGACCGGCTGCGGCCTGGTGCTTAGCGGTAACGACCCCCTGTGGTCGAGGCTGAGCGCCACCGAGAGGGCCGGCCAGCTCATCTCGCGCTTCGGCGTGCGCTTCCGTCTGCGGCGCCCGAGCGAGACGGACGCAATCGCGCTCGGTGAGGCCTTGCTCCGGCGCAAGCCCGAGGGCAGGGGGCGCGAGAGGATCCTCGCCGCGGCCCGCGGGCTCGGGGGGTTGCGCGCGATCGCCAAGCTCGTCGCGTTCGCGGCGACGCTCGCCCGCGCCGAGGGGCGCGCCGACGTGCGCGATGCCGACCTGGTCGAGGCCGCGGCCCACATGGAGATCGGCGCGTGACGGGCGCGGAGCTCCGCGTGCTCGCGACATACGTCGAGCGGGCGAGCTCAGGGCCCGGGCTCGGCACAGCCGAGTGTGTAGCGCTCGCCCGGGCGCTGCATGCGGCAGCCGACGACGTCGAGCACTTGGAGTCCATCACCCACGTCGTGCCCAGGCCGAGCAACGTCGTCGCCTTTCCCCGGCACTTCCGGTGCGTGACGCCGGGGCCGGAAGGTGCGGCATGACTCAGCGCAACGCGCAGCGGATCTGGGACGCCCTCATGACGGCGGGCATGGCGGTTACGGTCGGACAACTCGCTGAGACGACGGGCTTCACCGCGGGCACCGTGCGCAAATGGCTCCGCTGGTGGGAGCACGCCGGCTACGTGGCGACGGTCCAGGCCGGGCGCGGGCGCGAGAAGCCGACACCGCACATCTAGCCCAAGCGCCTGCGCAACGTGGCGCCGCAGATCAGCCGGGAGGCTGGCGGAAAGTTCGTCACCATCACCGACCCCGACGACCTCGACCGCCGCACGACCATCGACTACGCGCAGAAGCCGCCCGTGGTCAAACACTACGACAGGAGAACGCGATGAAGACACAACCAAACGGGGATCCGTTCGCCCGCGAGCGCGACGCGCTCGACGGGCTCACCGCCTTCCTCGGCGAGGGCGGCGACGGGCCGGTCCCGGAGGGCTATTCCCGCGACGCCAAGGGGCACCTGGTGCCCGAGCGGCTCATCGCTGCGCACACCGCGCTCGAGGACGTGACGGTGCGCACCATCGCGGCCTACGCGCTCGAGCTGCACCGCCAGGTGCACCGCTTCATCGGGCACTGCTATGACGATCTCGCTGCGATGGACGATCTCATCGCGGAGAAGTACGGGCTCAAGCGGCGCGGCGGCGCGAAGGGCAACCGCACCTACACGAGCTTCGACGGGTGCATGCGCGTCGTGGTGCAGGTGCAGGACCGCATCAGCTTCGGTCCCGAGCTCCAGGCCGCGCGCGAGCTCGTCGAGCAGTGCATCGCGGACTGGTCGGAAGGAGCGCGCGACGAGATCAAGCTGTTGGCGCACCGCGCGTTCGACACCGACAGGGAAGGCAACGTCTCGCGCGAGAAGGTGTTCGCCCTGCGCCGTCTCGAGATCGACGACGAGCGCTGGCGCGGCGCCCAGGCCGCCATCACCGACGCCATCCGGGTCATCGGGTCGGCGAGCTACATCCGCTTCTACGTGCGCCCCGCACCGCAGCACAAGTGGACGGGGATCACCGTCGACATGACGGGAGCGGTGTTGCCGGGGGTGTTGTGAGCCTGGCACTGAATTGCGCGGGGAGGACGCCGAGCTTGAGCCTCACCAGGGGGAAGAGGTTATACGGGTTCCCGTGTACACCCCTGGAAACAGGCGTGACAGCCCGGAGAGACGGGCTCGGAGCGACGGAAGACGGTGGTCGAGCTTACATAAACTCGCATAAAGACTTATTCCGCGAACACCAATCAACAGGTTGTCGGGGTGCGCTGTGAAGGTCTACTTGGTTGAGGGTACAGACGGGGTCCGCCTCACACTGGGGGGCGAGGCTTACTGCTACGACCTAGAGCTCAACCTGAGCACAAACGCCGAGTTCGAGCTCGCTGCGGCGTGCGTCAGGAATGGCCGAGCTGACGGTGAAGTGGTGCAGAGCGTGTTCGAAGCATGCGCGGCACTCAAAATCTCCAGTGTCGACGGGCCCCTGCCCCACGCGCACGCACTCCGACGCCCCGCCAAACCCCAATGAAACCCCGCCGCCCCTACCGCAACCGCCTCATCGGCGCGATCCATGCCCGGGCGAAGGAGCTCGGCCTCGACGAGGACACCCGCCGCGCCCTCCAGCGCCGGGTGGGAGGGGCGCCGTCTTGCAAGGACATGGACACGGCCGGGCTGCACCGCACGCTCGATGAGCTCAACCGCCTGCCCGGCGCCGTCGCCGGGCGCGTGGGACCGCCGAGGGACAACGTCGAAGGGATGCGCAGGAAGTGCCTCGCGATCGCGGCGGACTTCGGCGCGGGGCCGAACTACGTGAATGCCATAGCGAAGCGCCAGCGCGGCGCGCCGATCGAGGAGCTCGACGCCGAGGGACTGAAGGGCGTCATCGCCGCGCTCTACAAGTACCGCCAGCGGGTACGCAGACGTGCACCTGCGTGACATCCTCCTGGAGGCCGGGCCCTGGGGGTTGGGACAGGACCCTGACGTGATGTACGTGCGCGTGCGCGAGCAATGGAGGGGGGCTCGCGTGCACATGACGACGAGCGCGGCAAGGCGTGATTGGCGCAAGCGCAGGCGCGAGCCGCTCGGGGCCGCGGAGCGCCTGGCCGCAGACATCGAGCGGGCCATCCTCGCCGAGGGCGGCACAGAGCTGCACGTGGATCGTACGCTCCTCGCCTCCATGGGCTGGCATCTGTTCATCTAGAGTTTGGTCCAAACGAGCGGATCCCCCTGCCCCATACTCCGCCCCCATGAAAGGCCCGCAGATAGACCTCCACGGCGCTGAGAACATCCAGCTGCCGAACCAGGCGATCCCCGTCACGGTGGGTCCCACCTCGATCATCGGGCTGGTCGGCGCCGCTCCGGACGCGCCGACCGCGGTGGCCGCGAGCCTCGTCATCGGCGCGGCCAACGCGGCGGTCAAGGCGAGCGCGGTGGCGGCCGGGAAGGCCGGCAACCGGATATCGGTCACCTTCGTGGTGGCGGGCAACAGCACCGCGCTCTCCTTCGCCTACGACGCGGTGACGAGGCGCATCACTGTCAACGTCGCGACCGATGCGGCGGGCGCCGCGGAGTCCACCGCCCAGCAGGTGGTGACCGGGTGGGCGGCGAATGCCGCGGTGATCGCAGTGGCAACGCTCGCGCTGGCCGCCGGCTCCACGGGCGCCACGATCGTCGGGGCGCTCGAGCCCTCGAGCCTGCTCGGCGGGCAAGACGATCCCTACCCCGAGAACACCCCCATGCTCATCAACACCTCCGCGCAGGCGAGGGGGCTGGGTGCGCAGGGCTCGCTCCCCGACGCGATCGCCGACGTCTACCGGACCTCCGGGCGCATCGGGGCGACCATCGTCGCGGTCAAGGTGGCCGACGACACCGAAGCGAACATCACCGGGACCCGCGTGGGCGGGACCGGCATCTACGCGCTGCTCGGCGCGGAGTCGGTGACCGGCTTCAAGCCGCGCCTCATCGGCGCTCCGGGCGCCCAGACCGACGGCATCACCGCCGCGCTGGATGCGGTGGCCCAGGATCTGCGCGCGGTGCCCGTGGTCACCCTCGACGCGGCGGACGCCTCGGCCGCGGTGACGGCAGCGGCAACGCTCGGCAAGGTCTATGCCTGCTGGCCGAAGCTCGTCATCTCGGACGGGGGCGTGGAGACCGAGCGTCCGATGGACGGCCTGGTGCTCGGGCACATCGCGCGAAACGACCGCGAGCAGCAGTCGAAGTACGCGGGCTCGCCCAGCAACAAACAGCTGGTCGACGTGCTGCGCACCGCGCAGGTGGTCGACTGGGCGATAGACTCGCGCACCGCGACCGCGAACGTGCTGAGCCGCGGCTTCGTCACCACCGCGGTGCGCCGCCGGGGCGGGCTCTTCCTGTGGGGCAACCGGCTCGCAGACGGCACGCCGATCACCGAGCACCGGGCGCGCGGCATCACCGGGGATGCGCTGCTGTCCTACATCGTCGACTACATAGACCGCAACGTCGACATCCCCTTCGTGGAGTTCGTGTTGCGCAAGATCAACGACTTCCTGCGCGACCAGACACTGAAGCGCATTCTCTCCGGCGGTCGGGCCTGGTTCGACCCGGCGGAGAACACCGAGAGCACGCTCGCCGCCCACATGGTGACCTTCAACTACGACCTCGGCATCTTCGGACTGGCCGAGCACATCGTGTTCAAGCAGTCGGTGAGCGGGGTGTACAACCAGCGCATCATCGACCAGCTCGCAGCCGGGGTGACCTGAGATGGCGCTTCGCAAGGTCCTGCACGGGCTCTCGGTCTACGTGGACGGCATCGACCACGTGGGCGTCGCGGTCTCCTTCACCCCGCCGGAGATCACCCTCGAGGTGGAAGAGAGCAACCAGCCGGGACATGCGGGCACCATCGACATCGCCACCGGGCGCGTGGAGAAGATGGAGGCCATGTTCACCATGGCCGACTCCGTGCCGGAGCTCGACTCGCTCGTGTTGAACCCCGCCGCGCCGGCCACGCCGGTGCTCTTCGTCGGCGTCACCACGGACGGGGAGACCCCGCGCACAGTCGAGTACGACCTCTCGGGGCTGTGGACCAAGCAGGTTCAGGGCGAGGTGGGCGGGGGCAACGAGACCGGGCGGTGCACCTACACCATCAATCCCCGGGTGCTCACCCACCGCATCGACGGGGCGGAGGTGCGCCACATCGACATCGAGCAGTCCATCCACCGGGTGGGCGGGACCGACGTGCTCGCGCAGCTGCGCGGCCTGCTGAGACGCGGCGGGTGAACGACACGACCGTCATCCCCCTCGATCGGCCGATTGAGGGCAAGGACGGCAAGATCACCTCGCTGACCGTTCGCCGTCCGCTGGTAAAGGACCTCATCGCGTCGGAGCGCCAGCCCACCGCAACGGGACGCGAGGCGGCGCTGCTCTCAATCTGCGCAGGCATCCCCTTCGGCGACGTCGGCAAGATGGACGTCGCGGACTACCACCGCGCCGTGGTGCGCTCGGGTGTGGATTTTTTGTCCGGGATTGGCCCCGAGGCATCGCCCGGCGAGTCGTCCTCGCGCTCAACTCCTGGACCCGCTGGGGACGCCACGAGCTCCTGAGCCTGGAGCCCGGGGAGTTGCTCGCGTGGCAGTCCGCCGCCGTAGAGCTCCACCGCGACACCGCGCCGCCGCGTGCTCCTGGAGCGCCTCCGCGGAAATGGAAGCGCACCCGTGGCTAGCAGCACCCATACCGTAGCGGTCCGCCTGCGCGCGCGGGCGGGGCGCTTCCGCCGCGAGCTCAAGGGCGCGGCCGATCAAACCAAACGCCTCGGCGATGCCTTCGCGGGCACCGCGAAGCGAGGCGGGCGGGCGATGGACGTCGCCAGGGGCGACGTGCGGCGCCTGGGCGACTCCTTCAACGCCCAGGGGGTGAAGGCCCAGAGCATGGCCGGGCGCATCGAGGGCGCGGGAGAGCGCTCCGAGGGGGCGATGCGCGAGGTGCGGGAGAAGACGCTTCGCCTGGGCGACTCCTTCAACGCCCAGGGGGTGAAGGCCCAGAGCATGGCCGGGCGCATCGAGGGCGCGGGAGAGCGCTCCGAGGGGGCGATGCGCGAGGTGCGGGAGAAGACGCTTCGCCTGGGCGACTCCTTCAACGCCCAGGGGGTGAAGGCCCAGAGCATGGCCGGGCGCATCGAGGGCGCGGGAGAGCGCTCCGAGGGGGCCTTGCGCGAGGTGCGGGAGAAGACGCTTCGCCTGGGCGACTCCTTCAACGCCCAGGGGGTGAAGGCCCAGAGCATGGCCGGGCGCATCGAGGGCGCGGGAGAGCGCTCCGAGGGGGCCTTGCGCGAGGTGCGCGTGGCCGCGGCGCGGATGGGCGACTACTTCGCCCCCCAGGGGGTGAAGGCCCAGAGCATGGCCGGGCGCATCGAGGGCGCGGGAGAGCGCTCCGAGGGGGCCTTGCGCGAGGTGCGGGAGAAGACGCTTCGCCTGGGCGACTCCTTCAACGCCCAGGGGGTGAAGGCCCAGAGCATGGCCGGGCGCATCGAGGGCGCGGGAGAGCGCTCCGAGGGGGCCTTGCGCGAGGTGCGCGTGGCCGCGGCGCGGATGGGCGACTACTTCGCCCCCCAGGGGGTGAAGGCCCAGAGCATGGCCGGGCGCATCGAGGGCGCGGGAGAGCGCTCCGAGGGGGCCTTGCGCGAGGTGCGCGTGGCCGCGGCGCGGATGGGCGACTACTTCGCCCCCCAGGGGGTGAAGGCCCAGAGCATGGCCGGGCGCATCGAGGGCGCGGGGGAGCGCTCCGAGGGGGCCTTGCGCGAGGTGCGCGTGGCCGCGGCGCGGATGGGCGACTACTTCGCCCCCCAGGGGGTGAAGGCCCAGAGCATGGCCGGGCGCATCGAGGGCGCGGGGGAGCGCTCCGAGGGGGCCTTGCGCGAGGTGCGCGTGGCCGCGGCGCGGATGGGCGACTACTTCGCCCCCCAGGGGGTGAAGGCCCAGAGCATGGCCGGGCGCATCGAGGGCGCGGGGGAGCGCTCCGAGGGGGCCTTGCGCGAGGTGCGCGTGGCCGCGGCGCGGATGGGCGACTACTTCGCCCCCCAGGGGGTGAAGGCCCAGAGCATGGCCGGGCGCATCGAGGGCGCGGGGGAGCGCTCCGAGGGGGCCTTGCGCGAGGTGCGGGAGAAGACGCTTCGCCTGGGCGACTCCTTCAACGCCCAGGGGGTGAAGGCCCAGAGCATGGCCGGGCGCATCGAGGGCGCGGGGGAGCGCTCCGAGGGGGCGATGCGCGAGGTGCGGGAGAAGACGCTTCGCCTGGGCGACTCCTTCAACGCCCAGGGGGTGAAGGCCCAGAGCATGGCCGGGCGCATCGAGGGCGCGGGGGAGCGCTCCGAGGGGGCCTTGCGCGAGGTGCGCGTGGCCGCGGCGCGGATGGGCGACTACTTCGCCCCCCAGGGGGTGAAGGCCCAGAGCATGGCCGGGCGCATCGAGGGCGCGGGGGAGCGCTCCGAGGGGGCCTTGCGCGAGGTGCGCGTGGCCGCGGCGCGGATGGGCGACTACTTCGCCCCCCAGGGGGTGAAGGCCCAGAGCATGGCGGGCCGAATCGAGGGCGCGGGAGAGCGCTCCGAGGGGGCGATGGCCGAGATTCGGGAGAAGACGCTTCGCATGGGCGATGCGTTCCCGGCTCAGGGCACCAAGGCTGGCGAGATGGCCGGCAAGGTGGAAGGTTCGGGTGAACGCGCAGAGGCGGCGCTCGGTGAGGTGAGGGAAAAGACCAGGCGTCTCGGTGATGCGTTCGGCAGCACCGGCAGCCGCGCAAACCGGATCTTCGGGCGGCTCTCGGGCACGCTCGGCTCCCTGGCGGGGGCGTTCGGGCTGGCCACCGGCGCCTTTGCCGTCGGCGCGACGATACGCCGCCTCGGCTCGATAGAGACGCGCATGGAGCGTCTCGGCATTCAGAGTCAGCGGCCCAAAGAGGAAATGAGTGATCTCCGCGAGGAAATCTACGCCACCGCCAACGCCCCGGACATCCGGGTCGACCCCTCAGAGCTCACCGCCGCCGTGGAGGCGATCGTCGAGAAGACCGGCGATCTGGACTTCGCGAGGGACAACCTCGAGCTTCTGGCGGAAGCCATCCAGGGGTCGGGTGGCTCCGGGGATGCACTGGGGCGCCTGGCCGCCGAGTTCCGCAAGCTGGGTATCAGCTCGGAGCAAGAGGTGGGGCGGATGCTCAACCTCATCACCGTACAGGGTAAGTCGGGAGCCTTCACGCTCGGCAATATGGCAGCTGAGGGTGAACGGTTGTTCAGCGCATTCGCGGGGCTCGGGTACAAGGGTCCCGGTGCGGTGCGCCAGCTCGGCGCGATCGCGCAGGTCGCGCGCCAGGCCACCGGGTCATCCGAGCAGGCGGCCACGGCGGTGGAGGGGTTGCTCCGCGAGCTCATCACCGCGGACAAGATCGAGAAGATAGAGGATGATCTCGGGGTGTTGGTGCGCCACGACTCCGGAGAGTACCGCGACCTCGACAAGATACTCACCGAAATGGTGGCCGCGGTGGGGGGTGACCTCACCCAGCTCTCCGACATCTTCGGCGAGACGGGGCTTCGCATCATGAGCCAACTCGTTACCGAGCAAGGTCGAGCCGACTACCAGCGCTTCCTGGGTACCAAAGCCGCCGCCGACGAGCTCACCAAAGACGCCGCGCGCATGGCGGACACGATGGAAGCCGCCGCCCAAGATCTCAAGACTTCCGTCGAGGGCAAGTTCGCGGAGTACCTGACGGGACCGCTGAGCGATGCAGCTACCGGTATCGTCGCCTTCAAGGAGGAGCTCGCCGCGGCCGGGGGCGCGATCGCGACGATGTTTGTCGCCTACAAGGCCGCTCAGGGGGCTTTGCGACTGGGGAGCGCCTTCACCGATGGACGCCGCCAGGCCGACGCCGACTTCGACGAGAGCATCGATGGCGACGCGCCGCGTGGAAGAGACCGCAAGGGTCGAGGTCCGGGACGCGGCAGCACGGCTACCCGGCTGGGCACCATGCACGTCGGCACCCTCATCGCGAAGAGGATGCCCGGAGCAGGGAGGGCTGGATCCGGAGCTGGCGCGGGGGCCGCGGCGGGACTGGCAGCCGGAATGGGTGGTGATACGACCGCCGGCAAGCCGAGACACCGCCTTGGCGACGCCTTCAACCGCGGCGCCAGGCGCCTCCCGTACATCGGCGCCGCAGTCGGAGCGGTTGCGCTCACTGAAGCCGCAATGTCAGGAGACTCCGACACGCTCGCCGACGAAGCGGCCGGAATCGGTGGTGGGCTCGGGGGCGCGGCACTCGGCGCTGCCATTGGCACTGCGATCGCTCCCGGAGTGGGAACCGCCATCGGGGCGGTGGCCGGCGGCATCGCCGGCGACGTGGCGGCACGCGAAATCGTCGACTGGTTCGAGGACCGTTTCGACTTCGACGAGGAGGCGGAGGCGGAGCGGGTGCGCCAGCCCGTCACCCGGGAGGAGATCATCGACCGGAGGCGCATGGGCGCGCAGATAGAGGCGGAGAGCCGGCAGAGGATCGAGGCGCTCGCGGCCGCAGCGCCACGGCCCGTTCATCCGGCGCGCAGGGGCGCGGCCGGTGCGGCGCACAACAGCGTCCGGGTCGGACCCATCATCGTCAATTCGAAATCAGACAACCCGATGCAGGTAGCCGAAGAGGTGATGGACGCGTTTGAGCGCAGGATGGAGCAGAGACGAAGGGAGATCGAGGACACGGCGACCGCAGACCCCATGCCCGAGGTCCTCTTCTGATGCAGATGCAGGTCGGCGAGTTCCGGTTCGACGTCGACGAGGCGGAGTACCAGGAGCTGCTGCGCACCCGTACACGCCGATGGGAGCAGCGAGACCGGCATGGGCGCCCGCAGGAGCTCGAGGATCTGGGCAGGGACGCTGAGCGGATCTCGCTGACGGGCACGGTGTGGGTGCAGGACTCCGCGGATCTCGCCGCGCTCGATGCGCTGGCCGAGGAGGCGGGGTTGATGCCGGGGTCGACAGGCAGGGCACTGCCGGTTTTTCTCGGGGGCGGGCGGGGCTCGAGCGGGGAGTACCTCGGACGCTGGACGGTGCCGAGGCTCGAGATCACCGAGAGGGCGCTTCGCGGCCCTGACGGGATACCGACGCGCATCGACTTCGAGGTGGAGCTGCTCGAGATGGTTGACACGTGAGTATCACGCTCGTCACGCTCCAGGGGGATTACCTGGATGAGCTGATTGCCGAGCACTACGGGATCGGCGCCGTCCCGGCCGCGCTCGAAGCGGTGCTCGCGGCGAACCTGGGGCTTGCGCAACGCGGGCCGGTGCTCCCCGCGGGGGTGCGCCTGGTGTTCCCCGACATCACGCCTGCGAGTGGGACGGTGGTCAACCTGTGGGACTGACGCTCGATGTGCTGGTGGAGGGGGCGCGTTCGGCGCCGCTCTCGTTCGGGTGGCGATCGCTTCGGGTGAGCGACGGGCTGGAGTACGACTCCGATAGCGCGAGCCTGGTGGTGACCGTGACGCGGGACACGGAGGTGGCCGTGCCCCCCATGGGGCGCGAGATCGTGTTCCATGTGCGCCGCGGCGGCGAACCCGAGCAGATCGGCGGGAAGCTCTCGGTCACCGCGATCGGGGGCGACACCAGGGAGGGCACGATCACCGTGGAGGCCTCGGCCATTGCGCCGCAGTCGAGGCTTCGTGAGATCCGGGACGCCTCCTGGAGCGGCAACACCATCGGGGAGATAGCGTCAGCCATCGCCGCTCGCTCGGGGCTCATGCCGGCAGTATCCAGCGCGCTGGCCGATGTTGTCCCGATGGGACCCATGCAAAGCGCGGAGAGCGACATACAGTTCCTGCGGCGGCTCGTTGGTCGACTGGGTGGACGGGTACCGGTGAAGGATGCGCGGCTGCTGATCCTCGCCGCGGGCGAGCGCAGCGCTGCGTCCGGTGCCTCACTCCCGACGCTCGCGATTGATCTGAGGGGGGGCGCCTGGTACCGGTGGCGCAGGGCGGACTCCGAGTTGTGGCGCAGCGCTTCGGCCCGCTTCTATGCGCCAGACGGGTCGAGCGCTGAAGCTGTGACCGTGGGCAGCGGGTTGCCACGCAGGAGGCTGCCGGGTGTGTTCGCGTCCCGGGGCGAAGCACTGCGCGCGGCGCGCCGGGCGGCGCAGAGAGCCGTTTCGTCGCAGGACTGGATCGAGATCGAGGACTCGCTCAACCCTGCGGCGAAGGCGCTCTATCCGCTGGAGCTCGCGGGCGCTCCGCCCGGTTTCACGGGCACCCTCACCGTCCAGGAAGTCACTCATACCCTGGGTGGATCGGTTGCGAG